>NZ_CP017183.1:2400000-3600000 GCF_001729785.1 Enterobacter hormaechei subsp. xiangfangensis
AGACAAAAGCGCGTGGTCACGGGAGTTGATCGAACGCAGCGGGAAATTCGGCATTGTGATCCCCGGCGTGGCGGCAGCCAACTGGACCTGGGCGGTCGGCAGCGTCAGCGGGCGCGACGAGGATAAATTTAACTGCTACGGGATCCCGGTTATTTATGGCCCTGAGCTTGACCTGCCGGTTATAGAAGAGAAATGTCTGGCTTGGATGGAGTGCCGGTTATTACCTGTCACCTCTGCGGCAGAGAAATATGACACTCTGTTTGGCGAAGTGGTTTCCGCCGCGGCGGATGAACGCGCATTTGTCGCCGGACGCTGGCAGTTTGACGGGGATAAGCTGAATACGCTGCATCATCTGGGAGCGGGTACGTTTGTCGCGAGCGGGAAAATGGTGAAGGCGCTGGAATGATTTTTTAATTATACCCATATGAATTATATAAAATTTCAATGGCATTTTATGTTTATCATGACGATGTTAAACGGAGGATATTTCAGAAGCTGTTGTATAAACAATCTTTCGTAAAGGAAATATCCATGTCATGGAACAAAGATGGCGCAATATCATATGCGAAATCACACGCGCAGCCCAGCAGCACGGGTAATTGTGCTCGTTACGTAACAGAAGCGATCAGAGCGGGTGGTCGATTAAAACTCCCCAACACGCGTCTGGCAAAAGATATGGGGCGCACATTAGTCAATGCAGGCTTTCACAGGGTATATGATCAACCCCATGCTGGTGACGTCGCAGTTATCCAAAATATAGTTGGTCATGATAGCGGTCACGTTTGTATATACGATGGTCAACAGTGGATCAGCGATTTTGTGCAACGCACCATGTATCCTGGGCAGGCTTACCGCAACATACAACCTCATTACGAACTGTTCAGGCATGATTAATGAAACCACTCTACTTTTTACTTTTCGCCCTGTCTCCGCTCGCGGCCGCAGAAAATATTTATGCACCGGGTCAGGCGGCACTTAAATTCAATCAATGGTATATAGCGCAGTTAGATCAGAACAAACCACCCGTACTCAATCCAGACATTATGAACGAGTACGTAGCCTCAGGGACCATTGCAGCAATTAAAGAAATGTACTCTGGCGACAGTAACGATAAAGATATGCCCGATGCGGATATGTTTATCAAAGCGCAGGACTGGGATGATGACTGGAATCAGATAACCGTCTTACATTCTGATTTTGACGCCGTATGCACAAACGTCTATGTCGCATTTGGTAAGAAGCAAGATCATGTTATTGCAGATTGTCTCGTTGAAGAGCAAGGAAAATGGAAAGTGCGATCGGCGACGCTAATTAAGTAACAGGCATAAACTCCCTGTCGCAATAATAAAGA
This sequence comes from Enterobacter hormaechei subsp. xiangfangensis, assembly GCF_001729785.1. Classification (NCBI taxonomy): domain Bacteria; kingdom Pseudomonadati; phylum Pseudomonadota; class Gammaproteobacteria; order Enterobacterales; family Enterobacteriaceae; genus Enterobacter; species Enterobacter hormaechei. Next base: position 2,401,352 of record NZ_CP017183.1, read on the forward strand.
CACATGGTAGCCAAATGACTACCATGTGCAATTAATTAACTCTTCACACGCTTCGCAATAATCTCATCCGCCACATTCCGCGGAGCTTCCGCAAAATGATGGAATTCCATCGTATACGTCGCGCGCCCCTGGGACATCGAGCGCAGCGTGGTGGCATAACCAAACATCTCAGCCAGCGGGACGTCAGCGCGAATAATCTGGCTGCCGTACTGCTCTGCCATCCCCTGCACCAGGCCGCGACGGGAGGAGAGATCGCCCATAATGTTCCCGGCATACTCTTCCGGCGTTTCCACCTCAACGTGCATGACCGGCTCAAGAATAACCGGGTCCGCCCGCCGTGCGCCCTCTTTGAAGCCGAGGATCGCCGCCATGCGGAAGGCCATCTCCGAGGAGTCAACGTCATGGTAAGAACCAAACGTCAGGGTCGCTTTCACATCCACCACCGGATAGCCCGCCAGCACACCCGTATTCATGGCTTCTCGCAACCCTTTTTCCACCGACGGGATGTACTCCCGCGGCACCACCCCGCCTTTGGTGGCATCTTCAAACACAAAACCACTCCCGGCTGCTAACGGCTCAAGGCTCAGGACCACATGACCGTACTGCCCTTTCCCGCCGGACTGTCGGACAAATTTACCTTCTATATCTTTCACCGCTTTACGCAGGGTTTCACGGTAGGTGACCTGCGGACGACCAATGTTCGCCTCAACGCCAAACTCGCGCTTCATGCGGTCGACGATGATCTCCAGATGCAGCTCGCCCATCCCGGAGATAATCGTCTGACCGGACTCTTCGTCCGTGTGCAGGCGGAACGACGGATCTTCCGCCGCCAGGCGCTGTAGGGCGATCCCCATTTTCTCCTGATCGGCCTTGGTTTTCGGCTCAATCGCCAACGAAATAACCGGATCCGGGAACTCCATCCGTTCAAGGGTGATCACCGCATTCGGGTCGGTCAGCGTGTCACCGGTGGTGACGTCTTTCAGCCCGACACAGGCTGCGATATCCCCTGCGCGCAGCTCGTCCACCTCATGGCGATCGTTGGCATGCATCAGCACGATGCGCCCGATACGCTCTTTCTTGCCCTTCACCGGGTTGTACACCGCGTCGCCTTTACGCAGTATGCCGGAATAGACGCGGATGAAGGTCAACTGGCCGACGTACGGATCGCTCATCAGCTTGAAGGCCAGCGCCGAGAACGGTTCATCATCGCTTGGGTGGCGCTCGGCGTGCTGTCCGTCTTCGTCTACCCCATCAATAGCGGGCACGTCCAGTGGAGACGGCATCAATTCAATCACCGCGTCGAGCATGCGCTGCACGCCCTTGTTCTTGAAAGCGCTGCCGCACAGCATGGGCTGTATTTCACCGGAGATAGTCCGGATCCGCAGTCCTTTGATGATTTCCGCTTCATCCAGTTCCCCCGTCTCAAGATACTTATCCATAAGCTCATCGCTGGCTTCTGCCGCAGACGAGACCATTTTTTCTCGCCACGTCTGGGCGGTACTCAGCAGATCGTCAGGCACCGGCGCGTAGCTAAATGCCATGCCCTGCGTCGCATCGTCCCACAGAATGGTGCGCATCTTGATGAGATCCACCACGCCGGTGAAGTGTTCTTCTGCCCCCACGGGGATCACAATCGGGACAGGATTGGCTTTCAGCCGCTCCTGCATCATCCGCACCACGCGGAAGAAATCTGCGCCCGGGCGGTCCATTTTGTTGACGAATGCCAGACGCGGAACATGATATTTATTCGCCTGACGCCAGACGGTTTCCGACTGCGGCTGCACGCCACCGACGGAGTCATAGACCATTACCGCGCCGTCGAGCACACGCATGGAACGTTCCACCTCAATGGTGAAATCCACGTGCCCGGGGGTGTCGATAATATTGATGCGGTGCGGTTCAAAGCCTCTGTCCATACCAGGCCAGAAACAGCTTACCGCCGCCGACGTAATGGTGATCCCGCGCTCCTGCTCCTGCGCCATCCAGTCGGTGGTTGCCGCGCCATCGTGTACTTCACCCAGCTTGTGGCTCATCCCGGTGTAAAACAGGATGCGCTCAGTGGTGGTTGTTTTGCCGGCATCGATATGCGCGGAGATACCGATGTTGCGATAACGTTCGAGTGGAATGGGTCGGGGCATGATATTTCCTTAAGTCTTCAAGACTGGTTTGTGACGACCGGGATGGTCGCGTATACGTTCGTTTGTTATAATAGTCCTATTGTACGAGTATTATCGAACTATTTTTTAACGGTTGACCTATTGTTGATATAGCTCAATCTCACGCGAGACGCAGGAAAACGATGATCCCAAACCACCCGGAACCTGAACAAATAGTGTTGGAAAATGTGCTGTTCGCCCTCGGCAACCCGCTGCGATTAGCGATTATTCGCAGGCTGGCCGACGGCAGCGAACTGAGCTGTAACGCGCTGCGCCCGGAAGAGGTGGTGAAATCCACTATGACTCACCACTGGCGCGTGCTGCGCGACAGCGGCGTGATCTGGCAGCGCCCGCAGGGGCGCGAGAATATGATCTCACTGAGAAGAGAGGATCTGGACGCCCGCTTTCCGGGACTGCTGGCGATCCTGCTCCAGGCTAAGTAGCGGCAGCGTCCTCAAGACGATAAACCGGAATGCGCCGTGTTGTTCCGGTAAAGGTGTCGAACACCTCCGTATCGGACGTCACTATTCTCATCCCGGTCTTCCTTAACCGCTGCACGTCGGCGGCTATGCGCTGGAGGCCAAACCAGAAAAGCCCGTCAAGCGCGGTGACCGCAAGCCCCTGTTCCAGCGCCAGCTGGAGGCGCTCGCGGGGGGCTTTCACCTGCTGAGCGATTTGCCGGTAAGGCACTTCCGAACCACCGGACGCATCGATCCGCTGAATACGGGTCTTCAGGTGGTAGGTAAATTCATCTGGTATGCCGTTCAAATCCTGTTTAAGGCTGTAAACGCAGCCAAACCGCTTGCCGTTGAACAGGACATTTTTTTGACTGAGCTGGAACTCATTTCTGATGCCATCAATCAGCTGCGGTGAACGGGTAAGAAGTAACCGGAAGGGAAGCTCAAAGCTGGTCACATAATCCACGTTCAGCAGCGCGAGACGCAGCCGCTCTTCTGCCCCGGATTTCTGGTCATGACACTCGCGCATCACCTCGGCCCACTGGCGCGTCAAACGTTCGGGCTCGCCGGCTTCGGTAAGGAGGTATTTTTCAAGATGATAATCGACTCTTCCGGTCATGTGGGGCATCCCGTCAATGTGGATGCGCTAATTCTATCCAGCGCGGCAGGATTTATAAAGGGCGGAGCGCACCGGCATCCGCCCTGACCGACTACTGCTGGATACTCGACCGGTCCGAAATATCGCTGGCAGATAAGGTTCTTGCAGTAGACGCGACCTGTTTTTTGCGTTTATACCGGTCCGGCTGGCCTTCAGGGCGGGTTTTGAACCGGCGATGCAGCCACATATATTGCTCAGGCGCCATCATCACGGCGCGCTCAATCGCTCTGTTCATTTGCGTGGCCACCGACGCTTTATCGCCTCCCTGCAAGGTATCGCTGATATCTTCCAGAATAAGCAGCTCATACCCTGTGCCATCTGCTTTTCGGCGCGGTACAAACGGGATCACGGCCGGTCTGGCACTTTTCACCAGCATGTAGCTCCCGGCAGTTGTCGCGGCGTCCGGGACGGCAAAAAACGGCACAAACACGCTATTCGTTTTGCCATAGTCGTGGTCCGGGGCATACCACAGGATCTCGTTTTGCTTCAGTGCGCGGATCATGCCCTTCAGGTCATAGCGGTCAAGCATGGTTTTATTGGAACGCAGACGACCGCGCGTTTGCAGCCAGTCGAGCAACGCATTATTGTTGGGACGATACACACCAATACCCGCGTTGAGCATGCCAAAGATGCGTGCGCCTAATTCCAGCGTGAGAAAATGCATGCCAATGAGCACCACGCCCCTACCTTGCGCCCGCGCCTGTTCCATATGTTCGTAGCCGGTCACGCTGAAGTGTTTCCGCACGCGCCAGTCAGGCCAGAACCACGCTATCCCGGTTTCGATGACGCCCATTCCAACCGATTCAAAATTACGCTCAAGTAAACGCTCGCGCTCGTCCTCTTTCATATCAGGAAAGCAAAGCTCAAGATTTCGTCTGGCGATCTCCACGCGGCGTGGAAGCAGGCGCATAGCCAGACGCCCAAGCCTGTGACCTGTTTTCAACAGCAGCGGGTACGGAAGCTGAACCGTGCACCAGAGCGCGGCAATGCCTGCCCAGCTGAGCCAGTAACGAGGATGAATAAAGGCGAGTGAAAACTGAGGTAATTTTGTCATGGAAAAATTATCCTTTTACTAATTTGTACTTAATCTGGTGCAGTTGCAGTGCTTACCTGCTGATTTAACGAATATTGTTCGGAAGGATGAATTGTAGCGGAATCGTTATGGTTTTTATTATCGATTTTTGCGAAAGGGAATAAAAGTGGGGATCGCCGGGTGATATTGCACCACCCGGCAGGCAAGTTACATCGAATAGCCGGGCTTCTTAATCAGTTCATCCAGTTTCGGGCCGATCTCGGTATCCCAGACCTGCGCCTTCCAGTCAGCTTCCTGAATCTCCTGAAGCGCCACGGAGATTGAGCGATCTTTGCTGTTCAGATGACGGGCGATCGCTTCGGCGATATCCGCCGCCAGGGCCGTTTTTTGTTCGTCAGTCAGATCGCGTGGAAAACATTTGATATCAACGTGTGGCATGGGCAGGGCTCCTTTTATAGGTGAGCGTTCCACGTTATCAGATTATATCGTTAGCTTTTAGCACCTTGTGCAGTTCCGGCAGCGCGCAGACGGCATCCGCGACGGCGGTAATATTAGGCGTGTTGGTGGCAAACCACTCATGGCGTGGACCCCAGGTACGCGCAACGGCAATATAGACGTCAAGCAGCGTCAGCTGTTTGCCAAACGCAAACGGCGAGGCGCTGAGCTGGCTGTCGAACCACAGATAAAGCGATTTTCGGTACTCAATGCAGTTTTTCTTCAACTGTTCCGGGGCATCAGGCACCCAGCGTTCCGGGTAATCTGCATACGTAAAGGTGGGATAGACGTTCGCCACAAACCAGATGAGCAGGCGCTGAAACTGCTGGCGCTCGGCCTGCCCAACGGGCGGCGCGAGGTCGGGACGGCTGTCGAGCACCATCAGGGCGATCGCCGCGGTTTCCGTCACGATCGCCCCGTTTTCCAGCTCCAGCGTCGGCACCTGGCACAGCGGGTTCAGTTTCAACAGCAATTCGCGCTGCGGGCCGGGCTGGTCAAACCCGTCCACGTTGACGAACTGATACGGGATGTCTGCCAGAGTCAGCATCACTTCACTGATTGCCGATCCCCAGCCAGGTACGTCATAGAGTTTGATCATGTTGCCCCCTCAGGGATGAAAACCCTAAGTGTATACCCGTCATACTTCAAGTTGCAGGTGCGTTGGCTGCATTCACTCACCCCAGTCACGTACTTATGTACGCTCCCGGGGATTCGTTCCCTTGCCGCCTTCCTGTAACTCGAATTATTTAGGGTATAGAGCACCATTAGTAGGTTATCCCGGGCGGATTAACGTCTGAAGACGTCACCGCTTCGCCCGCTTCCCCCCAGCGCGCCAGCACCTTTTGATACTCCCCGCGCTTAATCGCACCGTCCAGCGCAGCCTGCAACGCATACACCAGCCCATTACCTTTTTTGGTTGTGGTGGCGACATAGGCTTTCTTCGGGCCTAAACCCACGACGCGGGTTTTGCCGGTTAACGCGGCTTTGTAGGCCGAAACGGACTGCGGTCCAAAGAACACATCCGCCCTGCCGGACTGAATATAAAGATTGCCTGAGGCGTCGTCGGTCAGGTAAACCGGCAACGCAGGCTCGCGCCCGGCCTTTTTATTCTCTTCGTTCCAGCCCAGCAGAATACGCTCCTGATTGGTGCCAGACCCGACAATCACCTTTTTCCCGGCCAGATCTTTCGCACTGGTGATCGACTGTACGTTGCTGGTGGATTTCACCGAGAAGGCCAGGGAATCGACGCGATAGGTCGCAAAATCGAACTTCTCCTTACGTTGCTCGGTGACGGCGATATTCACCAACGCCACGTCATAGCGCCCGGAAGTGATCCCCAGCGGCCAGTCTTCCCACGCCGTTGGCACCAGCTTCAGCTTCAGCCCCAGACTGCCCGCCAGCAACCGGGCGATATCCGGGTCGCTGCCAATACGGGTGCGGTTATCACTGGCCAGCAGCGCAAGCGGCGGAGAATTCAGGGCTGAAATCGCCACCGTGAGGGTACCCGGCTCAACAAATTTATAGTTCGCCGGGATTTTCGCCACTGCCTGTTGATCAACCGTCACCGGCAGCGGCTGTTCGTTGGCCTTTAAATCAATGCTGGCGTGGCTCGCCGTCGTGAAGACCAGCCCCGCCAGGAGTCCATATTTCATCTGCGCTCCTTACAGCACTTTTGAGAGGAACTGGCGCGTTCGCGGATGAGACGGTCGGTTTAAAACGTCATCGCTGCTGCCCTGCTCCACAATTTTACCGTCGACCATAAATACCACCTGGTCCGCCACTTCCCGGGCAAAGCCGATCTCATGGGTGACCACCACCAGCGTAGTGCCGGAACGGGCGAGTTTTTTAATTACGTCCAGCACTTCGCCAACCAGTTCCGGATCCAGCGCCGAGGTTGGTTCATCAAACAGCATCACGCGCGGGCGCAGCGCCAGCGCGCGGGCAATGGCGATACGCTGCTGCTGGCCGCCGGAGAGGTGACGCGACCAGGCATCGGCTTTATCGCGCAGTCCTACCACATCCAGCAGGCTGTAGGCGTTTTCAACAGCCTCTTTTTTACTGAACTTTTTATGCGCGATGGGTGCTTCAATCAGGTTTTCCAGCACCGTGAGATGCGGAAAAAGATTGAAGTTCTGAAACACGTACCCAACGTTGACGCGCTGTTTGAGGATCTCTTTCTCTTTGAGTTCGTAGAGTTTGTCACCCTGACGGCGATAGCCGATGTAATCCCCGTCAATCTGAATAAAGCCTTCGTCTACGCGCTCCAGATGGTTAATGGCGCGCAGCAGCGTCGATTTTCCCGATCCAGAGGGGCCGAGGATCACCGTCACGGAGCCCGGCGGGATCTCAAGCGTGACGTTATCGAGCGCTTTATGTCGGCCAAAAAACTTACTGACGCCGGTAATGGAAATGTGACCTTCAGGAGAGGCTTGCATGAACAGGCTCCTGTGCTGGCGAAGTGGTGACCGAACGCGAGCGACTCGCCGCCCGGTTCTGGTTTACGGCGGAGCGGCGCTCGCTGCGGGCGAGTCCACGCTCAATAACATGCTGGATGGCAGACAGTACGGTGGTGATCACCAGATACCAGACGGCCCCCACCATCAACAGCGGGATCACCTCCTGGGTGCGGTTGTAGATCATCTGGATCGTGTAGAACAGTTCCGGCATCGCCAGCACGTACACCATCGCCGTCCCTTTGGCGAGGCTGATAATTTCGTTAAACCCGGACGGCAGGATGGTGCGCAGTGCCTGCGGGAGAATTATGCGCACGGTGCGACGCCACGCCGGCAGACCTAGCGCAGCGGCCGCCTCATACTGACCGTGGTCGACCCCAAGGAAGCCCCCGCGAATGATCTCCGCAGTATAGGCGCTCTGCACCAGCGTCAGCCCCACGATGGCGGTAGAAAACTGCCCGAGAACGTTGATGGTTTCAAAGCTGCCCCAGGTAATGTCGGTAAAAGGCACGCCGAGAGAGAGCGTGTCGTAGAGATAGGAGAAGTTATAGAGGATAATCAGCACCACGATCAGCGGCAGCGATCGGAACAGCCAGATGTAACCCCACGCCAGGCTGCTCAACAGCCATGATGACGAGAGCCGCGCCAGCGCCAGCATGCCGCCAATCACCACGCTCAGTACGGTGCTTATCAACGTCAGCAGCAGCGTCTGGCCGACGCCTTCGAGGATCACCGGGTCGAAGAACCAGCGGGCAAATACCGCCCACTCCCAGCGCGGATTAAAGGCCACGGACTGAATCACGACCGCCAGCACAAACAGCGCCACCACGGCGCCAGCAGCGCGCAGCGGATAACGTGCCGGGACCACTTTTATGGTTTCAACGTTGCTCATCGTCGCTCCTTATGCGGTTTTGCTGAGCGCTTCGCGGATCAGCGTCTTGGTGAAACGCAGCCGACCGTCGAACGGCGGCTGGCTGTACTCTTCCGGGTCGCGGTTGAGATCGAACTGCGGCTGATACCCCTGGCTGAGATAGAGCCGCACCGCCTCCGGCTGACGAAACCCCGTGGTCAGGTAGATGTGGCTGTAGCCCGCCAGCACCGCCCGGCGCTCCAGCTCCTGTATCACGCGCGCGGCCAGCCCCTGCTGGCGCAGCGTTTTATTCGTCCAGATACGTTTGATCTCTGCGGTATGTTCGTCGAAGGGCTTATACGCCCCGGTGGCGATGATCTCGCCATCGCGCTCCAGAACGATAAACAGCCCCTGCGGCGCCAGGTACCACTCTGTCAGCTCGACTTCCGCATCCTTTGAAAAGTAGTCGCCGTAACGAGCGGCGTATTCACCAAAAAGCCCCTCGATAATGGGCTGAAGATCGGCATCTTCCGGCGAAACGTCACGAAATTGTTCGCGCATAGCGCCTCCTTAATCGCCCAGACCCGCCGGGTTAACTTCGGAACTGGAGATACGCTCCACGCCTTCCCCCCAGCGGTTCAGCACTTTGTCGTAATCTCCGTTCTTGATCGCGCCGTTCAGCGCGGTTTGAACCGGTTCGACCAGGCCGCTGCCTTTTTTCAGCGTCACCGCGATATGCGCCGCCTTCGGCCAGCCGCCGTCGACGCTGCCGACCAGTTTGGTTTTACCGTTAAGCGCCGCTTTCCAGGCACCGATCACGTTCGGGCCAAAGTAGGCGTCCGCGCGTCCGGACTGAAGCGCCAGCGTTTGGGCCGCGTCGTCTTTGGTGTATATCGGCGTAAAGGGTTTAAGCCCTTTTTTGAGGTTCTCTTCGTTCCATGCCAGCAGGATGGCCTCCTGGTTGGTGCCGGAACCTACGATGATGCGCAGCCCGGCGATATCCTCTGCCTTCACAAGCGAGTTGATCGGACTGGTGGATTTCACGTAGAAGCCAAGTGAATCCTTGCGGTAGGTGGCGAAGTCGAACTTCTCTTTGCGCGCTTTAGTGACGGTGATGTTGCTGATAGCCGCGTCGTATTTCCCGGAGGCAACCCCCAGCGGCCAGTCCTCCCAAGAGGTGGGCACCACGTTCAGCTCCAGTCCGAGGCTGTCCGCTACCAGACGCGCAATGTCGACCTCACTTCCCAGCAGAGTTTTGTTGTCGTCGGAAAAGACCGTCAGCGGCGGTTGATTCAGTCCCGCCACCGCCACGGTAAATTTCCCCGGCACGGCAAAGCGATAGTCTTTCGGCAGTTGCGCGATCGCATCGCTGTTTTTGGCGGTATTGATCGGCGTTTTATTGGCCTCAATGCTCACGCCGGTGCCGTTAATATTGACGTTCTCTGCCCAGACGGCAGGGGTAAAGGCCAGCGCAAGCGCCAGAATAAGCGATGATTTCTGCATAGCGTTTTTCTCTTTTATTGTTGTGTGAACTGATTTTTGGGCTCGTCTAAGCCCAGACTTTCGCGCAGCGTGGTGCCGGGATAGTCGGTGCGGAACAGGCCGCGCGCCTGTAAAACGGGCACCACCTGGTCGACAAAGCGCGGAAAGGTGTCCGGCGTGCCGCCCTGAATGATGAAGCCATCCGCCGCCTTCTCTTCGAACCAGGCCTGTAAACCATCGGCCACCTGCTCCGGTGTGCCGGAAAAACGCGGGCGCGGCGATGCGGCTTCCAGCGCGACCTGACGCAGAGTTAAGTTCCGCTCACGGGCGTTACGCTTGATTTCATCGGTGGTGCTGCGAAAGCTGTTTTTGCCCAAATCGCCAATATCCGGGAACGGCGCGTCGAGGGGATACTGGCTGAAGTCGTGATGCTCGAAATATCGTCCGAGGTAATTCAGCGCATCATTAATGGAGACCAGTGCCGCCGTAGTTTGATACTGGTTTTCTACGTCATCGGCGTCGTTTCCAACAATCACGCTGACGCCCTGGAATATATGTAAATCCCCTGCGCGACGGCCGTGACTTTCCAGCTGCTGTTTAACATCGCGGTAAAAAGCCTGGGCTTCTTCCCGCGTGTCATGGTGGGTAAAGATGGCGTCAGCGTGTTTTGCCGCCAGCTTTTTACCGTCGTCGGACGCGCCAGCCTGAAAGACAATCGGACGTCCCTGCGGCGTGCGGCCAATATTCAGCGGGCCGGAAACCTGGAAGAAATCACCGTGGTGATCCAGAGTATGCAGTTTCGACGCATCAAAGAACTGTCCGCTCTCTTTATTGCGGATAAAGGCATCCCCTTCCCAGGAATCCCACAGTCCTTTCACCACGTCGAGATACTCATCGGCAATGCGGTAGCGCAGCGCATGCTCCGGGTGTTTTTCACGTGAGAAGTTCCTGGCTGACCCTTCCAGCGGTGAGGTCACCACGTTCCAGCCCGCGCGTCCGTTGCTCAGGTGATCGAGGCTGGCGAACTGGCGTGCAACGGTGAAGGGCTCGCTGTAGGAGGTGGACAACGTGCCGACCAGCCCCAGGCGCGAGGTGATACTCGCCAGCGCGGACAACACCGTCAGCGGCTCAAAGCGGTTTAAAAAATGCGGAATGGATTTCTCGTTAATATAAAGGCCGTCGGCCACAAATATAAAGTCGAGCTTGCCCTCTTCTGCTTTTAAAGCCGTTTCTTTAACGAAATCAAAATTAATGCTGGCATCCGCGACCGCCGCGGGATGGCGCCAGGCAGACATATTACCGGATGCACCATGCAAAATGGTCCCCAGCCGCAATTGACGATGTGCAGTCATATTCACCTCAAATTAATTAAACGTGTTGCAGGGCTTTTTCCGCGAGCTGAGCAAAATAGCGGGCAGCGGGTTCGATTAATGCTTCGTCCGGGTTAAATGCCGGGTGATGTAACCCAAACGGACTGTTGCTGCCAATGCTGACAAACGCGCCGGGTATGTTTTGCAGATAGACCGCGAAATCCTCCCCGCCCATGTGCAGTTCCGCATGCCGGGTTTCATATCCCGCTTCGCGCGCGACCGAGGTGGCAAACACGGCCCAGTGCTCATCGTTCACCAGCGCGGTGGGCCCGGCGTACCAGGTGATGTTGATCTGCGCGCTAAAGGCGCTGGCAAATCCGGCGGCGATTTCACCGACGCGCGCTTTCACGTTCTGCTGCACTTCCGTGCGGTGCGTGCGCAGCGTGCCCTCCAGCTCAACGCTTTCCGGCAGCACATTCCAGGTATTCCCCCCGGCGATGCGCGTCACGCTCAGAACAACCGAATCCAGCGTATTGACGTTACGGCTGGCTACGCTTTGCAGCGCGGTTACCAGCTGGCTTGCCAGCACGATGGCGTCGTTGCCTTCATGGGGACGTGCGGCATGCGCGCCTTTGCCGGTCACGTGAATAACGAAGCGATCGACGTTGGCATAGAACGGGCCGCCGCGCGTGGCAAACTCGCCGACCGGCAGTGAAGGCTCATTATGCATTCCGAAAATCGCGCGTACGTCGCGTAACGCCCCGGCCCGCACCATGCTTTTCGCTCCGCCGAAATTTTCTTCCGCAGGCTGGAACAGGATCCGCACGCGACCGTTAAGCGAGGCTTCCCGCTCTTTCAGCTTTAGCGCGGCGCCGAGGATCACGCTGGTGTGAATGTCGTGTCCGCAGGCATGCATCACCCCGGCACGCCGGGAGCTAAACGGCACCCCGCTGCGCTCGTCGATGGGTAACGCGTCGATATCGGCGCGCAGCGCAACCAGTGCGTTGCCCGTGCCGATCTCCGCAACCAGCCCGGTCTGGAGATCGTAAGGCAGCGGCGCAATCCCGGCTGCCGTCAGCCACTCGCGCAGGCGGGCCGTTGTTTCGACCTCCTGACCGGAGAGTTCAGGGTTCTGGTGCAGCTCACGACGCCAGGCAATCAGTTGTTCGCTAAAGCTCATACGGTAACCTCCCTGTTAAGACGCGCCTCGGCCAGCAGTCGCAGGGACTGCACGCGCGTTGCGCCATCAGCGACCGGCGTGTCGATGATAAATTCGTCAATCCCCCACTGCTGATGCAGCGCGTTGAGCTGTTCAAGCACCGACGCCGCCGTTCCGGCCAGCAGAGACTGCGCCCGACGCGCAATGCGCACCGGTTCACTCCCCGCCTGCCGCGCAAAGGCGTAGGCCTGTTCTTCGCTGGCGACGGTGACGCGCTGTCCGTTTGCCAGCTCCACACCCCACACTTCAACCTTCTGCGCCAGCGCATCGGCCTCAGCCTGTGTTGGGGCAACAATGACCTGCACGGCCACAATCACCTCCCGGACGCTGTGTTGACGCCAGGCTGTGACGACCTCGCGCAGCAGCTCAGGATCACCATTCAGATGGGCGGCAAAGACAAAATGCCAGTCGAGGGAGGCCGCCAGCAGCACGCTTTCGGTACTGGCGCCCAGCAGAAATCCCCGGGCAGGCACCGGCGGCAGCGGCGTGGCGCGAACGTCCTCCTCCGCTGACTGATTTTCAGGGCGGATCCAGCGATCAAGCTGCGTCAGTTGGTCTGCAAAGCTGCCTTTTTCCTGCGGATTTAGGCCGTACTGCAAAGCGCGGGTAGAGAGCGGCAGACCGCCGGGCGCTTTGCCAACGCCCAGATCAACCCGGCCCGGCGCAATGGCGGCCAGTACGTTAAAATTTTCGGCGACTTTGTAGGGGCTGTAATGTTGCAGCATGACGCCGCCTGAGCCCACGCGAATACGCTTTGTTTGCCCGAGGATCCAGGCAATCAGCAGCTCCGGCGAGGGGCTGGCAAGCTGCGGGGTATTGTGGTGTTCGGCAATCCAGAAGCGGTGATAACCCAGCGTTTCTGCCTGCTGCGCCAGTGCTAAGGTTCGCGCCAGCGCATCGGCGGCTGTTTCGTGTTCTGCGACGGGGCTTTTATCCAGAATGCTGATTCGCCATGACATGTTGCGTTCTCGTTTGACTTAACATGTCGTCATTATTAAAGGCGGATTTCACCTCTGAGAAACAATTAATTTACATTTGGATTGCCGGAAAACGGCAATAGAGAGTCTGTCATCGGCGTGAATTAAGCGAGGCAATGAGTCTTTCGGCATCCTGCCGTCGGGTAATGCGGAGAAAGCGAATGTGTTTGTACTGCGGGTTTTGCATATCCGCTTGATAGCGTTTGCGGTTGCTGCGCCAGGTTTTGATCGTCCAGATGATAATAGAGTCCTTGCTAAGGAACGACCGACGAAAGCTTTCGCGGTTCCCCGTGCCGGGCCAGAGCTCCTGTTTGTGCCAGGCGCGTCTGGAGGCCCGCGTCACCGCTTGCCAGAGCGTGCGGATAAACCCACGATCTATCCACACCACCAGATCGACGTCGCGCCACTTAACGTCGCGTGTGCGGTTGTAATTCCCGTCCAGGACCCAGTCAGGCGAGGCGGCGAGCGCTTTTTCCAGGGTTGCAAGAAACTCATCGTCCGGTGTTCCCTGCCAGTTCGCTCGCCAGTAAAGCCTGTCCATCTCAATGTAAGGGATAGCCAGCGCCTCCGCGATTCGCCTGCCAAACGTGCTTTTCCCACTTCCGCTGGTACCTATGATATTGATTTTCACCGTTCCGCCTGCAAATGCTGAAGAAAACGGATCGAATCATAACGTTAATAATTTGTTTACGAAACGCCAGACTACTCGTTCGGATACTGCTCGTCGGTGACCTTCTCCAGCCACGCCACCGGACTCCCGTCGACCGCTTCTGCGATGGCGATATGGGTCATCGCCGTCTGCGCGCTTGCGCCGTGCCAGTGCTTCACGCCGGGTGGGATCCAGGCGATATCCCCCTGATTCAGCGGTTCCGCCTCTTTCCCCCACTCCTGTAACCAGCCGCGCCCCTGCGTCACGATCAGCGTTTGTCCAAGAGGATGCGTATGCCAGGCGGTACGTGCGCCGGGTTCAAAGGTGACGGTCGCGCCACCGACTTTTGCCGGTTCAGTCGCCTGGAAAGGCGCGTCAATGCGCACGCTGCCGGTAAACCAGGCCTCTGGACCCTGAACGGAAGGTAACGAACCGCTACGGATAATTTTCATGATTTACTCCTCGTTTGCTGTTGCGTTAACAGTAGCGTAAAGCCATGGGGAGCATTAGAGTGCATAATCAGAAAGGAACCATGAGTTCAATTCATAAATCGAGTAAGCCGCCATGTTAAAAGACAACTTCAACGATCTGCTTTCCTTTATGGTCGTCGCCCGGGAGCGCAGCTTTACCCGCGCCGCGGCGCAGCTTGGGGTATCTCAGTCGGCACTCAGCCACGCAATGCGCAAGCTGGAAGCGAGGCTGGAAGTCCGTCTGTTAACCCGCACCACCCGTAGCGTGGCCCCTACCGAGGCCGGCGAGCAACTCTTTAGGCGCTTAAGCCCCCATCTGCTGGAGATCGAGCAGGAACTCACCGCGTTGCGTGATACCCGCGACAGACCTGCCGGGAATATTCGCCTTAACGCCGGGGAACACGCCATGTCTACGGTGCTGTGGCCTGTGCTTAAACCCTTTATGGCGCAGTATCCTGACATCAACGTTGAAGTCACGGTGGACAATGGGCTGACTGATATTGTCGATGGCCGCTTTGACGCGGGGGTGCGTCTGGGTGAGCAGGTGGCGAAAGATATGATTGCGGTACGTATTGCGCCGGACATGCGCATGGCGGTTGTCGGGTCAGCAGAGTATTTGCAACGTTTCGGCATACCGAAAACGCCGGAGCAGCTCGATCAGCACCGCTGCATTAATATGCGCCTGCCCACACGCGGCGGATTATATGCCTGGGAATTTGAACGGGACGGACGTGAGCTGCGCGTGCGGGTTGAAGGCCAGCTGATCCTCAACAGCCTGCCGCAGCGCATCGATGCCGCCGAAAACGGTCTGGGGCTGGCGTATGTTCCGCAAGATGCGGTTCAGGACGCCCTTGCTAAGGGCCGGTTAGTGGGTGTGCTTGAAGCCTGGTGTCCGGCTTTTACGGGATACCATCTGTATTATCCGAGCCGCCGCCAGCACACTACCGCCTTTGCATTACTTATTGCAGCCCTGCGGCATACATAGTCTCTACCTATAAGTAACTATTAAGTAAACCTGATGATTAAATCAGCATTCGCAGACCTTTTTGCCTAAAAAAACGCCACGATTCAGCGCGTTGTGATCCCCGTCTGCTCTGACCACACGATTTCCTTCGACGTGCATCACTTTCGGCACGGTTATATTTTGCGTCGCTTATCAATTGCGGGTAGGATGCCTCGCCATGTTTTGCCTTATCCATACACAGAATGACTGGAAAGGCAGCATGTGTCTGCGCAGAAGCAATCGTTTGTTTCGGCATCTGCCAGGCAGGACTATCACGTTAATGGTTCAGACAGGCAAACAGGTAACTCAATGAAAACAAGCAATAAAAGCGCAGCCGATCATCATGCTGCGAAACGTCGCTGGTTGAACTCTCATGAAGAGGGCTATCACAAGGCGATGGGCAACCGTCAGGTGCAGATGATCGCCATCGGCGGCGCTATCGGTACAGGTCTGTTTTTAGGTGCAGGCGCACGTCTGCAAATGGCTGGCCCCGCTCTCGCCCTGGTCTATCTGGTGTGCGGGATCTTCTCTTTCTTCATCCTTCGTGCGCTCGGCGAACTGGTACTCCACCGCCCTTCCAGCGGCAGCTTTGTCTCTTACGCCCGCGAGTTTCTTGGTGAAAAAGCCGCGTATGTCGCGGGCTGGATGTACTTCGTTAACTGGGCAATGACCGGTATTGTCGATATCACCGCCGTTGCGCTGTATATGCACTACTGGGGCGCGTTTGGCGATGTGCCGCAGTGGGTGTTCGCCCTCGGAGCGCTGGCAATTGTCGGGACCATGAACATGATCGGCGTGAAATGGTTCGCCGAAATGGAGTTCTGGTTCGCGCTGGTTAAGGTGCTGGCCATTGTGATCTTCCTGGTGGTCGGGACCGTATTCCTCGGCACCGGTAAACCGCTGGACGGTAACGCAACCGGCTTCCACCTGATTACCGATAACGGTGGTTTCTTCCCGCACGGCCTGCTGCCAGCGCTGGTTCTGGTGCAGGGGGTGGTGTTCGCCTTTGCCTCCATCGAACTGGTCGGTACGGCGGCAGGTGAATGCAAAGATCCGCAGACGATGGTGCCAAAAGCCATCAACAGCGTGATCTGGCGTATCGGCCTGTTCTATGTGGGCTCCGTGGTGCTACTGGTTCTGCTGCTGCCTTGGAACGCATACCAGGCGGGCCAAAGCCCGTTTGTAACCTTCTTCTCTAAGCTGGGCGTGCCGTACGTGGGCAGCATCATGAACATCGTGGTACTGACCGCCGCGCTCTCCAGCCTGAACTCCGGACTCTATTCGACGGGCCGTATCCTGCGCTCCATGTCGATGGGGGGCTCTGCGCCGAAGTTTATGTCGAAGATGAGCAAGCAGCAGGTGCCTTACGCGGGTATTCTGGCCACTCTGGTGGTGTATATCTTTGGCGTGTTCCTGAACTATCTGGTGCCGTCTCAGGTGTTTGAGATCGTGCTGAACGTCGCTGCACTGGGCATTATTGCCTCCTGGGCCTTTATTGTGGTGTGTCAGATGCGTCTGCGCAAAGCGATCAAAGAAGGAAAAGCGGCTGACGTCAGCTTCAAGCTGCCGGGCGCACCGGTGACCTCCTGGCTTACCCTGCTGTTCCTGCTGAGCGTGCTGGTGCTGATGGCCTTCGACTACCCGAACGGTACCTACACCATCGCCACAATACCGCTGCTGGCGGTGCTGTTGATTGCTGGCTGGTTTGGCGTTCGTAAACGCGTGAATGAAATCCACAGTACCGCACCGGTTCATCCTGGAGATGACAAACAGGACGGTCCGCTGGTGGAAGAGACGTCGCGTTAATAAAAAAGCCGGGTGGCGGCTTCGCCTTACCCGGCCTGCATTTCATGGTTTTTTTATGCCCGGTAAGCGCACCACCAACGGGCAAATCCCACATCAGAGCGCGATACGAATCACATCGTCAGGCTGGGTCGCTTCCTGCTGACGGGTTGATTTCTGTTTCACCGTTACGTACAGCGTTTTACCGTCCGCAGACAGCGCCAGGCTGTTCGGGTAAACCGGGGTATCGTAGGTCTTGGTCACTTTGTAGGTTTTGGCGTCAATCACGCTCACCTTGCCCGCCTCGCGGTGCGTCACATAGGCTTCGTTACGCGCCGGGTTAAACAGTACGGCCAGCGATTCTGGCGCGGCGATTTTCTGAATCACGGTGCCATCTTTCAGATTCACCACCAGCACTTCTGGCTGTTTTGAATCCGTCACAAACGCACGCTGGCCGACAGTGTCCAGGCTCAGGTTCAGGTAGAAGTGCTCTTTTCCGTCATCCTGCACTTTTTTACGGCTGAGGATTTTGTTGGTTGCCGTATCAATGGTCACCAGCTCGCCGTCCGCATTGGTGGTATACAGGCGTTTTGCCTTCGCATCCAGCGCCAGACCGGTGCTGAACGTGCCGGTGTTCGTGATAGTGTCCTTCAGCTTCAGCGTTGCGCCATCAACAACCCAGATCACGCTCTCCTTGCCGATGCCGGTAATGTACACCGTATTGGTCGTGTCATCGGCCACCAGCTGGCGCGGCTGAAGCGGCTTCACCGTGTCGCTACGCTTGCGATCGTCCAGCACCAGGCGCCCTTTCACCTCGCTCGTTTTGGCGTCAATCGCCGTCACGGCGCTGTTGACGGTGTTACCGAACCACAGCGTCTGGGTGGCGTTATCGATCGTGGCGCCAAACGGCTTGAGATCGTTATGAATCGCCTGCGTCACTTCCAGCGTGACCGGATCCAGACGATAAACCACGCCGCCCTTATCGGTTTTGCGGCTTTGTGACGTCGCAACCCACAGCGCGTTTTCCTGCTGGCTGACGGCCATTTCATACGCGCCCTTGCCGACCGCTTTGCGCAACATCTCTTCAGCGGCATGAACCTGGAACGTACCGGCAAACAGTAAAGAGCCCAACAGCAGAGACCCACGCAGGCGCGGCGAGCACAGATGACGTAAAGACATAACAATTCCTTTTTAAATGAGGAGATTTACCGCTGACATCACTTCCGGTGGGCAAAGTCATCGCTTTGCCGTTATTTTAATGAGAATAGTAATCATTAATCAGTTGAATGTGGAGTATTTCTTTCCTTCAAAGCCTTACATTCACGAAATGTGCGGTTATAGTTTTCATAACATTTACAAAGGATTTAACATATATACACAGGTTCCAGTTGATTTGGTTCGAATTTTTCTTAACCGGTTTACTCCATGAAAATTATTACTGCCCGCAAGGCATCACTACCCCTGCTGTTCGCTCCCGTCATTTTTGGCCCGCTGAGTGCGATGGCCGCGGATGAACAGACCCTGATCGTCAGCGCCACGCCGCAAACTGTCTCCGAACTGGACACCCCGGCCGCAGTCAGCGTGGTGAGCGGCGAGGATATGCGACATGCCACACCGCGCATCAACCTTTCTGAATCCCTTGGGAGCGTGCCTGGCCTGCAAATCCAGAACCGCCAGAACTATGCTCAGGATCTGCAACTTTCCGTTCGCGGATTCGGCGCGCGTTCAACCTTCGGCGTACGCGGGATCCGCATGTACGTGGACGGCATTCCGGCAACCATGCCCGACGGCCAGGGGCAGACGTCAAACATAGACCTCAACAGCATTGAGAGCGTCGACGTGCTGCGCGGCCCCTTCTCTGCCCTGTACGGCAATGCCTCCGGCGGCGTAATCAACATCAACACCCAGACCGGACAACAGCCAGCCACAATTGAAGCCAGCAGCTATTACGGCAGTTACGGCACCTGGCGTTACGGCATGAAGGCCACCGGTGCGGTGGGCGACGGGACTCAGGCGGGGGATGTGGACTATGCGGTATCCACCACCCGCTTCACCACACATGGCTATCGCGACCACAGCGGCGCACGGAAAAACCTCGCCAACGCGAAACTGGGCGTGCGCATTGATGATGTCAGCAAGCTAACGCTGATTTTTAACAGCGTGGACATGAAAGCCAACGATCCGGGCGGACTGAGTTATCAGGAGTGGCAGAACAACCCACGCCAGTCACCCCGTGGCGATCAGTACAACACGCGTAAAACCATTAAGCAGACCCAGGCCGGGATCCGCTACGACCGTCAGCTGAGCGAACAGGACGACCTCAGCGTGATGATGTACGCCGGTGAGCGTGAAATGACCCAGTACCAGTCCATTCCGGATACCGCGCAGACTGAAAATCCTGCGCATTCGGGTGGCGTAATTGATATGCAGCGCCACTATCAGGGTATTGATACCCGCTGGACCCACCGCGGTGAGCTTCTGGTGCCGGTAACGTTTACCACCGGCCTGAACTACGAAAATATGAGTGAAAATCGCCGCGGGTATGAAAACTTCGTGATGAACAACGGCGTGCCGGATTTTGGCGTGAAGGGTAACAAACGCCGTGACGAACGTAACCTGATGTGGAACCTTGATCCCTACCTGCAAACCCAATGGCAGCTCACGCAAAAGCTGTCCGTTGAGGCGGGCGTGCGTTACAGCTCCGTCTGGTTTGACTCCAACGATCATTACATTACCCCGCAAAACGGCGATGACAGCGGTGACGCCAGCTACCATAAATGGCTCCCGGCTGGTGCGGTGAAATACGCCGTGACCGACGCCTGGAACCTGTATGCCGCGGCGGGACGGGGATTTGAGACCCCTACCATCAACGAACTCTCATACCGTTCTGATGGCAAAGGCGGCCTCAATATCAACCTGCAACCGTCAACCAACAACACCTATGAGATTGGCAGCAAAACCCGCATCGGCAATGGCATCCTGACGGCGGCGCTGTTCCGCACGGATACCGACAACGAGATCGTGGTAGACGAAAACAAAGATGGTCGCACTACCTACAAAAATGCGGGGAAAACGCGCCGTCAGGGTGTGGAAATTGCGCTCGACCAGCAGTTTGCCGAAAACTGGAAGCTGAAAATGGCGTGGACCTATCTCGATGCGACCTACCGTACCAACGTCTGCGATAAAGCAGATTGTAGCGGCAACCGAATGCCGGGGATTGCCCGTAATATGGGGTATGCGTCGTTTGGCTGGGAGCCTGAGGAAGGCTGGTACGCGGGGGCAGATGCCCGCTACATGAGCGACGTGATGGCAAACGACACCAATACCGCCAAAGCGCCCTCTTATACCGTGGTCGGTCTGAATACCGGGTATAAACTCAATTACGGCAAATGGGGAATGGACATCTTTGGTCGCGTCGATAACCTGTTCGATAAAGAGTACGTCGGTTCAGAGATTGTAAACGCCGGCTACAATCGCTATTACGAACCCGCCCCTGGCCGTAACTATGGCGTGGGCCTGTCGGTCTCTTATCGCTTTGAGTAAAACATTTTCCGGCAGCGCACGTTGCCGGTAAAAAAATAACATCATTCCCGGTAGCCTTAAGCGCCGGGAATATACTCAGGGAACTTTAAAACGAATAAAAAAATAAGTGCGCCAGTGCGATCCTTAACTGTAGTATTGCCGTTGCAGGAGGATATTGGCTTCATCAATGGCTCGGTCGATCGCTTCCCGACTGGCCGTCACGTCCCTTTGCTCAAGCGCAGAAAGCAGATCGGCATAATGGTAAGTCGTGGCAGGGATATCTTTCATCTCTTCGTGCAGGTAGTTGATACACGGACCAATCCGTACCCATAGCTGCTCAATCAGCGAGTTCAGGGTCGGCATTTCGGCATACTGATAGAGCGTAAACCGGAACACGCGGTTGGCATGGATCGCCTTCTGCACGTCGCCCTGATGCATGGCGGTGCTGAAGTTATCTGACAGCGCGCGTAATGCATCCAGTTTGGTCTCGGTCATATTCTGACACGCCGCCGCAACGGCCATTGGCTCAAGCTGTTTTCGGATGGCGTTAATTTCGTTATAACGCTCCAGCGTAACCTCTGGCACCAAAAACGCCTGAGCAGGCGTGGCCTGTAATGCGCCTGCCGACACCAGGCGCAGCAGGGCTTCGCGCACTGGTGTGATGCTGGTGCCTAATTTATCGGCAATCTCTTTCGTGATGAGACGAGCCCCAGGTTTTAATGAGCCCGTAATTAACGCTCCCTTTAAACTGTTCTCAACTTGCATCGTCAGACTGATTCTTTGTGCTTTTTCCAGATTTTCCAAATCAAGCATGTTTAATTCCCGTAGCCAAAACAAAATGCCATTTTCAGCGACTGTTTAAAAAAACATCGCCGGTTTGATATATCCTGTATCGTCATGCCTGGTATGAAGGGCGCGCGTTAAAATAAAAATTGTTCAATTACTATTACGTTTACCACTTCTGGCTCAGCTGGGCCGATGGCGCGCAATGCTTATGGATTAATTAAAGACAATATATCGTATCTTCACAAATAATTATGGCGGACTTTGCCCGCCATAACCGATGCTCTGTTTAGTCTGCCGCCACGCGGATCACGACCTTGCCGAAGTTTTTCCCTTCCAGCAGCCCAATCAGCGCCTCTGGCGCCGCGTCCAGCCCTTCGGTGACCTGCTCGCGATAGTGAATTTTGCCTTCCTGCACCCAGCGTCCCATTTCCTGCTGGAACTCGTCGATACGATGACCATAGTCCTGAGCGATGATAAAGCCCTGCATGCGGATGCGTTTTTTGAGGATGGTCCCAATCAGCAGCGGCAAGCGATCCGGCCCCTCCGGCAGGTTGGTCGCGTTGTAGCCGCTGACCAGTCCGCAAACCGGCACGCGCGCGGAGGTATTCAGGAGCGGCAGCACGGCGTCAAAGACTTTACCGCCGACGTTTTCATAATACACGTCAATGCCCTGCGGGCAGGCTTTCGCCAGCTGTTCAGAAAAATCTTCCGCATGGTGATCCAGACAGGCGTCGAAACCGAGCACGTCGACCGCATGACGGCATTTCTCTTCCCCGCCAGCCACGCCGATGACCCGGCACCCTTTGATTTTACCGATCTGCCCCACCGTCGCGCCGACCGGCCCCGTAGCTGCCGCCACGACAAGCGTTTCCCCCGCCTGAGGCTGGCCGATATCGAGCAGCCCCATATACGCGGTGAAGCCCGGCATCCCGAGCACGCCGAGTGCCCATGAAGGATGCGACGGGTTTTCACCCAGCTTCACCAGCCCCTGCCCGTCGGACAGTTCATACTCCTGCCAGCCGCTGTAACCCAGCACCCATTCACCCTCTTTATAATCCGGATGGCGGGAGGTCTCGACGCGGCTTACCGTGCCGCCCACCATCACCGCACCAATCTCGACAGGAGGTGAATAGGATGGCGCATCGCTCATACGGCCCCGCATGTACGGATCAAGCGAGAGCCATACGGTGCGTAATAACACCTGTCCCTCTGCGGGCGTGGGGATCGGCTGCTCTTCTAGGCGGAAATTTTCGGCAACCGGCGCGCCGTGTGGACGGGAAGCCAGTACCCAGCGTCGGTTTTGCGTAGTTGATTGATTCATTCTTCGCTCCTTACTGCTGAAAATGTCATTCAAGTCTGGCACGTTATCCAGCGGATCGCCTTTGCATTATGAGCCGGACTGATTAAGCCGCACGACCAGATAGAGGCACGATTCATCCGTTTCGTTGATAAACCGGCAGTCGTTCGGCGGCCCGAGTTCCAGACAATCTCCGGCCTTCATTTCATGGCGGGTATCCCCCTCCAGAAAGACCAGTTCACCTGCCTGCAACCAAATCAGCTGTCGCGCCAGCGCGTAAGAGGAAGCGGGCATCGGCACATCGCTGCCTGCGGGTAGCTCCACCTGGACGAGGTCGATAGGCATATCGGTGCGCGGCGACACATGACGACGCAAATAGTGGGTTTGCGGATCGCGCCAGACGGGCTGGTTCGCCAGACGTAATAGTTTGCCCTCCTGCATTTCCGCGCGCGCAATGAGCGTAGACATGCTAATACCGAAGGCACCGGATAACCGCGCAAGCAGCGTCGCCGTTGGGCTACTGTCACCCCGTTCAATCTTATGGATCATGGCGCGTGAGATACCTGCCCGTTCGGCCAGTTCGCTTAATGACCAGCCACGCGACTCGCGTTCAAGGCGTATGCGGGCGCTAATGCGTTGATTCATATTGTCTGTCATTGTATTCATGACGTCATACTATAGTGTACGGATGGTTTTTCGGGGCAGTTTTGTGACAAAAAAACAGGGATTTTGTCGTAGCGATGGAATACATGAACTGTGTAATATTGTGAGAAAATCATACTACTATAGTGAACAACACAGCCAGAGGTTAACCATGATTGTTCGTCATGCCTGCAAAGAAGATTGTGCCGCTATCGGTGAAATTTATAACCATGCGGTGCTGCACACCGCCGCAATCTGGAACGATACAACTGTCGATACTGATAACCGTATTGCATGGTTTGAGGCGCGCACGCTGTTGGGTTATCCGGTGCTGGTCAGTGAAGAAGAAGGTGTAGTGACGGGATACGCCTCATTTGGCGACTGGCGAGCATTCGACGGTTTTCGCCATACGGTGGAGCACTCGGTTTACGTTCATCCCGATCATCAGGGCAAAGGCATTGGTCGACTGCTAATGACGGAATTAATTAAGGAAGCCCGCCAGATTGGTAAACATGTGATGGTTGCCGGTATTGAGGCGCAGAACCAGGCGTCGATTCATCTGCATGAAACCCTGGGCTTTATTACCACCGGAAATATGCCGCAGGTAGGAACCAAATTCGGTCGCTGGCTGGATTTAACCTTTATGCAACTCCAGCTCGATGAGCGCAGCGATCCGGATGCTCTGCCATGAATCAATCGTTGACGTTAGCATTTCTGGTGGCCGCCGGGATTGGGCTGGTGGTACAAAACACCCTTATGGTGCGCATTACGCAATCCTCTTCCACCATTCTTATCGCCATGCTGCTGAACTCGCTGGTGGGGATTGTGTTGTTTGTCAGCATGTTGCTGGTGAAAAATGGCATGGCGGGGTTTAACGAACTGGCGTCAACGGTGCGCTGGTGGACACTGATCCCCGGCCTGCTGGGGTCATTTTTTGTCTTTGCCAGTATTAGCGGATATCAGAATGTGGGCGCGGCAACGACCATTGCCGTACTGGTGGCAAGCCAGCTGATTGGCGGTCTGGTGATGGACATCCTCAAGAGCAACGGCGTTCCCCTGCGCGCGCTGGTTGGCCCGGTCTGCGGCGCAGTGATGCTGGTGGTTGGCGCCTGGCTGGTGGCACGGCGCCAGTTTTAACCCTTACAGGATAGTCCCACCCTGCGTGAGGTGGGCATGGCGTGCCTCCGCCTCTTCTTTATGTTGCTTGCCATGATGCGCAATCGCGGTACGCAGGCGCTGCTGCTGGGTATAACGATCTTCACGGCTGAGCTCTGCATCGTCGCTTAATTCGATCAGCAGTTCGTTCATGTGGGTAATCACGCTCTCTTCGATGGTGGCATCGACGCGGGCGATAACTTTGTTT
The DNA here is from genome assembly GCF_001729785.1 of Enterobacter hormaechei subsp. xiangfangensis. Classification (NCBI taxonomy): domain Bacteria; kingdom Pseudomonadati; phylum Pseudomonadota; class Gammaproteobacteria; order Enterobacterales; family Enterobacteriaceae; genus Enterobacter; species Enterobacter hormaechei. The sequence continues at coordinate 2,425,957 of NZ_CP017183.1, forward strand.
AAATGTGACATTGTCACTCCTTATCACGTGCCGGGTGCTAACTGTAGGCCGGGTAAGGCATAGCCGCCCCCCGGCAAGAATACGATCAGTTCAGCTTCGCTTTCGAGAAGTCACTGCCCATCAGACTCACGCTGTACCCGGTCACGTTGCTGCGGGTCGCGTAGAACGTTTTGCCGTTAGCTAACGCAATCCACGGTGCCTGCTGATAGAAAATCTCCTGTGCCTGTCCATACAGCTTCGCACGTTCGTCCGGGTTGCTGGTCAGTTTGGCCTTTTGCACCAGCTCATCATACCCCTTATCACACCAGCGCGCGGCGTTAGATCCGGTTTTGATGCTGTTACAACCCAGCAGCACATCGGCGAAGTTGTCCGGATCGCCATTATCAGACATCCAGCCGAACAGCGCGGAATCATGCTCGCCTTTACGCATGCCGGAGAGGTACTCACCCCACTCGTAAGAGACGATTTTCGCCTTCACACCCACTTTCGCCCAGTCAGCCTGGATCATCTCCGCAATGCGTCGTGAGTTCGGGTTGTACGGACGCTGAACCGGCATGGACCAGAGGGTCACTTCCGCGCCCTTTTCCAGACCCGCCTGCTTCAGCAGCGCTTTCGCTTTTTCCGGATCGTAGCCGTAATCCTTCAGGTCTTTATTAAAGCCGAGCATGTTCGGCGGGATCGGCGATTTAGCGACCGTACCAGACCCCATAAAGACCGCGTTCACAATGGCCTTTTTGTCCGTCGCGTAATTCAGAGCCTGGCGCACCAGCACGTTATCAAACGGTTTTTTCTCCGTGTTGAACGCCAGGTACCCCACGTTCAGCGCATCCACCGAGTGCAGGGTCAGGTCTTTGTTTTTCTTGATCGCTTCAAACTGCACCGGCGACGGCGCAGGAATGATCTGACACTCGTTCGTTTGCAGCTTCGCCAGACGCGTCTCAACGTTTGGCGTGATGGAGAAGATCAGGTGTTTGGTCGGCACCTCACCGTCCCAGTAGTTCGGATTGGCGACGTAGCGGATCAGCGAATCCACCTTGTACTGCTGAAGCACATACGGGCCGGTGCCGATTGGCCAGGTGTCCACATTTTCAGGTGTCCCCTTTTTCAGCATCGCGTCCGCGTACTCGGCAGAGAGGATCGAGGCGAAGTCCATTCCCCAGTCGGCCAGGAACGCCGCGTTGGGTTCGCTCAGCGTGAACTGGACGTGATAATCGTCGATCTTTTTCACATCCTGAATGAGCTTGTCGAGGCCCACGTCATTAAAGTATTCGTAATTACCCTGGGAAACATTGTGATAGGGATGCTTAGGGTCTTTCTGACGCATAACGGAGAAAATAACGTCATCAGCGTTAAAATCACGGGTAGGTTTGAAGTATTTATTGCTGTTGAATTTTACCCCTTTACGCAAGGTAAACGTGTATGTTTTGCCGTCTGGCGAAATGGTCCACGACTCGGCCAGAGAAGGCACCGGCGTGTTTTTTACCGGGTCGAAGTTAATCAGACGGTTATACAGCGTTTGCGAGCTGGCGACAAACGAAGGTCCAGAGCTGGCGATCTGCGGGTTAAACGACTCCGGCGACGCCTCGGAGCAGTAGATAATGGTGTCTTTATTTGCCGCCCATGCGGCGCTTGCCGGTAGCAGCGCGCTCAGCGCGAGGGCGAGCACGGTTTTCCCTGTAGACATGGTTATTACCCTTTCGGTTTTATTATAGTGAACAGTAATAACAGCACAGACGTATTGGCCTGACAAATAACGAATCACTATCAGGTTATTCTAAAGCCGTACATTTCGCTGGTTTTAGCATCACCCCGCAGAAACCGATTTGCCTTAAGGTTCATTATTCGTCAAGCACAACCATCACGATCAATGCCGCAAGAAATCGTCCCTTTTATCGTCTCCTCCGCCGTTTGCTTGCTTAGCTGTTTCGTTAAAGTAATGGCGTGAAGAAGTCTACAGGACCAAATCGTGGCAAAAACACTTTTACGCAGCGGTAATCTGGATGATTTTCAGGCCGTTGGTGGCGGCGGACAGGCCGTTTTTGAATCAGCGCTGCAAATCCGCGAAGCGCTTCGGTTGCGCAAACAACAGGCTATCGTCGATTGTCTGGCCATCCCCCAGGTCTACGACGGCGGCGATCGCGTTGACTGGTACTCCCCGGTTGAGGGAACCGTCTCCAGCTGGAAGGCGGCGGATGAAGATGATCGTTATCGCGCCCTACGCTATCTGGAAAACACGCTCGCCAGCGTGGAGTCTCTGAGTAAAAAATGCCTTCAGTCACCGAAAACGGCGCAGCAACTGTTTGGCTCTCTGCTCTCAAAAGCCTTTCAGTTTCCCGGTGAAAACTTTGTTTTCCTGGTGGATGGCAAACCGGTGATCTGCTTCTGGGGTTTCGTCAATCTTAACGAGAACGCGCGCGACGACGTGCTGGACTGCCTGCGCGAATCGTTGGTCCCTGAACCTGAGCCAGTGGTGATTAACGAGCCTGAACCTGAACAGGAGCAAGAACCGGCCCCGGTAGTGACCTTTGAGCAGGCCGACGCGCCGCTTATCACGCCTGTGGCTACCGTCCGTATCACCGAAGATGAACTGTATACGCCAGAGCCGGTGCGCATGAACGCCGCGCCGCCAGAGCCCGCACCGGCGGCCATGCAGAAAAAACGTCGCTCCCCCCTGTGGTTGCTGCCGGTTGCCGCCGTCATTATTGCGGCCATTGCCACCCCGCTGCTTTGGCCAAAACAGGCCCCGACCGCAGCGCCTGTTGCCACACCAGCGCCAGTGCCTGTCGCCATTGCTCCGGCCCCCGTAAAGACGGTCGAGCCGCTTGAGCTGAAACTCCCGCTGCACCAGGCCGAAGTGGTAGAGCCGAAGGTGAAAACGCCTGCACCGGCAGCCGAACCAGTGGTCATTACCGCGATACCGAAAGATGCGATGGTGATGGAGGCAAACCAGGTCAAAGCGGGGTTAACGCGCTTCTTGAATGGCACCTGGCGCGCGTTTCTCGATGTGCAGGATCCGCTCACCGGCAAACCGCCGTCGCTGCGCTACCAGATCCAGAACAATAAAGGTTTCGCCCGGGTTGTGCATGGCGACAACATTGTCTGCCGGGTAGACGTCTTTTCCGGATTACACAGCAACGGCGAGCTGTTGATCAAAACGCGCGGAAACGCTCGTTGCACCGACGGTTCACGCTATCCGATGCCGGAAGTGACCTGTAAGGCAGGTGCCAGCGACGTGGCGGAATGCACCGCACGTTACGATGCCAACACCATCGTTCCTCTGACGTTCAAGAAAGCAGGTGTCTGATCCTATGCTGGTTAATCTTTGCGACTATAAACAGAGCGTGACGCTGATTGCTAACAGCGGCGTGCAGTTTCTCGATTTTGGCTTGACTCCGCAGGACACTGCCAGCAACGGGCGTTTCGTGCGTAAAACGGCAAATGGCCCGCTGTTGCGCCTGGATTTTGATCTGGTTAACGGCCGGTACACGCTGCCTGCCACCGATGGCGGGCAGCCGGAAGTGGTCAAGCCTGAAAGCACCATTCCACTGCATAACTCCCTGAACGTGCTGGACGGCGTCTGGCTGCCGCTCCCTTTCCTGCGCTTTAACCCGCCGCGGACGTTTGTTGATGGCCCGGATAACTGGGCGCGCGTCCAGGTACGAAAGCTTTCCACGCCCGACGCGGCTGGCAATACGCACCGGGTCACCGTCGCGCTCGACAGCCAGATTGCAGAGCATGCGACGTCTGCGCTGTCGCCGGTTGAAAACGATATCCTTAACGGCACGCGTTTCGCGCTCGCCTGGCGCGACAGTGAGGTTGAGAGTTTCCTTGACCAGACCTGGATTGACGGCTGGCTGCGCGAAGCCTTTACGCAGTTTGCCGACGGGGTTGAAAAACGCTCCGAGCGGGAGCTGCATCAGGCCATGCGCAGCTTTGAATATCAGGCACACTGGCTCAACCTGCTCTCCATGCTCGGGGAACAACTCACCGTGCCGGAAGTGAAGTTTGTCACCCATACCCTGAGCACCCCTGCTATTCCTGTCGATCTGATCCTTGACGTAGGCAACACCCACACCTGCGGCGTGATTATTGAAGATCATGGTGATGCCAACGACGGCCTGCGCCAGACGGCTGAACTTCAGGTACGATCTCTGAGTGAGCCACAGTTCCTGAATGAGCCGCTGTTTACCAGCCGTCTTGAATTTTCCGAAGCGCGTTTTGGCAAGCAGCACTTCTCTGTGGAAAGCGGCCGGGAGGATGCATTCGTCTGGCCGTCCATTGTCCGCGTGGGTGATGAAGCGCGTAAGCTGGCAATGCAGCGTCTGGGCACGGAAGGCAACAGTGGAATTTCCAGCCCGCGTCGCTATCTGTGGGACGAGACGCCGGTGGTGCAGGACTGGCGCTTTAGCCAGATGAACAGCAAAACCCAGCGCGAACCGCTGGCAACTGCGTTTCCGCTGATGAACCTGATGAACGACGACGGGGAACCACTCTTTACGCTGCCGCAGGATGAGCGTCTGCCGGTGTTCTCTCCGCAGTACAGCCGCAGCACCCTGATGACGCACATGCTCTGCGAGCTGCTGGCTCAGGCGCTTGGCCAGATTAACAGCGTGGCCACCCGCTTGCGGCTCGGCTTCCCGGCCTCTCCCCGCCAGCTGCGGACGCTGATCCTCACCCTGCCTTCGGCAATGCCGAAACAGGAGCGCGAGATTTTCCGTCGCCGCATGTTCGAAGCCATCGCCATCGTCTGGAAAGCGATGGGCTGGCACCCGCAGGATGAAGATTTTGCCAGCCGCAAGCAGCAGGAAAAAAGCGTGGTGCCGGTCCCTGAGATCCAGATGGAGTGGGACGAGGCCAGCTGCGGCCAGCTGGTGTGGCTGTATAACGAAGCCATTTCCCATTTCGGTGGTCAGACCGAGGCCTTTTTCGCCTCCCTCGCCCGTCCGGATCGCGCGCCTGAGCCTGGCGTCCAGCCGGGGCGTGCGCTGCGCGTGGCCTCGATTGATATCGGCGGCGGCACGACGGATATGGCTATCACGCACTATCAGTTAGATGATGGTTCCGGAAATAACGTCAAAATCACCCCGCAGCTGCTGTTCCGCGAAGGGTTCAAGGTCGCTGGCGATGATACGCTGCTGGACGTGATCCAGCGCTACGTTCTGCCCGCGCTGCAAACCCAGCTTCAGAAATCCGGCATAGCCGATGCCTCCCAACTGATGGCATCCCTGTTCGGTGATTCCGGGCGGATCGATACCCAGGCGGTCCTGCGCCAGCAGACGGCGCTTCAGCTTTTTATGCCGATAGGTCACGCGATCCTGGCGGCGTGGGAATCGAGCGATGTTGACGATCCGCTGGCCGGGCTGCATGCCACCTTTGGCGACCTGCTTACGCAAAAACCGACGCGCAACGTGATGAATTATCTCCAGCAGGCGATTGACCATGCGTTGCCTGCCGGCTCAGAACACTTCGATCTGTTCAGCGTACCGCTGCACGTCAGCTTTCGGGAGATGCGGGACGCCATGCTGGCGGGTCAGTTCACGCTTGCCGCCCCGCTTCATGCGGTATGTGAGGCGATCTCTCACTACAGCTGCGATATCCTGCTGATCACGGGACGGCCGGGCTGTCTGCCGGGCGTTCAGGCCCTGATTCGCCACCTGCAACCGGTGCCCGTCAACCGCATCGTCTGGCTGGATAAATATCAGGTTCATGAATGGTATCCGTTCAGCCAGCAGGGACGGATCGGCAACCCGAAATCCACCGCTGCGGTGGGAGCGATGCTCTGTAGCCTGGCGCTGGATCTTCGTCTGCCGCGCTTTAACTTTAAAGCAGCGGATATCGGCGCGTACTCTACGGTGCGCTATCTGGGCGTGCTGGATAACACGATCAATACCCTGCGGGACGAGAACGTCTGGTATCACGATATCGACCTCGATAAACCCGGCGCGAAACTGGACGCCCGTCTGCACTTCCCGCTGCGCGGCAACGTTACGCTCGGCTTCCGGCAGCTGGCCAATGCCCGCTGGCCCGCGACACCGCTCTATACCCTGAGCATCAATTCTGCCGAGCTGGCGAAAGCCATTGCGGGCGACGGCGTACTGAACGTGCGCCTGAAGCTGCGTGGCGGCACTAAACAGGAAGGTCCGGAATCTTTCGAGCTGAGTGATGCCTGGCTACAGGACGGCACGCCAGTGCCGCCGGATGCCCTGACCTTTAAACTGAATACTCTGGCCGATCGCCGACACAGCGGCAGCCACTACTGGATCGACAGCGGGAGCGTATACCTCAAATGACTGCGACGACTGCCACCACTCAGGCCTTAATCGGGTGGATCAACGAGACGCGACAGCACGCCCCGATGCTGGATAACGAAGCCGACGCCCTGCTTGCCCGCCTTAACGGAGTAAGCGCGCGTGAAGAGGCGCTCGATCGCGCCCTTGTCAGCCAGGGCAGTATCGGCCTATATGGCCACTCGCAGGCCGCGAAAGCGCACCTGCTGGCTGCCCTGTGCGACAGCGGGGACGAACGGCTGAACGTTACGCCGGGTCAACGCACGTTTGATTACTTCTCGCATATTAACCCCGGGCATGCACCGACCAACATGGCCGTGCGTTTCAGCAGAGCGTCCCGCGAGGTCGCAGACGACGCGTTTCCCCTGCGCCTGCGCCTGGTAACGGAGGCCGAGCTGGTGCAGCTGTTTATCGCGCGCACCACGCTGGATCCGCAGATCCGCGCGGTGGATAAATCGGTGATTGAAGCCCGGCTTGAGAAGTGGCGAGCGCTGCGACAACCGCAGAGCGTGCCGGGAATGACGGCGCGGGAAGTCGCGACCATTGCCCGGTTCTGGCAAAGCGTAGTACCCGGCGCTAAGCAGCATATTGATGATGCCCTGTGGCACCAGTTTGCTCTGCTGGTTCCGTCGCTTGATCTCAGCACCCGCGCCAGCGTCTGGTCTCTGCTGTGGGGTGAGCAGCAGGAGTTAACCCAGCAGTGGCTTAAATTCGCCCAGGTGCTGCATCAAACCAGCCATGCCAGCGCACTTGCGGCGCCGTTGAGTCTGCTGGTGGACAGCTTTGGTCTACCCTGCGAAGGCTTTCTTACTCACGGGGCGTTTACCGTGCCGGAAGCACAGGAAACACTGCTTCATCCGGTAAAAAACGGCGAGCTGCTTAACGCCATTAGCCTGCCCGTTGATGTACTGGCATCTCTGACCCGCGAAGTGGTGCTGCCCGTTGAGAACTGCGTGCTGGATAACGTTGACGTCATTGATATTCCGGCCATTCCTGAGGAAAACACGCCGCTGATGATGCAGGCAAAATGCCTGTGGTTGCTGGAGCATTATCGTCAGCACATTCAGCCGGATGTCCTGGTTATCTGCAATGCAACGGCGCACCACCAGCAGACCGCGAAAACGGCAAGGCTCCTGCAAAACTGGGTCAAAGAGACGCAGCCGGTTGAAGAATCCGCGTTGCCGGGGCTGGTCTGGGCCATTACCCCTCATGATGCGCGGTTTACCACAAAGCAGAATCTGGACGAAGCGGTGCAGCAATTGCTGGGCCAGCCGGGTCTGCGCTGGGGCACGCTTCAGGCGCTCGATAGCCACAGCATGCAGCGAGTGATTGAGTGGCTGTCGCAGGCTACCCTGCCGGCACAGCGCCAGAAGCGTCTCCGCGCGCTGAAAAGGCTGTTACAAGAGTCGCTGTCAACGCTGATGCGCCCATATGTCGCGCCTCTCACTCAGGAGCCAGGCGCAGGGCGGGCAATGGCCGAAAAAATGGTCCGAACGCTGCAAGGCAGTGCCGCTCGTCATGGTGAACTGCTTGAGGGGCTTCTGCCGCCGTTAAACGCGTTTGAGACGCTGCTGACCGTCCACCAGCCTCGTGAGGAACAGGTCAACGGCCTGTTTAACGATGTTATCGATCTGTTTGCGGAAGAGACGCAGGAAAATCCAGGCGCGTTGCAGACCAAAGACAAAGCGCGGCTGGCCCATAACGTGTGGGTTAACCATCTTCGTCAGTGGAGTCGCAACGACGCGGCGGCTGCCCGTCTGGGCCTGGACGCAGAGGTATTACAGCAGATTGCGGATGTGCTGATCGTTACCAGCTATCGGCTGGATCTGCCGCTGCAACTGCAACGCATTGCAGAAAAAGATAAAAGCAGCGCCGCGCAGCTGCATGCCGCGACAGGCAATTTCATTAGCTGGCTTGGCTATGAACTGACACCCGTCTCTGAACGGCCTGCAAGCCGGATCCGCAAAGGTGAGCCAATTTTTGTGACGCCCGTTGTGAGCAGCGCTTCACCCCGTCTTACCCGACTTGGCGAGCAGCCTGTCCATGCGGCGACAGCCTATGTTTATGACTGGTTGGTTGCGCTCTACACCCGCGCGATTGAGAACGTGGATTATCAGTGTCCGTATGACGTTCAGCCTGCGGCACGGAAAGCCTTGTCTGCCTTGCTGTCTTAATCATTCCAGCCCGCAACAATGCGGGCTGCCCATTCATGAGCCGTTTATGAAGCCAGACAAAGCCTGAGCCAACGCTGACGGGTTTTCCCAGGACATTGAATGGCCCGCATCAGGGATAATTTTTACAGCAACGCCGTTTTGTTGCAGACGATTAAAATCGTCATCAGGCAGGGATCGCTCACCAAAAACTAACATTACCGGGCAGCGCAATGACAAGAACAGGTGTTCCCAGTCAGGTTTAACGCCCTCGACCAGGCTTGTTGCGCCGCGCCAGACGGCCCAGGGGGCATTACTTTGAAGGCTTCCAGCCCACGGCGACGTTTCCGCCCGCAGCATGTCATCATAGCCCTGAGCCAGAAAATGTTGTTCCGTTTGGGCCGCAATTGCCCGGCTGAACATCCCGCCACCCGCATGAAAATTGGGTTCAGACACTATCAGGCCCTTAACGCGCGACGTTAACAGCGTTGCCGTTTCGATCGCGATACTCCCCCCCATGCTATGACCATAGAGCCATAGACTATCCAGGCCGAGATGGTTTAACAGTTCAACCACCACCTGCGCCTGTTCGCTCGTGCGATAACGGTAGATGTCAGGTTTGTCACTGTAACCGCTACCGGGAAGATCGATCAGAATGGCTCTGCGCCCCCCGAAACGGGTATCACAGACAATACGAGGATATTCATACGACGATGCACAGCCCAACCCGTGGATAAACACAACCGGGTCACCGAAACCGGGAAGATCCTGCCAGCGCACAGTGCAGCCTGCTTGCTGCGAATAGAAACTGTTCATAAGCACTCCATGTATGACAAACTGTATATTTATACAGCCTCAATGTATGGAATGCTATGTCTGGATGCTGATTCTGGAAGCGTGCTTCAGAAAAGAGAGATCAACAGGGCAACAGGAAAGCTCATCGGCCAGGTAGATCCCACCAGGAGTGCGCTCAACAGGCGAATACGTTTACGATCTTTAGACAGGAACCAGGTGATTAATGCGCAGATGGAGGCCATGATTGCGTAGAACACCAACATCTTTTGATACAACGTCATTCTGTTTACCTGAGCCGAAAAATAACCGCACGCAATATGCGTCATATGTTGACACAGATCAAGTTTTTTCGTTACATCATAACCACTTAAATACTATGGATAATAACAACTGAGTACCTTGTGTAACAACGCCGGGTAAAGCAAAACGGTTATTATTGATAACATGCAAATTAAATGCACTTTTTGATAAATCCATCCCCTCAGAAAGCAGTTTAATAACAGCAGGCTTTTAAGGGAGGAAACATGCTACGCATTCCGCAGAGTTGCATTCACACCCGTTCCACGCCTTTCTGGAACAAAGAAACGGCCCCCGCCGGCATTTTTAAACGTCACCTTGATACGGGCACGCGTCCGGGCGTTTACCCTCGCCTGTCGGTGATGCGTGGCGCAGTGCGTTATCTGGGCTATGCTGATGAATTTACCTCTGAGCCTGACAGCGAGCTCGTCATTGAAGCGGGTCGTTTCGGCGTTTTCCCGCCAGAGAGATGGCACCACATTGAGGTGATGACCGACGACACCCTGTTCAATATTGAATTCTTTGTTGAACCTGAGGTGCTTAAGTCCCTTTAAGCACCCGCCAACATGAAGGAAACTATGATGTTACGTATTCCTGAAAACTTTGTTCATACCCGCTCGACGCCGTTCTGGAATAAAGAGACCGCCCCAAAAGCGCTTTTTACCCATCACAACACCAAAGCCGGCGTGTACGGTCGGTTGTCCGTCATGCAGGGTGCGGTGCGTTACTTTGGCTTTGCCGATGGCGACGCCACCGAGCCCGATCTGGAAGTGGTCATTGAGGCCGGTTCTTTTGGCATCTCCCCACCGCAAAAATGGCACCGCATTGAGCTTCTGACCGACGACACCTATTTTAATATCGACTTTTTCGCGGATCCTGCCGTCACGCTCAGCGGTGCGGGCATCGGTAAAGTGGTCAACACGCATAAGGAGTAAATAATGGGTAAGGCTACCTATACCGTGACCGTCACCAACAACAGCAACGGCGTGTCAGTGGATTATGAAACAGAAGCGCCAATGGAGCTGTTGATCCCGGACGTCGCGGCAGATGTCGTGAAGGATCTGGTGAACACCGTTCGCGCCTACGATACGGAAAATGAACACGAGGTATGTGGCTGGTAAGCTGAATCGCCCGGCACTGCGCCGGGCATGAGGGTTTAGTGTTTAAACATGACATGTCGGACTACCGTGTAATCCTCAAGTCCGTAGACCGACATATCTTTTCCGTAACCGGATAACTTCATCCCGCCGTGCGGCATTTCGCTCACCAGCATAAAATGGGTATTGACCCAGGTGCAGCCATACTGCAACCGTGCGCTGAGGCGATGGGCGCGTCCGACGTCTTTTGTCCAGACGGACGAGGCCAGGCCGTATTGCGAATCGTTAGCCCAGTTCAGCACCTGCGCTTCATCCTCAAATTCTGTCACGCTGACCACCGGGCCAAACACTTCTCGCTGGACGATCGCATCTTCCTGCTTCGCCCCGGCCAGCAGCGTTGGCTGGAAGTAATATCCTGCCCCCTCTTTTTTACTGCCACCGGTGACGACGCGGATATGTCCAAGGGTTTTGGCTTCGTCCACAGCAGCACAAACGCGGGAAAGATGCGCTGCGGAGCTGAGCGGGCCCAGCTCGGTTGAAGCATCGTCCGGCGCGCCCATTTTCAGGCTGGCAACGGCTGCGCCCAGCTTTTCGACCAGCGCGGGGTAAATCCCCTTCTGGGCATAGATACGACAGGCTGCGGTACAATCCTGACCAGCATTGTAGAAACCAAACGTACGCACGCCTTCAACCACGGCATCCAAATCTGCATCGTCAAAGACAATGACCGGCGCTTTTCCGCCCAATTCCATATGGGTACGTTTAACTGAAGATGCGGTATGCCCGATAATATGTTCTCCGGTAGCAATAGAGCCGGTGAGAGAAACCATACGGACTTTTTCGTGACCGGTCAGCGGATCTCCTACGGTTTTGCCGCGACCAAACAGCACGTTCAACACGCCTGGCGGGAAGATATCTTTCGCCAGTTCCGCCAGCTTCAGCGCCGTCAACGGGGTGATTTCAGACGGCTTGATGACGACACAGTTTCCCGCCGCCAGCGCGGGCGCCAGCTTCCATGCGGCCATCATCAGAGGATAGTTCCAGGGCGCAATAGAGGCGACAACGCCAACCGGGTCGCGGCGGATCATCGAAGTATGTCCTTCGAGGTATTCTCCGGCAGCCAGCCCGTTCAGGCAGCGGGCGGCCCCGGCAAAGAAGCGAAACACATCGACCACGGCCGGGATCTCGTCCCCCCGGACACAGTGCAGCGGTTTCCCGCAGTTAAGGGATTCCAGATTTGCGAACGCGTCAGCGTTGGCTTCTATCACATCAGCCAGTTTCAACAGACATTCGGCGCGCGTTTTCGGCGTCGTTTGTCCCCACTCTGTGAACGCGCGATCGGCAGCCTGGACGGCAGCGTCCACCTGTGCTTCCGACGCTTCAGCAATCTCCAGCAGCACTTCACCCGTGGCAGGATCATAAACCGCCTGCTTCTCACCTTCGCCGGCCACCAGTTCACCATTAATCAGCAATTGATTTTGCATAGCATCGTCCTGTTGAAATCGACATTGTTTTCGCTGTCAGCACACGTTCTGGCGGACATGTACGTGACAACGTCACGTCACCAATCCGCACTCCCTTACTAAAGGTAGACCGCGCGTCATGTCGCTTCAGGAATTTTCATCAAGGTGTGACTGGGTGCAGCATCATTTCGCGGATTACCCCCGCCAGCTGGACGACCGCCTGCTCTTCCCGCTCGCCCCATCCCCATGAGGTATTGAAACGGAAAAACGGTGTCCAGATATTGGAGGTGGAAAACATCTTGCCGGGCGCGATGCTGATTTGATGGGTTAACGCCTTCTCACTCAACCGCCCCGCATCCAGCTGTTCAGGCAGTTCCAGCCATAAAAAGTAGCCGCTGTCGTTATGATGGATTTTGACGCCGGCAGGCATATGGCGCAAAAGCGATTGCCAGGCCTGCTGTTTGCGTTCAGCAAGCGTGCGTCGCAGGCGGCGAAGGTGGGCGTCGTAACGTTTGGTCGCCAGGTAATCCACCAGCGCCAGCTGCATGGGAGAACTGGTGGATAACGTACTCATCAGCTGCAACTGCTGAATACGACGCGCATGTTTTCCCGCCGCCACCCAGCCAATACGAAAACCAGCCACCAGACACTTGGAGAATGAGGAGCAGTGCAACGTCATATCCTGCTTATCCCAGGCCTTTGCCGGAAGCGGCTTTTCGCGGCCAAAGTAGAGTTCGCTGTAAACATCGTCTTCAATCAGCGTGACGTTATGCCGGGTTAATAACGCCACCAGCTGAGCTTTCTTCTCTGCACTCAGCGTGAAGCCGAGCGGGTTCTGACTGTTGGTCATCAGCCAGCAGGCTTTCACCGGATAATCATTTAATGCCTGCTCAAGGGCACTGAGATCGATGCCCTCACGCACGTCAGTGGCAACCGACAGCGCTTTCAGTTTCAGACGTTCAAGCGCCTGGAGTGCGCCATAAAAACAGGGATTTTCAACGATAACCCAGTCCCCTGGTTCAGTCACAGCCTGCAAACTGAGGTTGAGCGCCTCAAGCGCACCCGCGGTGATCACAATTTCATCCGGGGAGATATTCATTCCCTGCTGAGCGTAGCGACGGGCAATGGCATGACGTAAGTCGACGTTACCCGGCGGCAGGTTTTCAATCACGCTCATGGCGGTAGCCGTTTTGCTGACGTTAGCCAGCGATCGGTTGAGTTGCTGAAGCGGGAAAAGGCGCGGATCGGGAAACGCCGAGGCAAAAGGGACAACGGAGGGGTCGCGGCTGGCCTGTAGCACGTCGAAGATATAGGTGTTAATGTCGACCACCTCATCGCGCATCACCTGCGCGGGCGGTGCAGGCTGGTGTGTGGTCGGGCGCGCGGCAACGTAATAGCCTGACTGCGGTCTGGCAACAATGCGCCCCTGACTTTCCAGCATCTGATACGCGTGGCCCACGGTCATAAAACTCATGCCGCTGCTTGCCACCTGCTCTCGCAGAGAAGGTAACTTATCGCCCGGCAACCATACGCCAAGCTCAATCTGCGAGATAATTTGTTGCGCCAGACGCTGGTATTTTTTCATCAGATTCTCCTTATTGCTGACAGTGTATATCAGCAGGAGAAAAAGAGAAGATTTTGCTAACTGTTATGGGAAACGCGGCAGATTACTTGCGGTACTCAGTAATGTGATTCTGAGCCGAACGCGCTGCGGCCAGGTGGTCGAGCGTGATCATTGGCGATTTGCAGAAAATGCATTTCGCGCCGAACGGATTTTTGTCAGACACATCAAAAGCTGAGGTGCGGTACTGCGAGCCATGACAGCATGGGCAGCGGAAATGGATATAAGAAGTCATAGGATTCTCCTGTAAACGTAAAAACGTAAATTACTCATGAGCCGATCAGGCAAAAAATGGTTCGATACAAAACTAATCGGAATGTAGATAAAGACCCAAGAGAGGCTGCGGAGAGGCACAACGTGATGAGAACTGCTTTATAAAACTACGTCAGATATTTATTTGGATTCAAAACCAGAAATCCATTAACGCATGTTGCTGGCGACAAAGCAAGCTGTTTAATGCGTAATAATCATAAAAAGAAATTTTTTATTCTTACTTGTTAGCTATATCAGCCAGGTTAAGTTCACCTTTTCACACAACTGTTATAGATAAATTATCAATTTCTGCTTCTGATATCTCATTCCCCCCCTCTTTATCATAACAGTACACCGTTTAACATTGAGGCAATGCATGTTTGGTCCAGATGCGTTTCATCTTGCGCGAATACAGTTCGCCTTTACCGTATCCTTTCATATTATTTTTCCGGCGATAACCATTGGCCTGGCGAGCTATCTCGCCGTGCTGGAAGGGCTGTGGCTGAGAACAAAAAATCCCGTCTGGCGATCGCTGTACCATTTCTGGTCAAAGATCTTCGCCGTCAACTTTGGGATGGGCGTGGTCTCCGGCCTGGTGATGGCTTATCAGTTTGGCACCAACTGGAGCGGGTTTTCGCAGTTCGCGGGCAGTATTACCGGCCCCCTGCTGACCTATGAAGTGCTTACCGCGTTCTTCCTTGAGGCGGGGTTCCTCGGGGTGATGTTGTTTGGCTGGAATAAGGTCGGGCCGGGGCTGCACTTCTTTTCGACCTGCATGGTCGCCCTCGGGACCCTCATGTCTACGTTCTGGATCCTCTCGTCAAACAGCTGGATGCAGACACCGCAAGGGTATGAAATCATCAACGGTCAGGTCGTTCCGGTGGACTGGTTTGCCGTGGTGTTTAACCCCTCCTTCCCTTACCGCCTGCTGCACATGTCGATAGCGGCATTTCTCAGCAGCGCACTGTTTGTTGGTGCCTCCGCGGCCTGGCATTTGCTGCGCGGAAACAATACCCCCGCTATTCGCACTATGTTCTCCATGGCGTTGTGGATGACGTTAATCGTGGCCCCAGTCCAGGCGCTGGTGGGGGATATGCACGGGCTTAATACCTTAAAACACCAGCCAGCGAAAATAGCCGCCATCGAAGGTCACTGGGAGAATCCGCCGGGTGAGCCTACTCCACTGCTGCTGTTTGGCTGGCCGGATATGGAGCAGGAACGGACCCGTTTTGGCCTGGAAATTCCCGCTCTCGGCAGCCTGATCCTGACCCACAGTCTCGATAAACAGGTTCCGGCATTGAAGGAGTTCCCAAAAGAAGATCGCCCGAACGCCACCATTGTCTTCTGGTCTTTCCGCATCATGGCCGGCCTGGGGATGTTGATGCTGCTCCTGGGCGTGACGGCAATCTGGCTGCGTTACAAACAGCGCCTTTATACATCACGTTCCTTCCTGTGGTTTGCCCTGCTGATGGGACCGTCCGGGCTGATCGCGATCCTCGCCGGATGGGTAACAACGGAGGTCGGCCGCCAGCCGTGGGTCGTCTATGGACTACAGCGTACGAAGGATGCGGTTTCCGCGCATGGCGATCTGCACATGAGCATCAGTTTGCTGGCCTTCTTCGTGGTTTATACCGCGGTATTCGGCGTGGGTTACAGCTATATGGTGCGTCTGATTAAAAAAGGGCCGCAGCCCCATGAATCCTTCGCGACTGAATCCGATGGCCGCCCTGCTCGTCCGCTTTCTGCCGTCACCACTGAATTTAAGGAGTAACCGTAATGGGTATCGATCTTTCCATTATCTGGTTCGTGATTATCGTTTTCGCCACGTTGATGTATATCGTGATGGACGGTTTTGATCTGGGGATAGGCATCCTGTTTCCGGCAACGCCGAATGCGGACGACCGCGACGTGATGGTCAACAGCGTGGCTCCCGTCTGGGATGGCAACGAAACCTGGCTGGTGCTTGGCGGTGCGGCCCTGTTTGGCGCCTTTCCTCTCGCCTATGCGGTTATCATCGACGCGCTAACCATTCCACTGACAATAATGCTGATCGGGCTTATATTTCGTGGGGTCGCCTTCGAATTTCGCTTCAAGGCCACACCGGCGCACCGCCCGTTCTGGGATAAGGCCTTTATTGGCGGGTCAATTGTGGCGACCTTCAGCCAGGGCATCACCGTCGGTGCGGTCATCCAGGGGTTCAGCGTCACCGGTCGAGCTTACAGCGGTGGTCCGTTTGACTGGTTTACCGCGTTCAATTTTTTCTGCGGTGCGGGTCTTGTAGCGGCTTACGCGCTGCTAGGTTCAACGTGGCTGGTAATGAAAAGCGAAAATGCCCTGCAAAAGCGGATGCGTCAGCTATCGAAAGTGCTTCTGCCCCTGCTTCTGGTATTCATTGCGATAATCAGTATCTGGACCCCTCTCGCCCAACCAGCCATTGCTGCGCGCTGGTTTACTCTGCCGAATCTGTTTTATCTGCTGCCTGTTCCTGCGCTGGTTGCGATCCTGAGTCTGTGCCAGTGGCGCTGCCTGCACGATCCTGCGAGCCATACCCTGCCGTTTATCATGACGTTAGGGCTGGTTTTTCTTGGCTTTAGCGGGCTTGGGATCAGCATCTGGCCGCATATCATCCCGCCGGACATTACCCTCTGGCAGGCCGCTGCGCCAGCCCAAAGCCAGGGCTTTATGTTAGTGGGTGCACTGTTGATCATTCCCGTGATTCTGGTCTACACCTTCTGGAGTTATTACGTTTTTCGAGGAAAAGTACAGCATGGGGAGGGTTATCACTGATGCAACAACCTGTATGGAAACGTTTGATGTGGCTTGCCATCATCTGGGGCGGCAGCGTCCTGGCGCTGGCCTGCGTAAGTATGCTCTTTAAAATGTTGATGGCCGCAGCTGGATTTAAATCGCACTAACTCGCTGACCGGGCGCGCCGCCGCCCGGTCCCTTCCCGCACTTTCAGATAAACCCCATTAACACCCAGGAGGGTATGGTTACACTGAAAAAATATTTACAGCATTGATAGTTTGAGAAGAAAAATGAAAAAGCTCGCGGCAGTAAGTTTAATCAGCCTTGTACTGGCTGGATGCGTTAATCCTGGTAAAGCCTCCGTTCAGACCGATCAGTTAGAGAATCACCGTTTCGTTCTTGAAAATGTGGATGGCAAAGCAGTCAAAGGCGGGAAAACGCAGCCTGAAATTCGCTTCAGTGCGCAACCCAATATCAGCCTGATTAACAACATTGTCGTCTCCGGCACAATGTGCAACGGCTTCAACGGCCAGGGTAAACTGTCCGAAGGAGAGTTGACGGTCAAAACGCTGGCAATGACGCGGAAACTCTGCACCGAGTCGCAGCTAAATGAACTGGATCAGACCATCGCCGATATGCTACGCACAGGCGCACAGGTAGACCTGACCGAAGACCAGTTAACGCTGGCGACAGCCAATAAGACATTGATGTTTAAGCGAGTTGAATAACTCAGTAGCTTCCGCACGAACCAACGGCAAGCGACTGCTCACTACAGCGTTTGCCATTTGGCAACGCGCACATGCCGATGGCTGAGCCGTCGAGCTGACGGGCAACGGAGAGTGAACCGCCGATCATTGCGCAGTTGGCCTGACCTGAACTGGACATAGCCGCTCGCATACCCGGCGTAACGTGTGCCGCTGTCGCCTGCTGTACTGGTTCATTGCTACATGCCGACAACAGTAACGCGGCACATCCGACCCAAAATGCTGAACGCATACCTTCCTCCCCATAATTAACGCGAAACCTATGCATAATAGGCATCACGCGCCGCATCGTCGAGAGCGGATGTGCGTATTTATGCGCCCTGGTAACAATTTCTCGCAATTTTTTAACGCGAATAGCCTTCGAGTCATTGATACAGCGCATACCAAGGACACAAAAGCGAAAATCGTAAAACCTGAGCTTTGCTAAAATACACAGATAATATTCAGGGTCTGTCGTCGTTTTACAGACCCCTCTTTTTGCGCAATGTAAGGGTGTTGTCCTATGCAAACTATTGACGGCAATGGTGCAGTCGCGTCTGTTGCGTTTCGTACCAGCGAAGTGATCGCCATCTACCCCATCACTCCCAGCTCCACGATGGCTGAACAGGTTGACGCCTGGGCTGGTAATGGGATAAAAAACGTCTGGGGCGATGTCCCGCGGGTTGTTGAGATGCAGTCCGAAGCCGGGGCCATTGCCACCGTGCATGGTGCGTTGCAGACCGGTGCCCTGTCGACCTCGTTTACGTCGTCTCAGGGGCTGCTGTTGATGATCCCCACGCTTTACAAGCTGGCAGGGCAATTAACGCCGTTTGTGTTGCACGTTGCCGCACGCACCGTAGCCACTCACGCTCTCTCTATTTTTGGCGACCACTCAGACGTGATGGCCGTGCGTCAGACCGGCTGCGCTATGCTCTGCGCCAGCAGCGTACAGGAAGCACAGGACTTCGCGCTGATATCGCATATCGCTACGCTGAAAAGCCGAGTGCCATTTATTCATTTCTTCGATGGTTTTCGCACGTCCCACGAGATCAACAAAATCGTTCCACTGCCGGACGACACCATTCTGAATCTGCTGCCGCAGGCTGACATCGATGCGCATCGCGCTCGCGCCCTCAATCCGGAACATCCGGTGATCCGGGGTACCTCTGCGAACCCGGATACCTATTTCCAGTCCCGCGAGGCGACAAACCCGTGGTACAACGCGGTGTATGAGCACGTTGAACAGGCGATGGACGATTTTGCCGCTGCGACGGGCCGCGAATATAAGCCGTTTGAATATTACGGTCATCCGCAGGCCGAGCGCGTGATCGTCCTGATGGGCTCTGCCATCGGCACCTGCGAAGAGGTGGTCGATGAGCTGCTGACGCGTGGTGAAAAAGTTGGCGTGCTCAAAGTTCGCCTCTACCGTCCCTTCTCAGCGAAACACCTGCTCGCAGCCCTGCCGGACAGCGCGCATGCCGTGGCAGTACTGGACCGCACCAAAGAACCTGGCGCACAGGCTGAGCCACTTTATCTGGATGTGATGACCGCTCTGGCTGAGGCGTTTAACCGCGGTGAGCGCGAAACGCTGCCGCGCGTCATTGGCGGGCGTTATGGATTGTCTTCAAAAGAGTTCGGGCCGGAGTGCGTCCTTGCGGTATTTGCTGAACTGCGCGAGGCAAAACCGAAGCCGCGCTTTACGGTCGGCATTTATGATGACGTGACTAACCTTTCTCTCCCTTTGCCGGAAAACACCCTGCCCTCGAATGCGAAACTGGAAGCGCTTTTCTACGGTCTGGGCAGCGACGGCAGCGTCTCGGCGACCAAGAACAACATCAAAATTATCGGCAACTCTACGCCGTGGTATGCGCAAGGATATTTCGTCTACGACTCCAAAAAAGCGGGCGGACTGACCGTCTCCCACCTGCGCGTCAGCGAACACCCGATCCGCTCGGCATACCTGATTTCTCAGGCGGATTTTGTTGGCTGTCACCAGCTCCAGTTCATTGATAAATATCAGATGGCCGAGCGCCTGAAGCCCGGCGGTATTTTCCTGATCAACACCCCTTACAGCGCCGACGAGGTCTGGGCACGCCTGCCCCAGGAAGTGCAGGCAATGCTTAACCAGAAACAGGCGCGCCTGTATGTCATTAACGCCGCGAAGATCGCCCGCGAATGCGGCCTGGCGGCGCGCATCAATACGGTTATGCAGATGGCGTTCTTCCACCTGACCAATATTCTGCCGGGCGACAGCGCGCTGATGGAACTCCAGGGGGCGATCGCCAAAAGCTACAGCAGCAAAGGTCAGGAACTGGTTGAGCGCAACTGGCAGGCGCTGGCGCTGGCCCGCGAATCGCTGTTCGAGGTGCCGTTGCAGCCGGTCAATGCCAGCAGTCCCAACCGGCCGCCAGTGGTGTCTGACGCCGCCCCGGATTTCGTCAAAACCGTCACGGCGGCGATGCTTGCCGGACTGGGAGATACCCTTCCCGTCTCTGCGCTTCCGCCTGACGGCACCTGGCCGATGGGCACGACCCGCTGGGAAAAACGCAACATTGCCGAAGCGATCCCTATCTGGAAAGAAGAGCTGTGCACCCAGTGCAACCACTGCGTGGCGGCCTGCCCGCACTCGGCTATTCGCGCCAAAGTGGTGTCACCAGAAGCGTTAGATGGCGCACCGGAAAGTTTGCACTCGCTGGATGTAAAATCCCGCGATATGCGTGGTCAGAAATATGTTCTTCAGGTGGCGCCGGAAGACTGTACCGGCTGTAACCTGTGCGTCGAGGTGTGCCCGGCGAAAGATCGTCAGGACCCGTCAATCAAAGCCATCAATATGATGTCGCGTCTTGAACATGTTGAAGAAGAGAAAGTGAATTATGATTTCTTCCTCGACCTGCCCGAAATCGATCGCAACAAGCTGGAACGCATTGACATTCGTACCTCGCAGCTCATCACCCCGCTCTTCGAGTACTCCGGGGCGTGCTCCGGCTGCGGCGAAACACCGTATATCAAACTGCTTACCCAGCTTTACGGCGACCGGATGCTCATTGCCAACGCGACGGGCTGCTCGTCGATCTACGGAGGTAACCTGCCGTCCACGCCGTACACTACCGACGCAAACGGTCGCGGCCCGGCGTGGGCAAACTCGCTTTTCGAGGACAACGCAGAATTTGGTCTGGGATTCCGTCTGACGGTCGATCAGCACCGCGCCCGCGTAATGCGTCTGCTGGCACAGTTTGCCGATAAGATCCCGGCAGAACTGAATGATGCCCTGCATGCGGAGGCCACACCTGACGTTCGTCGTGCGCAGGTTGCTGAACTGCGCCACGCGCTTCAGGGTGTTGAAGGGGCTGAACAACTCCTGACTGATGCTGACGCGTTGGTTGAAAAATCTATCTGGCTGATCGGCGGCGACGGGTGGGCCTACGATATTGGTTTCGGTGGTCTTGATCATGTCCTGAGCCTGACCGAAAACGTCAATATTCTTGTGCTCGATACTCAGTGTTATTCCAACACCGGCGGACAGGCCTCGAAAGCAACGCCATTGGGAGCGGTCACGAAATTTGGTGAGCACGGCAAGCGCAAGGCGCGTAAAGATTTGGGCGTCAGCATGATGATGTATGGGCACGTCTACGTCGCGCAAATTTCGCTTGGGGCGCAGCTCAACCAGACGGTGAAAGCCATTCAGGAAGCGGAAGCGTATCCAGGCCCGTCGCTGATCATCGCCTACAGTCCGTGTGAGGAGCATGGCTACGATCTGGCACTCAGCCACGACCAGATGCGTCAGCTCACCGCAACCGGCTTCTGGCCACTGTACCGCTTTGACCCGCGCCGTGCCGATGAAGGGAAATTGCCGCTGGCGCTGGATTCGCGTCCGCCGTCAGACGCCCTTGCCGAAACCTTACTTCAGGAGCAGCGTTTTCGCAGGCTGAACGCCCAGCAGCCTGAAGTAGCAGAGCAGCTATGGAAGGATGCGGCAGCGGATCTTCAGAAGCGTTATGACTTTCTGGCGCAACTGGCAGGAAAAGCCGAAAAATCGACCAGTGAATAACCTGTATGCCCGGCTTGTCCGGGCATTTTTTTGCTATAAAAAAGCCCGATGCACGTGCACCGGGCGAATCCAGAAGATCGGTGAAAATTGCCTCAATGTTCTGAACAATATTCACGTGAATTATGGATGAAATAATCTTAAAGGCATATAACGGCGTGGAGATTACCTTGTTTTCCTCGTAATTAATAATTTTTATTTTGTATTGATTATAATAATTCATTCATGACGTTTATCATTATTTCAACCGCATCATTTAGTTTAGATTTTACTTAACCCGTAACAATTATATTTTATTCATCCGCCGCCAGAGTGATTTAGCATGGGACACCTTTCCAGCCCGGAAAGTTCACTAAGCAATAAAAAAATAACTGCAAAGGAATAATCAAAATGCAAAGAAAAGTACTGGCACTGATGATCCCCGCTTTGTTAATGGCTGGAGCCGCTCACGCAGCTGAAATTTATAATAAAGACGGCAATAAACTGGATCTGTATGGCAAAGTAGATGGTCTGCATTATTTCTCTGACGACGCGTCTAAAGATGGCGATCAAACCTATATGCGTCTGGGTTTTAAAGGTGAAACCCAAATCAACGACATGATGACCGGCTTCGCCCAATGGGAATATAACATTCAGGCAAACAACACCGAAGGTTCTGACAATCAGTCCTGGACGCGTCTGGCCTTCGCGGGCGTGAAGGTGGGCGATTACGGCTCCTTCGATTACGGCCGCAACTATGGCGTCCTGTACGACGTTGAAGGCTGGACCGATATGCTGCCAGAATTTGGTGGCGACTCTTATACTTATGCCGATAACTTTATGACCGGTCGTGCAAACGGCGTGGCGACCTACCGTAACACCGACTTCTTTGGTCTGGTGCAGGGTCTGAACTTCGCGGTGCAGTATCAGGGTAATAATGAAGGTAATAACTGCGACGAGAATTTCTGCTCTACCAATGAAGGGACCAACAACGGTCGTGATACACGTCATGAAAATGGTGACGGTTACGGTATATCCGCAACCTACGATTTCGGCATGGGCTTCAGCGCAGGTGCAGCATATACTTCATCTGACCGTACCAACGATCAGGTAAATTACACTACTGCGGGCGGCGATACTGCGGATGCATGGACCGCAGGTCTGAAATACGATGCCAACAACATTTATCTGGCGGCAATGTATTCCGAAACCCGCAATATGACGCCGTACGGCGACAATGCAGATGCGGTGGCAAACAAAACCCAGAACTTCGAAGTCACCGCACAATATCAGTTCGATTTCGGTCTGCGTCCGGCCATTTCCTATTTACAGTCTAAAGGTAAAGACCTGGGCAATGGCCAGGACGATAAAGACCTGGTAAAATATGCTGACGTCGGTGCTACCTATTATTTCAACAAAAACATGTCCACCTATGTTGATTACAAAATCAACCTGCTGGATGAAGATGATTCATTCTACAAAAACAATGGCATCGGTACGGATGACATTGTAGCGTTAGGTCTGGTTTACCAGTTCTAATCCCGTTAGCCCGCAGCGATCTGCGGGCTAGTTTTCATCGCTGTTTCGTCTGTTCTTTACGGAAAGAGAGATAGCCAAATACCCCGCTGTCGCCATCCATAGGGTGATTTACTCCATCCATTACCGCCACTTCCGGGAAGTCGAATGGCGTGACATTTTCCAGACAGGCGACATTCACACCATATTCATTGGGATTGGAACGTCGTTGGTGGAACGTGTAAATACCGCAAATCGAACAGAAGAAATGGCGCGCCGTGCCGGTGTTGAAACGGTACTCTGTGAGCGTGTCCGCGCCCTGCGTCACCTTAATGCCCGTCAAAGGCGCTGAAACCACGACCGCCCCACGCATCCTGCAAAACGAGCAGCTACATCGACGTGCGGTATTCAGGCCGTCCGTCAGCTCAACCGTAAATTTCACCGCCCCACAATGACACTGTGCATGACGAATGTCAGCCATTGCTTATACCCCTTTTCTCACTAACTCAGCCGCTTTTAAAAAGACCTCATCTTCGACACCATCCCCCTTCTGCCTGCCGAGCCTTACCAGCTCATCGACAATACTTTCACGGTTGATGATCTTCTGGGATGAAACCAGCCCGATAACGGCGGCACCAATCGCCAGCCCAACTAATCCTGTCTGCTCGTCTTTATTTTTCATAGAAGCGCTCCCTTGTCCCCCTCAAAAGCGTAGCAGGAGAACTGTAAAACGCGCTGGTACGCGGGAATGAGATCCGTGCTTTATCTCACCCGTTCATCCGGCAAAAAAGGGATGGATTCGGAGCGGTTATCAGACGACGTTGATGAGGATAACGTGAATAGCGGTGCGCGTAGAGAGGCCGTAATGGGTGTTAAAACCGCCTTCGTAAAGGCGGTTGGTCATTACTCTGGATCTTTATCGCCTGATTCAGGCGCTGAGCCAGGATCATCTTTCGGTTTTCTTCCATCCTTTTCCGGGTTATCCGGGCTAGGATTATAATCAGGATGGTCACCATGAACGGGACGGTCAGTCATTTTCACCTCCGTTTTTACTGCGTAAGCTGTAAGTGTAGACAACCCTTCAGTCTTAACCAAACTTCTCCTGTGGGGCTCATTTGTAAATCGTGCTGGCATTCGGCGCTGCAATCCGTACCATACACGACACACTTTCGCATGCTGGTTTTTACCGGTAGCCGCAAACCCGTCTTTTATCGCTAACCAGATGGGGCACATAAATGCGCAGATGGTGTATGAAATCTATGCTACATGGATAGAAGAGATGAACACGAAGCTGACGCTTTGAAATCGTTTTCCTCACCCTGTGCCCCATTTGAGATCTGAGTAACGAATAGATGCAAGAAAATCAAGAGATTAACAAGAAAGAACAGTACAACCTGAATAAGCTACGCTGATTTTGTTAACTCATTGATTGCTTTCGTTTTGTCAATTTATTCAATTAGTTAAAGCATAGCAGTTTCTCCCTAAAGCTACCCAGTAATACATTTTTAATGCCCTTTTTTTGCCCCTATTCCTCAGTTTTGCCCCTAAATTTGCCCCTAACTTTAGCCAGTGTGCCCTCCTTTTTCTCCCTGCCATATACTTTCAGTCTGACTGACTGGAGGTTTCTATGTGTGGACGTTTTGCACAAGCACAAACCCGTGAAGAATATCTGGCTTACCTGGCTCATGAAGCCGATCGCGACATCGCATACGACCCGGAACCCATTGGCCGGTACAACGTCGCGCCCGGTACCAAAGTTCTGTTGCTGAGCGAACGAGACGAACAGTTGCACCTCGATCCTGTCCTGTGGTCATATGCGCCCGGGTGGTGGGATAAGCCGCCACTGATTAACGCTCGCATCGAGACGGCGGCCACCAGCAGAATGTTTAAACCTCTCTGGCAGCATGGCCGGGCGATATGCTTCGCCGACGGATGGTTCGAATGGAAGAAGGAAGGCGACAAGAAACAGCCTTACTTCATTCACCGGGCAGATGGTCAGCCCATTTTCATGGCAGCGATCGGCAGTACGCCATTTGAGCGTGGTGATGAAGCAGAAGGTTTTCTGATTGTGACGTCTGCAGCTGACAAAGGACTGGTCGATATTCACGACCGACGGCCACTGGTTCTGTCACCGGAAGCAGCACGAGAATGGATGCGTCCTGGTGTAGGAGGGAACGAAGCTGAAGGATTAGTTGCCGACGGGACAGTGTCCGCCGACATGTTTATCTGGCACGCCGTTACGCGTGCCGTGGGGAATGTTAAGAACCAGGGGCCGGAACTAATCGAGGCAGCACAATAAAAAGTTAAAGAAACCAGGCGCGTTCTAAATGCGCGAGAAGTGAACATTTAGATAGGCATCGCCTTGCTATCCGCCCATATTAAAGCCGGATTTTTGAAAATCTCTGTAGACTTCCGGATTGTTGAAGGCCGGGAATTTAGCTTTATGGGCTGCTGATTCAATCGCTTCGCAATAGGCTTTATTACCATTGCTGGTTGATATTTTTAAAGCCGTGCCATCCTGAGCAAATTCAATATGCAACCTGCATTTTTTTCCCTTCCATTTCTGAGGCTCATCAAGTTTGTCATTTATTGCCGCCCTGATTGCCCGAGCTTGCTTACCCCATTCATCCTGATCATCCCAGCGTCCTGAACTGCAATTACCCGTAGCTGTGGTCTTATGGCAGTCAGAAGGATGCAACGGCGCACATCCCGCGACCAGGCTGAACGCAATGGTTGATATAACGATTTTCTGTACTGTATTAGACAATCCCATATCTTGCCCCTAAATCCCTTTAAACCTCAGCAATATTGGCACATCCTTCCTTCATTCTGCCATCTTTTCAACTACTAATTTTTTTGCAATAGCAATTCTTCGTCCCCTTCTGGAATAAAGCGGACCAAGACTTCAAGAAAATTTATCGGACTCTAAGCAGATCTGAAAATCTCGTTGTATATCGAGGCGACAACATTTCACGCTTCATCTGCCACTGCTGCTGTATGCCCTGCCCGGCAAAATAGAGCGTTCCCTTTCCGTCCTTTGCATTCAGGTGATCCAGCACTTCCATTAACTTCTCGCTACCAGCTCGAGGCGCACTGTCGTCGAACAGATTGAGCTGGGCCACGCCCTGGCTGAAGAAGTCACCCAGCATGACGCCCGCTTTCTGGTACCGGTGACCATCCTTCCAGATTTTGTCCAGACATTTTACCGCAGCGTTGATAATGTCGCGGGAGTCCTGAGTGGGGGTGAGAAGCTTCACGGACGCATTGTTTCCGTAATATGGCTCGTTCAGGGCAAAGGGTGATGTTTTCACGAACGCAGAGATAAAGCTGCAATACTGATGCTCGCCGCGAAGCTTTTCAGCACCACGGGCGGCATAGCTGCAGATAGCCTGGCGCATCTGTTCGTACTCGGTGACGCGTTCGCCGAATGAGCGACTGCAGACGATTTCCTGCTTTGCCGGTGCAAACTCCTCCAGTTCAAGACATGGTTCGCCGCGCAGTTCCCGGACCGTTCGCTCCAGGACCACATTGAAGTGCTTTCGAATAATCCACGTACTCTGCTCAGAAAGGTCCAGAGCTGTTTTGATCCCCATGGCATTAAGCTTTTTACTGATTCTGCGACCAACGCCCCAAACATCCTCTACAGGCACGATCGCCAACAGCCGACGCTGCCGATCGACATTTGATAGGTCCACTACCCCACCCGTCTGTCTCTGCCATTTCTTGGCGGCGTGGTTTGCCAGCTTAGCGAGTGTTTTTGTCTGCGCGATGCCAACCCCGACGGTTAGATGCGTGCGCTTCAGAACTGTAGAACGGATTTCTTTGCCGAACTCCGTCAGGTCCCTGCAGTTGCGAACACCAGTCAGGTCGCAAAAAGCTTCATCGATGCTGTAGATTTCGACGCGGGGGCTCATTTCCTCTAGCGTGGTCATCACACGGTTCGACATGTCAGCATAAAGCTCGTAATTACTGCTGAAGCAAACAACGCCAGCACGCCGGAAAAGCTCCCTTTGCTTGAAGAAAGGCTCCCCCATTGCTATCCCTGCGGCTTTTGCCTCAGCGCTGCGCGCGATCACGCAGCCATCGTTATTTGAAAGAACAACCACCGGCCGTCCTCTCAAATCGGGCCTGAACACTGTCTCGCATGATGCGTAGAATGAATTCACATCACAGAGCGCAAACATATCAGCTGGCCGATTTAACAATGAAAGTAACTACGCCGAAAACATCCAGCGTATCTTCGCTGCCTACCACAATCGGGCTGTAAGCACCGTTCATCGGATTGAGCTGAACAGTTGGACGCAGTTGAAGACGTTTAACAGTAAATTCCCCATCCACAGCCGCAATGACAATATCTCCATGTTCAGCAGTCCGTGAGCTATCAACCACCAGCAGATCACCGTCGCTGATCCCCGCTTCTATCATCGAATCCCCTGCGGCTTTAACGAAATACGTTGAGCTGGGATGGGAAACAAGCAACTCATTAAGATCAATACGCTGCTCTACATAATCAGCTGCGGGGCTGGGAAAACCACATTGCACCAAATCGCTGTATAGTGGGATCGCGATAATTTCTCGCAGTTCAGTAGGCCTGATAAATTCCATTACGCATACCTCTAATACTGTTTTTATATACAGTAGTTTCGTTTCTGTCAGCGCGCAATACACCTTAGTCGTAGCGACTGTTTAAAGCTTCACCGCTTCGTTTCTAAGTTTCTATCAGGCTTCGAATTATTATTTTTGTAAATTTTCCGACTTGAATCCCAGATGCACAAATTTAAGCCGGTTTGGATGCAGGGAATTTTTTATACAGCGTGCAAACCGCTACGTCGTAAATAATCGCCACCTGCTTTCTGTCCACTCCGTTTGCGATCAGCCTGCCAGCCTGCGCCCATTGCTCTGGGGTTAACTTAGGCCGTCTGCCGCCTATCCGCCCTTTCTCCCGGGCAGCCGCCAGTCCTGCCCGGGTGCGTTCCACGATTAACTCCCTCTCCATCTCGGCCAGGGCTGACATGATGTGGAATATGAAACGCCCCATTGGGCTGGAGGTGTCTATGCTGTCCGTAAGACTTTTGAAGTGGATGCCGCGCTGCCGGAGTTCGTCTACCAGCAGTACCAGGTTCCGCATGCTTCGCCCGAGGCGATCCAGCTTCCACACTACCAGCGTATCGCCCTCATTCAGCGTTCGCAGAAGCTTTTTAAGCGCTGGCCGGTTCGCTACCGTCCCGCTCATTTTTTCCTCAAAAACCTGTTCACATCCTGCGCGTTCGAGAGCTTGTCGCTGAAGATCTGTGTTTTGGTCATTTGTTGACACCCTAACGTAGCCAATTTGCATATTTTTCACCCAATATTTTCTGCAAAAAAATCAGGTGAAGTTATCGGCATGGATGCCGCAGGGCAATCTATAAAACGTCGGTTTAGGAAGTAGCGCGACACGGGATGCTTACAGCTCGACAGGACAGATGTTATCCCGGGGAGATTTTGGCTTGGGCGGGCCGGGTAATAGTAGTGCTGGCTGGGATATAGCTATCGATGGCCGATTTTTAAGTAGCCCTTATGACGGTCCCTCAGCTACTGCTGTGTTTATGGGGATAAACTGTGCTCATAGTTCCGATTCATCCTACTGCTTTCAGCTTGGGGGACGAGGAAACCAGGGTATGTGGTGGAGGGCAAGAGAAAGCGCCTCATTCCTTCCATGGTTACGAGTTTATGACACTGGTAACACTACCAGAGCTAGTGACGGCACGTTAAAAGCAGCTTCCCCAGTAGTTAAACTGTATGCAGACGGTTCGTTTGAAACTAATAACGAATCAGAGGGCTGTACCGTAACTCGCATAAAAGCCGGAGAGTATCTGATCGAGGGCTGCATGGGTATGAATTCAGATGCGGCGTGGGGTGGGATTGATGGTGGCTTCGATATCCCTAAAGATCGTAATGGGCAGGCCCTAATCTGGCTTGACTATGAGGTTGATGCCGACGGATCAGTGCTCGTGAAAACATTCCACCGGGAATACCCGTCAGCACCGATATTTGCGAGGAACTCACGGGAAGGTTTCGTGGATGGCGAACCGGCCGATATTCCGGCCGATCAGTTTGTCAGTGTCCGTGTAGAGATGCCGCAAAACAGTATCTGGAATCAGCGCGCAGCTATGGCTGAAGTTTCTGATTGATCATCTGATTAAAGGCAGAATCATCAGGCATATCCAAGCGAACATCGATCCAGCTGTTCACCGGCACGTCCATCGGTTCCCCTTTTGTTTTGACGATCTCCCCTTCATCGCTCAGCATGTATTTTCGCTTAAACAGGCGGATAGTCAGCCCACCGCTTTCTGCCTGCTCTGCTTCAACAATCCCAAGCTCTCCCATGCCGCCTGGGTCCATTGGCGGCAGTAACTGCCATCCCTCTGACGCCAGGCCTGCCGAACCTCTCAGCACATAAACACCAACATCGACCCGGGAAATTTTGATTCCTTCAGCTTCGGTGTTCGCAGTACCGCAGCCGCACCATGCAAAACCATCCTCAGATATATCCGTGCGCTGGTTCTGTTCCTGAGACTTAACAATGCGAGCAACAGGTGAGGCCGCCTTCAGGCTGTTGATGGATGCCTTGTTGCCGTTAACGTCCGTCTGCAGGATCAGCAGCGAGCGCGCCGTTGCCTCCCTGTCGTTGACAATCACTTCATCAATGCGGTCCAGATTCGCGCTGTTGCCGGCGACCGATGCAGAAAGGGTTTTACGCGTGGCCACCTGAGCGAGGTTGGCCTGGATTATCGCAATTGCAGAGTTCTTCACCCCGCCCGTCATGCCGTCCATAGAAACGCTGATGTTGTCGATTCGCTGGCCCAGGGCGGTATCAGCCGTCGCAACGGTCTGCTCAAGCTGACTGAGTGAAGACGAAACATTCCCGACCGTGCTGGAAAGCTCATTAACGCTGGTCTGAACCTTCCCGACGTCCTGGGCATTTTTGGCGATATCCTTCGCCTGCTGCTCCAGTTCGTCGTTGGCCTGTTTGATATCGTTAGCCATGCCAGCAATTTTTTCGTTGCTGTCCACCGCGTTCTCGATCAGGTCTTTGAAGGTACCGGATTCCCCTGGGCTGTAGTGTTTGTTACTCCACCAAAGGCGTAGCTGGCTTGGTTATCCGCAGATTGCTTACTGGCGAGCCCGGTTGTCTGTGGAGAAAGCATCTGGACTACGCCGCCGATTGCCATTGATGCCCCAATCCCCGCCACAGCGCCCCATCCACCAGCGAAAGCGGTACCACCAATCCCGATCGCGGCCCCTCCCGTGACGAACGCAGCAACAGCGACAAGGGCAACCCCGAGGATTGTCTGAAACACCCCGGCTCGCTTACTGCCGATGATCACCGGCGCGATGCGGATTTCCTCTGTGCTCCTGTCCATACTGAGCTCATCGTTTAAGAGGTTTCGTTTCCCGCTGAATACCGCATAAGTTAAACCTCGTTGCTTACTGGTATTCAGGAAATGCTCAAAACCCGGCACGATAACGCTCAGGGCGCGGATGGCCTCTTTAGGTGAAGCTACTGATAAACGATATTCACGCCCGAAAGTGGCGCCTAGCACGCCGTACAATCGAATTGTGCGGACCGGCTCAACATTGAGTAATGCAGCCATTTTTCCCCCATAAAAACTGCCACAGGCGGTTATCAGAAACAGTCTTTAAAGCGCAGTATTTTCATTGTGCGCTCACGCCAGTAACCGCCATAAGGTACGCGCTGGCTCAGATGCCCATAAAGGTGATGCAGTAGCATGTTGCCTTCCAGCAGAATCCCCGCATGATTCCACTTATCAGCCTGAACCTGCATGATCACCATATCGCCAGGTTTTGGCGGCCCGTCGAATTCACGGAATCCGCACTCATACCAGCAATCCTGATAGAAGTTGTCCGGGTAATCGTTTTCCCACCAGGGATAATCGACCCGGTAATCGTGAAGCTCTATCCCGTGTGTTTGCCGGTAATAGCTCATCACCAGACCCCAGCAGTCGAAGTGACCAAGCACAAACGGTCGCTCCAGCAGCGGCAGTTCTCCACGCGGCTGGATGGTCCGTAAATCCCCCTCTGGCCAGCTCACGATATGCCAGGGTAGCCAGGGTTAGGCTCTCGGGTGTGATCGTAGCCGTAACCCCCAACATCGACTGGCTCTCGCTTATCGCGGTCTGTCGCTTCGAGCCGTTTCTCTTCGAATTCCACCATATCGCGCCACTGGTACTGGTGACCGAAGCCCCAGCAATAACGACACGCGCCGCGGCGATACTGCGAAAGCTGGTTTGCATCGAAGGTCGCAAGCTGCCACATCTGCGCGAGCACTTCATCGGCACCGCCAAGCGTGCGTTCAATGGAGGCTTTCTGCTGTTGTGCAATAGCCTGGGCAACTGAAGTTTTCTGAAGGAGTTGATAACCGATTTGTTCAGCAGATTTTTTGCTGTAACCCGCCCTGATAGCGGCTTGTGTGGCGTTACCATCCTTTAGGTATTCTGCGACAAAACGTCTTTGCTGTGCCGTTAATCCATCATCATCCACCAGCTCTTCTGCGCTTTGTTCTTTTTGCGCAGTACGCACTTTTTTCTGCGCAGATTTTTGCACAGATTGCGCAGAAGGTTTTTTGATATATCGACGTGCGGTAGCATAGTTCAGTCCCTGCGCTTCACACCATTCCTTTGGTGATACGCCGGTTGCGGCATGTTCGGACAGGAACCGTTGCTGAAGCTCGCCCCAGTCCGGTTTTGCCATATAAACTCCAATAAAAAACCGCCCTTAGGCGGTTAAATTTTGAGATTTAAAATTTTGGTGCTAAGCCATACTTAGGCGTCTTTATGTTAGCAGCCCAGACTTTGATATCGTTCTGAAGCAACAAAGTGAAATCTGACTTGAGGTGGTTAACCATCTCATTGACCTTGCTTGCATCATTCACTGCAAAGTGTTCAATCCTGTCTGCTCCGACTGATACACAAGTATAAGTTGCAGGCACATCCTTCCCGTTAGCATTAAGCCGCACCTTCTCATCTCCACAGCCACCATCGGACATATAGGATACGAGCATATTAGCTGACTCCCTCCCCGGTTGAGAGATGCTTATCATGACAGGCAATCCCTCTGAGGTCTGGGTAATGTCGTAGAGTACAGCATCTTTTTGATACCAGGTATTGTATTCTCTTTCCTGAAACGCTGCGTAGGATGGCGAAGAAATCGTCGCCAGCAAGGCGATTGTAATAGAGTGAATTTTCATCGGTTGCTATTGTTTTGTTTAGGCAAAGTTATTATCCATATTGTGCCAACAGCAACAACGACGTAAGATTATTCCTACTATTTTTAGTGGTACTAAATTCTCTTTTAGCAACCGTTAAGTATCCATATATCTCATATCAATAAAGCATTATAAATCCCGGTAATTTGCATTAAGTAAAAGCTAACTCCATGGTAACGAAAAAAATTTGCAATCACCTCTCAATACATTATCAGCATTCTACAGCATCAACCTTATTTTTGGTGAGCTTTTTCGAATGGCGAACTGGCTGCTATGTTTCGTCCATGATGTCTAATAACAAAGAGTCACTTATTAAACAAATAAGCGAGTATGCCAGGCTTAACGAGCAGGAAGAAATCCAGTTGCGCAAGATAATCAGCTGATTGATTCATCCGCTTAATCTTATAACTATTATCAAGCCCACCAGCAGGTGGGCGTTGTAATGGCTGCCACTACCCGGAGTGGCCACGCTCATGCCCTTGAGTTGCTGTCGCTTCATCGCCGCTTATAACCGGTGCGCGTCTGGCGTTCGCGCTGCTTTACCGGAGCATGTCCCCTTATTTACCCTCACAACGGTCTGCTATACCTGCTCGCCATTACGCGGCTCGGGGCAGCATCATGGCTGCTGCATGGCCTTATGGCTGCGGTCAACCCGCTTACTGTTTCAAGGTCTTTAGCCCATCCACAAGTGAAAATAATCTGAGGAATTTCTTAATATCCCACGCTTACGCTTGTTGTTATCTGCCTGGCTGCCAGGCTATACATGACTCTGATGCGGAGAATGCCAACTCCGGGGAACATCAATAAAAAGAGCAACGAAACTGAGACTCCTGTAGCCCTCGCTGAGAGGGCTTTTTTTTCAAAAAAAAGCCAGCTCGGACAGAACTGGCTGGGTCTAGCAGTAAGTAGGTATTACTTCGCACTCATTTCGACGTGTACCCTATTCCTTTAGTCAAGCATTCAGACGCCGGGTGCCTCCCGGTGGACTTGCATCACTCCGCAAACCCGCAACACTACGTCCAGCAGTGACTGGTTGCCCCTCCGCTCAGGGGGATTCATCTGTATGGCAGAGATATCGAATCACTCGTGCCATTAAAATGTAGCTGACAGACAAAATAAAGTTGTGAGCATTGTTAAAATTCTTCGCTAATCATTCATTCCGTATACCCATCAGGCATTAGAAGAAAGTAGATTTTCGTTCCTTTGAGTTATTTATTTAATACACCTTTTTACTTTTGAGAAATGGATTACATTTACATTCTCTTGTAATGATGACCCCTTTGGTCTCCCTTCCGAATTGCAGGATTTCATTTCGGAAGGGACTTTTTTCCTTTCCCGCCTTGATAAATACTCATTGTTTTCTAGACTGTTACATAGACTTTGCTATGTCAGGTGAAGTCGTCGTTCAGGACTACCCGTGTGCTCAAGGATGAGCCACCCTGATTTGTTCAAGCTTTTCCCTGCTAATTAATCATCTGCGCCACAAGAATTGTCCATTTGTATAACAGAATTCTCAATATTTGCTACGGTTAAAGTCCAGAGGAGAGACTGTGTCCGAACCTCAGGGATGAGGCTCAATTTTTCCCGCAATTTGCTTTCCATGCTTTGTTATGCGCCAGGATGTCTTTCTTCGTCTGGTGGTCCAGAACGTCGATGTCTTGATCCGTCAGGAAGATTGGCTTCACCCAATCGCAACCGGTATCAACCACCACCGGGACGCTTCCATTCGTTACGCAGCTCGCGATCAACATCGTCGCCAGGCATATGATTAACAGTCTGCTGTACATTGCTGGCCTCTTTCGTTGTTTCTACCCTGCGTTCGGCTGCTGCGACCATTGCCGCTGCGTTATCTTCGGTTCGCTGCTGGTCGGCTTTGGCTTCTGCTTTGCTGGTGCCGCGAAAATGGCCCAGGCCAAAAGCGCCGGCGATAGCGGAAATGACCAGTGCGGCCAGCCCGATTATTGTCTCGATACCCACACTCACCTCATACCAGAACTGATTTCGCCAGGTTAAACAACGTACGGCGTTTTTCCAGCCCGTTGCGGCCGCCATTGATTAATAGTGTCACGCGCTCAACGTCGCCGGAATGAAGAAGGCAACCGCGGGAGGCATAGAACCATGCGGCTGAGCGCGCGGCGTATTCATCCTCTTCAAGCAGTTCCGGGTGGGTTACAAGGTCCAGTTTCAACGCCTGGCCACAACTGCGATAGTTACTCAGACCAGTAACCTGTTTCAGCCCGCGACCGCGATATTTCCATCCATCACCGGCAACCTGATTGCCCAGGTGTTCTTTTCCCCACTCACCACCGTATACCAGATTAGCGATCGCTTTCTGGTTTGCCGGTTGCGTTGCCGTTCTGCCAAGTGCAGCGGCTTGCTGTGATGTGATGCGGTGGCTGCCGAACGTCGGCACCAAGTTTTCTGCCGCATAATTAAGATTTTCCACCACACAGGTAAATCTGGAGCTTTCATGCCCCATCTGGGCAATAAACATCGCCTGATCAAGCGGTGTGGTTATGCCGTATTCCTTCATAGCGGCGTCGATATGCGGAAACCAGCGCGCAGCTAACCCGGCGCTGATACCAGCCGCCTTCTGAAATTGTGTTTGATTCATTAGTGCCTCAGATGATCAACCAGACGTGCAACGTTGCCTTTGACGGCCACCAGCACGGAAAGGAATATGATGTTTGCCGCAATGGTGGCCCATGATGAATGCGGGTAAATCCCACACAGGTACGCCAGCGGTACAGCGCTATAAGTGACGGTAATCAGCCAGGCTAAACGCGAAATCCATGGCCGATGCCGCGAATCACCACGGCGATAAAACATCAGAGTAATTACAACTCCGGCGCAGAGCAGCGCGTTGATAGTTGCTGTTGGGTCATCTAGTACCACCTGAACCTCCCCGGCGCGTTATCAGCGCCACCAGCGAGCCAATGTCCTGCTTGTTCAGGAACGTAAGGATTTGAACGGCTAACGCAGAAGCTATTACGGCACCGATAGCATCCAGAGGCTTCTCGGTGTATCCCGTCCAGGATGTGAGTTTTGAACCCAACAGCCCCGAACAAAGAATGCCGACGATATACGACACGAAGAAGTATGCCAGGCGACGTAACACACTCAGGTCAGCCGCTGTCGCTATGTAAAATACGGCGCCCGCAAATGCACCAAAAACAACACCGTAGTCAGTTCCGGTCAATAGACCGTAGACACTGGCTCCAGTCAAAGCTAAACCGGCCAGCCCCGTGCCGGAAAATGGATCGGACATCGGCCCCCCTCATATTGCTGTGAATCCTCTCAGTAAATTTGAGGGGAAATAAAAAAGGCCACCCTGAGGCAGCCTGTGTTCTTCAAATTATGTTCATAAAGGTGGGGATATGGGGCCTTCCAGAACGACCGCTTCACCGTTATGGCAAAGATCGTAGCCACGAGTTAGATGCCAGACGCCTCTGATTATTTTTCCTGTAACCATATCTTCAGTTTTACCGTGCGAAAAGTAGGCGATCTGGACACAGTCATTGTGTCTAATCCAATAATATCCCTCTTTCATAATTCACCTCTTAAATTGTTTCATTTAGAAGTGTATATGACGATTCAGAACCTGGTGGTCGACAAAACGTTTTTTTTGAGGATGTGGCGCCGGGTGCCTCCCGGTGACTTATCTCTGGTCGTCAAAGTCGCGTGCATACCTGCACATAGCAGTTAACCAGACGCCCCATCGCTTAGATGGGATTCACCACATTCATAACTAAAACAAGAAACATTCATCTGGTCAATGGATGATTAATAAATGAAAAAAAAGCCTGCTCGGAAAAGCAGGCATAAATAGCTAAGTTGGCAATAACTGAGGGAGTGGTGCCGGGTGCCTCCCGGTGGAAATGATCACAGCATTCATTTCCGCGCGCTGGTTGGACACTCTGGAGAAATGTCCTGCTGAATCGCCCCTCCGCTTAGGGGGATCCACCACAAAAATGCTTTCAGAAACATCCATTACTCAGGATGCTTAAAAAGCATATGTGCAGTATGAAGAATCTGCCACGTAATCAGATGAATATATTCATTTAAATGGTACAGGCAGAAGGACTTCAATCACCTCTACCTCTCCGTTGTGGCAAATGTCGTCTCCCTGCGTCAGATGCCAGACACCAGTTATCAACTGGCCCGTTTCAAGGTCATCGGTTACACCATCTGTCTAGTAGGTTACCTGAATTTTGCCGTTGTACTGTAGCCAGTAGCAACCCTCTTCCATTTTCCCACCAGCATGGCTGGGAAATTAAAAGTTACTACGGGGTTGTATGGTTTTAGTAATTCTTAAATTGCTATAAAGCAAAAAGCCCTACGGGGTTAACCGCAGGGCTTTAAACGAAGGCAATAACCCATCGTTAGAGCAAAATTACCACAAATTCGGGAAAAGTAAATAGCTCACGATAAAATAACGCCCTATTTTGTTATCTGCTTCAACTGCGCATCGGCCCATGCCTCTTCGATGTCAAATTTGGTGATTAGCTGATCGTAAAAG
This sequence comes from Enterobacter hormaechei subsp. xiangfangensis, assembly GCF_001729785.1. Lineage (NCBI taxonomy): Bacteria > Pseudomonadati > Pseudomonadota > Gammaproteobacteria > Enterobacterales > Enterobacteriaceae > Enterobacter > Enterobacter hormaechei. The sequence goes on from NZ_CP017183.1 coordinate 2,462,733, forward strand.
GGCTTAACAGACTTCTTCCAGGTATCTAGGCTGATTGTATCCGTTATCTGGCGCACCGCAGCGTAAGCCTCAGTTGAGGGGATACGCTCATATCCACGTCCGCCGCAGCGCTTACAGTCGGCCAGAACCGGCACCCCCTGCTTTTCAGTGAGATCCTGATTCACTGCTTTACCGCGCCCGTGGCAGTCTTTGCAGGCGCAACTGACAACTTTTTTCCCCTTGCAGGTCGAGCAAAGTACCTTAGCGACTTCTTTGACCTGGCGCTTAACCTCGAAATAACTCGGAGATTGCTTAAGGTCTTTTGCCCACTGTGGAAGCTTCATGGTGTAGTGCGATTTCATCGTGAAAACATCAGCCTCAATGAATCCCTGACCCGAGCAGCAGTCACACTGTTTCACGCTGGCGGCGCTGCGAGAATAATCTTCAAAAGCGAAGGAGGCCAGCTGGTGCATCACTAATGGCTTAACCCTGGCATCCAGTTTGCGAAGTGCAGCAACCCGATCGCACTTGGTCAGCGCATACTGGGCCAACAATTCGATCGCCCTCTCCCGGTCATTGTTGCTGATACCCATCTTCCCGAGAAAAGCGCTGTAACCCAATGCTGCCCGTTCCTGCGTCATGCCCATAGCGGCCATGATATCCGTTCCGCTTAATGAGTCTGACGCCGTAGCGCGCGGAGAGTCGCTAATCATCGTCGATTTGGCGAAGTGATATTTGAGGGTGTTTTCAAGATTCATGCGTTCTCCAACTCGGTAATGGTGAGTTCTAACTTCCCGCCCTTAACGACAGGCATTTTCACAACGCGATAGTCGACAACCTGGCAGTCATCCAGCCAGAATCTCGCCTTGGTTAGAGCGTCAAATGCAGCTTTCTGCAGGTTATCCAGATCGCGGCGTCGGCGGTCGGGCATGTGACATTCAATACGGATTTTGAGTGGTGCGGCCGTGCGGATATTAAGCCGGGCGCTTCGAATGACGCTGGCGACTGCATAGCGGTACGCAACGCCATCAGCGCTAATGTGCGTGCGCCCGCGGTTGTGCCGGTAATACCGGTTATTGCTCGGCGGCCAGGGCAAAGTGATTTGATATGTTTTCACGTTCACCCCCACATCCGGTTTCGCCAGCGGCTGTCCGGGCGCGCTGGTGTATTTGAGGTCGGCAAGAATGCACTTACAGTCCAGGTCACGTAATCCGGGTTTAGGCTGCGCTCAACACGTACTCCGCGCGCCTTGTAACGCTTAACCAGTTCGTCGGCCTGTTCGGTGCTGCAATCGGTGTGGTGGAACCAGGAATACTTCATTCCATCACCCCGCGAAGCCAAGCAGCTGCGCGGCGACATTCTCGGCCTCATCACGACTGCGGAATGAACGGGACAGGACCCAGCGCCAGAGGACATCGAGCGCAGCTTTATAGAGTTGCTGAAACTCGAATTCGTCCATGTTGGCAAACGAGATGCTACGAGGATGCTTCTTGAGTGTTCCGTCTGGCAGCTGAATGGCATCAAAGTGCCCTGCCTCGACGATCACCCAGGAGCGGTAAGCATCGAAGGATTTACAGAGGCTGATGCCGTTTGTGACCCGGCGGTATGCAACCTGCTCAAGATACTGCTCAGCAGCATCGATCAGCGCCCCCTCATTACCACCATACGAAGCCAGCAACTTGGCGTAGCCAGTAATCAGCTTACGCTCGTTACTTGAGATCGCCCCGCCGGTTGGCTCCCAGTATTCAAATCCGAGATTAAGAAGCGCGAAAAAGCGTCGATGGAATGCCGGCTTGCGAACCCGCCTGAATTCGGCAACAAGAACATCGCCGAGCCGGGTTTTGGATTGCAGGATATCGCTGGTCTCGGGGGTTGCCGGGATCAGTATTCCTGAGTGGTGTTTGATAAGTTGTAATTCTAGCGCCATGGTTCTCTCCGTGGCGCATCAGGTATAGGGTGTTCAGGCCTATGAAAGAATGATATCAGACGGTGGTGTAATTCGGTACCCAAGCCGTTTTGCAAATTGCATAAACCCGTTAAGAGTGAAGATTTCTTCCTCTTCGAGTAAGGGTCGTAATGAAACTATTCCATTTACTCGATAAACCAGATATCTCCCTTCCGCCGGGAAGCTATAGATAACTGCATTATCGGCCCTTCTGACCACGTCGTACCATTGATCATCTGCATTAAAGGCATCTGCACTACACACTATTTCCCCCCAGAGCGACTTATTGACGCGGCAAACAGTAATCGGGAACAGCCAGGGGAACGCAAACAGCGATACTCTTTGAAACTGCTCCAGTCAAATTCACGCGATTAATAAAACCACTCGTCCGCGCTTTCCCAAGTCTCCTGCACGATATGTTCGACCTCTTTCTTGTCGCCCCCGAAAACAGTCAAACCATCATTACTGGCACGCTTAATCGTAATCTGGCAACCATCAAACTGCTTGCTAAGTCTTTTGAGCAGTTCTGACTCGAGCGCAGGTATAGCTCCAACAGGAAGTTTCTTCATGCGATCAATGGTTAACTCGATTTTCATTTTTCCCTCCGCAATGAACAACTGTATGCATATACAGTATATTTATAAACGTATCTCACGGATTTTGCAACGATTAAAGAGTGTTCGCACTATGGAGCGCTTTCAGGCTTACAGGTATATGTTTTAAGTACGATATGGGGCAGATCTCAGATTTGGAGGTCTACACAATAGTTATGTTGAATAGATTTCAGCGGAGTTTGGTGCAGTTACGCTACTAAATTGTGGCTTAGAAATGAGATTAATAAAATGAAAATCTGTAAAGGCTAATATGGAGCTTGCTGTTACTAGCACAAATTAGTCAGCAAGCTCTAAAACGATATGAAACATTACCAGAGCGTAATGTAATCCAACCGGTTATCGAAATTTACTGAGATGCAGGCACTGTATCATAATGACGAAAAGCCTCGATCCCGACTTTCTGACCATAAGAAAGTTCAAGTGTGTTACCATCAGGATCAGCGAAGAAGACATAATAACCTACCGGTTCCCCTGTCTGAACAGGTTCTTTTCGCAAGATGCCCTCCATCCTGGCCATCGCTATTTTATTGTCGATTTCTTCAATGCTTGAACAAGCTACTCCCAAGTGACCAAAATTACCTAAAGGGGTGTCAGTCACAGCATCAACCTGGACAAGGACAAGCGCAAAAGGGCGAGTTAGGTCACTTAACCACGCGACTTTACGTGCCTCCGGAAGGTCAGGCTCTCGCCTGTGTACGACTTCCATGCCAGCATAACGGCCGTAAAAATCAATACTTTTATCCAAATCTCTAACAACAAACGCAACGTGCGTAAAACCGACATCAATCTCTTTCATTAGGCTAATCCTTTGACTATCTCCAGAATCGCCATCTTAAAAGCTCAAGTTAACCTGAGGTCAAGAGCCTTTCAATCAATAATTTGCTGGATTTCTTGCACGTATTGTTCAATGTCGTTCAGGGTCGCAGCCTATGCTAACTAACTCCAGCAAAATGAAGATAAGGCCCGCTACGCACAGAAGAAAAGATAAAGTTAAAGCCGCAATAAAAACCATTAGAAACTCCATGTAATCATTTTTACTACCACAATCTTAGAATTAATTTTTACTTTGTCACGTGTGCACACCAGGCGATTTGATGTTGCAGAGCCAAACATATCTCGCGGGCTTTAACCACGTTTATTGAATGGTTTTTTTTGTTAAGCATTTTACTCTTCATAGACAATTTTATGGTCACAGAACTCTTTTTTGTAAATTTTTTCAGTAAAATAGCACTAACTGTCCTTTCTCATGCTACTTTAGAAGAAAATCCTTAAAAGTGTGCAACTATGCTTACTACTCTCATCTACCGAAGCCACCTGCGAGCTGATGCACCAATTCAATCCATTATTGACATGGTCAGTGAAGCCAATTCCCGAAATGAACGTGCGGGAGTAACTGGTGTTTTACTTTTCAATGGGATTCATTTCTTACAGCTTCTTGAAGGTGATGAAGCAGCTGTAATGCAAATCTATGAAAAGATTTGCCTAGATACACTTCACTTTAACATTGTAGAACTCTTATCCGATTATGCCCCCTATCGACGATTTGGCCGCTCAGGCATGGAATTAATTGATATAAGACTATTCAGTAAAGAAGAGTGTCTGGACAGGGTTCTTCAACGTGGAACAACCCAACATAAAATGCTTTACAACGACAGAGCCTTAAGGTTTTTCCGTACATTTATAGATTCTGCTGAGACAGATAACTATTATGAACTTCCTGATAGGTTCAGTTGGTTTTTTTCATCCGATCAAATAGATGTATCATCAGTTGATCCCGCCATTATCGAAGACATGTATGCAGTTATAGACCCTCTCGCTGCCCAGATTCATTCTTTTGTCTTGAATGCTAAATCAGATAATGACGTTATAAAAGTCAATAATTTACTTTTTGATTTGGAATCGAAGAAAGATTTGTTAAAAATTGCAGGGGGTTTCATTACCTCTTCACAACGAGTATCAATAACACTCCTGCCTTTAACCTTACTGAGGGTGCCGAATGCGATTGAGATTTTGCTCGATTACATCAGAGAAAGTAACTTACACCCAGAACAAGTTTTAGTTGAATTTTCTGAGAGCGAAATAATCCCTGAAATTGATGAGTTCGCGCATTCCGTGCAGATTCTCAAAAGCTGCGGTTTAAGTGTTGCTATTAATGACTTTGGTGTGGGAAATGCAGGTTTATTGTTTCTTTCGAAATTTCAGCCTGAGAAGCTCAAAATACACCCTCAACTAATCCATAATATACATAAGGACGGCTCTAAGCAGGCGATACTACAAAGTTTAATACGTTGCGGCGAACTTTTAGAGATAAGGATTTGTGCAACAGGTGTCGAACAACCAGAAGAATGGATGTGGCTAGAATCCGCTGGTATATTTTGCTTCCAGGGCAATCTTTTTTCAAAATATGATAAAAATGGATATTTGAAGATCTTCTGGCCAGAATCTAATGAATTCATAGAATGTTAAAAAAAACTTGTAGACTTATTACTTTTTCATAGGCTTAACGCAGTCATAATCGATGGGTGTCAAGCTGGAAGCGGATAAACTAATATATAGTGAAAAGTCAGCGGGCCCGGCGGGTGCAAAAGCAATGCTTCAGTACTCAGCTAAAATGCGGTAAACGGAGCAGGCTTAGATATTTGGCCTCAATTTCGTTTACGAAGAACCAGTTCATCCCCATACCCTCCTACCAGCTTTCATCCAATCATATTTGGCTTTTAAAGCTCAGCTGGTATCGAGCAGTCAGCGATACTTGCGCAGCAAACGTGCCGCGCATATACAGTGCTGGCTTACCTTTTATCAAACGTGCTCACGCCTGCATACCCTTCCCCCTTGCGATGTTAATTCTGTCAATGCATTCCCTTAATGCTTTGACTTGCTCAGGGGTAAGTTCAGATTCATCGATTGTGGCCAGAAGAGCGTTGAGGGAGCGCTCAATATCGTTTTTAGTCAACCGTAAACAGATAACCTTAACCCAACGTGGCGAGAACTTGCTGAGGCCGATTGCTCTTGTGATACGTAGTTTCATGAGATGCCTCTTAACCGCCAGTGGTGGCGATTTCAAACTCGCTTATAACACACGTGGAGAAGACTTATGTGATTATTTCGCCATAGAAATTTCTAAGGGTCGTTTCACTTGAGGACAACCAGGCTTTCAGTAAACGCCTAAATTGGTTACCCAGCATGTCACACAAGCGCCTCTTCATAACCCGAAGCGGCTTATCAAGTGAAGGTAGTTTTTACGGTCATGCACAGGCTGGGATGTCATTTGTGTGCCAGAAGCAGACTTTAATATAGCTCCAGAGTCCCTTATGGGAGCTATTTACATCTGTCAAGCTTTAGCAAGCGGCTTCATTCGAAAACTAATACCCATACGATTAATGGCATTCATGGTGGCAATAACAATGGTAAGTTCAACCAAATCTTTTTCACCGAATACAGAAAGCGCTGCGGAATATGCTTCATCGGAAGCATGTGTTTCACTAACACGGGTAACTTCTTCCGCCCATGAGAGGGCAGCTTGCTCTATATCCGAGAATAAATAGGTAGCTTCTCGCCAGACAGGCACCAATACAATCTTTTCGACGGACATGCCACTCTTGATAAGATCGCGAGTATGTATATCTATGCAGTGTGCACAACCATTGATCTGGGAAACTCTTAAAAAAATTAAATGGATCAGCTCGGCAGGTAAACCTGTACCAGTAGTGGCGTAATGATGGAGCGCTGCTATAGCCTTGCCACCTTTATCGGAAACTTGAAACCAGTTTGGACGCTTCATCGTTATTTCCACCTTTTTGAGTTGTTTAAAATAAAAAGATGCCTCACAGGATCGCTACGACTGAATGACAGAATTTAAATTAGTACGTCTGCTCAGACGTTGTAATCTTAACCATTGATGTCATAGATAAAAGAGACAATAAATGAGTAAAACGGTAGGACAATTATGGGATACCTCATGCAGTAAAACTGGATAACAATTTTTAAAAGCAAACCCTGAGTGTTGATAAAATCCACGGTAGAGTCCGCTTCTCGCTCATAACAGACCATTTCCTCACTATGCCCTGCCATCTGCTTTCATCCGTTGATATTTAGTTTTCAAAAGCTCCGCCGGTGTCGGCCCTTTCGGAGCAACTGGCGCAGCCAACGCCCGACGAATAGGCGGAATCGGCTTCCCGGCTAGCACCCGCTTTTCCCACCTATCCAGAATATCACCGGCCTCACGCTCAAGCTCTTTGTGACTGAGTTGGCCATCAGTTCCGCGACGCCGCAGCTCGAGGCAAATGTGGTAATAAACCGGCTTCGGCCAGGGGTACTGCTCACTGCTCGGGTACCGAAACACCAGCTTGCGCCACTTCCAGTATTCAGCCATCACGTCTGCGGTGGTGACCCCCAGCACGCAACGCCCTTCCCTGCACCACTTGATGAACTGGCCAGGCGATGGCAAGAATGGACGCTCCTGGCGACGCACCATACGCATGCCGGCTTCAACCTGCTCCATGGTGTTTATCCCGTTTTCTTTGAAGGCCAGCACCCACTGGCGGCGGATTTCGTCAACGTCGTCCTGGCTTCGGTTAACCAGGCTTGCAGGAAACGCGGCCGCCAGCTGTACAAACAGGCCGTTGATAATCTGCGCCACCTGCTGCGTTTGTTCGCGTTCGGTGTACTGCTCAGGCAGATTGTGCGCCACGCGGCAAGCCTGTTCCCGGTCAAAATTGCGAATGCTCTCGGCAAGGTTTTTCATTCCAGCACCCCGTCAATCCAGTCGGTGTTAAGCAGGTCGATGCCGCTCCGGGATGGCTTTGCCGTTCCGGTTGCACGCAGCCGCTTGGTAGTGAGCTGATCCCACTGCTTGCGCAGACTCGAAGGGCTCAGGATGTTGTCTTTCCAGAATTCGTCCCGGTTAGCCCACTGGAACAGGTCACAGATTTCGTAGTGCGTACGCTTATCCTGGACGCGCATCAGCCTGATGGTGTTTGCCCATTCAGCCCAGTTTGGTTCGGATAGCGAAGCGTTGACGGTGAGAAGCCTGTCGTAAATCCAGCGAGCGGCCTTGAGGTCGTCAGCGGATCCCCATGATTTACCTGCCGGGGTGTATATCCCGGCGGCAGCTTCTGGATGGCGTGAGAGAAACTTTTGAGTTTTCTGGTTTCGGGATTCGTCAGAGTTCCGAGACGAGGATCTTTTAATATTGTTCTTGTTATAGTCTTGGGTGTCTACCGTTTCCGGGAAGATTTTTCCCGTTTTCGGTAACACTTTTCCCGTTTTCGGGAAGGTTTTTCCCGTTTTCGGTTTGTCTAAAATCCAGGCTGAAAGGTCAGTATTTATACCGACCGTTTTCATCACGCCCTGCTTCTGACTGAAGATAATTTTACGTTCTGCGAGTGATTTGAGCGCATCAGAAACATGCGAATCACTCAGCCCTGTAAGCTCAGCGATCACCGTGTTCGTAACGCGGTCCTGTTTCTTGTTCCAGCCGTAGGTAAGCCAGATCACCGCCTCAAAACACTGCCACTCCCGGCCTGACATTCTCAGACGAGGCTTGAGCTGTTGGATTTCGTTAGCGACCTTGGTATACCCGTTCGACAGGTCGGCCATACGACCTCCCGGTTGTTCAGTTCTGTTGGGGAAATTGATAATTTCAGCTGTGTTTGACATACTTAGCTCCGCAATTACACTCCGTTTTTGCACCTGAAAGTCGGTTCTGTTAGCGCAGACCGGCTTTCGCCTTTTCTGAAGTCTTCACATTGCCCCCAGCATGGTTGTGACCATCGCCAGCAGTGGCGCCGTAAGGTCCGGATCGATCCTGAACATTTCGAAAATCCCCTCTCCTAACTCCTTCAGCTTTTCCTTTTTCGGTGCATCGAGCATCAAAGCTTGCTTCGCCTCACTCACCTCTTTTTCCAGCCGGGCCATCCGGTAGGCAAACGAGTCGTTCTTAACGACACGGTCGCGGTATCGAAGCGGTAATACGGACATGATCGCGGGCACCAGCTGTTCGATGTTCTTTCGGTACGATGCGGAGTCTTCTTTGTTGTCGAGCCAGCGGAACAGCTTCACGTTCCAGACATCGGCCTGGCCTGAGAAATCCACGCCATCAAGTTGAAGTTCTTCCGCCGCTTCTTGGATTTGAAGTGCTACAGCTACGCGCCCTTCTGCCGCCGCCCAAGCTCGTACCGCTGAGCAGATATCGCGATGATCGATATCCTTCACTGCCGATTCGCTTTGATGACACTGGAATATCAGTGAATTAGAGGAAGCTCTGTTACTCTGTTGGAATGAAACAGTCTGCATTTTGTTAAGGCTCCTGTTTGGGTAAACCGTCTGTTGGGTTTGGGTAGAGATCTGGGCGCAACTCGTGCGGAGTTACGCCGGTAACCCCATAAATTTGCAAAACTCGATCTGCCGGGACGACGCCCTGATATCGATTTCGCCAATGACTAACAGTCATGGCGCTTACGGTTAGCAGTTGGGCTAAGCGCGTAGCAGTTCCTGCTTTAGTAATTGCTTTATCAATTGCTTTCATAAATAGCTCCTGTAACAACAACGCAATTAAACATTTTGTTTATGTTTATGTCAACATTTTGAATATTGAGCTAATAAACATTTGGTTTAGAATTCGTCCATGAAAGAAAAAACTCATCAGATTAACCACCCACAAGTTCAGCGGCTTAACGAGGTTCTTGAGCTCAAGAAGTTGACCAAATCAGACATGGCCCGTATTTGTGGCGTCAGTGCTCAATCGGTCAATAACTGGTTCGTACGCGGGACGATTGGTAAAAGCTCAGCGATTAAGCTGGCGGATGCGCTTGGGGTGAGCCTTGAGTGGCTGCTTGGCCAAGATGTTGGCGAGAAAGATGGACTGAAGCCGGACGAACAACGCCTGTTGGAACTTTACCGTCAGCTTCCCGAAGAAGAGCAACAGAACATGCTTCGCATCTTCGCGCTTCGCCTGAAAGAGCTGGACGAACTATATGATAAGTATATGAAAGGCCGGATTCGTTCGCAGGATGATTGAGTAATCCTTTCAGCAATGATTCGTAAAGATCTACTATAAGAAATGGCCATAAAGTGGCCTTTTTTTATGCGCCTCGAATAACTAGCACATCCCTTGTACTAAGCGTCCATTCCCCGGACTTCCTGCCTGTACCATTTCGTCGAATTTTTTGCCTCCAAAGAACAAAATTTCACTCTCCATAAGCATCATATAAACATTTTGTTTATTTAAAATTACTCATTTTGTTGACTGCAACTTAAACTTTGTGTTTAATCTAACTCAACAAGACGCATCACGTTCCACCAAGGCAGGACGCCCACGAAGTAGCCGCCGATGGCATACGAATATTCGGATGAGGTGGAGAGATTAACGCGCATCAGGTGTAAACGTTCCGCTGGCCGGCGATAAGGCAAACGAGGGTGAGAATGATTGATTTCGCACGCAAACCATCACGGCAGCAGGCAGTAAAGCTGAATTTCATCGAGGTGATTCTTCGCCGCTTGTGCTACTTGCTGGCGCAAAAGGGGAATCCAGATGTGTGACTCAACAAAATGCGGGTACTGCGGCAAGCCGGTTGAACCGGAGAAAGTAGTCAAAAGTACCCTTCTCTATCGCAACGGCTCACAGCTGGCGCGCAAAGAAAAAGAATACTGCTCTGAACGTTGTGCTTCGTACGACCAGATGGCCCAGGAGGCATAACGTAAAAGCCGCGCAAGGCGGCCCGTACGTCCGGTGCTCCCGACCAAAGTTACACCGGAAAACTACTTAAAAAACCAAAGTTCACCCAATGGGCGCTATCTCTGGCCCGGGGATCTTACATCCAAAAAAGAGGATCTCACATGGAATTTTTCTATGTAGTTAAGGCTACGCAGAAATCTGGCAAAGAAGACGCAGTGATTTGGTTCACTGCTAAATCAGAAGCCCGTGCCAACCTCCAGCTCGATGTCGAGCTGGAAGATGCTGGTATTGAAACCGGCCGTGGTAAGGATTACGCCAAACCAGTTCGCACCGATTTCCCTGTTTACAACGATCTGCCTGAAGAAAGCACCGTGGATTACACCTGGTGCAAACGCTACGCCCTCCAGGACGATGGTCGCACCTGGCTGCCAAAGGCTGGTGCTGAGTCAACTGGAGCCGTGGACAACACTGCTGCACCGGAAACGACTGTTAAAGTCGAAACTACCGTCGAGAGTGTCCCGCTTGAAAACCGCACTTCAGCGGTCCGTTTTGCCGTCCACCTGACCAGCGACAAATTCCAGTCACACATCACTAAAGAGCAGCAACTGGCTGCCAGCGAAATGTCTCTGGATGAAGGCAACACCTATCTCCAGAACCTGCTGCTGGCGAAAAACGGCATTCCAGAAGTTGCCGAACTCAGTCTGAACGCTGAGTGGAAACTAGTCCAGGCGATTAAACAGATATTCACGCCAGATGAAGCGCACAACAAAGAAATTATTGCTGCATTCATGGCTGACTGGGCGAGAGCTGATGCCGGCGACCGCAATCAGTTAGTTGAAGAGTGGAGAAGCGGAAAGCTTGCTCTTCTCAAATCAGAAAGCACCAGCGACGCCGACGCTACAACTGGTCATGACCTCAAACCTGATAACGGTATCCAGATTGACGAGAATGATGACGAAACCACTCGTTATCCAGTCGTGCGTATGCCCTTCCGCAAGCAGTTACTCGCCCAGTTTACCGTCGACGAACTGCGCCACCACTTAACCCGCGAAGAATACGAAGGTATCAGCGCGCTGGAGATGGACACTGACAACGGCTACGTCCAGAACCTGCTGCTGGCGGCAGAAAACTGCGAAGAGGTGAAGGGTTACGATACCAAAGACCTGTGGCGCTACACCGATGCCATTCGCAAGGTGTTCAGCCAGGAGAAGCGTCACGAACTCGCTCTGGTACTTCGTTTTACCCGAATCTGGGCTGCGACTGATTATATTGACCGCGGCATTCTCGTTCGCGAGTGGGCAGCCGGTAATCGCATCAGTAATGTTCAGCGCACCGATTCTGGTACTAATGCCGACGGTGGCTATGTAACGGATCGCGGCGAAGGCGCGCATCACACTCTGGACAAGGGAACTCGATTTGCTGCTGGCTCAGGCCCGAACCCGAAACTCTACCCTGTGGGCTGACGACCCACGCCAGCAGCTGGCATATCTGGCTGTCAAACGCTGGGCCAGACTGTTCTGCCCGGATGTGATTCTGGGCGTTTACACCCCTGATGAACTGGATGATCGCCGAGAAGAACGAGAGGTAAACCCTGCACCGGCGCAGCACGTTAGCCTTGCAGACATTTCAGGTGACAACGTCACTACGACTCAAACGGCTCAGGAATCAGCTCAAAATATTTATGCACTTGCTGATGATTTCCGTGACCGCATCGAGGCGGCTCAGGATGTGGATAGCGCTAAAGCTCTGCGCGCAGATATTGAAACCGTGAAAGCAACACTGGGTTCTGCCCTGTTCACTGAGCTGAAAAACAAGGCCGTGAAGCGTTATTACCTGGTTGATGCACGGAACAAAGTCGAAGCAGCCATCAATTCCTTGCCATCTTCAGATGAGCCGGATGCAGCTGCGCGGTTCGCGGAAGTAGAGCGCGTTCTTGCAGCGTCGAAACGCCATCTGGGCGACGAATTGCATGGTCAGTTCAGCATCACCCTGGCGGATATGAAACCGGAATACGTGGACTAACGAGATCGGGAGGGGAAACCCTCCCTCAAGGAGAAGAAATGCGACTGATTAATCGTGGCAGTAAGCAATCCCCTTTGGCTCGCCAGGCATGTGAAATCGCACTCGCAGCCCACCAGCAAAGATACGGCGACTATGGGCGCAGCAACATGAAAGAGACCTATACGGTGAGAGTGGAAGGCGTGAAGGTCTGGGTCGAGGTAGTGAACTGCAAGGCAAGCTACGTGGCCACAGCAATGACCGGTATGCGCCGACTGCGTTCCCTGCCCGGCCAGGCAAACTGAAACCGAAATATCAACGACTAAAGACCGGCATATCTATACTCATGCCGGTTACCTGAGGTGAACCATGTCGCAGGTAATTTTTAACGAAGAATGGGTTGTTGGCGCAAGACTCACAGAAAAAACAGGCCTGACCGAACGACAGATTGAGAAGTATCGCCAGGGCTGTTGGGTGGAAGGTGTCCATTTTAAACGGGTATCTCCTTCTGGCGAAAAAACCTTGCGTGGCACCACCTGGTACAACTATCCGAGAATTAATCAGTTAATAAGGGATGCGTAAGATGGCAGCTTTGCCTACAGGTGTCGAAATCAGAAACAATAAGATTTGTATCTGGTTTATGTACCGGGGAAAGCGTTGCCGCGAAATTCTCAAAGGTTGGATTAACACCCCGGCGAACATCAAAAAAGCCGGGAATCTTCGGGCTGTGATCGTTAGTGAGATCAACCTTGGAGAGTTTGATTACCACCAGCGCTTTCCTTCATCGTCCAGAGCAAAAAAAAACCGTAACCACTGTTTCAGTTCAAACCTTTTCAGAGCTGTGTGAACTGTGGACGAGCATTAAAGAAACCGAAATTAGCGCGAATACCATGCGTAAGACTCGCTCACAACTCGGTACGTTAATGCACATCATTAACGGAGATACGCCTGTTTCAACTATACGCCACAGCGACATTCTAAAATACAGAAAGGAGCTGTTGAACGGTGAGACACTTTACCTGGCAAATCCCAGAAGTAACAAACAGGGACGCACTGTGCGTACCGTGAACAACTATATATCGCTTCTGTGCTCCCTTCTTCGGTTTGCACAAAAATCTGGCTTTATCAGTGGCAAACCCTTTGAAGGGATCAAGAAACTACACAAAGGGAAAGTAAAACCGGATCCTTTAACGAAGCAGGAGTTTAGTTTGCTTGCGGAATCCGAGCGTGGCCAAAGCCTCAATATGTGGACGTTCGCAGTTTATACTGGTGTCCGTCATGGAGAGCTTGCAGCTCTTGCCTGGGAAGATATTGACTGGGAAAAAGGTACAGCCCATATAAAGCGCAATCTTAATGCGTTGGGCATGTTCGGCCCACCAAAAACCGAAGCAGGTAACCGGGTTATCACCCTATTAGAGCCGGCGCTTGAAGCCTTGAAAGCACAGCGCAAGCTGACAGCACTACAGCCTAAAACCGAAATTGTCTTTAATCATCGCGAGTATGGCGCAGTGGAAAATCAAAGCCTGCGATTCGTTTTCATACCCCGGATGCGCAAAGGAGAACAGAAAGCCTACTACTCTTTATCGAGCATCGGTGCGAGATTCAACGCAGCTGTAAAACGTGCTGGTATTCGCCGCCGGAATCCGTACCATACGCGGCATACTTTTGCCTGCTGGCTTTTATCTGCCGGCGCTAACCCGTCTTTCATAGCCAGCCAGATGGGGCATGAAAACGCGCAAATGGTTTATGAAGTCTACGGTGCGTGGATTGAAGAAATGAATGGCGAACAGGTGCTGATGCTTAACGATAAGCTCGCACGCTGAAAAATTTTTGCCCCTATTATGCCCCTATTGGCTCCGAAGGTAGTAATAAATGCAACAAAATCAAGAAATTAACAAGAAAGAACAATACAACCTGAATAAACTGCAAAAGCGACTGCGCCGTAACGTGGGCGAAGCCATTGCAGACTTCAACATGATTGAAGAAGGCGATCGCATCATGGTCTGCCTGTCGGGCGGTAAAGACAGCTACACCATGCTGGAGATCCTGCGTAATCTACAGCAAAGCGCACCGGTGAACTTTTCCCTGGTCGCGGTTAACCTCGATCAGAAACAACCTGGCTTCCCGGAGCATATCCTGCCGGAGTACCTTGAGAACCTGGGCGTTGAGTACAAAATCGTAGAAGAGAATACCTACGGCATTGTTAAAGAGAAGATCCCAGAGGGCAAAACGACCTGCTCGCTCTGCTCACGTTTGCGTCGCGGCATTCTGTACCGCACCGCAACCGAACTGGGTGCCACCAAGATTGCGCTTGGCCATCACCGGGACGACATTCTGCAAACGCTGTTTCTGAATATGTTCTACGGCGGCAAAATGAAGGGAATGCCACCGAAGCTGATGAGCGACGACGGCAAACACATCGTGATCCGCCCACTTGCCTACTGCCGCGAGAAAGACATTGAGCGTTTCTCTCAGGCCAAAGCCTTCCCTATCATTCCGTGCAATCTGTGCGGCTCACAGCCGAACCTGCAACGTCAGGTCATTGGCGACATGCTGCGTGACTGGGATAAACGCTATCCGGGCCGCATCGAAACCATGTTCAGCGCCATGCAGAACGTGGTGCCTTCGCACCTCGCCGACGTTGAACTGTTCGATTTCAAAGGGATTAACCACGGTTCAGAGGTGGTGAATGGCGGGGATCTGGCGTTTGATCGCGAAGAGATCCCGATGCAGCCTGCTGGCTGGCAGCCAGAGGAAGAGGATGCGCAATTCGATGAACTGCGCCTGAACGTGGTAGAAGTCAAGTAACCTGGCAGCGTCTCAGATATCGTTTCTGAGACGCGTTTTAAGCTTACTTCAGCAGTCGAACGCGGCAGGTTTTCCCTTTAATCTTCCCGCCCTGCAACTGTTTCCAGGCCTTATGCGCAACCGACTGGCGAACCGCTACGTAGACATGCGCAGGGTGGACCGTGATCTTGCCAATATCTGCCCCGTCGAGACCGATATCCCCTGTTAACGCCCCCAGAACGTCACCGGGACGCATTTTGGCCTTTTTACCGCCGTCGATGCACAGGGTGGCCATTTCCGCCGCCAGCGGAGCGATGCTGATATTACCTGGGGTATTCACCCAGTTGAGTTTCAGTTGCAGCATTTCCGAAAGAATATTAGCGCGCTGCGCCTCTTCAGGTGCGCAGAAGCTGATGGCGAGACCACTGTTACCCGCACGCGCAGTACGCCCGATGCGGTGGACATGCACTTCCGGATCCCATGCCAGTTCGAAATTCACCACCAGCTCAAGCGATTTAATATCCAGACCACGGGCCGCCACATCCGTTGCAACCAGCACGCGAGCGCTGCCGTTAGCGAAACGCACCAGCGTCTGATCGCGATCGCGCTGTTCCAGATCACCATGCAGCGATAATGCGCTCTGCCCGGCATCATTCAGGGCATCGCACACCGCCTGACAGTCTTTTTTGGTATTACAGAACACCACGCAGGACGCTGGCTGGTGTTGGCTCAGCAATTTTTGTAGCAGTGGAATTTTGCCCTGCTGCGATGTCTCGAAGAACTGCTGCTCAATCGCCGGCAACGCATCGACAGTATCGATTTCAATGGTCAGCGGGTTCTTCTGCACGCGCCCGCTGATCGCCGCAATCGCCTCAGGCCAGGTGGCAGAAAAGAGCAGCGTCTGACGCGTGGCTGGCGCAAAGCGGATCACTTCGTCAATCGCATCGCTGAAGCCCATATCCAGCATGCGGTCAGCTTCATCCATCACCAGCGTTTGCAGTGCATCGAGTGAAACGGTGCCTTTTTGCAAGTGATCGAGCAGACGGCCCGGCGTTGCCACAATGATATGCGGCGCGTGCTGAAGGGAATCGCGCTGCGCACCAAACGGTTGCCCGCCGCAGAGCGTTAAAATTTTAGTGTTAGGCAAAAAACGCGCCAGACGACGCAGCTCACCCGCGACCTGGTCGGCCAGCTCGCGCGTCGGGCAGAGTATCAGGGACTGAGTCTGAAACAGGGTTGCATCAATGTGTTGTAACAGGCCTAGCCCGAATGCAGCCGTTTTTCCACTGCCGGTTTTCGCCTGCACGCGCACGTCACGGCCTTCAAGGATAGCCGGCAGCGCGGCGGCCTGGACAGGGGTCATAGTGAGGTAGCCCAACTCATTCAGGTTAGCCAGTTGGGCTTCAGGCAGAACGTTCAGCGTGGAAAAAGCGGTCACAATATACTCTCGTAGTAATGATTGCAGTCAGATGGCGCGTATCCTCGCAGATCTGCGCTAACGATGCGACAATTTAATCGGCTCTTCATCCGGCGGTGGATCAGGCATCGGCTGCGGACGTGGGACAGGGTCGGGTATCGGCGTCGGATCGGTGGGCACCGGATCGGACTGCCAGGTGTTCAGGCGTTGCAGGGCAAGTAGCATACTCATCTTTTCCTCCAGATTAGGGTGCTGACCCCTAAAGGGTAGACGCAGATAAACAGGAGGCAAAAAAAAGCCGACTATGAAGTCGGCGTCGTACGAATCAATTGTGCTATGCAGTAATTCAAAAAAAGGAAGTAAGACAATATGGAGCGCAACGCCCATCGCTTGACGTTGCATTCACCTGCGGGAGTAATATTGCACCTAACATGGTCGGAGTTTATTGACTTCGCTCAATTAAAATGTCGTTTTGAAGCCGACTCTGCCACAGAAAAGCGTAAATTTACAGCCATTTACTACGATGCAACCACCACGCAACACCGCCAATCAAAACCACTAACATGACGCAAAATGTCGTGAAGCCATAGTGATATTCACCGCCGGGGATCCCTCCGAGGTTTACGCCAAACAACCCCGTCAGGAAGGTACTCGGTAAAAAGACCATCGCCATCAGCGACATGGTGTACGTTCTCCTGGCTAACGACTCCTGCATTACCTGGGCTATCTCATCCGCCATGACTGCCGTTCTGGCAATACATGAGTCAATCTCGTCCAGACCACGTCCGAGCCGGTCAGCGATATCCTGCATTCTGCGGCGCTGATCGTCGTTCATCCAGCTCATGCGTTCGCTGGCCAGTCGCGCATAAACGTCGCGCTGGGGGGTCATATAGCGGCGCATCACGATGAGCTGTTTACGCAGCAACGCCAGAAAACCACGTGGGGGGATTTGCTGATCGAGCAAGTTATCTTCCAGATCGATGATTTTATCGTGAAGTTCTTCTATAAACTCGCTGGCATGATCGGTCAACGCATCACACACATCCACCAGCCAGCTGCCGCAATCCGTTGGTCCCGTGCCCTCTTTCAGATCGTTAATGACGTCATCCAGCGCCAGCACTTTTCGCTGGCGGGTGGAAACAATCAGCCGTTCATCCATATAAACACGCATGGCCACCAGCTGATCCGGACGCTCATCCGTACTGCCGTTTATACAACGCAGCGTAATTAACGTCCCCTCACCCATCCGGCTGACGCGGGGTCTGAGACTTTCTCCCGCCAGCGCATCCCGAACGTTGTTGGGCAATAGCGGCGTGGACGCGAGCCACTCGGCGCTGTCCGGGTGCGTGTAGTTGAGGTGCAGCCAGCATGGATGTTCGTTGTCGATATGATCCTGATCTTCAAGCGGCCTTGCGCCGCCACGTCCATCAAACACCCATGCAAAAACTGCGTCAGGTACGTTAACCTCAGACCCTTCGATGCTCTCCACAGCGCCTCCACCGTTTTATCTCTTTCGGTGTCAGTCTAGCTTTCGCCGAGGGTTAAGCAATAATTATGTGAGGCATCGTCCTGAATACGCTCAGGAATTCACCGCCCATTCGCGGCTTCTTAACGCATTGTCAGCCTGGAGCTCATTTTCCAGACGGAAATTACGTGTTCGTGTCTGGAGCTCAATCACCTGATTGCGCAGCACATCTGACGATCCATTGAGTTCTTCAACCATCGACACGTTGCTCTGCGTTACGCGTTCAAGCTCAGACAATGCCTGCGTAATTTGTGAAATACCTTTTTCCTGTTCTGATGTTGAGGCGGATATTTCATCCATCAGTCTGCTCACATTGCCCGAACCGGTAACAATATCATGCATATTTTTTTCGGCTTCAGAGACCACGTTAACGCCCTGTGTCACGTTATGGCTGGTAACTTCAATCAATGACTTAATATTTTTTGCCGCTTCGGCGCTACGATGCGCAAGGCTTCTCACTTCGCCCGCGACCACAGAAAACCCTTTACCATGGTCGCCCGCTCTTGCCGCTTCAACGGCGGCGTTAAGCGCCAGAATATTGGTCTGAAAAGCGATACCGTCAATCAGCGAGATAATCTCTGTCATTTGCTGGGCGCAGTCGGTAATCGACTGCATATTGTTCGCGACCTGCCCCATTAACTCTCCGCCTTTACGCGCCTGCAACGTCGCGAGATTCGCCTGTTCGCTGGCTAAACGGGTATTGTCGGCATTATTTTTTGTACTTGCAGCCATCTCTTCCATGCTGGCTGCCGTTTGCACCAGCGAAGCTGACTGCTGTTCTGTTTTGACGGAAAGCTGCGCGCTGCGTGAAGAGAGTTGATCTGACAGGGTCATCGCGGTTTGCGAGGAGGCGCGGATCTCACGGACCAGCGTTGCAATGTTGCTGGAGAGACTATTAATCCCCGGGATCAGACGTCCCGCACAGTTGTTGCCAAATTCAGGTATCGACACGCCAAGTTTGCCTGACGTCACTTCTTCAATACTTTTTTTCACAGTATTGATCGGCGTCACAAGATATTTTGTCATGTACGCCCAGAGTAAAAATAATGCGATGAATTGTACAATTATGACTGCAATAAAAAGCGAAGAATTCCGTGAAAATAGCGCTATAACTCCATCACTTACCAAAAATACACATAAAAGGAAATAGACAATGAACGTTCTGACACTAATATTTCTTAGCATACGTTTTCCTGGGGCATTATATTTTGGTTGGCATTAAGGGTTATAGCATTGCCATACGAATTTGTCCTCACGTTCGTCGCTGGTTTGTTGTTTTGCAGTTTAATTTGTGCAGTTTTACTTAAGGCGGATAAAAAGCATGTGTTACGGTAAATATCTGGCTTGTCGTTTGGTTACTGATACT
This sequence comes from Enterobacter hormaechei subsp. xiangfangensis, assembly GCF_001729785.1. Classification (NCBI taxonomy): domain Bacteria; kingdom Pseudomonadati; phylum Pseudomonadota; class Gammaproteobacteria; order Enterobacterales; family Enterobacteriaceae; genus Enterobacter; species Enterobacter hormaechei. The sequence goes on from NZ_CP017183.1 coordinate 2,482,039, forward strand.
CCTTCAATAACGGTAATTATATATTTAAGGAGAGATACTGTAGAGTGCCGATGTTTAGTGGTGCTTAATAAGTTAACGTAGTTAATATATATTAACTACGTTATTGCACGCCCCTTCCGTTAGGGTAGCTGACGTTCAGGCCAGACAGTCGATAGCCTGGAAAAAACAGTCCTCAGTCATGAGGATATTCTCTTTTGCACTTTGATGCCCGCGACGAATATACCAGCCTGCTTCAGGCGCCATGCTTAAATGGAATATCCTCGCCCCCGACAGACTATCGGGGACAGTAATACTCATCGTCACACACCCCTTCTCCGCCCCCCTGATCACCTGTTCTGGCATAATGGTGACGCTGCGATCCCCATTTTGCAAAATGATCGTCGTAATAGCATAACGACATATACCGCTACTAAGGCTGTAGCCAACGGTACTTAAATCGGTGATATGTTTTTTAGATAAAAATATTTCAATACCAGAACCTTCAAACCATGTAATGATTTGCTGCGCAAGATCCTCCATCCGCTTACAAAAACGCCCTGACTTCGGCCTCAGCCGTATTAACATAGATCGGTTTGTCCCCGATACTCTGTTGCACTTTCTTAAAAAAACGCTCTCTTGCTGACATGTCAACTCCGTGTTTTTCGCCAGTCTCATTATTCTTTTTGGTGCTTCAGCAGAGCATAGCTGGCAATCAACTGCTGAAGATGCTGTTCGGTCTGGTTTAGCTGCGCTGCTGACAGGGGTTGCCCGGCCGGTAAAATGGAAAGCAGACGAAGCTGCTCCTCAAGCGGAACGGTATGGCTGAAGGACTGCGACATGGCAAACACGGCTGATTTCAGTTCACTCACCGTCATGTACTTCCCCTTCTGTTCATCCAGCGCGTTCAGCCTGTTCGTCAACTGCTGTAACTGCGTCATCCCCTGATGCCAGCCATTCAGATCTGACTCTGCAAGCCCGGCAACGCTAATCTGCGTGTGCCACTGTTGCGCCAGGGATTTGGCCTCTTCAGGCCACAGCGTCAGCGCCTGCTGCACCAGACGGTCGCCGTAGCTTACTGCCCAGTCTGGTTTCAGGTGTAAAAGCTGCGCTAACATCTGCTGTGTCTTACTGATCCCCGGTTCAGGTGGCGGTGACGTTTGTTGCAACGCCTGCAACTGTGCTGTAGAGAGTCCTTCAGGTAACGGTTGTTCCGTTCTCATGCTTCCTGCCTTACGTTACGCTTTCGCTTTCGGCATCTGGCTCACCAGAGACAGGTTCACATCCATGCCTTCCACCTGGAAGTGCGGCACCGCAAACAGCTTCACGCGGAAGAAACCCGGGTTGTCTTCGATATCTTCCACCACCACTTTCGCGTCACGCAGCGGATGAGAAGCCTGCAACTCATCGCCCGGATCGGTCATTTCCTTCACCAGACTACGCACCCAGGTATTCAGCTCCAGTTCCAGTAGACGGCGGTCCTTGGTGGTGCCGATGTTCTCGCGCTGGATGAGCTTCAGGTAGTGCGCAATACGCGACAGCAGGAAGATGTACGGCAGACGGGCGTTGATGCGGCTGTTGGCCGTGGCATCTGCGGTGTCGTACAACGCCGGTTTCTGCGCGGAGTTCGCCGAGAAGAAGCAGGCATAGTCGCGGTTTTTGTAATACGAGAGCGGGATAAAGCCGAGGTTGGCAAACTCAAACTCGCGGGTCTCCGGGATCATCACCTCAGACGGAATTTTCACCTGGTTGCCGGTGCCCAGATCGTACAGATGAATAGGCAGATCTTTCACCGCCCCGCCCGCCTGCGGGCCACGGATCTGCACGCACCAGCCGTTATTGATGAAGCTCTTCACCATGTTTGACGCGAAGGAGAACGACGCGCTGGTCCACAGGTATTTCTCGTGATCCGGGCCTTTCACCTGCTCAACGTAGTTAAAGCTGCGTACCGGTACGGTGTCCGGGCCATACGGCAGACGCCCCAGCACGCGCGGCATCACGAGGCCGATGTAGCGGGCGTCGTCGGTGTCGCGGAAAGATTTCCACTTGATGTACTCGGCGCGGTCGAAGTAGTTGCCGATATCCTTAATTGCAGCGACCTCTTCCATCGAGTCTTTCAGGAAAAATTTCGGACCGACAGAGCCAATAAACGGCATATGTGCGGCAGCTGATACTTTAGAGATGTTGCGTAGCAGCGCCACATCCTGCGGGCTGGCGTCAAATTCATAGGATGAAATCACGGAGCCAATCGGCTCGCCGCCCGGGGTGTCGTATTCGGCGGTATAGGTGTGCCAGTAGAGGCCGCTCTGGATAAGTTCCGGCGCGTCTTCAAAGTCCTGACGCAGATCTTCTTTCGACACATCCAGAATTTCGGTTTTCACGTTCTGGCGGTAGTCGGTGCTGTCCACCAGCTGCTTCAGGCCGCGCCACAGGGACTCCACCTTCTGGAACTCCTGGTGATGCATTACGGCATCCAGCTGACGGCTAATCTGGAAATCCAGCTCAGCGATATGGTGGTCAATCAGCGTTTTGTCGAGCTTCTCCACCGGCTGACCGGATTTGCGGATGCAGTCCATAAACACCTGCATCGCCGCCGTCAGGCGTTCACCCGCCGGAGCGTCAGAAAGCGCGGCGTCATCCAGAAACGCATTGATATCACCCAGGCTGGAGGCCGGGGTCAGGTTGATTTTTTCAAACAGGGAGGCGTAAACGCCCTCTTTTTCCAGTACGGTGGTCTGCCCCTGCGCGGAGGCGGTTTCAGTATTCACAGACATCAGCATATTCCCGGTTAATCCATTAAATTACACATGCCGCTTATTTCGGGGCCAGTGCACTCATTTCGTCGCGTAATTCCTGAGACAGCGCCGGGTCTTTAAGAATTTTCTCGAGTTCTTTTCTGAAAGTAGCGTTATCAAGAAGATTGGATTTGAGGTCGCGTAATAAATTACGCATGGCCAGCATGGCGAGGAGCTGGGGGATCTGGCGGGCAACCTGTTCAGGTTCGAAATCCTTAATATCGGAGAAATTCAGGTTTATGCTTTCCTCCGAACCATCCCCGGCCATTGTGTTAGGAACCGTCAGATTCACTTCCGGGTTAAATTCCGAAAGTACGCTGTTGAAGTTATTTTTATTGACGTTAATTTTCTCCCTTTCCGATAATGGGCGATTCTCTTTTCCATTACTGAAATCACCGACGGTGAGGAGTTTAAGCGGCAGTTCTATTTTCTTCTGCGCGCCACCTGTATGCAGAGCCAGCTTTAAGTTTATGCGTGCCTTGGGCACCTCATTCTGGAATGAATCGGCCATAGCAATCCCTTTCTTTAAAAGAAATAAATGTTAAGTGAGTGACGTTTCTTTACAAAGCCATATTAGAGCAAATGTCCATTTGAAATCAACTTTTCAGATCAAAGATCTAACATTGGACTTTTCTTAAGAATATTCCACTAAATTATTGTACTCATAAATGCCATAGATACATGACATACAGTAAAAATTAACCATTTATTCACATTAATTTGGCAGGAATGACTGCTTTGTTTGGAAATATTGAACTTATTGTTCCATGAGGTTGAATAATTGATTTACATCAATGCATTTATTAACACGCCCCGTAACAGCGCAGAGAAATAAGGTTTTAATTCAATAAATGGCCTGAATATGAAAAAATCCTGTATCGGACAAATTTAATCTTGAAAACAGTAATGACTATACTGCTACAGGAATGGCGAATAAATGACTACGCGTTTTTCGATAAACGGGAGAAAGAATCTCTCTGAAGATATTCATCATGACAATGAGTGATGGGCTGATATGAAGGGGATATACGGTATTAACCAGGCTGTAAAATCATGCTCCCTGAGAGCGGGCGCTTATGCGGTTAATGGATGTTTACCATAATCACGTAGCGCCCTGACCTCTTTTTAATGCTTTTCAATATACATTGTACGGCTGTACGCAACATCCTCCGGGTTATTTATCGGATAACCTTTAACCCATGGCTTGATGAGACGTCCATTGGTGTATTGATAAATAGGGGCAATCGGTGCTTTCTCGGTGAGGATCTTCTCGGCCATGTTGTAGTCGGCATTACGCGCTTTTTCAGTGGTTTCGAGCGTCGCCTGATGAATAATCTTATCGTAAGCAGGGTCGTTGAATCGTGAGATATTCCCGCTATGGGAGGAGGTCAGCAGCGACAGGAATGTCGACGGCTCGTTGTAGTCCCCTACCCACGATGCACGGATGACGTCAAAATTCCCGGTATTGCGGCTGTCGATGTAGGTTTTCCACTCCTGATTCTGCAACTTAACGTCAACACCCAGATTTTTCTTCCACATGGATGCAACGGCAATCGCGATTTTCTGGTGGTTTTCAGACGTGTTATACAGCAGCGTTAATTTTAGCGGACGCTGAGGGCCATAGCCTGCCGCCTGCAACAACGTTTTCGCCTGCGCATTCAGCTCTTGCTGCGACATCTGCTCAAATGGCGAGGTTTCCGGCGTAAAGCCCGCAGTGACATCGGGAGTAAAATGCCAGGCCGGTTTCTCACCGGTCCCCAGGACTTTTTCCGCCATAATACGTCTGTCTATAGTCATGCTGAGCGCGAGACGTACGCGGGCATCCGCGGTTGGGCCTTTTTGCGTGTTAAACGCGTAGTAATAGGTCCCAAGCTGTGGCGGTGTATATACCTGTCCCGGAATATCTTTAAGCAGCTTCTGGTACATGTTTTTCGGAAACGATTCTGTAATATCGATATCGCCCGCAAGATAGCGTTTGGTCGCTGAGGACTCCTGGTTGATCGGCACAAAGGTGACTTTTTTAAGCACCGTCCTGCCGTTATCCCAGTAATGAGAATTTGGCTCAACCACCAGTTTTTCATTCACCACGCGATCTTTCAGCACATACGCACCGTTGCCAATGAGCGCGCCAGGGCGCGTCCATTCCTTACCGCTTTCCACATTGGCCTTTTGAACAGGATAAAACGCGAAGTTAGCCGTCAGATTGCTGAACCAGGGCAGCGGTTTGTCAAGCTGCACGCGCAGCGTTTTAGCATCCACCGCCGTCACGCCGAGCGTATCCGGAGCAGCTTTGCCGTCGATAATGGCCTGGGCATTGTTAATGCCCGCCAGCGCCGCAAACCAGGCGAAAGGTGACGTTGTTTTAGGATCAACCAGACGACGCCAGCTATAGACAAAATCGTGTGCCGTCACCGGGGTACCGTCAGACCACTTAGCGTTATCCCGCAGCGTGAACGTCCAGACGCGATTGTCATTGCTCTGCCAGCGCGTCGCCACGCCGGGAACTAACTCCCCTTTTTCGTTCTGATTCACCAGCCCTTCATAGAGGTCGCGGATTACCTGTATCTCCGGCAATCCCACCGCTTTTGCCGGATCGAGCGAAGCGGGCTCATCTTTGATATGTCGAACCAGCTCCTGCTTTTGCGCCAGAACCGTTCCTTCGGGAACCTCCGCGGCATATGAAAGTGAAGAAAGCCCGCACAGCCACAGCGCAGTACAAAGAAGCGAAACAGGATGCTTCATACGATCCCCTTAATGATGTCAGGTAACAGGCAGATGCGTAATTATTTGTTTCGAAACGGAGAAATGCAAATGCTTCCTCCGGAAAGTTGATGTCAGGCAATTTTCCACACACACGGAAACTATTTGATTAAGCGCGGCTTTTGCACAACACTGCCAGAAGTGACTTTATCATCAGGGTTTACTATGGCAACTACCCGACCAAGAACGGAACGCGGTGCCTTCCCGCCAGGAACTGAACATTATGGACGCTCATTTTTAGGCGCGCCGCTGATCTGGTTTCCGGCCCCCAAGGCCGATCGCAATAGCGGCTTAATCATTGCAGGCACGCATGGCGATGAAAACTCGTCTGTCGTGACGCTCTCGTGCGCGCTACGTACGCTGGCCCCCGATTTACGACGTCATCATGTGATTTTGTCCGTCAACCCGGACGGTTGTCAGCTTGGATTACGGGCGAATGCACGCGGCGTTGACCTGAACAGGAACTTCCCGGCGGCAAACTGGCGCGCCGGTGAAACGGTGTATCGCTGGAACAGTTCGGCGCAGGAGCGAGATGTGGTCCTGCTCACAGGAGACAAACCCGGTTCCGAACCGGAGACTCAGGCGCTGTGCCAGCTTATTCATAAGATCCACCCGGCCTGGGTTGTCTCTTTCCACGATCCCCTCGCCTGTATTGAAGATCCTCGTCATACGGCGCTCGGGCAGTGGCTGGCGGATGCGTTTGCTCTACCTCTGGTGAGCAGCGTTGGCTATGAAACACCCGGGTCGTTTGGCAGCTGGTGCGCAGACCTCAGCCTTCACTGTATCACCGCAGAGTTTCCGCCCATCTCCTCGGATGAAGCGAGCGAAAAATACCTGCGGGCGATGACAGATCTCCTGCGCTGGCAGCCTCAAAGATGAAGTACGCCGGAGGTAAAATTCAGCGCGGGTGAGACGTCAACCGCCAGCCAGGTTGGGCCGTCCAGATCGGCAAAGCGCACGCTGTTCACCAGCGGGAGTGCAGCGCCGATCGCTCTGGACGTACACAACATACAGCCCAGCATCAGAGCAAAGCCTTGCGCCTGCGCATCTTGTGCCAGAGCCAGAGCCTCGGTTAATCCACCTGTTTTATCCAGCTTAATGTTCACCATTTCGTAACGTCCCTTGAGGGCTGACAGGCTCTCACGGGTATGACAGCTTTCGTCTGCACAGACGGGAAGCGGATGAATAAAATTCGCCAGCGCGGCATCGTCTTCTGCCGGGAGGGGTTGCTCCAGCATGGCAACGCCCAGATCGGCAAGCAGCTGACAACGGGCTGCCAGCCCTTCGCTGTGCCATGATTCGTTCGCATCGACGATAAGAGTGGCATCAGGTACCGCCGCACGAATGGCGACCATGCGTTCGCTAATCAGACGATCATCGAGCTTCACCTTTAATAATGTTGCACCTGTGGCATACAACGCCTGAGCGCTGGCGGCCATTTGCTCTGGTTCACCGATGACCACCGTTTGCGCGGTGACGATCGATTGCGGCAGCGTAACGTCCAGCAGCGCAGGCAGCGGTTTTTGTCGTTTCGCCGCTTCCAGACTCCAGAGTGCGCAGTCAATCGCGTTGCGTGCCGCGCCGGCCGGCAACCGAAGCTGAAGAGCCTCACGCGTCAGGCCCGCCTGCAACTCGGGCACCACCGTCATAATTTGCGCCATGACTGACGCCAGGCTTTCTCCGTAGCGAGGATAAGGGGTACATTCTCCGACGCCTTTTACGCCGTCCTCTTCACATTCAACCACGACCACGCAGGCCTCATTACGGCTGCCGCGCGAGATCACAAACGGGGTGTGCAATGGCCAGGCTTCTTCATAGACCTTAACGCTTCTCATCACTGACTCCTTGCAGGCCGGAAAGGCAGAAAATTGGTTTGCCGTGCTAACTGCGGATGACATACACTAGCCACGACGTTAACTATTTGTAAACAGGAAGATATCTATGTCACAACTCGTTCATTTCCAGGGCAACCCGGTTGCTGTTGCAGGTTCCATCCCACAGTCTGGCAGCAAAGCACAGCCTTTTACTCTGGTGGCTAAAGATCTGTCTGACGTCACGCTGAGCCAGTTTGCTGGCAAACGTAAAGTCCTGAACATTTTCCCAAGCATCGATACTGGCGTTTGCGCTGCATCAGTGCGTAAATTCAACCAGCTGGCGACCGAAATGGACAACACCGTAGTGCTGTGCATTTCTGCTGACCTGCCGTTTGCCCAGTCCCGCTTCTGCGGCGCTGAAGGCCTGAGCAACGTCATCACCCTTTCCACTCTGCGCAGCCCTGATTTCCTGGAGAAATACGGTGTTGCCATTTCCGAAGGCGCGCTGAAGGGTCTGGCTGCTCGAGCGGTGCTGGTGATCGACGAAAACGACAACGTTGTTTTCAGTGAGCTGGTCAACGAAATCACTACCGAACCGGATTACACCGCTGCACTTGAGGCGCTTAAAGCCTAAACGTAAAAAAGCCTCTGCAAAGAGGCTTTTTTATTTATTCGTCACCCTTCTTCTGATTTAACCCATACTCGCGCAACTTATTCGCAATCGCGGTATGTGACACCCCAAGACGTTTAGCCAGCTTGCGCGTGCTCGGATAGCTGCGATATAGCTGCGTTAACACCGAACGCTCGAAACGGCTGGTGATGTCATCCAGCGAGCCTTCCATTGCCTCTTCGCCTACCGAGACCGTCCCGGCATCGTAATCCGGCAATAGAATATCCTGAGGGCGCAGTTCATACCCTTCAAGCTGAGTTAATGCGCGATAGACCGCATTTTTAAGCTGACGAATATTGCCCGGCCAGCCGTAACGCGTCAGCACGGTGCCCAGGTCGGCAGAGAGCTTCGGACGCGGCACGCCCTGCTCATCGGCAAAACGGGCCACGAACAGTTCTGTCAACGGCATGATGTCCTGTGGGCAATCGCGCAGCGGCGGAATATTGAGCGTCAGAACGTTGAGACGATAGTAGAGATCTTCGCGGAATACCCCTTTCTGCACCAGCTCCACCAGGTTTTTCTGGGTGGCGCAGATGACGCGCACGTCCACGTGAACTTCATGATCTTCCCCCACGCGGCGGAACGTGCCGTCATTGAGGAAACGCAGCAGTTTCGCCTGCATGCGTGGCGACATTTCGCCAATCTCGTCCAGCAGCACCGAGCCGCCATTCGCCTGTTCAAAGAAGCCTTTTTTACCTTCCGGTGCATGCCCGAACAGCTCACTTTCAACGGCATCTTCAGGAATAGAGGCGCAGTTCAGCGCCAGATACGGTTTTGCCGCACGCGGGCTGGCCATGTGCACAGCATGCGCCAGCAGATCTTTCCCCGTACCGGTATCCCCGGTAATCAGCAGCGGCGCCGTAAGATTTGCCAGCTTGCGCGCCTGGTCGATCACATGACGCATCTTCGGGCTCACCGCAATAATCTGGCTGAATGCGCCGACGTCCTGGCTGGAAAGGTTCTGTAACTGACGCCCCATTCGCACCGTGGAGCGCAGCATGATCACTGCGCCGGTCAGCACCCGCGCGGCATTTTCCCCTTTCAGGTAGACCGGCGTGATCTCCATCAGGAAATTCTGTCCGTTGATGACGACATGCTCGCTATGGGTATTTTGCGGGTTGCTGTCCAGCCAGCGCTGGAAATTAAAACCGGTGATCAGTTGCGTGGCGTGGTGCCCGATAAGTTTTTCCTGAGTCTGCGCAAACAGCTGGCAGCTGGCCTGGTTAACGCGCTCGACTTTATTTTTCAGATCGAGAGAGAGAAACGGCTCCGGCATTGCTTCCAGCAGCGCGCTCAGCGCAAGATGTTCCCGCTCGGACGGCATCCAGGGGATGGTACGTACATCCGTAACGCCAGCGATACGGCGGATTTCCGCCATCAGGCTACTGAAGGTATTAAATTCAATTTCGGCAAAATTGAGGTAAATTCGCCCGACAGGGTCGATCTCTATGCCACGTAAATCAATGCTACGTAAAACAAGAAGATCGAGTAACTCGCGGGTCAGACCGAGACGGTCCTCACAAAAGACTTCCAGACGCATGGGAAATTCACCGTTTAAGCCAATAACAGTAAAATGATATGTCAGATCACGGTGTTCGGGAAGGTGGCTGTCAACAAATATTGACAGCCCGCACGATTAGTAAACAAAACCTCACTGAGCAGGTTTTTTATTGAGCGTCTCTTTAAGCTGGCCAATCAATTCGCGACGGAAATCCCCCAGCCGCGGCTTATCGCCATCGATCCAGGGGAGTGGACGACAAACCTCCATCGCTTTGATACCCAGGCGTGCCGTCAGCAGACCGGCACCAATCGCCTGCGCCGCCCGGGCAGAGAGACGCGCCGCAAGATCCTGCGACATCCAGTCCATCCCGACCTCCCGTACCAGTTCGCTTGCCCCGGCGAAGGCGATATTCAGCAACACCAGTTTGAACAGGCGCAGTCGGCTGTAATAGCCAAGCTCAATGCCGTACAGCCTGGCGATGCGGTTGATCAGACGCAGGTTGCGCCAGGCGATAAAGGCCATGTCCACCATTGCCAGCGGACTGACGGCGATCATCAGGGTAGATTCCGCCGCCGAACGGCTGATCTCACGACGAGCCTGCGCATCCAGTACCGGCTGAACAATGTGCGCATAGAGCGTGACCACTTCCTGGTCATTCTGGGTTTCGTGGATCGCCGCATACCAGCGCTGAAGCGCCGGGTGAGAGTGATCTATCCCGGCCTGAGCCGCAAGCTTTTCACAAAAAGCACGCCCTTTTCCTGTGCCGTGACTGTGCAGCAGATCCCGCGCTTCATCGCGTTCGTGGGCACGCTGACGCAAACGCCAGAGGCGACGCCACTCGCTGACGACTGAGCCAACGCCCGCACCAACAATCAACGCCCCGGCGGCGCATCCCCCCAGCGCCACCCAGTCCTGCGTTTGCCAGGCATTGACGCCCCACTGCACGCCCTGGCCGATTACGCTCACACCAAAAAGGGCTAACCCGGCGGTCACCATCTTACGCCACAGGCTGCGTTTCGGGCGCAGTGCCGCATCAACCACCGCTTCCGCCTGCCCCTCTTCAACCATCGGCTCGTCTGCCAGCACGGGAGCAAAGTTGTCGGCCTGCGGGCCGCTGAAGGTTTGCGCCGTTTTAAACGCCTCATGCGGGGACTGCTCAAGCTGGCCGGTAAAATCAATGCGTGGTTTTAACGGTTCCGTCATCGCAATTTATCTCCAATTAAAAACTCCAGCGCGGCATCCAGACGGATATGCGGCAATGGCTGGTCAACGTTCATGCTCTGCGGACGGAAGGCTTCGAACTGAAAACCCTGGCTTTGCCAGAATGCCTGGCCCGGCAGACGCGCCGGAACTTCCCCCGGATAGACCGTGAGCGGCTCACCGTCGCTGAGACGGTTGCCCCGCAGGGCCGGAATTTTCTCGCCATTCAGGTCAATCAACCCACTCTGCGTTGCCTGTACGGACGCCAGCCCCAGACAGTCCATGCTGATCCCTTCGAAGGCCGCATTCTGCCAGGCATCCTGCACCAGCTGTTGCAGCAGGGATACCATGTTGGCGTGCTGATCGACCGTCACATGGTCAGCTTTTGTGGCGGCAAACAGCAGCTTGTCGATGACCGGCGAGAACAAACGGCGAAACAGCGTACGCTGGCCATAATGAAAGCTTTGCATCAGCTGCGTCAGCGCCAGCCGCATATCATTGAACGCCTGCGGCCCGCTGTTGAGCGGTTGCAGGCAGTCCACCAGCACGATCTGGCGGTCAAAGCGTAAAAAGTGATTTTTATAAAAGCCCTTAACCACCTTCTCACAGTAATAATTGTATCGCTCGCGGAGCATACCGGCGTTGGTGGTCTTGTCCGCCTGCGCCAGTTTCGATTCGCCGATGCTGTCAACGTCCGGCCACGGGAAAAACTGTAGCGCGGGAGCACCGGCTAAATCACCCGGCAGAACGAAGCGGCCCGGCTGAATGAAATGCAACCCCTCCTGCTTGCACTGATGCAGGTAATCCGTCCAGGCTTCGGCTATGACGGCCAGACGGTTTTCATCCGCCGGCGCCAGCGGGTCCAGCCCTTCGCAAAGCTGGCGCCATTTGGTCGACCACTCTGCCCGCTGCCCCTGCAACAAACCGGTCATCTGTCGGGACCAGTTCAGGTAATCCTGCGCCAGCATCGGTAAATCGAGCAGCCATTCTCCCGGATAATCCACAATTTCGAGATAGAGCGTGGACGTTTCTTTGAAGTGACGCATCAGGGATTCATTCGAGCGGAAACGCAGCGCAAGACGGATTTCGCTCACGCCACGCGTCGGGGTGGGCCAGGCGGGAGGTTCCCCGTATAACTGCGCCAGACCTTCATCATAGGTGAAACGGGGGATGCCAAAATCACGTTGCGGTACGCGTTTCACCCCCAGCAACCGCTCCTCGCGCACTGCGCTAAGCAGTGGCAGGCGCGCCCCTGCATGCAGGTTCAACAGCTGATTGACCATCGCCGTAATGAATGCTGTCTTACCGCTGCGGCTCAGCCCCGTCACGGCAAGACGCAAATGGCGATCAACGCCACGGTTCACCAGAGAATTGAATTCGTTTTTAAGTCGCTTCATCGCCGTCCTTCATTGCCTGGAACCCTGAAAAAAGTCACTTCAGAATACAGTAAATTGGGGCAGATCGTTGATTATCAATTCTTAATTATTGCTATTGCCGTTTTCTCTCCAGTAAGATGGGCGCAATTGCTGTCCGTCTGGAGTGAGTAAGGTGTATGTCACCCACCATCTATGATATTGCCCGCGTTGCTGGCGTTTCGAAATCAACCGTGTCGCGCGTTCTGAATAAACAAACGAATATTTCTCCTGAAGCGCGCGAAAAGGTGTTGAAGGCGATAGAAGAATTAAATTATCAACCGAATAAACTTGCCCGCGCACTCACCTCTTCTGGCTTCGACGCCATTATGGTTATTTCGACCCGTTCAACCAAAACCACCGCAGGGAATCCGTTTTTCTCTGATGTACTGCATGCCATAACGGCAAAAGCAGAAGAAGAAGGTTTTGATGTTATTTTACAAACGTCCAAAAGCAGCGAAGATGATCTGCAAAAATGCGTGGGTAAAATAAAGCAGAAGATGATCAAAGGGATCATCATGCTAAGCTCGCCGGCGAACGAGTCTTTTTTCGCGACGCTGGACGAATACGGTGTGCCCGTGGTCGTTATTGGTAAAGTGGAAGGCAATTACCAGAATATCTATTCTGTCGACACGGATAATTTCCACGACAGCGCCATATTAACCGACTCATTTATCACACATGGTCGCACTAAAATTGCCTGCCTGCATGCCCCTCTCGATTATCACGTTTCTATCGATCGCCTGGCGGGCTATAAATCGAGCCTTGAGAAGCACGGTATTGCGATTAATCCGGACTGGGTTATTGATGGCGGATATACCCATGAAAGCGCGCTTCAGGCGGCCTGTCAGCTACTCTCATCAGACAACCCGCCTGATGCGGTTTTTGCGACGGACAGCATGAAATTGCTGAGTCTTTATCGTGCCGCGGATGAGCTAAATCTGACGATCCCGGAACAGGTCGCAATGGCAGGATACAGCGACCCGATGCTATCTCTCATTTTAACCCCTGCACCAGGCGGTTTTGATATCCCCACGAGAAAGCTGGGCGAAGAGAGCTGCGATTTGTTGTTCAGGTGCATTGCGGGTAAACCTGCCCCGCATAAGGTATTGGTTGAAACGCATTTTTCAGATGCGGCTTCATTACGCTAAAAACCAGGGGCAAACGCCCCTGGTAACATCCTGTCAGAACGCGTAATTCACGCCGATCCCCGCATAGTGGAAGCGATCGTTTTCGCCTTCGTCATGGTTTTCCCATTCGTAGGCATATTCCAGCGTCATGGAAAGGCCATTCGCAAAGTCATAAGCATAGAGCAATCCCAGACGATTGAAATCATGCCCTTCACGTGTCGGATCGTCCTGCCAGTCCCAGTTTGTCCAGCGGTCAAGCCCAAGACGAGTATACGGCGTCAGGGTTGTCTGTCCTAATGAAACAGGCATATACGCACGGATTTCCTGAGTGGAGAATTCACCGTTATTACGTGAACTGTCCATATTGAAACCCCGCTCTAAATAGTAATTAACTTTTGCAGAGACGGTTTCGTTAATTGTCCAGGTAAAACCGGTTTCCGTTTCAACACGGCTGTCAGAATAACCGGTTTTTGCCAGGTCATTCGCAAACTGGTACATGGCAAACCATCCGCCAAAACGCCAGTCATCGGTTAATTTTACATCCCAGTCCGGTTGAATTTTATAGCGCTGCATATTTGCGCTGCCCGCTTTCGCGCCATCCTCATCTTTGAAATGATAGCTGTAATTACGGAAACCACCCGTCAGTCCCAGCGTGAAATCATCGGTACCAATAATACGATAGCGTAATTCTACTTCGGGACGATCGAAATAGGTGCCGCGCGTCATGCTACTGTAATCAACCGGCCCTTCCTGATACATAGCCAGCGAAATGGTCCATGCATCCCAAGTGGCATTAAACCACACGGAGGGTTCATATAATCCATCTTTATCGTCGGCCTGACCTTCGACGTTTTCAATTTCATACATGGCGCCAATATTAAATTCCCACTGTTTGGCTGATTCAGTTGCTTGCGCGCAGCTCACCCCTGCGCACAGGACGAGCGCAGCACTTCTTAGTAGAGTACTCATTAAAATATTCCTTTATAATTAACATACAAAAAACCGGAAACTTTCATTTCCGGCGAACACCTTTCTTATCTAATAGCTGTTTCAGTATCAGCATCGAAGAAATGGCACTTATTCATATCGAACTGGATGCCGATATTATCTCCGGCAACGTAATCATCCGCCGCTCCCGCACGGACAACCAGTTCATGCCCACCCACGGTGGCATAAAGCATAAATTCAGCCCCGGTCAGCTCAGCAACGCTGATCTCCGCCGTGATGTTTTCGCCGCTTCGCTGTACGGTGAGAATATCTTCCGGACGGATCCCAAAGACAACCGCTTTACGCTGGTAACCTTGCGCATTCAGTACGGACAGCTTGTCCTCCGGGATCTCCAGACGCAGCGTTTCCGTCACAAAATAGCGGTCGTCGATTGCGCCACGAATGAAGTTCATCGCCGGTGAGCCAATAAATCCTGCAACGAACATATTCGCCGGCTCGTTGTAGACCTGCTTCGGCGCGCCCACCTGCTGAATGATGCCGTCCTTTAAAATCACGATGCGGGTCGCCATCGTCATGGCTTCCGTCTGATCGTGCGTCACGTAAATCATGGTGGTATTAAGCTTCTGATGCAGCTTGCTGATTTCAGCGCGCATCTGCACACGAAGTTTGGCATCGAGGTTGGATAAGGGCTCATCCATCAGGAACACCCCCGCTTCGCGCACTATCGCCCTGCCTAACGCCACGCGCTGACGCTGACCGCCGGACAACGCGCCAGGTTTACGCTGGAGATAATCGCGCAAGCCCAGGATCTGTGCCGCCCAGGTAACGCGTTCTTCAATGACGGAGGGCGCAATTTTTTGCATTTTCAGGCCAAACGCCATGTTGTCGTAGACCGTCATATGCGGATAGAGCGCATAGTTCTGGAAGACCATCGCGATATCACGGGACTTTGCGGGAACATCATTCATGCAAACCCCGTCAATAATCAGTTCACCCGCGCTGATCTCCTCGAGGCCGGCAATCATTCGCAGCGTCGTGGATTTCCCACAGCCCGATGGACCGACGAAGACGATAAATTCTTTGTCTTCAATTTCGAGGTTGAAATCCTTCACCACGTGGACCTGGTTATCATAAATTTTCTGAATGTGTTTCAGAGACAGTTGAGCCATTATTAATTCCTTATCAATACGCCCGGGATGCCCAGAACGCCGTCAGGCGTTCCCAGGTCAGTTCCTGCGTTGAATGAAGTTGTAATCCCGCATGGTTCAGGCCAGGCCCAATCCCGACCGACAGCATTCCTGCGGCGTTGATCGCATCTACCCCTGCGGCGGCATCTTCGATACCAATGGCCTCTTCAGGACGCACGTTCAGTCCTTTACAGGCCGCAAGGAAGATTTCCGGGTCCGGCTTTGAGCGGCTAATACGCGAAGCATCGGCGCAAAAATCGAAAGCCTGATGAATACCCAACGCGTGCAAAATCCCAGGAGCATTAAGCGATACGGATGCCAGGCCAATTTTGACGTTCGCGGCGCGAATATCCGCCAGCACGTCGCGAATACCCGGCAGCAGCGAATCCTGCGTCAGTGATGCCAGCGACTGGACGTAAAGCGCGTTTTTTTTCGTCGCCAGCGCCAGGCGCTGCTCGTCACTGAACATCCCCTCTTTCCCGCCATGTTTCAGAATGCGCTGGAGGGAGTCCATACGGCTTATTCCCTTCAGCTGTTCGTTAAATACTTCATCGAAGGTGATACCAATCTCCTCCGCCACGGCGCGCCAGGCCAGAAAGTGAAGATGCGCGGTATCGGTGATCACCCCGTCCAGATCGAATACAACAGCGTTAAGCGTCATGGCGCCCCTCCGTGGTAGCGGTCCCATTAACAGGTACAAGAAAGTTCTTACGCTCACAGACCTTTCGCCCTGAAACATGCAGCGTTTTACCCCACAGCGTCAACGTGACAGGTGCGGTGGTTTCAATGGTTAACTGGTCATCTTCACAGGTAATGTGCATTGTTGCGCCCCGCCACCGCAGCGGGAAGGCGAGTTTCTGCCAGTGAGCAGGCAGCTTCGGCGCAAGATGCAGCTCCCCTTCGCTAATGTGCAGGCCAGCAAATCCCTGAATGGCGCCCAACCAGATCGCACCGGTGGCGGCGGCATGAATACCGTCATCACTGCTGTGCGGGTCGTCCCCCAGGTCGATGGCAATCCCATCGCGCCAGAAGGCATACGCCCCCTCGGTGTCACCGCAGCGTGCGAGCACAATGCCGTGAATGGCTTTACTCAGGGATGAATCATGGATCGTGCGTGGCTCGTAGAAGGCCAGATTGGCGGCACATTGCTGCGGCGTAAACCGTTCCGGCAGCAGGTAGTTAAGCATCACCACGTCGGCCTGCTTCAGGATCTGCATCTCGTTCACTTCCGCGCGAGAGTAATCAAGCAGAATGGTTTGCTTACCCGCTTTGGCTTTAAAGCGGCTCAGATCGATGGCAGGTTTTGCCATGAAGGTATCATCCTGCGGGATCACACCCTCTGCGTCGGCCTCTGGCAGCCACAGGCGCGCCAGAAACGTCCCGGCATTCTCCGTAAAACGCGCATCTTCACGCCCAAACATCGCCATAAACTGACGCGCGCAGGCAACGTTGTGCCAGGCCAGATAGTTGGTGTAGGCGTTGTTGTTGACATGCTCGGTGTATTCATCCGGTCCGATTACGTCATGGATCTCAAGACGACCATTAATTTCCGTCGCGCGTCCCATCCAGAACGAAGCGGTTTCCATCAGCAGCGTCAGGCCCTCATTGCGCATAAAGGCATCGTCGTGTGTTGCCTGCCAGTAAGCGACAACGGCCCAGGCAATATCTGCCACGATGTGATGTTCAGCGAGTGCGGAGGCGACCTTCTGGCGAACCCCGGTGCGGATGTTAATGGCTGCGAATTCTGGCGTCTCTTCTTGTCCACTGGCGGCGCTTTCCCACGGGAACAACGCGCCCGGCCAACCGTTACGCCGTGCTTTTTCACGCGCGCCCGAAAGATTCAACCAGCGATAGCGCAGCAGGCTGCGGGCAATCTGTGGACGGGTAAACAGATGGAACGGCAGCAGGAAAATTTCGGTATCCCAGAAGACGTGTCCCTTATACCCCTCACCCGTCAGCCCTTTAGCCGCAATACTGCTTCGCTCATCATGAGCAGGCGTCATTGTCGTCAGGTGCCAGACGGCGTAATCCAGCGCCAGCTGATCCTGCTGTTCTGCACACGTCACTTCCACCCGAGCATCACGCCAGACCGCTTCCCAGGCGTACGCTGAGCTTTCAAGCAACGCATCGTAGCCTCTTGCCGCGCAGACTTTGAGATCGGCCAGCGCGTTGCGGGCGAAAGACTCCTGTGAGATCGCTTTATCGCTGCGATGCGTCAGCCAGACAATCTTCTCAAGTGTGACAGTGTCACCTTGCGTAATGGTCAGAGAATGATGAACGCTGAGGCGACGATTTTTGGCGGTGAAACAGCTGTCGCTCTTAGCGGAGAGCTGACAAAACGCCGAAACAACAACTTCAGACGCCCGGTCCTGCGTTTCATACACACCCTGCATGTAGTGCTGGTCAAAAACCCTGACCGAGATTTCATCCAGATGCTGCCTGCCGCTGTTCGTCTGTGTCGCATCTATGCCGGTTTTCAGCACGGCCTGAGCGGCGCCATCAAGCGGTGTAATCGAGAGCTGCATTGCCACTAAGGGCAACTGGTCCAGCGAAACAAAACGACGGCTCTCGAGGCGATAGCGTTTTCCGTCCGGCGAACGCCAGACAACGTTACGATGCAGTTCGCCGTTAGCAAAGGCCAGCTCGCGTTGCCACTCAAGAATTTCGCCTGAAAGGAGCGTGAAATTGACGCCGTCCAGCTCAACTTCACCCCCGGTGACATCCGGCAGATTGATCAGCTCTGTGGTTTCGTTGCGTCCCGCGCGATGATACAGCCCCGCGAGATACATGCCTCTGGTCTGCTGGGTGTAATCTTCTTCATGCGTGGCGCGAATGCCCATGTAGCCATTGCCGCAGGCCATAATGGACGCGTACTTATTCAGGCTATGCGGGCAAAAGCCCGGATCGGTTAATACAGACTGGTTCAGCATAACGTCACGCTTTCCCCTGTTTCCGCGGCTTCATATAACGCCGCGACTAATTGCTGGATCACCAGCCCCTGCTCCGCATCGGCAATCATGACCGGCTCGCCCATTACGTGGCGAACAAACGCGTCCATACTGCGCAGATGTCGGCGACCGTCAGCCTCTTCCCGCTGGGTCAGCGTCTGTAAAACTCCGGCTTCGTCGTTATAAATGTGTGCCGGGAACAGCGTTGCACCCGCCTTCTCACCGCAGAAAGAGACGTTCATGATCGACTGCTCGCGGATATTAAGCGCAAAAGAGGTGTCCAGACGCAGAATGCCACCGTTGCAAAACTCAATCGTGCCAAACAGGGCATCCTCTACGGTAAACTGCGCAGGATCCCATTCGCCAAACTGGCCGGTGTGTTTACGGTTCCCCAGTCTCTGGAAGCTGTGCGCGGTTACCCGCTTCACGGGCGGGAAACCCAGCACATACATCGCGGCATCCAGCATGTGAATGCCGATATCGATCAGCGGCCCGCCGCCCTGGAGCGATTTATTGGTGAAAACGCCCCACCCCGGCACACCGCAACGACGCAGCGCCTGCGCGGAGGTGAAGTAAATTTCACCGAGCGTTCCGTTCATTACCGCATCGCGCAGGAGCTGGGTATCCAGCGCAAAGCGATGGTGAAAATCGTACGCGAGGACTTTTCCGGCCTTGCGCGCCGCGAGACGCATCTCATCCGCCTGGTGCGGCGTCATCGCCGGCGGCTTTTCACACATCACATGACAACCTGCTTCGAGAGCCGCCATCACATGTTCAAAATGGAACCGGTTAGGCGAACAGACGCTCACCACATCCGGTTTTACTTCCTGCAACATCTCGTGAGCGTCCTGCCATGCCGATGGAATAGCATAACGTTCCGCGAACGCCTGTGCCTGCTCAAGGCGGCTGTCCATGACAGCCACCATTTGAACATCACTGCGCGTGGCGTAATACGAGGCATGCACTTTGTCTGCAACCTGCCCGGCGCCAATGATGGCGACGCGCAGAGGCAAAGGTGTAGAAGCACTCATCACGCTCGTCATCCTTAGCATTCACGCAAGTAAGTGAGAGAGTCCTTATAGGCCTGAGCCGGATCGTCGGCACGCACCCGGCACTCGTACACGACGTAACCCTGATAATTATCGGCACGCAGCTGATCGAACAGGCTGGCGAAATCGAGGCTGCCGCTGCCCGGCTGATAGCGGTGGTTATCAGCAATGTGCACATGACCCAGCAGGTCGCGGTTCTGATGCAGCGCTTCCGTCAGGGAGTCTTCTTCAATATTCATGTGGTAGAAATCACCGATGATCTGCACGTGCTTCAGGCCGTTCTCTTCGATATAACGACGCGCGTCGGCCAGAGTGTTGATCATATGATCCTGATAGCGGTTCAGCGGCTCCAGGTAGACGGTAGTACCGGTGCGCGCTGCCACCTCATCCAGCCAGCGCAGGGAAGCGCTGACCGCTTTGCGATCGCCGTCCAGACTACGTGGCGAAGTCATTGGCGGCAGACGGAAGGTAAACATCCCCCAGGCAGCCGGAACGATAATCCCCTTTCCGCCCACTTCTGCCAGCGCTTCCAGAATGCGTTCAATCTGCTGTAGACCGTTCAGGCGGCGTTCTTCAATGAAATCCCCGATCCAGCCATCGTATCCGCCACAAGCCGTCGTGACCGGCAGGCCGGTGGCTTTGATAGCCGCTTTTACTTCGTCGAGGTTTTCCACCAGCAGTCGGCCATCAATTTCGTAGCCATCAAATCCCATCGCTTTGATGTATTCGAATTTTTCCATGATAGCGGTCGGGAAAAAGGCCTGGTTTTGTGTTGCGATTTTCATGATTGCTGTCCTTAGCTTAAAAAGTGACGCCCATTTTGATACTGAGTTCCGGGTGCTGATCGACATACTTCATATAGCTTTCCGGGCTGGTGGTGAAGGTGACGACCGGGTCGATCAGATCTTCGCAATTGAGATAACCGTTCATCAGCAATTCCCAGCAGGTCTCTTCAATACGCTTGCGGCTCCAGCGCGGATAATCCGGGTTGGGTTCACTGCATGCGCGGGAGAAGACAATTTTGGCGTTATTGAAGTGTGCTTCGCGACCAAGGTTGAAGCCTGCCGCAAACGGCTTGGCGAAAGCCACGTAGGAGATCGTTCCACCGTAGGCGAGACCGCGCAGCGCAGATTGCAGCGCATCTGCAAATCCGCTGGTTTCGATGATCACATCGGCGCCCTGCTTGCCGGTCAGTTTCTTAATTTCCAGACCGACATCGGTACCGATTGGGTTCAGGCAGTGGTCCGCACCGTGACGGCGGGCGATCTCACAGCGATGTTCGATAGGATCGACACCAATAATCACTGACGCGCCGGCTTTTTTCGCCAGCTGAATCGCAATCTGGCCAATCGCGCCCAGCCCCACAACCACGACGAAATCCCCTACGCGGACGTTAGCATCACGCACGCCGCTCATGGCGAACTGCGCCGGATCGTAGCAAACGGCGTTTTTCCAGGATGCGCCCTGCGGCATTTTGCGCAGCTTATAGTTGTTCACCGCGTTTACGATGACCGTTTCCTGCAACGGGCCGTAGCAGCAGACGCTGTCGCCGATCTGGTATTCCGTCACGTCCGCACCACATTCGATAATGTCGCCGACGATCATGTTCCCCAGCTGGAATTTACCAAATTCGATGCCGCGCGCTGCACCTTTTTCACGCGGGGTAAACATCTGCCACTCAGCGTTGAACTCTTCATCGATGAACGGGCTTGCCGCGCGGAAATCCACGACTTCGGTGCCGTGTTTCGGGGCACCATAACGGGCACGAATCTTCACCTCATGTGCTGCAACAGGACGATCTTCGTATTCCACCAGCGCCGCTACACGAGGCGCTGTCGCAACTAATTTTTTCATGACTGACTCCTTGTTAATATCGGCCGCCTCAGCCCTTCACGCCGCCGGCGGTCAAACCACTTTTAATGAAACGTTCAGACAGGGCATACATAATGACGACCGGAAGTGCCGTTACCAGCGATGCCGCCATCATGCGACCCCAGATGTAATCTGGCGTACTGAAGAGCGTGTTCAGCCCCACCGGCAACGTGAAGTTGCTGGCGCTGGACAGGAAAATGGAGGCGAACAGATAGTCATTCCACGCCACCATGAAGCAGTAGACAAAGACCGACACCAGACCCGAGATCGCCAGCGGGACGGTGATGCGGAAGATGATTTGCAGGCGGTTCAGGCCGTCCATCATCGCGGCTTCTTCGATTTCGTCCGGGATGGTGTCGAAATAGCTGCGCAGCATAAAGACCGCGGTAGGCAACGTCTGCGTCACCATGGTGATGATCAGCGCCAGTTCGGTGTCATAAATGCCGAGCGCGGTGATGATTTTGAACAGCGGCACCACCAGCAGGATCCCGGAGAACATATAGACGGTGTAGAAGCTCGCATTGATCGTCGTACGCCCTTTAAAGCGCAGTTTGGATAACGCATATGCGCCCAGCGTGCCGAGAAACACCGCAATGACCGAGGAGGTCAGCGACACCACCATGCTGTTACGGAAGTAATCCACAAACGGGAAAATCAGCGGGTTAAAGATGTCGATGTAGTGCTGTAGCGTCCACTCCTGCGGCAGAATGGTCGGGTGCAGCGAGATCGCCTCTTTCGCGCTTTTGAATGACGTCATCAACATTACAAAAAACGGAAACAGCGTGATAATCAGGAATACCGCCAGTCCCAGATAAAAACCGATACGGCCCAGAACGCGTTTATTTGTTGCCATTGAGGTTTACCCTTTTTCTGGTCAGCAGAATGACCGCGAAGATGATCACAAACAGCACAACGGAAATGGCGGCTGCTTTACCCAGGTCATTGAACGCAAAGGCGGTTTTGTAGAGATATACGCCCAGAATGTCGACCTTGGTGGTGAGCAGATACACATCCGCAAACATGTAGAACATCCAGATGGTTCGCAGCGTGACCACCGTGGCCAGCACCGGCATGATGGCGGGCAACGTCACGATACGAAAACGCTGCCAGGCATTCGCCCCGTCCATCTCTGCCGCTTCGTACAATGATTTATCAATGGTCTGCAAAATTGCGAGGAACGAGATAAAGGCGTACGGGAAGTAACGCCAGATGGCGAACAGCACAACCAGGACAAAACTGCTGCCAGGATTATCGAACCACAGCGGCGCCTGATCGTAGAGATGCAGCAGATCAACGCCCAGGTAGTTCACAATCCCGTAGCCGTTGTTGAACATGTATTTCCAGGCAAATACCAGTGAAATAGACGGCGTCACGTAGGACAGAATCACCAGTGAACGTGCCGTTTTCCGCATGCGGAATTCACGGTTAAAGAAGATCGATACGGCCAGTCCCAACCCGGTGCTGCCGAGCACGACCAGGGCCGTATACCAGAACGTCATCCACAGGGAGTGCCAGAACGCAGCATCGCCCAGAATGCGAATGTAGTTATCCAGGCCGACGAACACCGCATCAATACGCGGGTTCAGCGGTAAACGTAAAAAACTGATTTCAATGTTGGAAATCATTGGCCAGGCCACCAGGCCCCCCAGCAAAATCAGGCTGGGGGCCAACAGCAGCATGGCGAAAGGCATATCTGAACGACCAGAAAACAACGTCTTCATAATTCCCTTCGCAAAGCGCTCCTATCGTTGTGAGATCAGGTCAGTCAGTTTCTTCTGGCTGTTGCTTAACGTCGCATTGAGATCTTTTTGTCCCACCGTTACGTTATGCACCATGGAACTGATAATGCCGGACCCGGTAACATCTCCCATGCGGGTAAAGTTTTTGTCGCCTACGGCGCCAAATACCTGGACGTTCGGGAACTGCGCAATCAGCTCGTAAGGCAGTTGACCAAAGGCTTTGATCACGTCGTTGTTTTTCCAGCTCTCAGTGCCCACCACGAGTTTGTTCACCGGCAGCGCCGCACCAGGGGACATCATCACCCAGTCAGACGCGTTTTGAGCCTGCTCCATCCAGGTCACAAATTTTTCTGCCGCCTGCGTTTCCTCTTCGGTCTGGCCGGTCGTGATCGTCAACGAGGTGATCATGCCGTACACGGCTGATGATTTTTCCGTCGGGACCACGAACCCCAGGTTGGCCGGATTGCCATCTTTGTAGACCGCGGGCAGGATATAGGTGGAGTAAACGGCCATCGGCGCAGAGCCGTTCATGAAGGCGTCTTTGATCTCCATGACATCATTCGAGCCCGGCATGGTGTTCGCGGCCAGTGCCCGATAAAACGCCAGCGCTTTCGACATTTCAGGGGTATCGATTTTCACGTTGCCGTTTGCATCAAAGACGTTGGCTCCGCCTGACAACGCAAACTGCGAGAAAGCCTGCTCGGTCATGACGCTTTCTGCGGTTGGCAGCGCGATACCGTAATGTTTTTTCGCCGGATCGTTGAGCGCCTGACTGGCCTTC
Organism: Enterobacter hormaechei subsp. xiangfangensis; assembly: GCF_001729785.1. Lineage (NCBI taxonomy): Bacteria > Pseudomonadati > Pseudomonadota > Gammaproteobacteria > Enterobacterales > Enterobacteriaceae > Enterobacter > Enterobacter hormaechei. The sequence goes on from NZ_CP017183.1 coordinate 2,505,821, forward strand.
AGCAGTTGCTCCCAGTTGTGCGGCTCTTCGATTCCTGCTGCCGCGAGCGCATCTTTGTGATACCAGACGCCGGACAGCCAGGCGCTAACCGGCACCCCCGTCCATGCCTTGCCGTCTTCAGTGCGAACAACGCGTAAAATGCCGTCATAAAAGGTATCTTCACCGACGGCTTTAATCGCGTTGCCGATCGCGTCACGGTCCAGCAGTTGCTCTTTATCCATGACTTTGGCGTAGTCATGGCTGACTTCAATTACTTCCGGCAGCGCGCCGGTACGGGCCAACGTAATGACCTTGGTGTTATAGGCATCTTCCTCAACGGGTACCTGTTTCACCGTAATAGTCGGGTTCTCTTTCTCGAATTTTTCGATCAGTTTCGTAATAACTGCCTGACGCTCCTGTTCTACCGACGAGTGCATAAACTCAATGGTGACCTGAGATGCTTTATCGTCCTTACAGCCTGATAACAGGGCGCACGAAACCAGTGCTGATAACAGCACAATTTTGGGCATTTTCATTTTAGGGTCCTTTTTAGTTTTCTTTAATCCACATTACCTGCCATGGATTGAGGTTCAGTTCCGTACCGCTAATATCGTGTCCTGATAGTAATTCCCTACCAAAGAGCGTTTGTCCATAAATGGTCTGCATTTTATTGCTAAAATTAAATAATGCTGTCATTCGCTCGCCATTTTCAGCAACACGAACAATTTTAAGGATATGTTCGCCGATTGCGTCAAAAATAGCCTGGCTATCCGGATGGAACGCACTCTCGCCGCGACGAATAGCAATAAACTCACTCAAACGAGAATAAATTTGATAACGTATACTCTTCTTATTATTGAGTTCCAGATCAACCTGACCTGCGGTGTATTTCTTCCTGTTTATTGCGCGGTTATATCCAAGACGTTCGACACCTTCATAATCGTTACGCGAACCGAGAATGCTTTGAATATATACAGCCGGTACGCCAGGAAAACTTAACAACACAGCATGCGCCAGGATGAACCGCGCAATGCGCTCATCATCTGAGCTGTCTCGCAAACTCAACGCATCAAGATAGGTGACATTAATTTCATAGGGGCTTCGCGTACCGTCAGGATTATTTTTCCAGTTGACCAGCGCGCCTTCCTGCTGAAGCTTTTCAACCAGCGAGAGGATCTCTGATTCCGGAAGGATGCCGCGTAACGGGTTCAAACCGATACCATCATGCGAGGCCAGGAAATTAAACCAGGTGGTATGAGTTGAAGGCAGCGCCAGTGACCCCGCCCACTGGCATAGGGCTTTAACATCCTGACGATGAACAGCATGCAGCACCAGCGGAGGTAAGGAAAACTGATAGACCATCTGGGCTTCATTTTCACCATCACCGAAGTAAGAGACATTGTCTTTGTGGGGAACATTTGTCTCAGTGATGATCACCGTTCCAGGCGCCACAGCGTCCGTAATGGCGCGGAACAGCTGGATAAGGCAATGGGTTTGTTCCAGATGGATACAGGTGGTTCCCGGGATCTTCCACATAAACCCGACCGCATCCAGACGGATATAACGCGCCCCTTCCATGAGGTAATGGAGCAGAACGTCAACCATGGCAATCAGCACCTGCGGCGAGGCGAAATTGAGATCGATCTGGTCATCGCTGAATGTGGTCCACAGATGACGAACGCTGCCATCATGAAGCGTGAACGGCGTCAGCAGCGGTAATGCGCGTGGACGCGTCACCGCGGATAAATCGGTTTCGGGGTCGACAGAAATAAAGAAATCTTCGTAGCCCGGCTTCTGCGCAAGATAATTAGCAAACCATTCGCTTTTCGCTGACATATGATTGCAAACGAAGTCAAACATTAAGCTGGCTGAATGTTTTAATTCCGCGACATCTCGCCAGGTTCCTGTTTCAGGAGCAACCTCGTGATAATCAATAACGGAAAATCCATCATCCGAAGACCACGGATAAAAAGGTAACAGATGGACATGGGAAAACGTACGAGAAAGCCATTCATTATAGAACCGGGTAAATACCGGCAACGCTTGCTCCCCTTTTGTGGAGAACTGATCGGCATAGGTAATCAGCACAACGTCTTTTTCATCCCAGCCTGACTTACGCTTTTCCGTAATATTAGTCGCCGCTTTTTCAAGCTTAGTTAATAACACGTTAAGGTGTGCATCTGAAAATGATTCACCGTAGATATGATTGATGAGTTTTTTAATTTTTGCGTTCACATTATTTTCCATGGTAGCGGTCCCACGGAGTGGCAATCTACTCCCATGAAAAATAACTGTCAACGGACCCGGGGGCAGAAAGCAGCATTCTCAGCGCAGCGCAACGCATTATTGTGAGCTGCCGCAAAGAAAGCAGAAAAGCAGAAGAAACGCAGAAAGGAAAGTCATGCCCCTTCTCTGGGGGAGAAAGGGCTTATGCGGGAGGATCTAGCGTGACAAGTAGCGCCGGGAAACGCGTTTTGCCAGTTTCTGTAACAGCGGCTCCAGAGCGACCGCCAGCATCATTCTGACCGGCTTGCGGGCAACAGACTTGATCGCCCAACCCGCCACACCGGCCGGGCCATAACGTAACGCCGTCATCAGAACCAGTTTACCTGCGATTTTCAGGCCGGGTTTTACCTTCTGACCGGCCTGTTGCCAGTTTTGTTTCATGTAAGTTCTCTCTTAAAGCTGACGAAAACGACTTCTCAGCGTAAAGGTATCGGAGGTGACATAACGTTCCATCTCGCGCAATCGCTTCTCCCCTGCGCTCAGCTGTTCATCCACCGCGTTCAGGAGATCGCTGCTGGTTGGCGTGTTCTCAGCATTCAGCTCACCTTCCGGCATAGGATCGAGTACAAACGACAGAATGATGTATGCCACCAGTGTAATAAAGGCCAGACCGAAGAAAATCGACAATACGGTGACCACACGCACCAGTTTTACCGGGACATCCAGATAGTGCGCCAGCCCGGCGCAAACGCCCCGAACCATGCCCTGCTGTGGGAGCCGCCACAGTTTTTTATTCAGATTCAGTCCAGCCATTACCGTTCCCTCCAGTTTGGGTGTTCCGCGTCCAGGATGGCTTCCAGCGCCTGAATACGTTCGCGCATTTTATTTGCCTCGGCAGAGAGCTGCGCCAGCCGCTGTTGTTCACTCTGCGACAGCTCACCGCGTGAAGAGCGGTTGCTGTAGTGCAGCCATAACCAGATGGGCAGAACAAACAGCACGAAAATGGTCAGGGGTATAGCCAGAAAAAGCGCGCTCATGTGTACTCCTTGTCTAACGATGCGGCACGCTCAGGTGCCGCAGGAATTATTATTGGTTGTCTTGTTTCATTTTGGCTTTCAGCGCAGCCAGTTGCTCGCTAATTTCATCATCGGCCTTCAGGTCAGCAAACTGCTGATCCAGGGTTTTCTGCTTACCGATGCTGTGGCTTTCGGCTTCCGCTTCCATGTGGTCGATACGACGTTCAAACGATTCGAAACGCGCCATTGCTTCATCCAGTTTGCCGCTGTCCAGCTGGCGACGCACGTCGCGGGACGAGCTTGCAGCCTGGTGGCGCAGCGCCAGCGCCTGTTGACGTGCACGGGTTTCGCTGAGTTTGTTTTCAAGCTCACCAATCTCTTTCTTCATACGCGTCAGAGTATCATCCACCAGCGTCACTTCATGTTCCAGCGTGGCAACCATGTAGGTCAGCTTCTGCTTCTCAATCAGCGCAGCGCGGGCCAGATCTTCTTTATCTTTACGCAGCGCCAGTTCCGCTTTTTCCTGCCACTCGTTAAGCTGGGCAGTCGCCTGCTCGATACGACGTGTTAACTGCTTTTTCTCTGCCAGCGCGCGGGCGGAGGTGGAGCGTACTTCAACCAGCGTGTCTTCCATCTCCTGAATCATCAGGCGCACCAGCTTCTGCGGATCTTCCGCTTTCTCCAGCAGCGAGTTGATGTTGGCGTTCACGATGTCGGCAAAACGAGAAAAAATACCCATAATTCAATCCTCAAAGTTCTGTTATCGGGCGATGCCCTGCTGAACAGATAATACAAATCCCATGCCAACTTTTTATCTTATTGATTTTACTCAATGTGATTGATGTTTATCCATCCAGCGGCTATTCTCACCTGGTGAATATCACTAAGGAGTGGTTAATTTCATCATGGCTGAATATAAAGATAATTTGCTTGGCGAAGCCAACAGCTTCCTGGAAGTGCTTGAACAGGTTTCGCGCCTCGCGCCGCTGAATAAACCGGTGCTGATTATCGGTGAGCGCGGAACGGGTAAAGAACTTATCGCTAACCGCCTGCACTTTCTGTCTGGCCGCTGGGACGGCCCTTTTATTTCCCTTAACTGCGCGGCGTTGAATGAAAATCTGCTCGACACCGAGCTGTTTGGTCATGAAGCTGGCGCCTTTACCGGCGCACAAAAACGCCATCCCGGACGCTTTGAGCGCGCCGATGGCGGAACGCTCTTTCTCGACGAGCTGGCGACCGCGCCGATGCTGGTGCAGGAAAAGCTGCTGCGCGTCATTGAGTATGGCGAACTGGAACGCGTTGGCGGCAGTCAGCCGCTCCAGGTTAACGTTCGCCTGGTGTGCGCTACTAACGCCGACCTGCCCGCGATGGTGGCAGAAGACAAATTCCGCGCCGACCTGCTGGACAGGCTGGCTTTCGATGTCGTTCAGCTGCCGCCGCTGCGGGAGCGGCGCAGCGATATCATGCTGCTGGCCGATCAATTTGCCATTCAGATGTGCCGGGAACTGGGTCTGCCGCTCTTTCCGGGCTTCAGCGAACGGGCCACCGGGACCCTGCTCGGTTACCACTGGCCGGGCAATATTCGTGAACTGAAAAACGTGGTGGAACGGTCCGTTTACCGGCATGGCAGCAGCGAGACCGAACTGGACAACATTATTCTCGATCCGTTTCGTCGCGAGGATAAACAGCCCCCGGCTCCGGCGACGCGCCAGCAGGATCCGGCGTTGCCGCTCGATTTACGCCAGTTCCAGCATCAGCAGGAAAAAAACTTGCTCGAGCAGAGCCTGAAAGAGGCGAAATATAATCAGAAACGGGCGGCTGAACTGCTGGGCCTGACCTACCATCAGTTAAGGGCATTGCTCAAAAAACATCAAATGCGCTGACATTATCAGCACTTACCCCCAGACATTTTTACGAAGCAGGCGTAAGTGCGATACACTTTGCAGATCGAATCTAAAAACCTTAAAAACTATGCGCCTGGTTTTATCGTCCCTGTTTGCACTCGGTCTGTTCAGCAATCTGGCCTTTGCTGCGCCCGATCGCGCTGTGCCCCCTGATATCCGAGAGAGTGGTTTCGTCTATTGCGTCAGCGGGCAAGTTGATACCTTTAACCCACAAAAAGCGGGGAGCGGCCTGATTGTTGATACGCTGGCCGCACAGCTCTACGATCGCCTGCTCGACGTCGATCCTTATACCTATCGGCTGGTTCCGGAGCTTGCTGAAAGTTGGGAAGTGCTTGATAACGGCGCTACATACCGCTTTCGTCTACGCGATGATGTCGCCTTTCAGCACACCCCGTGGTTTACGCCAACCCGTAAACTCAACGCGGATGACGTGGTTTTCACCTTCCAGCGCATATTCAACCGCAATCATCCGTGGCATAACGTTAATGGCGGGAACTTCCCCTATTTCGACAGTCTGCAATTCGCGGACTCGGTCAAAAGCGTTCGTAAGCTGGATAACCGCACGGTTGAGTTTCGCCTGACGCGCCCGGACGCCTCCTTCCTCTGGCATCTGGCGACGCACTACGCCTCGGTCATGTCAGCCGAATACGCAGATCAGCTGACGAAAAAGGATCGTCAGGAACGTCTCGATCGTGAGCCTGTGGGCACAGGTCCGTTCCAGTTAGCAGAGTACCGCGCCGGACAATACATTCGCCTGCAACGCCACGATCGTTTCTGGCGCGGCAAACCGCTGATGCCGCAGGTCATTGTCGATCTGGGTTCAGGTGGAACAGGCCGACTCTCCAAACTGCTGACCGGCGAGTGCGACGTGCTTGCCTGGCCTGCGGCCAGCCAGTTGACCATTTTGCGCGACGACCCACGCCTGCGCCTGACACTGCGCCCGGGAATGAACATCGCTTATCTGGCGTTTAACACCGATAAGCCGCCGCTGAATAATCCGGCCGTGCGCCATGCGCTGGCGTTAGCGATCAACAATCAGCGTCTGATGCAGTCGATTTACTACGGGACCGCGGAAACCGCCGCCTCTATTCTTCCGCGCGCCTCCTGGGCCTATGACGGCGAGGCGAAGATTACCGAATATAATCCGGCGAAAGCGCGCGAACAGCTTAAAGCGCTGGGGGCAGAAAACCTGACGCTACAGCTGTGGGTGCCCACCAGCTCTCAGGCGTGGAACCCCAGCCCGCTTAAAACGGCTGAGCTGTTGCAGGCTGATATGGCGCAGGTGGGCGTTAAGGTGATCATCGTGCCTGTCGAAGGCCGTTTCCAGGAGGCGCGTCTGATGGACATGAATCACGACTTAACGCTGGCTGGCTGGTCCACCGACAGTAACGACCCGGACAGCTTCTTCCGTCCTCTGCTGAGCTGTGCGGCAATCAACTCCCAGACCAACTACGCCCACTGGTGTAACCGGGAATTTGATGCCGTGCTGCAAAAAGCGTTGGCGTCTCAACAGCTTGCCTCACGCATTGAGGCCTATGATGAAGCGCAAAATATTCTGGCCAGAGAACTTCCCGTGTTGCCGCTTGCCTCTTCCCTGCGCCTCCAGGCCTACCGTTACGATATTAAAGGGCTGGTACTCAGCCCGTTTGGTAACGCCTCCTTCGCGGGCGTCACCCGTGAGAAAGAACAAGAGGTGAAGAAACCATGATTATATTTACCTTGCGTCGGCTGCTGTTACTGCTGGTCACCCTGTTCTTCCTGACCTTTGTCGGCTTTAGCCTGAGCTACTTTACGCCGCACGCCCCGCTTCAGGGCTCATCCCTCTGGGACGCCTGGCTGTTCTGGTTTAATGGCCTGCTACACTGGGATTTTGGCGTGTCCAGCATTAACGGACAGCTCATCTCCGAGCAGCTGAAAGTGGTTTTCCCGGCCACCATGGAGCTGTGTGTACTCGCCTTTGGCTTTGCCCTCATGGTGGGGATCCCGGTGGGGATGCTGGCGGGCATTTATCGTAATAAGTGGCAGGATAAATTCATCAGCGCGCTTGCCTTAATTGGCTTTTCCATCCCTGTTTTCTGGCTGGCGCTACTGCTTACCCTCTTCTTCTCACTGACGTTAGGCTGGCTGCCGGTATCTGGCCGTTTTGATCTGCTGTATAACGTGCAAACGGTGAGCGGCTTCGCCATCGTTGACGCCTGGCTTTCTGATTCAGTCTGGCGCGACGAAATGATCGTGAGCGCGCTGCGCCACATGGTGCTGCCGGTGCTCACGCTGGCCGTCGCGCCGACGACCGAAGTAATTCGCCTGATGCGTATCAGCACTATCGACGTCTTCGATCAAAACTATGTGAAGGCCGCCGCCACGCGCGGACTGTCTCGCCTGACGATTCTCCGTCGCCATGTGCTGCACAATGCGTTGCCACCCGTAATCCCACGTCTTGGGCTGCAATTTTCAACCATGCTGACGCTGGCGATGATCACCGAGATGGTTTTCAGCTGGCCGGGCCTTGGACGCTGGATGATCAACGCCATTCGCCAGCAGGATTACGCGGCGATCTCTGCCGGCGTGATGGTGATTGGCTCCCTGGTCATTATTGTTAACGTTGTTTCCGATATTTTGGGTGCCATGGCCAACCCATTGAAGCATAAGGAATGGTATGCCTTACGATAACGTCTACAGCGAAAAGCGCACGCCCGGTGCGCTACGTACCGTGTGGCGTAATTTTTACGGCGACACCACGGCGATGATCGGCTTTTACGGCTGCATTGGCCTCGTGTTGCTGTGCGTTTTGGGTTCGTGGTTTGCACCGTATGGCATCGATCAGCAGTTCCTTGGTTATCAGCTTTTACCGCCGTCGTGGTCGCGTTACGGGGAGGTTTCGTTCTTCCTGGGGACTGACGATCTCGGACGCGACGTGCTAAGTCGTTTACTGAGCGGCGCCGCACCTACGGTAGGCGGCGCGTTCGTGGTCACCCTGGCTGCCGCGATCTGCGGCCTGGCGCTGGGCATTTTTGCCGGCTCAACCCACGGGCTGCGGTCGGCCGTGCTTAACCATATTCTTGATACCCTGCTCTCTATTCCTTCACTGCTGCTGGCGATTATCGTCGTGGCCTTCGCGGGGCCGCACCTCACCCATGCGATGTTCGCCGTCTGGCTGGCCATTCTGCCGCGCATGGTGCGTTCGGTTTACAGCCTGGTTCACGACGAGCTGGAAAAAGAGTATGTCGTCGCCGCCCGTCTGGATGGCGCCACCACGTTTAATATTTTGTGGTTTGCCGTGCTGCCTAACATTGCCGCCGGGCTGGTGACGGAGATCACCCGCGCCCTGTCGATGGCGATTCTGGATATCGCAGCGCTGGGCTTCCTGGACCTTGGCGCGCAGCTTCCCTCCCCGGAATGGGGCGCCATGCTCGGCGATGCGCTGGAGCTGATTTACGTTGCGCCGTGGACGGTCATGCTGCCGGGCGCGGCCATCATGGTGAGCGTGCTGCTCGTTAACCTGCTGGGCGACGGGATCCGCCGCGCAATCAATGCGGGGGTGCAATAATGCCGTTACTCGATATCCGCAACCTCACGATAGAAATTAAAACGGGCGAAGGCTGGGTCAAGGCCGTGGATCGCATCAGCATTACGCTCGCAGAGGGCGAAATCCGCGGGCTGGTGGGCGAATCGGGTTCGGGGAAAAGTCTGATCGCCAAGGCCATTTGCGGCGTGGCGAAAGACAACTGGCGGGTGACCGCCGATCGTATGCGCTTCGACGATATCGATCTGTTGCGTCTCTCCCCGCGCGAACGCCGTAAACTGGTGGGCCATAACGTCTCGATGATTTTCCAGGAGCCGCAATCCTGTCTCGATCCGTCCGAGCGCGTCGGGAAACAGCTGATGCAGAACATCCCCGGCTGGACCTATAAAGGCCGCTGGTGGCAGCGTTTCGGCTGGCGCAAACGCCGTGCCATTGAGCTGTTGCACCGTGTCGGGATCAAAGACCATAAAGACGCGATGCGCAGTTTCCCCTACGAACTGACCGACGGTGAATGCCAGAAAGTGATGATTGCCATCGCCCTGGCGAATCAGCCGCGTCTGCTGATTGCGGACGAACCAACGAACGCGATGGAGCCAACCACCCAGGCGCAGATTTTCCGCCTGCTCACGCGTCTGAACCAGAATAACAACACCACCATTTTGCTGATCAGCCACGACCTGCAAATGCTGAGCAAGTGGGCGGATAAAATTGATGTAATGTATTGCGGCCAGACGGTAGAAACCGCGCCAAGTGAAGACCTGGTGACGACGCCACATCATCCCTACACGCAGGCGCTGATCAGGGCGATCCCGGACTTTGGCAGCGCGATGCCGCACAAAAGCCGTCTGAATACGCTGCCTGGCGCGATACCGCTGCTGGAATCGCTGCCCATTGGCTGCCGTCTGGGACCACGTTGCCCGTATGCTCAGCGTAAATGCATTGAAACACCGCGCCTGACAGGGCCGAAAAACCATCTGTTTGCCTGTCATTTCCCGCTGAACATGGAGAGAGAGTGAAATGGTCGAAACCTTACTGGAAGTACGTAACCTGAGTAAGACCTTTCGCTATCGCACCGGCCTGTTTCACCGTCAGACCGTCGAGGCGGTTAAACCGCTGAGCTTTACGCTGCGCGAAAAGCAGACGCTGGCGATTATCGGTGAAAACGGCTCGGGCAAATCGACCCTGGCAAAAATGCTCGCGGGCATGGTCGAGCCAAGCGGCGGTGAAATACTGATTGACGATCATCCTCTGGAATTTGGGGACTATTCTTTTCGCAGTCAGCGCATCCGGATGATTTTTCAGGATCCGTCGACGTCCCTGAACCCGCGCCAGCGTATTTCCCAGATCCTGGATTTCCCGCTGCGGCTGAATACCGACCTGGAGCCGGAAGCGCGTCGCAAACGGATTGTCGAAACCCTGCGTCTGGTAGGCCTCCTGCCCGACCATGTCAGCTATTACCCGCACATGCTGGCCCCGGGCCAAAAACAGCGTCTCGGTCTGGCCCGCGCGCTGATCCTGCGCCCGAAAGTTATTATCGCCGACGAAGCGCTGGCGTCGCTGGATATGTCGATGCGTTCGCAGCTCATTAACCTGATGCTGGAGTTACAGGAAAAGCAGGGGATCTCGTATATTTACGTGACTCAGCACCTGGGCATGATGAAACACATCAGCGACCAGGTGCTGGTAATGCACCAGGGAGAAGTGGTCGAGCGCGGCAGTACCGCTGACGTACTGGCCTCCCCGCTCCATGACCTGACAAAACGCCTGATTGCCGGACACTTTGGTGAAGCATTGACGGCGGACGCGTGGCGTAAAGATCGTTAGCCGTTGCGTAACCCGCTTGCCAGCAGAGTAAACACCTCTATAGCATGCGGAAGGGTCTTCTGCGGTTCATCACTCGCGGCAATCAGCAGAGCCGCATTCAGCGCAGCGCCGTTCAGCAGATGGGCTGCGACTCTGGCATCCATCTTTTTGATTACGTTGCACTCCATCATTTTTTCGATGGTCTGACGGGTCGACTCAAGGCAGTTGTTCTGGCTGGGCCATTGCGCCGGGTCACCCAGAACAGCCGGGCCGTCAAGAAGGACGATACGCTGAACTTCCGGAACGAGCGCCATTTTGATATAGGCGATGCCCTCCGCCAGCAGTCGCTCCCAGTCATCATCGGCGGCGGCGGCAATCGCTTTCGCGTTTGCTGCCATTTCGCTGTCTATCTGCGCGACCACCGCCGCCAGTAATCCCTTCTTGTCGTTGAAATTATGATATAGCGCGCCGCGTGTTAACCCCACGCTTGCCGTGAGTTCATCCATTGACGCTGCGGCATAGCCTTTTTCAGCAAATGCCTTCCGCGCCGCCTGAATCATTCTCTCGCGATTTTCCTGGGCCGTTTCAGCACGACGTTTTGTAGCCATGGGACTTCCTTCATTAAGCGGTAATTATAATTTGACATACGCGGCGTATGTGGATTACATTTTTGACATACATCGCGTATGTTACTTCTACTGCGTAAGCACAACAATACCTCTGACAGAAAAGGAAAAGCCATGCATCCACGTGACCCCGTCTTTCCGGCTAATCGACATGCCCTCTATGAAGAGCATGGCTATTCAGCAGCAATCCGCTCTGGCGATCTGTTATTTGTTTCCGGTCAGGTTGGCAGCCGCAGCGATGGCACACCTGAACCCGACTTCCCCGCTCAGGTGCAGCTGGCGTTCGATAATTTACGGGCGACTCTGGCAGCCGCAGGGTGTACTTTTGACGATCTGATTGATGTCACGACATTTCATACCGATCCTGAAAACCAGTTCCCCGCCATCATGGAGGCGAAAAAACTGGCGTTTCCGCACCCCCCTTACCCAAACTGGACAGCAATAGGCGTTAACTGGCTTGCGGGTTTTGATTTCGAAATTAAGGTTATCGCCAGGATCCCTACGCCCGCGAATTAACATCTGGCAGTAAACTGATTTACCGTTAAGCTATCACTGACGCACAAATGAAAGACAGCATCAGCAACTATATTCTCTCCTGGGTAGAAGAAAATAACTTTACTATTTTACACATTGGTGATTTGGTTGCAGATATTGGATACAGCAGAAGAACCATCGAAACATGGTTTAAAGAGAAGTATCGGCTCTCTTTAGGTGAATATATTCTCCGACGGAGGTTAAGCCGTGCCGCCATTATGCTGAGAATGACGTCGATTCCGGTGACGGATATTGCGTATTTATTCCATTACCAGAGCAGTCAGGGATTTTCCAGAGCCTTTAAAAAAATGATGGGGCTGACACCCTCTGAGTACAGATGTGCCAGAGGGTGGAATTTTGACATCTTACAGCCCTCTTTTTTATTAAGCGAACATGAAACGCCTGAGCTCGAGGTCTGCTATCTGGATGAAACGTTTATCTATACGTATGAAATTATCGAACACGATCATCTTTTTGATACCTCAGTGCATGATATTACTAAAAAAATCAAAAAGCTCCTGACAGAAAACCGCCATGATATCGATAAAATTATTCTGATGCCCCGCCGCCCCGAGTTAGGCAAAAGCCGATCGTATCTGGTCGAGGTATTAATATCGTACGCGTTACAAAGCGACACGGTGACAAATAAAAAATCCTGCATTGTGCGTGGGAGATACGCAAGAATGCCCTTTAGCGGTAGCTGGGAAATCTACAGCGCGTTTAACAAGATTGCCTTCGTTAAGGCGATGGTAAATCAACGCCTGACGTTGCGCGACGGTATTTACCTGATGAAAATTAATGGGTACAGCGACGAGTCTGTCGATTTTGATGTTTTCATCCCCATCCTGTAACCTCAGCTTCATTCAGCCTGTCTGGTAACAATTCTGTTTTTACCGTTGTGCTTAGCCTCATACAACGCCTCGTCCACGTCACGCATAATATCATTGCCGTTGACGTTATTCTGAATGGCTGAGCACACGCCGATACTTAATGTGACCTTTACAGGGAGAGCATAATGATAGCCCGGCCCGGTGCGCTGTTGAACGTTCTGGCGAATACGCTCCGCGACGGCCATAGCCTGCTTACCGTCGGTATCCGGCAGCAGCAGACCAAATTCCTCGCCTCCCAGTCGGGCAAAGATGTCGTTATCGCGAATGCTGTCTTTGATAATATCCACGACCGCCAGAATCACGCGATCCCCCACAAGATGCCCCCAGTTATCGTTAATCGACTTAAAGTTGTCGATGTCCAGCATCATAATGCTGGTCCCCTTTTCTGTCCTGAGCGAGCGGACCCGCGGAAGTGCCTCATAAAAATATTTACGGTTGTAGATCTGAGTAAGCGGATCGCGATCAACCCGATCGCCGAAAATTTTCAACAGGTTAAAGACATGGAATATTAAGGTACAAATCACAAATAATTTGCTGAGGACCTCTACTGCCCGGCTGATATACCAGAGCGACAGATTGTAAGTATCAAGCAGTAAGAGGAAAAAATTGTAAACGATGGCGGAAAGGCAAACCACAATAATACTGTTCCAGATCCCGGACGCCAGGCGTGTCACAGAGATCATATAACAAAGTAAAGCCGACCAGAGCAGGATCAGAACGTTTACGTACCTGATATCCCAGACAGGATAATGATGTTCATCTTCGTATGCTGCAATCGTTAATGTCCAGGCCGGATGGTAGCTGCTGAGATAATGGGCCAGCATCGGAAACATAACCAGTGTCATCATTAATGCTAACGTCATGCTGATCTTATTTCGGAATCTGAGCGTGGATCGTATCGTGATTTTTTCCACACGGACCGCCAGCGCCAGTAATACGATAAAGCTCAGCTGCCGAAAAAAATAGAATACCGCCGTATCGTTGGTTTTTGCCGCCTGGGTAAAACCAGCATGCTCCGGAAGCTGAATGACAATGATCGTCTCAATGAAATAAACCAGCCCACTAAGAAATGCCAGGCTCAGAATGAATAAGGAAAAACGCGATCGGTCGGAGGCATACAGCATCTGGATAAAAATAAAGATAATGGTATCCAGAAAGAACAGCGCAATCATGACGATCAAATAGGTGGTCATAGGCACCCTGAAACCAGGATTATCATTCACGCAAAAGGAGTTCACCGCGATCATAAGCGCAAAAAGCGCCGCACCTGACAGCATGATCAGTTTTTCGGCCAACGTTATATTTTTCATCTTCCTTCTTACCGCACACAGATAAAGACGCAAAATGGCATAGCCGTTATCGACCCTCGCGCAATTTTAAAGCGTTTAAAGGGCTAAACGGATCATTTTGCGCAAAAGGCGCTGGACACATCAGCATGAGGGCGGCGTCACGGTGCCCGCTGGTTGGATGAGGCGAACCCCGCGTGCGGTGATATACTGCTGGGATACACACGAAACGGCCTGATGAAGAGTCAGTTCAACCTCTTCCGTGAGCCCATTCACGGCGCAGGAGCGAGAAATATCGTGACACATGGGGCTGTGAGTGGGCTATAATTTCGAGCTAATTTCGAATGATTTTGAAATACTGCCTGTAACGCTATGAATTACAAGGCAAAATAAGCAATGAATATAAGGATTAAAGCTATGGGTTTTCTTTCCGGTAAGCGCATTCTGGTGACTGGCGTTGCCAGCAAACTGTCCATCGCATACGGCATCGCACAGGCAATGCATCGCGAAGGCGCTGAGCTGGCGTTCACCTACCAGAACGACAAGCTGAAAGGCCGTGTTGAAGAATTTGCCGCGCAGCTGGGTTCCAGCATTGTTCTGGAATGTGACGTTGCACAAGACGAAAGCATTGATGGCATGTTTGCTGAACTGGCAAAAGCATGGCCGAAATTCGACGGTTTTGTTCACTCCATCGGCTTCGCTCCTGGCGACCAGCTGGACGGCGACTATGTGAACGCGGTTACCCGTGATGGCTTCAAAATCGCCCACGACATCAGCTCCTACAGCTTCGTTGCAATGGCAAAATCCTGCCGCGCGATGCTGAACCCGGGCGCAGCCCTGCTGACCCTGTCCTACCTCGGCGCAGAACGTGCTATCCCTAACTACAACGTTATGGGTCTGGCGAAAGCGTCTCTGGAAGCCAACGTGCGCTACATGGCGAACGCAATGGGTCCTGAAGGCGTGCGTGTTAACGCTATTTCTGCGGGTCCAATCCGTACCCTGGCCGCTTCCGGTATCAAAGATTTCCGTAAAATGCTGGCACACTGCGAAGCGGTTACCCCGATTCGTCGTACCGTTACCATCGAAGATGTGGGTAACTCTGCGGCATTCCTGTGCTCTGACCTTTCCGCAGGTATCTCCGGCGAAGTGGTTCACGTTGACGGCGGCTTCAACATCGCTGCAATGAACGAGCTGGAAATCAAATAAGCTTGTCACTCTCTTCCCGCCAGGGAAGAGAGTTTCTCACCGCCCCGCTCCTCGTTATTCCGTTCTGCTATTTGTTATCACCTAACAATATTTTTCCCCTCATCCGCCTTACGCCAGGATATTGATCGCCATTTTGAGATCAAGGAACGCCCATGGAACAACGCCGTTTTTCCGGCAAAGGCCACTGGTATCATGAAACCCAGTCGAATCATTCGCAGACGGACGTTCTGCCGCTGGTGCCCGAAGCCGCTAACGTCGACGACCGTTTTTTGCTCGATTTAGCCCTGCCCGATGACATTCTCGCAAGCTGTGCTGGTTGGCTTGCGCCTGCCCGAACCCTGTGTCATCTTTTGTTCCCGCTTGATACTCCCGTGAGCCGTCTGCATACGCTCAGCGCCTACGACAGGCTGAGCACGGCATTAACGGTTGCCCAGGCGTGTGGTGTTCAGCGGCTCTGTAACCACTACGCTGCCCTGCTCGCCCCTCTACCGGGGCCGGACTCCTCCCGGGAAAGCAATCGACGCCTTGCAGAAATTACCCAGTATGCCCGCCAGTTAGCAAGCTCACCCGATGTGATCGATGACAAAGCCCAAAACCAGCTTGATGAGGTTGGACTCACAACGTATGACATTGTGCTTATCAACCAGATCATCGGCTTTGTCGGTTTTCAGGCGCGAGTGGTCGCGGTATTTCAGGCATTGCTTGGCCATCCGGTACGCTGGTTGCCCGGGCACCACATTCAGCCCCATACGCTGCCGGTTAGCTTCAGCAGATGGACCGCCACGCTACCCGCGGTTGAGCTAAAATATGCCAGTGCGCTTCAGCTTGAGGCGCTCTCACGCTGGCAGGCGGAACCGGCGCTTGAAGCGCTCACCCCTGTGCTGTGTCATGAGCCGATGCTGCTTAATCTGACGGGCGAAATTCTGCTTAACCATCCGCTAAGTGAAGGCCCCGCGTCTTCGATGATCTCAGCCGCTCGTGCGCTGCTCGTCGCCTCTCCGGATCGCTTTAGCGCCGCCCAGTTAACGCCCCTGACCGGGTCAGGTCTCTCGCCAGAGAAGGCCATCAATCTGCTAACCCGAGATGCATTTTATGGCTGGCTGGACCGTCTGCGTGTGGCGCTCGGCAAAGAGGAATAACCATACTCTTTACCTAAAGAGCGCTTGCTGTAGCAGTGAGATTCGCGTAAAACTGTCAGCCGCTCAATGGCTACGAAAATAGAACATTATGTTTCAGGACAACCCGCTGCTAGCGCAGCTTAAACAGCAACTGCATTCCCAGACGCCGCGTGCAGAAGGGGTCGTAAAAGCCACGGAAAAGGGCTTTGGCTTTCTTGAAGTTGATGGGCAGAAGAGCTACTTCATTCCGCCTCCTCAGATGAAGAAAGTGATGCATGGCGACCGTATTTCGGCCGTTATTCATACCGAAAAGGAACGAGAGTCTGCCGAGCCGGAAGCACTGATCGAACCTTTCCTGACCCGCTTTGTCGGGAAAGTGCATAAAAAAGACGATCGTCTTTCCGTCGTGCCGGACCATCCTTTCCTGAAAGATGCTATTCCGTGCCGCGCCGCGCGTGGCGTTGAGCATGATTTTGTTGAGGGTGACTGGGCGGTTGCTGAGATGCGCCGTCATCCTTTAAAAGGCGATCGCGGTTTCTACGCCGAGCTTACCCAATACATTACCTTCGGCGACGACCATTTCGTCCCATGGTGGGTGACGCTGGCGCGCCACAATCTCGAAAAAGAAGCGCCTGATGGCGTGGCGACTGAAATGCAGGACGAAGGTCTGGAACGTCGCGATCTGACGGCGCTGGACTTTGTCACCATTGACAGCGCCAGCACCGAGGATATGGACGATGCGCTGTATGCCGAAGAGACAGTCGATGGCAAACTGCATCTGACCGTCGCCATCGCCGACCCTACCGCATGGATTGTCGAAGGCAGCAGGCTGGACGAGATGGCCAAAGTGCGCTCGTTCACCAACTACCTGCCGGGCTTTAACATTCCGATGTTGCCGCGTGAACTTTCCGACGATCTTTGTTCGCTGCGTGCGCATGAAGTACGTCCGGTGCTGGCATGTCGGATGACCATTGCGGCTGACGGTACCATTGAAGAAGATATTGAATTCTTCGCCGCCACCATCGAATCCAAAGCCAAGCTGGCCTATGACGACGTGTCCGACTGGCTGGAGAACACGGGCAACTGGAAACCCGAGTCGGACAACATTGCCGCACAAATTCGTCTGTTGCACCGCGTCTGCCTGAGCCGCAGCGAATGGCGTCAAACTCACGCGCTGGTCTTCAAAGATCGTCCGGACTACCGTTTTGTGCTGGGTGAAAAAGGTGAAGTGCTGAATATCGTCGCTGAGCCGCGCCGTATTGCCAACCGCATCGTTGAAGAAGCGATGATTTCCGCCAACATATGTGCTGCACGCGTGCTGCGCGACAAATTAGGCTTTGGCATTTACAACGTGCACACCGGGTTTGATCCGGCGAACACCGAAGCGCTGGCTGCCCTGCTGAAAACCCATGACGTACACGTCGATCCTGAGGAAGTGCTGACCCTGCAAGGTTTCTGCAAACTGCGCCGCGAGCTGGACGCACAGCCGTCAGGGTTCCTCGACAGCCGTATTCGCCGCTTCCAGTCCTTTGCGGAAATCAGCACCGAGCCTGGCCCGCACTTCGGCCTTGGCCTTGAGGCTTATGCGACCTGGACCTCCCCGATCCGTAAGTACGGCGACATGGTTAACCATCGTCTGCTGAAAGCGATCATCAAAGGGGAATCTGTTGCCCGCCCACAGGATGGTACGACATTGCAGATGGCAGAACGTCGCCGTCTCAACCGTATGGCGGAGCGTGATGTCGGCGACTGGTTGTACGCGCGCTTCCTGAATGATAAGGCAGGGACTGATACCCGTTTCCCGGCTGAAATCATTGACATCAGCCGCGGCGGTATGCGCGTTCGCCTGGTGGATAATGGCGCCGTTGCCTTTATTCCTGCCCCGTTCCTGCATGCCGTCCGCGACGAACTGGTTTGTAGCCAGGAAAACGGGACCGTGCAAATTAAAGGCGAAACGGTTTACAAGGTCACTGACGTGATTGATGTCACCATCGCTGAAGTGCGCATGGAAACCCGCAGTATTATCGCGCGCCCTGTCGCCTGATAACCGCGTAAACTTCTGGCCGTTCCGTTAAGGGGTGGCCGGGAGTTCTCTCCTGAATTATCTCCCGCAAAATCATCGTTTTTTCTCACACTTTTCTGTTTCCCAACGCCACATTTCTCCAGAATTATCTACAGTAAAAGAGAGCCGTCATTGTCGACTGCAAATGAATAATTTGTGCGCTACTCAGCAGCCGCGGGAGAAAACGTGATGGACGATCTGGAGCAGAATTTGCTGTTTCGTTACATGGGTACGCATAGCCCCTGGTGGCGACTGACAGCAGACAGCAATGCTCTGCATCTTGCTGCCAGTGAAAGCGCTGACATCATTCAGGTGGTTGCGCTGGATGATGAACAGGCCGCGCTGATCCGCCAGCTCACCGTAATCACCTCCAGCATTGCCATGACCCTGCCTTTGTACGGTGTGGACGTTCCCGTTCATCTTGTCGGCCGTAAAATTAACAAAAATGAGTGGGCAGGAACGGCATCAGCCTGGAACGATACCCCTTCCGTTGCGCGCGACCTGGCGCAGGGGCTCTCCTTCGCCGAACAGGTAGTTTCCGAGGCTAACTCCGTGATTGTGATCCTCGACCAGAACGGGAATATTCAGCGCTTCAACCGTTTAAGTGAAGAATATACGGGCCTGAAGGAACAGGAAGTTATCGGGCAAAACGTGTTCAAACTGTTTATGAGCCGCAGCGAAGCCGCGGCCTCCAAACGCAACATCACCGGTTTTTTTCGTAACGGCAGCTCCTACGAAGTTGAACGCTGGATCAAGACCCGCAAGGGGCAGCGCCTGTTTCTCTTCAGAAATAAATTTGTTCACAGCGGCAGCGGAAAAAATGAAATTTTCCTCATCTGTTCAGGTACCGACATAACCGAGGAGCGTCGGGCCCAGGAGCGCCTGCGCGTTCTCGCCAATACGGATACGATTACCGGTTTGCCTAACCGAAATGCCATCCATGAGCTGATCTCTGATGCCATCACCGCTCGGGGTGACACGCAGGTTGGCGTAGTTTACCTCGATCTGGATAATTTTAAAAAAGTGAACGATGCCTATGGGCATATGTTTGGCGACCAGCTGCTACAGGCCGTTGCGCTGGCGATCCTGAGCTGCCTGGACGAAGGACAAACCCTGGCGCGCCTGGGTGGGGATGAGTTTATCGTGATGGCCACCGATACCTCGCAGGGCGCGCTGGAAGCGATGGCGTCGCGAATACTGACCCGACTGCGTCAACCTTTCCGCATCGGGCTGATTGAGGTTTACACCGGCTGCTCGCTGGGCATCGCGCTTGCGCCCCAGCACGGTAACGATCGCGAAAGCGTCATTCGCAATGCCGACACCGCCATGTACACCGCCAAAGAAAATGGCCGGGGCAAATTCTGCGTCTTCTCGCCAGAGATGAACCAGCGCGTATTTGAATACCTGTGGCTGGATACCAACCTGCGTAAAGCGCTGGATAACGATCAGCTGTTAATCCACTACCAGCCCAAAATGACCTGGCGCGGCGAAGTCAGAAGTCTGGAGGCGCTGGTGCGCTGGCAGTCGCCAGAGCGTGGCCTGATCCCGCCGATGGAGTTTATCTCCTATGCCGAGGAATCAGGGCTGATTGTGCCTCTGGGCCGCTGGGTTATGCTTGATGTGGTGCGCCAGGTAGCAAAATGGCGCGACAAGGGGATCAACATGCGCGTCGCGGTCAACGTCTCCGCCCGTCAGCTGGCGGACCAGACCATCTTCAGTGACCTGAAGCAGGCGCTGAAAGACCTGAATTTTGAATACTGCCCGATTGACGTGGAATTGACCGAAAGCTGTCTCATTGAAAATGAAGAACTGGCCCTGTCAGTGATCCAGCAATTTAGCCGCCTGGGAGCGCAAATTCATCTGGATGACTTTGGTACGGGGTACTCTTCCCTGTCGCAACTGGCGCGCTTCCCTATCGATGCCATTAAGCTTGACCAGTCTTTCGTGCGGGATATCCATAAGCAGTCCATTTCACAGTCGCTGGTGCGTGCGATAGTCGCCGTGGCGCAGGCGTTAAATTTGCAGGTCATTGCTGAAGGGGTGGAAAGTGCAAAAGAAGACGCCTTTCTGACGAAGAATGGCGTCAACGAACGGCAGGGTTATCTTTTTGCTAAGCCCATGCCCGCTGCCGCATTCGAGCGATGGCTAAAACGTTATCAGGCCAGGAATGTCCGTTAGCTGGCTTTGCGTAAGCCCGTCGCCTGATGGCGATTTTGCAGCATAACCAGCCGCTCCATGTAGGCGATATCCTTCGGTTCAAGGCAGAAGGCGGCATCAACCCAATCCTCAGTAATGTCCATCAACTCGCTTCGCGGAAGTGGCAGCACGCGCGTACGTGCACGCAGCATGGCCCTTACGCCGTTCAGCTTCGGCTGTAGCGTGTCGATAAACGTCCGCACCGAAACATAGCTCTGTAACGGCTCAAATAAGAGATCCACAAGACCATGCTGCTCATACCATTCCGCCGTATGCGTCTCACCTTTGTAGATCAGCGCCTCCGCCATTTTCATGCCGGCACGACGCGCCACCAGTGAATAGCCGCCCATGCCCGGGAACAGATTGAACGCGATTTCCGGAAAGCCTAATCGGGCATCGCGCTGGGCCAGAATGAAATGATGCGCCAGCGCGGCTTCAAACCCGCCCCCTAAAGCGCTTCCTTCCACCATAGCCAGCGTGACAGCGCCGGTATCAAACCCTCGCGAGGCGGCATGAACGCAGTCCACACAGGCCCGGGCATAGGCGCGTAACGCTTCGCGTCGGTTGTTTTTGATGCACTCAACGAAGAACTGTAAATCACCGCCGGTATTGTAGATGTCGGGGACCAGCGATCCGGTGACCCAAAAATCAACGACAAATCCGGACTGTCGAACCAGCCAGGAGAGATTCATGATCTCCTCGATCAGCGCATGGTTGAAGCAAGGCCGTGGCGTGGCGCGTAACATCATCCACACCGTACGCCGTTCGGCCTCATAATAAGCCGCCAGTTGAGTGAATCGTTCAGCATCAGTAAACAATGTGCAGGTTGTCTGGTTGATAACTGTCATAGTCGAATTCCTCTTATAAAAAAGCGCGTTGCGCGCAGTTTTAGACTAATCCACCCCTACAACCCGCAGCAGACGGGGGTTAAATTTATCACTTTCATTTATGGGCTTTGGTTATTGCATTTTTTACCTTCTCTTTTGAATCAATTTTCTGCATCATTGATAATATTAACTTTTCGCTTCAGGGTGAGCTTATGTCTAACATTGATGCAACAGCCGTGGCGCAGCGTATTGATACTGTGCTGGATATTCTTGTCGCAGGCGATTATCACTCTGCTATCCGTAATCTTGAGATCCTCAAGTCTGAACTGCTGGCTGAGAACGGCGCTGATAACGCTCCAGAATCCACTCAACCTAAAGCCCCGTGGGAAGTGTAACCACGTCGTTTCCGACCTTGCCTTTTAAATGGATGCTATGAACTCCCGACAACAAATCATTTTGCAGATGGTGATCGATCAGGGACGCGTAAGCGTGGTCGATCTCGCTAAAGCCACCGGCGTTTCTGAAGTCACCATTCGTCAGGATCTGAATCTTCTGGAAAAACAGAGCTACCTGCGGCGTGCGCACGGATATGCCGTTCCACTGGACAGCGACGACGTTGAAACCCGCATGATGAACAATTATGCGCTCAAGCGGGAGCTGGCGGAGTTTGCTGCATCCCTGGTGAATAACGGTGAGACCGTCTTTATTGAAAATGGCAGCAGTAACGCCCTTCTGGCGCGCACGCTTGCCGATCAAAAAGACGTTACCATCATCACCGTAAGCAGCTATATTGCCCATCTGTTGAAGGAAACTCGCTGCGAGGTGATTCTGCTGGGCGGCATTTACCAGAAGAAAAGCGAAAGCATGGTGGGGCCATTAACGCGCCAATATGTTCAGCAAGTTCACTTCAGTAAGGCATTCATAGGTATTGATGGCTGGCAGCCCGACACCGGCTTTACCGGCCGCGACATGATGCGTTCAGACGTGGTTAACGCCGTACTCGCCAAAGAGTGTGAAGCGATTGTGCTGACCGACAGCTCTAAGTTTGGCGCCGTACACCCTTATACGATGGGGCCGGCCTCGCGCTTCAGCCGTGTAATCACGGATGAGCGTTTGCGTGATGAATATCGCCAGCAATTAGAACAAGACGGTCTGACTGTCGATATTGTAAAAAAAACAGCCTGATTATCCTGCTGCGCCCGAATAATGGGCGCACTTAAACCTTTCTCTGAGAGTATTCCGACCCTTCCTTTAAGAGTTTTTACCTGTTGAAACCGTTCTAAACACGTAAAATTAGTATTAGCGATATAACAGGAAGTGACTATCACCTGCGTGATGATGAAACGCCTGCGCGACCAGCTTTCACGGGAACAGAATTTAAGTATGGATATTGTCTATACTTAAAGTGCATTCCTTTCCGTGAATCGATAATTCAGGAGAAAGTATTATGACCTTTACCAGCAAAAAATTAGCCGCCGCTGTTCTGGCAATCACTGTAGCAATGTCCCTGAGCGCTTGCTCTAACTGGTCTAAACGTGACCGTAACACCGCGATTGGTGCCGGTGCTGGTGCGCTTGGTGGTGCAGTATTAACGGATGGTAGTACGCTGGGTACATTAGGTGGTGCTGCCGTAGGTGGTATTATCGGTCACCAGGTGGGCAAATAATCACCATAACGGCTCTCACCGGCATAATAATATATTAAGTATTTTCAGGTCTGACTTACGCACGTAAAAAAAAGAGCCACGGCAATGTCCGTGGCTCATTTATTTTAGCCGCCCGCCAGTTTGACTTTCATTCCTTTGGCTTCCAGCAGCGTTTTAATTAAATCTCGTTTATCGCCCTGAATCTCAATAATGCCGTCTTTTACTGCCCCACCGCATCCGCACTTCTTTTTAAGCTCAGCGGCGAGCTTTACCAGGTCTGCATCATCCAGGTCAATGCCGGTGACAAGGCAAACGCCTTTCCCTTTTCTGCCGCTGGTCTGGCGCTGAATTCGCACGATACCATCGCCTTTTGGACGTTCAGCTTTCTCTTTTGGCTCTTCAATGCGCCCGGTATCCGTTGAATAGACCAGACGACTGTTGGCGTCACGCATTATGCCCCCTTTTTCAGTGATGCATTAATCGCTTTCAGGGTCTCTGCCGGATGAGCGGATTGCGTCACCGGGCGACCAATCACCATATAGTCTACACCCGCGCTCAGCGCCTGCTCTGGCGTCATGATACGTCGCTGATCCCCTGACTCGCTGCCTGCTGGACGAATACCTGGCGTCACCAGTTTAAAATCGCGGCCTAACTCAGATTTGAAGCGAACCGCCTCCTGAGCCGAACAGACCACGCCATCGAGACCACACTGTTGCGTGAGGCGCGCCAGACGCTCTGCATGTTCGGCAGGTGACAACGTCACACCCAGGTCGCGCAGGTCGGATTCATCCATACTGGTCAGCACGGTGACGGCGATCAGAAGCGGAGCGTCATTACCAAACGGCACCAGCGCTTCGCGCGCAGCCGTCATCATGCGTGCCCCGCCCGATGCATGTACGTTAACCATCCACACGCCGAGTTCAGCTGCCGCAGCAACGGCGTGCGCAGTGGTATTTGGAATGTCGTGGAATTTCAGGTCGAGGAAAACGTCGAAACCACGTTGATGCAGATCGCGGACGATTTGTGGGCCGAACAGCGTAAACATCTCTTTGCCTACTTTCAGACGGCAATCGCGGGGATCAATGCCATCAACAAAGGCCAGTGCGGCGTCACGGTTATTGTAATCCAGAGCAACAACTACGGGAGAATCGGTAACTACGCGGGAAGTGGAGGATGTAACAGACGTCATGACCAGCCCTTTTCGTCTATGGGCGCGCAGCGGCGCGGAACAGATAAACGGCGTGCATTCTACCTGCCCTCGGGGTAAATGAACAGAATCGAATGCTTTTCCTGCTGAACCCCAGACCGCACGGTGCTGATGGAATTACTGTAACCATTAGTATGTTGTAACTAAAGTGCAGCGTTTTAAAAAATTACTGTCCGTCCAGACCTCGGATTGGCTTAATGGTGGACCACGCCCGGCAGGAAGGGCAATGCCAGTAGAGCGAATAGGCGGTGAAGCCGCATTTCTGGCAGCGATAGCGCGGTTTGCTGCGCACCTGTTCACCCACCATGTCTCGCAGCACCATCAGGCTCTCTTTAGCGCGCCCTTCTTCTGCGTCATTAAGGTGGTAATCCATCAGCTTATGGAAGACACGCATGGTAGGATGACGCTGCAACTGACGGGTAATGTATACCTGGGCGGTATCGCTCCCTTCATGCTCTTCGACGACATCTGACAGCATCAGCTCGGCTGTGGCACCTGTATTCTCTTCAACACAGCGACGCAGAAACGCAACCCACTCGTCCTGCTTACCGAGCTGCTGATAGCAGGTTTGCAGCATTTCCAACGTTTCGCTGACCAGCTCTTTATCCTGATCGATAACGCGAAGCAGGCTCTCCACGGCTTTGGCGTAATCACCGTTAGCCATAAAGACCCGCCCCATCATGATCGAGATGCGCGCGCTGTTGCGATCGGCCGCTGCGCCTTTCTTTAACAGTGCCATGGCTTTATCCATGTCATCGCTACCCATCTGCTGGAGAGCCAGCTCGCAATAGAAGTGGGCAATTTCGACGCGCTGTTTGTCTTTGCCGAGTTTGACCAGCCGTTCAGCGGTATCAATCGCTTTTTGCCAGTCGCTGGTGGCCTGATAGATTTGCAGAAGCTGCTGAAGCGCACCGATACGGAAGTCCGTCTCATCCACCAGCTGAGAGAACATATCCTCGGCGCGATCGTAAAGCCCCGCGGCCATGTAATCCCGCCCAAGCTGCTGCACGGCCAGCAACCGTTGCTCATAGGTCAACGAAGCGCTTTCCATCAAGGTCTGGTGGATACGAATGGCACGGTCAACCTCTCCGCGCGAGCGGAACAGGTTTCCCAGGGTGAGATGCGCCTCAACGGTGCCGGTATCCTCTTTAAGCATATCGAGGAACAGATCCACCGCTTTATCCTGCTGATTGCTCAGCAGGAAGTTCACCCCCGCTACGTAGTCACGGGAGAGTCGGTTTGCTTCATCCTGTTTTGTTTGTTGCGCGCTTCTGCGGCCCATATACCAGCCATAGGCTGCGGCGACAGGCAAAAGCAGAAACAACAACTCCAGCATATTCGATTATTCCTTGACTACCGGCACACCAGAGCTCGCCGGAATGTCAGACGCAGGCGTAAGTTGATGTTCAAGTCGTTTAATTTTACGTTCAGCGCGAACAAGAGAAACACGAACCTTAAGCCAGAACAGGCCGCATACAAGCCAGCCGATGACAAACCCCGCCGCGAATAACACAGCCAGCAGGCTCGACACCCGGTACTCGCCCTGCGCCAGCAGATAGTTGAAACTTACCTGTTGATCGTTTTGCGCGCCCAATGTGACTGAAATGACAAAAATCGCCAACACCAGTAAGAAAATGAGTAAATATTTCACATGACTTCCCGTTATGTGGTTCGAGCGTATAAAGCGTGTTCAACTCACTGCAATCAGCCTTATAAGCTACCATTTTAGTGGCGGGCGCGAAATGGAAAAAGTAATGCGCCCTACATGGATTTATGGTCAAAATGCGGAATATCAACCTTCAGGTTCCGCCAGACTCCCTTTCGGCTATTTCTTCCTTCTCTTCCGGCGGCGGCGTCAGGGGTCCACAAAAACGTTGTGCAAGCCAGGTCGCCAGCGTCACCAGTACCCACGAGATCAGCGTTGCCACCACCAAATCACGCGGCCAGTGCATCCCCAGCAGCATCCGGCTGCCCATTACGCCTGTCGCCCAGACCAGCAAAATCGCAATCGTGAGGATACGCCGACGCGGCCACAGCAGTCCTACGCCAAGTAGCGCCCAGCTGGCAGCAAACATCGTATGCCCGGAAGGAAACGCAAAGCCGGTCTCTTTTTGCCAGTGTTTGCGTAAAAAGGTCGGGATATCCTGCTGTTCCGCAAGTTGCTCCTTTACCAGCGCACCGCGATCTTTACGCTTTAAATTGTAGAACTCATCCACCGGAACATGGTGCGTTTTTTCCAGCCAGACGACGAAAGGACGGGGTTCCTGCACGCGATCTTTCACCCACGACTTCACCCCCTGCCCGATGAGTATGGCCCCGCCGAGAATGGCAAACAGTACCAGCGCCGCACGAAGGCGAAAGCGCAGGCACCACAGGAACCAGCCACAGAGCAGCACGTGTGTAATAATCCCCCACGGCTGGGTGACCGTCTCGGTTATCCAGTATAGGGCTTTCAGCCACGTCTCGTTTTGTCCGGGCTGCCACATCCAGCCGGAGAACCAAACGACCAGGGGTATAACGAGCAATACGGCGGCACCTGCGGCCGTTCGTCTGGCAATCGAAAGCATGTCCTCTCCTTTTTCACTAAGCACCACAATCATAACTGAATTTCTTCATTCAGGTGGATATGTCGGATTGTGCGTTTAACGTTTGTAAAGCGTGGTGGTGATTAGGTGAAGTTGCCGGGCTTGTGGCAAAATAGTCCAATACAGAAAGCATAATGGGGCAAAGGCACGAAACGTGTCAGCCTGGTCTGGAGAATCACATGCAGCTTAAACGTGTGGCAGAAGCCAAACTGCCAACCCCATGGGGCGATTTCCTGATGGTGGGTTTTGAAGAACTGGCAACCGGGCAAGATCACGTCGCCCTGGTATTCGGCGACATTTCGGGGCAAACGCCGGTGCTGTCCCGCGTTCATTCAGAGTGTCTGACCGGTGACGCGCTGTTCAGCCTGCGGTGCGACTGCGGTTTCCAGCTTGAAGCCGCCCTTTCTCATATCGCAGAGGAAGGACGTGGCGTTCTGCTGTATCACCGTCAGGAAGGACGCAATATTGGCCTGCTGAATAAAATCCGCGCCTACGCGTTGCAGGATCAGGGCTACGATACCGTCGAAGCGAACCATCAGCTCGGCTTTGCTGCTGACGAGCGCGATTTCACCCTGTGCGCAGATATGTTCAAGCTGCTGGGCGTGGACGAAGTGCGTCTGTTGACCAATAACCCGAAGAAAGTGGAAATCCTCACTGAAGCGGGCATCAATATCGTGGAACGCGTGCCGCTGATTGTCGGCCGCAACCCGAAAAACGCGCACTACCTCGATACTAAAGCCGCCAAAATGGGGCATCTGCTGAGCGAGTAAACGCAAAACGCCCGGCACATGTGCCGGGCGATTTTATCAGTCCAGCATCTTACGAATTACATAATGTAAAATGCCGTCGTTCTGGTAATAGGTCAGCTCTGTTGCCGTATCAATACGACACCGGCAATCCAGCACTTCTGTCGTACCATTTGCGCGCGTTAATTTCACCGGAACGGTTTTACCCGGTTGCAGATTTTGCAGACCGCTGATATCAATCTGCTCTTCCCCGGTCAGACCCAGCGTTTTACGCGTCACGCCCTGCGGGAACTCCAGCGGCAAGATCCCCATGCCGATCAGGTTTGAGCGGTGGATACGTTCAAAGGATTCGGCAATCACCACGCGAACCCCGAGCAGACGCGGACCTTTTGCCGCCCAGTCGCGACTGGAACCGGAGCCGTACTCTTTACCGGCAATAACGGCCAGCGGCGTCCCCTCCTGCTGATACTTCATGGCTGCGTCATAAATTGAAATGACCTCTGTATCCGGCAGGTGGCGCGTCATGCCCCCTTCCACGCCCGGAACCATTTCATTGCGAATGCGGATGTTGGCAAAGGTCCCGCGCATCATCACTTCGTGGTTACCACGGCGCGAACCGTAGGAGTTGAAATCGCGACGTTCCACGCCACGGCTTTGCAGATACCGACCTGCCGGACTGTCCGCCTTGATGCTCCCCGCCGGAGAGATATGGTCGGTGGTGACGGAATCGCCCAGCATCGCCAGGATCCGCGCGCCGTGAATATCTTTCAGCGGTGCAGGCTCCGCCAGCATTTCGTCGAAGAATGGCGACAGGCGAATATAGGTGGAATCATCCTGCCAGTCATAGGTATCGGAACCCACCACGTCGATCGCTTTCCATTCCGCTGTGCCTTCGAACACTTCCGCATACTCTTTGCGGAACATCTCGGTGGAAACTTTCTCTACCGCGCGCGCAATTTCACGCGATGATGGCCAGATGTCTTTCAGATAGACCGGTTCATTTTTGCGATCGTGACCAATCGGATCGGTCGCCAGGTTAATGTTCATGTTTCCGGCCAGCGCATAGGCTACAACCAGCGGCGGCGAGGCCAGCCAGTTGGTTTTCACCAGCGGATGAATACGCCCTTCAAAGTTTCGGTTACCAGAAAGTACCGCGCCAACGGTCAAATCACCCTGCCTGATCGCCACTTCAATAGGCTCAGGCAGTGGACCAGAGTTACCGATACAGGTCGTACAGCCGTAGCCCACCAGGTTGAAGCCCAGCTCGTCGAGGTAAGGCGTGAGTCTGGCCTGCGCCAGATAATCGGAAACCACTTTCGAACCAGGCGCCAGAGAGGCTTTAACCCATGGCTGTGGCTTGAGCCCCAGTTCTACCGCTTTTTTTGCCAGCAGCCCGGCAGCCATTAACACACTCGGGTTGGACGTGTTGGTACAGGAAGTGATAGCGGCGATCACCACGGCGCCGTCAGGAAGCTGATACTGATGCCCGTTCAGAACATAGTCCACCGGACGGTGATCTTTTTGCGCGGCGTTAACCTCCAGCTCATTGCTGGCGGCAAAGGCTTTGGGAACGTTGCTCAGGGCGACGCGGTCCTGCGGACGTTTTGGCCCTGCGAGGCTTGCCTCAACGGTGCCCATATCCAGTTCCAGCGTACTGGTAAATACCGGCTCGTCACCCGGGTTACGCCACATGCCCTGCGCTTTGGTGTAGGCCTCAACGAGAGCCACCTGCTCCTCGCTGCGACCACTGAGGCGCATATACTCCAGCGTAACGCTATCAATCGGGAAAAAGCCGCAGGTCGCGCCATATTCCGGCGCCATGTTGGCGATGGTGGCCCGGTCCGCCAGCGGCAAGGAATCAAGACCATCGCCATAAAATTCAACGAATTTACCCACCACACCATGCTTACGCAGCATCTGGGTGACCGTCAGAACCAGATCCGTGGCGGTGATGCCTTCGGACAATTTACCGGTCAGCTTAAAGCCCACCACATCGGGAATGAGCATTGATACCGGCTGGCCGAGCATGGCCGCTTCCGCTTCAATACCACCGACGCCCCAACCCAGAACGCCAAGGCCGTTAATCATGGTTGTGTGTGAATCGGTGCCCACCAGCGTATCCGGGTAAGCCACCCACTCTTTATCCTGCAATTCACTCCAGACGGCTTTGCCGAGATATTCCAGGTTGACCTGGTGACAAATGCCGGTGCCCGGTGGAACAACGCTGAAGCGGCTGAACGCCTGCTGACCCCATTTCAGAAATACGTAGCGTTCATGGTTACGTTCCATCTCCAGACGGACGTTTTCGCCGAAAGCATCGTCGTCACCAAAGTGATCGACGGTGACGGAGTGGTCAATGACGAGGTCTACCGGGGACAGGGGGTTAACCTTAGCAGTATCGCCCCCGAGACGCTTAACGGCTTCACGCATGGCAGCCAAATCCACAACCGCTGGTACGCCGGTGAAATCCTGCATCAGCACCCTGGCCGGGCGATAGGCAATTTCTCTGTCTGCATGTGCATTCTTCAGCCACCCTGCCAGAGCCTGGATATCCTCCTCGGTAACCGAGTCGCCATCCTGCCAGCGCAAGAGGTTTTCCATTAAGACTTTCAACGACTTGGGTAACCGCGAAATGTCCCCAAGCGTTCTGGCAGCCAGCGGTAAGCTATAGTAGCGCCAGGTTTTATTTTCCGCCTGTAATGTGTCCTTACTGGCTTCGCGTAGGGTTAACGACATAAGCTCCTCCTTAAAAACAGGGATGTCCTGACAATCATCAGGGCTGTAATTAAAGATAACACAAAGATGTCGTAACGTTTTGATAACAACCCAAATTGATAAATTTAGGAATGGTCCAACACGAGGGATAAAACAAAAAACCCCGCCGTGGCGAGGTTTTACGATTTAGTGCAAGGCCAGCCAGAGGAGCTGACACCAGAAGAGGATCGACGCTGAGAATACGCCGAGCCATGACCAGTATTTTACGGTTGTCATGTTATTCATCATAGGGACACCAGACTTTAATTATTTAAGGTTGCGAGGTCTGCCCTCGTTCTATATTGCTGATGTGTATTTATTAAGGAGTACAAAAGCGCACAGTCTTTATTCAGACTATTTGCATCATTACGCAAAATTCAAAATTATTGTTTTTTGGGTTCGTCTTCCGCGAACACATCAATAAAGGCCTGCTGCTGTGGCGTCAGTTTCCAGGAAGCTGGCACGCTGGTTGCTGGCGCCTTACGGGCTTTGTGAGCATTGTCACGAAGCTGACACATCTCTTTTCTCGCTTCTGTACGCACCGTCATGACCATAATCAACCCCAGTAATTCCAGACAAGAAGAGCAACCACCACCCAGAACAGGGCAGAGCCAAGAAAGACCGCCAGCCAGGCTTTACGCTTAAGCGCGGGATCCCTTTGCGGTTCTTCACTTCCTGACGGCATTGCTAACCTCATACAATCGACATCGCTTATCATTTAGAGACCAAACAATTGGCACAAGTAATCATCTGATGAGATAAATCCTAAAGAAACTTTAGCCGAAAAGCCAGTGAATTTACGTATCTGGGCCTGGGAAAATTCAATCTTTTGACCCGAAATAAATAATTGAAAAGAATAATTTGCACACCTGTAAATTAGTTTCTACTTTTGTCGCAAATTTGCGACAGTAAAACCATAGTCATTTAATGGGTTATGACGATATATGACAGTGGACGTAGATGATGATAATTCTAATTCAGGTTTAAAGGGGAATGACGGTATCTTTCCGTACCAGAAAGATACCGGGTGTGATTATTTGGCGGGAAGTTTAATGTCTTTAAACATCTCTTCGATGTCTTCATTGGAGCGTAACGCTACAGCTGTATCCACCACGTCGCGCGTTAAATGTGGCGCGAAGCGTTGAATAAAATCATACATATAGCTGCGCAGGAACGTGCTGCGACGAAAACCTATCTTGGTGGTGCTGTGGCTGAAAATATCATGCGCATCCAGACGCACCAGATCCGGGTCTGAGACAGGATCCACCGCCATGCTGGCAATAACCCCAACGCCCAGGCCCAGACGCACATACGTTTTTATGACGTCCGCATCCGTCGCCGTAAAGACAATCCGTGGCGTTAATCCGGCGCGGTTAAACGCGGTGTCCAGTTCAGACCGGCCCGTAAAGCCGAACGTATAGGTCACCAGCGGGTATTGCGCCAGTTCTTCGATTGTCACTTCATCCTTCCCCGCCAGCGGGTGATCCGGGGTCACAACAATAGAGCGGTTCCAGTGGTAGCACGGGAGCATGACCAGATCATCGTACAGATGGAGCGCTTCCGTCGCGATAGCGAAGTCTGCATTGCCTTTAGACACGGCCTCTGCGATTTGCGTCGGTGAGCCCTGATGCATATGCAGGGAAACGCGGGGATAGCGTTCGATAAAACCTTTGATCACCCCGGGAAGCGCATAACGCGCCTGGGTGTGCGTGGTGGCAATATACAGAGAACCTTTATCGGGCCAGGTATGTTCCCCGGCGACGGATTTAATGGCGTCGACTTTGGAGAGCACTTCCCGTGCGATGCGTATGATTTCCTGTCCAGCCGGCGTGACCTGCGTCAGGTGCTTACCGCTGCGGGCAAATATCTGAATACCTAACTCATCCTCCAGCATACGCACCTGCTTGCTGATGCCGGGCTGAGAGGTATAAAGACCTTCTGCGGTGGAAGAGACATTGAGGTTATGATTGACGACCTCAACGATATAGCGAAGCTGCTGTAATTTCATGCCAGACCATCCGATTTAGCGCATGCGTCAATCGCTTAAGACGATTTGATAATAAAAAACGGGTTAACTATAACCACTATATCATTTATAGCCAGGCTGTATAGTACGGAACAAAAAATAATAACTACGTAATAAAAAAGGGCCGGAAGTCCGGCCCTTTCACAGGTAAGTTACGGTAAGGAAAGATTATTTCTTGCCTTCAACCCATTTCCCGTCGACAAAGAAGGCTGACCATCCGGTCGCTTTGCCCTCTTTCTCTGCCGCCACGTACTGCTGCTTCGTTTTACGGCTGAAGCGCACCACGGTTTTGTTGCCTTCCGGATCCTGCTGTGGCGCATCGGCCAGGTAACGCAGTTTTTCCGGCAGACGGTCACGGAAGCGGTACAACTCTTCTACCAGCGGCGCACGGGTTTCGCGCGATTTCGGGAAGGTGTTGGCCGCCAGGAATACCCCGGCAGCGCCGTCACGTAGCACGAAATACGCGTCTGACTTCTCGCACGGCAGCTCAGGAAGCGGAACCGGATCTTCCTTCGGCGGCGCAACTTCACCGTTACGCAGGATCTTACGCGTGTTTTTACAGTCGTCGTTGGTGCATGCCATGTACTTACCGAAGCGTCCCATTTTCAGGTGCATTTCGGAACCACATTTCTCACACTCAACGATCGGACCGTCATAGCCCTTAATGCGGAACTCACCTTCTTCGATCTCATAACCATCGCAGGTCGGGTTATTGCCACAAACGTGCAGTTTGCGTTTTGGATCGATCAGGTAGCTGTCCATCGCCGTGCCGCATTTCTTACAGCGGCGTTTGGCGCGCAGTGCGTTAGTCTCCGCATCGTCCCCTTCCAGCACGTTGAGAACTTCGTTCTCCGGCACGAGGTTGATGGTGGTTTTGCAACGCTCTTTCGGCGACAGCGCATAACCAGAGCAACCGAGGAACACGCCCGTGGTCGCGGTACGGATCCCCATTTTACGGCCACAGGTTGGGCAGTCGATGCTCGTCAGTACCATCTGGTTCGGCAGCATGCCGCCCTCTTCAGGATCTTTCTCGGCTTTCTCAAGCTGATTGGTAAAATCGCTGAAGAAGCTGTCGAGAACTTTCTTCCACTCTGCCTTATGGCTGGCAACCTCATCAAGGCTGTCTTCCATCTGCGCGGTGAAGTCATAGTTCATCAACTCGCGGAAGTTCGCTTCCAGACGGTCGGTGACAATCTCCCCCATTTTTTCAGCATAGAAACGACGGTTCTCAACGCGAACGTATCCACGATCCTGAATGGTCGAAATGATTGACGCATAGGTGGACGGGCGACCGATGCCGCGTTTTTCCAGCTCTTTCACCAGCGATGCTTCGCTAAAGCGCGCAGGTGGCTTGGTGAAGTGCTGAGCCGGGACCAGATCAACCAGCGACAGCTCGTCACCTTTGTTGACTGAAGGCAGCGTTCTGTCTTCATCACCTTTACGCAGCGCAGGCATCACTTTTGTCCAGCCGTCGAAGCGCAGAATACGGCCGCGCGCTTTCAGGCGGAAATCACCCGCGCCGACGGTCAGCGTGGTGGAGTCGTATTTCGCTGGCGTCATCTGGCAGGCTACGAACTGGCGCCAGATCAGCTGATACAGCTTCTGGGCGTCCGCTTCCATATCTTTCAGCGATTCTGCCAGAACCGAAACGTCAGAAGGTCGAATCGCTTCGTGCGCTTCCTGAGAATTCTCTTTGCTGGCGTACTGATTAGGACTGTCCGGCAGATATTTCTTACCGAAGTTGTCCTCGATATAGCCGCGCACCATGTTGACAGCGTCCTGGCTCAGGTTGGTGGAGTCAGTACGCATGTAGGTGATGTAACCCGCTTCATACAAACGCTGGGCCATCATCATGGTTTTCTTCACGCCGTAACCCAGACGCGTACTCGCCGCCTGCTGAAGCGTTGACGTGATAAACGGTGCGCCAGGCTTGCTGCTGGTCGGTTTGTCTTCACGATCCAGAACCTGATAACGCGCTTTTTCCAGCAGCGCCACGGCGGCCATGGTCTGATCGCGATTTTCAGGTCGGAACGGTTTGTCGTTGTGGTGGCTCACCTGCAACGGCAGCGCATCGCCGCCCGGCGTGGTGACATTCGCATCCACTTCCCAGAACTCTTCCGGGACGAACGCTTTGATCTCGCGTTCACGCTCAACAACAAGACGAACAGCAACAGACTGCACACGCCCCGCAGACAGGCCGCGAGCGACCTTTTTCCACAGCAACGGCGAGACCATGTAGCCAACAACGCGGTCCATAAAGCGACGCGCCTGCTGAGCGTTAACACGGTCGATATTCAGTTCACCCGGCTTTTCAAACGCCTGACGAATCGCATTCTTTGTAATTTCGTTGAACACTACACGGCTGTAGCGTTTGTCATCACCCCCGATCACTTCCCGCAGGTGCCATGCGATGGCCTCCCCTTCGCGGTCAAGGTCGGTTGCGAGATAAATGTGGTCTGCTTTTTCAGCAAGCTGTTTCAGCTCGTTAACGACTTTTTCTTTGCCTGGCAGCACTTCGTAATGTGCATCCCAGTTGTGCCATGGGTTAACACCCATGCGGTTGACAAGCGCGCTACGTTCATCCTTTTTAGGCTTTTTAGCCCCTTTGGTGGAGGTAGAGTCTGCGCTCTTTTTGCTGGCTGAGCCACTGGTCGGCAAGTCGCGAATGTGACCAACGCTGGACTTAACCACGTAGTCATTGCCCAGATATTTATTGATCGTTTTGGCTTTTGCCGGGGACTCAACGATGACGAGAGCTTTACCCATATTCACCTTTACCTAATTTAATTCTTCCAGGAATACGCCGCACGTTGATTTCCCTTCCGCTGACGACGAGCCATTGATATTGCGACGTCGTCAGGGGATATCAACCCCTATGTGTTACCGAACGTCAGAATGGCGACATCCAGGTCATTGAGTTTTCGGGTATTTTTCTCACATCAAAGTTCATTCGTGACGAATTCCCGGTCGAATGTCAAGCAATTCTGTTGCCAGAATGACGAAAGCGCACACTGTACCTGATAAAATTCGTTACGCAACTTTATTAGCATGCAAAAGCAAATCCCGCCAGCCAGCCCCTGTTCCTTATCCCCTCGGATAACAGGGAAAATTTGCCCCCGAAGCGACCCAGGCGTAGACTATTGTCACTGTTTAAGGAGTGGAATATGCAGAATACGACCCAACCCATTGACCGAGCTTCACTGCTTATCGAAGCAAACAAACTCATTCGCGACCATGAAGACACCCTGGCGGGGATTGAAGCGACTGGCGTGGAACAACGTAATGGCGTGCTGGTGTTCAGCGGTGAATACTTCCTTGATGAACAAGGATTACCCACCCCAAAAAGCACCGCCGTATTTAACATGTTTAAATACCTGGCGCATACCCTCTCAGAGAAGTACCACCTGGTCGATTAAAACGAAAACGCGAGGCATCTGCCTCGCGTTTTTCTTTACAGCAGCGGCTTTTGTCCGCGCTGCAACCAGCGTAGCAGCAGGCGATCCGCGCTTTCTGCCGCGCTATTGGTAAAACGGTCGAGCAGGCGCTTACGTCGGGTGAAGCGCACCCCCACCAGCTCACGGCCTTCCATCAGGTTGAGCAGGAGGTCGTCGCTGGTACCCACTTCATCCACCAGCCCTTTCTCCTGCGCCTGCGTGCCGTACCAGTGTTCGCCCGTAGCCACCTGCTCAATGTCCAGCGTTGGGCGCATGCGGTGCACGAAATCTTTGAACAGATGGTGGGTTTCGTTCAGATCTTCCCGGAATTTCTGCCGTCCCTCTTCGGTATTTTCGCCGAGCAGCGTCAGCGTACGTTTGTACTGGCCCGCCGTATGCAGTTCAATGTCGATCTCTTTATTTTTCAGGAAACGATTGAAGTTAGGGATCTGCGCGACTACCCCAATCGAGCCGATAATGGAGAACGGTGCCGCGACGATTTTATCCGCCACGCACGCCATCATATAGCCGCCACTCGCCGCGACCTTATCTACCGCTACGGTGAGCGGGATCTGTTTATCCCGCAGACGTTGTAACTGCGAAGCCGCCAGTCCATACCCATGCACTACGCCACCCGGGCTTTCAAGGCGTACCACCACCTGATCCTGGACTGTCGCCACGGCCAGCACCGCCGTCACTTCTTCACGCAGTGAGGAGACTTCATGCGCATCCATGCTACCTTTAAAATCGAGCACATAGACGCGCGGTTTTGCGTCAGCCTGTGGCGTGGCGAGTTTAGCTTTCGCCTTCGCAGCTTTGGCGTCCTGCTTATGTTTTTTCTTCTGGGCTTTTAGCCACAGCTTCTGTTGATGATCGTCAAGCAGCGCCAGAGACATCTCCTCCTGCATCTCTTTATACTGTTCGCTCAGGCGGGTAATGCGTAACTCACCACGCTGACGCTTACGCTGCGTCAGGTTGACAATCAGGACGGCAATCACCGCGACAGCTATAACCACCGTCGCGATTTTGGCCAAAAACAACCCATACTGAGAAAGTAATTCCACGCGTTCCACCTTGATTTAACCACGAATCTTTCACGCCAGTGTACAACAGCCCTGCGCAGGCGTCTCGCTCTGGACATTACCTCTGCGAGGCGGCTTCAGGAATCCCCCGTTTCTGGTTTAAATCTTTGCAAATTGTTAATTTCCCAGCGATCTGTCCTGTAGACTGATTGAATTCTGACGCTGTTTCGGGCATAAAGCCGAAAAGTCATAAATAAAGGTGCAAGTCACGCCCAATGCGCCTGAGGAGCCACCGTGCATTATCAGCCACAAAAAAACCTTCTACAGAACCGCATCATTCTGGTTACCGGTGCCAGCGACGGGATTGGTCGCGAAGCGGCGCTGACCTATTCTGAATACGGTGCGAGCCTTATTCTGCTGGGACGTAATGAAGAAAAGCTCAAGGCCGTCGCCCGTGAAATCGAAAACGCCGGCGGTAACCCCACGCCCTGGTATACGCTCGATCTGCTGACCTGTACGCCAGCGTCATGTCAGGCCCTTGCCCAGCGTATCAGCACACATTATCCGCGTCTGGATGGCGTACTGCACAACGCGGGGTTACTGGGCGAAGTGCGCCCGATGGATGAACAGGATCCGGAGATTTGGCAGCAGGTGATGCAGGTTAACGTCAACGGGACGTTTTTCCTGACCCAGGCCTTGCTTCCTTTATTACTCAACTCCGATTCCGGCTCGCTGGTCTTTACCTCCTCCAGCGTGGGGCGTCAGGGGCGTGCGAACTGGGGGGCTTACGCCGTCTCAAAATTTGCCACCGAAGGAATGATGCAGGTGCTGGCCGAAGAGTACCAAAGCCGCCACCTGCGGGTTAACTGTATTAACCCGGGCGGTACGCGCACCAAAATGCGTGCCAGCGCCTTCCCGACAGAAGATCCGCAAAAGCTTAAAACCCCGGCCGATATTATGCCTCTTTACCTGTGGCTGATGGGTGACGACAGCCGTCGTAAAACCGGAATGACATTCGATGCCCAGCCAGGCCGCAAACCGGGGATATCGCAATGAGTGAAGATCGGCATCAGCAGCGCCAGCAGCGTCTGAAAGAACAGGTTGATGCACGCGTGGCGGCCGCTCAGGACGAGCGCGGGATCCTCATTGTGTTTACCGGCAACGGTAAAGGCAAAACCACCGCCGCATTTGGTACCGCCACCCGCGCAGTCGGGCACGGGCAGAAAGTGGGCGTGATCCAGTTTATCAAGGGTGAATGGCCCAACGGCGAGCGTAATCTGCTCGAGCCGCATGGCGTTGAGTTTCAGGTGATGGCGACCGGTTTTACCTGGGATACCCAGAACCGGGAAACCGATACCGCAGCCTGCCTCGCCGTCTGGGAGCATGCCAAAAGGATGCTCTCTGACCCGTCGTTTAACATGGTGTTGCTGGATGAGATCACCTATATGGTCGCCTACGACTATCTGCCTCTGGAGGCCGTGCTGGCTGCCCTGAAAAACCGCCCAGCGCATCAGACGGTTATCGTCACGGGGCGCGGGTGTCATCGGGATATTCTGGAGCTGGCCGATACCGTCAGCGAGCTGCGTCCGGTTAAGCATGCGTTCGATGCGGGTATCAAAGCGCAAATGGGGATAGATTACTGAAGAAAAAAAGCCCGGTATATTCACCGGGCTTTTCGATTAACCGTTGTTATTACGGCTGCCAGAGCGGCGATTGCTGCTAACCTGGCTGTGACGCTTCACCGCACGGCGGATCTGATTCGCCTTCATGCGACGACGATCTTTCTCTACCGCTACTTTCGACGTGGTTTCTGGCGTCAGGCCAACCAGATCGCGCAGGTAGTTGGTTTGCGTCAGATCCAGTTCGGTATAGCCGCCACGTGGCAGGCCTTTCGGCAGCAGAATGTCGCCATAGCGGACGCGAATCAAACGGCTCACCTGGACACCGACCGCTTCCCACAGACGACGCACCTCGCGGTTACGTCCCTCTGTCAGGGTAACGTTGTACCACTGGTTAATGCCTTCACCACCGGTAAACTTGATGGTTTTGAACGCCGCAGGGCCGTCCTCCAGCTGAACGCCACGCGACAGGTCGCGCAGTTTATTCTCATCAACCTGGCCGAAAACACGAACGGCGTATTCACGTTCCACTTCACGACTCGGGTGCATCAGACGGTTTGCCAGTTCACCATCGGTGGTGAACAGCAGCAGGCCGCAGGTATTCACGTCCAGACGCCCTACGGCAATCCAGCGGGCGCCACGCAGTTTTGGCAGACGGTCAAACACCGTCGGGCGGCCTTCCGGATCGTTGCGGGTACACAGTTCGCCTTCCGGCTTGTAGTAAGCCAGTACGCGGCAGATCTGTTCAGCAGACTCTTTCACGGAGATAAGATGGCCGTCAATGCGGATCTTCAGCCCCGGTACGATTTCAACGCGGTCACCGAGCGTGGCGATTTTACCGTCCACACTCACGCGGCCTGCTTCAATAATGGCTTCGATTTCACGGCGCGAACCGTGGCCGGCACGCGCCAGCACTTTCTGTAACTTCTCGCTCATTGAGCTTCCTCAGGTGTCGCCTTCACAGGCGTCGAATCAGGTCAAAAACAGGGCGGCGCCCTGCTTTGATGGCCGCGTAGTATATCTGCTTACACCCTTACAAGAAAGGCTTAACATCGCCCACGCCTTCACGAATCACTTCTGGCGCATCTTCGGTGAGATCCACCACGGTGGTCGGCTGCTGGCCAAGATAGCCGCCATGAATAATCAGCTCCACCACCTTCTCCAGACGATCTTTGATCTCTTCCGGGTCGGACTCGGTAAACTCACTGCC
This sequence comes from Enterobacter hormaechei subsp. xiangfangensis, assembly GCF_001729785.1. NCBI lineage: Bacteria > Pseudomonadati > Pseudomonadota > Gammaproteobacteria > Enterobacterales > Enterobacteriaceae > Enterobacter > Enterobacter hormaechei. The sequence continues at coordinate 2,545,265 of NZ_CP017183.1, forward strand.
CGGCAGCATCAGCGATGTGGAGAGCATCGGCTCGCCGAGGGTTTCAAGCAGCGCCTGGGCAATCGGGTTCGACGGCACGCGCATGCCGATGGTTTTACGTTTTTCCTGCAACAGACGACGCGGTACCTCTTTTGTCCCTTTCAGAATGAAGGTGTAGTTACCGGGCGTGTTGTTCTTAATCAGGCGAAACGCCACGTTATCAACATAAGCATAGGTCGACAGCTCAGAGAGATCGCGACACATCAGGGTGAAGTTGTGGCCGTCCGGCAGCTGGCGGATGCGACAGATGCGCTCCATCGCCCCTTTGTCCTCGATTTTACAGCCCAGCGCATAGCCAGAATCGGTTGGGTAGACAATAACGCCGCCTTTGCGGACGATCTCCACGGCCTGATTAATCAGACGTGGCTGGGGGTTATCCGGATGGATATAGAAAAACTGACTCATACTTCCCTCTCTTCAATTTGCTGTGGCTGTTCCCAGAGCTGCCAGACAGGCTCAACGCCCGCGGGTAACCAGAGCTTGCGCCCCAGTTCAATCCACGCGCAGGGCTGATGGAAATCTGAACCCTGTGAGCCAAGCAGGCCAAACTGACGGGCGTAGGTCGCGAGCTGCGAACGTTCATTGGGTGCCTGCTGACACTGGGCAACTTCCATCGCCTCACCGCCGCATTCGGCAAAGTGTGCCAGCAGTCTTTTCAGCCATTTAGCAGAAAGATTATACCGCCCCGGATGGGCCAGCACGGCCTTACCGCCAGAATGATGAATCACATCAATAGCTTGTTTTATTGTACACCACTGTGGGGGAACGTATCCGGTTTTCCCGCGCGCCAGATACTTTTTAAAGACATTCGCCATGGTCGTCGCCTTACCAGCGTCCACCAGAAAACGGGCGAAATGGCCGCGCGTCACCGCCCCACCGTTCGCCAGCTTTCGCGCGCCTTCCAGCGCACCGGGAATATGCGCTTTTTCCAGACGTTCGCCAATCATCTCCGCGCGTTGATTGCGGCGTGTTTTTTGTTCTTGCAAAAAAGCACGCATGGCCGGATGTTCTGTATCGATGTTCAGGCCAACGATATGAATTTCGTGGTTTTCCCAGACCGTCGAGATCTCAACCCCGGCCACCAGATCCAGCGCCAGTCCGCTGCGGACAATCTCGGCGCGCGCGGCGGGAATGCCGTCAGTGGTATCGTGATCGGTTATTGCCAGCGTGCCGACACGCATTTCAACGGCGCGATGGACCAGGGCTTCGGGTGTCAGCAGGCCATCTGAAGCCTGCGTATGGCTGTGTAAATCATAAATTACGGCGTAGGTGGTATCGCTCAAAGCACTTCCCATAACAGGTTGGAGACATCCGAAGCCCCTATGATACCGACTAACCGTGAAATACTGAAATCAGGGGTTGACAACACGCCATCGAACTAGTTAACTAGTACGCAAGTTCACACGAGAAAGGTATCTGAAAATGACAGCACATTTCGCTCTGCACGGTTGGTGGCGTACTTCCTGATCTTCGGGCAGTGTCACGCGTCTGCGATAAGCAAACAGATACCCAGCCCGCTACCCAGCGGGCTTTTTTTTGAACAGAATATGAGAACAACAACATGCAAACAGCCAAACCCCACCTCGAACTGCTGACCTGCGAGGCGGCCTATCGCCATAACCCTACCGCGCTGTTTCATCAGGTGTGCGGTGCACGTCCTGCGACGCTGCTGCTGGAATCTGCTGATATCGACAGCAAGGACGATCTCAAAAGCCTGCTGCTGGTTGACAGCGCGCTGCGCATTACCGCAGCGGGTGATACTGTCACTATTAAGGCGTTATCTGAGAATGGCGCGTCGCTGCTGCCGCTGCTGGATGCGGCTCTGCCTTCAGGTATTGAAAATGAGCGTCATCCGGACCTGAGAATTCTGCATTTCCCACCGGTAAGCCAGCTGCTGGATGAGGATGCCCGCCTCTGCTCGCTCTCCGTTTTTGACGCCTTCCGTCTGCTGCAAAATTTGGTGGCCGTACCGGAAGATGAGCGCGAAGCAATGTTCTTTGGCGGGCTGTTTGCTTACGACCTGGTTGCTGGCTTTGAAGATTTACCCCAAACCGAGCAGGGTAACCGCTGCCCGGACTACTGCTTCTACCTGGCCGAAACCCTGCTGGTGATCGACCATCAGAGAAAATACACCCGCATCCAGGCCAGCCTGTACACGCCGTCTGCGTCTGAGAAAAATCGCCTCGCGCAGCGCATCGCCCAACTGCAACAGCAGATGTCGGAAGCACCGCCCGCACTCCCGGTGCAGCGTGTTGAAAAGATGACCTGCGAGGTGAGTCAGACCGACGATCAGTACGGCGCGGTGGTGCGTCAGATGCAAAAAGCGATTCGTGCCGGGGAGATATTCCAGGTGGTGCCGTCCCGTCGCTTCTCACTGCCCTGCCCGTCGCCGCTGGCGGCTTACGATGTGCTTAAAAAGAGCAACCCAAGCCCTTACATGTTCTTTATGCAGGACAATGATTTCACCCTGTTTGGCGCGTCGCCGGAAAGCTCCCTCAAGTACGACGCCACCAGCCGCCAGATTGAGATCTACCCGATAGCGGGAACCCGCCCACGCGGCCGTCGTGCCGATGGCTCCCTGGACCGCGATCTCGACAGCCGCATTGAACTGGAAATGCGTACCGACCATAAGGAGCTCTCCGAACACCTGATGCTGGTTGACCTGGCGCGTAACGATCTGGCACGCATTTGCACGCCTGGCAGCCGCTACGTGGCGGACCTGACCAAAGTCGACCGCTACTCCTTCGTCATGCACCTGGTCTCCCGCGTGGTGGGTGAGCTGCGCCACGACCTCGACGTCCTGCACGCCTACCGCGCCTGCATGAACATGGGCACGTTGAGCGGCGCGCCGAAAGTCCGCGCTATGCAGCTGATCGCCGAAGCGGAAGGACGCCGTCGCGGCAGCTACGGTGGTGCCGTGGGCTATTTCACCGCTCACGGTGACCTCGATACCTGCATCGTGATCCGCTCCGCCTACGTTGAGGACGGCATTGCCACCGTCCAGGCCGGGGCCGGAATTGTGCTGGATTCTGTTCCGCAGTCGGAAGCCGACGAAACCCGCAGTAAAGCGCGCGCGGTACTGCGCGCCATTGCTACCGCACACCATGCACAGGAGATTTTCTGATGGCTGACATTCTGCTGCTCGATAATATCGACTCCTTTACCTACAACCTGGCAGATCAGCTGCGTGCGAATGGTCACAATGTCGTTATCTATCGCAACCACGTTCCGGCCCAGACGCTGATTGACCGTCTGGCGACCATGCAAAACCCGGTGCTGATGCTCTCCCCGGGCCCAGGCGCACCGAGCGAAGCAGGCTGTATGCCTGAGCTGTTGACCCGTATGCGCGGCAAGCTGCCGATTATCGGCATCTGCCTTGGCCATCAGGCGATTGTCGAAGCCTACGGCGGTTACGTGGGTCAGGCGGGGGAGATCCTGCATGGCAAAGCGTCAAGTATTGAACATGACGGTCAGGCGATGTTTGCCGGGCTGCCGAACCCGCTTCCGGTAGCGCGTTACCACTCGCTGGTTGGCAGCAACATTCCGGCCGGGCTGACCATTAACGCCTCGTTTGAAGGGATGGTGATGGCGGTGCGTCATGATGCGGATCGCGTCTGCGGGATGCAGTTCCACCCGGAATCTATCCTGACGTCCAACGGCGCGCGCCTGCTGGAGCAAACGCTCGACTGGGCGCTGCAAAAGCTGGAGCAGACCAACACCCTGCAACCGATTCTGGAAAAACTGTATCAGGCTCAGACCCTGAGCCAGCAGGAGAGCCACCAGCTGTTCTCCGCCGTCGTGCGCGGCGAGCTGAAGCCTGAGCAGCTGGCCGCTGCGCTGGTGAGCATGAAAGTGCGCGGCGAAAGCCCGCAGGAGATCGCCGGTGCCGCAACCGCGCTGCTGGAAAATGCCGCCCCGTTCCCGCGCCCGGACTACCCGTTTGCCGATATTGTCGGGACCGGTGGCGACGGCAGTAACAGTATCAATATTTCCACCGCCAGCGCCTTTGTGGCCGCGGCATGCGGTCTGAAAGTGGCGAAACACGGCAACCGCAGCGTGTCCAGCCGTTCAGGATCGTCCGACCTGCTGGCAGCTTTCGGTATCAACCTGGACATGAACGCCGAGCGTTCCCGTGAAGCGCTGGATGACCTGGGCGTCTGTTTCCTGTTTGCGCCGAAGTATCACACCGGTTTCCGCCACGCGATGCCGGTTCGCCAGCAGCTTAAAACCCGCACGCTGTTTAACGTGCTCGGTCCACTCATTAACCCGGCGCACCCGCCGCTGGCGCTGATTGGCGTTTACAGCCCGGAGCTGGTCCTGCCGATTGCGGAGACGCTGCGCGTCCTCGGTTACCAACGCGCCGCCGTGGTACACAGCGGCGGGATGGATGAAGTTTCCCTGCATGCGCCCACGCTGGTGGCGGAACTGAATCACGGCGAAGTGCTGAACTATCAGCTTGAGGCCGCTGACTTCGGGTTGACCCCGTACCATCAGGACGCCCTGGCGGGCGGCACGCCGGAAGAAAACCGTGACATTCTCACGCGCTTATTACAAGGTAAAGGTGAGGCCGCCCATGAGGCCGCCGTGGCGGCCAACGTAGCCATGCTGATGCGTTTACATGGCGAGGAAGATCTGAAAGCCAACGCCCAAAAAGTTCTGGCCGTACTGCGCTCCGGTGCAGCTTACGATCGCGTTACCGCACTTGCGGCAAGAGGGTAAATAATGCAGACCGTTTTAGCGAAAATCGTCGCCGATAAGGCCATCTGGGTGGAAGCCCGCAAGCAACAGCAGCCGCTCGCCAGTTTTCAGAATGACGTCGTTCCGAGCAGCCGTCGTTTTTATGATGCGCTTCAGGGCGCGCGTACCGCGTTTATTCTGGAGTGTAAAAAAGCGTCTCCGTCCAAAGGCGTGATCCGTGACGATTTCGACCCGGCGCGTATTGCCGGTATCTACAAGCATCATGCGTCTGCCATTTCTGTGCTGACGGATGAGAAATATTTTCAGGGCAGCTTCGATTTTCTGCCCGTAGTCAGCGGCATCGCGCCGCAGCCGATTCTGTGCAAAGACTTTATTATCGACCCGTATCAGATCTGGCTGGCGCGCTTTTACCAGGCCGATGCCTGCCTGCTGATGCTCTCCGTGCTGGATGACGAGCAGTATCGCCAGCTCTCCGCCGTCGCGCACAGCCTGAATATGTGCGTACTGACCGAAGTGAGCAACGAAGAGGAGCTGGAGCGCGCCATCGCGCTGGAAGCCAAAGTGGTCGGCATTAACAACCGCGACCTGCGCGACCTGTCGATTGACCTCAACCGTACGCGCCAGCTTGCGCCGCGTCTGGGCGCGGGCGTCACGGTGATCAGCGAATCCGGGATAAACAGCTACGCTCAGGTGCGCGAACTCAGCCACTTTGCCAACGGTTTCCTGATCGGCTCCGCGATGATGGAACACGACGATCTTAATGCGGCCGTGCGCCGCGTGCTGTTGGGTGAGAACAAAGTCTGCGGCCTGACCCGTGAACAGGATGCGCAGGCCGCATATGAAGCGGGCGCAATCTATGGTGGTCTGATCTTTGTTGAGTCCTCTCCTCGCGCCGTTAATGAGGAACAGGCGCGCAAGGTGATGGCGGCTGCGCCACTGAACTACGTGGGCGTGTTCCGCGATGCGGATATTAACGACGTTGCGGCTAAAGCGGACGCGTTATCCCTGAGCGCGGTTCAGCTGCATGGCGATGAAGATCAGGCGTACATTGATGCTCTGCGACATGCTCTGGCGCCTCAGGTTCAGATCTGGAAAGCGCAAAGCGTTGGCGCCACCCTGCCCGCGCGTAACCTGAAGCATGTTGATAAATACGTGCTCGACAACGGCCAGGGCGGCACGGGGCAGCGTTTCGACTGGTCACTGCTGCGTGGCGAAGTGCTGGACAATGTCCTGCTGGCGGGGGGATTAAGCCCCGATAACTGTGTGGAAGCGGCCAAAACCGGCTGCGCCGGCCTCGATTTCAATTCAGGCGTAGAGTCCCAACCGGGCATTAAAGACGCCAGCAAGCTGGCATCGGTATTTAAAACTCTGCGTGCATATTAAGGAAGAGAAGATGACGACATTACTTAACCCGTATTTTGGTGAGTTCGGTGGGATGTATGTCCCACAAATCCTGATGCCCGCGCTGCGCCAGCTGGAAGAAGCGTTCGTGAGCGCACAGAAAGATCCGGCGTTTCAGGCGGAGTTTACTGACCTGCTGAAAAACTACGCCGGTCGTCCGACGGCGCTGACAAAGTGCCGCAACCTGACCGAAGGCACTAAAACTACGCTGTATCTTAAGCGTGAAGATTTGCTGCACGGTGGCGCGCATAAAACTAACCAGGTGCTGGGCCAGGCGCTGCTCGCGAAGCGGATGGGTAAAACCGAAATCATCGCCGAAACCGGCGCGGGGCAGCACGGTGTGGCCTCAGCGCTCGCCAGCGCCCTGCTCGGCCTGAAATGCCGCATTTACATGGGGGCGAAGGACGTTGAGCGCCAGTCGCCAAACGTGTTCCGTATGCGTCTGATGGGGGCGGAAGTGATCCCGGTGCACAGCGGTTCTGCCACGCTGAAAGATGCCTGTAATGAAGCGCTGCGCGACTGGTCTGGCAGCTACGAAACCGCCCACTACATGCTCGGTACCGCCGCGGGCCCGCACCCGTTCCCGACCATCGTGCGTGAATTCCAGCGCATGATCGGCGAAGAGACTAAAGCGCAGATCCTCGAAAAAGAGGGTCGCCTGCCGGATGCGGTGATCGCCTGCGTTGGCGGCGGATCTAACGCCATCGGCATGTTTGCCGATTTTATCGACGAAACCAGCGTTGGGCTGATTGGCGTTGAGCCTGCCGGCCACGGCATTGAAACGGGCGAGCATGGTGCGCCGCTGAAGCATGGCCGCGTGGGGATCTACTTCGGCATGAAGGCCCCGATGATGCAGACCGATGAAGGGCAGATTGAGGAGTCTTACTCGATCTCTGCCGGGCTGGATTTCCCGTCCGTAGGGCCGCAGCACGCGTTCCTGAACAGCACCGGCCGCGCGGATTATGTCTCCATCACCGATGACGAAGCGCTGGAGGCCTTCAAAACGCTGTGCCGCAATGAAGGGATCATCCCGGCGCTGGAGTCTTCCCACGCGCTGGCGCACGCGCTGAAAATGATGAAGGAAAACCCGGAAAAAGAGCAGCTGCTGGTGGTAAACCTTTCCGGTCGCGGTGACAAAGATATCTTCACCGTTCACGATATTCTGAAAGCACGAGGGGAAATCTGATGGAACGCTACGACAACGCATTTGCACAACTGAAAGCCCGCCAGGAAGGCGCGTTCGTTCCCTTCGTGACGCTGGGCGACCCCGGCCCGGAGCAGTCGCTGAAGATTATCGACACCCTGATTGATGCCGGTGCCGACGCGCTGGAGCTCGGTATTCCGTTCTCCGATCCGCTGGCGGATGGCCCGACCATTCAGAACGCAACGCTACGCGCGTTTGCCGCGGGCGTGACGCCGAGCCAGTGCTTTGAAATGCTGGCGGCGATCCGTCAGAAGCACCCGACCATTCCGATCGGCCTGCTGATGTACGCCAACCTGGTGTTCAGCCGCGGCATTGATGCGTTTTACGCAGAGTGCGCCCGCGTGGGCGTTGACTCCGTGCTGGTGGCTGACGTGCCCGTTGAAGAGTCTGCGCCATTCCGTCAGGCGGCAATGCGCCACAACGTCGCGCCGATTTTCATCTGTCCACCGAATGCCGATGACGATCTGTTGCGCCAGATTGCCTCTTACGGACGAGGTTACACCTACCTGCTCTCCCGTGCGGGCGTCACCGGTGCGGAAAACAAAGCCGCGCTGCCGCTGCATCATCTGGTGGAGAAGCTTGCAGAATACCATGCTGCACCGCCGCTTCAGGGCTTTGGCATTTCCTCACCGGATCAGGTTACTGCGGCGATTGACGCGAAAGCCGCCGGGGCCATTTCGGGTTCGGCTATCGTGAAAATTATCGAGAAGAACGTGGATAAGCCACAGCAGATGCTGGCTGAATTACACGCATTCGTCACATCCATGAAAGCGGCCACGCGCAAGGCGTAACCGTTAACACCGTCTGGCCCCGGCGTCAGGCGGTTTTCCCTCCTCTCTTCCTGAAAGAAGCAGGTCAAAATTGATCCTGTCGATATTTTCGGTGTGAATGACTTTCCAAACTTTCGCGTAAGCGTATGATCTGGGCTCTTTTTAGCGTTACCCTTCTGAGTTCAGAGGTTATTCATGTCATGGTATTCCTTCAAACAGACTTACCTGGTTAAGTTCTGGTCACCTGTTCCGGCCGTTATCGCGGCAGGCATTCTCTCTACCTATTATTTCGGTATTACCGGCACCTTCTGGGCTGTTACGGGCGAGTTTACCCGCTGGGGTGGGCAGCTATTACAGCTGGCAGGCGTCCATGCCGAAGAGTGGGGCTACTTCAAACTGATCCATCTTGAGGGCACACCGCTGACCCGCATCGACGGAATGATGATCATTGGCATGTTCGGCGGCTGTTTTGCGGCCGCGCTGTGGGCCAACAACGTTAAGTTGCGCATGCCGAAAAGCCGCATCCGCATTATGCAGGCCGTGGTCGGCGGCATCATTGCCGGGTTTGGCGCTCGTCTGGCGATGGGCTGTAATCTGGCCGCGTTCTTTACCGGCATTCCGCAGTTCTCGCTGCATGCCTGGTTCTTTGCCGTCGCCACCGCCATCGGCTCCTACTTCGGTGCTAAATTCACCCTGCTGCCGCTGTTCCGCATTCCGGTGAAAATGACGAAAGTTAGCGCTGCCTCTCCGTTAACGCAAAAACCCGATCAGGCGCGTCGTCGTTTCCGCCTCGGTATGCTGGTCTTTTTTGCTATGGTTGCCTGGGCGATTTGCACGGCAATGAATCAGCCCAAACTCGGTCTGGCCATGCTGTTCGGCGTCGGCTTTGGTCTGCTGATTGAACGCGCGCAGATCTGCTTTACCTCCGCGTTTCGCGATATGTGGATCACCGGACGCACCATGATGGCGAAGGCGATCATTGCCGGCATGGCCGTGAGCGCAATTGGCATCTTCAGCTATGTTCAGCTCGGCGTGGAGCCAAAAATTATGTGGGCGGGCCCAAATGCCGTGATTGGCGGGCTGCTGTTTGGCTTTGGCATCGTGCTGGCGGGCGGGTGTGAAACCGGCTGGATGTATCGCGCTGTGGAAGGCCAGGTGCATTACTGGTGGGTGGGTCTGGGTAACGTGATTGGCTCTACCCTTCTGGCCTGCTACTGGGATGACGTCTCTCCGGTGCTGGTAACAAACTGGGACAAGGTCAACCTGCTGAAAACCTTTGGTCCACTCGGGGGGCTCCTGGTGACCTATGCCCTGCTGCTCATCGCCTTCTTACTGGTTGTTGCACAAGAGAAGCGCTTCTTCCGACGCGCCACCGCCAAAACTGAAACTCAGGAGAATGCCGCATGAAAGAGATCGTGCCTGATTATCGTCTCGATATGGTGGGTGAACCTTGCCCTTACCCGGCCGTCGCCACGCTTGAAGCGCTACCGCAGCTAAAGAAAGGTGAAATTCTGGAAGTGGTGAGCGATTGCCCCCAGTCGATCAATAACATTCCGCTTGATGCCAAAAATCACGGCTATACCGTGCTGGATATCCAGCAGGACGGACCAACCATTCGTTATTTAATTCAGAAGTGATTTCACGATCGAAAAAGGCCTCTCAGAGGCCTTTTCTAGTTTACTGGCTTTGGCCACCGTCGTCGTCTGAGCTTCGGCAGGCATGAATGAATGGTGAGACGTGTTCCGCAAACGGAACAGATAGCACCGTGAGGTAGGCTATGTGCTGGGCTGAACGTCGTGAACTGAAACTGTTTACCTGCACAAACCGGACACTCAAATTTGATGTTGGGGATATCCCCTCCAGACAGGTGTGTGGAACAACCACCATACAGCAATCACCGGCTGACAGGGGATATATCTTCTGTCAGAAACGATAGCCTGCTGAGAACATAAATACCCACGGATCCAGACGGGTATTGATACTTTGCTGCTGCCCGCCAGCTTTAAAGCGCACGTCCGTATCAATGTCCATATACCAGACAGAGGCGTTGATCAGCCAGTCACGATTAATCAGATAATCCAGACCAACCTGTCCCGCCATGCCCCACGAGTCTTTCAGGCTGAGATCGGAGAGCCCGGCCTCTTTACCGGTATCGTTAAATTTCTCATCAAAGAAGGTGGTGTAGTTAACGCCTGCACCAATATAAGGGCGCACCTTGCTGCTGGAATCTCCGAAGTACCACTGCGCCATCAGCGTTGGTGGCAAATGGTGCACCGTGGCAATGTCCCCGGTCGGTCCTAAACCGACGCGGTGACGGAATGGCGTGGCGGCTAAAAGCTCGACGCCAATGTTATCCGTTGCCATATACGTAAACGTCAGGCCTAACTGGGTGTTATTGCTGACGTTAAACCCGCCCATACCCAGCACATTGTCGGACCCTTCCGTTGGACGTACCGTTGCCGAACCGGCACGAATAAAGAATTCACCTGCTTCATGCGCGTAAGCGCCGCCAGAGAGACTGCTTAAGATAAGGGCTGCCACCGCTAATTTTTTCATATCCGCTCCATCGTTGTGGTTTTAATTGCGGAGGAGAATATACTCACAAATGAGTAATAAGTGATCTAACACAGATCACATTAAAACCAGTAAGTTAACATTCATTGATCTAGGTTAATTTTTGGTGACACCTCATAAAGCAATAAGTTGTTACCGCGTCAATTTTTGGCATTTCATGGTTACAAAATTTTCTGTTTTCCCTCTCTTGCGCTTCCTGTAGCGGCTGGATAATTTATCGCTCTCACAATGTGATTTGATGCGTTCTACTTTTGCAGGTGTGCCATGAGTGATCATAACCCGTGCATGACGTGCGGAGCCTGTTGTGCGTATTTTCGAGTCTCTTTCTATTGGGCTGAAGCCAGCGATGGCGGCGGCACCGTTCCGGTCGATCTCACTGAACCCTTAACCCCTTTTCTGCGCTGTATGCGCGGCACCAATCAAAAACAGAGCCGCTGTGTGGCACTGGAAGGTGAACCTGGGGTATCCACCCGCTGCTCCATTTACGCGGATCGCCCCAGCCCGTGTCGCACTTTCGCGATGTCGGGAGAGGATGGGCAGGTCAATGAGGCATGCAATCGCGCCCGCGCCCGCTATGGATTACCGCCGCTTTACAAAGATATGCTTTTCCATACAAGCCTTGATGCTGCCACCAGCGTGTTATCCGGTGTACAATTGCCGGCTAATTAACACCTGCAATACTCAAGGAGAGTGCATGTCTATCACGGCGAAGTCTGTCTACCGTGACACGGGAAATTTTTTCCGCAATCAGTTCATTACCTTTTTACTGATCGCGTTGTTGTGCGCCTTTATTACGGTGGTGCTGGGTCATGCGTTCTCACCCAGTGATGAACAGATTGCCACGCTGAGCCAGGGGGAGCATCTTGCAGGCAGCGCAGGGTTGTTTGACCTTGTGCAGAATATGACGCCTGAGCAACAGCAAATCTTGCTGCGCGCATCTGCGGCATCTACCTTCTCGGGTCTGATTGGCAACGCCATTCTGGCGGGTGGCGTGTTGCTGATGATCCAACTGGTATCTGCCGGCCAACGCGTCAGCGCGTTACGTGCAATCGGGGCCAGTGCTCCGGTGCTGCCAAAGCTGTTTATCCTCATCTTCCTGACCACGCTGCTGGTCCAGATGGGGATCATGTTGGTGGTCGTTCCGGGCGTGCTGCTGGCTATCGTGCTTTCATTCGCGCCAGTAATGGTTGTGCAGGACAAACTGGGCATTTTCACCGCCATGCGCAGCAGCATCAGGCTCGCATGGGCCAATATGCGACTGGTCGCCCCGGCCGTTATCAGCTGGCTGCTGGCCAAGACTCTGCTGTTGCTGTTTGCGCCGAATTTTGCGGTGTTAACGCCAAACGTCGGAGCGGTTGTCGCCAATACGCTGAGCAATCTGATTTCAGCCGTGCTGCTGGTCTATTTGTTCCGCCTGTACATGTTAATTCGTCAGTAACTGGGATCGCAGAATGAAGCAGTTTCTTGATTTTTTACCGCTGATCGTATTTTTCGCTTTTTATAAGCTGTACGACATTTATGCCGGCACGCTGGCGCTGATTGTGGCAACGGCTGTGGTGCTGATTTACAGCTGGGTTCGCTATCGCAAAGTTGAAAAGATGGCGCTCATCACCTTCCTGATGGTGGCGGTGTTTGGTGGTCTGACATTGTTCTTCCACAATGATGAATTTATCAAATGGAAGGTCACGGTGATTTACGGCCTGTTTGCGGGCGCACTCCTCATCAGCCAGTGGGTGATGAAGAAGCCACTGATCCAGCGCATGCTGGGGAAAGAACTGACCCTGCCGCAGGCTGTGTGGGGGCGTCTGAATATCGCCTGGGCGCTATTTTTTATTCTGTGTGGTCTGGCGAATATCTATATCGCATTCTGGCTCCCGCAGAATATCTGGGTCAACTTCAAGGTGTTTGGCCTGACGGCGCTGACTCTTATCTTCACCCTGCTCAGCGGCGTTTATATTTATCGCCACATGCCGCAGGATGACAAGCACTGATCCTTCTGGCCAGATCGCCACGCGGTCTGGCCTCTTTTCCCGCCTTCTCTTTTCTCTACATCCTTCCTGCGAAAATGTCTGAATCATGAAGATTTTATGGAGATTGCTGTCACTTTATTGTAATGAGAATGACTATCATTAATATTCGTCATCGCATTTTTAACAAATGGAAATGAGTTGATGAATAACATAATAAGATTTGCCCCGGCTACACTTACGCTCGCCATTTTTTCAACGCTATACCAGAGCGCACACGCAGCGGAAGAGACTCTCGCCGATGGTGAAACAATGGTTGTTCAGGCCACCGCTGAAGAGGCGCTGAAGCAACAGCCGGGGGTTTCCATCATCACGGCAAAGGACATAGAAAAGGATCCACCGGTTAACGATCTTTCAGAAATTATTCGCAAAATGCCCGGGGTTAACCTCACCGGAAACAGCGCGACAGGCAGCCGCGGTAACAACCGCCAGATCGACATCCGCGGTATGGGGCCGGAGAACACGCTGATTCTGATTGACGGTGTGCCGGTGACGTCACGTAACTCGGTGCGCTACAGCTGGCGCGGGGAGCGCGATACCCGCGGGGATACTAACTGGGTTCCGCCAGAGATGGTTGAGCGCATTGAAGTGCTCCGGGGACCTGCTGCCGCCCGCTATGGTTCGGGGGCGGCCGGCGGCGTCGTCAACATCATTACCAAACGCCCGACCAACGACTGGCACGGCTCACTCTCCCTGTACACTAACCAGCCTGAAAATGATAAAGAGGGGGCGACAAAACGCGCTAATTTTGATCTGAGCGGCCCTCTTGCGGGCGATGCGTTAACGATGCGCCTGTACGGGAATATCAACAAAACCGACGCAGATGCTCAGGACATCAACACCGCGCAAAACGGCTCTTACGCCGCCGGACGTGAAGGCGTGCGCAACAAGGACATCAATGCCCTGCTCTCCTGGAAACTCACGCCACAGCAGATTATCGATTTCGACTACAGCTACAGCCGCCAGGGCAATATCTACGCGGGTGATACTCAATACAGCAACAGCAACGTCAGCCCTGACGGTCTGGTGTCGTCCCTGTATGGACACGAAACCAACCGAATGTACCGCCAGTCTTATGGCATTACGCACAACGGCATCTGGGACTGGGGTCAGTCAAAGTTCGGTGTCTATTATGAAAAGACCAACAACACCCGCCTGGAAGAAGGCTCTACGGGCAAAGTTGAGGGGATGATCAATAGCGATAAATACGATACCAGCCGGCTGGAGTCATACCGTTCAACGGGTGAACTGAACATTCCTTTCTTCTGGCTGGTCGAACAGACGCTAACCGTGGGTGCAGAATGGAACCGTGATGAACTGAACGATCCGGCCTCAATGCAGGCGACAAATGTGTCGGGAGAAGTGATTAACGGCGTTCCCGGCACGGCTTCTGAGCGCAACAGCAAAAACAGCGCTGACCTCACCGGCATCTATCTTGAGGACAATATTGAAGCGCGTCAGGGCACCAACCTGATCCCAGGGATCCGCTTTGATTATCACAATCAGTTCGGCAGCAACTGGAGTCCTAGCCTGAACGTCTCCCAGGATTTGGGTGACATGTTCAAGGTTAAAGCGGGTATCGCTCGGGTATTTAAAGCGCCAAACCTGTATCAATCCAGCGAAGGCTATCTGCTTTCCACCCGCGGTAATGGCTGCCCGAACAACGTTTCCGAAGGAAGCTGTTACCTGTTAGGTAACCCGGATCTGGATCCGGAAATCAGCGTGAACAAAGAGATTGGCCTGGCCTTTGCGCTGGAAGGCTACGAGGCTGGCATAACCTGGTTCCGCAACGATTACAAAAACAAGATCGTTTCAGGAACGGACGTGCTGGGCCAGACAAGCAGCGGCGCAAATATCCTTCAGTGGCAGAACGGAGGAAAGGCTGTTGTTGAGGGGCTGGAGGGCAATCTCACCGTCCCGGTTATCCGCGACACGCTAACATGGCGTACCAATGCGACGTATATGATTCAGTCTGAAAGTAAGGACACCGGCAACCCTTTGTCGATTATCCCCAAATATACCGTCAACACCATGCTGGACTGGGAGGTTAACAGCAAGCTTTCAGCCAACGTAAGCTGGACGATGTACGGCCGCCAGAAGCCCAGAGAAAACGCTGAAATCCGCAAAGAGGAAAATGCGATGTCCAACAGAGAGATCGGCGCGTATTCCATCGTGGGTATCGGCAGTAACTATCAGCTGACCAAAAACCTGCGCCTGAATGCCGGCATCAGCAACCTCTTTGACAAGCAGATTTACCGTGAAAATGATGGTGCATCGACCTATAACGAACCAGGCCGTGCGTATTACGCAGGCGTGACCCTGTCCTTCTGACCCTAAGGCGCCTGCTCTGCGGGCGCTAACCCTATTCTCTCCAGCCAGAAATCATAGTAGCATCCCGCCTGAAGTCTTCAGTTACGAGTTTAAAAACAATGACAACAAATGACGCCCCACAGGGCGAACTGGTTTTACGCACACTGGCAATGCCTGCGGATACGAATGCCAATGGCGATATTTTTGGCGGCTGGTTGATGTCGCAGATGGATATGGGCGGTGCAATCCTGGCAAAAGAGATTGCACACGGGCGCGTGGTGACAGTCCGGGTCGATGGCATGACCTTCCTGCGCCCTGTCGCGGTGGGGGACGTGGTGTGCTGTTATGCACGCTGCGTAAAACGCGGCAATACGTCTGTCTCCATCAACATTGAAGTATGGGTAAAAAAAGTCTCTTCTGAACCGATTGGTCAGCGCTATAAGGCGACGGAAGCATTATTCATCTATGTGGCGGTGGATAGCGACGGTAAGCCCCGCCAGCTCCCACGGAGCTGATCCTCAGGTAAAAAAAAGCCTCCTTGCGGAGGCTTCTTTTATTCCATCTGTGCCCCGCCGTTCAGGCGGAAGACAATGTTCACAATCAACCCATTGCCGGGTTTACCGGCTTCATAGCGCCACCTGCGCATGGCCGATTTAACTTCACGTTCAAACATATTCGCCGGCTGTGCGGACAGGATTTCCACGTTATCGACACGTCCATCGGCCGTAACGTCGAATTTCACCCGTACACGCCCTTCAATACGTAACGCCTGAGCACGTGCCGGGTACTGCGGCTGGTTACGGCTCAGCGCGCGCGGGCCTGCTGGCGCCGTTACCGTCGGTTTTGTCGCGGTCGTGGTGTTATTCATCAGCGGACGTGACGGGGCGACATTTTCAACCGGCTGCGTGGCGCGTGGCTCAACCGGACGCACTTCGCGTTTCGGACGCTCTTCCACCTTTTTGACCGGCTTGGGTTTTGGCTTCGGCTTAGGTTTCGGCTCCGGCTTATGGATCACCACCGGCGCTTCTTTCGGCGGTTCAGGAACCGGCTCGGGCTCTGGCTCTGGCTCGGGTTCAACAACGGGCTGTGGCGGCGGCGGCGCAACCTGCGGCGGCTCAAGATCCGCAGGCGATACCATGGTCACAGAAATTGGCTGCGCGGGCGCCGGCATTTCAATAACCTGATGAACCGAGGTATAGAGCAGACCCGCCACGACAGCACCGTGAATAACGACGGAAAGCAGCGTCGGCCATGGAAAGCGGCGAGGTAAATCAAGGGTCATCGAAGTCATAATCATCAACGTTAAAAAACCGAACCTTGATTTTAAATGCAAATAGCAATCATATTCAATAAGACACTTTGTCCTGGCGCAATTTAAGCTTACATGAGGGCAAAAAAGGGGCATCCAGATCAGGGTTTTAACATTGTTATTATCTTTACATTGCAGTCATTTGTGCTTTCACATAACGTAATTGTCACTTTTACCGGTTAAGGAGCTTTGCCGTGCTTTACGTGATTTACGCTGAAGATGTACCTGATTCTCTGGAAAAACGTCTTTCCGTTCGCCCTGCCCATCTGGCGCGTTTACAGTTGCTACAGGATGAAGGTCGGTTGCTGACCGCAGGCCCGATGCCTGCCGTTGACAGCAACGATCCGGGCGCGGCGGGTTTTACCGGCTCCACGGTGATTGCCGAGTTTGAATCTCTTGAAGCCGCGCAGGCCTGGGCAGAAGCAGACCCGTACGTCGCAGCCGGCGTGTACGAGAAAGTCACGGTTCGTCCGTATAAAAAAGTATTCTGAAACGAAAGGCTCCCTCGGGAGCCTTTTCTTCATTCAGTGCAGCGACGCCAGCCTCGCCGCAAATCCGACAAACAGCAGACCTATCAGCCCGTTCCCCAGCTTCGCCAGTTTCTTTTTGGTTTTGAGGTAACGCGTGACAAACGCGCCTGAGAAAATCAGGAAGCTCATGTACATGAAGCTGATCAGCTCAAGCGTTGTGGCGAGGATCAGGAACGACGTGCCGGTATTCTTCGCATTGACATCAATGAACTGTACGAAGAACGACACGTAAAAGAGAATCGCTTTCGGGTTCGTCAGGCTCAGCACCAGCGAACGCTTAAGGATTGCGCTTGCCGGTTCGGCGCTACTTTCGTGCGCATTTTTTTGACGCATCATAACGGACCAGAGCATTTTCCCGCCCAGCCACAGCAGATAAAACGCGCCCAGATAGCGGACAATATTAAATAATACCGGAGTGGTCTGGATCAACGCGGCGACGCCCGCCCAGGCCAGAAACATCAGCACGGCATCACCAATAAACACACCGGTGGCTGCCAGATAGCCTTTCTTAACGCCGTGGCCAATCCCTGTTTTCAGCACAAACAAGGTGTTCGGTCCTGGAACCAGCACGATAAAAAATGCGCCGACAACATAGGTCCAGAAATTCAGTACACCAAACTCCGCAAACACGTCTCACTCCTTTCGCTCAAAAACAGCGGGGATACCGGTAATTACGGTATCCCCTTAATCAGTTGCGCTATTGTACGCCGTTATAGCCATCAAGATAAGTCGCGGCCAGTTCGTTGCCAAATAATATGGCGTCTTTACTGTCCATGTCCGATGACCATTTATCCTTCGTGTTGCCTGCGAACAATTCCTGAGACGTCGCATTTTCTTTTAGCTGATCGCGAATGCTTTGTGCGTATTCACTGGCTTCAGCCTGAGTCCGCCCTTCCGCGCGGTCAGCTTTGCCCCGGGCATAAAGCTCGCGGAACTGCGCCACGTTCAGCTGATAATTTTTCTGCACGCTGGAGGTGTAATTGCCGCCAGTAAAGCTGGACTGATGCGACACGAAATAAAACGCGTGCCGTTCGGGTGAGGTTTTGCTGCTGGCACAACCGCTTAATATCGCAATCCCAAAGAGTGCTGCCATTACTTTTCCGTTCATCCTTTGTTCCTTTAATAAAGCCAATGTATTCCGCATGCGAAAACATAATCTGCCAATGAGGAAAATGACGAAAGTCCTAAATCTTCCCTGAGCGCATCCAGCGCCAAAAGTACAATAAAAATCCAGAGATAAGGATTCATCTTTTAATATCATGACGTTAAGGGGACTCAGTATATCGCGGAAAGCAGATGGGAAGAGACTGCAAAAATTGATAGCCTGGATGTTTAATGGGCACCTTTACGGTGCCCTTCATGCTTTTCAGATGTCCTGGACCGCGAACAACAGCGCGTTACGGTGTCTGTTCAGGCCACATTTTCTGATGGCGTGGATACGCATATTGCGGCGGGATTGTGCTTCCAGCCAACGAGCCTTACGACGACTCACCTGTCGCAACATGCGCCAGCGCCCAACTTCAGTTCTACTGCGCTTCATGTCTACAACTCTTTCTCTAACAGAGATGCCATTATATGCCTAAGCAGGCGGCAAACCAGCGCTTTTATCTGGTGTTTTTATTTGCCAGATGAATCCTGATGCGTAAACTCATAACAATACGCTTTCAAAAGGATTTTTTATTTATGACAACCTTCTACACCGTGGTGAGTTGGCTGGTCATTTTAGGATACTGGCTGTTAATTGCCGGGGTGACGTTGCGCATTCTGATGAAACGCAGAGCGGTACCTTCCGCCATGGCCTGGCTTCTGATTATCTATATTCTGCCGCTGGTGGGCATCATCGCCTATCTCTCTTTCGGTGAACTTCATCTGGGTAAACGCCGCGCCGAACGCGCCCGCGCCATGTGGCCCTCCACGGCGAAATGGCTTGCCGACCTTAAAGCCTGCAAGCATATCTTCGCTGAAGAGAACAGCAGCGTGGCCGCATCTCTGTTCAAGCTGTGCGAACGCCGCCAGGGGATTGCTGGGGTAAAAGGTAATCAACTGCAACTGATGACCTCTTCCGATGATGTGATGCAGGCGCTGATCCGTGATATCCAGCTCGCACGGCATAATATCGAGATGGTGTTTTATATCTGGCAGCCGGGCGGCATGGCGGACCAGGTCGCCGAATCACTAATGGCCGCTGCACGTCGCGGTATCCACTGCCGCCTGATGCTGGACTCCGCCGGCAGCGTGGCCTTTTTCCGTAGCCCGTGGGCAGGCATGATGCGCAACGCCGGTATCGAGGTGGTCGAGGCGCTGAAAGTGAATCTTTTCCGCGTCTTTCTGCGCCGCATGGATCTCCGCCAGCACCGGAAAATGGTTCTGATCGATAACTATATCGCCTACACCGGCAGCATGAACATGGTTGACCCCCGCTTCTTCAAGCAGGATTCCGGCGTGGGGCAATGGATCGATCTGATGGCGCGGATGGAGGGACCGATCGCGACCTCAATGGGTATCGTCTACTCCTGCGACTGGGAAATTGAAACCGGTAAACGCATTCTTCCCCCGCCCCCGGATGGCAATATCATGCCGTTTGAGGAAGCCAGCGGGCACACTATCCACACTATCGCATCCGGTCCTGGCTTCCCGGAAGATCTGATCCATCAGGCACTGCTGACCGCCGCCTACTCCGCGCGGGAATATCTGATCATGACCACGCCCTATTTCGTTCCCAGCGACGACCTTCTGCATGCCATCTGTACAGCGGCACAGCGCGGAGTGGATGTGAGCATTATTATGCCGCGCAAGAACGATTCGCTGCTGGTGGGATGGGCAAGCCGCGCGTTCTTTAGTGAGCTGCTGGCCGCAGGCGTTAAAATTTATCAGTTCGAAGGCGGGCTGTTACATACCAAGAGCGTGCTGGTGGACGGAGAGCTGAGCCTGGTGGGCACCGTTAACCTCGATATGCGCAGTCTATGGCTGAATTTTGAAATTACGCTGGTCATTGATGACGCCGGGTTCGGTGGCGATCTGGCAGCGGTTCAGGACGATTATATCTCCCGCTCACGCCTGCTGGACGCCAGACTGTGGGCGAAACGTCCGCTGTGGCAGCGAATTGCCGAACGACTGTTTTACTTCTTTAGCCCATTGCTGTAAAACGTGCCCAACGATGTTTAACAGGTAGTCATCATGGAAATGGATCTGAACAATCGCCTGACCGAAGACGAAACGCTCGAACAGGCCTACGATATTTTTCTCGAGCTGGCGGTCGATAATCTCGACCCTGCTGACGTCATTCTTTTCAACCTGCAATTTGAAGAGCGTGGCGGTGCTGAGCTGTTCGATCCGGCTGAAGACTGGGCCGAACACGTCGATTTTGACCTCAACCCGGACTTCTTCGCAGAGGTGGTGATTGGCCTGGCAGATGAAGACGGCGGAGAAATTAACGACATCTTTGCCCGCGTCCTGCTGTGCCGCGAGAAAGATCACAAACTGTGCCATATTCTCTGGCGCGAATAATAAAAAAGGCTGCCCGCGCAGCCTTTTTTATTTAATCCGGTAAGGCATTTCCACAGCGGTGACAAAACCGCGCGCCGGGTTCATGATTCCCCTGCTGACAATTCGGACATTTGCGTTGCTGCTTGCTGTTCTGGAAGGCGCTGCTCATATGGGTGGTAATTAGCCCCGTTGGTATCGCTATAACTGAATAGCCGATCAGGATAAGAACCGATGCCACAATACGTCCGAGCGGCGTATGCGGGGTAATATCGCCATAGCCCACGGTGGTCACCGTGACGATAGCCCAGTAAACAGACGCATTAAGCGTGGTAAACCCGTATTTTGGCCCTTCGATTAAATACATCAGGGAGCCAAAAACGATCATCACGATAGCAATAAACGAATAGAAGAGAATCAGCTGGTGGCGGGCGCTAACAATGGCGACCCAAAAAACCCGCAGCGACGGCATAAAGCGCAGCAGTTTGAGAATTCGTAACACGCGAATCGCCCGCATTGCGCGCCATGCAAACACATAATTCAGACTGATCTCAGGCCACAGCCACATGACATACAGCGGCAGGATGGTGGCTAAATCAATAAATCCCCAGAAGCTGAAAACGTATTTCGCCGGATTTGGCCAGCTAATGACCCTCAGCACATATTCCGCGGTAAACACCAGCGTGACAATCAATTCCAGCCAGACGAAAACGTGCCACTCCTCATACGTCATATGGTACTGCGTTCCGGCGCCGGATTCGATAAAGATAATAATGACGCTAATCAGGGCAAATAAACCACACAGGCCTTCGAAACGGCGACCGGAAACCGTCTCAGGATCAAATAAAAGGTGATACAGCCGCTGACGGGCCGACGTGAATAATCGCGACACATTAACCTCGAAAAATAAGGGCTGACATCATGTCAGCCCTTGCGATTATAACGGGTCTATTTTCAGGCAGGAAACCGCATGTCGGAAACTGCCCTCCAGAACCGGTCGTGTTTTTGCACATTCCGGCCCGGCTATTGGGCATCGCGTACGGAATACGCAGCCTGAAGGCGGGTTGATTGGCGAAGGCAGTTCACCTTCCAGAAGCTGAATGGTTTTATTTTTTTCCAGATCGGGATCCGGAACGGGAACCGCAGACATCAGCGCTTTGGTATAAGGGTGCAGCGGATTGTGGTACACCTCATCATACGTACCCAGCTCCACGGCGTGGCCCAGATACATGACCAGCACACGGTCCGAAATGTGTTTTACCACCGCCAGATCGTGGGCGATGAAGATCAGCGACAGCCCCATTTCCCGTTGCAGTTTCTGTAGCAGGTTAACCACCTGGGCCTGGATGGAGACGTCCAGCGCCGAAACCGGTTCATCACAGATAATCAGTTTTGGTTCAAGGATCAACGCGCGTGCGATACCGATACGCTGGCACTGACCGCCGGAAAACTCATGTGGGTAGCGGTTTATGAGGTTAGGTAACAGACCCACCTTGAGCATCATCGCTTTCACCCGATCGCGAACTTCCTGGCGCGGCATCTTCGGATGATAGGTGCGCAGCGGCTCGGCAATGATTTCGCCAATGGTCATACGCGGGTTCAGGGACGCCAGCGGATCCTGGAAAATCATCTGGATGTCGCTGCGCACGTCGCGCCATTCATCCGGCTTCATCCCCAGCAGATCTTTGCCAAGCCAGGCCACTTTCCCGTCGGTGGCTTTCACCAGGCCGATGATCGCACGCGCAAATGTCGATTTGCCGCAGCCAGATTCACCCACCACGCCCAGGGTCTCCCCTTCGTACAGGCGTAGCGTGACGCCATCCACCGCTTTCAGGGTTTTGGCAGGCTGCCAGAACCACTGTTTACCGTCTTTGATATCGAAATGGACCTTCAGGTCAGCGATTTCGAGCAGCACATTTCTTTTTTCGTCGATTGCGTTCATACCAGCTCCTCCAGCGGCTTAAAGCAGGCGCGCAGACGGCCAGGGACAAACGCTTCCAGCGGCGGTGCGCTGTTACAGATTTCCATCGCATGCGGACAACGCGGCTGGAACGGACAGCCTTTTGGCAGACGCAGCAGGTTTGGCGGGTTACCCGGGATAGTCAGCAGCGACTCCCCTTCCGCATCAAGGCGCGGTACGGCATTCAGCAACCCGATAGAGTACGGATGGGCTGGCTGGTAGAACACATCGCGGGCATTACCGTATTCCATCGTGCGACCTGCATACATGACTAACACTTTGTCGCAGATCCCGGCAACGACGCCTAAATCGTGGGTGATCATGATGATGGCGGTGTTGAACTCGCGCTTCAGCTCGTTCAGCAACGTCATGATCTGCGCCTGGACGGTCACGTCCAGAGCGGTGGTCGGTTCATCAGCGATCAGCAGTTTTGGCCGACAAAGCAATGCCATCGCGATCATGACGCGCTGGCGCATACCGCCGGAGAATTCGTGCGGATACATGCGCATGCGCTTACGTGCCTCAGGCATTTTCACCGCATCCAGCATTTTGACGGACTCTTCAAACGCTTCGGCTTTACCCAGCCCCTTGTGGAGCATCAGCACTTCCATCAGCTGTTCGCCCACACGCATATAGGGGTTCAGGGACGTCATCGGGTCCTGGAAAATCATTGAAATCTGCTCGGCGCGCAGCTTATTCAGCTCATGTTCCGGCAAATTCAGGATCTCTTTTCCGTTAAACGTCGCCGAACCACCGATCACGCCGTTTGATGCCAGCAGGCCCATCAGCGCGAATGCGGTCTGGGATTTACCGGAACCGGATTCGCCCACAATGCCCAGCGTTTCACCGGCACGCAGGTCGAAGTTGAGATCGTTAACGGCAGTAACATCACCGTCGGGGGTTTTAAACGTCACGCGGAGGTCTTTAACGTCCAGCAGTGCGCTGGTCCGCTGTTGCGCCTGTGGCGCGGTTGCCGTTTCAATAATAGTCATGACGGCGCTCCTTAACGGTCTTTCGGGTCGAGGGCATCACGCAGGCCATCGCCGATAAAGTTGAAACAGAACAGGGTGACGACCAGGAAGCCCGCCGGATACAGCAGTAACCACGGTGACACTTCCATGGAGTTTGCGCCATCACTTAACAGAGCGCCCCAGCTACTCAGCGGCTCTTGCGTACCTAATCCCAGGAAGCTCAGGAAAGATTCAAACAGGATCATACTTGGCACCAACAGGGAGGCGTATACCACCACCACGCCCAGCACGTTAGGAACGATATGACGCACCACAATATTGGCGGTAGAAACGCCACCAACCTGTGCGGCTTCGATAAACTCCTTACGTTTGAGGCTCAGCGTCTGGCCGCGCACAATACGCGCCATATCCAGCCAGGACACCATCCCGATCGCCACGAAGATCAGCAGGATATTTTGACCAAAGAAGGTCACCAGCAGAATGACGAAGAACATGAACGGGAAGGAGTTCAGGATTTCAAGCATACGCATCATCACGGAGTCCACTTTCCCGCCGAGGTATCCGGAAAGCGAACCGTAAAGCGTGCCGACGATCACCGCCACTAGCGCCGCCGCGATGCCAACCATCAGGGAGATACGGCCACCAATCGCCACTCGCACCAGCAAATCACGTCCCGAAGAGTCGGTACCGAAATAGTGCCCGGATTCCATATCCGGCGCGCTGGACATCATGCCCCAGTCCGTATCGAAATAAGTGAACTGAGAGAGCATTGGCGCCAGGGTTACGAACAGCGCGATAAGCACCAGCACGACCAGGCTGGCAACGGCGGCACGGTTATGCATAAAACGACGGCGGGCGTCCTGCCAAAGGCTACGACCTTCAACCTCCAGCTTTTCACTGAAGTTTTCCAGCGCCTCGCTGTTTTTCTTACTCAACATCATGGCGTGCTCCAGTTAGTAACGGATTTTCGGGTCGATAACGGCATACAGCACATCGACAACGGCATTAAACAGAATGGTCAGCGCGCCCACGAGGATCGTCAGGCTCAGCACCAGCGAATAGTCACGGTTAAGCGCCCCGTTAACAAACAGCTGCCCGATACCCGGCAGGCCATAAATGGTTTCAATCACCATTGAACCGGTGATAATGCCGACGAAAGCAGGCCCCATATAGGAGAGTACCGGTAACAGTGCAGGCTTGAGGGCATGACGGAAAATAATCCGGCGCATCGGCAGCCCTTTCGCACGGGCGGTACGGATGAAGTTCGAATGCAGGACTTCAATCATTGAACCGCGGGTAATACGGGCGATACTGGCGATGTAGGCCAGAGATAATGCCACCATCGGCAATATCATGAACTTCAGCGCCCCGCCGTTCCAGCCGCCTCCGGGAAGCCATTTCAGGGTTATGGCGAATATCATGACCAGCAACGGCGCAACAACGAAGCTGGGGATAACCACCCCGGTCATTGCGACCCCCATTACGGCGTAATCCCATCGGGTATTTTGTTTAAGCGCGGCGATAACGCCCGCAGTGACACCGAGAACAACGGCCAGGATAAATGCAGCAGCTCCTAATTTAGCCGATACCGGGAAGCTGGACGCCACCAGGTCGTTAACGGAATAGTCTTTATATTTAAATGACGGACCAAAATCACCGTGTGCAAGTTGCTTCAGATAGTTGAAGTACTGCGTGGTGATAGGATCGTTTAAATGGTATTTCGCTTCGATGTTGGCCATAACTTCTGGCGGAAGCGTGCGTTCACCGGTAAAAGGACTGCCCGGTGCAAGACGCATCATGAAGAAGGAAATTGTAATTAGAATAAATAACGTTGGAATCGCTTCAAGACAGCGACGCAGGATAAATTTCAACATTGCCCGTACCTTCTGGCGTGTGCCTGATGAATGTTACAAAATAGACACAGTGGGGCAAGCTCGCTCGCCCCACGTATTGCCATTAATGCTTGATAATATAAAGATTCTTAACGGAAATATTATCCAACGGGTCTTTACCGGTATAACCCCCTACCCATGGTTTCACCAGGCGGGCGTTAACGTAGTAGTAAACCGGAACGATCGCAGAGTCTTTATCGAGCTGTTGTTCTGATTTCGCGTACAGATCGGCGCGCTGGGCGTCATCTGCCACCTTCAGGGTTTCGCCAATCAGCTTATCAAACGCCGGGCTCTTATAGTGTGCGGTGTTGTTCGAACTGTCGCTCAGCATGGTGTTCAGGAATGAGGTCGGTTCGTTATAGTCCGCACACCATCCTGCACGTGCCACGTCAAAGGTTCCCTGGTGGCGCGTATCGAGGAAGGTCTTCCATTCCTGGTTTTCCAGCTTCACGTTCACGCCGAGGTTTTTCTTCCAGATAGACGCGACGGCAATAGCCAGTTTTTTATGCAGATCAGAGGTGTTGTACAGCAGGCTAAAGGTCAGCGGCTTGTCGGCGGTATAGCCAGCTTCAGCCAGCAGTTTTTTCGCTTCTTCGTTACGTTTTTCCTGGGACCATTTGAACCATTCAGGTTCAACCAGCTTCATACCGTCGGTGTAAGGCGGGGTGTAGCTGTAAGCTGGCAGGTCGCCCTGATTCTTCACTTTATTCACGATAATGTCGCGATCCAGAGCCAGCTTCAGTGCGGTACGAACACGTACGTCGGTGAACGGTGCTTTCTGGTTGTTAATTTCGTAATAGTAGGTGCACAGATACGGATCGACGTGAACTTCTTTCGGGATCTCTTTTTTCAGCTTCTGGAACAGTTCAATCGGCATGTTGTTATAGGTCATGTCGATTTCACCACTGCGGTAGCGGTTTACGTCCGTCACTTCAGAAGAGATTGGCAGGTAGGTGACCTGATTGATAACGGTCTTCGCATTATCCCAATACTGCGGGTTGCGCTCCAGCACCATACGTTCGTTAACGACCCAGTCCTTCAGCTTATATGCACCGTTGGTCACGATATTCGCAGGCTGCGTCCATTTTTCACCAAATTTTTCTACCGCGGATTTTGGTACCGGGGAGACGGACGGGTGAACCAGCAGCTTATAGAAGTACGGAACAGGTTCGCTCAACGTCACTTCAAAGGTATTGGCATCGATGGCTTTTACGCCCAGGTCGGTTACTGGCTTTTTACCCGTGATGATGTCATCGATATTGGCAATATGGCCATACTGGAGGTAACTCGCATACGGGGAGGCGGTATTTGGATCCGCCAGACGCTGCCAGCTATAGACGAAATCTTCGGCGGTAACCGGCGTACCGTCGGACCATTTGGCATCTTTACGCAGATGGAAGGTCCAGACTTTAAAATCTTTGTTGTCCCATTTTTCCGCCACGCCCGGAGCCGGGTGGCCGTCTACGTCAGTCACCAGCAGACCTTCAAACAGATCGCGGTTAACGTTAGACTCTGGAACACCTTCAATTTTGTGCGGATCAAGAGACTGCACTTCCGCACCGTTATTACGTACCAGCGTTTGCTTCTCAGCCAGCTGAACACCAGCAGGAACGTCCGCAGCCATTGCAGCGTTGCCCGCGATTAGCGCAGTTAAAATCCCCGCCGCTACCAGACTTTTTTTTGTGATGATGGACATTGTGTTGATACTCCACTCATTATAATGACTGGCCTTCGCCAGTTGTGTAATCCCCTGTTGGGGCCTGTACAGCGCAGGAGTTTTTTTTGCTACTGTCAGGTTCTTTTTTACTTCTTGCTATCACCGACTTCATTATTACTGACCGCTCGTACGGCGGTCTTGCGTCGATTCTTTACACCTTTCCCCTGTCAGAGAGATGCATTGGATATCTTACGTGAGGGCTATATGAAAATAGTTCTCATCAACTTGTTTAATGCTGCAAAATATAAGGCCGGAAAGTACCAAATGGTGCCAACTCTCGCCAATACATTTTGCAAATTTGTTAAGCATTTCTCTTTTACGATGGCTGGCATAACTAAGGCGCTAACCCTGGCTTACGCCGAAATCAACAAAAAGAGATATAATTCATACAGATAAGAAATTTTGTTGCTCCAAACGCGACGACATGGCTTAGTTGAACGAATTTTCACGATAATTTAACAATTGATTATTATTTAGCACATTCGTCTGAGTCAGCCTCGAAATTACTAATATCATTTCGGTTATCTGTCAGCAAGCCCCAGAGTATCATGTGAGTAAAATAACAGAGGGTTTGAGGGATTTATGCGCGGCAAGGGGAAATGAAAATAAACAACCTCTTGAAAAACAACAAAAGAGGGTTATTAGTAGAACTTATTATGACTGGCGCCTATTTCAACTTTATTTATATGATTTGCAGATAATCACGTAAAAAAAACGGAGCCGCTGGCTCCGCTCTTTCAAATGAAAGTCAGTGTACTAACCCGGGGAAAATACTTTTTATACCGGTAACGATAAATTCGATGCCCAACGCCATTAACAACAGACCCATGATACGGGTAATCACGTTAATGCCCGTTTGTCCCAGCAAGCGAACCAGCCATGGCGCCATACGAAATACGCCCCAGCAGCACAGCGCGAACAGCGCAATGGCGACGGAAAAGCCAATCAGGTGCATCAGGCTGTGGTAGCGCGTTCCCCAGACAATGGTGGAACTGATCGCCCCCGGGCCCGCCATCAGCGGCAGTGCTAGTGGCACAACCCCAATGCTCTCGCGGATAGCTGTCTCTGATTTTTCCTGTTTGTTCTGTTTATCCTCCCCCAGCTTGCCGCTGATCATCGACATGGCAATCGTCACCACCAGGATCCCGCCTGCTATACGGAACGAATCAATCGAGATGCCGAAGACCTGAAGAATGGCGTCCCCGAGATAAAGAGACGTAAGTAGGATGATCGCCACCGAAAGGTTTGCCGTCAGGTTGGTTTTATTTCGTGCCGCAGCCGTCTGATAGCTGGTCATACTGATGAAGACAGGGATGATCCCTACCGGGTTAACCAGAGCAAACAAGCCGATAAAAAACTTGAAATATGTAGGGAAATCAAAGAGCGTTTGAATCACATTAAGCTCCGCAATTGAGCATGTCCAGGGAGAAACTGCGTGTCATGATAAATCCGCGCTGAAGATACGCTTTTTAGCCGTACACTTCACCAGAAATCTGTTCTTAAACGTTATCAATTCATGATGTTAAACATTTGTGTAATCAATGATATTGCCGCTTCCAATAGTTACTTAATTATTTAACAGTAGAATAATTAGCACAAAATAACCCTGCTGAAAGGTATCAGCTTAGGACAAAATTGATCTTGATCATAATTTTCGTACTCAGAAGTGAGTAATCTTGGTTACGCCGCCAGGGAGATCACCTATCAAAAAGGTATGATGCTAAGGTAAGGCTCTTTTAGTAAATTAGTGAGCTGGAGCAGTGAGTAATCCTTTGTTTTACTGTGTGTTACGCAAGTGGGATCGGCTCTGACTATACTGTCAGACGTATCGAGCGCTGGTTTACTAAAAGAGTTTAAACATTATCAGGAGAGCATTATGGCTGTTACCAATATCGCTGAACTGAACGCCCTCGTCGAGCGCGTAAAAAAAGCCCAGCGTGAATATGCCAATTTCACCCAAGAACAGGTTGATAAAATCTTCCGCGCGGCCGCTCTGGCTGCTGCTGATGCTCGAATCCCTCTCGCTAAAATGGCCGTTGCCGAATCCGGCATGGGTATCGTTGAAGATAAAGTGATCAAAAACCACTTTGCTTCAGAGTATATCTACAACGCCTATAAAGATGAGAAAACCTGCGGTGTGCTGTCAGAAGACGATACTTTCGGCACCATCACCATCGCAGAACCGATCGGCATCATTTGCGGTATCGTTCCAACCACTAACCCAACCTCTACCGCCATCTTCAAATCTCTCATCAGTCTGAAGACTCGTAACGCAATCATTTTCTCTCCGCATCCACGTGCGAAGGACGCCACCAACAAAGCAGCAGATATCGTGCTTCAGGCAGCCATTGCTGCGGGTGCGCCAAAAGATCTCATCGGCTGGATCGACCAACCTTCTGTTGAACTGTCCAACGCTCTGATGCATCACCCGGACATTAACCTGATTCTGGCGACCGGTGGTCCTGGTATGGTTAAAGCAGCATACAGCTCCGGTAAACCAGCCATCGGCGTAGGCGCAGGTAATACTCCTGTTGTGATCGACGAAACGGCAGATATCAAGCGTGCAGTTGCTTCTGTGCTGATGTCTAAAACCTTCGATAACGGCGTTATCTGCGCATCTGAACAGTCTGTTGTCGTGGTTGATTCGGTATACGACGCCGTTCGTGAACGTTTCGCCAGCCACGGCGGCTACCTGTTGCAAGGTAAAGAACTGAAAGCCGTTCAGGACGTGATTCTGAAAAATGGTGCACTGAACGCAGCTATCGTAGGTCAGCCAGCGTATAAAATTGCTGAACTCGCTGGCTTTAGCGTCCCTGCTACCACCAAGATTCTGATTGGTGAAGTGAAAGTCGTTGATGAAAGTGAGCCGTTTGCTCACGAGAAACTCTCCCCAACGCTGGCAATGTACCGTGCGAAAGATTTTGATGACGCGGTAGAAAAAGCAGAGAAACTGGTGGCAATGGGCGGTATCGGCCACACCTCTTGCCTGTACACCGATCAGGATAACCAGCCTGAGCGTGTTGCTTACTTCGGTCAGAAGATGAAGACGGCACGTATCCTGATCAACACCCCTGCTTCTCAGGGTGGTATCGGTGATCTGTACAACTTCAAACTCGCACCTTCCCTGACTCTGGGTTGTGGTTCCTGGGGTGGTAACTCCATCTCTGAAAACGTTGGTCCAAAACACCTGATCAACAAGAAAACCGTTGCTAAGCGAGCTGAAAACATGTTGTGGCACAAACTTCCGAAATCTATCTACTTCCGCCGCGGCTCTCTGCCAATCGCGCTGGATGAAGTGATTACTGATGGCCACAAACGTGCGCTCATCGTGACTGACCGTTTCCTGTTCAACAATGGCTATGCAGACCAGATCACCTCTGTTCTGAAAGCGGCTGGCGTCGAAACTGAAGTCTTCTTTGAAGTTGAAGCTGACCCAACCCTGAGCGTTGTCCGTAAAGGTGCTGAACTGGCGAACTCCTTCAAACCTGATGTGATCATCGCACTGGGTGGCGGTTCCCCAATGGACGCCGCGAAAATTATGTGGGTGATGTACGAGCATCCGGAAACTCACTTCGAAGAACTGGCGCTGCGCTTTATGGATATCCGTAAACGTATCTACAAGTTCCCGAAAATGGGCGTGAAAGCGAAAATGATCGCCGTCACCACTACTTCCGGTACTGGTTCAGAAGTGACTCCATTTGCCGTTGTGACTGATGACGCAACCGGTCAGAAATACCCGCTGGCTGACTACGCACTGACGCCAGATATGGCTATCGTTGACGCCAACCTGGTCATGGAAATGCCGAAATCACTGTGTGCGTTCGGTGGTCTGGATGCGGTCACTCACGCTCTGGAAGCTTACGTTTCCGTACTGGCTTCTGAGTTCTCTGACGGTCAGGCTTTGCAGGCGCTGAAACTTCTGAAAGAAAACCTGCCAGCTTCTTACAACGAAGGTTCGAAAAACCCTGTAGCGCGTGAACGTGTACACAGTGCGGCAACCATCGCGGGCATCGCGTTTGCTAACGCCTTCCTGGGTGTTTGTCACTCCATGGCGCACAAGCTGGGTTCACAGTTCCACATTCCTCACGGTCTGGCGAACGCCCTGTTGATCAGCAACGTTATCCGCTATAACGCCAACGACAACCCAACCAAGCAGACAGCCTTCAGCCAGTACGACCGTCCACAGGCGCGCCGTCGTTATGCTGAAATCGCCGATCACCTGGGTCTGAGCGCACCGGGCGACCGTACTGCCGCGAAGATCGAAAAACTGCTGGCATGGCTGGAAAGTCTGAAGGCGGAACTGGGTATTCCTAAATCTATCCGCGAAGCAGGCGTTCAGGAAGCTGACTTCCTCGCTCACGTAGATAAGCTGTCTGAAGATGCATTCGATGACCAGTGTACTGGTGCTAACCCGCGCTACCCACTGATTTCCGAACTGAAACAGATCCTGCTGGATACTTATTACGGTCGTAACTTCACTGAAAGCGATGTCGCAGCCGTAAAAGTTGAAATCCCCGCAGTTGTAAAGGCTGACAAGAAAGCGAAGAAAAACGCTTAGTTGACAGTGTGATAAAAAACCCGCCAGCAGCGGGTTTTTTTATATCTGAGGATCGGTAAAACATTCTTGTTATTTTCGATTGTCGCCCTGTAACGCCGTCAGCGAGCCTACAGCCAACGCCTCTTTATAATGCTTGCGGCAGACCGAGACATAACGTTCATTGCCTCCTATCACCACCTGCTCGCCATCAGCATAGGGTTTACCCGACTGGTCCAGGCGAAGAACCATACTTGCCTTGCGGCCACAAAAGCAGATTGTTTTCAGCTCAACCAGCTTATCCGACCAGGCGAGCAGATACTGGCTGCCGGCAAATAACTCCCCACGAAAATCGGTACGTAATCCATAGCAAAGAACGGGAATATCCAGCTCATCAACGACCTCTGAAAGCGCATGGACCTGCTCACGGGTCAGGAACTGGCTTTCATCTACCAGCACGCAATGGACAGGCTTAGAGGCATGCTCGACACGAATGTCCTCCAGCAGGTCCGTTTGAGGGTTAAACAGCCTTGCAGGCGATGAAAGCCCTATTCTTGAGCTTACCTTCCCTGCCCCAAAGCGATCGTCGATTTCGGCGGTATAAACAACGGTACGCATCCCCCGCTCCTGATAATTGTATGAGGATTGCAGTAACGCCGTCGATTTCCCTGCATTCATTGCCGAATAGTAGAAATAAAGTTGTGCCATTGGCCGTAGAACCCTAATCAATGTGAAATATTCCCGATGGATCATTGTACCATATTTTGTACCGTCAGCTGCGGCGAGCAGCACACTCCAACCTGCCATGCACCGGTAAATCCTTCGCGAGTAGCGCAAAATAATGCGTTAAAACAGGCAGTAAAGGCATTAAACACTGACAATAAGGTGAGACCGCAACCAGAGATAACACTTCTTTTTATAGTGTCTTCTTCGTTCATTAAAATTCACTATTTATTAACTATTCCTGGCTTCGCTGCGTTTACACGGGGTAATACAAAAGGCTGATATTTATCAACCGCAACTATAATTCCTGAGGTAAAAGTCACAAAACAAACATGCAAATGACGCGCTTTTGCCGTTTGAAACGATATCTCGCAGCCCCAACAAACAATGAAATTTAAGTTAGCGTAATTAATAATAGCGTCGTTTATTTTGTATTTTTTGAATTCCTTACATTCCCACCTATTGCACAAGTGAAATTAAGGCTCTATTATTAGGACAACAAACCCACCCCCATTATAAGTTTGAGATTACTACAATGAGCGAAGCACTTAAAATTCTGAACAACATCCGTACTCTTCGTGCGCAGGCAAGAGAATGTACCCTTGAGACGCTTGAAGAAATGCTCGAAAAATTAGAAGTTGTAGTTAACGAACGTCGTGAAGAAGAAAGCGCAGCTGCGGCTGAAATCGAAGAACGTACACGTAAACTGCAACAGTATCGCGAAATGCTGATTGCCGATGGTATCGATCCAAACGAATTGCTGAACAGCATGGCTGCGGCTAAAACCGGTACCAAAGCAAAACGCGCGGCACGTCCTGCTAAATATAGCTACATCGATGAGAACGGCGAAGAGAAAACCTGGACTGGCCAGGGCCGTACTCCTGCTGTAATCAAGAAAGCAATGGACGAACAAGGTAAACAACTGGATGACTTCCTGATCAAGGATTAATCTGGAAAGATTCTGAAAAATCCCGCTTAATGCGGGATTTTTTATGCCTGTAATATCCGCCCGAACATCTCCTTACATTCTGTCATATTGTGAGGCTCCGTATTTAACGTCCTTGACAATCCCCCGTCATTTACAGAGTGACAGGCATAAAAAAACCGGTGGGCGACGCCACACCGGTCTTGTTCACAGGCTGGTGAGTTTATTACTTAATACCCACGCTACCTTTGAGCCAGGCTTTAAATTCTTCACCCAGGCTGTTATGGCGAATACCATATTCGACGAATGCCTGCATATAACCGAGCTTATTCCCGCAGTCATGGCTCTTACCTTTCATATGGTAGGCTTCCACGGTCTCTTTCTCGATCAGCATATCGATAGCATCCGTCAGCTGGATTTCATCGCCCGCACCCGGAGGCGTTTTCGCCAGCAGCGCCCAAATTTCAGCGCTCAGTACGTAACGACCAACAACAGCAAGGTTAGACGGCGCGACGTCCGCTTTAGGTTTTTCAACAACGCCAACCATCGGTACGCTTTCGCCAGGTTGCAGGTCAACGCCTTTGCAGTCAACCACGCCGTAAGCGGTCACGTCGTCGACTGGCTCAACCATAATCTGGCTGCTGCCGGTTTCGTCGAAGCGTTTAATCATTTCCGCCAGGTTTTCCTGGGAAAGATCGGACTCGTACTCATCAAGGATCACATCAGGCAGAATAACCGCGACCGGCTCATCACCCACTACAGGATGTGCGCACAATACTGCATGCCCCAGGCCCTTCGCCAGGCCCTGACGAACCTGCATAATGGTAACGTGTGGAGGACAAATAGACTGCACTTCCTCCAGCAGCTGGCGCTTAACGCGTTTTTCCAGCATTGCTTCGAGTTCGAAACTGGTATCGAAATGGTTTTCGATAGAGTTTTTAGATGAATGCGTCACCAGCACAATTTCGGTGATACCTGCTGCAATACATTCATTCACGACATACTGGATTAATGGCTTATCAACCAGAGGCAGCATCTCTTTTGGGATTGCCTTCGTCGCTGGCAACATCCTGGTACCCAATCCCGCCACCGGGATAACGGCCTTTCTGACTTTCGAATTAAGGGCAGCCATTGAAATTCTCCTGAACTGTTCAAGTTTTGAACTTTTATGCATTGAATAACGCGTTGAGTATACAGTCTCAGCCACTAATACGGGTCTGAAAAGAACGCGTTGCCGATCAATTAAGACAAATACGCATGAAACTTGCAGCGATAGTAGCACTGCCAGCAAAAACACAGGTAAAGCAATCTGAAAAATAAAATCTGACTGCTTACTCCGTGGACAACATTAAGCGTAACCGCCCTCCGGCACCCCAAATTTGGCACTGCCAGGAGGTGCAGCGATGGCTAATTTGATTAAGGTAAGTATTTCCCAGCGTACCCAACGGCACGCCGTTACTCACCTGAATATGGTGTTCGCCAGTATTCAGTGTGGCATTTAATCCCGCAGACACCAAAATAAGGTTATTCAACCCGCTGTGATAATAGCCAACCAGAAGCGGGAACTGCCCCGGTAAATTGGCCTGGCGAAAAAGTTGGTTGACCTGTTTTAGTAAACTGCCTAGCTCAGGAAGTCGTTGCCCCTGATGGGATAATTGTTCCTGTAGCAATCCATTAAACAGCGCCCGGAGTAATAAGGCCGCCAGAACGCCGTTATCTCCCGCTCGGGTAACATCCAGGCAATAAAAAGCGAGGTCGGAATCCGAGAGCGGCGCAATATCCAGCACCAGTCCAGGCTGGTCAGCCGCTACCAGCTGGCGATAATTTACTCTGCAATGAGAGATATTTTGCTGCACCGGCGGCTGAAGTTCCTGAAGCAGCTTCGCGGCCGCGAGAGGATTACTGACTAAAGCATCCCAGTCCTGGAAAAGACGTTCTTCTTCTTCCACCCGGGAATTAAACATATTGGGATACAGGCAGGCCAACACCGTTTCACGCAGACGGTTCAAATCTTTAACCGGTTTGAGCAGAATATCCTGCACACCTAAACGCAACGCCTTAGCAATATCCGCCATATTTTCGGTGGCCGAGATCACCAGTATCGGTGTCTGATAACCTTCATTACGCAGGTTTTCTACCAGCATTAATCCGTCCATGCGCGGCATCTCAAGATCGCAGATCATCAGATCCGGCGCCATGCTGGCCATTTTTTCCAGTGCCTCGACGCCATCTTCGGCAAGGGACGTGGTTGCACCCAGTGAGGATAACCACGAATCCAGTAGCGATCGGAAAACGGGCTCGTCTTCTACTATCAAAATATGTTTTCCGGCCAATGGCTGTGTCATGGTTCCTCCCCTGGCTGACAGTTACTCAATAGTGGCATGCTATTGGTACTATCGCCTGTCAGATTTTGCTGAAGTAATCAAAAAAGTGCTCAACGTGCTGTACGCACAAAAGGCAACAGTTCATCTATTTTCTTTTCGACGGCTAACGAGCCCGCTGCTATGGCGGCCTCAGCCCGGTGGAAATCAAGGGTAGAGATTTGTGGACAATAGGGTTGAATAAGAATATCCGGAGGGTCGCCAGCCATACGGTTTCGCTTCAGGCGATTCTCAAGAATTTGAATAGAGGTCGTCATGATTTCAATGGCGTTCGGTGCGGTCACCGCGCGACGGGCAGCCAGGCGCCCTATTCTGCCGCGTAATCGAGCATGCCAGGCAAGTTTCTCCTCTTCCGTGTCATCGCTCTGAAGATTAACCGGCATCAAATCCTGCTGCATAAGGTGAGCGTCGTGCTGTAAATCCACGGCAATGACGATATCCGCCCCCATGGCGCGCGTCAGAGAGACAGGGACAGGATTCACTACGCCACCGTCAACGAGCCAGTAGCCATTGTGAGGCACAGGCGCCATTAATCCAGGCATACTACAGGATGCACGAACGGCGAGATGAATATCCCCTTCGGTGAGCCATAACTCCCTGCCCGTACTGAGGTTGGTTGCAACGGCCCCGAAAGGCATTTGGCAGTGGCTGAAGTCAGCGAGGGGCATTATCTTGCGAAACTGATTGAACACGCGTTCGCCGCGCAGCAGGCCGCCACGCTGCCAGGAGAGATCCATCAGGCGCAGCACATCCCAGTAACTGAAGGAGCGCACCCAGCTTTCAAGCTCCGGGAGCTTACCGCAGGCGTACGCAGATCCGACCAGCGACCCGATAGAACATCCTGCAACAATATCAACGTCAATCCCCATCTGGTTTAAGGTATTGATAACGCCAATATGTGACCAACCCCGGGCAGCACCTGAGCCCAACGCCAGTCCAATTTTTACCTTTCTCATTAGCCCTGTTTTACTTCCCCTGGATTCCCGACATAGCGTCAACGCACCTGCTCAGTTAACATATTGCTACCTTAAGCGTTTAACGCCTTATTTTTTGTTCCAGGAAGAGAATCGTGTCTCAACTCTGCCCCTGTGGTAGCGCTCTGGAGTATAGCCTATGTTGCCAGCGATATCTTTCTGGCAAGCAGGTTGCACCAGACCCGTCACACCTTATGCGCTCGCGGTATACTGCTTTTGTGATCAAAAACGCAGACTACCTGATTAAAACCTGGCATCCGTCCTGCCATGCTGCCGATTTTAGCCAAGAGATTGAAGCCGGATTTGCTAACACCGTCTGGCTGGGCCTCACCGTCTTTGAAGCCGCTCCCGGCCGCGATGCGAACGAGGGCTATGTCAGTTTTGTCGCCCGCTTTAGCGAACAAAACAAACCCGGCGCCATCATTGAACGGTCACGGTTCTTAAAGGACAGCGGGCAATGGTATTATATTGACGGCACACGTCCGCAATTCGGTCGTAACGATCCCTGCCCCTGTGGTTCAGGAAAAAAATTTAAAAAGTGTTGCGGCAGTAATGCCTGACAACTCAGACTTCGCAAATACATAAACAGGATTTCCCGGCGATGCAATCATTACAACGTAAAGTTCTGCGCACTATCTGTCCCGATCAAAAAGGGCTGATCGCACGAATTACCAACATTTGCTACAAGCATGAACTGAATATCGTGCAGAACAACGAGTTCGTTGACCACCGTACCGGTCGCTTCTTTATGCGTACCGAACTGGAAGGCATTTTCAACGACACAACCCTGCTTGCCGATCTGGACAGCGCCCTGCCGGAAGGCTCGGTGCGTGAGCTTAACCCGGCGGGCCGTCGCCGTATTGTCATTCTGGTCACCAAAGAGGCGCACTGCCTGGGCGATCTGCTGATGAAAGCCAACTACGGTGGCCTGGACGTCGAAATTGCCGCCGTCATTGGCAACCACGAGACGCTGCGTACGCTGGTAGAACGTTTCGACATTCCGTTTGAGCTGGTCAGTCACGAAGGCCATACCCGTGAAGAGCACGACAACCTGATGGCTGCTGCGATTGAAGCGCATAACCCGGACTACGTGGTGCTGGCGAAATATATGCGCGTGCTGACGCCATCCTTCGTGGCGCGCTTCCCGAACAAGATTATCAACATCCACCACTCCTTCCTGCCAGCCTTTATTGGCGCGCGTCCGTATCACCAGGCATACGAGCGTGGGGTGAAGATCATTGGCGCAACCGCGCACTACGTGAATGATAATCTGGATGAAGGCCCAATCATCATGCAGGACGTGATTCACGTGGATCACACCTACACGGCAGAAGATATGATGCGTGCTGGCCGTGACGTTGAGAAGAACGTACTAAGCCGTGCGCTGTATCAGGTACTTGCCCAGCGCGTCTTTGTGTACGGCAACAGAACGATTATTCTTTAATCCCTCGGAAAATGAATTGATTAGCTTTACGCCTTTACGGATAAAAAGCAGGCAAACAGCTTCATTTTCCTAAAGGAATGCTTTACAGGGGCGTCTCATTTGATATGATGCGCCCCGCTTCCAACAGGAAGCAGGCCAGTTAAAAGCATTACCCCGTGGTGGGGTTCCCGAGCGGCCAAAGGGAGCAGACTGTAAATCTGCCGTCATCGACTTCGAAGGTTCGAATCCTTCCCCCACCACCATCTCCAGCTTTACCTCAAAATATGAATTACCCCTGGTGGGGTTCCCGAGCGGCCAAAGGGAGCAGACTGTAAATCTGCCGTCATCGACTTCGAAGGTTCGAATCCTTCCCCCACCACCATCACTTCCAGATGCTACAGCACTCTCTCAAAGCACAATGCCCCATGGTTCTCCCATGCGGGGAAGGATAAGAAGCTTCGACCAAGGTTCGATTCGAGCATAGTGAATTCTGTAGGCCGGGTAAGGCGCAACCGCCACCCGGCATCCGCACGAAACCCTGGATCGGAGACAAAAAAAACCCCGCATATGCGGGGTTGTATTAATACAGCGAATCAGCGACGAGCACGCACAACCTGATATTTGCGCGTCAGGTACTCCACCGGCGCACTCCAGATGTGCACCAGGCGAGAGAACGGGAACAGCACAAACAGGGTCATACCCAACACCAGGTGAACGCGGAAGATGAACGCCACGCCGTCCAGATGCTCAGAGGCGCCCCCGCGGAAGGTCACGACAGACTGCGCCCATCCCACCAGCTTCATCATCTCGCTGCCGTCCATATGCTGCGCAGAGAATGGAATGGTCAGCAGACCAAGCGCACACTGCACCATCAGCAGGGAGAGGATCAGGATGTCCGCTCCGGTCGTGGTAGCCCGCACGCGTGGGCTGAACAGACGGCGTTTCAGCAGCAACAGACCACCCACCAGGGTCATCACGCCGCAGGCGCCACCGGCGAGCATCGCCATCTTCTGCTTCACGTCAATCGGCAGCCACGCTTCGTACATCCAGTGCGGGGTCAGCATCCCCAGGAAGTGACCGGCGAAAA
The DNA here is from genome assembly GCF_001729785.1 of Enterobacter hormaechei subsp. xiangfangensis. Classification (NCBI taxonomy): domain Bacteria; kingdom Pseudomonadati; phylum Pseudomonadota; class Gammaproteobacteria; order Enterobacterales; family Enterobacteriaceae; genus Enterobacter; species Enterobacter hormaechei. The sequence goes on from NZ_CP017183.1 coordinate 2,584,197, forward strand.
TCCCCAAAATCCCGATGTGGAACAGGTTTGACGCCAGGTTCATCCCTTTACGATCCAGCATCTGGCTGGAGGCAGCACGCCAGGTGTACTGGCCATAGTCATAACGCAGCCAGCTTCCCACCAGGAACACGGTGCCCGCGATATACGGGTAAATGTCAAAGAAGAACATATTCAGGAAGTGCATTAGTGCTGTCCTCCGTTAGAGATATTCAAATATTGCGGAGCCACCGCTCCGGCAAAACGACGCTGATGCGCGGAGATTTCAGATTCGCCACAGCTCTGGTCAGCAAAGAATTTCACCTGCTCTTCTTCCCAGACGGCATCCAGTGCTTGTGGGGTATCGTCCCGGGCTTCATCCGCGATTTTCTCCGCCACTTTTTCACTGTCAACCGAGGCGTTAGCCAGTTTCACCAGCAGATCAAACAGGACTGCATAGCTGCTCTCACGTTGCTGGAGACGCGCGCCGAGCAACGCCAGAATGGGAGCAATATCCTGCAACCCGCCCAGCGCTTCCTCTTTCGGCAACTGCGCCAGATATTCCAGATACAGCGGCAGGTGATCCGGCAGCTCGCGGCTGTCGAGTTGCAAACCGTGCTGCTCGTACTGGGCCATCAGATCCACCATCGCCTGACCACGGTCGCGGGATTCACCGTGAACGTGTTCGAACAACAGCAGAGACGTGGCACGACCCCGGTCAAACAGCTGGCTGTAGTCTGCCTGCGCATCAAGAAGATCGCGCGCCAGCAGATCGCGGAGGAAAACGCCCAGCTTCTGGGCATCCTCTTTATCCAGGTTTTCAGATGACGCGAGTGCATCAAAGAGTTCCTGTTGATGCTGCACAAGCGCAGCATCAGGGTACTCGAGCAGACGCGAAACAATGACGAGTTCAATCATTGGTGCGGCTCCGTTTTGCTGGTCACATCCATCGCGTCGATGCGGCGGCTGTTGAACAGGTTGAATTTGCTGTCTGACCCGTGGCAACCGTCGCCAAAGGTAAAGCCACACCCACTTTTCTCCGGGAAGGCCTCGCGAGCCAGTTCACGGTGGCTGCTCGGCACCACGAAACGATCTTCGTAGTTAGCGATTGCCAGATAGCGGTACATCTCCTGCGCCTGCGCTTCGGTCAGACCAACCTCTTCCAGCGCGCGGGTATCGTTCACGCCGTCAACAGTTTCCGCACGTTTGAAGTGACGCATCGCCAGCATACGTTTCAGCGCCAGCAGTACCGGCTGGGTATCCCCGGCGGTGAGCAGGTTGGCCAGATACTGAACCGGGATACGCAGGCTTTCCACGTCCGGCAGAATGCCGTTGCTGCCCAGTTCACCCGCATCCGCCGCAGACTGAATCGGAGACAGCGGCGGCACGTACCAGACCATCGGCAGCGTGCGGTATTCCGGGTGCAGCGGCAGGGCCAGCTTCCAGTCCATCGCCATTTTGTACACCGGAGACTGCTGTGCGGCGTCAATCACGCTCTGCGGAATACCGTCTTTCAGCGCCTGCTCAATAACCTTCGGATCGTTTGGATCGAGGAAGACGTCTAGTTGACGCTGATACAGATCTTTCTCGTTCTCGGTGCTTGCGGCATTTTCAATCGCGTCCGCGTCGTACAGCAGCACGCCGAGGTAGCGGATACGACCTACGCAGCTCTCTGAGCAGACGGTCGGCATACCGGCTTCGATACGCGGGTAGCAGAAGATGCACTTCTCAGACTTACCGCTCTTCCAGTTGAAGTAGATTTTTTTGTACGGGCAGCCGGTGATGCACATACGCCAGCCGCGGCACTTGTCCTGGTCGATCAGCACAATGCCATCTTCTTCACGCTTGTAGATGGCGCCGCTTGGGCAGGTAGCCACGCACGCCGGGTTAAGGCAGTGTTCGCACAGGCGCGGCAGGTACATCATGAAGGTGTTTTCGAACTGGCCGTACATCGCCTTCTGCATGTTCTCGAAGTTCTGGTCTTTGGCGCGTTTTTCGAACTCGCCGCCCAGAATCTCTTCCCAGTTTGGACCGCTGGTAATTTTGTCCATGCGCTGGCCGGTGATCAGCGAGCGAGGACGGGCGATCGGCTGGTGTTTGCTTTCCGGCGCGTTGTGCAGGTTCTGGTAGTCGTAATCAAACGGCTCGTAGTAATCATCGATGCCCGGCAGATGCGGGTTAGCGAAGATTTTTCCCAGCAACATGGCACGGTTACCCATGCGCGGTTGCAGTTTGCCGTTGATTTTACGGATCCAGCCGCCCTTCCACTTCTCCTGGTTTTCCCAGTCGGTCGGGAAGCCGGTGCCCGGCTTACTTTCCACGTTGTTGAACCAGGCGTACTCCATACCTTCACGGCTGGTCCAGACGTTTTTACAGGTGACTGAGCAGGTATGACAGCCGATGCATTTATCCAGATTCAGCACCATGCCGACTTGTGAACGAATTTTCATTTTACGCTCTCCTGTACCTGGTCATTACCTTCGCCATCTAACCAGTTAATATTCTTCATCTTACGTACCACCACGAACTCATCGCGGTTCGATCCTACGGTGCCGTAGTAGTTAAAGCCGTAGGCCAGCTGGGCATAGCCACCGATCATGTGGGTCGGCTTCGGCGTAATACGGGTCACGGAGTTGTGAATACCGCCGCGCTGTTCGGTGATCTCAGACCCCGGCAGGTTAACGATACGTTCCTGCGCGTGGTACATCATGGTCATCCCGGCCGGTACGCGCTGGCTCACCACCGCACGTGCCGTCAGGGCACCGTTGCTGTTGAACACTTCAATCCAGTCGTTATCTTCGATACCCAGATCTTTGGCGTCCGCTTCGCTCATCCAGACGATTGGCCCCCCGCGCGACAGGGTCAGCATCAGCAGGTTGTCGCTATAGGTGGAGTGGATACCCCACTTCTGGTGCGGCGTCAGGAAGTTCAGCGCCTTCTCAGGGTTACCGTTCGATTTCGCACCCATCACCGCTTTCACGGAGCGGGTGTCGATTGGCGGACGGTAAACCAGCAGGCTTTCACCGAAGTCACGCATCCACTGGTGATCCTGATACAGAGACTGACGGCCAGACAGCGTGCGCCATGGGATCAACTCGTGAACGTTGGTGTATCCGGCGTTATAGGACACATGTTCATCTTCGAGGCCAGACCAGGTCGGGCTGGAGATAATCTTGCGCGGCTGGGCCTGAATATCGCGGAAGCGGATTTTCTCTTCCTCTTTATTCTTCGCCAGGTGCGTATGGTCACGACCGGTAAACTCGCTCAGGGCCGCCCAGGCTTTCACCGCCACGTGGCCGTTGGTTTCCGGGGCCAGGGTCAGGATCATTTCCGCCGCATCAATCGCCGTGTTCAGCATCGGCTGGCCTTTCGCCGGGCCGTCCGCTTTGGTGTAATTGAGCCTGCGCAGCAGGTCCATTTCACTCTGGGTGTTCCAGGCGATCCCTTTCCCGCCGTTACCGATTTTTTCCATCAGCGGGCCGATAGAGGTAAAGCGCTCGTACGTTGCCGGGTAATCACGTTCAACCGGAATAATGTGCGGCGCGGTTACGCCTGGGATCAGGTCGCACTCGCCTTTTTTCCAGTCCTTCACGTCCAGCGGTTGCGCCAGTTCGGCAGCGGAGTCGTGCTGGATTGGCAGCGTCACCACGTCGGTCTCTTTGCCCAGGTGCCCTACACAGACTTCGGAGAATTTCTTCGCGATGTCTTTGTAGATTTCCCAGTCGCTTTTTGATTCCCATGCCGGGTCAACGGCCGCAGACAGCGGATGAATAAACGGATGCATATCCGACGTATTCATGTCGTCTTTTTCGTACCAGGTGGCGGTAGGCAGCACGATATCGGAGTACAGGCAGGTACTGGACAGACGGAAGTCCAGCGTTACCACCAGATCCAGCTTGCCGTCCAGACCGTTGTCTTTCCATTCAACTTCTTCTGGCTTCACGCCGCCCTGCTTGCCGAGATCTTTACCCTGAATACCGTTTTCGGTACCGAGCAGGTATTTCAGCATGTATTCATGGCCTTTACCGGACGAACCCAGCAGGTTAGAGCGCCAGATGAACAGGTTACGCGGATGGTTTTTACCGTTCTCCGGCTGTTCTGCCGCGAAGCGGATTGAGCCGTCTTTGAGGGATTTAACGGTGTAGTCAACCGGTGACATGCCCGCTTTCTTCGCCGCTTCCGCAATGCGCAGCGGGTTCGTGCCCAGCTGCGGCGCAGACGGCAGCCAGCCCATACGCTCAGCGCGCACGTTGAAGTCAATCAGGTGGCCGCTGTAGCGGGATTTATCCGCCATCGGCGACAGCAGTTCCTGGGCGGTAACCGTCTCGTAGCGCCACTGGCTGGAGTGGTTATAGAAGTAGGAGGTGCTGTTCATGTGACGGGCCGGACGCTGCCAGTCAAGGGCAAACGCCAGCGGCTGCCAGCCGGTCTGCGGACGCAGTTTTTCCTGGCCCACGTAGTGCGCCCAGCCGCCGCCGCTCTGCCCGACGCAGCCGCAGAAGATCAGCATGTTGATCAGGCCGCGATAGTTCATATCGAGGTGATACCAGTGGTTCAGACCGGCACCGACGATGATCATGGAGCGACCGTGGGTTTTGTCGGCGTTTTCCGCAAATTCACGCGCGATACGGGTGATCTGCGCGCGTGGCACGCCGGTGATCTGCTCCGCCCAGGCCGGGGTATAAGCCTTCACGTCATCATAGCTGGTCGCGCAGTTTTCATCGTTCAGGCCGCGCTCCAGGCCGTAGTTCGCCATGGTCAGATCGTAGACGGTAGTGACCAGAGCAGTAGAACCGTCCGCCAGTTGCAGGCGCTTAACCGGCAGTTTGTGCATCAGAACGTTTTGCAGCTCAACCTTGTTGAAGTGCTCGGAACCTTCACCACCAAAGTACGGGAAGCCGACATCGGCGATCTCATCCTGGCTGCCCAGCATGCTGAGACGAAGTTCCGTCTCTTCACCCGTGGTGCCGTTACGCTGCTCCAGGTTCCATTTGCCTTTTTCGCCCCAGCGGAAGCCGATAGAGCCGTTTGGCGCCACCAGCTCGCCGTTGCTGTTGCAGGCGACCGTTTTCCACTCCGGGTTGTTTTCCTGACCCAGCGCGTCCACCAGATCCGCGGCACGCAGCATACGGCCTGCGGCGTAATAGCCGTCACGCTCTTCGAGCATCACCAGCATTGGCATGTCGGTGTAGCGACGCACGTAATCGGTGAAATACTGGCTTGGCTTGTCGAGGTGGAATTCACGCAACATTACGTGGCCCATCGCCAGCGCCATGGCGGCATCGGTACCCTGTTTCGGCGCCAGCCACAGGTCGCACAGCTTGGCGATTTCGGCGTAGTCCGGGGTCACGGCAACGGTTTTGGTCCCTTTGTAACGTACTTCGGTAAAGAAGTGCGCATCCGGGGTACGGGTCTGCGGAACGTTAGAGCCCCAGGCGATGATGTAGCTGGAGTTGTACCAGTCAGCGGACTCCGGCACGTCGGTCTGCTCGCCCCAGGTCTGTGGCGACGCTGGCGGCAGGTCGCAGTACCAGTCGTAGAAGCTCAGGCAGGTTCCGCCGATGAGTGACAGGTAGCGCGCGCCGGAGGCGTAAGAGACCATCGACATCGCCGGGATTGGCGAGAAGCCTGCCACACGGTCAGGACCGTAAGTTTTCACGGTGTAGACGTTGGAAGCCGCAATCAGCTCGTTCACCTCTTTCCAGGAAGAGCGAACGAAACCACCGCGACCACGCGCCTGCTTGAAGCTTTTCGCTTTGTCGGCATCTTCAATGATGGAGGCCCAGGCATCAACCGGATCGCTGTGCTGCACTTTCGCTTCACGCCACATTTTCATCAGGCGTTTACGCATCAGCGGGTATTTCAGTCGGTTTGCGCTGTAGAGATACCAGGAGTAGCTGGCCCCACGCGGGCAGCCACGCGGCTCGTGGTTCGGCATATCCGGACGGGTACGCGGATAATCGGTCTGCTGCATTTCCCAGGTCACCAGACCGTTTTTAACGAAAATCTTCCAGCTACATGAGCCAGTGCAGTTTACGCCGTGGGTAGAACGGACAACTTTGTCATGCTGCCAGCGTTGACGGTAACCGTCTTCCCAGTCCCGGTTGGTATCCAGAACCTGGCCGTGCCCATCGGCAAAAGTTTCACCCTTCTGTTTGAAGTAGCGAAACCGGTCCAAAAATTTGCTCATCGGGTATCTCCTGTGTGGAGCCTGTGGCTCTCTAAATCGACATTGCTGATTTGCAGCGAAGGTAACGCTATGAAAGATGGTGAGAATTGATAACGATCAAGACGAAGGGGGACTCTCAGGGGTGGTATTAGATCAAATACCACCAAAGCGGTAGCCGTTAATATTTCTTAACCTTTTGATTTATATAGATATATTTTATTTATCGTACAATAAGCGAGGCAAAATTTAACATCTTAGGTATTAAGGGGTAGAAACACCTGTAAAGCGATGGCGATCACAGCGTTACCTGCGGGTGACCACGGGTAACGCCATTAGTATGTTGTAACTATTCAGCGATTAAAAAAAGCGCGGCACTCAGGCCGCGCAAACGGATAATCAAGCTTACTTGTTTTTCTTGGTATTACGGCCATATACCAGCCAGGTGATGACCACGCAGGCGATATAGAAGACGAGGAATACTTTCATCGCACCCGCCGGTGAGCCGGTCAGATCCAGTGAGATACCGAACGCTTTTGGAATAAAGAAGCCGCCAATCGCGCCTATCGCAGAGATAAACCCAAGCGCCGCAGCGGTATCGGTGGCGGCTTCACGCATTGCCTGCTCGTCGCTCCCACCCTGCGCTTTCACGCGGTCCATGGTCAGCTTGCGGAAGATGACAGAGATCATCTGGAAAGTAGACGCACTGCCCAGCCCGGCGGTCAGGAACAGCACCATGAAGACGCCGAAGAAGGCAAAGAAGTTACCCCCCTCACCACCCGCAGGCAGCGTCAGGAACAGCAGCGCACAGAAGATGGCCATTACAACAAAGTTCACCAGCGTAACGCGCGTCCCGCCCAGACGGTCGGAGATCATCCCGCCCAGCGAACGTGCCAGCGCGCCGATAAACGGACCGAAGAAGGCAAACTGAAGGATCTGCACGTCCGGGAACTGGGTTTTAGACAGCATGGCAAAGCCTGCGGAGAAACCGATGAACGAGCCGAAGGTCGCCAGATACAGCAGCGCCATCACCCACAGGTGGCCACGCTTCAGAACCGGCAGCTGCTCGCTCAATGACGCTTTGGACGCGGACAGATCGTTCATGAAGAACCACGCCGCCAGGGTAAAGACCACCAGGAACGGTACCCAAATCCAGGAGGCGTTTTGCAGGAACAGCACGGAACCGTCGGGCTGCGTCACACCGCCGCCGCCAAAGGCCGCAAAGATGGAGACAGAGATCGCCAGCGGGGCAATCAGCTGCATCACGCTCACGCCCATGTTACCCAGACCGCCGTTAATGCCCAGCGCGCCACCCTGCTTCGCTTTCGGGAAGAAGAAGCTGATGTTTGCCATACTGGACGCAAAGTTCGCCCCCGCAAAACCGCACAGCAGAGAGATAATCACGAACACGCTAAACGGTGTGGAGGTATCCTGCACCGCAAAACCGAGCCACACGCACGGTATGATCATGATCCCGGTACTGAAAGCCGTCCAGCGACGACCACCAAAGACCGGCACCATAAACGCATAAGGAACGCGCAGCAGTGCGCCTGAAAGCGACGGCAACGCGGTCAACATAAACAGCTGGTCGGTGGTAAAGGTAAAGCCCACTTTTGGCAGGTTAACCGCAACCGCACTGAACAACATCCAGACGCAAAACGCCAGTAACAGACATGGAACGGAAATCCACAGATTACGACTTGCTACACGGTGGCCGCGCTGTTGCCAGAACGCCGGATCCTCTGGACGCCAGTCTGTAATAACGGCACCAGTTTCCCTTTCGGGAGCGGAAGAGTGACTCATAGACACCTCTGATTCTCGAATGATGCTGCAAACATTAGGGCTTTAGAGCGGCGGTAAGTTGATATAAATCAAAGGAAAAGTGGGAGGTTTTGCGGCAAAAAAAAAGCCATCACTCTTAATGAGTAGATGCAAAACGTAAAAAAGGTGTGGTTTTTCACGGTGCTGAGGCATCCCTGCTTCGTCCACCCACTAACCGTTACCCCTATGGCAATTTAGAGGTAATCCTTTATTGGTATGGGTATACTCCAGGGTATGCACCAGAATAGCGCCATTCCTGCAATCAGGTCACGTCAGGAGCCCGGCAACTCTATGTTAAAAAGATGTTTATCTCCGCTGACGCTGGTTAACCAGCTGGCGCTTATTGTTCTGCTGTCCACCGCTATCGGTGTGACCGGCATGGCTATTTCTGGCTGGCTGGTACAGGGTGTACAGGGTAACGCGCATGCCATCAACGAGGCAGGCTCGCTACGTATGCAGAGTTACCGGCTACTGGCGTCGGTGCCGCTGACGCAGGCTGACCAACCGCTTATCGACGAAATGGAGCGTACCGCATTCAGCCCTGAACTGGAAAGAGCCGCCATCCGTGACGGTCAGCAATCTCAGCTTAAGGCGCTTCAGGGCTACTGGCATACCCAGCTGGAGCCCGGCTTAAAGCGGGCGGAAGACCGGGAAACGGTCGCCCAGGATGTCGCCGGGTTTGTGTCACGCATCGATCATCTTGTCTCCTCATTCGATCGCACCACAGAGTTACGCATTGACCGTGTGGTGATGGTTCACCGCGCAATGGCGCTGTTTATGGGTTTGCTGCTGATTTTCACGGTTATCTGGCTGCGCGCGCGGTTGCTTAACCCCTGGAAACAGCTCCTGGCGATGGCCCGCGCCGTCACACAGCGCGATTTTACCCAGCGCACGCACATCAGCGGGCGCAACGAAATGGCGATGCTTGGCGAGGCGCTCAATACCATGTCGGCAGAGCTATCAGAGAGCTACGCGGTACTGGAACAACGCGTCCAGGAGAAAACCGCCGGGCTTGAGCAAAAAAACGAGATCCTCTCTTTCCTCTGGCAGGCGAACCGTCGCCTGCATATGCAGGTACCGCTTTGCGAACGTCTCTCGCCAGTACTGAACGGCCTGCAAAACCTGACTCTGCTCCGCGATCTTGAGCTTCGGGTTTACGACGTTGAAGATGAGGAAAACCATCAGGAATTTACCTGTCAGTCGGACATCTCCTGCGACGATAAAGGGTGTCATCTGTGCCCGCGCGGCTTGCCGCCGCTTACCACCAGCGGCACGACCCTCAAGTGGCGGCTGATGGACAGCCATACCCAGTACGGTATTTTGCTGGCCACCCTGCCCGCCGGACGTCACCTGAGCCACGACCAGCAGCAGCTGGTCGATACGCTTGTTGAGCAGCTCACGGCCACGCTGGCGCTCGACCGCCACCAGGAGAAACAGCAGCAGCTGATCGTGATGGAGGAGCGTGCCACCATCGCCCGCGAGCTGCACGACTCCATCGCCCAGTCCCTCTCCTGCATGAAGATGCAGGTGAGCTGCCTGCAAATGCAGGACGAAGGCATGCCCGAGAGCAGCAAACAGCTGCTCAGCCAGATCCGCAACGAGCTTAACACCTCGTGGGTTCAGCTTCGCGAGCTGCTGACCACCTTCCGTTTGCAGCTCACCGAGCCGGGGCTGCGCCCTGCGCTGGAGTCCAGCTGTCAGGAGTTTAGTGCCCGGCTGGGCTTCCCGGTGAAGCTGGATTACCAGCTGCCACCGCGTTTTGTCCCCTCTCACCAGGCGATCCATTTGCTGCAAATTGCCCGTGAAGCCCTGAGCAACGTGCTCAAGCATGCCGAGGCGACGGCCGTTACGGTCACCGTCAGCTGCCAGGATAATCAGGTGAAGCTCAGGGTTCAGGATAACGGCCGCGGCGTGCCGGAAAATGCCGAACGAACGAACCATTATGGTTTAATTATCATGCGAGACCGCGCGCAAAGCCTGCGCGGTGATTGCCAGGTTCGCCGGGGAGAGTCAGGTGGCACCGAAGTAGTGGTCACCTTTATACCCGAAAAGCCCCTCATAACTGCTCAAGGAGAAAACCATGACTAATCAGGAACCGGCATCTATCCTGTTGATTGACGATCATCCGATGCTGCGCACTGGCGTTAAACAGCTTGTCAGCATGGCGCCAGATATCACCGTCGTCGGGGAAGCCAGCAACGGCGAACAGGGTATTGAACTTGCCGAATCGCTCGATCCTGATTTGATCTTGCTCGATCTCAACATGCCGGGCATGAATGGCCTGGAAACCCTCGACAAGCTGCGGGAGAAATCCCTCTCTGGCCGGGTGGTGGTCTTCAGCGTCTCAAACCATGAAGAAGACGTGGTCACCGCCCTCAAGCGAGGGGCAGACGGCTATCTGCTGAAAGATATGGAGCCGGAAGATCTGCTCAAGGCGCTGCAACAGGCTGCCGCAGGCGAGATGGTGCTGAGTGAAGCGTTAACGCCGGTACTGGCCGCCAGCCTGCGTGCGAACCGCGCCACGTCTGACCGCGACGTCAGCCAGTTGACACCGCGCGAGCGTGACATTCTGAAGCTGATTGCCCAGGGGCTGCCGAATAAAATGATCGCCCGCCGTCTGGACATCACCGAGAGCACGGTCAAAGTGCATGTCAAACACATGCTGAAAAAAATGAAGTTAAAATCCCGCGTCGAAGCCGCCGTCTGGGTGCATCAGGAGCGCATTTTTTAACTTACTCATCCGGCAGCAACTTCCACCGTGGATCGTCGGCAGGCATTGCGACGAGCGGTTGCACCACGGAAAGCGTGATCTCATTGGAGGAGACACGCTGCCCATCCTTATCTTCCACCACGGCCGTTAGCCGCCATGCGTTTTTCGCCCCTTCTGAATCATCCCATGCAGGCATGATCACACTCCAGCCATCGCTGCTGTTGCCGTTTGCCGGTGAGGTCAGGCTGAGCGCCTGGGTATCACCCAGCCAGTGGATCTGCCGGATACCGTGCTTGCTGCGAATTTGCAGCTTCAGCATCACGGTTTCGCCTGGCTTAAGATCCCACGGCGGCGTGGCCAGATATACCGAGAGGGTTTTGCGCTGACGGAATTCCATCACGGGCAGATTATCGCGATCGGGTGAATCATAGCGGCTGCCCCGCAGCGAGCGCGTCGCCGCCACTTCCCCGGCGGAAAGCTGTTTCGCCAGCGGCACGCCAAAACGATAGTTGAGCTTCAGCCCGAGGTTATTCTGGCTAACGCCGCTCTCCCCCTGCTTATGGGCAGCCGTCAGGGTGACCAGCGGTACGGGGGTATAGTTCAGCCCCAGGTTGACCGCAACCGGGTTGTGATACCCCGTACCGCTGTTAAACAGATCGACGTTATCGCCAAAATACTGTTCAAAGCTGACGCTGGTGTTCAGGTGATGAAACCAGGGAAGCCAGGCTTTGGCCGTTACGTCGTACCCGCGCGCCATGCGCTGCTCGCGGATGTCGGAACGCGGCTGCCAGCCAGCGAACGGCTGGTAGTAATTGGCCGACAGGCGCAGGTTTTCACCCCACGCCTCTGCGCCCAGCCCGGAACGTTGCAGGTTGTCTTCCAGCAGGTTGTCGTAAAAGGTGTTGTAGCCCAGCAGCCAGTTTCCGGCAACCCAGCGCTGCCCGATCCCGACATTGCTCACCAGCCCATCTGTCTGCTGCGTCAGGCCAAGCTGGCTCCAGCTCAGATAACGGGTGTTGTCGTTCCAGGGGATAAACCAGCTACCGCTGCTGCCGTTAAAGTTGCCGTCGTCATCCACCAGTACATTGACGTTGGCGTTTCCCCAGGGTGAAAGCCAGGATTCAATCTGCTCGTTGACTTCACCGCTGACGGCATCCCGCACTTTGCCAAACGCGAACTGTCGCGCCTGCTGCCCGGCCGTCAGGCCGTTATCGGTCATACTGGCTTCACCGAAGGCCTTTGCCATTTCAGCCAGATGCTTTTCGCCTTCGGTGGTCGGTTGCGCCATACCGAGATCCGGCAGGCTATCGCCGTTATTATCAAACGGATTCTGCGCCTGCTGCACGAAGGATTTCGGCGCACCGTGAAGGGCTCCAGCCGTAAAAAGGGGGAGTAACAGCAAAAAACGGATGCGGGACGATACAGCCTTCAACGTCGTCAATCAGAACCTGTGTTTATGAACAAACACTTATTATGTTAACGCCATAAGCCCTGAAAACCAGTCTTAACAGAAATTTCAGGAATATCCTGAAAAGATTTGTCGGGTGGCGGCTTCGCCTTACCCGACCTACAAATTCGTACCGGTGCGAAGCCGCCAACCGACGCCCTTGCACTATTATCCCAACAGCGCTTTCAGCTCCGGCACGCAGGAGCCGCAGTTCGTGCCGCAGCGCAGCTTCACGCCCAGCGCTGCGGCAGAATCACAGCCTCCGGCTATCGCCTTACGTATCGTATTTTCACCCACGCTGAAGCAGCTACAGATAATTCGCCCGGGATCGGCATCTTCGCCCGGCCGTTGTCCGTGCAGCAGCGCATGGCGTTCAGCGAGTTGTACGGGTGCAGCAGCAAAGGCTTCTTCAATAAACGCATGCGCCAGCGCCGGCAGCGTATGGCCCTCCCAGTAGCCCAGCATCAGCTCGCCGTGATGCCAGGCGAGCACGCTGCTGCGTTCTCCCGTCTGTGCCACCTGTAACTGCCAGCCCCGACCGCTGGCGTACGCCCTGACCCACGACAGCAACGGCTGCTCCCCCGCCACCGTCAGACGTGAGGCTTTACGCCACCAGCAGACCGACGGCGGCAGCGCTGGCAGCTCGCGGGCATACAGTTCACCCTGCCAGGCCGGTAGCCAGGGCATGATCCTCACCGCGGTTTGTTTACTCTCCGGCTGGCCGGAACCAGCATCAATCCGCCCTTCTACCAACGCATTGACCTTCCCCTGCCGTGCAAATTGCGCGTTCCAGTGCATCGGCGCAAACAGCTCGCCCGCACGCTGCGCGGTGGAGATACGTACTCTGGCAACCATCACCCCGCGCGGGGAGCTTATCCGCGCCAGCTGGCCGTCAGTCAGCCCAGCGCGCGCCGCATCGGTTGCGTTCATCTCAACAAAAGGCTCATCAATATGCTGCATCAGGCGCGGAACATACCCCGTGCGCGTCATGGTGTGCCACTGATCGCGGATCCGCCCGGTATTCAGTATCAAGGGGTACAATTCGTCGACGCCTGCCCCATGCGAGGAAGGATCAACCGGTACAAGATTTCTTTGCGGGAAATCACCGGCATGCCACTGATAAGGCGCCAGCGCGTCCCACGCCTCTCGCGACAGCGACGCCAGTTCGCGCAGGTTTAGCGCCCGTTCGCCGTTATTTTCAAACGCCGTCAGCGCCGCATGTTCACAAAATATCTCCTGAGGGTGTTCCCAGGCGAAGGCATCGCCATAACCGAGCTGGTCTGCCATCCGGGCGATTATCCACCAGTCCGGTCTGGCCTCGCCCGGCGCAGGCAGAAAGGCACGCTGGCGGGAGATACGGCGTTCAGAATTGGTCACCGTGCCGTTTTTCTCGCCCCAGCCCAGGGCGGGAAAACGGATATGGGCAAACCGGCTGGTGTCCGTCTCCTGCATCACCTCAGATACCATGACCAGCGGGCAGGCTGCCAGAGCCTGACACACCGCGTGGCTGTCGGGAAGCGACACGGCAGGGTTGGTGCCCATGATCCACACCGCCTTCACCTCGCCGCGCGCAATGGCGTCAAACAATTCCACCGCCATCAGGCCCGGGGTCTGCGCCAGCCGTTCCGTTCCCCAGAAACGCGCCACGCGCGAAAGATCGTCCGGCTCGAAGTTCATGTGCGCCGCCAGCTGATTCGCCAGCCCGCCCACTTCCCGCCCGCCCATGGCATTTGGCTGTCCGGTCAGCGAAAACGGGCCGCAGCCAGGACGGTTGAACTTCCCGCTGGCAAGATGCACGTTAATGATGGCGTTACACTTGTCGCTGCCGGTGGAGGACTGGTTGATCCCCATGGTGTAGAGCGTGATCGCGCGTGGCGCGGTGATAAACCAGTCGTAGAAGGTGCCAATCTCGTCTGAAGGCAGATCGCAAAACGCCGCCACGCGAGGGATCGGCCACTCGCCCCGCCCCTGAATCAGATTGAGCAACCCCACAAACAGCCCGGCGTCGCTGCCGGGTCTGAGCGCGAGGTGGAGATCGGCTATATCGCAGGTGGCGGTTTTACGCGGATCGATCACGACCACTTTCATCTGCGGATTGTTGTGCTTTGCCTGCACCAGCCGCTGATACAGCACCGGATGCGTCCAGGCCGCGTTTGAGCCAACGAGTACCACCAGATCGCTGTTTTCCACGTCCTCGTAGCTGCACGGCACCACGTCTTCACCGAAGGCGCGTTTGTAGCCCACCACCGCCGATGACATGCACAGCCGCGAGTTGGTATCAATGTTCGCCGCCCCGATAAAGCCTTTCATCAGCTTGTTGGCGGCATAGTAATCCTCGGTCAACAGCTGGCCGGAGGCATAAAACGCCACCGCCTGCGGCCCCCATTCGTTGATGATGTTCCGTAGCCGCTCGCCCGCTTCGCCCAGCGCCTGCGGCCATGCCACCTCCCGGCCATCGACCACCGGGCGCAGCAGGCGTCCCTGCAACCCCGTGGTTTCCCCGAGGGCAGATCCTTTTACACACAGACGACCGAAATTCGCCGGATGAGTTTCATCCCCCCGAATGCTCACCTTTTCACCGTCTGCGCTGGCGACCACGCCGCAGCCCACCCCGCAGTAAGGGCACGTTGTCCGGGTTTCGGTCATGAGGCCTCCGCACGCATCACCAGCTCTTCATTTCCAACCCATACCTTGCCGTTTTCAATTTTTACCGGCCAGGCGCGCACCACGGGTTCGCCATTCTCCACCTGACAGCCGTCGCGCAGACGAATACGTTGCTTGTAGAGCGGCGAGATCACCACCGGTTCCCCCGCCGCATCGCCGAGGATGCCGCGTGAAAGCACGTTCGCGCGGCTACCCGGCTCCCGATCGTCGAGGGCATAAACGTTTTTGCCAAAGCGGAACAGCGCAATCGGTTTGCGCCCAAGATGCGCACCGATGCCCGCCTGCTCCGGGATCTCATCGATATTACAAATTTCCTGCCAGCGCTTGCTCTCCGCCGCGGCAGGGACATTCACCGCGGTGCGAAACAGCGCCAGGCGGTCAGGATCGTTTAGGGTGGTTTGCCATTCGCACTGGTAGGTCTCCACCACCCGAGCCATCTCCTGCTCCAGCTCGTGGGCGATCCCCAGGCTGTCGTTGAGGATCACCTCGCGCAGATAGTCGAGGCCGCCTTCCAGGTTATCCATCCAGGTACTGGTACGTTGCAGACGATCTGCCGTGCGAATGTAGAACATCAGGAAACGGTCAACGGTGCGGATCAGCGTTTCGTCGTCCAGATCGCTGGCGAAGAGGTCCGCGTGGCGCGGCTTCATCCCGCCGTTGCCGCACAGATAGAGGTTCCAGCCTTTGTCCGTGGCAATCACCCCCACGTCTTTGCTCTGCGCCTCTGCGCACTCACGGGTACAGCCGGAGACCGCCATTTTGATTTTGTGCGGCGCGCGCAGGCCCTTGTAGCGGTGCTCCAGCCTGACCGCGAGGCCGGTGGAATCCTGCACGCCGTAGCGGCACCAGGTCGACCCGACGCAGGATTTCACCGTGCGCAGAGATTTCCCGTAGGCATGTCCGGTCTCAAACCCGGCCTCCACCAGCGCCTGCCAGATTCCCGGCAACTGTTCGAGCGTGGCGCCAAACAGGTCAATACGCTGCCCGCCGGTAATTTTGCTGTAAAGGCTATAGCGTTTCGCGATCTGGCCGATGGCGATCAGCCCGTCGGCGGTCACTTCACCCGCAGGCATCCGCGGGACGATAGAGTACGTTCCGTCCTTCTGAATATTAGCGAAATAGCGGTCGTTGGTGTCCTGCAACGGCAGATGCACCGGTTTCAGCAGATACTCGTTCCAGCAGGAAGCCAATACCGATCCCACCAGCGGCTTACAGATCTCGCACCCGTGCCCCTGACCGTAGCGGCTGATAAGCTGGTCGAAGGTGCGGATATGGTTGACGCGCACCAGGTGGTAAATCTCCTGACGCGAGTACGGGAAGTGTTCGCAGATATCTTTCTTCACCTCCACGCCCTGCTCCGCAAGCTGGAACTCCATCACCTGCTTCACCAGCGCGCTACAGCCTCCGCAGCCGGTCGCCGCTTTGGTGCACTGCTTAATGGCGCCGATATCCGTTGCGCCCGCGCTTACCGCCTGGCAGATATCCCCTTTGCTGACGTTATGACACGAACAGATCTGCGCGCTTTCCGGCAGCGCCGCCACGCCCAGCGCTTTCGGCGCGCTGCCTGACGACGCGGGTAAGATCAGCGTTTCCGGCTCTTTTGGCAGGCTGATGCCGTTGAGCATCATCTGCACCAGCGTGGCGTATTCGCTGGCATCGCCCACCAGCACGCCACCCAGCAGGGTTTTGCTGTCGTGGCTGACCACAATTTTTTTGTAGATTTGCTGCGGCCCGTGCGTCCACTGGTAGCTCAGCGCGCCCGGCGTGCGCCCATGGGCATCGCCAAACGACGCCACATCCACGCCCAGCAACTTGAGTTTGGTACTCATATCCGCGCCGGTGAAGCGCTTCTCCTCACCCGCCAGCACAGCGGCGGCCACGCGCGCCATCTGGTAGCCCGGGGCCACCAGGCCAAAGATTTTTCCCTCCCACAGCGCGCATTCGCCGATAGCAAGCACGTCCGGATCGGAAGTCCGGCAGCCGTCGTCAATGCAGATCCCGCCGCGCTCGCCGATAACCAGCCCGCTGCTGCGCGCCAGCACGTCCTGCGGACGAATACCGGCAGAGAAGACCACCATGTCCGTTTCCAGCTGTTCACCATCGGCAAAGCGCAGCACCAGCCCGTCGTCTGCGGTGGCAATCTCCGTCGTCGATTTACTGGTGTGTACCCCTACGCCCAGCGCCTCAATTTTCTTGCGCAGCATTGCCGCGCCGTCGCTGTCGAGCTGCACCGCCATCAGGTTCGGCGCAAACTCCACCACGTGAGTTTCCAGCCCGAGCTGCTTAAGTGCATTCGCCGCCTCCAGACCCAGCAGGCCGCCGCCAATTACCACGCCGCGGCGAGAGCCTGCCGCATGGGCCGCAATGTTGTCCAGATCGTCGAGGGTGCGGTAGACAAAACACCCCGGCAGATCGTTGCCCGGAACGGGTGGTACGAACGGGTACGAGCCGGTCGCCAGCACCAGCTTGTCCCAGTGAGTCTCATGGCCACTGGCGGTACGCACTACGTGTGCATCACGATCGATAGCAACGATCTGCTGCGAGAGGCGCAGCTCAATGCCGTTATCGGCAAAGAACTCCCCCGCCACCAGCGAGAGCGAGTCCGCGCTGCGTCCGCCAAAATATTCCGACAGATGCACGCGGTCATAGGCGGCATAGCGCTCTTCGCCAAAAACAATAATCTGATACTGCTGATGCAAATTGCGGTTAACGCAGTCTTCGAGGAAATGATGGCCGACCATACCGTGCCCAACCACCACCAGAGTAGGTTTTGTCATAGCGTTCTGTCCTGCAACCTGCGGTTGCGTTGTGAAACGATCGAACAGCCAGTCCGCGTGGGCGGGCGCAGCCGTTGCCAGTAAATCGGTAAAGGTTGCCGCGCTGCGGCAGTCACCCATCAGCAGCACGCCAGCCAGCGCCCCCTGATGGATCAGTAAACGTCGATAGTGACGGGTCAGCGGGTCCCATGAACTCCAGACCACATCGTCCGCCTGCGCCGTCGCGCGTCCGAGGCTGAACAGCTCCACGCCGGTCACCTTAAGGCGCACGCCGTTGTCGGTCAGGGTAAACGGCGCGGTGACCTCCCCGGCCAGCCGCGCGGCAAGAATATCCGCCTGCGCCAGACAGGGGGCCACCAGGCCAAACGTCTGGCCGTCAATTTCGCAGCACTCGCCGATGGCGTAGATACCCGGCACGGAGGTTTGCATCTGCTGATCCACCACGATGCCGCGCGCGCAGCGAATGCCGCTGGCATTTGCCAGCGCAACGTTGGGCTGCACGCCGGTTGCCAGCACCACGCGCGTGGCGGCAATGCGGCGTCCGTCGAGCGACGTCACGGCATCGTCAGCGATGGCGGTGATGCCGGAGGCGAGTTCACAGCTAACGCCCCGCGCCGCCAGCGCCTCTTCCAGCAACAGTCCCGCCTGCTGATCCAGCTGCTGTTCCATCAGCCACGGACCGCGATGCACGAGCGTGACGTTGTCACCCTTGCGCGCCAGCGCTGCCGCTGCCTCCACACCGAGTACTCCGCCGCCCAGCACTACCGCCGGCCCGGAGATATTCTGGATGGCGCGGGTTTCTGCCAGGGTGCGAAAGGTGAACACATGCGGCGCATCGCCGCCGGGGATCGGCGGCACAACAGGGGTAGAACCGGTAGCAAACACCAGCGCATCCCAGCCCAGCGTGCGAGCAGAGGTATGCACTTCACGCGCGTTGACGTCTACTGCGAGCGCCGTTTCTCCTCGCAGCACCGTCACGCCTCGTGCCGTGTACCAGTCTTCATCGTGCAGACAGATGTGCTCCGCCTGCTTTTCGCCACCCAGCACTGGCGAAAGCTGGATGCGGTTGTATGCCTGCTCCGGCTCGTCACCGATGACGGTGACAGCGAAACGACCGGGAACACGCCCGGTGAGCGACGCAATCAGCCGGGTTGCCGCCATACCATTACCGATAATGACCAGTCGCATCGTGCCCCCTCATTACGCCGCTTTCGGCTGTTTTTCGTAGAGGAAATGGAGGATCTGCTGGCGCATGTGGTGATAGCGGCTGTCGTCCGCCAGCTGCACCCGGTTGCGCGGGCGCGGCAGATCGACGCGCAGGATCTCACCCACGGTGGCCGCCGGGCCGTTGGTCATCATCAGTACGCGGTCAGAGAGTAGTACCGCCTCGTCCACGTCGTGGGTGATGAGCACGATGGTGGTGTTCAGCGCCTGCTGGATCTGCATCACCGAGTCCTGAAGATGGGCGCGCGTCAGCGCATCCAGCGCGCCGAAGGGTTCATCCATCAGCAGGACTTTCGGCTTCATCGCCAGCGCGCGGGCAATCCCGACGCGCTGCTTCATACCGCCGGAGATCTCCCCGGGGCGCTTATGCAGCGCGTGGCCCATCTGCACCCGGTCGAGATTGTGCTCAATCCACGCTTTGCGCTCGGCCTTACTCATGGTGTGACGGAAGACCTGATCCACCGCCAGCGCCACGTTGTCGAAGCAGGTCAGCCACGGCAGCAGCGAATGATTCTGAAACACCACCGCGCGCTCTGGCCCCGGCCCGGCGATTTCGCGGTTGTCGCAAATCAGCCCGCCTTCCGTCGGCAGCGTGATCCCGGCGATCAGGTTTAACAGCGTCGACTTGCCGCAGCCGGAGTGACCAATCAGACTGACGGTTTCGCCCTCGTGGATATCAAAAGAGACGTTTTGCAGCGCCAGAAACTCGCCGCTGGCGGTGGAAAAACGCTGGCTCACGGCCTGGACCTGAATTAACGGTTTCATCTTCACTCCTTATTTTTCCTGCCAGCTAAAGCGACGGGCGATCAGCATCAGCCCCTGCTCCAGCAGCAACCCGACCACGCCAATGATGACGATGGCGATGAGAATGTTTTCGACGTTGAGGTTGTTCCACTCATTCCAGATCCAGAAGCCAATGCCTAAACCTCCGGTGAGCATCTCGGCGGCGACAATCACCAGCCAGGCAATGCCAATGGAAAGACGTACCCCGGTCAGCACCGCAGGCAGCACGGCCGGGAAAAGAATGCGGCGCATGATGGTCCACTCTGAGAGTTTCAGCACCCGGGCCACGTTGAGGTAGTCCTGCGGAATACAGCGCACCCCTTCGGCGGTGTTAATGACCATCGGCCAGATGGAGCAGATAAAAATAGTCCAGCTCGATGCAGGCTCCGCTTTCTGGAACAGCAGCAGGCCGATAGGCAGCCAGGCCAGCGGGCTGACCGGACGCAGTAGCGCGATCAGCGGGTTGAACATGCGGGAGAAAAAGGTGAAGCGGCCAATCAAAAAGCCCAGCGGAATGCCCGCCAGCGCCGCCAGACCGAAGCCGATGGCGACGCGCTGCAACGACGCCAGCACGTTCCAGCCAATGCCCATATCGTTTGGCCCGTCGCGATAAAACGGATCGGCAAACAGGGTCATGGCCGAATCGAGCGTGCTGAGCGGCGTCGGAAAGCCTTTACTGTTTATCGCCGCCAGCTGCCAGAGCACCACCAGCAGGCCGAGACCGAGCAGCGCCGGGATGACGCGCTGTAAAAAATCATTCATCCGACGCGTAAACGCGGGCGCACGACGGCGAACCTGTAACGGAGGCAGGACTATCACTTCCCCGCTCTCTGACGTCTCTTGTGGTTTTGCATTTTGCAGATGCTGCATACTCAGGCCCCTTTACGGTGAATGGCGAAGCGGTTGGCGTACCCTTCCGGATCGGTGCCGTTCCAGACGGTGCCGTCCATCAGGGTGCTGCTGCGATACGGTGATGACGGTGTGGACATGCCGCCCACGGCGGTCGCGGCATCCTGCCAGACCGCGGTCTGGTTAATGCGCTGTGCAATGCCCGCGTAATCCGGCGCGGCGTTGAGCAAGCCCCAGCGGCGGAACTGGGTTAAGAACCACATGCCGTCGGAGAGATACGGGTAGCTCACGGCACCCTCGTTGAAGAAACGGATCGGGTGCGCATCCTGCCAGCGCTGACCGACCCCGTTGTCGTACTCGCCGAGCATGCGTCCGGTGAGATACTGTTCCTTGCAGTTGAGCCAGGCGCGGCGCGAGAGGATCTGCGCGGTTTCGCGTTTGTTTTCCGCTGACGCCTCGATCCAGCGCGCGGCTTCCATCACGGCGCTCACCAGCGCCCGTGCGGTGTGCGGATTTTTCGCCACCCAGTCGCGTCGGGTGCCGAGGATCTTTTCCGGGTGATCGGCCCAGATGGACTGTGACGTGGCGGCGGTAAACCCGATGCGGTCGTTAATCGCCCGCGCGTTCCACGGCTCGCCAACGCAAAACCCGACCATGTTGCCAATGCGCATGTTCATCACCATCTGCGGCGGCGGCACCACCACGGTGCGCACGTCGTCAAACGGGTTAATCCCCGCGCTGGCCAGCCAGTAGTAGAGCCACATGGCGTGCGTTCCCGTCGGGAAGGTATGCGCGAAGGTGTAGGTTCCCGGCGCCTGCTGCGCAATCAGCTTTTTCAGCCCGTCGAGGTCACGAACGCCCTTCTCCGCCAGATCGCTGGAGAGCGTAATGGCCTGACCGTTCTGGTTGAGGGTCATCAGGTTCGCCATCTGCTGCGGCTTGCCCGCGATACCCAGCTCCAGACCGTACAGCAGGCCGTAAAGAATGTGCGCGGCGTCCAGTTCGCCCGCCACCAGCTTGTCGCGCACCGCCGCCCAGCTCGCCTCTTTGGTCGGCACAATAGTAATGCCGTGTTTTTTATCGAACCCCTTCAGGGCCGCGATAACCACGGGCGCGCAGTCGGTCAGAGGTATAAACCCGATACGCACGGTATCCTGCTCCGGCTTATCTGACCCCGCCGCCCATGCGGCCTGCATGACACCCGGCAACAGCATCGCACCACTCGCCAGCATGCTGGCCTGCAATAACCGCCGTCTCGACAAATCCGCCATAATTGCTCCTGAAAAAAGGCAAAAAAAAGCGCCCGACGGTGCTGAAGCACCGCTGGACGCCTTTATCCTGAAGACGCATGCACCGCCGTTGGCGCATCGTCGAAAATGGTTAATCTGTTAATGCAAAGGTAATGCCAGCTTTTCATCCCCGGCGTTACGGGGTTTCTGCAAGAAGAGCGCTGTATTACGCACCTCAATCAGGCATAAATTGCCCACTGACTGTGCAACTACTCCCCAGGGGGTATCTTCCACAGATTTTTCACCGTAAGCAGCGCACGGGCGATATCTACCATGCGTTGGTTTTTATCCATCGCCATTTTGCGCAGGGCGGTCCACGCCTGCTCCTCGCTCATGTTCTGGTGCGTCATCAGCACGCTTTTGGCTTTGTCGATGGTCTTACGCTCCTCCAGCGTGTCGCGCAGGGAAGCAAGCTGACGGGAGAGTTGCTCAATTTCACGCGCCTGCTGGCGCACCAGCGGCAGCAGCGGTTTATCCGGAAATCGCGCCAGGATATCGTCGTGTTCATCGTCTGCGTGCAGGTTTTCGCTATAGCGGCGCTCCTCAACTGCCGTCATCAGATCGGCAATTGCCACCTCCTCCAGCGTGCGCAGGTGCTCAAGGCGCGCGGTTTGCAGGGCAAACCATTTGAGGGCGGTATCACCGTTATCTGCCGGAGGCTGGCGGGTGCACGCTTCACGCCTGAGTTTTTCAGTCTCCAGACCCGGCAGGCAGTTGAGGGTAAATGACTCCTGCACGTCTGGAGTGCAATGGGAGATAAAAACCTCAAAGCAGGCCTGCTGGCCATCAATGCGATCCACCAGCCGCTGGCGGGTTTCATCGTCAAAGAATCCCTGGGTGAAACCAATAGCCCCCAGCGCCCGCTCTTGTCCCACAAGTTCTTTGCCCTGCATCAGGCTGTAAAGGGCCACAAATCGGCCCGCGATGTGCGGATCGTCAATGCTGTCGCTGAGTTGGGGTACGATACTGAGCAAATGACGCAGTATGCGGCTGTAATGTTCCATCGCCTGCGGCGCGGTGACGCATTGACCTGTAACGCCATCACGCAGCGCCGTTAGCGTCTCAAGGCCGTGCAGTGCGCTGGCAATACGTTCGCACAGGGCGCTGCCCGGCAGCGGTTCGTTAAACTGAAGGTGCAATGCGGCGAGGTTTACATCCACCAGGGCCCTGCTGGCCTTGCATTCAGGCGCGTACAATTTGCCCTGCGAGCAGAGCCAGACATTTGACGCACCGCGCTCGCACTGTAGCATATGCACCAGTCGACTGATGCCGTTCACCAGTGCGCCCAGCTGCGCCAGTCTGCCGAGCTGTTCCTCGCGCAACATTCTCGCACGCTGGAACCATTCGGTTGCGCCAGGGGAACTGCCAGCCACTATCGTCATCGTTTCTCTCCCCGATACGTATTCTTCGGTACGAGAAGCAATATTCGTGCCTTTTCAAAGAACAGGAGTCAACATGCAGAAGATTGTGATCGTCGCCAACGGTGCGGCCTACGGCAGTGAATCCCTTTTTAACAGCCTGCGCCTGGCAATCGCGCTGCGCGATAAGGAGAGTGAGCTGGAGCTGCGCCTCTTTTTGATGTCCGACGCCGTCACGGCCGGGCTGAAGGGGCAAAAACCCGCAGAGGGCTACAACATTCAACAAATGCTGGAGATCCTGACCGCGCAAAACGTTCCGGTCAAACTGTGCAAAACCTGTACCGACGGGCGCGGCATTACCGGGCTGCCGCTGATTGATGGCGTGGAAATTGGTACGCTGGTGGAGCTGGCTGAATGGACGCTTTCCGCCGATAAAGTATTAACTTTTTAATAATAACCCGCTAAAAATATTATTTTCTTATGGACGCGGTTTCAGCATCAAGTTTACCTGCACCGTTGCCGATAGGCATGGAAACAACACAGCAGGTATTACACTTATGTTCAGTTCGATTCGCGCCCGCATCATTGCTGCGACGACAGGCTGTCTGATCGTCGCCCTTCTTCTTAATACCATTATTAACTTTCAGGTCACGCGCCAGGATAACCAGCAGTCGCAGCGCGATATTCTGACCAGCACCAGCGCCAGCCACAACATGGCGATTGCCGACTGGGTGAACAGCAAAATAACCGTCATCACTTCGGCGCAGTCGGTCGCGCTCAGCGACGATCCGGTTCCGGTGTTTAAACAGCTTGCGCTGGCGGGTGGATTCACCAACGTCTACGTGGGTTATGCCAGCAAAACGGCTAAATTTTCTGACCCAACCGGGGTACCCGCTGATTACGATCCCACCCTTCGCCCGTGGTATCAGCAGGTCGTCAGCGCTGATGGCCCGGTAGTGACTGCACCCTATGTGGACGCGGGCACCGGGAAACTGGTGGTGACGTTCGCGGTACCCGTTAAAGAGCAAGGCGCCCTGAAAGCGGTGGTGGCGGGCGATGTGGCAATGGACAGCGTGGTGGCTAACGTGCGCGGTATTCACCCGACTCCGGCCAGCAGCGGACTGCTTCTGGACAGCAACGGCACCGTAATTGCCGGCAGCGATCCTGCGCTGACGCTTAAGCCGTTTACTGAAACGATCAAAGGGACCGATTTTGCCACTCTGAAAAGCGGCAACCTGGTTGACGGAACGTCAAACGGACGCGAAAAAACGTTCCTGGCCACCGCCGTGCCGGGGACGCACTGGCTGCTGGTTGTGGCGCTTGATAACGGCGATGCCACCGCCGGGATGCGCTCATTGCTTAAAGCATCTGCACTGTCGCTGGCGATCCTCGCCCTGCTGAGCGGAGCCCTCATGCACCTCCTGATTGCCCGCCTGCTTAAGCGGTTGTCCGGTATCCGTGACGCGATGAACAACATTGCCAACGGTACTAACGATCTGTCGCAGCGTCTGCCGGATAAGGGGGGCGATGAAGTGGCGCAAATCGCGCAGGCGTTTAACGCCTTCAGCGATAAGCTTTCTGTGGTGATGGTCCAGCTGCGTGATGCGAGCGCCTCAGTGAAAAACGCCGCGCATGAGATTGCGGCGGGTAATCAGGATCTTTCCGGGCGTACCGAGCAGGCGGCATCAAGCCTTCGCGAAACCGCCAGCGCCGTGGAAGAGATCACGGCCTCCGTTACGCAGTCAAACGAGTCGGCAGCAGAAGCGAACGAACAGGCGAGCAAGGCCTCTGCCGCCGCATCCCGCGGCGGCGACGTCGTCGCTCAGGCCATCAGCACCATGCAGTCCATCGAACTGGCTTCCGCGAAAATCGGCGATATCACCAGCGTCATTGACGGCATCGCCTTCCAGACCAATATCCTGGCGCTTAACGCCTCGGTGGAAGCGGCGCGTGCCGGGGAACAAGGCCGTGGGTTCGCGGTCGTTGCGGGGGAAGTACGTAACCTGGCCAGCCGCAGCGCTCAGGCGGCGAAAGAGATCAAATCCCTTATTGATTCCACCACCGAAAGCGTAGCAACCGGCTCCCGGTTTGTGCACCTTGCGGGCGACAGCATGGATGAGATCCGCGCCAGCGTCGGCAGCGTGTCTGGCATTATGCGTGAAATATCCATTGCCACCCGGGAGCAGATGAAAGGGATCCATGAGATTAACCACGCGGTGACTCACCTGGATCGCATGGTGCAGCAGAACGCCGAGCTTGTTGTACAGTCTGCTGCGGCGGCCAGCGCGCTGCAAAGCCAGGCGGGCGACCTTGCTGAGACCGCTGGCCATTTCCGCATATAATTTTTCCCGGGCGCGCGTTAAGCAGGGTAAACGCGCGTCCGCTGAAAGGTTTCAGGGATTTTGTCATTTTTGTTTAATCGTTGCGCCATTTTTTGATCGAAATCAGCATCCCACCCCTGCCCCTTTGGTGTTATGCAATGAGTAAATTGTGAACAACATCACGCTCGGGATGGGCAAAAACGACGGGGTATAAAATGGCACGAGTGAAAACAAGTCTGAAACTGTTTGGCGGGGATACGGTAGTGGTGCGTTGCTCAGAGCGTTGCCGCATCCATCTGATAAGTTCGAAAGGACAGAAACAATCGCAGGCAGATATCCTTACCGTCCAGGACGATAAGGCCTGGCTGACGGTGCCTTACACCGGCACCTGGGATGTGCTGATCGACAGCCACAGCCAGTCGCTCGAACATTCCGTAAGTTACGTGGCGGCATAACCATAAACGCCCGGCCAGCCGGGCGTATTATCAGGCAAAACCCGGCCGCAGCGTATTGCTGAGCGGGTTCCCTTCCAGCAGCGCTTTCACCTTCACCACCAGCTCACTCAGACAGTCGTCCTGCATACCGAGACGCGTCAGCTCCTGATCGAGCGAGAAAAGGTACTGGGCGTTAGTGCCCAGCGGTCCGCTGGCGGCGGCAATCAGCGGGGCAATCACCTGGGTTCGGGTGTCGGCTTCATACAGCGGGTGGCGCGGATCCATAATGAACACCAGCGCGTTGACGGTGCGGCCGTCATCCAGTTCCAGCTTGCACCAGCTGGGCATATAGCAGCCGGTGATCATCTCGCGCTTCCACAGCAGCGTCAGCTCATCTTCCAGCGTGGTATCCGGCAGCCGGTATGCCACGCCCGTGGTGCGCCCGCCCTCTTTTAGTGCAAGCATGCGTCCTGGCTGACACGCGCTGCCGCGTCCGGCGGTCAGGCGCAAACAGAAGGCGCGGTGCCAGCCAGGCAGCGTTCCGGTTGCCGATTCAACAAATTCGAGCGCCGGGTTCCACATCAGCGAGCCGTAACCAAAGATCCAGACCGGGCCATCATCCGGGCGGCAGGCCAGCGTTGCCGCAAGCGACGCCGCACGTTGTTCAGCCGACCACAGAAGCGATTCCTCAATAGCACCAAATGCCGTCTTACAATCTGCCTTCATCAAGAAATCACGCGTTAACACATTCCACCTCCGCCACTGCATGCTTCCTTGCGACATCTGTAATTCGCCTTCCCGGCATTCTGTGCTGTTCATTTTAACAGCAGTTGAGCAACGATAAGCAATTCGCGGGCCAGATGCAATACAGCGGCAGGTCAACCGCCTGAAATGTCAAAAGGGAGGCAGCGTATTATTCGCGGCTATTTCTTTTTGTGCCATTTATCATCGTCCCCTTTCTCATAGTCATTTTTTACGGCGGCCCAGGCCACCTTATGGGCCGTCTCTTCGCGGCTGGCATCGTCCCGGCGATCTTCTTTATCTTTGTACTGATCCCAGGCGCTGTTAAAGGCTTCTTTGTAGATATCCTGGGCGTGGGCAGGCAATACGTTTTGCACGTTATCTGGTAATTCGCTTTTCGATTTGTATGGCATCGTTAACCTCTCTTTTGGCTAAAAGATAAGTGTGGACGACGATACGCGAGGGTGCCAGCCAACAGAAAGAAATGAACAATATAAAAATGCAAGTCATTGTTATTAAATTAATATTTAACAGAGATAGGCCATTATAAGCCTCAGGCATAAAAATTATAATAAAGGGTAAAACTAAGTAAAAAATACAGGGTATTTAACAGATTTCTGTTAGTTTAATACCTTTAAAATCTATCTATAATTACAAGCACCTGCATTGTTGGAGAAACACATGACAGCAACACACGAGGCGGTGAAAACCCGCCACAAGGAGACCTCTCTCATTTTCCCGGTTCTGGCACTGGCTGTGCTGCTCTTCTGGGGAAGCAGTCAGTCATTGCCAGTGGTTGTGGGGATCAATATTCTGGCTCTGGTGGGTATTTTAACCAGCGCATTTAGCGTGGTACGCCATGCGGATGTTTTAGCCCACCGTCTTGGAGAGCCGTATGGGTCATTAATTTTAAGCCTTTCGGTTGTGATTCTTGAAGTCAGTCTCATTTCCGCATTAATGGCCACCGGCGACGCCGCGCCAACGCTAATGCGCGATACGCTCTATTCCATCATTATGATTGTTACCGGCGGCCTGGTCGGTTTTTCACTTTTATTAGGTGGTCGCAAATTTGCCACCCAGTACATGAACCTTTTTGGCATTAAACAGTACCTGATTGCCCTGTTCCCGTTGGCGATTATTGTGCTGGTATTCCCGATGGCGCTGCCGGGTGCAAATTTCACCACCGGCCAGGCGCTGCTGGTGGCGCTGATTTCCGCGGCGATGTACGGCGTGTTCCTGCTGATCCAGACCAAAACGCACCAGAGCCTGTTTGTTTACGAGCATGAAGACGACGGTGACGACGATGACCCGCATCACGGTAAGCCGTCGGCTCACAGCAGCGCGTGGCACACGGTTTGGCTGATCGTGCATCTGATTGCCGTTATTGCGGTCACCAAGATGAATGCGAACCCGCTGGAGGCGCTGTTAACTGAACTGAACGCGCCGGTCGCCTTTACCGGTTTCCTGGTGGCCCTGTTGATCCTGTCGCCAGAAGGCCTGGGAGCGCTGAAAGCGGTGCTCAATAATCAGGTGCAGCGTGCGATGAATCTGTTCTTTGGCTCTGTTCTGGCGACCATCTCCCTTACCGTTCCGGTGGTGACGTTGATTGCCTTTATGACGGGAAATGAATTGCAGTTTGCGCTGGGTGCGCCAGAGATGATTGTGATGGTGGCATCCTTGCTGCTGTGCCAGATTTCCTTCTCCACCGGCCGCACCAATGTGCTGAACGGCGCGGCGCATATGGCGCTGTTTATTGCGTATCTGATGACGATATTTGCGTAATTTTTTTGCGGGGTGGTGCTGCGCTTACCCGGCCTACAAAACCCGTAGGCCCGCGCAAGCGTAGCGCCGCCGGGCAAAGAAAAACCCGCCGAAGCGGGTTTTTTTATTAGTTGCTGGTATCCAGCTCGTCGAAGCTCTTCACCAGATCGTCAATCGCTTTGATCTGTTTCAGGAACGGCTCCAGCTTATCCAGCGGCAGCGCGGATGGACCGTCGCATTTCGCGTTAGCCGGATCCGGGTGCGCTTCAATGAACAGACCCGCCAGGCCGGTTGCCATACCGGCGCGCGCCAGTTCGGTCACCTGCGCACGACGCCCGCCAGACGCGGCGCCAAACGGGTCGCGGCATTGCAGGGAGTGGGTCACGTCGAAAATCACCGGAGACTGGTTAGAGACGTTCTTCATCACGCTGAAGCCCAGCATATCCACAACCAGGTTGTCATAACCGAAGTTTGAACCACGGTCGCACAGGATAACCTGGTCGTTACCGCCTTCGATAAACTTGTCGACGATGTTACCCATCTGGCCTGGGCTCACGAACTGCGGTTTTTTCACGTTAATCACGGCACCGGTTTTCGCCATCGCTTCTACCAGGTCAGTCTGGCGAGCGAGGAACGCCGGAAGCTGAATCACGTCTACCACATCAGCCACCGGCTGTGCCTGAGACGCCTCGTGCACGTCGGTGATCACTTTCACGCCAAACGTCTGTTTCAGCTCCTGGAAAATCTTCATCCCCTCTTCCAGGCCCGGGCCACGGTATGAGTGAATGGAGGAGCGGTTGGCTTTGTCAAAAGAGGCTTTAAACACGTACGGGATGCCCAGTTTTTGGGTCACGGTCACGTAGTGTTCGCAGATGCGCATAGCGAGATCGCGGGATTCCAGCACGTTCATACCGCCAAACAGCACGAACGGCAGGTCGTTTGCCACGTTGATATCACCAATGCTAACCACTTTTTGTTTCATAGGATCGCCTTATTCAGGTGTGAATCGGAATTAAGATTAATGCAGTGTAATGTGTTTATGCGCGATCGCGTTGATCTGCGCGCGGATCATCTCGCTGATCGGGTCTTCCGGACATTGTTCGACGAAATAATTTAAATCATTCAGCGCCACGTGCTCGCAGTCGAGCTGCGCATAAATCAGGCCGCGGTCGCGGATTTCGTACGGATCTTCCGGATTGAACTGCAACAGCACTTCGCTTGCGCGCAGGGCCAGCTCCATCTGACGCTCTTCCATCAGCGCAGACTTCAGCGTATCCAGGAGCTTGCGGATCACTTCGGCGTTATCGGCTTCATCGAGATCTTCATTGAACAGCTCAGCTATCGGGCTGATGTTGCCTTTCAGCCAGACATCCAGCGTATGCTCATCCAGCGTGTCGCCGTTAAACGGATTGATTAACCACATCTCACCGTCCAGCCACTCCGCCCGCAAAATCATCTGCGTCGGGAAAATGACCGGCACCAGTGGAATCTCCAGCTCGTGCGCAACCCACAGTAAAATGGCGCCCAACGCGACGGCGCTGCCCTGACGATTTTTCAACACCTGGTCCAGCCACAGTGCGTCAGACAGGCGGTACACGCCTCGCGTGTCGCAGAAACCCCATTCGCCGTAGAAAAGCTCAATCAGCTTCTCTAATTGCCAGTCCTGCGGACGTGCCTGATTGATCTCTTCGCGCGCCAGGCTGACCAGATTCTCCAGTTCAGCGTAAACGTACTGTGACGTAAAATCGTCGCGGATCATCTCTGAAATCAGGATCATACCATCGCAGAGCGGCACTTTGTTAAATTCGAAATCGGCTAAGGACCTCATGACTTACCCCAGTAACGGTATTCTTGTGGTGGCGAGTTTAATGATGATGTACAGCACCACCAGACCCAGCAAAAAGGCGATAAACCCTGTCTGCTGGCTGCGCGGACGATGACGCCCAAGCGCGATAAAACCCAAAACGATGTAGATGATAACGCCAAACAGCTTTTCAGTCAGCCATGCGCCTTTATCAGTAAATGGCAGATAGCCGGTCTTCCACATTAACCCGGCTCCGGAAAGGAACAGCACCGTGTCGATACAGTGCGGGGCGATGCGTACCCAGCGGGCGTTAATCAGCGGATTGTTGTTGTAGCGCCACCAGTAGCGGGCAATAAAAAAGCCAATGGTCAGGGCAACGGAAACCAGGTGAACGGAGATCAGCAGCGTAAACAGGCTCATGACCGCTGCCCCAGCGTCAGACGTTCATTGCCGCCGTAATCCCGGCAGGTTTCCACGGCAGCGTATCCGGCATGCGTAAACAGCGCTCGCACCGCCTCTCCCTGCGTCCAGCCATGTTCCACCAGCAGCCAGCCACCGGGAAGCAAATGTTGCCGTGACGTTGTCACAATGTGATCGAGATCCGCAAGTCCCTGATTCGCAGCGACCAGCGCGGTCAAGGGTTCAAAACGCACGTCCCCCTGCGCGAGATGCGGATCGTCTTCGTCGATGTAGGGCGGATTGCTGACAACCATTTCAAACATGCGGCTTTCAAGCGCGGCAAACCAGCTGCTTTGCAGAACGGAAACATTGTTCAGCCCCAGCCGTTCAACGTTGCGCCGCGCGAGGGCGACCGCATCAGGCATCACGTCTACCGCCGTCACGGTGCAGTCTGGCCGCTCGCTGGCAAGCGCCAGCGCAATCGCCCCGGTGCCGGTGCCGAGATCGAGGATCTGACACGGCTGCGCCGGTAACCGCGCCAGCGCCTGCTCCACCAGACACTCGGTGTCCGGGCGCGGGATCAGCGTGGCCGCTGAGACGTACAGTGGAAGGGACCAGAACTCGCGCTCGCCAACCAGATGCGCCACCGGCTCGCCGGTTTTACGGCGGGCAAGCAGCGTCTCCAGCTGCGATTGCTGTTCAGCGGTCAGCGCGGTTTCGCCGAAAGCCAGCAGATACGTGCGGGCTTTACCCGTCACATGCTCAAGCAGAATTTCGGCGTCACGCTTCGGGCTTTCACTTGCGGAAAGCTCACTGGCGGCATGGCGTAACCAGCGCTGAAAATCCATTAATCCTGCTCGGACAGTGCCGCCAGCTGGTCGGCCTGGTATTCCTGCACGATAGGCTCAATCAGCATATCGAGCTTGCCTTCCATTGCCTCATCCAGACGGTAGAGCGTCAGGTTGATGCGATGGTCGGTTACGCGCCCCTGCGGGAAGTTATAGGTGCGGTTACGATCGCTACGGTCGCCGCTGCCCAGCAGGTTACGGCGGGTAGAGGCTTCCGCCTGCTGGCGTTTCGCCATTTCCGCCGCGTGGATACGGGCGCCCAGCACGGATAACGCCTTAGCTTTGTTCTTGTGCTGGGAACGTTCATCCTGACACTCAACCACAATCCCGGTGGGCAGGTGAGTAATACGGATAGCGGAGTCGGTGGTGTTAACGTGCTGACCACCTGCCCCTGAAGAGCGGAAGGTGTCGATGCGCAGATCCGCCGGGTTGATATCCGGCAGTTCCGCTTCCGGCAGCTCCGGCATCACCGCCACCGTACAGGCCGAGGTATGAATGCGCCCCTGCGATTCCGTCGCAGGCACGCGCTGCACGCGGTGGCCGCCGGATTCAAATTTCAGTCGACCGTACACGCCGTCACCGCTGATTTTGGCGATAACCTCTTTGTAGCCGCCATGCTCGCCTTCGTTGGCGCTCATGATCTCCACGCGCCAGCGACGGGATTCGGCATAACGGCTGTACATACGGAACAGATCCCCGGCGAACAGCGCCGCTTCGTCGCCGCCGGTACCGGCGCGGACTTCCACAAAGGCGTTACGCTCATCGTCCGGATCTTTCGGCAGCAGAAGCACCTGAAGCTGCTGCTCCATCTCTTCTGAACGCGCTTTCGCATCCTGTAACTCTTCCTGCGCCATCTCGCGCATCTCAGGATCGTCGAGCATCATCTGCGCGGTTTCGATATCTTCCTGGACCTGTCGCCAGTCGGTAAAGCATTTTGAAACATCACTTAACTGCGCGTATTCACGCGACAGCGCGCGAAAACGTTCCTGGTCGGCAATGGTCCCGGCATCGCCGAGCAGCGCCTGGACTTCTTCATGGCGCTCGTGCAGAGCTTCCAGTTTAGCGACGATAGAAGGCTTCATAGGCGTAAATGCACCTTGTCTTAGAAAATGGGTATAGGGCGCTATTCCAGCCCGAGGCTGTTGCGCAGAATTGTCAGGCGTTCATCGTCCCCGTCACGGGCAGCCTGCTGAAGAGATTTGGTTGGGGCATGGATCAGGCGGTTGGTCAGTTTCCAGGCCAGATCCTGCATAATCGCCTGCGCGTCGCCGCCCTGTTCAAGGGCCGCTAACGCTTTGGCCGTCAGGTCATCACGCACCTGCTCCGCCTGACCGCGGTATTCGCGGATGGTCTCGCTGACGCTTTGCGCGCGCAGCCAGGCCATAAATTCGCTGGTTTCCTGCTCAACGATAGTTTCCGCCTGCACAGCCGCCGCCTTACGCTGGGCAAGGTTGTGCGAAATGATGCTTTGCAGGTCATCCACGCTGTACAGGTAGGCGTTCGCCAGTTTGCCCACTTCCGGTTCGACATCACGCGGAACGGCGATATCCACCAGCAGCATCGGCTGATTGCGGCGGGATTTCAGCGCACGCTCGACCATCCCTTTCCCGATAATCGGCAGCGGGCTGGCGGTAGAGCTGATAATAATGTCCGCCTCTTTCAGACGTTCATCGATGTGGCTCAACGCAATCACCTCAGCGCCCACTTCATCTGCCAGCACCTGTGCACGTTCGCGGGTGCGGTTGGCGATGATCATCTTCTTCACCTTGTGTTCGCGAAGATGGCGCGCCACCAGCTCGATGGTTTCGCCCGCCCCCACCAGCAGTACGGTGACGGTCGACAGCGATTCGAAGATTTGACGGGCAAGGGTACAGGCCGCGAAAGCAACCGAAACCGCACTGGCGCCAATGTCGGTTTCGGTTCGCACACGCTTCGCCACGGAGAATGACTTCTGGAACATTCGTTCAAGTTCGCTGGCTTTCAGATGCCCTTTCTGGGAATCCGCGAAGGCTTTTTTCACCTGGCCGAGGATCTGCGGCTCGCCCAGCACCAGCGAATCCAGACCGCTGGCCACGCGCATCAGATGGCTGACCGCATCGTTATCCTGATGCCAGTACAGGCTGTTGCGCAGCTCTTCTTCGTTGAGGTTGTGGTAGTCACATAGCCAGCGGATCAGAGCCTCGTGAAGGTTGTCCTGCTCCTCCACGCTTAAATAGAGCTCGGTACGGTTGCACGTCGACAGCACCACGCCACCCTGCACCATCGGCTGTGCAAGCAGGCTGTCCAGCGCCAGGTCGAGCGTATCCGGCGAAAACGTAACGCGTTCTCGCAGTGAAACCGGGGCCGTTTTGTGGTTAATACCGAGTGCTAATAGGGTCATGTTGAGCGGGAGTAGTACCAGCGTTAATAAGGTTAGCAGGACGCATCATACAGGATGCGCGAGATCAATAAAAGAGACTGCCCCCTTTCGGAGTAATAGCTTACGCCACGCTTTGAGATAATTTGAACGTAGACGGTGGCACCCTTCAACGCTAGCATTAACAGTTATAACTGCAACGTATCTCAAGGATTTGTCATCATTATGACCCGAATGATTCGCCTGCTGCCTCTGGCGGCCCTGGTTCTGACCGCCTGTTCCGTTCATCAGCCGAAAGGCCCGGGCAAAAGCCCTGACTCACCGCAGTGGCGCCAGCACCAGCAGGACGTGCTGAAATTAAGCCAGTATCAGACCCGCGGTGCATTTGCTTATCTCTCTGACGAGCAAAAAGTTTACGCTCGCTTCTTCTGGCAGCAAACGGGTCAGGACAACTATCGCCTGCTGCTGCTGAACCCGCTGGGCAGCACCGAACTGGAGCTGAACGCGAAGCCTGGCGAAGCGCAGATTACCGATAACAAAGGCCAGCACTACACGGCAACCGACGCCGAAGAGATGATTGGCAAGCTGACCGGGATGCCGATTCCGCTCAATAGTCTGCGCCAGTGGATCCTTGGCCTGCCGGGTGACGCAACCGACTACACGCTCGACGATCAATACCGTCTGAGCCAGGTAAATTACACTCAGGGCGGTAAAACCTGGAAAGTGGTGTACAGCGCGTATGACAGCAAGACTCAACCGTCGCTGCCGTCCAATATGGAGCTGACGCAGGGTAGCCAGCGTATCAAGCTGAAAATGGACAACTGGATCGTTAAATGATGACCCACTGGCCCTCTCCCGCAAAACTGAACCTGTTTCTCTACATCACCGGACAGCGCGCTGACGGCTATCACACCCTGCAAACGCTGTTTCAGTTTGTCGATTACGGCGACACGATCTCCATCGAACCGCGTCAGGACGGGCAGATTCACCTGCTGACGCCGGTCGACGGCGTGGCGCATGAGGATAACCTGATCGTGCGCGCTGCTCGCCTTCTGATGAAAACGGCGTCGTCGTCGGGTCGTCTGCCAGCGGGAAGCGGTGCGGATATCCGTATCGACAAACGCCTGCCAATGGGCGGCGGTCTTGGTGGCGGTTCATCGAACGCCGCGACCGTACTGGTGGCGCTTAACCACCTCTGGGACTGCGGTCTGACGACGGACGAACTGGCAGCGTTAGGATTGACGCTGGGCGCCGATGTACCGGTGTTTGTGCGCGGCCACGCGGCGTTCGCTGAAGGTGTCGGTGAAATCCTCACGCCGGTCGATCCGCCGGAAAAATGGTATCTGATCGTTCACCCTGGCGTGAGCATTCCTACCCCGGTCATCTTTAAAGATCCTGACCTGAAAAGAAATACCCCGGTACGGTCAATAAAAACGTTATTAAATTGTGAATTCAGCAACGATTGCGAGGATATCGCAAGAAAACGTTTTCGCGAGGTTGATGCGGTGCTTTCCTGGCTGTTAGAATACGCGCCGTCGCGCCTGACCGGTACAGGGGCCTGTGTCTTTGCTGAATTTGACACCGAAACCGCCGCCCGTCAGGTGCTTGAGCAAGCGCCGGTTTGGCTGCATGGTTTTGTAGCGCGCGGGATGAACATCTCCCCCCTACAGCAGGCCATTCTGGCGCAGACTGAGTTTCGGTGACAACGTCACCCTGTTCCAGACGTTGCATCGCGCTCTTTAATACACCGCCTGGATAGCGTTTGCTTAGGCCCCGCAGTTTGCGGCGAACGCTATCCACCACTGGACGCATGCCTGAGGTTCTTCTCGTGCCTGATATGAAGCTTTTTGCTGGTAACGCCACCCCGGAACTAGCACAACGTATTGCCAACCGCCTGTACACTTCCCTCGGCGACGCCGCTGTAGGTCGCTTTAGCGACGGCGAAGTCAGCGTACAAATTAATGAAAATGTACGCGGTGGTGATATTTTCATCATCCAGTCCACCTGTGCTCCAACGAATGACAACCTGATGGAATTGGTTGTTATGGTCGACGCGCTGCGTCGTGCTTCTGCTGGCCGTATCACTGCTGTTATTCCTTACTTTGGCTATGCACGTCAGGACCGTCGCGTCCGTTCCGCGCGTGTGCCAATCACCGCTAAAGTAGTCGCTGACTTCCTGTCCAGCGTCGGCGTTGACCGCGTACTGACGGTCGACCTGCACGCAGAGCAGATTCAGGGCTTCTTCGACGTGCCGGTTGATAACGTATTCGGCAGCCCAATCCTGCTGGAAGACATGCTGCAACTGAATCTGGACAACCCGATTGTGGTTTCTCCGGACATCGGCGGCGTGGTACGTGCTCGTGCTATCGCAAAGCTGCTGAACGATACCGACATGGCGATCATCGACAAACGCCGTCCGCGCGCTAACGTTTCTCAGGTGATGCACATCATCGGTGACGTGGCTGGCCGTGACTGCGTGTTGGTGGACGACATGATCGATACCGGCGGTACACTGTGTAAAGCCGCTGAAGCGCTGAAAGAGCGTGGTGCGAAACGCGTATTCGCTTACGCCACTCACCCGATCTTCTCCGGCAATGCGGTAAACAACCTCCGTAACTCCGTCATTGATGAAGTTGTGGTGTGCGATACCATCCCACTGAGTGACGAGATCAAAGCGCTGCCAAACGTGCGTACGTTGACTCTGTCCGGGATGCTGGCCGAAGCGATTCGTCGTATCAGCAACGAAGAATCCATCTCTGCAATGTTCGAACACTGATCGAACACGGCCAAAAAACCCGCTGCGGCGGGTTTTTTTGTTTATAGTATTTATTTGTATGACTTATGCCTCCTTCACCTGCCATTCATATGACAGATGATGCGCACACGGATGATAGATAATTGTGAAAAAAGTAACCTCCTCACATGTTCTGCCCTTTCGCGCCCTCATCGACGCCTGCTGGAAAGAGAAATACACGTCGTCACGCTTTGTTCGTGACCTGATAGCCGGGATCACCGTCGGGATTATTGCCATCCCGCTGGCGATGGCGCTGGCGATTGGTAGCGGCGTCGCGCCGCAGTACGGGCTGTACACCTCGGCCGTTGCGGGGATTGTGATTGCGCTGACGGGCGGGTCCCGCTTCAGCGTCTCCGGCCCGACGGCCGCCTTTGTGGTGATCCTCTACCCGGTTTCCCAACAGTTTGGTCTGGCAGGCCTGCTGGTTGCCACCCTGATGTCCGGCATCTTTTTAATTCTGTTTGGTCTGGCCCGCTTTGGTCGCCTGATTGAATATATTCCCCTTTCCGTAACGCTGGGGTTCACCTCGGGGATTGGGATTACCATCGGGACCATGCAGATTAAGGATTTCCTCGGCCTGCAAATGGCCCATGTTCCGGAGCACTATTTACAGAAAGTGGGCGCGCTGTTTATGGCGTTGCCGACGGCCAACCTGGGCGATGCGGCCATTGGCATCGTTACCCTCGGCACACTCATCGTCTGGCCTCGCTTAGGCATTCGTCTCCCGGGCCATCTGCCCGCTCTGCTGCTGGGCTGCGCGGTGATGGGCGCCGTCAACCTGCTCGGTGGACAGGTCGCCACCATTGGCTCCCAGTTCCACTATGTTCTGGCGGACGGCTCACAGGGCAGCGGCATTCCGCAGCTGCTGCCGCAGCTGGTTCTGCCGTGGGACATGCCGGGCTCCAGCTTCACCCTGAGCTGGGATTCCCTTCGCGCTCTGCTGCCCGCTGCATTCTCCATGGCAATGCTGGGCGCGATTGAATCTCTACTGTGCGCCGTTGTGCTCGACGGCATGACCGGCACTAAGCATAAAGCCAATAGCGAGCTGGTCGGCCAGGGCTTAGGGAACATCGTTGCACCGTTCTTCGGCGGTATTACGGCTACGGCTGCGATTGCCCGTTCCGCCGCGAACGTACGTGCGGGCGCGACATCACCGGTTTCGGCGGTCATTCACTCCCTGCTGGTGATCATGGCGCTGCTGATCCTTGCCCCGCTGCTTTCATGGCTTCCGCTCTCTGCCATGGCTGCGTTGCTGCTGATGGTGGCCTGGAACATGAGTGAGGCGCATAAGGTGGTTAACCTGCTGCGCCGCGCGCCGAAAGACGACATTATCGTGATGCTGATCTGCATGTCGCTGACCGTGCTGTTCGATATGGTTATCGCTATCAGCGTCGGCATAGTGCTGGCCTCGCTGCTGTTTATGCGCCGCATCGCGCAGATGACGCGTCTCTCCCCGGTTAACGTTGAGGTGCCTGACGATGTGCTGGTGCTGCGCGTGATTGGTCCGCTGTTCTTCGCCGCAGCGGAAGGTTTGTTCAGCGATCTGGAATCCCGCATCGCGGGCAAACGGATTGTGGTGCTGAAGTGGGATGCCGTCCCGGTGCTGGATGCCGGCGGTCTGGATGCCTTCCAGCGCTTTGTTGCCCGCCTGCCGGAAGGCTGCGAGCTGCGGATAAGTAACCTCGAATTCCAGCCCCTGCGCACCATGGCGCGCGCAGGCGTGCAGCCGATCCCTGGCCGATTGTCCTTCTACCCTAACCGTGAAGCTGCATTAGCGGATCTGTGAGTCATCTGATGCAGAGACGCGTCTTTGCATCATCACCCCGATCGCCTGCTGGAGCCATTCAAGCACGGCAGGCGTCATCCACGTGCCTTTCATCAGATGCGGCTCCTGCTGCATGGCGAGGCGAAATTTTTGCTGGGTCTGCGGGTTTGTTCCCGCATAGGACTGGAATAAAACCAGCCACTTTTCTGCCAGCTTTTGCGCATCGTCAGAAGCGGGACTGAGATTATCTCGCTGCGCCTGATGCAGCTTCGCCACCAGCGGCGGCCACTCCATCATCCGGTCAAAGTAGTGCGCCCGGGTAAAGGCCATCTCTTCGGCAGTGAGATATTTCTCCCAGATGCTGAGCTTTGATTCGGCAAACGCCCGCGTGATGTAATCAGTTATCTCCGGCGTAATGCCGGTTTGCTCCTGCATCTGCGGCTCCACGCTGTGCATCTCGTTCAGGCGGGTCAAAAATTCCGGTTTGCCTGCGGTATCCTGCTCCAGGCGTTCCATCCACCGTGAAGCCAAATCGGTCGCCCGCGCGTCCGTGACGCTGACGTTCTGTTCCAGCAAGTGTTTAACCTCCCTCACCAGCCCCGACCAGATATCCGCCAGCGCCTCTTTCTCTACCGCAAACGGCAGTTGCTGCAACTCTTCTTTGCTAAACCAGCGATCGTACATATTCATTAACTCCAGAGTCTGTAGCCAGGATTCCAGATCCGGCGTCGCATCGTCGGTCAGCCCGGTACGCAATTCCACCAGCCGGTTGCGCAGCGTATGGATACTACGCAGTTGCTTGTCCAGCAGAGTGATTTGCCCGTCGAGTAATTCGGCTAATGACAGCGAACGCTGTTTCAGAAAATCCCTGATTTCGGCAAGCTCCAGCCCGGCTTTTGCCAGCGTCTGGATCATATGCAGACGCTGCACATCCGCCAGGTTATAAAGCCGGTAGCCTGCCGCGCTTCTGGCAGAAGGTAACAACAGCCCTGTTTGCTCGTAGTGATGCAAAGTCCGCACGGTGATCCCGGCACGTTTCGCCAGTTCTCCCACCTGTATCAACATAACGGCTCCTTTTGTTCTGCCAGTGTCGTTACTCTGAAGCCTTACGTTACGTGAGGGTCAATGCGTCATGCAAAAAAAAAACGACTTCAGATGAAGTCGTTTCGGTGTTCTTTATGGGGCACTAGCTATGCTTGCGCTGGTCGCGGCGGCATCGTTTATCGTAATGACGCACCCACCAGTATTTATCGCAGACTTCCTCATGTCCGCTCACGCGCGCCCCGGCGAGCCACAGTACCGCACCGAGGAAGATACTCAGCACCGCGCCATGCGCAAAGTATTGTGGGAGGTCAAGCTGCGGTAATTGGTTTAAGATTGAATAACCGACACCGGCGACCATCACGAACAGTCCCAACCCCA
Source organism: Enterobacter hormaechei subsp. xiangfangensis (assembly GCF_001729785.1). NCBI lineage: Bacteria > Pseudomonadati > Pseudomonadota > Gammaproteobacteria > Enterobacterales > Enterobacteriaceae > Enterobacter > Enterobacter hormaechei. The sequence goes on from NZ_CP017183.1 coordinate 2,623,906, forward strand.
TTAGCACGTTACCGAGCATTGAAGCGTTTTTGCGTTTCATATGTCACCTCCGGAACTTTGGGTTGTCAGGGGAAAAGCCCCTTCTCCTTGTGTGTAAAGTATAGACAACGCCTCTTATATGAGTTGCGTGAATGATCACATTTACTGATAACTCCCGGACAAAAATTTACAAATAAGACATTGAACAGCTTGAAATTCTAATTGTTCAAAGAAGAAATTATTCGCATTTCGGTGTACAGCAGGCAGAACTTTGTCAAGCGGCGCGCCAGACAGTAAACTACGCGCCAGATCTGGAACCCATTAGGAAGTAAATCGTGACGATTAAACTGATTGTCGGCCTCGCCAATCCGGGCGCAGAGTATGCTGCTACCCGCCATAACGCCGGTGCCTGGTATGTTGATCTGCTGGCGGAGCGTTTGCGCGCTCCCCTGCGTGAAGAACCCAAGTTTTACGGGTATACCTCACGCATCAATCTTGCGGGTGCTGACGTGCGGTTGCTGGTGCCAACCACCTTTATGAACCTGAGCGGCAAAGCCGTGGCAGCTATGGCAACGTTTTATCGCATCAATCCGGATGAGATCCTGGTGGCCCACGACGAACTGGACCTGCCGCCAGGGGTGGCGAAGTTCAAACTGGGCGGCGGTCATGGCGGCCACAACGGCCTTAAAGACATCATCAGCAAACTGGGTAATAACCCTAATTTCCACCGTTTGCGCGTGGGAATCGGCCATCCGGGCGATAAAAACAAAGTTGTTGGTTTCGTACTGGGTAAACCCCCGGTTTCTGAGCAGAAGCTGATTGACGAAGCGGTAGACGAAGCGGCCCGCTGCACCGAGATTTGGCTTCAGGACGGCCTGACGAAAGCCACCAATCGACTGCACGCTTTCAAAGCGCAATAAACAAGGCCCTGCGGCATTTTTACCGCGCGGCACGTGGGTTACGTGTATAATAGGCGTAGTTATTTACTTTTCTTCAATCGGTTATCGTTAACGGATTGATTATCAAGAGATTAAGGTGATTTAGAAATGGGATTCAAATGCGGTATCGTCGGTCTGCCAAACGTGGGCAAATCCACCCTGTTCAACGCGCTCACCAAAGCAGGTATTGAAGCGGCGAACTTCCCGTTCTGTACCATCGAGCCGAACACCGGTGTTGTTCCTATGCCCGATCCGCGTCTGGACCAGCTCGCGGAAATCGTGAAGCCGCAGCGCATTCTGCCAACCACCATGGAGTTCGTGGACATCGCGGGCCTGGTAAAAGGCGCTTCCAAAGGTGAAGGCCTGGGCAACCAGTTCCTGACCAACATCCGTGAAACCGAAGCGATCGGCCACGTTGTGCGCTGCTTCGAGAACGACAATATCATTCACGTAAACAACAAAGTGGATCCGGCTGACGACATCGACGTCATCAACACCGAGCTGGCCCTCTCTGACCTCGACACCTGCGAGCGCGCCATTCACCGCGTGCAGAAGAAAGCCAAAGGCGGCGACAAGGACGCGAAAGCGGAACTGGCTGCGCTGGAAAAATGTCTGCCACAGCTGGAAAATGCCGGCATGCTGCGCGCGCTGAAAAACCTGACTGACGAAGACAAAGCGGCGATCAAATACCTGAGCTTCCTGACCCTGAAGCCAACCATGTACATCGCCAACGTTAACGAAGACGGTTTCGAGAACAACCCGTATCTGGACAAAGTGCGTGAAATTGCCGCGGCTGAAGGTTCTGTAGTGGTTGCGGTTTGCGCTGCCGTTGAATCTGATATTGCAGAGCTGGACGACGCCGACCGTGAAGAGTTCATGGCCGAGCTGGGTCTGGAAGAGCCGGGCCTGAACCGCGTGATCCGCGCGGGCTATGAGCTGCTGAACCTGCAAACCTACTTCACCGCTGGTGTAAAAGAAGTGCGTGCGTGGACCATCCCTGTGGGTGCGACCGCGCCTCAGGCGGCCGGTAAGATCCACACCGACTTCGAGAAAGGCTTCATTCGTGCGCAGACTATCGCGTTTGAAGACTTCATAACCTACAAGGGTGAGCAAGGCGCGAAAGAAGCAGGCAAGATGCGTGCGGAAGGGAAAGATTACATCGTTAAAGATGGCGACGTGATGAACTTCTTGTTTAACGTCTGATTTGTTTTGAATAAAAAAAATCCACGCTTTGGCGTGGATTTTTTTATTGTGAGGTTAAAACACATTGTCTAAGAGATCAGTTTTCATGCTGGAATCTAAGGGAATGATTTCGGCAGACACAAGCCTAACGCCTGAAAAGAGCCCTCACGCTAGCGCTCTTTAAGAGATGCAGGACTCTCAGATTTAGCGAGAATGACCCCACCAGTTCTTGGGATCCGTCTTCCGGAAGTCAGAAATATCCCCTCTGAATACCCTTTTTTAGTCACTCAACATGAGAAGGTATCGTTGCGTCAACCTCCTCAAGGGGTTTATATACGTCAATATGACAATGTAAACCGTAGTCATCTTTTTCCTCGTAGCCTTTTTTAAACTGCTTGATATAACTGCTGATACAGTTCCTTTTTTGCCACCGGTTATAGTTATCATTTTTTTGGCGCTTTTGAACTTAATACGCAGGGCCCGATTGAGACAACACGTTACGCTTCATATCCCAGGAATAAAACCAATCATGCCAGCCATTTTTTTTTGCTGGATAGCTACAGACAACGATCACTTCCTTTGACAGGTTGAATGTTAAGTAATAGAAAGTCGCACCTTCAGGAGGGGCAGACCAAAATAGTTTTTCGCCCTGCACATTGAAGATGGTCAAAACGGTTGGTAATGGCTTAGGCTCGCTTAACACAAAGACTAACTGGCGTGTTAAGTCGACCAATGCATAGCTTAAAAATGGCACACTAACCAGTATGTTACTTTCACCACACGCCCATTGAAGCAGGTCTTTTTCTTTAATACAAATGAGATTTTCAATCATTGGTAAACCTCAACGTTTAAAGTTTGATCTGCTTCAAATCACCTTCAAAAAGCCCCACAAGATATACCCGGTATCGGGCTGGCTGCACTTCTTTATACGTTAATATAGCGGAAAACTCTTTTAAACACTTTGAACATGTGTTTTTCGAAACATCTAATTGGCTTTCATCATAGCTATATTTCTTATGTTCACTATCAAGCTTCACACCTCTCATTTTCTTAACCAAAAAGCATTTTACCTCTTCTGTGAGCGTGTCAAACTCATATGAGTTTACGATAGAGTAGACTATTACCCCCTCGCATTCAGGGCATGTTATTTCCTTTCCATACTCTATGAAATCATTGTCAATGCCATCAAGGACTAATAACTTCTTTTTCAGTCGATTAGTAAGTTTCATTATTTAAATTTTAAGTTTATCAATAAAAAATTAAGGCTATAAGAAATGGAGGATTTTATTAATCATTAACATCATTTAGTCAAACATTCCATTCTATATAAACACCACAATCGAAGCTTTTTTCATTAGACTGTACAACAATATTTCCCCATTCATGCCTCCATTGAAATCCATATGGGGGATTGTTAATTTTAAGATTAGGCTTTGATGTTATTTCATTCTCAACCCATACTGTCAAACGCTGCTGCTCATCCGATAAATTACTCAGACTAGCCCTTTTATCCCAATCCTCTAACGTTTTATAAAAACTTCCATCCTTACTAGTAAGGAATAATGATGGAGAAAAAGAAAATGCTGAAGGCCTCAGTTCCAAAATGAAAACTTGATCTTTCCATTTAATATTATCGATAGCGAAATAAAAAGGACCTACTGTAGTCAATGGCGAGAAAAACTTGTAAAATGCGGAATTTTTAAAAGTATCAACATCTTTTAATTCGATGGGGTAGTTGTTAATTTCTACAAATCCAGTATGAACATCAAGTTTCATTTCTAACATATCTAAACCACCTTTTTTGGAAGTGACTACTTTATATTCCAAACTATATATACCCCATGATTAAATGACTTTGTCTCATATGAGACTGAAACCCGCCCGCACTCAAAGTTCCACCTAATGATGTCTGTTTCCGTGGTATCAGGCGTGTCCAGGTTCAGTGATTCTTTCAGCCAATCAGACAGGCTTTTCACTGATTCATTTAGCATGTGAACATTAGTTCGTGCATTCCAATCATTTAATGATTTATAGTATTGACTATTTTTATCAACAAGATGAAGCATAAAATGAAAACCATAGCACACCGGGCGTATAGTAACTTGAAATTCTTTATCGAAAAACATTACTGAGTCAACAAGGTAGTGATTCGACATATTTTTATTTACAGCTTTGCGTTTTACTAATTCGTGGTATAAATCACACTTACAAAAGCCTTCTTCAGTATCTATTTTTAAAGGAAGACCATCAAGGTTTAGCTCACCGGTAATCGGGTTGAATTTAAATTCAATCATGCGACCTGAAGCTTATTTTTATTTGTAATAAAAAATGGCACTACAATGCAGCGTTGAGCAGTTTCATCTAATATAAAAGAATTATCTATTTTGATATTGACGTTGGCTCCAAATGCGTCCTCTGGTAATGGGTCGAATATAACATAATCTTTGTGAAGAACAGCACCTTGAGAAACATTGCCTTTTCCCCAGTAATTCAGCTTTTCGTCATAGTCTCTGGATCGTAACAACATTTGACTATGTGAAATCAGTAGCTCAACTATTTGTATTTTTTTTATCATTCATTACATTACCTCGATTTTTATTATCGTTCTACCGATAATGTGGGGTCAGTCCATTAAAAATAAAATGCTTGTGAAATTCTTTAAGGGGTTAATGATTAGCTGTAATATGAAAACTGATAGGGGAAGCACCCTTCCCCTGCTGCTCAAACTTTGAGCAGCAGGTTAGTAACAAGCGCAAACCCTGAAACCCCCATTATAGTTTAATTAGGATATTCGGCAACAACTAACCGCCTGATTTAGTCCTCTCCATTATACAAATCACCAGCATAATTAAATATTTTCAATTATTTTTTCTGTGAGATCAGCGTAACTAATAATTTCCTAAACGCCATTGCTGATATTTTGATTGCCGGTAAAGATAATTTTCATCTCTTTACCGAGCCATTCCCAACCAAAAAAATATAAAAAACGAACGGAAAAATAAATCCCCCACGTAATTATCTGTCAACAAAAATAAAAGTAAATATCCCGTATTAAATCTCCATCAACTTCATCAACAGTTCTGGTTTTGATTTTATTAAAGTCAGCTAAAATACCTTTCACTGGCACAGTAGACTTTGATATATCATCATAAAATGCTTTTTGTTGACTTTCCGGAACATATTTTTTTATTAAAAAAACAAGATTCTTTCGTAACTCTTCATCTGTCATCGCTTTTACTCCGGAATTATAGTAACACGTTCAAAAATAACAGGGTAATTACGTTCGATTGGTAGCAACTGTAATGCCCCACCTTTACCATACTCAGGATATGCACTGGTGAAAAGCTCATATCCAGGCCCTCGACCACCATTGGCAAGAGGTACTTGCACCTGAGGCACTCCATTTTTATACAGTTGTAATGTATCAAACTCACCTAATAAACGTGCATCACTCCATGAATCAGGATTACCTTTCTCATAAAAAATTTGATAGGCGTCCCTGGCTTCATGTGCAGATTTATATTTCGTATACCCAAAATAACTTAACGGGGCTGATTTATTTTCTATTGTCTGTGGAGCATATTTGCTATCCATATAACGATATGCTGTAGAAGGCATAGTCGAACTAGGGCCATTTGGACCAACATAGAAATCAGGTTTTGTTTTACCGCTACACTCGCGGCTCAACCCCCACGGATCCACCCACCCCAGCGCATTCGGCGCATACTGGTAAAGGTTAATCCCTCCCGCCAGCCCTATCGGGTCCTGCTGCGTAAATCGTCCGCAGTCCGGGTCATAATACCGGAACAGATTGTAGTGCAGCCCTGTCTCACGATCCAGGTATTGCCCCTGCATGCGCAGGTTCTGAGAATATCCTGATACCTGCGTCTCGCTTTCCCGCAGCAGCTTGCCCCAGGCGCTGTTCACCCCTTCCCAGCGCACCTGTCCTTCGCTATCCGTCATCCGTTCCGGCGTGCCGTTCGGCTGACAGTGGAACCAGAAGATTTCCGGGGCATCAACCCCGTCGATACGCGCCAGCGGATCGTAGCTGTCCTGATCGCTGTAGACGTAGGTCAGCGGCACATCCCCGTGCACTTCCTGCAACAGCCGGAACCCTTCCCAGACAAACCGCGTGGTGACTGGCTTACCGGTTGGCTGGCCGCCCAGCATCTGGCGGCGCGTTTTGCTGATGCGGCGACCGAGCGGATCGTAGCGGAAGCTGACCTGCGTCTGCGGCTTGTTGCGGTCCCGCGGCTGGCTGACCACCTCCGTCAGGCGATGCTCGCCGACGTAGCGGTAGTGCCAGCGGGTCTGTCCGTTATCTTTCTCCACGGTGCGTCCGTGGACGTCATAGCGCCAGCGAATGCCGTTCAGCTGCGTCAGCCGGTTGTGCGTAACCTTCTCAGCAGATCATTCGAGCGGGTTACCGGTAGTATCCCAGCGGTGCAACCAAGAGCACTGAAAATTACCGGTAACTATATCCCGGCGATGCAGGCGGCCAAGACGGTCATATTCGCTGCGGGTTCGTTAGTGTTAGTAGTTTGCGCCACGGTTGAATCCGATAATACTGAACTGGACGATGCCGACCGTGAAGAGTTTATGGAAGAGCTGGGTCAGGAAGGGCCAGGCGCGAAAGAAGGAGGCAAGATGCGTGCATAAGGAAAAGACTACATTGTTGAAGATGGCGATGTGATGAACTTCTTGTTTACGTTTAATTTTTATGAACGGGAAAAATCCACGCTTTCACGTACATTTTTTATTAGGGAGTCAAAAAAATATCTTAGAGATCTGACTTCTTGCTCACCTCCAAAGAAATGATTTGTGTAGTCGCAAGCTTTAACGTCTGAAAAGGCACCTCGATTAATCACTCAACAAGTAAGGCCAGACTCTAATACTTAGCGAGGCTGACACCACCGTTTCTTAGGAGAGGTCTGCCGGTCGACAATAATATATCTTCTAAATCCTTTTTTTTGCGAGCGGGAATCGTTAAAAGTTTTGAATCGCATTTTATCATAATAAGCAGGGCCTGATCGAGACAACGCGTTACGCTTCATACCATTTAAATAAAACCAATCATGCCAGCCATTTTGGTTTTCCACATAGCTAAAGACAACAACCCCTTCTTCGTTCAGATGATTTTTAAGTAATAGAAAAATGTGCCTCGTGGCAGTGCAGGCAAAGAAGCTTTTGCCCTAAGCATCAAATAGGGTTACAACGGTTAATAATGGCTTTTTATCGGTTAACACAAAAATTAACTCGCGTGTTGTAAGACCATTGCATAATCTAAAATGGTATGCTGAAAATTTTTTTTACCCTTTAGCAATGATAACGTTTCTATGATTTGTTCCATTCTTTATCCAGAACATTTCATCTTGAGGTAACGTTCCATTACCGCAGAAATCAACAAGCTCACCTTGCCAACCATCAGGAACATATTTTTGATAATGCATACTTTCAACAGACTCCGAATATAGTCTTTTATTATCAAAATCTATAAGCAAATCCGGCATAAGATCATATATATCCCACCAAGTTGTTTTTTGCGAAAGCCTACTAAAAAACTCATCAGCTATGTCATCCTTATCGAATGAATAGCCATCTTTAATTAACCCATCAATAAAAATCTGCGCGTTTTCTTCATTTACTACGGGTATGTCATATCTTTCCTTATGGACATCCTGTAGATTTATTTCCACCCCACTTTTCACAAAATCCTCTATCCATTTAATTCTATCTAAAACCCACATTTCTTTGAACGCCAAGAACCAATAATATATTCCTTCTTTCTTTACTATCACAAGGAGATCATCATCTTTATTAATATTCATATAGTAACCTATTTTACATTACCGGAGCCTGGAATCGCTACTTCTTCAAGCCATTCTGCCCATACTGATGGTAATACATACGATCTACCTGGCGTTGTTGGATCAACGTGCTTAGGAGCCAATACCCCTTGATTTAACGGATTAAGCATGCGTCAGGGGGTTGTGCGTGTACTTTCCAGCAAGTCGTTCGAGGTGGATTACCAGCAGACGATCGCAGTTGTCATAATTTCATTATTGCGTACAGCTGGTAAAAGACTTTTAAATGCTCAGAGTCTAATATCTAAAGACTTTACACTTAAAAGAATGAGCATGACGTAAAGAAAAAGGTAAGTTGCGTGCAGAAAGCATAAAATCAAATCGTTAAAAATGGCGATGGGATGAACTTCTTGTTTAAAGTTTGATTTGTTTTTTATGAAAAAAACGAACTTGCGCACCCTTAGGAAAATAGAACTCAAGGTATTTTTCAGCTCTGTCTTGAAACGTTCGTTCTTTGACGTAGTTATAAGAATCATTAAAATATTTGTACGCTTCATCAAATTGATTCAACTCATAAAAAACCATGCCGAGGTCGATTAACGGCGCTGTCTCTATATCCGATCCACGTGTACTAAGTATCCTCTCCCCCCATTTTTTCGCCTCATCGTTCTCCTTGAGAGAAAAGCAAGCACTGTACATGTACGCAGAGTTGCAGTTGGCAATTTTCCATTCGATCTGCGGCTCAGGAAGAGCCTGCCGGACATTTTGTTATTGCTCTAAAGCCTCGGCTTATTTTTTTATCATGAAATTCGTTTCCTTTTTCTATAAGAGATGTAAATATTATTCATGTGTTTATTCATTAGCAATAGCAAATAAACCTCCTCACCTATAAAAAGGGGAATAAGAAATAAATGCTTTTAGAAGCAAGGAGGTATCTAAGACAGTAAATCTTTATTATTAAAAAATTTAAAAACTAACCAAAAAAGAATTTCTTAAACCCTTCAACCTCAACATCTTTTAGTTTAGTTTTAAGCATCACATCGATATCTTCCAGAAAATCTTCTCTTAAATTAAATTCATCATCTGTAGCATCACCATCATAATTATTTTGTTCCATCTCAATAGCAGAACAAAAAGCATTCAAAAAGTCAGCTAAGGAACCAGAAATTATAAAGTTTCGTTTTTGAATGCTACCATAAACAGGAGATGTTAGATTTTGGGTGTCACAAAAAAGAACGTCACCATTTCTTTCAGCAAAGATTATATATTCATCGCGCCAAGCCGTATCATTTTGAACTCGCCAACCGGATAATATTTCGTTGAGATCTTGAGGTTCAATAATCTGTAAATAAAAAGTACCATCAAATGTTGGACTGTCATTTAAAATCAAATGACGATAAAAAAAATCAACCTCCCCATTTAAATTCACGGGAAAAGAAATCTCATTTTCATCGTCTGTATAGTCTATCTCTCCCATATTCAATTCATTCATTTTAAATTTGTTCACAAGATCTTGGACTGCATTTTTTATGTTCATCTTTCCACCTATAATTGCTTACATCGTTGTCTAGATTTTAGTGTTCTTTCTCTATCGATTAAGCGCCCACGCGTCGAGTTCTTAGTATTCCCTCTATGTCCTTGATCACCATGGACATGCTCATTGAACTTGTCGGGATGGTTATGATTTTTCAAGAATACAATGTTCCTCGGATCACCTTGCCATTTGGAACCAAGTGTACCATTGCCTTCTACCGAATTGATATGATGCCCGGTATAGCCTGCCCGGGACATCACAGAGGTTAGGCTCTTGTTGGGAGTCTTCAAAATTAAATCCCTCTCTTGCGCTGTCCAATTTCTTGTGCCAGCCCCACCATCCTGCAATAAGGCTTTTTCTTGCACCCATGCCCTAGAAATAGCAGAGCTTCTAGCTCCACCTTGAGCAGAAAGAGAATCATGTGGCCGGTAACGAATGAGATCGTCAGGAGTCAACCCCCACGGATCTGCCCACCCCAGCGCATTCGGCGCATACTGGTAAAGGTTTATCCCCCCCGCCAGCCCTATCGGGTCCTGCTGCGTAAACCTTCCGCAGTCCGGGTCATAATACCGGAACAGATTGTAGTGCAGCCCTGTCTCACGGTCCAGGTATTGCCCCTGCATCCGCAGGTTCTGAGAATATCCTGATACCTGCGTCTCGCTTTCCCGTAGCAGCTTGCCCCAGGCGCTGTTTACCCCTTCCCAGCGCACCTGTCCTTCGCTATCCGTCATCCGTTCCGGCGTGCCGTTCGGCTGACAGTGGAACCAGAAGATTTCCGGGGCATCAACGCCGTCGATACGTGCCAGCGGATCGTAGCTGTCCTGATCGCTGTAGACGTAGGTCAGCGGCACATCCCCGTGCACTTCCTGCAACAGCCGGAACCCTTCCCATACAAACCAGGTGGTGACTGGGTTACCGGTTGGCTGTCCGCCCACCATCTGGCGGCGCGTTTTGCTGATGCGTCGTCCGAGCGGGTCATAGCGGAAGCTGACCTGCGTCTGCGGCCTGTTGCGGTCCCGCGGCTGGCTGATGACCTCCGTCAGGCGATGCTCGCTGTCGTAGCGGTAGTGCCAGCGGGTCTGGCCGTTATCCTTCTCCACGGTGCGGCCGTGGATGTCATAGCGTCAGCGAATGCCGTTCAGCTGCGTCAGGCGGTTGTGCGTGACCTTCTCAGCAGACTCTTCAAGCGATAAAGGTTCTGTAGTGGTAGCGTTTTGGAACGCGGTTGAATCCGATATCGCTGAAATGAACGACGCCGATCGTGAAGATTTCATGGCCGAGCAGGGTCTGAACCGCGTGATCCGCGCGGGCCATGAGATGCTCAGCCTGCAAACCTACTTCACCGCGGGCGTAAAAGAAGTGCGTGGACCATCCCTGTGGGTGCGACTGCGCCTCAGGCGGCCGATAAAATCCACACCGATTTCGTGAAAGGCTTTATTCGTACACAGACTATCGTGTTTGAAGACTTTATCACCTACAAGGGAGAGCAAGGCGCGAAAGAAACAGGCAAGATGCGTGCGGAAGGCAAAGATTACATCATTAAAGATGGCGATGTGATGAACTTCTTGTTTAACCTTTGAGTTGTTTTTAATGGGAAAAATCCCCGCTTGGGCGTGGATTTTTTTTTTACATGGTAAAGAGAATGATGTCGGCAGTCGCAAATTTTAACGTCTGAAAAGGGTGCTGGTGTAAACGCTCTGCTGGTCAGGCAAGTCTCTCACCTTTAGCAGGTATACCCCCTTTGCGTACGCCAGTTTCAGGCACTCTTGTCGCTGTAATTTTAATGTTAAATGTGAATTTAGTACGAAGGTCCTGATCTAGACAACGCGTTACGCTTCATATCCCAAGAATAAAACCAATTATGCCAGCCATTTTGTATTACTGTAAAATTACATACAACAACCACTTTCTTTGACTGGTTTAATGTTAGGTAATAGAAAATAGCACTTTCAGGAGATGCAGACCAAAATAGTTTTTCACCCTGAGCGTTGAAGATGGTCAAAACGATTGGTAACGGCTTTGTCTCGCTTAACACAAACACAAATTGGCGTGTTGAATCGACCATTGCAATGTCTAAAAATGGTTTGCCGAAAATATATTTTATCCTTTAGCGATCAAAACGCTTCTATGATCAGTTTCATTTTTTATCCAGAACATTTCATCTTGAGGTAACGATCCATTACTGCAAAAATCAACAAGTTCACCTTGCCAACCATCAGGAACATATTCTTGATAATGCATACTCTCAACATATTCCGAATATAATCTTTTATTATCAAAGTCTATAAATAAATCCGGCATAAGTTCATATATATCCCACCAAATTGTTTTTTGCGAAAGCCTTTTATAAAACTCCTCAGCAATGTCATCCTTATCGTATGAATAACCATCGTTAATTAAACCTTCAATGAATATCTGCGCGTTTTCTTCATTTACAACTGGTATGTCATATCTTTCCTTATGGGTATTCTGTAGGTTTATTTCCACCCCACTTTTCACAAAATCCTCTACCCATTTTACTCTGTCTAAGACCCACATTTCCTTGAACGCAACGAACCAATAAAATCTTCCTTCATACTTAACTATCACAAGGAGTTCGTCATCTTTATTGATATTCATATAGTAACCTATCTTACATTCCCGGAGCCTGGAATCGCTACTTCTTCAAGCCATTCTGCCCATATTGATGGTAATTCACACGACCTACCTGGCGTTGTCGGATCCACGCGTAATGTTTGATTTTTTTATAGAGTAACGAACTTATCCCTTTTGCGCAGATAGAACTCTAGATATTTTTTAGGTCTATCCTGAAACGCACGCTCTTTGCTGTAGTTATAAGCATCGTTAAAATATTTATACGCTTCCTCGAATTGATTTAACTCATAACAGACCATGCCGAGATCGATTAAGGGTGCAGTGTCTATATCCGATCCACGTGTCCGTAATGTCGTTTTTCCCCATTTGTTTTCCTCAGCATAATCCGCAAGATCAAAACATGCGCTGTACATGCAGGCAGCGATCCAGTTGGCGAGTTCCCATTCGAGCTTTGGCTCAGGAAGCGCTTGCCAGGCTTTTTGGTTTTGCTCTAAAGCCTCGGCGTATTTTTGGTTGTCGTGAAACTCGTTCCCTTGATCAATAGTATATTGTTATAGATATTATAATACTTAAGATCATGTCCTTTTAAATAAAAAACTTTGCCTAAGAAACCGCCAAAAACACCATAATCTATGGTTAAATTTTATTTAAAATTATAAAGTTATTACATTGCAATCAATCATTTTATAGCAAATATTTTTTAGTATTAAGGACTCTATAACATTCCAATCACCACCACCGAGGCCAGCTCCTATCCTTGGCATTTGTATAGAAAGGCGATTAACTAAAGCAAAGTCAGATAATTTTTCAAGACAAACTTTCAGAGAGTCATAACATACGTATTGTTTTTTGTCGTTGATATTTTTCTTTATACCATCCTGCGCATACATATTCGCAATAAATATCTTCTCCTGAGCATCAACCATAACAAAATCAACCACCCCTAATTCTGGGAAGTTATTTTCTTTGAAGCAACTAAGATAGCTTTTTTTTGCCGCAGGATATTTATTTGAAAGGGACAGAACAAAACCTTTACCCCACTTCCCTTTATTATTCACAATATGAGCAATAACTGTGGATTTTTTCAAAGGTTCCACAGCATCTCCAGACAAGTATTTTATTCGCTTTTTTTCTTGCAATGAACCCGTTGATGTTTGCCAGAAAACTTCAAATTCCTCATTTGAAATTTCTTCGGCGTCACTTAAGTTCAGGTCGCTTTTCTTACCATCATACAGCAGGAAGCCAACTTTTTCTTTTTTATCTAGCAAAGAGGAAGAAGCATAATAATTTCCATCTATAATATTTATTTGTCGCGTGGCTACTTCTCCTATGAACTCATTGAGAATAGTCCCTTCACCTGCAATAAAATCAACACTTCCTTTATAATATTTTTTCACCTCAACCACAACTCCTCCCACTTTTAACAATTCTTTTAGAGACAACGAGATCTTTTGTGTTTAAGATCAAAAATGTATTTTTCCGGGGTTCAATTACATCTAAGCCAGTTACATCTAATTTTACCTGTAACGCTTGATGATAACCCAAAGGATCACCTCTATATTGATTGACTGTTGGGAATGTCACAATGTATGAGGGTAACGGAAGCTGACCTGCGTCCGCGGCCTGTTACGGTCCCGCAGCTGGCTGATGACCTCCGTCAGGTGATGTTCACCGTCATAACGGTAGTGCCAGCGAATGACGTTCAGCTGCGTCAGACGGTTGTGCGTGACCTTCTCAGCAGAGTCTTCAAGCGGTAAAGGTTCTGTAGAGGTAGCGGTTTACGCCGCGGTTGAATCTGATATCGCTGAAATCATCGACGGCGACCATAAAGAGTTCATGGCCGAGCGGGGGCTGAACCGCGTGATCCGCGCGGGCTATGAGCTGCTCAGCCTGCAAACCTACTTCACCGCGGGCGTGAAAGAAGTGAACGCGTGAATCATCCCTGTCGGTGCGACTGCGCCTCACGCGGCCGGTAAGATCCACACCGACTTTGAGAAGGGCTTCATTCGTGCGCAGACTATCGCGTTTTAAGACTTTATCACCTGCAAGGGTGAGCAAGGCGCGAAAGAAGCAGGCAAGATGCGTACGGAAGGGAAAGATTACTTCGTTAACGAGGTTCATGTGGTGAACTTCTTGTTTAACGTATGATTTTTTTTCATTCGATTTAGTTATTATTAACTTTAAAAAAAACCCTCTTTTAGAGGATTGTATTTTTTCCCTCCCCAAGGGTCGTCTAATAAAAACTTAGCAGGGATTGCTTCTTTTTCAGGCACAAGAGTAAAATTATAATAAATCTCGTCCCCTTCACAAACCTCATAAAAGAGCGAATAAATCTTGCCGGTTACGTTAATGCTTACATCAAATTTCTCTGTCGCAGATGCGATCTGGATCTTATTTTTATCCGTAATAAAAAATGGAACAACAATGCAGCGTTGTGCATTTTGATCTAATTTAAAAGCATTATCTATTTTGATATTGACGTTTGCTCCAAATGCGTCCTCTGGTAATGGATCGAATACAACATAATCCTTATGTAAAACAGCGCCTTGAGAAACATTACCTTTTCCCTACTGACTCAGCTTTTCGTCATAGTCTCTGGATCGTAACAATATTTGACTATGTGAAATTAGCAGATCTACTGTTTGCATGATCTTATCACTCATTATATTCCCTAGACTTTTATTCTTGTTCCATATGATTGTTATGGAAAAACATTACCAATACTCGAACCTGCACCAAAATTACTGCTTTTAGATATCAGTTATAAGTTGTGCCGTGCCGTTGGATTGGCAATGGACCCAGAAGATATATGAAGCATCAACACTATCTACACGCGCCAGCAAATCGTAGTTGTCCTGACCACTTTCGTCGACGTAGGTGAACAGCACATCCCCGTGCGCTTCCCCCAGTAGGCAGTCATTCCCAGACACACCGGGTGGTGATGGCTTGCCGGTTGGCTGTCCGCCCAGCTTCTGGCGTCGCGTTTTACTGATGCGGCGACCGAGCGGATCGTAGCGGAAGCTGACCTGCGTCTGCGGTTTGTTGCGGTTCCTCGGGTTTGGCCGTTATCCTTCTCTACAGTGCAAGCATGGGTATTATAACGCCAGCGAATATCATTCAGCTGCGCCAGGCGGTTGTGCGTAATGTTCTCAACAGAACCTTCGAGCGGGTTAGCGGCTGCATCCCAGACCCCCTGCTCCTCTCCGGCCAGCGTGCCGTCCTGAACCAGGAGACGCCCGGCACTGTCTGTCGTACTGCCAGCGGTACCATTTGAACGGGTTATCGTCCCGCTCTTCGCGCACCAAGTTATTGCGGTAGTAGTAATCCCAGCGGCGCTGCGACGGGCGCTGGGTATTTTACTTACGACAGTGGATGTCATGACTCCAGAAAATGCTTACCTAGGGTTTTAGGTAAAGTAAATAATCCGAGGGATCAACCCTAACCCACACTTCAGCGTTTTATTTTTTGTGGGTTCCAATCAGAGTAATCAGCAACACGGATTTCATTAAGAACAAGATCTAGTGGAACATGTGCAATGCTATCTGCAATTTCATCATATGGCGCTGGCAACTCGAATGAAAAACCAAAGTCGTCATTTATAATAATACAGCCATTAAATATACGCTGTTTGTAAGTCAACCCTATTATTTCCCCCATCGTTTGACCTGTTTGTAATATTTTATTATACCTCCCCTTATAGTTTACGTTACAACCAATAGAAATGATCGTTCCATCTTCAAGGGTAGCGATTGTCATTGTGTCATCTACAATATATGCAAGCCTTTTCTTATCATCAGGCAAGAAATAATCAAAGTAAGTTACCTTATAGCCAGCATATAACTCGCTTATGTACTTACTGATATTATCCCCCAAAAAAACGTTACCTAGTGCTCTTCCTGATAAAATATCAGCATTAAAATCAATCATTTTATACCCCCCCATTAAGTAAAACTCCGTCAACATAAACAGGTGAATCGGTTATTAAATCATAATTTTTAAACTCTCCATGACCAATTCTCCCATATACTACATCAGCACCATCAACTTCGCGATAAACTTTCCAGTAATCATTACCATGAATATTAGGTTGAGTTGGAGTCCCTCCGGGATGATAATCTAATTTGTACGTAGTACCTGATTTTGTTGTTTTGACATATTGAATATGTTGGATAGCTCCTGGTTTATTGGCTTGTGGATATGTTCTCGTCCAACCTTTGGATGTCAAAATATTATGAACATCAGCGGGTTTTTTCCCTGTTAATCTATCCACCCATCTTTGTGTTATACGATCTTTTTGAGAAAAACCACATTTTAACCCCCACGGATCCACCCACCCCAGCGCATTCGGCGCATACTGGTAAAGGTTTATCCCCCCCGCCAGCCCTATCGGGTCCTGCTGCGTAAACCTTCCGCAGTCCGGGTCATAATACCGGAACAGATTGTAGTGCAGCCCTGTCTCACGATCCAGGTATTGCCCCTGCATACGCAGGTTCTGGGAATATCCTGATACCTGCGTCTCGCTTTCCCGCAGCAGTTTGCCCCAGGCACTGTTCACCCCTTCCCAGCGCACCTGCCCTTCGCTATCCGTCATCCGCTCCGGTGTGCCGTTGGGCTGGCAGTGGAACCAGAAGATTTCCGGGGCATCAACGCCGTCAATACGTGCCAGCGGATCGTAGCTGTCCTGATCGCTGTAGACGTAGGTCAGCGGCACGTCCCCGTGCACCTCCTGCAACAGCCGGAACCCTTCCCAGACAAACCGCGTGGTGACCGGCTTGCCGGTTGGCTGTCCGCCCAGCATCTGGCGGCGCGTTTTGCTGATGCGTCGCCCGAGCGGGTCATAGCGGAAGCTGACCTGCGTCTGCGGCCTGTTGCGGTCCCGCGGCTGGCTGATGACCTCCGTCAGGCGGTGCTCGCCGTCGTAGCGGTAGTGCCAGCGGGTCTGGCCGTTATCCTTCTCCACGGTGCGGCCGTGGATGTCATAGCGCCAGCGAATGCCGTTGAGGTGCGTCAGACGGTTGTGCGTGACCTTCTCAGCAGATCCTTCGAGCGGGTTACCGGCAGCATCCCAGCGCCACTGCTCCTGGCCGGGCAGCGTGCCGTCCTGAACCAGCAGACGTCCGGCGCTGTCGTACTGCCAGCGGTACCAGCTGAACGGGTTATCGTCCCGCTCTTCCCGCACCAGGTTATTGCGATAGTCGTAATCCCAGCGGCGGGACCAGCGGCGCGGCGACGGGCGCTGGGCATTGCCGGTAAAAACGTCCCGGCGGTGCAGTCGGCCGAGGCGGTCGTATTCGCTGCGGGTGGTCAGCAGCCCCTGCGTGCGGCTGGTCTCGCGGTGAAGCTCGTCGCGGGTAAAGTCGGAGACCGACAGCTTATCGAGGGCAATGCTGAGCAGATGCCCGCTGCCGTAGTAGAACTGTTTCAGCTCGCGGCCATCGGGCAGCGTGACGGAGGTGCGGTTGCCCAGCGCATCATATCCCCACGCCAGCTCACCATGCTCGCCCGCTTCGCGCGTGACGCGCCCGAGCGCGTCATACTCAAACACAAGCTCCTGCTCTGCCTCGGTGGTCCACACGTCGGCTGAAAGCGCAGGATGAAGCCCAATCCGGCTCAGAAGGCCGGACGGCGTGTAATGGTAGCGGGTCTGCCCTTCCGGCGTGGTGCGGGCGACCAGCTGGCCGCTCGCGCTCCAGGCAAAGGCATGGGTGATGGCCTCCGGATGACCGGCGGCAAAGGTGCGCGCAATCGTGCGCCCGCAGGCGTCATAGCGATACTGCGAGGCCACGCCATCAAACCCCACCTCTTCCAGCAGCAGCGAGTCTGGCCCCCAGCGGAACTGATACGCTTCGCCGTTCTCGTTTTCCAGGGCAATCAGACGCCCGCGGCTGTCCCAGCGGCGGCGCACCTCTTCACCCTGCGTATTTCGGGTGGCGGTTAAGCGCCCCGCTTCGTCGTATCTGAACTCGCTCTCTTTCCCGTCGGCGCCCGCATGCTTCACCGGCAGGCCACGTTCGTTCCATTTGAGCGATTCCGTCCAGCCTTCCGGGCGATCGAGCTGCACCGGACGCCCTGCGGCGTCGTAGCGGTAGCGAGTCTCTTCACCGTCGGCGGCTGTCTCAGCCACCAGCCAGCCCAGCGGATGATAACGGTATTGTGTCACACGGCCCGAACAGTCCGTCGCACGCACCATCTGCCCGGCCTCGTTGTACTCCTGGTAGCGGCTGTTCCCGGCGGCATCGACTTCTTCCACAACCTGACCAAACTCGTCCCGACGCAGCAGCGTGGTCTGCCCCATCGGGTCCACCACGCGCTTCAGCCCGTGATGTTCGTCGTACCAGAACCGGGTGGCGCTGCCGTCAGCTTCGATAATGGCCGCGGGAAGCGCGCGGTGCTCCAGCCAGGTGGTGGTGCGGGTGTTGCCGTCGGCGTCGATCTCCTGCACCCGGTTGCCCATGTCGTCATAGACGAAGGTAACGGCATTACCCAGCGGATCGATGCGACGCGTTAGGAGTTCGTTGTCATCCCACTCGTAGCGCCAGTTCTCACCGCTCTCGTCAACGTAGCGAACAATGAGGTTTTGCGCGTTCCAGTAATGCTTTCGCGTCTGACCGTCGTAGTGTTCGACGGTCGTCAGCCCGGCGGCTAGATCATAGGTTAAGCGACAGCCGTCGCCGGTGCTGGTGCGGTTTTCCACCACGCGCCAGTGGTCGAATTTTTGCCAGCGGTATTCGCTCTCCAGCCCCCCCGGCAAGCGGTGCCAGACCATCAGGCCGTGGTCGTTGTAACGGTATTCACGCGTCACCACGCCGGAGGCATCCGTCGCGCTCGCCAGCTGGCCGCGCGCATCGTACCCCCACTGCATCAGCGGCCAGGTTTTGTTGCCGTCGAGATGGCTGGCTGCGGTAACACGCTGCGGGAAACGTTCATCGTCATAGCGCAGGGTGACATCGATCGCTCGCGGCTCGTCGTGAAGACCGATCAGCCTGCCGTGCTCGTCCCATTCCGTCAGCAACGCGTTGCCGTATTCGTCGCTGAGGGAGGCCAGGCGCATGATGGCTGGGTTAGCGCGGGTCGGTTTATACAGACGCCACACCGCGCCGTCATCGTCGGCTATCGCCACGTCGCCGCTCTCATTGCGGCGGATAATGATGCCTTCGCTAATGCTGTAAAACGCGCGGTCGACCGGCGGCAGTTCAAAGCTCAGCTCGCGCCCGGTTTCATCGAACCAGGTGGCATTGTTTTCTTCCAGCGTCAGATAGCTGTCAAAGGTGGTAGCCCAGCCCAGACCAAACAGCCCTTCGCGGATGGTCAGGCTGTTGTAGCTGCGCTGCCAGCGCAGCGGAAAGCGCCCCGGCAGCGAGAAATCGAGTTCATCGTCGTCGTTCAGCACCTTCACGCCGGTAGCGGCGTGAACCGGGTGCGAGGAGCCGAACACGGCGTTGACGGCCATATCAGCCAGCATCCCGCCACCGGCAGCAGCCAGCGCGCAGGGCATGTTTTTCAGGATCTTGCCCGGACGCCCGCGCAGGAGGGAGAGCGCAATCATCCCCAACGCCAGACCCGGCGTTTTACCGCTTTTGATATCGCGGACCGTGAGGGTGTCGCCGCCGATGATCACGTTCGGGGAGACGTCGTCGGAAACGGTGCCTTCGCAGGTGGTGCGATCTTTCGCACGCACCGCGGGCTGCCCGTTGATAAAGACGCTTTTGGAGCCTTCCGCCAGATACTGTGGCCCGGAGTGTTTATCACACGCCACCTTGTCTTCTTCCAGCGGCGAGGTCCCTGCGGCGGCTGAGGCAACGCTCGGCTGCCACATTTCGCTGCCAAACTGTCCGGCAGCGGAGAGCAGCATACCCGCGTAGTCGGCAAAGCTGCCCGGCGACTGCGGCTCAGGGGACGGGGTATCGGCAGGCGTTAACGTCCCGGCGGCGCGTGCAGCGGGAAGTTTATTTGTCAGAACATTGCTCGAACCGGTGGTGATTTTACCCGCAGGCGACGGCGGGAAAAGCGCATTGCCTAATCCTTCAGCGGCGTTGCTGATATCGTCGGTGATCCCGGCGACGTTCGCCAGAACCCCACCAATAATGCCGCTCAACAGACAGCTGGATCCAATCGCCGCCACGCCTGCTGCTGCGGCCCCGGCTCCGAGCAGTGGGGCCGCGACGGTCGCTGCCGCGCCCACCGCCGCGCCAATCACCGCATAGGCGGCACCTTCCGCCACAATGCTGGTAATATCAGCAAAAATGCTGGAGTGAATAATCTCGTCGCCCTTACGGGCCGCGTTGTTATCGCTCATGCCTTACACATTCCGGTTGTCGTTTAGCGTCAGACTCTGCTTCAGTGCGCTCCAGCGCGCCTCGTCCTCTTCCGTAAAGGCTTTTAAGGCCGAGAGGGTAAAAATCATCAGTACCGGTTTGCCTGGCGTCTGCACGGCCAGCTGTTTTTGCCACAGGCGCTGGCCGTTACGGTCAAAGGTGGTCTCAACTTCTAACCCATCAATGTTGCCGGCAGGCCCGGCTTTTACGTGCTGAAATTCGCTCTGGGCGATCTCCCCCATCTGAGGGCGCAGCACGTCCCACTGGCGGTGAAACTCTTGTTCGTAGTTGCTGCCGTCCGGGATAACGCCGCGACTGACCACCACGGACAGCCCGCTTTCGTCATCGCGAATGATGTTCATGCTGTTGTCCTGCCAGGCGGCAGGAAAAAGGGTAAAGGAACCTTCCTGGAGGGTGTATTTCATAAGTGAACTCGGGATGATTTATTAGAAAAATAAAATTAAAAGCGCTAAAATTTATACCGCCAATATTAATTACTGCTTAGCGACTCAGAGAAATATGATCATTAGAACGTTAGCACTTTCTTTTTTTCCGCAAAAACTTTAGGGGCAGCGATATTATTAGCCGTTTGATAATTATCTTCTTTCACAGCCCGTAAAATTGCCTCGCAACTTATTGTTCGTAGCGTGACATAACTACCCTGCCCAGGCATTCCTGATTCAGAACTGGAAAGCTAAATGCCCATGCCAGCCCGCGTTCATCGGTAGGGGTGCGATATCCAACTGATTGTCCCGGCGTGTTTCCGCGAGGGATATTAGACAATTTCAGATCCGGAAAATGAGATTTGACTTGATCAAGAGTAATACATGGTTGATTAACTACGAAAGAAACCAAAGATACGCTGTTATCACCATTTCCCCATAAACGAACATCCACATTACTGATCCGTGTGCCATCAGTTAACGTAAAGGGAGCTGAAGTATAACGGTCTTCTTTCTCCTGTGTATTATTAATCAGCGGTTGGTTAAACAGTTTACTGACATCCTCAACTTGTTTACCCCACACTGATTTCATTTCTTTAATCATTTGCCACAACGAATCTTGATTCATTTTATTATGCCCTGCATAGGTAAATATTGAAAATAGTGGAAGAACAATGAGGAATGTAGCTTTAATCATCCTACTTTCCATAGAATCCTCCATAGTAATCATTATAATTTAGATTAGTCCCTGAGGCTATTTCGCCTTTACCATACACTTTTCCTATTGCTTTGGCTGCATCAATGCGAGATAACTCACCACTTACCATTTTATCATAGGCAGAATTATATGCTTTTAGGTTTTCGGCACTTCCCGCTATATCAATATCAATACCGCCGTTTGCAAGGATCTCGCGTTGTATTTTAATGTTATTCAGCGTTGCTCCACCTTCATCCATAAGCTGGCTGTTGATGAAGCTTTCCTTACTCGAAGAATCTACCGCAACAGGATAAGTTGCATGCCCTGCCTCATGTGCCAGAGTTTGCACCGTTGTGGCTGTATCTTCCATGTGTTCAGGGTCCATGACAATCAATTTGTTATTCGTATCAGCGTAACTCCCCCCTCCTGCTGCTCCCGGCTGAATAGCCCACCCTTTATCTTTTAGATCTTTTAATTGTGTCTGAAGCGTTGGTGACTTATTGATTTCCTTAACTACATCTTCACTGAAGGGCATCACATCAGAGTTGTAGGAATTATTTTGATAGACGTAACTCCCTTTTAATGGTGGCGCTGATGCAAATTTTGTTGTTGGTTTTGGTCTGGTTGCTGCTGGCGCTGAAGCTGCGGGAGCCGGATTCTTAGCACTTTTATTCGGAGAAAACTTCTCCTGCACCGCCGCATCAATATCCCCTTTATGCCCCGATCCCGGCGCCGTTGTGCCCGGCTTGGTGCCCGACGTATTCAGATGCAGCTTACCGCCTGTGGTGATATACCCATCCCCTTCCACAAAGAAGTTAAACTCTTTGCCGATCAGGTTAATTTTGCCGTTAGCGTTAAGCTCAATAGCACTCTCGCCCGAGACCAGCCGCAGCTTCGTCCCGGAAGCAATGACGTACTGCTCCACCGCTGCATCCAGCTTGCCTTTACCCGTCAGGATCTCGGTTCCGCCTTTCACGGCCTGGATCTGATTAGCCTCCACGCGATGCAGCTCATTTTTCTTCACGTAATGGCTGCGCGCGCCGCCAACGGTGTGCGTTTCATCATTTTTAACGCTGGTGTCCATGTTGCGTTCGGCCTGGATCCACACCTGCTCTGCGCCCGCCTTGTCCTCAAAGCGCAGGGCGTTGGCGTTGTCCACGGAACCGTCTTTTGTCCGGCTCATAAAGCCCATCTGCGTCGCCGCAGCCGGCAGCGCCCACGGCGGCATGCTCGCGTCGTTGTACACGCGACCAGTAATGATCGGACGGTCCGGGTCGCCGTTGATAAAGTCCACCACCACCTCATCGCCGACGCGCGGGATTTGCACCCCGCCGTAGCCCTGGCCCGCCCACGCGCTCGACACACGCACCCAGCAGGAGCTGGTGTCATCGCCCTTCGCCAGACGGTCCCAGTGGAACTTCACCTTCACGCGACCGTATTTGTCCGTCCAGATACTCTCCCCCTGCGGCCCCACCACTTTCGCCGTCTGCGGGCCGTAGGTGCGCGGCCACGCCGTGGACTGTGCCGGACGGTAGGACACCGACGCCGGAATGACCGTGAAATCGGTGCGGTGAATGGTTTCCCCCTCACCGCTCGCGTAGCGGTTCTCCTCGAAATGGTAGCCCGCCGCCGTCACCAGATACTCGCCGTTGTCGCTGAAGAACGGCGCGTTGGTCAGGGTGAAGATGTGGCCCGGCGCAATGCCCGCCGCCGTGGCGGTGGCCTGAATCTGCTGATGCTCAACCTGCCAGCGCTCCTGACGGATGCGGGCGTAGAACTCCGCATGGCCTGTCTCCACAAAGCGACCCGGCCAGTCGTACACGTCGATGCTGCCCGGTTTCGGTGACGCCGGGTTCTGCTGCGCCTGGAACAGCCACGCGTTCGGCTTGCGGAAGTCATAGTCGTCGAGGCTGTAAATCCCCGGCGTGACGCTGTCCTCCAGCGCCCACTGGCTGATGCCCTCTTCATCCGTACTGCCGCCGGACGGCGTCTGATGGTAAGGAATGACCTCATAGCCGCTGAACGGCTGATGCTGCGTCGCGGCGTCGGTCAGCACCAGGGTGTGCTTGTCCGCCTCATGGCGGAAGTAGTACGCAATCCCCTCCAGCTCCATCAGGCGGCTGATGAAGTCCAGGCTCGACTCCTGATACTGCACGCAGTAGTCCCACACCCGGTAGCTGCCGGTGAGTTTGTCTTCGAGGTTAACCTGATGCTCACCCAGCAGGGTTTTGACAATCTGCGGTACCGTCTGGCCCTGGAAGATACGCAGGTTGCGGTCGCGCTTCATCGGCCACAGGTCCGGCTCCACCGTCAGCTGGTACACCGCATAGCGGGTGCCCGTCAGCTCAACGGCGCTGACCGCCACCCGGGTAATCTTGCCGTTTATATAGCGGGGCGTCAGCAGGCTTTGCGTCGGGATGGTCACCGTGACCGGCTGGCCCAGCAGCTTAGTGCGGTCAATGCGCGAGTCCGTGCCGAGCACGGTCAGCGTCAGCGCGAACGACTCGGACATCGCCTCGCGGCCGGAGAGTTTCCAGAAAAGCAGCCCCTCAACCGGGAGCTGAACGGTAATTCGGTTGAGCATAATCTTTATTCCACTATGGACTAATCTCGGTGTTCATTGAGATATTTTTTTATCGTGCTTATTTAAGCCATAAACCTGAAAACATAAGGACGCTACCCAGGGAAACTACGCTTTTAGCAACGATAAGTAAGCCAGGCGCAATGACGCGTGTTATAGACGATACTGCTTCATAATTTTCAGCATTGTATTTTTTGTGCCCCCTTATAATCCCGGAAAAGATCGTGCAGAGCAGCACAACGGTAATTTTTAGTCCCCATACGCACAGCAAAGACATGGAAAAGATAATCGAATAGTGTTTCGCCGTTGCGACGGAGAATAATGACATTGACAGAGCTAACCATTTCAACGTAAAACCAATAACAACCGTAGCCACTAGCACCAGAACGAACATCAACCCAGCAAGGAGCCATTGTTTTTTACTGAATAAGTCTTTTCCATTCCAGATAAGCGCTAGTGTCCACATCATAAAGAGAATAAAGAAAAGCCATTGAATCATAACGTACCACATTTATACATGTTGTTCTCCAGGCATTGTCGTGTCGTCATCTCACTTCGCATCACACTCCTTTTCCAAACCAAATACCATAAAACAACAAGATACAGCTTAACGCGGCGATAGAGTTTGCTACCAGGCGTAATATTTGGCCCGAACTGTTGATTGATTATACGGATGACACCATTAGTTCAACCCAGCTTAATATAATTTTTTATCCACAAACCATGGTAACCACATCTTCTCTCCTGAAAGAATCCGTATTTTAAAATGTTTGACACGCAGCGATGTTTTTAGCTAACAAAACATTAGGTACAGACAAAGAAAGAGGCACGGTACAATACCCGTGCCAGATGACTAATATAATTATAAAAAATTATCCTCTGGAGCTCTATCGAACAGTTCACCAGCCATTTTGGCGATACGTTCGTGCTGTACGAGTTTGTTTTTCCACTCCTGCGGAATACCGGAATAACCATATAATGCCCCCGCGATTTGTCCCGCCGTCGCTGCAACGCTGTCAGCATCATCGGCAAGGTTAGCTGCCAGTAGAATGGCATCGCGGAAATTATCCGTATTCCATACGGACCACATCGCGGCCTCAAGCGTATCAATAACGTAACCACTTGAACGAACCTGGTCGCGAGTTTTTTGCTTATACTCACCCGCGTTTATGATCATTACACGCGCGCACAGTGGGAAAACATGAGGCGAAAAAGCTTCTTCTTTTTGATAACCGTTGATTAAATAGTGCAATACCAATCCGAGAAATTGGCATGCGTTAATTGATTCTACCGCGCCATGCGTTGCTCGACTCTGAGCCTGTGATTCGAAGTAAATCGCACGCAGTGATTTTCGACGAAAGATAGACACCGGTGCTTGACGAATAACCCCAGCATTACCAGCAGTGTGTTTCTCTGTATTACCATACCAGGAA
This sequence comes from Enterobacter hormaechei subsp. xiangfangensis, assembly GCF_001729785.1. Lineage (NCBI taxonomy): Bacteria > Pseudomonadati > Pseudomonadota > Gammaproteobacteria > Enterobacterales > Enterobacteriaceae > Enterobacter > Enterobacter hormaechei. Next base: position 2,649,407 of record NZ_CP017183.1, read on the forward strand.
GGTCCGAGACGCATATACTGTTCAAGCGCGAACCGCGTCGTATTGCCGATATCGAAGCACCGACCATTACTGCTATTTTCTCCGTCAAGATACCATTTCAGGAGATATTTTCTAAGCACATCGGTGTGCATTCTGTTTTCTGAAAGATAAGTCTCTGCCAGACATAATGCCATGGACGTATCATCTGTCCATTCACCAGGTTTTAATTGAAAAGGCCCGCCACCAATCATATCTGCTACATGTTCACTGTCTCTTTTCTTAAACTCAAGAGTGGTGCCGACGGCGTCCCCAACAGCCAATCCCACAAACGCCCCAAGCGCTTTATCACGTGAAACATCTTCAGTCGTGACTAAAGGTAATGTTACATCCCATGGGAGAGATGAATTCGACGCATCTATACTATTGCTTCTTAATCCATTACGGACATCAATTGGCATATAACATTGATAACGATCGGCATAATGATTGATTACTGAGTCTTTACTGTGAAGATCTTGCATCACACACCCTTTAAATAGAGCAACAGGGGGGGTCATATGACAGACCATTATTCATCTTTTCTCTTACCAAAAAATCTTTGATTAATTTGAAGAAGGGAGATTGTAATCAAACACTGCGCATCACTTGCGATATCTTTTTTGCCTTTTTAAGTATTCTACGCCTTGCTCATGAGGAAGAATAATCTTAAATCCTTGTCCCATTTGCGAAGCTATATACCTAGCATTGGACAATGCTGAGAAATTTCGTCATCAGTAGTATCAAACTCTTTGGACGCAAGCACTCCGAGATTCAATGTGTGTAATTTACTTTTATATTTTTCAACACCAATGAGAATAGATTTAATATAATCTTACTGATTCTTCTCCATAACATATAAAGAAATGTAGGATATTGCTCTAATCGACTATTAATTGCATCAATAGCATCATTGATATAATCCAGCGCGGTATAATTTTCTTTACTCATGATCCAACTTAAATATATCCTTTTCACTTGAAAGAATCTTTGAAAGCGTGCTCTGGCGTAACCACTGCCGCCGTGGTGGTGTGAATTTTCTGATGCCCGACTTACTTGCCTGCGCTCCTGACGGATATCGGTATAGCAATCCCTCCAGCGCCATCAGACGGCTGATGAAGTCCAGGCTCGACTCCTGATAGTGACGGTTTATGGTGGAGATGATATTGACAGGGCAGGGAAACCGACAAAGTCACCGATCATCTAAAAAAAGAAAAGCTACGCGTACGCTTGAATTTGTCCTGAATATCGAGTCAAAGATTAGACATTTTCTATATGGAATGTTGACAGGATGATTTCGAGGCAGCGTTTATTCGCCTCGAAGTGGTAATCATGATAGTTACGGTGTCTGCCAATCAGTTCTGCATAGCACCAGACTTTGCCCACGCTAAAAATATAGCACTGGTAAACAGCGCGCATTTCTTCCTCTGCGCTGAACATTTCCCCCCGGCAAGTCCACAGTGTTTTTCCGAGGGATGGATTAAACTCATTTGGAATAGTAGCAAGTGCTTCAGTCTTAAGCGTAACGGCAGGTTCTCGATCGTGAAACCGTTTAATCGAAACGCTAAAAACATCCTGCGCGGTAAACAACATCTCCTGCGAAAAAAAGCAAAGATTAATGACACCGTAGTTAATGCCATCAAACGAGTGCTCGACCACCAGGCGCGTTTCTGTAAGGGGATTCACCTGCCAGGATTCCGGTACTTTAAATCCACTGCTGTTTTTAGCACTGAGGTTCACGGTCTTAAGCAGTTCAGCCAGAACCAAGTTACTACGATGCAGTAAATCCCAGTTCACTACAGTAAAGTAAATATCATTCGCCAGCGCAGGGTAGTCGCGAGCGGCACAGGCCGCTTTAATCAGGAAATAATTTCCGCCTCCTTCTTGCGGATTGTAATCTTTCTGTACGGTATAACGTGAAATGACCTCGTCGCCGGACGAGTGCGTTTTGAGAGTTAACACATCTGCAAAAAGACCACTACCGGAAGGATGAGCAATCAAGCGCTGATTCAACACTTTCTCGCCCATCAGTTCCAGTTTATTAAACAGCCAATCAGAGGGATTCATCTCCCACTGACAGCGTTCATAAGCGGCCCAAACTTCCATATAGGGTTGCGCATCATCGGTGGCATAGCGACCCAAGTTAGTCAAGCCGACCTCAGGAAGGTGCTGCGGGGTCAGTTCAGCTGGCTTAACACGATTTGGCAAAATCACCCAGTACTGAAGCATTTTTTTATCAGCAGAGGTATACAGGCATTTCCAGTAGTTCGCCTTAATCTCTTCATTGCTTGCGGTTGAGACGATGGGAAAAGCATAATTATTACCAGTGTTCATAAAACCTCTTCAACTCAGACAGTGCTGCCAAACCAGATACCATAGAACATTAAGATACAGCCTAACGAGGCTAGACACTTTACTACCAGGCGTAATTTTGCCCCATACTTACCAGATAGTGATAATAATTTTGTATAGTTTGCTGCAGTGTTATAGCGCTTGTGATATCGCATAATAATATCGAAAATATTATTCAACATCACGACAAAAAACTTCGACAGAAGCACTGCCATAAAGGAAGCTGGTATTATTACTGATAATGACCGTGCAGTTTCTCTGGTAAGCAACGGGATGAACTTAGAAAAGCCAACCAAAACAATGACCAATACAAATGCACCAATCAGTACTGAAATGAATTTTATTCCAAAGCCACGCCATTCTTCTTTTGTATACAGATCTTTTCCATTCCAGATATAGATCAAAGTGATTAAAATAAAAATCGTTAAGCCAGCCCATTTCATTATTTCATTGTCCTCTCACATCCCTTAATCGCCTATCAAAACAGTAACACACCCGGTAATAATTGTCCCATCCCCGCTTTCTGTCAGAACAGAGGTGACGGCTGGCTCATCCTCTTCGCCATACAAATAGTCAAAGAAATCCAGTATAGGCTTGAATGCCACTTTTAGACTTGCATCACCCTTAAGCCCTACAAGCCCTGCAGCCCCACCAGTCACCCTGACGTTAACGGAATAATCTCTAGTGTCCCAGAAAGCGCTTCCACCTCCCGCGAGACCAGCAGACCCAAAGCTACCGTCGATTTTTGCTTCTCCGGAAACGATGCCCAGAATATCAAGGTTACCCGAAACTTCGCCTTTCACTCCTTTCGCTTCCGCACCGGCGTCAGCAGTCAAACCATACTTCCCATCATTGCCGGTATAAACTTCTAATACGGCTTTAGCTTCTGCTGTACCAATAGTTACATCCCCTGATACTCCACCATACAACGTTCCTTCTTTACCCGCAGCAACCGAACCACCGTATTGCTCACCTGTCGCAGCGGCATTCGCATTCAAGCCATAAATATCGTTGCCGCCACCATACAGAGACCCCGTCGCATTGGCGACGGCGAGTTTATTACGCATTTCTGCCCGTAGCAGATCCTTACTTTTCATATTCCCAATTGTAATATCCGCCAACGCAAAACCAGCTGAAGCGGTATCAAAATCACCGTTGAGGTTTTTATCTTCGAGGCTGGCGTACGCACCCAGAACACGAGCATCAAAATGTTCGCCGTGCATCATCCCATCTTCGCCGGCATTTTTCGCCAGCGTGCCCCCCCAATATTGAGGTGCTGCTGCTTTCGGTATGGCAGGTGCCGGTGAGCCGCTAACATCACACTTCGTCTTGTCTCCTTGACGTGCAAGTGGCATACCGTTAACGAAGACAGTACCGGAGCCCCCCACAATAATACCGCTGCCGTGCGTCGAGCAGGATAACGTATCACCCTTTCGAGCGGCGGGAAAACCACCGATGATGACGTCCGGGCTTCCCGACTGTATTGGCCCCGAATGTGCGCTGACATCTATGGTCGCTCTGGCGGCAGGCTGTCCCATGTTCAAAAATCCTTCTACATATTAGCTGTTAATTTTAACAACAGCGCCTTTAATATCTGTCAGGTTTGTACCATTGAGATGAAGAGTATCATTAGCTTTCATCTCGGCATTTATTCCGCCGCCTAACTTCGTCAACTCCGTCCCTTTGAAGGATGCCACAGTAATACTCTCAGCCTTGAGTGTCCCTTCGGAAACGATAATTTCAATTGTCGATGGCGTGATAAGAATGTAGTTATCATTCACCTTTAACTTAATCGAGGTTGTCGCTTCCAGCAGAGCATTTCCCTCTTTATCCATAGTCAATACGGTTTGGTTTTTACCTACATTGAATTTGTGCTGATTACCCGTGTTGCTGGTTGAATTCGCCCCCACGTTCACGTCCCGGTTACGCTTAACCGTTACGTGCTCATCCCGGCCGATAATTTTTTTACGGTCTACCCCTACGTCATGTGTCTCGCAGTTCTCGATCTCGGTGTCCATGTTTTTTTCAGCATGAATCCAGATCTGCTCTTGCCCAGCCTTATCCTCGAATCGTAGGGCATTGGCATTATCTTTGTGGCCATCCTTACTGCGGCTCATAAAACCCATCTGCGTCGCCGCAGCCGGCAGTGCCCACGGCGGCATGCTCGCGTCGTTATACACGCGACCGGTGATAATCGGACGGTCCGGGTCGCCGTTGATAAAGTCCACCACCACCTCATCGCCGACGCGCGGGATTTGCACCCCGCCGTAGCCCTGGCCCGCCCAGGCGCTCGACACGCGCACCCAGCAGGAGCTGGTGTCATCGCCCTTCGCCAGGCGGTCCCAGTGGAACTTCACCTTCACGCGGCCATATTTGTCCGTCCAGATACTCTCCCCCTGCGGCCCCACCACTTTCGCCGTCTGCGGGCCGTAGGTGCGCGGCCACGCCGTGCTCTGCGCCGGACGGTAGGACACCGACGCCGGAATGACGCTGAAATCGGTGCGGTGAATGGTCTCCCCCTCACCGCTCGCGTAGCGGTTCTCCTCGAAATGGTAGCCCGCCGCCGTCACCAGATACTCGCCGTTATCGCTGAAGAACGGCGCGTTGGTGAGGGTAAAAATGTGGCCCGGCGCAATGCCCGCCGCCGTGGCCGTCGCCTGAATCTGCTGATGCTCCACCTGCCAGCGTTCCTGACGGATGCGGGCGTAGAATTCCGCATGGCCCGTCTCCACAAAGCGCCCCGGCCAGTCGTACACGTCGATGCTGCCCGGTTTCGGTGACGCCGGGTTCTGCTGGGCCTGGAACAGCCACGCGTTCGGCTTGCGGAAGTCATAGTCATCGAGGCTGTAAATCCCCGGCGTCACGCTGTCCTCCAGCGCCCACTGGCTGATGCCCTCTTCATCCGTACTGCCGCCGGACGGCGTCTGGTGGTAAGGAATGACCTCATAGCCGCTGAAAGGCTGGTGCTGGGTGGCGGCGTCGGTGAGCACCAGGGTGTGTTTGTCGGCCTCGTGGCTGAAGTAGTACGCAATTCCCTCCAGCTCCATCAGACGGCTGATGAAGTCCAGGCTCGATTCCTGATACTGCACGCAGTAGTCCCACACGCGGTAGCTGCCGGTGAGTTTGTCCTCGAGGTTAACCTGATGCTCACCCAGCAGGGTTTTGACAATCTGCGGTACCGTCTGGCCCTGGAAGATACGCAGGTTGCGGTCGCGCTTCATCGGCCACAGGTCCGGCTCCACCGTCAGCTGGTACACCGCGTAGCGGGTGCCCGTCAGCTCAACGGCGCTCACCGCCACGCGCGTCACCTTGCCGTTGATAAAGCGGGGAGTAAGCAGGCTCTGCGTGGGGATGGTCACTGTGACCGGCTGACCGAGCAGCCTGCTGCGGTCAATGCGCGCATCCGTGCCGAGCAGGGTCAGCGTCAGCGCGAACGACTCGGACATCGCCTCGCGGCCGGAGAGTTTCCAGAAAAGCAGCCCCTCGGCCGGGAGCTGGACGGTAATTCGGTTGAGCATAATCTTTATTCCGTAATGGTTTATGCTGAGAATATTTTTAACGCAAGGCTTTTTTAAACGTGAATGTTCTGGTTATTGGCCGTCTTACTCTTTAACCGGGGGCCTTTCCCCTTCATATTTATAAATCCACAGGGAATAGATTTTCAGAAACTCTGACAAAATGAATAAAAATCCATTTAGCCAGACATTCATCACGCCCGTGAAACTTAACACGAGGGGAAAAAGGGAAACTGAGTAGCGAAACCCAACCAGACGCAGTATTTCCTGATAGAGTGCCAGTCTGCTCGCGTATAAATTCCGGGCGAAGAAGCACCATGCTGAGGCAATAAAAGAGAGCAACAACAAAAAATCGAGAATAAAGAAAAGAATAACCAGAGCGCTATACCCACCAGCAGACAGCGTGTTCACAACCGTACTGAAGGCGTGTATATCGGAAATAAAAGGGATCTTGTCATGCCGCATGGACTGGGCACAATATAAGACAACGGCCAGGGCATCCATGCATCCCCAGAAAACGAAAACCTTATCTCTGGCGTTCATGACAGTTGAGCAATCACTTAACCGGCGCGGGTGGCCATTCGCCCCCCTTCTGGATGAGCTTCTCTTTTATTTCGTTTAATTTCTCGTATTGCTCACTGCCTCGCTCGAGTCCATTAAGCGCGTCCGCGAGCGCATTGCTCATCGACCAGCCATTTTTGGCCTTAATTGACGGATCCGCTCCACGATCGAGCAGCAACAAGACATGATCGTAAGCCTGGTTATCCAGCGCATCAAACACCAGCGTTTTACCCAGTGAATTGGTTGAGTTGACGTCAGCACCGCGATCGAGCATGGCTTCCAGCGTCTCTGTATTTTTCGCTTTAAGCGACTGGAAGACGATCGGTTCGTGGAAAACCTTATCTTTCACGTTGGGTGAGAGGCCACCGTCCAGCATCGCGTCGATCCAGTCCGCACTGTCTCCCTTTAGGGCAAATTCGGCAGGACTGCTTTTTCCCTGCGGTCGAGGCTGGAGCGGATCTGCGCCAGCCTTAACAAGCAACGTAATCACCTTTAAATGGGGCGATGTCTTTTTATCATTAATCGCGTTGCCGATGGCCCAAAAAAGCAGGGTCATATCCTGCTTTCCCGGTTTATTAAGATCGCTGTCTGGTGCAAGCGTCTTCACCGCGTCGACATCGCCTTCTTCAATCGCTTTCGCCAGTTCAAGCTGCTGACCGCTGAAGTAGTCCTGTGGATTAAGGTCCATATCCTGCTTACACCCCTGAATCATGAATAAAAAACATAACGCGACAAAAGCCATCAACCCTTTTTTCACAATCGACTCCCGATTATCGAAATATCCTCATCCTTCTGTTGCTCTATGCAATCAATCGCCTGATTAATCCCGTGGCGGTCCAGCGCACTTCCGGTTCCACCGGGAAGGTCATGGGGTATTCCGGCAGCATTAGGGCTCAGCGCAGAGATTTCCTCTTTGAGGATCCACGAAGGGACATGCCCTTTCATCGTTTTCAGATCTTCCCAGGGGTTAACTTCCTGAATCTTCGTCAGCAGTTCACCTTCAACCCGATACGCCTGGATATTATCCGTACTGCCTAATATCTTACCGCCGTATTTTTCTACGGTTCCGGCATTGAGGCCGGCGGCGTTAAACGTCCACCCCGCTTTCCCGCTGCCCATAGAGGTTGCAGAGGCGAGACCACCGCCAAGGGAATGACCGGCAATATCAATATTCTGGCCTGACCTTGCCAGCTCCTTACCGATACTCACGGCCTTTTTATAATAATCTGAAGCCATACCCATGCCCTGTGAGAAGTTATTCGACCAGTCAGCCCCGTTTACCACCGGCGCCAGTTCCCCTTTGGTCAGTAGAGAGGAGACATTCTCAGACAGAGAGGCGAAGCCAGGCTCGCGCGATCCCCTGAATACCAGCGTGGGGTTCATATCTGCACCAAACACTTCCGGCTTCGGTTGATAGACGCGCGCCAGAAAATTGGGGGACGTATCATCGTCAAAGAGCATGGATTTGTTCAGCCCGAACTTTCCTAACAGCGCATCGTCATTACTGATATCCGTCCATCCCTCCGGCACGCCCGGTGTGGTTTCCAGCGGGTTCACGGTCTTATAAATATTTTCCGCAAGCTTCGCTTTTTCCACCGCGATATTATTCGCCGCCAGACGTTTCGCGGCGATCTGGGCATCCGGATAAAGGCTATTGCTCCCCTTCGCGATCAGATCTTTACGCGCCTGCCAGCGTTCTGCTTTGGTCATCTTCTGAAGCTGCCCGGCATAGGTTTTACCGTCCTTGCCCGGAGTAGGTTCATCCGGCACCTGTGCCGTTTTAGATTTCACCACCTGTTTTGGCAGTACCGTTGGCGCAGGGCGAGATCCGTACGCTCTCACCATAGTTTCGTAGCGGTCAACAATCGTACTCACCGGATACCAGCCCAGGCCGACCAGCGAGGCAGCCTGGAGTTGCCCTTTGGCGTTGATATAAAAAATTTCCGTTACTGATGACCAGTCACGAAAACTTTCGTCAATGGCAACCACTCTGCCCATCTCTAAATCCTGCGCGATCAGCGTACGGGTATCGCGCCCGGACTGATAAGGATTCGCACCGGTGATCGTGCGCAGCAGATCGTAGCGCGTGAAGAGTGAGCGCAGCGAATGGTCGGGAACCGACATAATCCACTGTCCGGCAACGGACGGGCGGATTATTTTCGCAAACAGCGCTGGCGAGACGTTCTCGTGGAACAGATAGACAAACTTGATGTTATACATTCGCTCCGTCCTGTTACCCGCAGGCTTACGGATTCACCAGCCAGGTGCCTGGCTTCGCAATATCCAGCGTCTGGGTACGCGTTCTTCCATTGCCTTCCAGTTCAATGCGGGTCTCGCCCGCAGGCAATTTCAGCGATGCGTAACCGTTATTCCCCGGACGCAGCGCTTTAGACTCGCCGTTCACCTTCAGCGTCTCGCCATCAAGCATGCGGATGTAGACCAGCGCGACCGGGCTGGCGTCGACAGGCGGCGCACTCTGCTGCGCCGTAGCAGGTGGCGCTACCGGCTCGCTCACGTCTGCCGTTGCCGGTCTGGTTTCCGATTGGGATGAGGTCTCAGCCGGAGGGCTCACGGCAGGGGTTTGCGCCGTCTGCTCTGGCGTTTCCTGACTGCCGCCGCCGAACAGCATCGCACCGGCAACCACCCCAACCAGCACGCCCGCGGCCACCAGCCCCGGAAGCTTGTAACGTCGCCAGTCCAGCGCGGAAGCAGATGCCTCCTCTTCCACCGGCACCAGCATCGTGCCGGTCTTCTTCGCGGTCAGCACCTCGTCGATACCGGCGACGGGCATCTCGATCAGCGCCGCAAACTCCTCAATGGATTGCGGACGGTCTTCCATATGCAGCGCCAGCGCCTTGTCGATGGCCTGAAGCAGCGGAATGGAATAACCCTGCGGCATCAGCTCCACCAGTGGTTTGCAGGTGTCCTGAATCGAACGCACCACGCTGACCGGCGGCGGAGAGCCGACGATGAGGGTGCGCAATACGGCGCCGAGCGCGTAGATATCCGTCCACGGCCCCTGCTCGCTTTCATTGTCGTCGGTATACTGCTCGATAGGCGCGAAGCCCGGACGCAGCATGGTTTCCGTCTCATCCGAGAGATTACCGATGGTGCGGCGCGCCGATCCGAAATCGAGCAGCACCGGCAGGCCGTTATCCTGAATCTGAATGTTATCCAGCGAGATGTCGCGGTGTAGATAACCCTCGTCGTGGATCGTTTTGATGGCGCCGAAGAGCATTGGCAGCATGCGGCGGATCCACGCCTCGTTAATCAGCTCCGGTTTCTCTTCGCGCAGACGCGACAGCGTGGTACCGCTGTAAAACAGCGTCCCCATATAGGCCGTGTCGTTTTGCACCCAGAAACGCAGTACGTGCAGCAGGTTCGGGTGGTTAAAGCGCGCCAGCAGGCGGGCTTCCTGGATGAAGCTGTTCAGACCGGCAGAAAACGCTTTGCCGAAGCGCTCGCTGCGCAGCACCAGCGTCATATCCTCGCCGCGCACGGCGAGGGAGGAAGGCATAAATTCTTTGATAGCGATAGTGCGTTCGAGCTGGTGATCCCAGGCGCGATAGACGATGCCGAATCCGCCGCCGCCAATCACCTCTTTTATCTCAAACTCATTGAAACGGTACCCGACCGGGAGCGCGTTTGGGACAGTCCGATTGTTATCATTATCCGTCATCTTTTACAGTTCTCTTGATGATTATTACGCGGCAAACTGACAGTGGAACTCGCCCTGCTCGCAGGTGACATGCAGACGTCGGTACTGCTGGTCGCTGCGGCTGGCGGTAAGTAAAATCTGGCTCATCTGAGGCAGCAACGTATTGGTCAGAATCGCATCCACCATACGCCCGCCCGACTCAACCTCGGTACAGCGCTGAACAATCTGTTCGACCACGCTGTCGTCAAATTCAGAAATAATGTTGTGATTCTCTTCCAGACGACGCTGAATGCGCCTGAGCTGAAGACGCACAATCTGCCCCAGCATCTCGTCGCTCAGCGGGTAATACGGCACCACCAGCAGGCGGCCCAGCAGCGCAGGCGGGAACACCTCCAGCAGCGGCTGGCGCAGGGCGCCGCTTAACGCGTCAGGCTCCGGCATCAGTTCCGGGTCGGCACACATGGCTGCGATCAGGTCGGTGCCGACGTTAGAGGTCAGAATAATAATGGTGTTACGGAAATCAATATGGCGCCCCTCGCCGTCCTCCATCCAGCCCTTGTCGAAGACCTGGAAGAAGATCTCGTGCACGTCCGGGTGCGCTTTTTCAATTTCATCCAGCAGCACCACGCTGTAGGGACGGCGGCGCACGGCCTCGGTTAAGACGCCGCCTTCACCATAGCCCACATAGCCCGGAGGCGCACCTTTTAACGTCGAAACGGTGTGCGCTTCCTGGAACTCGCTCATGTTGATGGTAATGACGTTCTGCTCGCCGCCGTAAAGCGACTCTGCCAGCGCCAGCGCGGTTTCGGTTTTACCCACGCCGGATGGCCCGCAGAGCATGAATACGCCGACCGGTTTGTTCGGATCGTCAAGCTTCGCCCGCGAGGTTTTTACCCGACGGGCAATCAGATCCAGACCGTGACGCTGACCAATAACCCGCTGGTTCAGCGTGTCGGCCAGGTTCAGCACCGCGTCAATCTCATTTTTCACCATCCGGCCCAGCGGGATCCCGGTCCAGTCTGAGACTACCGCAGCCACCACGTTCTCATCCACCGCGGCAAACAGCAGCGGTTCGTCACCCTGTAAGATCTTCAGCGCCTGCTGCTGTTCTGCCAGCTGGCCGTGCAGCTCGGCCGTATCCTCATCTACCGCCGCAAACAGCGCGGCACGCAGACGGATAATCTCCTGCACCAGGCTGCGCTCTTCTTCCCAGCGTCGGGCCAGGGCTTCGCGTTTTGTCTCATACGCGTCGCGTTCGGCGCGTAATGCCGTGACGCGCTCGGCATCACCGGCCGCCACGCGCGCTTCGCGTTCTGCGATCTCAATTTCCACGTCAAGCGCAGCAAGGTGACGCAGACAGTCTTCCAGCTGAGCAGGCGGCGCGCTCTGGCTGACGGCCACGCGCGCGCAGGCGGTATCCAGCAGCGCCACCGCTTTATCCGGTAGCTGACGCGCAGGGATATAGCGATGCGACAGTTTCACCGCCGCGCTGACCGCTTCGTCGAGGAGTAAAACCTGATGATGGGTTTCCAGCGGCGACACGGTGCTGCGCAGCATCAGTACGGCTTTCGCTTCATCCGGCTCGTGAACCTGTACGGTCTGGAAGCGGCGGGTCAGCGCAGGATCTTTCTCAATGTATTTTTTGTATTCCGCCCAGGTGGTCGCGCCGATGGTGCGCAGCTGGCCTCGCGCCAGGGCAGGCTTGAGCAGGTTAGCGGCATCGCCGGTGCCCTGCTGACCGCCAGCGCCAATCAGGGTGTGGATCTCATCGATAAACAGAATAATTGGCGTGGCGCTGGACTGCACCTCGTTAATCAGCGCCTGGAGGCGCGCCTCAAATTCCCCTTTCATGCCCGCTCCGGCCTGAAGCATGCCGATATCCAGCAGCCACAGCTGAACGTTTTGCAGCGGCTCCGGCACGTCGCCGTCGGCGATACGCAGCGCCAGCCCTTCCACCACTGCGGTTTTCCCGACGCCGGCTTCCCCGGTCAGCAGGGGGTTGTTCTGGCGACGACGCATCAGGATATCGACCATCTGGCGGATCTCTTCATCGCGCCCCACCACCGGGTCAATCTTGCCTTCCCGGGCGCGCGCCGTCAGATCCTGACCATACTGCGCCAGCGTGCCCTGCGCAGCCGGTACTGCCCCGGCAGGCGCGTCCGCAGCGGCGGCGGCCTGCTGGCTCTCTTTGCTGCTGGCGCAAATGGCGTCGAACTGCTCGACCAGCACCTCAACGTTAAGACGGGTGAACTGCGCCGAAATACTTTTCAGCACGTTAGCCAGATTCCACGTTTTCAGTATGCCGATCAGCAAATGGCCGCCGCGGATGCGGCTGACGCCAAACTTCAGCGAGCCGTAGACCCAGGCGCGCTCGACGGCGCTGTCGATATGCTCGGAAAGATCAGACACGGAACTCGCGCCACGCGGCAGGGCATCCAGCGCCGCCACGATATCGCGCGTCAGCTGCTGTTCATCAAGGGCGAAGTGACGGATGACCTGTTGCAGATCGCCATCCTGCTGCTGCATCAGCTGATGCAGCCAGTGCACCAGCTCAACGTACGGGTTGCCGCGCAGCTTACAGAAGGCAGTCGCGCTTTCCAGAGAGGTAAATAACAGCGTATCCAGTTTGCCGAAAAGCACGGCACGGCTAATTTCTGACATGTTAGTTTCCATTAACAATGATTCGGTATACGGAAGGATTATCGCTCTGCGCGATACACCAGATCGCCACGCGGAACAGGGTGAGGCTGAAGGCCGAGCCAGGTGTTGTACCCTAATCGCCCGGCGCTGCCGAGCGTGGCGCCCTGCACCGCATCGGCGCGCAGGATCACCCGTGTTTCCCATTCAAATTCCACCCCGGCGTACTGTCGCACCCAGTCGCGCAGCTCGGTGACCCATCCTTCGCCCGGCAGAAAACGGTTGTAGTCGTCTGCGCTCAACGGGCCAATCTCGAGCCGGAATTTATGCTGCACGTCGCGTACCGCAATGCCGAGAAAAGCGGACTCTCCCATGCGCGGCAGGCGACGCCCCTCACCCAGCTGTGCCTGCTCCCTCGTTGAGAGCGGCATCCACTGCGGGACGTTGGCCACCAGCCTGACCGGCACGTTGAAATAGTTGCGCAGGATTTTCTCCAGCCCTTCCGGGTCCCGCCCGTGGCGGGTCAGGTGCCCGGCGTGAGTAAAGCGGGCATGCGCGCTCAGGCTGCCTTTCGACATCTGGGCAGGCTGCCCCATGCCAATCAGCGATGCCAGATACCCTTCGAAGCGCCTGTTGTCGTCGCGATCCAGTGAAACGGCAGGCTGCGCGTCCGCCCAGGCGCGGTAGAACAGCAGCGTCAGGCGGTGGTGAAAGAGGTCGGCAAACGCGCTGAGGCTGTGATCCTGATGATGATGAATACGCTCGCGGGCATACTCAGTCATGTGCACCGGCAGTGGGCCGTTAGGACCAAACAGGCCGAAGCTCAGAATGGAAACCTCATGCAGTCCGTTCTCTTCCCGCTGCCGGACCTCAGCAACCGTTGAGGGCGCAAAGCCCATTGAAGGCTGCTGACCAATACGCAGCGGCTCAAATTTAGGCAGCGGCGCGCGTCCCAGCGGGTAACGCTCGCCGCCCTGGGCATCAATTCGTCTTAACAGCTGGAACAGATCGTAGCGCCACGGCGTCTCGCGCACTCCGTGCCAGAACGCATCGGGCAGCGGCGTCAGGCGATGCACGCGCAGCGTTGCAGGGGCAACTTCACTCATACCAGCGCCCTTTTACCCATACGCGGCGCCCAGTAGCCGATTTCGCCGCGCTGCTGGCTCTTGAGCGTGAACTCCGTAAAGCTGTTGATGGAGACCAGGCGGGCAAAAAGGCGCTCCAGCACGCTGCCGAAAAGCCACGGGCTGGCGCCGGAAAAGGCGCGTTCGTCCACCGTCAGGGTGATGCCGATCCCGCGGGCGAACACCACCGGGCCGGGTTCCGGCACGCGGCGGTGCACCGGCTCCAGCACGCAGTGACGAACGCCATCCACCTGACGGGCAACCGGCGTCTCGGCGAGGTTGGCGTACAGCCCTAACAGCTGACGCAGCGCGGCAGCGCCCTCTTCGTTTTCGCTGTCCATCAGGCTAAGGTAGTTCATTTGCAGCTGGCTGATGAGCCGCCAGGTGCTGAACCCTTCGGCCAGTGCCGGACGCGGCGGCGTCGGGCCTTTACGCAGGGTTAACGCCTTCACCGGCATGGAGTCGGCCATAATAAACTGCCCAAGCTCCTGCTGGAGCATCAGCGGCAGGTCACGGCTGGTGCACAGCACCTCGGCGGAGATATAGCGCAGGTTTTCCTGCCACGGCGCGTGCTGCGCATCCACCAGCGAGACGAAGACCTCCGAGCCGATATAGCCCGTGCGGGTGCCATAGCGCAGCGCGTGTTCGGAGAGAACGCGCTGCTCACGACGCAGGGAAAAATAGGCGCCGTAGTTGCCCGCGTCCCCGCTCCAGGTACTCCAGAACGGACGAAACGTCTGGTCGTCCCGCTGACCATCCGCGCTGGCATAGATTTTTTTCACGGCATAAATTTCATAATCCAGCGGGCGGATGTTATCCACCACCAGATGGTATTCATGCTGGCTTTCGCTCAGCTTCTGCCGGGCCGCCACTTTCGGGAACAGGTTGATCACCGGCGTGCAGTGCAGCGCCAGGTGGCTGGCATCCACCACGCGCTCCAGCTGATCGTCGCTCTTGTCGAGCAGAATGAAGATATCAAACGCTTTTTCGTCTTCGCAGCGCTGGATCAACTTGCCCAGCCCGCTCAGGCTGATGAAACGAAAACGCGCCGGGAACGCGAAGTACTCCTGCAACAGGCGATAGCCGTCAAAGTTACGCAGATCGTCCGGGAGCAGGGCCTGGTCCGCATCAAAGCCTTCCTGACGCAGGGCGTCAGACGACAGCAGCTGGCGCTGGGGCTGCTTGCTGACCGTCTGGCAGACGATGCCCGCGTGGTGCTCCATCACCAGCTCCAGCAGCTTCAGCGCCTCGATGTCCGGGCCGCTTAAGAAGAACTCCAGGCGGTCAAAATCCAGGTGCCCGAGATGCTGCGGGCCATCGCAGGCAATGCGGACCCGTAAGGCGCTGCTGATCCCCCGCTGACTCAGGCCGAGCTGGGCCAGCGGCAGATCGGCGGGAACGCCGCCCAGCTCGATCCGCTCAATTTTTAACGGCAGCAGGTTCACCTCGTGCGCCGTGGTATAGCTGCACGTAACGCCGGTTTTTTTCAGCGCCAGGCTGTCCATCATGGTGCCGCGCGGCACAATAAAGCCTTTGCTCAGGTCGCCCCGGCTGCTGTCGGGCTGAATTTCAGCGATCGCCATCGACGGCGTAGGCGCCAGATAATTTGGCGCAATCATCTCCAGCATACGCTGTGAAAAGCGCGGGAATTCGGCGTCCATTTTCATCTGCACGCGGGAGGTCAGGAAGGCGAAACCTTCCATCAGGCGCTCAATGTACGGGTCCGCCACTTCGATGCCGCGCATGCCGAGCCGCCCCGCCACTTTCGGGTAGCGTTCGGCGAACTCCGCGCCCATCTCGCGCAGATAGGCCAGTTCACGGTTGTAATATTCGAGCAGTTTGCTTTCCATCATTACCCCGCATCTTTCAGTTCAAAATGGCCGTTTTCCAGATCGACGTCGGTGCGAAAGAGAAACTCCAGCGGATACGGCACGCACCACAGGCGGCCTTTGATTTCGATAGACAGAACGTTGTGCAGATCTAACGAGGAGGTATCGGACACGCAGCGAACCTGAAGCCCCTGGGGCAGGATCCGCGGTTCAAAGTTAATAATCGCTTCGGTGAGCTTGCGCTGAATGTCGTGCCATTCGATATCAGACATTCTTTTCCCCGCCAGCGGCGCGACGCCGAAGTTAACGACGGAACGGCTCACCTGCGTCAGCCCGCTCAGATCGCTGGAGGCATCGTGGTTGATGGTATTAAACAACCACTGTAAATCCCGCAGGACGTTACGACGCAGCGCGGCGTGGGTAATCAGATTGCTGTTGGCGGACTCGCGTTTTTTTTTCCGGATCGTTATCCGTCAGGCGATCCAGCAGTGAGGGCTGCATTTTGTCGCGCGCCCCCACTTTCTCCTGCCTGCTGCGGGCCTGCCAGCCGCTGCGCAGCAGATCGCCTTCGCCAGCGGTATTACTCATCCGCACCATCCGAGGTAAATGTCACCAGCCTCAGGGTAAGCAGCGGGCTTTCGCTTTGCTCGCTCAGCCAGGCTTTCTGTCCCATGCCTTCATACAGGGCGCCGTCATCGTCCAGCGGGAGCCACTCGGTGGTGCGCCCCAGTCTAACGCTATCGGAAGCGCCGTCAGCAAACGGATAACGCGCCGGGATCTGACACACCTGCTCGGTGCCGTCCGTGAGGCGGACCAGCGCATGACGCCACACCAGATCGGTCACGCTGGCCGGAGCCTGAAAACGGATCGCATCGATGGCGCAGAACGGCACCCAGAAATAGCGGCCATTGACCAGGGTTTCACACACCGGCCCCAGACGGGCATCGCCGTCCATCAGCCATTCAAAGGTGTGGCTCTCTTCATTCTCCAGCGTGACCTGCCCGCGGCTTGCCGGGGCCTGTTCGAGTGCCGCCAGGCGCAGCGTTTGCGCTTGCCCGGCGCGTTCGGTCAGCGCCTGGGCTAACGTCGACAGCCACGGCCACTGCGCCTCGGGCATTGCCGGTCGCGCCTCTCCCGCGAACACGCGCGCCCGCTGCTGTTCACCCTGAATGGCCTGCTCCAGCAGCGTTACGGTTGGTTTTGCCTGCGGCTTCAGCGCCAGCCAGCTCTTCAGCTGGGTCAGGGCGCGCGCCCAGTTGCCGCTGAGGATCAGAAACTGCACAAACGCGGCGCGCAGATCGGCATCCGCCGGACGAGCTTTGATTTCGGCTTCCAGGCGAAGCAGCGCGTCGCTAATCGACTCACCCGCCAGACGTTGATAAAGCGTATTCATAGCCCCCCCTTAATTCGCCGCGCGCCAGGCGCCCACTGCCGGATCGCGCAGCTGCGGACGCAGCGTGTCAATCAGAACAACGTTCAGCTCCGCGCCCGGTGCAACCCATGCGCTCCAGATCTTCTTCACCTCTGCGATACGCGCCTGGAGTCTGGCGTCGTCGCTGGCGATCTCACGGGTGATTTCCACCGCCACCGTGCCGTTGCTCTTCCAGCCGTTCAGAGTGCTGTCGTACGGCAGGATCATCCAGCTCTGGTCGCTGTTCGGGGTGCTGAAGACCATGCGCTCTTTGTTGACGGAGGTGATCAGCGCCTTTTCAGGATCGACCGCGTTGTTCAGTCCCATCACCGGGAAGCCGTGAATGTAGGTGACCGGAATCGCTTTCTGCGCCCCGTTACGATTTTGCGTCACCACGGTGTGGCCGCTGAGCCAGCTACCGTTGCCGCAGCGGGTGGTGTCGGAATCCGGAATAAACAGCGCCGGCGCGGAGGAACCGCCCTCCCAGAAGGTGCGCAGGTGGCAACCGTCCTGAAGGGTGAACTCCTGCCATGGCGTACGATCTGCCGCCACGGTGTGCGTCTCCGGATTCTGGTCAGGCGGCAGCAGCGCGCCTGAGGTGGTGGTCGTTGCCGCCGTCGTTTCCTGCTGTTTCACCACCAGCGCCCAGTCCTGTGCTTTAGCCGCTGTGCCCCGGGCAAGCGTCGTGCCTTCCGGATCGTTAAGCGTCCAGTTCAGGGTATTCAGCTTGCTGCACTGGTGCTCCAGCAGCGAGCCAAGGCGCGGCACGAAGTTTTCCAGCACCGAAACCTCTTTCTTGCCGTTCGCCACGATACGCAGCGCCACGTCCGCCTTACACCAGCTTTGCGGCGTATTGTCTTTAATGTTGTCGATCCAGATATCCAGCTTCTGCGCAGGAGACTGCACGATGCGGAAGTTTTCAGCCTGTGCGGTGGTCGCCACCGTCAGAAGAGCCAAACCCGATAGCCAAAGTTTCATATCAATCCTTGTGTGTCTAATCAGTTCCGCAGGGAAGAAATTGTGCTGCGTCAGAGAGCGTATGCAGCAAAGTGGTGTCCTGAGGGTTGCCCATCCACACCGCCACGGCGGTATAGTTATCCTGAGCATTGCCCTCCTGTTCGGCATTCTTTTGAATGATTTGGTTCATTAAGGTCAGCCACTCCTGTGGCGTATTGACCATGTGCAGCGACTGCTTCATCTGCTCTTCGCTGACGCCGTGCCAGAAACCGTCGGTGCAGAGCAGGAAGGCATCACCGTCCTCAACCTGCACGACATCGCTGTAGCTCGCTTCCGGTCCGCCATTCTCAATACCCAGCGCCAGATACAGCAGGTTGCTGTTGAGATCGTCGGTCTGATGCCCGGCATCTTTCATCTGCTGGACGAGGCTGTGATCGGTGGTGACATGCCACAGCCAGCCGCGGCGAAACAGGTACAGGCGGCTGTCTCCGGCGTGCGCCCAGTAAGCCAGACGGTAATCCCTGTCGATAAACAGGCTGACCAGCGTGGTGCCCATGCGGCGATAGTCCTGCACGGCCTGTTGTTCGCTGAGGATGGTGCGGTTCGCCGTTTGGACGTAGTCACGAATATGCTGCGCATTAAGGTGCTTGTCGCCGTCAAAGCGGGAAATAATGCTGTTGCGGGCCAGCTCAGCGGCCACCTCGCCGCCCGGCAGGCCCGCGATGCCGTCACAGACGACAAAGCAGGCTGAACGTTCCCCGATGGTTTCTCCCGTCTGATCCTGGTTGCTGGCGCGCGTCCCCTGGCGGGAGAGAGAAGCCGTTGCGATATTCATTTTTCTTCCGATCCGCTTTGTGAGTCTTTGTACTGATTGACCTCCATGTCATAGGCATGGAGGAAGGCTTCGCCAAACAGGGTATGGAAGTCGTCCTCGATCTCGCCCGCCGTCTCGCCATAGCTGCGAACGAAATAATCCCACAGCGCGGCTTTACGGCTGCCCGGCAGCGCCAGGCGTGACGTCATCCCGTTCTGCTTCGCCTGCTCTTCCAGCTGTTCCGGATTAAAGGATTGCAGCATGGCGGCGATAATGGCGCGGATACCGGAGATCATCCCCAGCTGGTGCGCCTGGAGATCGATTAGCGCATCACGCACCGATTTGGTCGGCGGCATAAAGCCCGGCATCGGCGTGCCGAACATCTGGATCAGCACCGTTTTCCCGGTCGGCAACAGTTTGAACGGGTTGTTCGCATCGTCGAGCACCATGGTCATATCGGCTTTCACCCCACGCTTGAGGATGGAGCGCGAGGAGAGCAGCGCCACGGTCCCCTGCGAGAACATGCCCAGGATCTGCCCCAGCTGACGCATATTTTCCCGGTCGAATTGCGGTACCGGCTGCATTTCGCTCAGGCCCATGCCCTCCAGCAGCGCCTCCAGCAGTTCGCCCTGAAGCACCTCGCCCCGCTCGCCGGTCTGCGCGGAGGCAGCAGGCGAAGCAGCGTTTTTAACCGGGTCGATACGCAGGCGGCCTTTAGGCGCCTGCGCGTTGCTGCGCGCCACGGCCTGCGGCGTTGGCATGGTGAAGCCAGCGTAATCGGGACGCGCGGGCTCTTCTTCCGCGCGCGGCGCATCCTGTGGTTCAGTCGGTTCCGGATCGAACAGCGGTGAGCTGGCCAGCGCATCCTCTTCCTGTGCGGCTTGCGGTTCAGGCTTTGGCTCCGGCTTATCGGCCACGATTTCATCCGGATGGGTTAACGGCGCGCCACCCATCAGGCCGAGGGGGTCATCGTGACGCGCGGCAGGTGCGCTCGCCGACCCGCCAAACAGGGCTAACGGATCAAGTTCGTCCGACGCCTCTTCCTTTGGCTGGGCAGGTTTGCTTTCGTCCGGCTGTACCAGCGTTGAAGGGGTGACATCGTCAAAGATGCTCTCTTTTTTAAACAACGCTTCATCGCTGAACAGCGTGTCCGGGTCAACGTTTTTACGTTCAAGCGACGGTTCGGCGTCGTTAAACATTGCCAGCGGATCTTCGGCATTCCGCTCCGGGGCCGCAGGCTGAGAGAACGGATCGTGGGATGCCGCGGGCTGTGGTTTTGCCCGGTTGCTGGAGATGCTGTCGGAGATGGAAAACTCCTGCATCAGGCTGTCCCAGATTTCCGACGGCACGGCCGTAGGTTCAGCTTTTCCGCGAGGCGCGGCGCTGGCCGGTTTCGGTTGTGGCGCCGGAGCAGGTGTCGCCGCTGGGCGCGCCTGCTGCATGCTGGCCGCCATGCGGCTTACGGGCTGGGTGTCATGAATGAGTTCGCTGACTTCAATGCGATAATCATCAATACCGAGAATATCCCCATCCTGAAGCTCAACCTGACGCCCACGCTCCAGCGGGATATCATTCAGTACCACGCGGGTAACGCTGCCGCGGTTCGTGACGCGGCATTCGCCACTGGCGTCGACGTGAACGATGGCCTGCAAACGCGAGATAGTGCGGTCATTGTCCGGCAGCACCAGATTGTTATCCGTACCGCGCCCAATGGTGCCGCCCGGGGCATAAAAATCACAGCTGCTTTGCGGCGGCTGATGACCGGGTTTCGTAGAAATAATCGTGAATCGCATGGCGTATTCCTGCTGGTATGATTAGCGCTCAAACGCTGCCGCTCTCGGGGGTGAAAACGGCGGGGTTTGGGGGTTATGGGCTGATTAAAATTATTTGACTACATTCAGGAAAATAATGCCAATAAGCAGCCATAGCGTGAAAAGAAAGGCCTGAGCTTTATAGCGTCGATGCAGTTTTAATATCCAGCCGATTCTCTCTTCCGGTAATGCCTGAACGAATTTATAGGCATCGTCCTGAACATTTCTGTCTTTGGTAAATTTCATCTTCACGCCTTTGCGAAGACGAACAAACCAGATTATTTTATGATAATTCGCCAGTGAACCAAAAAACGATGCATAATTTGTTATCAGGTCGATATCATAGCCTTTTTGGCGATATTCAGAGAGGAGCCACTTATAATCTGACTCGTGTTTTTTAAAAAACCGAGAACTGTAAACATCCATGATTACAACGTTAATAAATAAAAGCACAAGAAACAATAACGTTATATTTGCCAGGCATAAAGATGACATGCTTTTAGGGTCCTGTAGCAATCAATAAGAACAATAGAAGCATCAAAAAGACAACAAAAAGTGTCATCCTGTAAAACATTTTTATCCATGAGAAATCGTATATCGATGATACTAATGCCTCTGCCTCCGGAGGGAGATTTTTTTTGCTATTTTGCTTTGTGGCTTTTCCAGCCAAAATCCTTTTCATAAGGAACACACGATGCGCAAATCCGGGAAGACCAAGTTGTTCATAAAAAAGATAATCGTTTACATCTAAATATTGCTTATCACTCAAAATATGAAATGATTTTGATAGCTCCAGGGAATATTTACGATAAAAATAAAAATAAAAACACAAAGAAGCAAACAGTCCTAAAAAAACCAATAAAAGCAATATTAAACGCAAATCTCCATACATTTATTCGTCCCCAGAAAAAATCAAGTTACTAATCCCTTCACCCAATTCAGCCCCTCCTTTAGTACCCATCCAGGCTCCCGCAGAAGTAGCGCCTAGTCCTACAACAATTCCACACACAAGGGCACCAGTACCCATCGTAGGTATTCCCATTGCACCGCAAAGAGCCCCAGTACCTAAAGACGCAGCCCAGGCTCCTCCCGCAGCACCAAGCGTACCTCCACCAAACTTACTATATTCAGTAACAGCAACTTTTCCACATTCATCTTCACGATCGACAGTACAGGCTTTATAAACATCATTAGAAGTATTCAAAAAAGAGAAACCTAGTGAGATCCAGCCCCCTGCTTTCATAATACTAGCCGCGCGAGAAGAGCGTACAATATAATCTGAATATCCAGGGATCGCGCCGACACCAACCGTACTCCATTCATGGACGATAGAGCGGCTTGATAAGTTCAATGCTTTTTTAATATTTTCGTAGGTTTGAATCTTAAGTGTTAGCTTGCTTAGGTTATTTAATAAAGGTTTTAGCTGAGAGAATAACACCCTTCTTTCCATATAAAACTGCTGACCAATTAAAGAACCTTGGGATATAAACTGATTCTGATAAGTCCTCTCAATTTTAATGAGTATATTTTCAATTTGCCTGAAATATTTCTCACCTAAATCACCAGCATTCCCAGCTAGTTTATCACCTAAGGAAGTCAATGCGGAAATATTGTCATAATTAGCGTGGAGATACTCTGCAACCGATGTGTTTAATGATGCCAGCGCATGGTTAATTTTCTGTTTTGCCCTGGAAAGAATACTCAGTTGCGATGACTGATTCGTGTTGTCTGGGTCAGCCACTATGAGTAACTGCCCTGGTTTTAACCAAGGTGTGTCATTGTTTATTTGCATAAAGTATCTAGCGGCTTCGCTATTTACATTATTAAACAATAATCGAGCTTGATAATCTAAAGTTCCAGGGTGTTGGACCACACAGTAGCCCGGGCTAACGGTTGAACGATGTGTCATATTTAAACCCTTTAATCAACACACATAGTTGTCCAGAGTTTGCAGTGGTGAATTGTTTAATTATTTTATAATTAAATAAACATTCAAACGCCGATGCACTCTCGAAAACACCGAGGTTTGAAAATTATATCATTCACTTGCCGTTAAAAGTAACTCGCAACTTATACCTTTCTTTAATATTAACCGTGCAGCATATCGAATAGCAGTTTTTTCATTGACAATCTTCAATACAACATCATACTCACTTTTGCGCCAGTCAACCTCATTCAGACGAATACACTCCTCTGTAATCAGATATGCATTGCTGGAAGTTGGTCATGAGAATTAATAGTTTTCCATTGATTACCAACGCGTTTCATTACAGATGGTGCGAAAACTGATACAGGCCCATTAAAATTTGCATCCAGTCTGATATCAAAACAAGGGATTTTGTTTTTTTAACGTAACAGAAAGTTTCTTATACTGTGCAGGTGGTGAAATGCAAGCACTACAGGCTAATGCGATTAATATTACGCTTAACTCTCTAATCATCATTCATCTGCAACATATTTGGAACCAATCATCGTGACCGGGGAGGTTCCCCGGTCATGGATGAACAATTACGCTTCTTTGTTCTCTTTGATGTTCCAGCCAGCGCTGCTTTCAGCACCTTTACCACCGGCAGTGGTCTGCTCCCAGTACTGCTGTTTCACTTTCGCAGCCTGGAATGCATAGGTCACGCCAACGGTATCGCCGTTGTCGGCACCGGTGTACTGAACGGAAGTCACGAGAACGTCTTCCAGGGTGATGCGGGTATATTCAACCTGCTGACCACCCGCCTTGCAGACGGACAGTTCAACTTTGGTCAGGTGCTTACCGCTTGCGCAGTGTTTCAGGATTGCTGTAGTGGATTTGTCGATCAGAGCGTTAACGTGCAGATCGTTAAAGTTAACTTTACCGGCACCGCCGCCGCCACCAACGCTCATATTACCCGGCTGGGACGCGCCCCAGGAGAAGGAGGTAATATCAGTCCAGCCGGTGTGGTTAGAATCTTTAGATTCGCCCGTAACACCCTCGACCTTCAGAAACATATCAATAGCCATAATATCTACTCTTCGTGGATGAACAATATTGCTTTCGAAAAAGCCCTTATATGGCAAACAGGAAAGCATGGGGCTGAATAAAACCGTCCATATTTTACCTCTGCCTCATATCAAACGACCCGTGTCATTTGACAGTCTTACATTCCCCCTGAATGAACGGAAAGAATGTGAAGTCTTTTACTACTGCGGATTATCCTGAATCCAGGTACGATCAGGATCGCCAATGATGAGCTGCGGAACCAGTTTATTCAGTTCGTCGCTATGATAAAGACGTAGACAATTTAAGGTTACGCCTTTTACATCAGGTTTGCGCTCCGAGTGGAAACCATTAATTTGGTTTTTATACTTCCCAATAATGGCGTTAACTTTGTCAGTACCGTTTTCAGCATCAAACGGTATCCATTCAATAAATGCACTCGCACTGCGGGCCGCATCAGCAGAAAATTGACTGCCTTTATCTGCTACCTGCGCAAGGCAGCGCGCCAGGACAAAATCTTTAACCACCTGCCGGTATGTTTGCTGCTGATAAAAATCAACGTAAGGGTTGTCACCGCGAGCAGAAAAAGATAAGCAAGTGAGCAAAAGAAATACGGTCTTTAAACACCTGAATATAATTATTTTAATTCCCAAAACCAGATTTCCTGACAGTACGGAAAGCAATCGGAGTTACATATAAAAGAATTATTACTCAGAGGCTCGATAAGGTCGATATGACCACCGCCATACCCATCAATTTTATTGAAGAAAACAACACCTTTTCGGCCCAACATTGAGCGTGCACCAGCCTCGCGGTCTTTAAAGATTTCTGCCTTGCCAAACACATGGGA
This sequence comes from Enterobacter hormaechei subsp. xiangfangensis, assembly GCF_001729785.1. Classification (NCBI taxonomy): domain Bacteria; kingdom Pseudomonadati; phylum Pseudomonadota; class Gammaproteobacteria; order Enterobacterales; family Enterobacteriaceae; genus Enterobacter; species Enterobacter hormaechei. Next base: position 2,673,909 of record NZ_CP017183.1, read on the forward strand.
TTTATAAAGCTGATCGGCAAGTAATTTTGCGCCAGGCTCGATTGTTTTTCCCTTATAGGGACCGGTCTTTATGGGTAAACGCCCTGTAAATTCAACATTGCATTTTAACAATGCCAGGCTCATTCTTACCGCACAGGTATTTTCGTATGCCGGTTGTTGCTTGATAATCGTCGAATAATCGTAGCCAATTTCTGAAAAAACCTGTTCACCCGAGGCAAAACCCGCGCGTGTGTGATTTGAAGAGTAATGCTGACGTTTAAGTTGTTCGTATAATGGTCTCATTTGTCACTCTCCTTTTTTGCACGGGCGTAATTCTTTCATGCCGTCAATGATGATTTTTGAAGCGCGCTCCTCGCCTTGCTGTTTCGATAAGTTCGCAAAACGAGAATAGAGAAACTCATGTATTGTATTTGGCAAAAAAGGCCTGCCCTTGCACCATGCAGTGCCCTCAGACGCGTCGACTACGCCGAGAAGATACATATTTGCCTTAATGCGTTCACGTTCATTCGTTTTCGACAGCCAGGCTTTAGCAAAACGCTCTGCACTCAGATTTAAATCGTACCCTGTTAACAGCGTCGGATCGCGTTGGAAGTTCGATGTGTCATCCTGAGGCAATGCTTCCGCTTGAGGGTATTTGTAATTTCCAGCGTCAGCGCTTGCGAGAGTAGAAACTGCCAGCAAACTGGTCGCGATCACAAGTATATGTTTCACCGTCTATCCTTATTCACTGACAGAAATAAGCTAAGCTCTTCCGCTCAGATGGCCGGCCCCTTCGGGCCGGCAATCGTCATTACGCGTCCTTCGTCTTCAGCGACGGCAGTTTAGATACCAGACGCAGGGAAACGGTCAGACCTTCCAGCTGGTAGTGTGGACGCAGGAAGAACTTCGCGGCGTAGTAGCCCGGGTTGTCTTCGATTTCTTGCACCTGCACTTCCGCCGCCGCCAGCGGTTTACGGGACTTGGTTTCCTGGGAGGAGTTCGCCGGGTCACCGTCGACGTAGTTCATCACCCAGTCGTTCAGCCAGCGTTCCATCTCTTCGCGCTCGCGGAAGGAGCCGATTTTGTCGCGCACGATGCACTTCAGGTAGTGAGCAAAACGACAGCAGGCGAACAGGTAAGGCAGACGGGAGGCCAGGCGCGCGTTAGCGGTGGCATCCGGGTCGTGGTACTCGGCCGGTTTTTGCAGGGACTGCGCGCCGATGAAGGCGGCGAAGTCGGAGTTTTTGCGGTGAACCAGCGGCATAAAGCCGTTTTTCGCCAGTTCCGCTTCACGGCGATCGCTGATGGCGATCTCGGTCGGGCACTTCATGTCCACGCCGCCGTCATCGCTCGGGAAGGTGTGGCACGGCAGGTTTTCCACCGCCCCGCCGGATTCGACGCCGCGAATCGAGGTGCACCAGCCGTACTCTTTAAAGGAGCGGTTGATGTTGGCCGCCATCGCATAGGCCGCGTTCGCCCAGGAGTAGCTGTTGTGGTTCGCGCCGTCGGTCTGCTCTTCAAAATCAAAGCTGTCGACCGGGTTGGTGCGAATGCCGTACGGCAGGCGCGACAGGAAGCGCGGCATCACCAGGCCCAGATAGCGGGCATCTTCCGATTCACGCAGTGAACGCCAGGCGGCGTATTCGGTGTTCTGGAAGATTTTGGTCAGATCGCGCGGGTTAGCCAGTTCCTGCCAGGACTCCATCTGCATCACGCCCGGTGCGGTACCGGTGATGAACGGACAGTGGGCCGCGGAGCCAATGCGCGCCATCTCGCCCAGCAGCTCAACGTCCTGCGGGCTGTGGTCGAAGTAGTAGTCGCCTACGATGCAGCCAAACGGCTCGCCACCGAACTGGCCGTACTCCTGCTCGTAGATTTTTTTGAAGATCGGGCTCTGGTCCCAGCCCACGCCCTTGTAGCGCTTCAGGGTGCGGCCCAGCTCCTGCTTGGAGATGCTCATAAAGCGGATCTTCAGCATCTCGTCGGTTTCGGTATTGTTCACCAGGTAGCTCAGGCCGCGCCAGGCGCTCTCCAGCTTCTGGAACTCCTCGTGGTGAATGATCTGGTTCACCTGCTGCGAAAGCTGCTCGTCAATACCGGCAATCAGGTTCTGAATGGTGCGGTAGGTATCGTTTGAGAAGGTCACGGTGTTTTCCAGCGCCTGCTGCGCCAGGGTTTTAACCGCGCTTTCTACGGCAGAGCGCGCCTGATCGGTTTTCGGGCGGAACTCTTTATTCAGCAGCGCGCTGAACTCGTCCTGGCTGAACGCCTGGCCCGCCTGCTGATCGTGTTGTTGAGTCTGGTTGCTCATCGATTATTCCTCGCTACCTTTCGCACTTTCGTCATTTTTCGGCAACTGGCTCAGGGATTTGAGCAGCGTCGGATCCTGAAGGATTTTTGCAATCAGCTCTTCCGCGCCGTTTTTGCCGTCCATGTAGGTCAGCAGGTTGGAGAGCTGGGTACGGGCTTCCAGCAGCTTGTTCAGCGGCTCTACTTTACGGGCCACCGCGTCCGGCAGGAAGTCGTCCATGCTGTCAAAGGTCAGATCGACGTTGAGCTTACCTTCGCCGGTCAGGGTGTTATCCACCTGGAACGCCACGCGCGGCTTCAGCGCCTTCATGCGTTCGTCGAAGTTGTCGATGTCGATTTCCAGGAATTTACGCTCGTCGACGGCTGGCAGGTTTTCCACCGGCTTGCCAACCAGATCGGCCATAACGCCCATCACAAACGGCAGCTGAATTTTGCGTTCTGCACCGTAGATCTCTACGTCGTATTCGATCTGCACGCGGGGAGCACGGTTGCGTGCGATGAATTTCTGTCCACTGTTACTCATTGCCATGATGTTCTCCATCAAAGATGCGCGGTGAAGGTGAAACGGCAGACTCCATGCCTGTCGTCATAATGCCAGGACGCGTCATTCGCGGCGTCCAAAGATGTTTTCCAGTTGGTTAACGCCGTCTGGCGCCAGGTCGCGAATAATGTCCATAAAGTTGAGTTCAGACAGCCGCTGCACCCGTTCAATCATCAGCGGTGCGGGATGGCTGGGTTCGTACTGCGCAAAGTACTGTTTCGCTTTTTCCAGCATTAGCTGCGCGTCGGCGCGGCTGGTCACCTGCACGCTGCGCCAGTCGGTGACCGGCTGAACGGGCTGCGCTGCCGCAGGCTGCGGCTCAGCGTGCTGTTCAGCCTGCGCGTCACGGTTCGGCAGCAGCTTACTGATGTCGGTCACCTGACACGCGCTGGCGACCAGCCCGACGGTTTTCAGCAGCTGTTCCATCTCCGGTACGCCACTTTCCCCGAGATAGCCGGTAAGCAGTTCGCGGATGGCCAGCAGGCGTTCGTTGATCACGATTACCGCTTCGGTGCCGGGCTGATCGCCCCGGGCCAGCTCATCGATCAGTCGTGGACGCCCGCCCGGATAATCCGGACACTCGGTTTTACTGCCGTCAAGCAGCGCCTGGGCGTCACGGAGCGAAATCTCATCGCCGTTTGAGCGGAGCAGTGAGGCGTTACGTACCGCGACCGTCAGGTCAGATTTATCACTCAGCCCGGCGAGGGCGTTGATGCGGTAGAACGGATCGGTTTCGCCATACTCTTCCAGCAGCGGGTAAAGTTGCTCCCAGTAACGGGACAGGGCTTCCTGCACCAGCAGTAGCCCGTCGGCGTAACCTGCCAGCCCGCGACGACGTGTCCAGGCATGGGTTAACGCCAGCATGACGCGAAGATCTTTGGTGCGTCCCAGTAGGCTGGTGGCGAGTTTTTCCACCGTGTTCCAGTCGGCAGGCTCTGCCGGAATGATGGTGTCGCCAAACTGCTGCTCGGCTTTACCCTGACTGGCCTGACCCATGGCCTGGAAATCAGCGTCGTACTCCAGGTTTTCACCGCAGGGGTTATCGGGGCTTATCGGCGCGAGAAATTCATCGATATTCATAAGATCCCTGCTTATTCAAACATAGGCGGGTAAAGACCGTGGCGGCCCGGACGGGCGCCGCCTGCCGGATCGAACAGCAGCGTAAAGAGCTGCCCGGTAAAGTTTCCGCTGTGGACGTGGGTGTACAGCGGATAGCCGTCGCAGCGGTTTGTCCACCAGTAGCTGGTCTGGCGCAGCGGATCAAAACACTCCGCCGCCTGCGGCCAGCCCAGCGTGCTCTGACCCTCGTCGTCATAGCCAATCACGTCGAGAATGTCGGAGCGCTTTTGCGGCTCAACCGGCTGGGGCGCTGGGATGGTCATCAGCATTTCATCCAGCTGGGAGGCAGAATAGCTGTTACGCACCGCGTGCAGCCCCAGACGGCCAAGCTGCTGGTACCAGCTCTCAGCCTGCCCGAGCAGGCGGGATGACCACTCGGCGGGGGTGAAGCTCAGTTGCAGGCATACCGGATAGTGGCGGCCTACGCTGTCACGGCCCGGCAGCAGGCAGCCCATCTGAATCATCTGGCTACCGAGCATCGGCGGGACGACAAAGTTCCACACCGGGGCTTTTGAAAATGGGCGCTCGCCGCTGCGCTGCTCTTCCTGTTGCCAGGCCAGCAGGCCGACCTGGAACCAGTGCGACCACTGGCGTTGCAGGGTATCCGGAAAGCGACGCTGCAAAAAATCTCCGGCGCTGGGTAATTTGCCATACCAGCTATATCGGTTCATCGCAGGGGTATTCGTCATACGGCTGTCCTTGCGGTTATGGGCATGAGAAACGGGGAAGCTGGAACGGATTGCGGATGCTGTTCGGGGCAAACTCCAGCGTGACCTGATGTCCGTCGACGTTGAACGTGGCCTGACGGCTCAGGCTACCCGCGCCAGGGCTGGTGCGCGCCTTGTCGAAAAAGCGGTTGAGCGCCCAGGAACCGTTGGTCACCAGCGTTGCGGTGCTGCCATTGGCCAGACCGAGCTGCATACGCACCTGGTTCGTCCCGCCCGGCCCCGGCCAGGTCATGATCTGCACCGCCTGCGGACCGTGGCTGTAGCGCAGCAGCTGACCGTCCACGTCCAGCGTCAGGTTCAGAATGGTGTTGTCCATCCGCACGGTGCGCACCGTCACCTTAAAGGATGGCGTGGTCGCGCCGTTGGCAAAGAAGGCATCGCGGACAGATTGCGCCTGCTGGAACGGACGCAACAGGCCTTCGCTGCCTGGCAGCGTTTTACCGTCGATGCCCGGCATAAAGCGCCAGTTCGCCTGGGTGGTGTCCACCTTGTTGGTCAGGTTGTCGCGGAAAAAGGTGTCCATCAGACCGGTGCCTGGCGCGAACATGCGAGCCAGGTCGTCCGGCGTCACCTCGGTGCTGGCGCTGCGCACCAGCGGATAACGCCCGGCAATCGCCTGACGGCAGAACCCACCCACTTCCACGTTGATGCGCTTACGCACGTTCTCCAGATCGCGACGCTGGGTATCGCTGCTGGCGCCGACGGCCATATTACTGAACATGGTTTGCAGCCCGCCCGGCAGACGGCCCGCGCTGGCTTGCAGGCGGCTGATGGCATCGCCGCCCGGCGCGGGCATACCGCTGTTTGCTGCATCCTGAACGGCTGTCAGGTAGCGATAAAGCTCGTCAACCTGCTTGAGAAAATCATCAAAGACGATGGTCTTACCGCCCTTCTCCAGCGGCTGCGCCAGCTCAATCATCGGCGCATAGTGGTCGGTCACCAGTTGCTCAGGCGCCTGCGTCACAACCGCGCCCTGCGTCGGGGCATTGTCACCGTTGCTGAACAGCGCTTCCAGCGTACGAGTGGCGCGGTTGCTTTGGTCTTCCGCTTTCTGCGCATCTTCCGGGGCAGGCGCAGTGCGCGACAGGGTCAGCACCTTGCTCAGGTTAAGTACCAGACGGCGCAGCGGCGAGTTGGTGCCTGAAAGCAGGCGCGCGGTGTTGATGCGCTGGGAAAGATCGGCGCTGTTGTTGAGCTGAATGTCAGCGAGAAAGCGATCCCAGTTGACGATAAAGTCGCGCATGTAGAGCTGGCGCACGGCGTTATCGATCTGCTGTTTATCTTCCTGGGCGGTGGCTGCTCCCAGCACCCAGGCATCGTCCTCGTGCAGGGCGGTGGTCACGCTGTCGATCTGGTCGTTAAAACTCTTCCAGTACCCGTCCGGCGTATAGAGCCCCGGCACGCCCTCACTCACCGGCTTGCCGCTCTTACGGGAAAACACCAGCTCGCTCTGCGGGCCGCCGAGATCTGAAAGCGAAACCGGCTTCAGGTTCTCATCATGCTCCAGCAGACGTTTCAGGCGGCCATATACGCGTGTTGAGAGCGGCTGCTGGTTGATGAGCGCCCTTTCACGGGCCACCAGATCCTCATCCTGCGCATACGGTGAAGCCTGAATTTTTGGCTCCAGCAGCTGGGTCAGGTGCCATTCCAGCTCCTGAAGCTGCGCCTGCGTCACGTTCTGCGGCAGGTTGCGTTGCAGGTTGAGCATTACCCACGAGTGCAGGAATTTACCGTCATAGTGCTTCGGCTGGTAGAGCATCTGATAGGCTTTCAGCGCCTCATAGCTGTATTCCACGTCGCTGCCGTTGTCGTTGCGCAGCCAGGTGGTAATGTGCATCGCCACGGCAGGCAGCAGCATCTGATCCAGCGCCTTCTGATACAGAGACTGCGAGGCATCGCTGACGTCATCCCCGCGATAAAGCCCCATGCGGCGGGAAACCGGCGGGTTGTTAACGTCGAAGGCATCGCTTTTCGGCAGATCCACCAGGCTGTTAAGCAGCGGCAGAAGCGCAAACAGATCGCGCTGGGGCTGGTTTTGCAGCGCCTTGCTCTGCTGCTCCAGCATCGGCACTTTTGCGTCCACTTCTTCCAGATAGGCTTTATTTTTAGCGTAGCTGGTCAGCCACAGGCCACCCAGGATCACCAGCAGAGCCAGCAGCGCCGCGTAGCCGGACCACATCACGGCGCGGTTGCGAAGCTCCCACCAGCGGTTTTCCCCGGCGATACCCGCTTCCTGGAAAATCACGTTTTGCAGCAGGTTCTTAATGAAGAAGCTTTGACCCTTCGCGCCCGGGATCGGCGCCTCTTTGCTCACCGAATCCCAGCGCGTGCTTTCCTCCCCTTCAGGTAAGGAGAGCGCGCGGTTCAGCTCGCCCATCACGCGGTCAAACGGCATCCCTTCCTGGGTGCCGCTGGCGAAGTAGATGCCGCGCGGCGAAAATTCGGTTTCGAAGTTTGAGCGGGCAAAGACCGTGCTCAGGTAGTCTGCCAGCAGCGGACGCAGCGCGGCGAACTCCTGCGGGAAGAGATAGGCTTCCGCACGGGTTTTGGCGTCATGCTCTTTGAGCATGGTTTCCGGAAGGCCCGCATCCAGACGCTGTTGCAGCAGGGAAAATTCCTGCTGGAAGTTGCCCATAAGATCGTAATCGGCGTGTTTGGTCTGCTCCCACGGCAGCGTAAAGCCCCAGATCTGGTCGCGCTGGGCTTTGTCGTAATCCGCAAACCAGGCGCGGAAGCCTTTAAGCAGGTCCGCTTTGGTCACCATCACATAAACCGGGAAGCGAATACCCAGCTGTTCATGCAGCTCGGAGAGACGCTGGCGCAGGTTGACCGCCTGCTGTCGGGAGGCCTCAGCGGACTGCGAAAGCAGGTCGGAAATACTGATAGTAATAATCACGCCGTTGATGGGCTGGCGACGGCGGTATTTACGCAGCAGGTTGATAAATTCCAGCCACTCCCCGGCGTCCTGAACCTGCTCACTCTCCTGAGTGGTATAGCGCCCCGCGGTATCCAGCAGAACCGCCTCGTTGGTAAACCACCAGTCACAGTTGCGCGTGCCGCCAATGCCGCGCAGCGCGGTTTTACCGAAGCGATCCGCCAGCGGGAATTGCAGCCCGGAGTTGGCCAGCGCGGTGGTTTTACCGGAACCTGGCGCGCCAATAATGACGTACCACGGCAGCTGATAGAGGTATTGCGTGCTGAAGCGCTGCGTCCACTGTGCGCCATGTCCCGCTTTGCTGAAGTGGGCTTTTTTCAGCATCTGGGCGGCTTCATCGAAACGCCCGGCAAGGATCTGCTCCTCGCTGTTCAGACGTTTCTGCGGATCGGCCGCCTCCGGGCTGGTGGTATTTTCGTTGAGCTTGTCCATCAGCTTACGGTTCAGCCAGGCGTTATACAGCCGCGGCAGAATGTGGCTCTGGGCCCAAATCAGGTAGACCACCGCAATGCTGATGACGCGGTTCTGCTCTGATTCAAGCGGGCGGGTATCTACGATGGACAACAGCGGGCCAATCATCCAGATGACCGCCGCGAGCGCCGTTACGCCCAGGAAGCTCCACAGAATGCGATTGGTCAGTATAGAAAGTAGAGTAGTCAGCATCCTTAGTTTCCTTGCGGCAATCCGTTCAGCTCGGCCTGGGTATTGTCAGGCGACACCAGCAGCGTAATCTCCACGCGGCGGTTACGGGCGCGATTTTCAGGCGTGGTGTTAGGCGCTACCGGGTTGATCTCGCCCCGCCCTTCGGCTTTGACGCGCTCAGGCTGCGAGAGGCTACCCTGGAGCTGTTTTTGCACCGAACGGGCGCGCTCAAGCGAGAGTTCATAGTTGGAGGCGAAGCGTGCGCTGCGGATCGGCACGTTGTCGCTGTACCCCACCACCAGAATTTTGCCGCTGACGTTATTCATCGCCTGGGCGATGCGGTCGATGACCGGCTCATAGCGATCGCGCACCACCGTTGAGGCCGAGGCAAAGAGTCCGTCCCCTTTCAGGATCACCACGCTGCGATCCGCCTCATCCTTAACGGCCACCAGACCGGCATCAATTTCTGGTTTCAGGAAGCCGCGCAGGTTCAGCACCGCCGGCAGCTGACGCGCAGGCTGCTGGATCGTGGTTTCCGGCAGTTGGGACTGGTAAATTTTCGCCAGCACCGGGCTGGTGTTATCACCCAGACGCCAGTTCAGCACGATATAGAACAGGCAGGCGATAAAGCCGACCAGCGCCACGCACGCCCAGAGTGGGATCATCGGCCGCCAGAGCTTGCGCAGAACGGGGCGATCTTCCGGGTGCGGCGAGAGCGGCGGCGGGTAGCTGCCGCGCACGCCACGGATCATCTGCCACAGGCGCTGTTTGATGGTTTCAAGCTGGGTCCGGCCATTGTCCAGTACGCGGTAGCGGCCTTCAAAGCCGAGCAGCAGACAGTAGTTGATCATCTCCAGCAGCAGAATGTGTTCGCGCGGATTCTGCGACAGACGCGCCAGCAGCTGGAAAAACTTCTCGCCGCCCCAGGTTTCGTTATGAAACGTCACCAGCAGACCATTGCTTGACCAGACGCCGCTGCTTCCCCAGGGAGTCAGCGCGGCGGCTTCGTCCAGCGCCGTGCAGAGGCAGTAGCGCGCGCCGACAATCACTTCATACGGTAAGCCCGCCTGCTGGCATCGCACCTCGAAACGGCGAATTTCGTCAATCAGGCGCTGGCGCAGCCCGACCTGATCGTCGTGGGAAACCGAATGACGGATTTGCGGAATCGCATTGAGCAGCGGATTGGCGGCCGCCACCAGCTGATTGTTCCCACTGGCTCCGGTAAACACGGCATCACTGCCGGTATCCTGTCGTTCCTGCATATTAAGCGCTCGCTTTATTATTCTGTCGGGCTACGGATGGCCCAGAACTCCATATCGAGACCCGGGAATTCCCCTGCGAGATGCAGCGCGAATGCCCCGGACTTGTCCATCTCGTGCCACAGTTCGCTGCCCCTTTCGAGTTCGAAATAGCTGTAGCCTGCATGCCACGGGATCTGCGGCGGCGCGACGGGCATTGCCCGAAGCATGATGCCCGGCAGCTGAAGCTGAACCAGATCGCGGATTTTCGAGACTGGCGCAACCTTCATCTGGGCAGGAAAATGGGTTTGCAGGTGTTCGCCGGGGACATTGGCTTTTACCGCCAGCACGAAGCCAAATTCGCGGACCATGCTGGTCTCCGGCACGGTGGCGATGTTCAGACCGTGGGAGCGTTCGTGCAGCGGCAGCTGGATGGCATGATCTTCCATCACCAGCGACAGTCCCTGACGCAGCATCAGCATCAGTTTGCTGAAGCAAACGGCGAGATCGTCATGGTCGTATACCGGCAGTATGCTCTCTGCGGTACGCTGCGGCGTCCAGGTGGCGAGCTCCGTGGCAAACGGCAGCCAGCTGCGCCAGAGCGCTTCCGGATGAAGCAGCGGCAGCGTTTTTAAATGTGAGACATCGCCAAGGTGGCGGTTGATCAGCGAGAGAAGCGTGAACTCAACCATCTCAGACGTATTGAAACGCCCCGGCTGACGCAGGCGGCCGCCGATCTGCTGGCTACGCTGCACCAGCAAGCCGTGCAGGTCATTGATCATGCCGTACAGCTGCGGGCTGTTATTGGCGTTCAGCATTGGCGGGATGTAGCTGTTATCCAGCCGCACGTGGTTGTCGTTACGCTTTTCAGCGACGTACGCCACGCCGATGGCGGTCCATTCTGCCGTCAGATCTTTCTCCAGCATCAGGGTCAGACGCAGGCGGCCAAACTGAACCGTCGCCTCCCCGACCGACATCGCGTTGTCGTCTTCCACCTCTTGTTCAAAGGTAATAAAACGCGCCAGAGAAGACTGCTCCTCGCTGAAAATCACCTCTTCACGGCCACCGCGACGAACCGGCAGCGCAAGCACCACCTTTTCATTGGTGAGATTATCGGGGATTTTTAGCGGAGCCGGACCGTTGCGGTCGCTGCGCACCTGGAAAAAGGTGCCGTCAGGCAGCAAACCGCTACAGTAGCTGAGGGCAATACAGCCCTGGCGAAGCATCGCTTCATCCAGCTCAAGGTCGAGAAAGCCCCAGAGATACGAACGCTGCAAGGCCCCCCACTCACGAACGTGGTTGAGGAGGTAACTTTCTGTCCGCTGAAAATGGTGGGGACGCAGGAACATGCCCTCGGTCCAGACGACCTTTTCTGCTTTCGTCATGATGATCTCTTTCCTGTTATGAAGGGCGTTACTGGCTGATGACCCGGATACCATTTACGTCAAGGAAGACGCTGGCCTGGAGTTCATCTGCGGACCATTTCCAGAACTGGTAAATCGCGTTTTCGCCGGGAACAGGCAAAGGAAGTGAGACGCGCCATTTTTTGCCGTCCAGCGCCTGGTATTCCGCCATCACGCCGATATAACGCGCTTCCGGTGAGCTTTGCCCGCTCAGGGTTTTCGAAAGCTGGCCCGGCATCAGGAAGAACACATCGCTGTTCAGCAGATTCGCGCCAAGCGTGGCTGACGCGTTGTTCTGTAAGGAGTAGAAGTCACTGGACATGAAATCCGCATCGGATTTCAGCAGCAACACTCTGACCTTAAGCGGCGCAGAATCATTGATTTGAGGATGAGCCTGAAACTGAAGATTGTAGCGGGAGGGGTCGCTGTGTGAAGACGACGTACAACCACCGATCAGAGCGAAAATCAACGCAAAAAAAGGGAACCACATCCGATGAAAATTTTTATTATTCATAAAAATATGCTCGTGAAACCCGTTTAGTTCAGGATCCAGGTACCGTTCGCGCTGTCTTTGCAGGCTTTGCTGTTGCCATCGACATCAACACAGGTGGTTTTCTTACGCGCTTTCGGGCGCAGTGCCTGTTTACGCACGGTGGCTTCGTACTGGTCAGCCTTGATCACGGCACGCATCGGCACATAACCAATCAGCTGTTCACTCCCTTCATCGGCCAGCGCCATCCAGAAATGTTCAACCTGCCCCAGCACGACGTAAGTTTTGCCGGTCTCAAGCGTACGGATCACTTTTCCACCGTAGTCAGGACGGCTCATCAGGGATGCCGGGTACATGGCACGATACGGTTCATTCACTTGAGTGAACTCCGCCGGAGGGGTAACAGCGTGACGGTGCGTCAGCGTGATGCCATTCACCTGGCTGGTCACAATCGTATCATCGGTGATCGCTGGTTTTTGCGGCGCCTTACAGCCCGCCACCGCCATAACAAACAGAAGTGATAACAATACACGCAGTTTCATATGCTTTTCCGTAGCGATATTTAGAGGATGAAGAGAGGGGGATAAAATTTGACTTAGGTGCTATTGTTAAAATAGTCGGGATATTTTCAGCAGGTAACTATTTTAAGGCATAGCTACCGCACGAACCCAACAGAAATGGGCCCAGCATGCTCCTGACATATTTTGACAAACGGTAGACAAGTTTACATGAGCTTGTCATCAATTCAATATTTCTTGCCTGCTTAATGGCGTTTAATGATACGCCCAATGCATTATAGGATTAATCTCATAAAAAATGCGCACTTAGCTGAAATCGTCTTTTTCTTAGACGAATTTCTAGCGTAACTGTATGAAAATTAATGGCTAAAAAGGCAAAAGAGAACCACTATCATTAACGTAACCCCTTATTATCGCCACTACCATAATTAGTAGAATTTCATTTTTTCTGTGCGCTGTGGGATATATCTGGGATATTTTCATTGTTGCATCTGGAAGATAACTTTTATTGGGTGCGTGCGTCCCGCATTAACAAATGACGGTGAAGAAAATGGCAGGGATTTAATTTTGCGATCCGAAATAACCTACTCGAAATTATCCTCCGAGGTTATTTTTTGAGCCTTAATAATTAAGCATGGCTACATCTTTTTGTTCTCTTATTGTTCAGAACACTTCATTGCAGCCCATAAACTGGGGGTTTCAGCGGCAGTAACAGTAAACCTAACGCAAAAAGTTTTACCGTTACTACATATTTCTTTTACTTCTTTCCAACATCTGCCGTTCCAGGCTTTCACCCGGCACGCCTCATTTGTCTCTGCGACGGTGTTTGTCTGCCGCTTGACTTATTTTGTGATAAAGGTACTTTTCAGGACATGAAGAAGATCCTGATTATCGTACCTGACGGTGGCATGTTGTTTGAGGCTGCCGGTATCGCCGACATTCTGATGCAGGCCAACCGGCTGCACCCGGACGGCCTGGCGCAGCCCCGCTACTGCATCATTATCGCCACCACCCAGCCTCACCTGGTGATCCACGGCCAGTCCGGCTTAAACCTGCTGGCGGACTATCGCCTGCCGGAGCTGGATCCGCGCGAGCCGCTGGATACGATCATCATTACCGGTCGTGGCATGAATGAACAGGAAAGCACCGCGGTGGTGGACTGGCTGCACCTGGCCGCGCCGCATGCGCGCCGCGTCGCCTCTGTCTGCGGCGGGGCCCTGCTGCTGGCACAGGCAGGACTGCTCGATGGGCGCCGGGCGACGACCCACTGGCGGCTGCTGGAAACCCTGAAAACCCGCTATCCTGCGGTCAACGTTGAGGGCGGCCCGCTCTATGTTCAGGATGGCCCCGTCTGGACGTCCGGCGGCGTCAGTTCCGGGTTTGATCTGACGCTGGCGCTGGTGGAGGATGATTACGGCTTCACCCTCGCCCGCAACGTGGCGCAGGATATGGTGATGTACCTGCGTCGGCCTGGCGGCCAGCTACAGTTCAGCCGCTATAAACTGGAGCAGTCCGGCGCGACCGGACCGGTTAGCGAACTGCAAAGCTGGATCCTGCAAAACCTCACCGCAGATTTGTGCGTCGAAAGGCTGGCCGAACGGGTCGCCATGAGTCCGCGCAATTTCACCCGCGTGTTCACGCGTGACGTCGGTGTACCTCCGGCCCGTTATGTCACCGAAGCGCGCCTGGCCGCCGCACGACAGCTTCTGGAGCAGACCTCGTATCCGCTTGAGGTCATTGCCGAAAAAAGCGGGTTTGGGACCAGCATCAACCTTCGCCGCGTTTTTGAAAAGCAGCTTCATCTCACGCCGGGCGAATATCGCCAGCGCTTCCACTGCCGCAGAATGGCGTAATCTGATCCTTTTTTGTCATTTACGCCATCCGACCTGACGCCTAAAGTCACTCCAGACAACACAGATAAGGAGTGCATCATGGTTAAGGTCGGTATTAACGGTTTCGGCCGTATCGGACGTAATGTTCTTCGCGCGGCGCTGGGCAACCCGGATCTCCAGATTGTGGCCATTAACGATCTGACGGACAGTAGAACCCTCGCCCATCTGCTGAAATATGACTCTCTGCTCGGCACGCTGCCGGTGCCCGTTGAAGCGGCGGACGGCGCGCTACAGGTTGACGGGCAACGCATCATCGTATTCAGTGAACGCGACCCGGCAAACATTGCGTGGAAAGACGCTGGCGTTGAGGTGGTAATCGAAGCGACCGGCTTCTTCACCGAACGTGAAAAAGCAGCGGTGCATATCACGAGCGGCGGCGCAAAACGCGTCATTATTTCCGCCCCGGCTAAAAATGATGATCTGACGGTGGTAATGGGCGTGAACCACACGCTGTACGATCCGGCCCAGCATTTTGTGGTCAGCAACGGGAGTTGCACCACTAATGGTCTGGCGCCAGCGGCGCAGGTGCTGCACCAACAGTTTGGCATTGAACACGGGCTGATGAACACCACGCATGCCTACACCAACAGCCAGGCGCTGCATGACCAGCCGGAAAAAGATCTGCGCGGCGCGCGCGCGGCAGCATTATCGATTGTGCCTTATTCCAGCGGCGCGGCAAAAGCGCTCGGGAAAGTGATCCCCGAACTTGACGGTAAACTCACCGGATATTCCCTGCGCGTACCGGTTCCGGTGGTGTCGATTGTCGATCTGACGGTGACGCTGAGCCGCAACGTGACCGCCGAAGAGGTGAATGACGCGTTCCGTCAGGCCGCCATCAGCGGGCCGCTGAAAGGCATCCTGGGCTACAGCGATGAACCGCTGGTCTCCCGTGATTATCAGGGCGACCCGCGCTCATCGATCATCGACGGGCTTTCAACGCTGGTGATTGGCGGGAATATGGTGAAGATCCTGTCGTGGTATGACAACGAATGGGGCTTCTCGAACCGTCTGGTGGATCTGGCGGTGCTTATGGATAAAAAAGGGTTGTAGGGCTTAAGCCGGGTGGCTTGAAGCTTACCCGGCCTTTCTGTGATGTGGTTAAAAATTAAGTAATCCACCCCCGGTGTTGTGAAAGCGCACCCGAATTATCTGGTTATGTGAAAAATGGGATATTCAACACGCGAAGTTAACGATATTCGTCTAAGGTTTTCAGGTAATTGACAACAGCGGTCACGCTGCTCAGTGAAGACAGGAGACGAACCGATGATAAGACCTCGCGCACGACGCCCCGCTTTTTTATCCCTTGCGTTGGCAGGCGCACTACTCGGTGTTACCGCATTTGGTTATGCTGAAGACCAGCCAACGAGCCAGCAAAGCTCACCTGATATTCTTCTTGGCCCCCTCTTTAATGACGTACAGAGCGCCAAACTGTTCCCGGATCAGAAAACCTTCGCGGATGCCGTTCCCAAAAGCGACCCGCTAATGATCCTGGCGGATTACCGGATGCAGCATACCCAGTCCGGTTTTGACCTGCGCCACTTCGTGGAGATGAACTTTATCCTGCCGAAGGAGGGTGAGAAATATGTTCCCCCTGAGGGCCAGAGCCTGCGCGAACACATAGACGATCTGTGGCCTGTTCTGACCCGCACCACCGACAAAGCGAACAAATGGGACTCCCTCCTGCCTCTGCCAAAACCCTATGTCGTGCCGGGAGGACGCTTCCGCGAAGTCTATTACTGGGACAGCTATTTCACCATGCTGGGGCTGGCCGAGAGCGGCCACTGGGATAAGATCGGCGACATGGTGGACAACTTCGCTTACGAGCTTGATACCTGGGGCCATATCCCTAACGGTAACCGCACCTACTACCTGAGCCGCTCTCAGCCGCCGTTCTTCTCGCTGATGGTGGAATTGCTGGCCACGCATGACAGCGACGCGTTAAAGAAATACCGACCGCAGATGGAAAAAGAGTATGCCTACTGGATGGAGGGGGCTGATGGGCTCCAGCCTGGTCAGGCGAACAAACGCGTGGTGAAGCTGGATGACGGCTCGATCCTCAACCGCTACTGGGACGATCGGGACACGCCGCGCCCTGAGTCGTGGCTGGATGACGTCACCACCGCCAAAAATAACCCTAACCGTCCGGCCACCGAGATCTATCGCGATCTGCGCTCTGCCGCGGCCTCGGGCTGGGATTTCAGCTCCCGCTGGATGGACGATCCTCAGAAGCTGGATACCATCCGCACCACCAGCATCGTGCCGGTGGATCTGAATGCGCTGATGTTTAAGATGGAAAAACTGCTGGCCCGTGCCAGCCAGGAAGACGGGGATACCGCCAGCGCAAGTAAATATGACGCGCTGGCCTCCGCGCGTCAGAAAGCCATGGAGAGCCACCTGTGGAACGATAAAGAGGGCTGGTATGCGGATTACGATCTGAAAACCAGGAAGGTGCGTAATCAGCTGACTGCCGCGGCCCTCTTCCCGCTGTATGTGAAGGCCGCATCACAGGATCGCGCCGATAAAGTGGCCGCAGCCGCATCGTCGCGCCTGCTGAAACCGGGCGGTATTTCTACCACCACCATCAACAGCGGGCAGCAGTGGGATGCGCCGAACGGCTGGGCGCCGTTGCAGTGGGTAGCGGTGGAAGGGTTGCAGAACTATGGTCAGCAGAAAGTGGCGATGGACGTGACCTGGCGTTTCCTGAAAAACGTTCAGCATACCTACGATCGCGAGAAGAAACTGGTTGAGAAGTACGATGTCTCTTCGACCGGTACCGGCGGTGGCGGCGGTGAGTATCCGTTGCAGGACGGTTTCGGCTGGAGTAACGGCGTGACGCTCAGGATGCTGGACATGGTCTGCCCGAAAGAGAAGCCATGCGACACCGTACCGGAGAATCAGCCTGCGGCAAACGATGATGTTGCACCTGCGAAACAGGCGGCGCAGTAGCGCCCCTCACCCTGACCCTCTCCCCAAAGGGGCGAGGGTCAGGTTCCGTGCAATAAAGTGACCCGCTAGCGCCACCGGGCTTTTTTCAGAAGCTGTAACTCGCCCCGACCTGGAAGGTGCGGTCGCGGCCTATCCAGCAGTTGGTCGCGTCATAGCAGGTGAGCGTCTCTTTGTTGGTGACGTTCTGCGCGCTCGCTTTCAGCGTCAGCCCCTCCAGCGATGGCGCCAGTTCACCCATGCGGTAAGATGCCGCCAGATCGTACTGCGTCGTACCGCCCAGCTTGCCTGCGTCGTTGGCTGGCGAGATCTCCATCGGCCCGGTGTAGCGTGCGCCTCCCCCCAGCGTTACCCCTCTCAGCGGCGTGCTGTCGAAGGTGTAATCGCCCCACAGATTAAAGGCGTTCTCAGGGACCTGCGTCGGTCGTTTGCCCTGGTACTTGTCATCTTCGGTATTGATGGCGTGGGTGTAGGCATAGTTGGCAATCAGCGTCAGGTTATCCGTTGGACGACTCATAGCGGAAAGCTCCGCGCCTTTCGATTCCACTTCCCCGGTCTGGCGATAGTTGAGGAAGCCCGGATCGCTGGTCACCACATTTTTCTGACGAATGTTAAACACCGAGGCGGTGAAGGTGGTTGCGTATTCCGCCAGCAGGTATTTCACCCCACCCTCCACCTGCTTGCTGGTGGTGGGCTTAACGTCTTTCGCGGTCAGCGTGCCCTGCGGCGATACTGGGGCGAACCCTTCTGAATAGCTGATAAACGGCGAGAGTCCATTGTCGAAGGCATAAAGCGCGCCCAGTCGTTTGGTGAGGCGATCCTGCGATACCCAGGCTTTGTCACCGTTTTGCAGATAGTTAGTGGTGACGGAACGGTAGTCGTCATAGCGCAGGCTGGCCAGCACGTTCAGCCCGCCAAACGCAATCTGATCCTGGAGGTAATAGCCATTCTGCTGATAGCTGAGTCGGTTTTTCTGCGCGGTTTCAAGCCCCAGCGCATCGTTATCGATCTGCGAGTGATCCGGATGACGCATATCGATACCCGGGGTGGATGAGGCGTAACGATAATGGAAGTGAGAGTTCAGCTTCTGGTAGTCAAAGCCCGCCAGCAGATGATGTTTCCAGTCCCCCAGCGCGACGGTTCGGGTGACCTGGTTATCAATATTGAAGCTCTGCAAATCTTCATCCGTGGTATAGGCGAAGCGGTTAAGCTGGTAGACCTCGCTGCCCGTCCCGGTGGAATAGGCGCTGCGCTGGTGGGTGTCCACGTCAAAGTAGCGCGCTTTCTGGTTAAAGCCCCAGCCACTGTCAAACTCATGCTCAAAGCTGTATCCCAG
Source organism: Enterobacter hormaechei subsp. xiangfangensis (assembly GCF_001729785.1). NCBI lineage: Bacteria > Pseudomonadati > Pseudomonadota > Gammaproteobacteria > Enterobacterales > Enterobacteriaceae > Enterobacter > Enterobacter hormaechei. The sequence continues at coordinate 2,691,983 of NZ_CP017183.1, forward strand.
CATCCACTGGCGCTGCTTAAAGCCGCTCCACTCATCCCCGGCATAGTCACGACGATCGGCGTATTTAGACCGCAGATAGCTTAGCGGCATCGGATCAGACGGCGTCAGGCTCGGCGTATTTTGCGCCAGCGCGTCAATGGTCAGGCGCGTTTTGTCATCAGGCTGCCAGGTCACGGAGGGGGCCACCAGATAGTTTTCATAGCGCGTGGTGTGCGCCTGTTCGTCACTTTCCGTCGCTTTGCCCAGCAGGCGATAGTTCCAGTCGCTGTTCGCGATCTGCCCCGTGGAGTCCAGGTATCCCTCCTTCAGATTGCGGTTTCCGGTATTAAAGCCCAGTTCCGTTTTCGCCTCTTTCTGCGGCTTTTTACTCTGAATATTGACCAGCCCGCCCGGTGAGCCGCCGCCATACAGCACGGATGACGGCCCCTTCAGGATATCGACGCTCTCAATCAGCAGCGGATCGATTCGCGCTTTGGTGTTCCCGGTGACGTTATAGGGAAGTTGCAGGCCGTTGTAGAACTCCTGATCGACGTTGAACCCGCGGATTTTGTACTCGCTCATGTAAGAGGTGCTCCCGCGCACCTCCGTGGAAACGCCCGGCGCATAGCGCAGGATCTCGTTTACCGAACTGGCGTGCCGCTGCTCAATCTCTTTAGCGGCAATGGTGTTGATCACCTGCGCCGTTTTACTTTCCGCGACGGCTGATTTCGTGGCGCTGTTGGTCCAGGCAGGAAGCGCGCTGCCCTGCTCTGTGCCTGTCACCACGATGGTGGATTCTTCTGCGAAAGCCTGTGTTTGCAATGCCAGCGTGACGGCGCCTGCCAACGCGCATAACGCAAAACGTGAAGTGCTCATAGTGTCGTCTTGTTATTAGATGGTATTGGGAACGGCAATTATTATCATTTCCATTAGCAAATCAATATCGGCGGAGAAAAACAGATCGTTTGTATTAAGTTTCATGCCCGCGTGCCGATAACCCAGAGACAGTCTGTCATCTATCGAGGAGCCATCTGGCGTGAGTAGCTACAGTGAGCAGTTCCTGAAACAAAATCCGCTGGCTGTATTAGGGGTGTTACGCGACCTGAAAAAAGGCGAGGTGCCGCTGCGCATCAACTGGTCAACCAGCCAGTTTATCAGCAAGATCCTGGACGTGACGGCAGAGCACCTGATCGTCGATCTGGGTAGCCAGAGCGATGAAAACCGTGCCGCGCTACAGGCAGAGAATCTCTCGGTGATGGCCGAAACGCAGGGGGCGAAAGTCGAGTTTGTGCTGCCTCGTCTGACCACGATCGCGTACCAGGGTTTGCCTGCGTTTATCGCTCCCCTGCCCGCTAACCTCTGGTTCGTGCAACGCCGGGAGTTTTTTCGCATCAGCGCTCCGCTTCACCCGGCCTATTTCTGTAAGGCAAAAATGCCGGACAAAAAAGAGATCCGCTTTCGTCTCTTCGACCTGTCGCTGGGCGGCATGGGAGCGTTGATGGATATGCCGAAGCCGGAAGGGCTGGTGGAAGGTATGCGTTTTAGTCAGATCGAGCTGGATATGGGCGGATGGGGACGCTTCTGGTTTGACGCCCAGCTGATTGCCATCAGCGAGCGCAAGGTGGTGGACGGCAAAAACGAAACCATTACCACGCCGCGACTGAGCTTTCGCTTTCTGAATGTCGGGCCAGGCGCCGAGCGCGAACTACAGCGCATCATCTTCTCACTGGAGCGTGAAGCGCGGGAACGCGCGAATAAAGTGCGCTGAAAGGCGTCGGGCAGCGTGCTGCCGCCCGACAAAGGCGTTACATAGCGTCCATCGCTTTCTGGACTTTCCAGATATAACGTGGAGCCTGTGCTGACGGATGATTCTTCACAACGTGCTCGAAGAATTCATCTTTATCCATATCGTTAATCTCTTCTATCGCCTCTTTGCGAACGGATGAGAAGGTTCGGAGCAGCGCGCCGGCTCCGTTAACGTACGACACCACCAGTGCATATTGCATCACTTCCGGATCGTCAATCCCCTTCAGAATGCCATGCTCGAGAATGCTCAGGTAAGCGGTTCCCATAGAGATATTACGCTCCGGGTTTTTCAGCTCGCTGGTGGATGGCTGTCCCTTCCAGCCCATGTAGCGATAGACCTCTCTTCCCGCCGTCGAGGCTTTTAACTGCATCAGCCCCACCGCATTCGATTTACTCACCAGCGTCGGGTTGCCGCCGGACTCCACGGCAATGATCGCCGTGATCAGACGCGGGCTCACGCCCCAGGCCTTTCCGGCTTGTTCGCTGATCGGCATCCACTGCATGGCCCGCTTTACCGGCACTTCAGGGTTCCAGGGGGGATTTTGATAATCATGTTTTGAACTACAGCCAGCGAGCAGCACAATCAAAAAAGCAAACCATCTCAATTTCACGTCATCTATCCTTATAGCCGGTCATCGCGGTACGTCGCCCCTTGAAGCAGGCGGCGTATAAGCGGCATGATATAGACAATTAGATTCTCATTCAGCAAGGAATTGCCATGCCTCAGTTTCATCTCATCGCACCGTCAGGCTACTGCATCAATCAGGAGGCGGCACAGCGGGGCGTTCAACGCCTGCTGGAAATGGGCCATCAGGTAGAAAATCAGACAATTATCCCCCGCCGCATGCAGCGTTTTGCCGGTACGGAGGCGCAGAGACTGAGCGATATCAACAGCCTGGCGACGCTGGAAGGTGAAAACACCATTGTGCTGGCCGTGCGCGGCGGCTATGGCGCAAGCCGGCTGCTGGAGAGCATCGACTGGGCCGGGCTGGCCGCGCGCCAGCAGCAGGATCCGCTGTTAATCTGCGGACACAGCGATTTCACGGCGATCCAGCTCGGCCTGCTGGCGTTGCATAACGTCATTACCTTTAGCGGCCCGATGCTGGCCGGTAACTTTGGCGCGCCGGAGCTGGATGCGTTTACGCAGGACCATTTCTGGCGCGCCCTGCAAAACCCGACGTTCACCATCGAGTGGCAAGGCAATGGACCGCACTGGGAATGTGAAGGACAGCTGTGGGGCGGCAACCTCGCGATGCTGGTGTCGCTAATTGGTACGCCGTGGCTGCCGCAGATCACGGATGGCATACTGGTGCTGGAAGATATCAATGAACACCCGTTCCGTGTCGAACGTATGCTGTTGCAGCTGTATCACGCCGGGCTCCTGGATCGGCAGTCGGCCATTGTGCTGGGCAGTTTTAGCGGTTCAGCCCCCAACGATTACGATGCAGGCTATTCCCTGGAGACGATGATTGATTTCATTCGTTCCCACCTGGATATCCCGGTGATCGCCGGCCTGGATTTCGGCCATGAGCAGCAAACCGTTACGCTGCCGCTGGGTGCCCGGGCGCACCTTGTACACGATAATTCAGGCAGTCGGTTAACAATCAGCGGTCATCCGGTCTTAAAGGCATAAAAAAGCCGTTATTCCCCCTCAATAAAACGCTGTTACCGTTGTTAATATGTTAGGGTTTTAATAACAGCGTTCACATTGAGGTGGGAGTAAGACGACATTGGGTGCCACAGCGATAATCAGTCTTTTCATTCTGGGTTCCATCCTGGTAACCTTCAGCATTTTATTAAGTTCATTTTCATCGCGCCTTGGCATACCTATTCTTGTCATTTTCCTGGCTATCGGCATGCTGGCGGGAGTCGACGGAATCGGCGGTATCCCCTTCGATAATTACCCTTTCGCCTATATGGTGAGTAACCTCGCGCTGGCGGTCATCCTGCTGGACGGCGGTATGCGCACCCAGGCAAGTTCGTTCCGCGTGGCCTTAGGCCCGGCGCTGTCTCTGGCGACCGTCGGCGTCCTGATCACCTCCGGCCTGACCGGTATGATGGCGGCCTGGCTGTTTAACCTCGATATTATGGAAGGCCTGCTGATTGGCGCGATTGTCGGCTCGACCGATGCGGCAGCGGTTTTCTCGCTGCTCGGCGGCAAGGGGCTGAACGAACGTGTTGGCTCCACGCTGGAGATTGAATCCGGCAGTAACGATCCGATGGCGGTGTTCCTGACCATCACCCTGATTGAGATGATCCAGCAGCATGAAACCGGCCTGAGCTGGATGTTCGCCTGGCACATCCTCCAGCAGTTTGGCCTGGGGATTATCATTGGTCTCGGCGGCGGTTACCTGTTACAGCAGACGATCAACCGTATTACGCTGCCTTCCGGCCTTTACCCGCTGCTGGCCCTGAGCGGCGGGATCCTGATCTTTGCCGTCACCACCGCGCTGGACGGCAGCGGTATTCTGGCGGTTTACCTTTGCGGTTTCCTGTTGGGCAACCGACCGATTCGCAACCGTCACGCCATTTTGCAGAACTTCGACGGTCTGGCCTGGCTGGCGCAGATTGCCATGTTCCTGGTGCTGGGCCTGCTGGTGACGCCGTCGGACCTGCTGCCTATCGCCGTTCCGGCGCTGCTTTTGTCGGCCTGGATGATCTTCTTCGCCCGTCCGCTGTCGGTGTTTGCCGGGCTGCTGCCGTTCCGCGGGTTTAACCTGCGTGAGCGGATATTTATCAGTTGGGTGGGTCTGCGCGGCGCGGTGCCGATTATTCTGGCAGTGTTCCCGATGATGGCCGGGCTGGACAACGCCCGCCTGTTCTTCAACGTCGCCTTCTTCGTGGTGCTGGTGTCGCTGCTGTTCCAGGGTACGTCGCTGGGCTGGGCGGCGAAAAAAGCCAAAGTGGTGGTACCGCCCATTGGCTGGCCGGTCTCCCGCGTGGGGCTGGATATTCACCCTGAGAATCCCTGGGAACAGTTTGTCTACCAGCTAAGCGCCGATAAGTGGTGCGTGGGCGCGTCCCTGCGCGATCTGCATATGCCCGCTGAAACGCGCATTGCCGCCCTGTTCCGGGATAACGCCCTGCTTCACCCGACCGGCAGCACGCGGCTGCGTGAGAACGATATTCTCTGCGTGATTGGCCGCGAGCGCGACCTGCCTGCCCTCGGCAAGCTGTTCAGCCAGTCGCCCCCGGTGGCGCTGGATCAGCGTTTCTTCGGCGATTTTATCCTCGAAGCCAGCGCCCGCTTTGCGGATGTGGCGCTGATTTATGGCCTGGAAGGTGGACTGGAGAATCGCGATAACCAGCAAACACTGGGTGAAATTATTCAGCAATTATTAGGGGCTGCGCCGGTCGTCGGTGACCAGGTGGAGTTTGCCGGGATGATCTGGACGGTAGCCGAGAAAGAAGATAATGCGGTGCGCAAAGTCGGCGTAAGGCCGATGGAGGAAGAGGCGGAGTAGCTGCTTTTTTGCCGGGTGGCGCTAACGCTTACCCGACCTACTTTCGGGCTTTTGTAGGCCGGGTAAGGCGAAGCCGCCACCCGGCACATACACAAGTTACACCGTCACAACAGGCACTCTGGGTGCCAGCGCGCACATCAGCTCATACCCAACGGTGCCCGCCGCAGCGGCCACATCATCAATTTTAACTTCGTTGCCCCACAGCTCAACCGGTGACCCGATCCCCGCCTGGGGACACGGCGTTAAATCAATGGCCAGCATGTCCATTGAGACGGTGCCTACCGTGCCGGTGCGCACGCCATCGACCCACACCGGCGTGCCGCTCGGGGCGATGCGCGGATAACCATCTGCATAGCCCCCCGCCACGATACCGATACGCTGTTCGCCCGCTGCCCGATAACGGCTGCCATAGCCCACCGTATCGCCCGCTTTTAACGTCTGCACGCCGATAATCTCGCTTCGTAACGTCATCACCGGCTTCAGGCCGCTGTTGGCGATATCCTGCCACTGACCTGAGGGTGACGCGCCGTACAGAACGATCCCCGGACGCACCCAGTTGTAGTGCGCTTCAGGATGCCAGAGCGTTGCCGCTGAGTTCGACAGCGAGCGCGGACAGTCCAGCCCTTCTGCCGCCTGCTCAATGCGGACTATGGCATCGGCAATTCCGTCCGGCTTTTCCGCATCGGCGAAATGCGCCATCAGCGTCATCTCACCGACGTTTTTCAGCGCACGAAGCTGCTGCCAGACCGTGTGCACCCGTTCAGGCTGAAAGCCCAGACGGTTCATCCCGCTGTTCACTTTGAGATAGATATCCAGCGGGGCATGCAGCTTCGCGTCCTGAATCGCCTTGATCTGCCAGTTACTGTGAACGCTGGTCGTCAGGCGGTACTTATCCAGCAGAGGCAGATCCTGCGCATGGAAGAATCCTTCCAGCAGCAGGATCGGTCCTTTCCAGCCGCGCTCGCGCAGCAGGATGGCCTCTTCCAGATTCAGCAGGGCAAAACCATCGGTGGCGCCGAGCGCACTCCAGATACGGTCGATACCATGACCGTAGGCGTTGGCTTTCACCACCGACCAGACACGAGAACCCGGCGCAGCACGGCGAACAATTTGCAGGTTATCCTTCAGCGCCTGCAAATCCAGCTGGGCCAGAATAGGACGGGACATTGCGACTCCTTAATTATGCGCGCCGTGCAGGTGTTGTGGACGCGATGGGGTAAACCCTGATTGATAGCGTGCGGCGCTCAAATCGTCAAACGGAATTGCCGGCGTCCGCCCGGAGATCAGGTCGCTCAGCAGCTGGCCCGAACCGCAGGCCATGGTCCAGCCAAGCGTACCGTGGCCGGTGTTGGTCCACAGATTTTTGTATGGCGTACGGCCCACAATCGGCGTGCCGTCCGGGGTCATTGGGCGCAGGCCGGTCCAGAACGTCGCCTGCTCAATGAAGCCGCCGCGCGGGAAGAGATCGCCCACGACCATCTCCAGCGTTTCACGACGCGGTTTAAGCAGCTCAGTATTAAAGCCCACGATTTCCGCCATGCCGCCGACGCGGATCCGGTTATCGAAGCGGGTGATGGCGATTTTGTAGGTTTCATCAAGAATGGTCGAGACCGGCGCACCGCTGTCCTCTTTCACAGGAATGGTCAGGGAGTAGCCTTTCAGCGGATAGACCGGGATATCCAGGATCCCTTTCAGCATCGCGGTTGAGTAGGAGCCAAACGCCATCACGTAGGCATCGGCTTTGATTACCTCTTCCCCACACTTCACGCCGTAAATCTTCTCCCCTTCCGACAGCAGTTTGTCGACAGAAGTATTGAAGCGGAATTTCACCCCGGCCTGCTCACACATGCGCGCCAGACGCTGGGTGAAAAGCTGGCAGTCGCCGGTTTCATCGTTCGGTAAACGCAGACCGCCCGTCAGCTTGTGCGCGACCTCGGCAAGCGCTGGCTCCACCTGCGCCAGCTGGCTGGCTTCCAGCAGCTGATACGGTACGCCCGCATCTTCAAGCACGGCGATATCGCGGGTCGCGTTTTCGTACTGTTGCGCGGTACGGAACAGCTGAAGCGTGCCGCCCTGGCGTCCTTCATATTCAATGCCCGTTGAGGCACGCAGCGCCTTCAGGCAGTCGCGGCTGTATTCCGCCAGACGCACCATGCGCCCTTTGTTTTCCATATAGTGGCGGGTGTCGCAGTTGCGCAGCATCTGCCACATCCACTTAAGCTGGAACTGCGTGCCGTCGAGGCTGATCGCCAGCGGCGCATGTCGCTGAAACATCCATTTGATCGCCTTCAGCGGAACGCCCGGGGCCGCCCACGGCGCAGCGTAGCCCGGGGAGATTTGCCCCGCATTCGCCGCACTGGTTTCCAGCGCCGGACCGGATTCGCGATCGATAACGGTAACCTCATGTCCCGCCTGACTTAAATACCAGGCGCTGGTTACGCCAACGACACCACTTCCCAGTATGACAACACGCATAGCCACTCCATTATGAGCAAAAGAACAATCATCTAATTACAGATTGATAACCTAGTTGAAAATATTATTCAACATATGACTTTTTTATGGTGACTCAACTCACATATCCCGCTGTATCAGGGGATAGCGCTTATTTGGGATCTCCTGCTGCGCGTTATTTTTAACCAGTAGAAAATTCTGTGAGCACCGCTTTTTTTGCCGTATCGAAAACGTGAAATCGCAAAGAAAAAATTTCTGCGCCCCGCGTATTTGAATGGGGTGATCTATGCTTGAAAGGAGGCTCTCCAGTCAGAGAGAGCGACCAACAACGAGGGCGCGCTAATGGCTACACTAGATTCCATGTCCAGGGACAGCACCCGTCTGAGCGATGGACCCGACTGGACCTTCGAGTTGCTGGATGTCTACCTGGCGGAGATCGACCGGGTGGCCAAACTCTATCGTCTGGATACCTACCCCCATCAGATTGAAGTCATCACCTCGGAACAGATGATGGACGCTTACTCCAGCGTCGGGATGCCGATTAACTATCCGCACTGGTCGTTTGGTAAAAAATTCATTGAGACAGAGCGGCTGTATAAGCACGGGCAGCAGGGATTGGCGTATGAAATCGTCATTAACTCTAACCCATGTATTGCCTATCTGATGGAGGAGAACACCATTACCATGCAGGCGCTGGTGATGGCGCACGCCTGCTATGGACATAACTCGTTCTTCAAAAATAACTATCTGTTCCGCAGCTGGACGGACGCCAGCTCAATCGTTGATTACCTCATCTTCGCCCGTAACTACATTACCGACTGCGAAGAGCGCTACGGCGTGGACGAGGTTGAGAAACTGCTGGACTCCTGCCACGCGCTGATGAACTACGGCGTTGACCGCTATAAGCGTCCGCAGAAGATCTCCTTGCAGGAGGAGAAAGCCCGGCAGAAGAGCCGCGAGGAGTATCTGCAAAGCCAGGTGAATATGCTGTGGCGCACCCTGCCAAAACGTGAAGAGGAGAAAACCGTCGCCGAGGCGCGTCGCTACCCTTCCGAGCCGCAGGAAAACCTGCTCTACTTTATGGAGAAAAACGCCCCACTGCTGGAGCCCTGGCAGCGTGAGATCCTGCGCATCGTGCGCAAGGTGAGCCAGTATTTCTATCCGCAGAAGCAGACCCAGGTCATGAACGAAGGCTGGGCGACCTTCTGGCACTACACCATTCTGAACCACCTGTATGACGAGGGAAAAGTCTCTGAACGGTTTATGATGGAGTTCCTGCACAGCCACACCAACGTGGTGTTCCAGCCGGCATATAACAGCCCGTGGTACAGCGGTATTAACCCGTACGCGCTCGGCTTTGCCATGTTCCAGGATATCAAGCGTATTTGTCAGTCGCCCACCGAAGAGGACAAATACTGGTTCCCGGATATTGCCGGTTCCGACTGGCTGGAAACGCTGCACTTCGCGATGCGTGATTTTAAGGATGAGAGCTTTATCAGCCAGTTCATGTCGCCGAAGATCATGCGTGATTTCCGCTTCTTCACCGTACTGGATGATGACCGCAACAACTTCCTGGAGATCTCCGCGATCCACAACGAAGAGGGCTATCGCGAGATCCGCTCGCGCCTGTCGTCCCAGTACAATCTGAGTAATCTTGAGCCGAACATTCAGGTGTGGAACGTGGATCTGCGCGGCGATCGCTCTCTGACGTTGCGCTATATTCCGCACAACCGCGCGCCGCTGGATAAGGGGCGTAAGGAAGTGCTGAAGCATGTGCATCGCCTGTGGGGATTTGACGTCTTGCTGGAGCAGCAGAACGAAGATGGCAGCGTGGAGCTGCTGGAGCGGTGTCCGGCGCGGTTGAATACGCTGTAGTGGGATTTTTTGCCCGGTTGCGCTACGCTTACCGGGCCTACGGGACATGTAGGCCCGGTCAGGCGAAGCCGCCACCCGGCGAAAAAAACCTCTCAATCGAGAGGTTTTTTCTTTTACCGGCCCTGAATCGCTAAATCACCCGGCAGCGTTTTCTGCATCCGGTGCCAGATTTCACCGGAGTCGTGGCCGTAACGACGCACGGTTTCATAGACCTGATCGTGCAGCCCTTCGGTGCAGAGTTTGCTCAGTTTATGATAGAAGCCGAGCGCCAGACTGCGGGCTTCAGGGTTAGCAAAGTAGTGACGACCAATGCGCGTATATAACCCTTTCATTCCATTCAGGATCAGACCGTAAACCGGATTGCCGGAAGCAAACGCCAGACCACGGAACACGTTGTAATCCAGGGTCGCAAAGGCATCCGCGTGGTCTTCCACCTCATTGGCGGTAGCAAGTACCTTCAGCGCATCTTCAGGGTGCTGGCGAAACGCGGTGCGGATGAAAATGGTGGCGATGTTGGTGCGCACGGAAAGCAGATTATCAATCAGCTGCGGTACGCTTTCGTGATCGAGACGCGCCAGCGTTTCCAGAATGTTCAGCCCGGACGTTTCCCAGAAGTTATTCACTTTAGTGGGTTTGCCATGCTGTATCGTCAACCAGCCATCGCGCGCCAGACGCTGGAGCACTTCTCGCAGCGTGGTACGGGTGACGCCAATCAGTTCAGAGAGTTCGCGTTCAGCAGGTAGAATTGATCCCGCAGGGAAACGATTATTCCAGATGCTTTCAATGATGTACTCTTCCGCGAAACCCGCCGGGCTCTGCGCCTTAATGACCATAGTGAGATTTCCATTACACAGCTTTAGCAAATTACACTCATCATACCAGAGGCGTGCAGAGGCAGATAGCGCAGCAGAGACAGAAAAGAGGGATCGCCGTTTCATTTTTATGAAATTTACAAATGGCTTAATCCCCCGCTCTGCCGCCATTTTTGCGTATACTGATGTCTTGTCTTATTTTACGGGGAAAGGACGTCTGTCGTGGAAATTTCATTTGGGCGCGCGCTGTGGCGCAACTTTTTAGGTCAGTCACCTGACTGGTACAAACTCACTTTACTGGTATTCCTGGTCGTTAATCCCGTTATCTTTTTGCTGGATCCCTTCGTTGCCGGGTGGATGTTGGTCGCCGAGTTTATCTTTACCCTGGCGATGGCGCTGAAGTGCTATCCGCTGTTGCCCGGCGGGCTGCTGGCGCTGGAAGCCGTGGTCATTGGAATGACCAGCGCGGAGCATGTTAAAAACGAAATAGCGTCGAATCTTGAAGTCCTGCTGCTGCTGATCTTCATGGTGGCGGGGATCTACTTTATGAAGCAGCTTCTGCTGTTTATCTTCACCCGTTTGCTGCTGAGCATTCCGTCGAAAACGCTGCTCTCGCTGGCTTTTTGCCTCGCCGCAGCCTTCCTCTCTGCCTTCCTGGATGCGCTGACGGTCGTGGCGGTAGTGATCAGCGTCGCCGTCGGCTTTTACGGGATTTACCACCGGGTAGCCTCGTCTCGTCCTGGCGATAACTTGCAGGACGACAGCCACGTTGAGGCGCACAACCGCGATGTGCTGGAACAGTTCCGCGCATTTCTGCGCAGCCTGATGATGCATGCGGGCGTGGGGACGGCGCTGGGCGGCGTGATGACCATGGTCGGGGAGCCGCAAAACCTGATTATCGCCAAAGCAGCTGAGTGGCATTTTGGCGAATTTTTCCTGCGCATGGCGCCGGTCAGCGTACCCGTGCTGGTCTGCGGGTTAGCCACCTGTGTGCTGGTCGAAAAATTCAACCTCTTTGGGTATGGCGCGACGTTGCCCGATCAGGTCCGCCAGGAGCTGCATAAGTTTGACGAGCAGAGCCGCAAACAACGCACGCGCCAGGAGACGCTGCGCCTGATTGCACAGGGCTTCATCGGCGTGTGGCTTATCGCTGCGCTGGCCTTCCACCTTGCCGAGGTGGGGCTGATTGGCCTGTCGGTAATTATCCTTGCAACCAGCCTGGGCGGCGTTACGGACGAACATGCTATTGGAAAAGCCTTTACCGAAGCGCTGCCGTTTACCGCCCTGCTGGCGGTGTTTTTTGCCGTCGTGGCGGTGATTATTGACCAACATCTGTTCGCGCCGATCATCGCGTTTGTGCTTCAGGCTACGCCAGATTCGCAGCTAACGCTGTTCTATTTGTTTAACGGTCTGTTGTCCTCTATATCCGATAACGTCTTTGTCGGGACGGTATACATCAATGAGGCCAAAGCCGCGATGGAGCAAGGGATTGTCAGCAGTGAACAGTTCGAGCTGCTGGCGGTGGCGATCAACACCGGAACCAACCTCCCCTCCGTGGCAACCCCGAACGGTCAGGCGGCATTCCTCTTCCTTCTGACCTCGGCACTGGCGCCACTCATACGACTTTCTTATGGAAGAATGGTCTGGATGGCGCTGCCGTATACGCTGGTGCTTACCCTGGTTGGTTTACTGTGCATCAAAATTACTCTCGTTCCCTGTACGCAATGGTTATTGCAAGCAGGTATACTTGCGGCGCATTAAAATTCGTTTACACTGCGCTGTCTAAGCATGTTCCAGGGAAATGATTATGTTGCGATTTTTGAACCAGTGCTCATGCGGTCGCGGAGCGTGGTTGTTGATGGCTCTGACCGCCTTTGCGCTGGAAATGGTCGCGCTGTGGTTTCAGCATGTGATGGGGCTGAAACCTTGCGTACTGTGTATTTATGAGCGTTGTGCGCTGTTCGGCATTATGGGCGCGGGTCTGGTAGGTGCGATTGCACCCAAATCACCGTTACGCTATGCGGCAATTGCCATCTGGCTGTACAGCGCCGGGAAAGGCATTGCGCTTGCCTGGGAGCACACCCAAATGCAGCTTCACCCGTCGCCGTTTATGACCTGCGATTTTGCCGCCCGCTTCCCGAGCTGGCTGCCGCTGGATAAATGGCTGCCGCAGGTGTTTGTGGCCTCCGGTGACTGCTCTGTACGCCAGTGGGAATTCCTGACGCTGGAGATGCCGCAGTGGCTGGTGGGCATTTTTGTCGCCTACTTTGTGGTGGCGCTGCTGGTGCTGATTGCCCAGCCGTTCAAACCAAAGAAACGCGATCTTTTTGGAAGGTAAAAGCAGAACGGCAACGTCAGTTTTGCAGGTCGGGTAAGCGCAGCGCCACTCGACACAATTGTGAACAATAAAAAACCCGCCTCGGCGGGTTTTTTATTATCACCGATTAGGGTGATTCATAATGTGGTCTTCCCAGTCCCGCACCTCGGACTCTTTCACCGCAATGTGGCGCACGGAAATACGTTCGCCGTGCATCGCCGCTTTCGACCCCGTCAACAGCGGATGCCATGTGGGAAGATCTTTCCCTTCCGCCAGCAGGCGATACGCGCAGGTATGCGGCAGCCACTCAAAGGTCGGTAGATTTTCACGGGTTAACTTGATGCAGTCCGGCTCATATTCGAAACGGCGCTCATAGTTGCGGCACTGACAGGTTTTGATGTTTAACTGCTTGCAGGCTACGTTGGTGAAATAGATCTCGTCCGAATCTTCATCCATCAGCTTATGCAGGCAGCACTGCCCGCAGCCGTCACACAACGATTCCCACTCCGCGTCGGTCATGTCGTCGAGAGTTTTGCTTTGCCAGAAAGGAATGTCGTTCATCGGGATGTCCACACGTCAAAATAGAGCGCACCTTATAACGAGTCTGGCACGTTGATGCAAGTTTTGCCGCCCTTTTCAGGCGGCAAGGTGCTTTTACAGCACGCGGGTTTTCAGCGACAGGCCGTTAAAACTGACATCCAGTTCGTCGCCGCTAAGCAGCGGCCCCACACCTTCCGGAGTGCCGGTGAGGATCACGTCGCCAGGTTTCAGGGTGAAGAAGCGGCTCATGTAGGCAATCAGCGGAACGATCTTATGGATCATGTCAGCGGTCGTTCCCTGCTGGCGGATCTCGCCGTTGACCTTCAGGCTGAGCGGCGTGTTCTGCGGATCGTCGGTAAATTCACTCACCGGAATGAAACCGGAAATCGGGCATGAATTATCAAAACCCTTCGCTTTTTCCCACGGCTGCCCCGCTTTCTTCATTTTGCCCTGAACATCACGCAGCGTCAGGTCAAGCGCGACACCGTAACCCGCAATCGCTTTCTCTACATGCTCTTCGGTCGCCTGGCGCAGCGTCGCGCCGATCAGCACCGCCAGCTCCACTTCATGATGCACCGAGCCCAGTCCCTGCGGCAGAACCAGCGGCTGGCGAATATCGCACAGTGCGGTTTCTGGCTTAATAAACAGAACCGGCTCTTCCGGCACGGCGCTGCCCATCTCCTGAATATGTTTTGCATAGTTGCTGCCCACGCAGACCACTTTGCTGACGGGATAATCCAGTAATGCACCTTGCCAGTTATGATGTTGATACATGGTCGACCCCTAATCGGTTGATGAGTTGTTCCCGGAAGGACCCGGGCTTATTTCTTTCCGCTCACCTCAAGATGCTGTTTTAATAAATTCTCCGGTGGCGGCGGAAGCTGTAAATAATAGCCCTGCTCGGTTAACGCCTTTTTGACTTTCTCCAGATCGGCGTTCACCAGCTTCTTACGGCCGTCCAGCGGCAGCAGCATCGCCAGCTGCGGTCGGCCAAAGCTTTTCATTAATTCTTCAGGCACGCGGGAAAAATCGTCTTTCTTTTCGACATAAAGGTAGGTCTGGTCGCGGCTGGTACTTCTGTAGATCACACAAAACATGTTTTTACTCTGAATTAACGGGTGGTTGCTTGCCTCAATATACTCCTGACTATAACATGCCTGATACTCTTCGGAATATCGCGGCGATGTGTTGCGGTTAATAGCAAATTGAGTAAGGCCAGGATGTCAAATACGCCCATCGAGCTTAAAGGCAGTAGCTTCACCTTATCAGTGGTTCATTTGCATGATGCAAAACCCGAGGTTATTCGTCAGGCGTTAGAAGACAAAATCGCGCAGGCTCCCGCTTTTCTTAAGCATGCTCCTGTCGTCGTCAATGTAAGCGACCTTGAGGGGCCGATTAACTGGAAGCGGCTCCAGCAGGCCGTCGCCTCCACGGGGTTGCGCATCGTGGGCATTAGCGGCTGCAAAGACGCAGAGTTAAAAGCCGAAATTGAACGCGCGGGTTTGCCCTTGTTAAACGAGGGCAAAGAAAAAGCCCCACGTGCAACGCCTGCAACCGTTCCCGCTCCCCCGCCTCCGGCGCAAAATGTAGCCCCAGTCACAAAAACGCGATTGATTGATCTGCCGGTTCGTTCCGGTCAGCGCGTTTATGCGCCAAACTGTGATCTGATTGTTACAAGCCACGTCAGTGCGGGCGCTGAACTGATTGCAGATGGCAATATTCACGTTTACGGTATGATGCGTGGACGTGCGCTTGCGGGCGCCAGCGGCGATCGAGAAGCACAAATTTTTTGTACTCACCTGACGGCAGAACTGGTGTCTATCGCAGGTGAATATTGGCTGAGCGATAAAATCCCAGCCGAATTTTATGGCAAAGCGGCCCGTCTGCAACTGGCAGATAACGCTTTGACCGTTCAACCGTTAAATTGATCCCTTTTAACAAGGAATTTCTATGGCACGCATTATTGTTGTGACTTCGGGTAAAGGAGGCGTTGGCAAGACCACCTCCAGCGCGGCCATCGCTACTGGTTTGGCCCAGAAGGGAAAGAAAACCGTCGTAATCGACTTCGATATCGGTCTGCGTAACCTGGACCTGATCATGGGTTGCGAGCGTCGCGTGGTGTATGACTTCGTGAACGTCATTCAGGGCGATGCCACCCTTAACCAGGCGCTGATTAAAGATAAGCGTACCGAGAACCTCTACATTCTTCCGGCGTCCCAGACCCGTGATAAAGACGCCCTGACCCGCGAAGGCGTGGAAAAGGTGCTCGACGATCTGAAAAAGATGGAGTTCGACTTTGTGGTATGCGACTCCCCGGCCGGTATCGAAACCGGCGCGCTGATGGCGCTCTACTTCGCGGATGAAGCCATCATCACCACCAACCCGGAGGTCTCGTCAGTACGTGATTCCGACCGTATTCTCGGCATTCTGGCATCGAAATCCCGTCGCGCGGAAAATGGCCAGGAGCCAATCAAAGAGCACCTGCTGCTGACCCGCTACAACCCGGGCCGGGTGAACAAAGGTGACATGCTGAGCATGGAAGACGTGCTGGAGATCCTGCGCATCAAACTGGTTGGCGTGATCCCGGAAGATCAGTCCGTGTTGCGCGCCTCTAACCAGGGCGAGCCCGTGATCCTGGATACACAGGCAGACGCGGGTAAAGCGTATGCGGATACCGTTGACCGTCTGCTGGGAGAAGAACGTCCTTTCCGCTTCATTGAAGAAGAGAAGAAAGGTTTCCTCAAACGCCTGTTCGGAGGATAAGTTATGGCATTACTGGACTTTTTTCTCTCGCGGAAAAAAAGCACCGCCAACATCGCAAAAGAACGTCTGCAAATCATTGTGGCGGAACGTCGTCGTAGCGACGCCGAACCGCACTACCTGCCGCAGCTGCGCAAAGACATTCTGGAAGTGATCTGCAAATACGTGCAGATTGACCCGGAAATGGTCACCGTTCAGCTGGAGCAAAAAGACGGGGATATTTCGATTCTGGAGCTGAACGTCACGCTTCCGGAAGCGGAAGAGTCGCGTTAATCCGGTTGTGGTTTTGTAGGCCGGGCAAGCATCGCGCCCCCCGGCAATTTCCCCGGTGGCGCTGCGCTTACCGGGGCTACAATTCTTTAGCGCGGATACCCTTCCAGCAGGGTATTCAGGCGTTCGGCCATCAGTTCCCCCCGCCATCCGGCGACCAGCTCCGGTAAACCATTTTGCGGTTTCAACTTCCAGTGCCAGTTCAGCAGCTGGTTAATCTGACGACGTGAAGCCAGCAGTTCGGCACTCAGTTTGCTTTCCCCCGCCACCGTCTGCACCAGCGCTTTGATATCTTTGAACGCCTTGCGGTAGCCCGGCATATCCATCAGGTTAAGCAGTGGTTCTGGCAGTGCGTCCTCCGGCAGCTGCTGAGCTTTCTCTACCAGCGCGAGCAGCGTTTTACCGTGGAAACGGATCTCACTCCCGGAAAGGCCAATGCTGTCCAGTTCGCCAAGGCTACCCGGCATATAGCGCGCCACCGCCCACAGGTGTTCTTCACGCACCACGAAGTTAACCGCCAGATCGCGCTCACGTGCTTTACGCAGACGCCAGTCAGCCAGCAGTTGCAGACAGGCCAGCTGGCGGGTGCGCAGCTGCCAGGCGTTGGTGATGTCACGCCAGGCCTCTTTCGGATCAACCACTTCCTGACGACGCTGCTGCGTCATGCGGCACTCGTCCAGTGCGGCAGACAGCCAGCCGGACGCCTCAGCCTCTTTCATAAGCTGGCCGGCAATTGGAAGAAGGTAAAAGACGTCTGCCGCGGCGTATTCAAGCTGACGCGCCGTTAGGGGACGCGCGAGCCAGTCGGTACGCGATTCGCTCTTATCCAGCGTCAGACCGGTGTACTCTTCCACCATCGCGGCGAAGCCCCAGGAGAGCGGACGACCGCTGAACGCCGCGAGGATCTGGGTATCAATCAGCGGCTGCGGCATGATGCCAAAAGTGTTGAGAAAGACTTCCAGATCTTCACTGCCCGCGTGCAGATATTTGGTCACGGCGGTATCCAGCAACAGATCGCGCATTGGCGCCCAGTCGGTAATGCCGAGGGGGTCAATCAATGACACGTGTTTGCCGTCATACATCTGAATCAGACCCAGCTGCGGATAGTACGTTCGGGTGCGGACAAATTCCGTATCCAGGGCGATAGCGGGAAATTCACGCGTCACCTCGCACAGCGAAGCCAGCTCGTCGTTGGTAGTGATCATCTGGTAATTCAAATCGGACTCTCTTTTGTTTGCGCCCATAAAAAACGCCGGCTTAACCGGCGTCTGGGCGATTAACGTGAAGCTCAGGCCTTATTGTCCACTTTGGCACGGGCTTCGTCACGTAATTCTCGTCGTAATATCTTCCCGACGTTGGATTTCGGCAGCTCATCCCGGAATTCCACCAGCTTCGGCACTTTATAGCCCGTCAGCTGACGGCGACAGAACGTTATCAGCGCATCCTCGGTCAGAGAAGGATCTTTCTTGACCACAAATATCTTCACCGCTTCACCGCTGCTGCCGGAAGGAACGCCCACCGCCGCCACTTCCAGCACGCCGCTGTGCTGCATCACCACGTCTTCGATTTCGTTCGGATAGACGTTAAACCCTGACACCAGGATCATGTCTTTCTTGCGATCGACGATGCGCAGGAAGCCTTCGTCATCCATCACCGCGATGTCGCCCGTGTGCAGCCAGCCGTCTTTGATGATCTCATCCGTGGCATCCGGACGTTGCCAGTAGCCCAGCATCACCTGCGGCCCTCTGACGCATAGCTCCCCTGGCTCACCGTGAGGCACTTCGTTATCCTCATCATCCACCAGTTTTGCTTCCGTCGACGGGACCGGCAGACCGATACTGCCGCTGTGGTAGTCGATGTCATGCGGGTTAACGCTGACCAGCGGGGCACACTCCGTCAGGCCATAGCCTTCCAGCAGATACTGCCCGGTGAGTTTCACCCAGCGCTCGGCAACCGCCTGCTGAACCGGCATCCCGCCGCCCGCGGAGAGGTGCAGCGTGGAGAAATCGAGCTGCTGGAACTCTTTATTGTTAAGCAGCGCGTTAAACAGGGTGTTCACGCCGGTCATGGCGGTGAACGGGTATTTCGCCAGCTCTTTGACCAGCCCCGGGATATCGCGCGGGTTGGTGATCAATACGTTTTGACCGCCAAGCTCGATAAACAGCAGGCAGTTCATGGTCAGCGCAAAAATGTGATACAGCGGAAGCGCGGTGATCACCAGCTCCTTGCCCGGGTGCAACAGCGGCCCGTAGGTGGCGTTAACCTGCTCAAGGTTCGCCAGCATGTTACGGTGGGTCAGCATCGCCCCTTTCGCCACGCCGGTGGTGCCGCCCGTGTATTGCAGGAAGGCCAGATCCTCGGACACGATCTCCGGCTTTACGTATTGCATCCGGTAGCCCGCATGCAGGGCGCGGCGGAAGGAGATGGCATCCGGCAGGTGGTATTTCGGCACCAGCCGCTTAACGTATTTAACGACAAAGTTGACCAGCGTACCTTTCGCGGTAGAGAGCTGGTCACCCATGCGCGTCAGGATGACGTGCTTAACCTGAGTTTTTTCAACGACTTTTTCCAGCGTGTGGGCAAAGTTGGAGACAATCACAATCGCCGCCGCGCCGCTGTCATTCAACTGATGTTCCAGCTCGCGCGGGGTATAGAGCGGGTTAACGTTAACCACGATCATCCCTGCCCTGAGGATGCCGAACAGCGCCACCGGGTATTGCAGCAGGTTTGGCATCATCAGCGCGACGCGATCCCCTTTCTGCAAGCCCAGCCCTTCCTGTAAATAGGCCGCAAACGCCCGGCTGCGTTCTTCCAGCTTACGGAAGGTCATCACTTCGCCCATATTCACAAACGCGGGCTGGTCAGCGTAGCGCCGTACCGAGTGTTCAAATAATTCAATCAGGGATTGATAACGGTCAGGATTGATCTCCGCAGGGACATCCGCGGGATAACGGTTAAGCCAAACCTTTTTCAATGCATCACCTCTGAAATGAGTGTTCGTCGTCATCACAGCCCCGATAATAAACAGTTTGTTAACATTATATTAACTCAGCGTACCAGTTTATTAATTGTTCAGATTGCAGGTTGCGAAGCGCGTCACTCTTTTTTTTCGTTTTATCCGTAAAAAAACAGAGACAGCGGCTGAGCCGCTGTCTCTTTCCTAGCAATAACAGTAACTTACTCAGTTACTATTGTTTGAACCTGTGCAGGGCCTGGATTGTACCACCCCCAGCCACCGTAGCCGTAACGATACGGATGCGGTCCCCACATCCACGGATCGATTGGCTGTGGCGGCATCACCACCTGCTGGGCGATACGCCAGCGTTTGTAGCCGTTCACCTGCATGGTCATAAATTTGTATGGCGTATTGCCGATTTTCCCCGCCACCGAACCGGTAATCGGCCCGACGACGGTCACCAGCTGCCCGCGGAAATCTACCGGATCGAGGAAGCCGCTGACGTCAGCGTAGATCCGCCCGCGCGAGGCTTCACCCAGAACAGGCCGCGCACCGTCGTCCAGTGGAACGGTGGCAATCTCCAGCCGGGTTTTCCCCTGCTGGTTTAGCACTTCAACCACCTTGCCGCCAAACCGCGCTTCCTGCCCGACATACAGCTCCGGGGCATTCATCACGCGTACCAGATCCTGCTGTGGCGTCGGGCTGGTGCCCTTGATCGCATCAGGAACGGTGACGCACCCGCTCAGTGCTATGGCAACCGCGCCTGCCATAAAAAAGCGTACAACTTTAGTCTGAACCGCCATGATGCGACTCCTTTTTCTCAGTTCCTGTTACTGAGATTCACTCGCGGCCAGGAAGTTTCTTCCACGCGACGGTGTTTCGTAAATAAACCGGTTCAGCGTGTTCAACCGCCACGGTTTTTCCTGCGGCAAACAGCTGACAGGCAATCGGCAGCATATCTTCGGCGGCGGGCAGGAGCATGTTACCGTCCACCAGCGTAAGGCCGGTGTCCTTCGCCATCTCCGGCCACGCCGCCCAGCCGGTTCCGACCGTCGCCCACTCACCGGAGAGCTGTTTCAGGCGCCCGGTGACGGCTTCAGGTTTAAGCACCGCTTCCGTCTCTTCGCCGTGCCAGACGCCGTTTTCGTCACGGGTGTACTCCGCCCAGTAGACTTCCCCCATGCGGGCATCAATCGCAGCCAGCACGCGGGTGGCGCCGGTCATGCGCCATGCTCCCTGGGCCATGGTCGCAAGCGTGGAGACGCCGATCATCGGCAGGTCAGCGCCCAGCGCCAGCCCCTGCGCAATGCCAATCCCGATACGTACGCCCGTAAAGCTGCCCGGACCACGGCCGTAGGCCAGCGCGTCGAGGTCAGTCAGGGCGGTGTTGCCCTCGGTTAAAATGGTTTTTACCAGGGGCAGAATACGTTGGGTGTGTTCCCGTGGGCACTCTTCGAAATGAGCAAAAATCGTACCGTCGTTCCACAGGGCAACGGAACAGGCCTCTGTCGCGGTATCAATAGCCAGAATTCGCATCAGTCGTCGCGCTCTCGCAATGGTCAGTCACAAAATGGCGCGCATCTTAACACACTCCGGGAAGAATTACTCCGCCGTCGGGTTCGCCAGAAAGCGGACCGCGCGTTTAATATCCCGCGTGCGCGGCGCGGGCGGCAGGCTGGCGAGGAAGGTCGCGCCGTAGGGACGCATCACCAGGCGGTTGTCGCAGATCACCAGCACCCCGCGATCGGTGACGTCGCGGATCAGTCGCCCTACCCCCTGTTTAAGCGTGATGACCGCGTCCGGCAGCTGGACGTCGTCGAACGGATCGCCCCCGCGCAGACGGCAGTCCTCCATGCGCGCTTTCAGAAGCGGATCGTCCGGCGATGTAAACGGCAGCTTATCGATAATCACCAGCGAGAGCGTGTCGCCGCGCACGTCCACCCCTTCCCAGAAGCTGCTGGTCGCCACCAGCAGGGCATTACCGGCGCTGACAAACTGCTGGAGCAGCTGGCCTTTACTGGTTTCTCCCTGCAACAGCACTGGTAGCGTCATGGTGGCGCGGAACTGCTCGGCCAGATCGCGCATCATGGCGTGTGAGGTGCAGAGCATAAAGCAGCGCCCGTTGTTGGCCTCGATCATCGGCTTCAGCATGGCCGCCAGATGGCGCGCCGCGCCCGGCTGGTTAGGCAGCGGCAGATTGCGCGGCACGCACAGCAGCGCCTGTCTCTCATAGTCGAACGGGCTCGGCAGAAGCAGGGATTCCGCCTGCTCAATGCCGAGGCGCTCGGTAAAGTGGTGCAGATCGTCATTGACCGACAGCGTGGCCGAGGTAAAGACCCAGGTGCCGGGCTTTTGCGCCATCACCTCTTTAAATTTATCAGCAACGGTCAGCGGCGTGAGCGCCAGGGTGAAGTGGCGCGAGGTACATTCGTACCAGTAGCTGTAGCCCGGCTGGTTGATCTCTTTCAGCCGCTTCAGCCGCCCACGGTAAAGCGTGGCGCGCTCGAAGGCGGCGTCCAGCAGCGCTGAACGTCCGAGGGACAGTTTCGCCACGTCGTAACAGAGTTCAAGGGCATCATCGAGCAGCAGCAGCGCGCGCTGGATATTTTTGTCTGCGAGCAGTTCGCGCAGGTTGCCGCGATAGCCCGGCTCGCCAAGCTGTAAGCGGAAGTCCTGTGCGCATTGCGCCAGGCGGTCCGCGCACTTCTGCAACTGCTGGGTATCTTTGAGTTCGGTGCGATAGGCAATGGTAATATCTTTCGCCAGATCCTGAAGCTGACGACTGGAAAGCGACTGCCCAAAATACTGGCTGGCGATGTCCGGTAGCTGATGGGCTTCATCGAAGATCATCACCTCCGCCTCCGGGATCAGCTCGCCGAAACCACTGTCCTTGACCACCATATCCGCAAGAAACAGGTGATGGTTCACCACCACCACGTCGGCGTCCATCGCGGTTTTACGCGCTTTCACCACAAAACAGTCTTTATACAGCGGGCAGTCGCTGCCGAGGCAGTTGTCATTGGTGCTGGTCACCAGCGGCCAGGCCGGGGAGTCTTCCGGCACGCTCGCGCAGGTGCTGATGTCCCCCTCCTCCGTCTGGTTGGCCCAGGCGCGCAGGACGATCACATCGCTCAGGGTTTGTACCGGCAGGTCGCCGCCCGCCAGCGCCTGCTGTTCAAGACGCTCCAGACACAGGTAGTTAGAACGCCCTTTCAGCAAGGCCAGACGCCCTTTGTATTTCAGCGCTTTCGCCACCGTGGGTAAATCGCGGCTGTAGAGCTGATCCTGGAGCGCTTTTGATCCCGTAGAGATGATCACCTTCTTTTTCGCCCGCAGCGCAGGAGCGAGGTAAGCATACGTTTTCCCCGTACCGGTACCGGCCTCCACGACCAGCGGCTGCGCCTTGTCGATAGCGTGCGCAACGGCATGCGCCATCTGACGTTGGGGTTCGCGCGGTTTAAAGCCGGGAATAGCCTGTGCTAACTGACCTTCTGGGGAAAAATCGTCTGCCACGGTGTTCTCTCACTGTATTTTTGCACAGGGATTATGTCAGCCCCTTCTCTCCGGTGCCACCCCAAATAGTGACGACGGCGGAACATTATGGCAGTCTTGCCGCCTGACGACGAAAGATAACGAGGATACGTTTATGACAATTACGCGCATTGATGCCGAAGCCCGCTGGTCTGATGTGGTGATCCACAACCAGACGCTGTACTACACCGGCGTCCCTGCCAATCTGGACGCCGACGCCTTCGAGCAGACCGCCAACACCCTGGCGCAGATCGACGCCGTACTGGAAAAACAGGGCAGCGACAAATCCCGCATTCTGGATGCGACGATTTTTCTGGCGAATAAAGACGATTTCGCGGCGATGAATAAAGCATGGGATGCGTGGGTGGTGGCGGGTCACGCGCCTGTACGCTGCACCGTACAGGCCACGCTGATGAAACCGGAATATAAGGTTGAGATCAAGATTATCGCGGCAGTGTAAGCCGGTTATTCTTCATCTTCATCCTCAAAGCGCGCCACGATCCGCTCGCCGGTATGGGTGGCGCGAAGTTCTTCCGCGACCTGGGAAATTGCCTGTCCGCTGCTCATCCCCTGGGACATCAGCTCCTGAATACGTTCAACGGCTTTCTGCTGTTGGTCATGGCTGAGAGAAGGTAAACCTGCAAACATCGTTAACTCCTGCTAAATTATTCGCGCTAATTATTTCACGCTGCCCGGTAGTATGCCATACATGAACATGCGCTTCCCCACTGTTATGACCTTGCCCTGGCGTGCTGACGCCGCGGAGTTCTGGTTTGCCCGTCTGAGCCACCTTCCTTTTGCCATGCTGCTGCACTCCGGCCATGCGGATCACCCCTACAGCCGCTTTGATATTCTGGTGGCCGACCCGGTTAAAACGCTGACGACCGATGCGCTGTCGCCAACGGACGATCCGCTGATGCGGCTTCAGAACGAGATCGATGCTCTGGGCTTAACTGCCACACCTGATCCGGATCTGCCTTTCCAGGGGGGCGCGCTGGGCCTGTTTGGTTACGATCTGGGTCGCCGTTTCGAAAAGCTGCCCGAGCATGCGCAGGCGGATATTTCCCTGCCGGATATGGCGGTGGGGCTGTATGACTGGGCGCTGATCGTGGATCACCGTAAGCAGACGGTTTCTCTGCTGAGCCACCGGGACGTACAGGCGCGTCTGGCCTGGCTTGAGGCGCAACGGCCCGCCGCCCCGGAACACTTTATGCTGACCTCCGGCTGGCGCTCGAACATGAGCGCGGAGGAATACGCGGAAAAATTCTCCCGTGTGCAGGCGTATCTTCACAGTGGCGACTGTTATCAGGTCAACCTTGCCCAGCGTTTCCAGGCGGAGTACAAGGGAGACGAATGGCAGGCGTTTACCCGCCTCAATGCCAGCAATAAGGCCCCGTTCAGTGCATTTTTACGCTTTGAACACGGCGCCATACTCAGCCTTTCGCCTGAGCGTTTTATCCACCTGGCTGACGGTATGATTCAGACCCGCCCAATAAAGGGCACACTGCCGCGCCTTGCCAACGCCGACGCCGACCGCCAGCAGGCGGAGACGCTGGCGGCCTCTCCCAAAGATCGTGCTGAAAACCTGATGATTGTCGATCTGATGCGCAATGATATTGGTCGCGTCGCCGAGCCGGGCAGCGTGCGCGTGCCGGAGCTGTTCGTCGTGGAGCCATTCCCGGCGGTGCATCATCTGGTCAGCACCATCACCGCACGCCTGCCGGCCTCGCGAACCGCCTGCGATCTGCTCCGCGCCGCGTTTCCGGGCGGCTCCATCACCGGCGCGCCGAAGGTCCGGGCGATGGAGATCATCGACGAACTGGAACCACATCGCCGCAACGCCTGGTGCGGCAGCATCGGCTATGTGAGTCTGTGCGGCACCATGGATACCAGCATCACTATTCGCACCCTGACGGCGTGCGACGGTAACCTGTACTGTTCCGCAGGCGGTGGCATTGTGGCCGATAGCCAGGTCGAGGCGGAATATCAGGAAACCTTTGATAAAGTGAATCGTATCCTGAAACAACTGGAGAATTTACGGTGAAGAAAGACAACCTGACGCTGGATGATTTTCTGTCGCGCTTTCAGCTTCTGCGGCCCCAGGTTAGCCGCGCCACGCTGAATCAACGTCAGGCGGCGGTGCTGATCCCGGTCGTGCGCCGTGAGCAGCCGGGTCTGTTGCTTACCCAGCGCTCACCGCATATGCGAAAACACGCCGGTCAGGTTGCGTTTCCGGGCGGCGCGGTGGACAGCACCGATGCATCCCTGATTGCCGCCGCACTGCGTGAAGCGCATGAGGAAGTGGCGATCCCCCCGGAGACAGTCGAGGTGATCGGCGTGCTGCCGCCAGTGGACAGCGTAACCGGTTTTCAGGTCACGCCGGTCGTTGGCATTATTCCGCCCGATCTTCAGTATCACGCCAGCGTCGATGAAGTTTCAGCGGTGTTCGAAATGCCGCTGGAAGAGGCCCTTCGTCTGGGCCGCTATCACCCACTGGATATTCACCGCCGCGGACACGATCATCGGGTCTGGCTGTCGTGGTATCAGCATTATTTTGTCTGGGGCATGACGGCAGGCATCATTCGTGAGCTGGCCCTGCAAATCGGCCTGAAGCCTTGACTATACTTTACATTCCACCCTTTTCTGGCATGTTTGCGATCGGCGTCGCGCTATTAGCAAAACCATCGTTAACCATTAGTTTAATTCATGTGAATAGTTAAGCCGAGGTTGGTGTTCCCTC
Source organism: Enterobacter hormaechei subsp. xiangfangensis (assembly GCF_001729785.1). Lineage (NCBI taxonomy): Bacteria > Pseudomonadati > Pseudomonadota > Gammaproteobacteria > Enterobacterales > Enterobacteriaceae > Enterobacter > Enterobacter hormaechei. The sequence goes on from NZ_CP017183.1 coordinate 2,717,487, forward strand.
TTACACTATGCGCAGTTATAACATCGTTACTGGAACCCCAGTAACCCTGTCAGGAGTGTGAAAGTGATTAGTATATTCGACATGTTCAAAGTGGGGATTGGTCCTTCCTCTTCCCACACTGTAGGGCCGATGAAGGCCGGTAAACAGTTCGTCGATGATCTGGTCGAAAAAGGATTACTGGAAAGCGTTACCCGTGTCGCCGTAGACGTTTACGGTTCACTGTCATTAACGGGTAAAGGCCACCACACCGATATCGCCATTATTATGGGTCTGGCAGGCAATATGCCGGACACTGTTGATATTGATGCCATTCCGGCATTTATCCGCGACGTGGAAACGCGCGGACGCTTACTGCTGGCTAACGGTCAGCACGAAGTGGACTTCCCGCAGGATGACGGGATGCGTTTTCGTAGCGACAACCTGCCGCTGCATGAAAACGGCATGACCATCCACGCCTGGAGCGGCGAAAAAGAGATCTACAGTAAAACCTACTACTCCATCGGCGGCGGCTTTATCGTTGACGAAGAACACTTTGGTAAAGAGAGCGCGGGCGACGTCAATGTGCCCTATCCGTTTAAATCGGCCACCGAGATGCTGGGCTACTGCAAAGAGACCGGTCTGTCCCTGTCCGGCATGGTGATGCAGAACGAACTGGCGCTGCACAGCAAGAAAGAGATCGAAGACTATTTTGCTAACGTGTGGCAAACCATGCGCGCCTGTATTGACCGCGGGATGAACACCGAGGGTGTTCTGCCTGGGCCTCTGCGCGTACCGCGTCGTGCCTCTGCGCTGCGCCGCATGCTGGTCACCACCGACAAGTTCTCCAATGACCCAATGAACGTGGTCGACTGGGTGAACATGTTTGCCCTCGCGGTTAACGAAGAGAACGCAGCGGGTGGTCGCGTGGTGACGGCGCCGACCAACGGCGCGTGCGGTATCGTTCCGGCGGTGCTGGCCTATTACGATCACTTTATTGAGCCCGTGACACCGGATATCTATATCCGTTATTTCCTCGCGGCAGGCGCTATCGGCGCGCTGTACAAAATGAATGCGTCCATCTCTGGTGCCGAAGTAGGCTGTCAGGGTGAAGTGGGCGTGGCCTGCTCTATGGCGGCAGCGGGTCTGGCGGAACTGTTGGGCGCCAGCCCTGAGCAGGTGTGCGTGGCGGCGGAAATCGGTATGGAGCACAACCTCGGTCTGACCTGTGACCCGGTTGCCGGTCAGGTGCAGGTGCCGTGCATTGAGCGTAACGCCATCGCCTCCGTCAAAGCGATCAACGCCTCGCGTATGGCGATGCGCCGTACCAGCGAGCCACGCGTGTCGCTGGATAAGGTTATTGAAACCATGTACGAAACCGGCAAGGACATGAACGCGAAGTACCGTGAGACCTCGCGCGGCGGTCTGGCCATTAAGGTGCAGTGCGACTAAGCCTTCCTTTCGCCCATCTGCAACAGATGGGCGAATTTTCCCCTCTCGTCTCGTCGCTTCACGTATTCCCCACTACACTGTCACTGTTGCGTCTGGCTTTTCTGGCCGGTGCTTAACAGGCGACCGTTCATGCAAACTGCACAAACGATCATTAAAGACTATCGCCGAAAACGCGTTATCGTCTGTGTCACGGTTGCGCTCGTTACGCTCGTCCTGACGCTGGGCATTCGCTTTATTTCACAGCGCAACATAAATCAGGATCGGATCCACGACTTTACCCACCACACCGTGCGTGCGCTTGATAAGGTGCTTCTCTCGTTAGAGGCCCAGCGTGAAACGCTACTTTCACTGGTTGGCATACCCTGTTCCGAAGCAAATCTAATCCTGCGAAAACAGGCGGCGATCCTCCAGACCGTACGCTCCATCGCCCTCATTCAAGACGGAATACTGTATTGCTCAAGCGTCTTTGGCAGCCGTAATGTGCCCGTCAGTGAGTTTGTGCCGGAGCTTCCAGTCAGTGAATCCAGGCTGCTGCTGTCGACTGACCGGTGGCTGGTAAAAGGCAGCCCGGTACTGATTCAGTGGTCTCCCGTTGCGGGCGACGGCAACGACGGGGTGATGGAGGTGGTGAATATCGATCTCATCACTAAAATGATTCTCGAGCCGCAGCGGCCGCAGATCACCGACGTTGTCCTGAGAGTAGGAGATAACTTCCTCCGCGACGGGCAACAGGTGACGACTACGCCGACCTTCGATGAAAACGCCTCCCTGCTGGAACAGTCGTCACAACATTACCCTTTCAGCGTCACGGTGAGCGGCCCCGGGCCTGGCGAAATGGCGTTAAAAAATCTGCCTACCCAGCTGCCGCTGGCGTTGATGCTCAGCTTACTGATGGGCTATATCGCCTGGCTCGCCACGGCGCGGCGAATCAGTTTCACCTGGGAAATCAACATGGGAATTGCGGCCCGGGAGTTTGAACTCTTCTGCCAGCCGCTGGTGAATGCCCGCACCCGGGAATGCGTCGGCGTCGAGATCCTCCTGCGCTGGAACAACCCGCGTCAGGGATGGATTTCGCCCGATGTCTTTATCCCTCTGGCCGAAGAACATAACCTGATTGTTCCGCTTACCCGCTACGTCATCAGCGAAACGGTGCGGCAGATAGGCTATTTCCCTGCCTCGCGCGATTTCCATATCGGCATTAACGTGGCCGCCAGCCATTTTCGCCGCGCTGCGCTTATCCAGGATCTCAACCGCATCTGGTTTAACGCCAGCCCTGTTCAACAGTTGATCGTGGAGTTAACCGAACGCGATGCGTTGCTGGATGTGGATTACCGCATCGTGCGGGAGCTGCACCGCAAAGGGGTGAAACTTGCGATTGATGATTTTGGTACCGGCAACAGCTCACTTTCATGGCTAGAAAAACTGCATCCGGATGTGCTGAAAATTGATAAATCCTTCACCACCGCGATCGGCACCGACGCCGTGAACTCAACGGTAACAGATATTATTATTGCGCTTGGCCAGCGGCTGAATATTGAACTGGTTGCGGAAGGGGTGGAAACCGAGGAGCAGTCACGCTACCTGCGCCGTCACAGCGTACATATTTTGCAGGGGTACTTGTATGCGCGGCCAATGCCGCTGCGCGAGTTTCCGAAATGGCTGGCGGAAAGTCACTCTCCGCCAGCCCGTCACAACGGACACATCGTGCCCTTACTGCCGTTACGCTAGATAACGTTACTCTTCTTCGTCGTGCGCAGAGTGCTCTTTAACAATACGCACCATATCAACGCGATAGTCGTTGGCTTCGACGATGGTAATTTGCAGCGGCGGCAGCTCCAGCACATCACCGATACGCGGGATCTGCCCGTTAACGGAGATCACCAGCCCCGCCACGGTGGCAATATCTTCATCATCATTGACCACGTTTTCGACGCCCAGCGTGTGCGAGAGCGCGTGCAGGTCGGTGGTGCCTTTCACCAGCCAGCCGTCACCGTCGGCAACGATTTCAGGGGTTTCATCCGCATCAGGGAATTCACCGGCAATGGCTTCCAGCACGTCCAGCGGCGTCACCAGGCCCTGTACCACACCAAATTCGTTGGTGACGATAACAAAGCTCCCGCGAGCACGGCGCAATACGCCCAGCAGGTTGATCGGATCCAGCGTTTCAGGCACCACGATAGCGGGCGACGCGGCCGCTACGGCCTCGACGTTAACGCCCTCTTCCAGCGCCACCAGCATCTCTTTCGCGCGTACCACACCGATGATCTCATCCAGCTCACCCCGGCAGACCGGGAACAGGCTGTGCGGCGAGGAGAGCAGCTGCTGACGAATTTCGTCGACGCTCAGGTTGGCGTCCACCCAGCTGATTTCGCCGCGTGGCGTCATAATACCGCGCAGGGAGCGGGAAGCCAGCGAAAGCACGCCATTGATCATGTAGCGTTCTTCTTCCACAAACGCGCCTTCCGGCACCGGAACCGGGTTGCGGTTCTCGTTATCAGCCTGCACGTTCACCTGACGACGCCCGCCCATCAGTCGCAGAATCGCATCTGCGGTACGGGCTCGCAGCGGCTGATTCGACTGCTGCTTAATAAAGTTACGGCGCGCAATCTGGTTAAACAGCTCGATCAGAATCGAGAAGCCAATCGCGGCGTACAGGTAGCCTTTCGGAATATGGAAGCCAAACCCTTCTGCCACCAGGCTCAGACCAATCATCAGCAGGAAGCTCAGACACAGCACAACGACCGTCGGATGCTGGTTGACGAAACGCGTCAGCGGTTTCGACGCCAGCAGCATTACCGCCATCGCAATCACCACCGCCGCCATCATCACCGGCAGATGGTTCACCATGCCGACCGCCGTAATCACCGCATCCAGTGAGAAGACCGCATCAAGCACCACAATCTGTAGAACAACCACCCAGAAGCTGGCATAACCCTTACCGTGGCCATCATCGTGCTGCCGGTTCTCCAGCCGTTCATGCAGCTCTGTTGTGGCTTTGAACAGCAGGAACAGTCCCCCTACCAGCATAATTAAATCGCGGCCGGAGAAGGTGAAATCCATGACGGTGAACAGGGGCTTCGTCAGGGTGACCATCCACGAGATAACAGACAGTAAGCCCAGACGCATGATCAGCGCCAGCGAGAGGCCGATCAGACGGGCTTTATCACGCTGTTTCGGCGGCAGTTTATCTGCGAGGATGGCGATAAACACCAGGTTATCAATACCGAGAACGATCTCCAGCACGACCAGCGTAAGCAAGCCTACCCAGATTGACGGGTCCATTAAGAATTCCATGACACGCTCCTGCTAAAGGAATGACAAAACGGTGCCCCGCTAATGTCGGGCATTTCAAAGGGAATGAGAGTCGATGCGTGGCGAAGATCGCCGGTGATTAAGGCGCGGAATGGCCTGGAAGATGACTGACGTCGGTGACGGTCCATATAGTGGGCTGTAGCCCTATACTCCTGAATAATTAAACGGACGCTAAACATATCAGAGACAATTGGTTTTTAGCAAAGATTTACGTTCCTTTGCAAACTTCTGTAACACACGCGGATTATCTTAGAGAAAAATCTGTAAGGCGTAGCTAAATTACGGATCTTCATCACATAAATTATTTTTTCACTATCTAAAATAATTCGCGGAAGTCTTAGTTTTTTTGAACTCTAACCCTTATCTGAATCGATTCGGTTCGCCAATACGATTCTCAGTACGCCTGCCTGGCAGACGTATAAATGATAATAAAAGGAGGTAGCAAGTGACCATTGCTATTGTCATAGGCACACATGGTTGGGCTGCGGAGCAGTTACTCAAAACGGCAGAAATGCTGTTGGGCGAGCAGGAAAACGTCGGCTGGATCGATTTCGTTCCCGGTGAAAATGCCGAGACGCTGATTGAAAAATACACTGCTCAGCTTGAGAAGCTGGATACCAGCAAAGGCGTGCTGTTTCTCGTGGATACATGGGGCGGCAGCCCGTTCAACGCTGCCAGCCGCATTGTCGTCGATAAAGAGCATTATGAAGTCGTCGCCGGGGTGAATATCCCGATGTTGGTGGAAACCTTCATGGCGCGTGACGACAACCCAGGCTTTGACGAGCTGGTGGCGCTGGCGGTGGAAACCGGTCGCGAAGGCGTGAAGGCGCTGAAAGCGCAGCCGGTTGAAAAACCTGCCCCTGCCCCTGCTGCACCAAAAGCCGCTGCACCGGCGAAGCCAATGGGTCCGAACGATTACATGGTTATCGGCCTTGCGCGTATTGATGACCGTCTGATCCACGGCCAGGTGGCGACGCGCTGGACCAAAGAGACCAACGTACAACGCATCATCGTGGTCAGTGACGAAGTGGCCGCCGACACTGTCCGTAAAACCCTTCTTACCCAGGTTGCACCGCCGGGCGTCACCGCGCACGTCGTGGATGTCGCCAAAATGATCCGCGTTTACAACAACCCGAAATACGCGGGCGAACGCGTGATGCTTCTGTTCACCAACCCGACAGACGTTGAACGCATTGTTGAAGGCGGCGTGAAAATCACCTCCGTTAACATTGGCGGTATGGCTTTCCGTCAGGGCAAAACGCAGGTCAACAACGCGATTTCAGTGGATGCGAAAGATATCGAGGCCTTCAACAAGCTGAATGCACGCGGTATCGAGCTGGAAGCCCGTAAGGTTTCCACGGATCAGAAACTGAAAATGATGGATTTGATCGGCAAAGTGGGGAAATAAGCCCGGGCCGGTTTTTCATATAGAGCTTATGTAATAGGAGAAGTGCAATGGAGATTACTACTCTTCAGATTGTGCTGGTGTTCATCGTCGCGTGTATTGCGGGTATGGAGTCCGTACTTGATGAATTTCAGTTCCACCGCCCTCTGGTGGCCTGTACGTTGATTGGCGCCGTTCTCGGTGACATGAAAACCGGTATCATCATCGGTGGTACCCTGGAAATGATCGCCCTCGGCTGGATGAACATCGGTGCGGCAGTTGCGCCAGATGCCGCGCTGGCGTCCATTATTTCGACCGTTCTGGTTATCGCCGGTCATCAGAGTATTGGTGCCGGTATCGCGCTGGCCATCCCGCTGGCCGCAGCGGGTCAGGTGCTGACCATTATTGTCCGTACTATTACCGTGGCCTTCCAGCACGCGGCGGATAAGGCGGCCGAAAACGGCAACCTCACCGCGCTCTCCTGGATCCACGTTTCTTCCCTGTTCCTGCAAGCGATGCGTATCGCGATCCCTGCAGTTATCGTGGCGATTTCTGTCGGTACCAGCGAAGTTCAGGGCATGCTGAATGCGATCCCTGAAGTGGTCACCAGCGGTCTGAATATCGCCGGGGGTATGATCGTGGTGGTCGGTTATGCGATGGTCATCAACATGATGCGCGCGGGCTACCTGATGCCATTCTTCTACCTCGGCTTCGTTACCGCTGCGTTCACCAACTTCAACCTGGTTGCGCTGGGTGTGATTGGTGCGGTGATGGCGATTCTTTATATCCAGCTCAGCCCGAAATACAACCGTGTCGCGGGTGCCCCTGCGCAGGCTGCTGGTAACAACGATCTCGATAACGAACTGGACTAACAGGTGAGCGAAATGGTTGATATGACAAAAACTACCACTGAGAAAAAACTCACTCCGGGTGATATTCGTGGCGTGTTCATCCGTTCTAACCTGTTTCAGGGTTCATGGAACTTCGAACGTATGCAGGCGCTCGGCTTCTGCTTCTCCATGGTGCCGGCCATCAAACGCCTGTATCCGGAAAACAACGAAGCACGCCGTCAGGCAATTAAGCGTCATCTGGAATTCTTCAACACCCATCCTTATGTTGCGGCGCCGGTTCTGGGCGTGACGCTGGCGATGGAAGAGCAGCGTGCGAACGGGGCTGAAATCGACGATGGTGCCATCAACGGTATCAAAGTTGGTCTGATGGGGCCGCTGGCAGGCGTGGGCGACCCGATTTTCTGGGGTACCGTGCGTCCGGTCTTTGCGGCGCTGGGCGCCGGGATCGCCATGAGCGGCAGCCTGCTCGGTCCTCTGCTGTTCTTCATCCTGTTCAACGCGGTGCGTCTGCTGACCCGTTACTACGGCGTGGCGTACGGCTATCGTAAAGGTGTGGATATCGTTAAGGATATGGGCGGCGGCTTCCTGCAAAAACTGACTGAGGGGGCGTCAATTCTCGGCCTGTTTGTAATGGGGGCGCTGGTTAACAAGTGGACGCACGTAAACATCCCGCTGGTGGTATCAACGATCACCGGTCAGGATGGTCAGACGCGCGTTACCACCGTGCAGACCATTCTGGACCAGCTGATGCCGGGCCTGGTACCGCTGCTGTTAACCTTCGCCTGTATGTGGCTGCTGCGTAAGAAAGTGAACCCGCTTTGGATCATCGTTGGCTTCTTCGTCATCGGTATCGCGGGCTACGCTGTCGGCCTGCTGGGTCTGTAATAAAATGCTTTACTGACCGGGGGCTTGCCCCCGGTCTTTTTATCTGGAGGATGAATGACTGTCACGGACACCGTACTGGTTTTATTTATTGTTGCCCTTCTGGCTTACGCGATCTATGACGAGTTTATTATGCCTCGCCGCCACGGCGAGACGCTGCTGACCCTTCCCCTCTTACGCCGTGGACGTATTGATGCGTTTATCTTCGCCGGTCTGGTAGTCATCCTCATTTACAATAATGTGACCAGCCACGGCGCAATATTAACCACATGGTTATTATGTGCGCTGGCATTAATGGCGATTTACCTGTTCTGGATCCGCTCGCCAAAACTCATTTTTAAAAAACACGGATTCTTCTTCGCCAATGTCTGGATAGAATATAACCGTATTAAAGAGATGAATTTATCCGAAGACGGGGTTCTGGTGATGCAATTAGAACAACGCCGCCTGCTCATCCGGGTCAGAAATATTGATGACCTGGAAAAGATATACAAATTACTTGTTAAAACTCAATGATTTATAATTATAGCATCGGCTATATATTGCATTATTCTTGAACCAGCAATATAGCCGGTGCTATATCTCCTCTGTTAATTGACTTATATTTATTAACGATATTTTCACGCATAAATCTAAATGAAAATCGTTATCAACATAGTGGCTATATAAAGCCATCTTCGTTGTTGTTTTATATTCTCAAAATATGTTAAGGTTGCGCCCGTCGTTGGGGAGTAGCCGATTTCCTGCCTGCGGGAAATGTACGTGTCAACATACTCGTTGAAAAACGTGGCGCGTACGGATCGTTTTTAAGCACAATTACTGTGCCAGAAGCGATCAGGCGAGACCATAGATACATCAACTGCTGTTTACTGGGGGCAGTGATGTGTCATATGGATATCCCCGGTCTGGACGCTCTTATGAATATCTCCGCTACGATCCTTCTGGCTTTTGGCATGTCCATGGACGCATTTGCCGCCTCTATCGGCAAAGGTGCCACTCTCCATAAACCTAAATTTTCCGAAGCCCTGCGTACCGGTCTCATCTTTGGCGCTATCGAAACGCTGACGCCGCTTATCGGCTGGGGACTGGGGATGCTCGCCAACCAGTTTGTGCTGGAGTGGAATCACTGGATTGCTTTCGTGCTGCTGGTGTTCCTCGGCGGACGTATGGTGATTGAAGGTTTTCGTGGCAACGGCGATGAAGATGATGCGCCGCTGCAACGCCACGGCTTCTGGCTTCTGGTGACAACCGCCATCGCAACCAGCCTGGATGCAATGGCCGTGGGTGTCGGTCTGGCGTTTTTGCAGGTCAATATTATCGCCACCGCGCTGGCGATTGGCTGCGCCACGCTGATCATGTCAACGCTGGGGATGATGGTGGGTCGGTTCATTGGCCCGCTGTTAGGCAAACGCGCCGAAATTCTGGGCGGTATCGTGTTGATCGGGATTGGTGCCCAAATCCTTTGGGCACACTTCGCGGGTTAACCTTCGCGCTGCCAGCAATGGATGCTGAAATCCGTCTGGCAGCGAAATTCTGTCTGCGCTGCCAGCGTTTCCCACACCTCTGGTTTTGCCCGCCACGCAAACGGCGTCATTTGCAGTAACGCCACCGCTTCACTTCCCTGCAACATCATTTCATACGCTACCGACTGCGCCTGCTTTAACGCAAAGCCTGCCAGCTGTTCAGAGTGAGGCGCATGCAGGTGAACTTCATCATAGATCAGCCCTTTTAGCTCCAGCAGATGACGCGGCCCTGGCGTGACGGTGATAACCCAGCCACCGGGCTTAACGACGCGCGCCAGCTCCTCAGCCTTGCACGGCGCATAGATACGCACCACGGCGTCCATACTCGCTTCCTCAAACGGCAGGCGGTGGCTGGAGGCCACGCAGAACGTTACCGCTGAGTAGCGTTTGGCTGCCGCACGGATAGCCACTTTAGATACGTCCAGCCCGTACGTTTCGGCGCCCTTCTCAGCCGCCACGTCAGCAAACGTGGCGGTGTAGTAACCTTCGCCGCAGCCGATATCCAGCATGGCGGATGCGCCTTCTGTCAGATATTCACGGAGTAAGGCGACAACGGCATCCCTGAGCGGTTGATAATGCCCGGCATCGAGAAACGCCCGGCGCGCCTGCATCATCTCCGCGCTGTCACCCGGGTCCCGGGAGCGCTTGTGCTGTACCGGCAGAAGATTTACATAGCCCTCTTTCGCCCGGTCAAACTGATGTCCCTGTGGACAGATAAACGTTTTCTCCGCGCGCGTCAGCGGCGCGTGGCAAAGGGGACAACTGAAAGACATGACAGCTCCAGGGCGTAAACCAAAAGGCGAAGTGTACCGCTATTCGCCAGGGTTATAAACGGCTGGGTGATGCATCACGATCAGATGGTCAGAATCTGCCGGCAGCCCGTCAGGCTTTACGTTTTCCAGACGCAGAACGTTCCCCATAATTTCGCTGAAAACGGGCGCGGAAACGGCCCCGCCGTAATAGGCACCGTTTTGCGGATCGTTAATCACCACCACCAGCGCAAAACGGGGATCGCTGGCAGGCGCAACGCCTGCGGTATAGGCGACGTATTTATCCACATACTTACCGTGTTCATCGATTTTTTTGGCCGTCCCGGTTTTTATCGCCACGCGATAGTTACGCACCGCCGCTTTGATTCCACCACCGCCGGGTAATGCGACGCTCTCCATCATGTGCTCCACCTCGTGAACAATTTCCTCGGGCATCACCCGCTTGCCAATCACCGGCGGATCGATTCGGGTGATGGACAGAGGCCGTTCAATGCCATAGCTGCCGATGGTGGCATACACATGCGCCAGCTGGAGGGGGGTTACCATCAGGCCATATCCAAAGGCAAAGGTCGCCCGGTCTAACTGGCTCCAGAATTTCCGCTGCGGCAGTAAACCTGCGCTTTCTCCCGTTAAGCCAAGCCCGGTACTCTCGCCAAAGCCAAAGTGTTTATAGGTATCCAGTAACCGTTGCACAGGCATCGCCAGCGAAAGACGGGACACGCCCGTGTCACTGGATTTTTGCAGGATGCCGGTCATCGTCAGCTCGGGATAGTAGCCCACATCGCGGATACGATGGCCATCAATGGTGTAGGGATGCGTGTCTATGACGCTGTCAGGCTGTACCAGCCCCTGCTGTAGCGCCGTCATCAGCACCAGAGGCTTAACGGTAGAGCCAGGTTCAAAGGTGTCACTGATCGCGCGATTGCGAAAATCATCCAGCGTTGCCCCTTCCCGGTTGTTGGGGTTGAAGTCGGGGAAGCTCGCCATTGCCAGAATTTCGCCCGTCTGGATATTAATCAGCACCGACGCGCCTGACTCAGCTTTGTTCCACGCCACGGCATTATCCAGCGCGTCTTCAGTGATAGTTTGCAGGCGTTCATCGATACTAAGCTGGATATTATGTGCAGGTACGGGAGCCACCTCCGTGAGGTTCTCCACCACATGTCCGTAGCGATCTTTCCTGACCAGCCGCACGCCTGCCTTCCCGGTAAGCTGCGTGTTGAAGCTTTTCTCGACACCCTCAATGCCCTGACCATCAATATTGGTGAAGCCAATCAGGTTCGCCGCCACGTGCCCGGCAGGATAAAAGCGGCGGGACTCATCGCGAAGGTTGATACCCGGAAGACGCAGCTTATCGATCCACTTTGTCTGGGAGGGATCAACCTGACGGGCAAGGTAAATAAATCGCCCGTGCGGGTTACTGTTGATTCGCGATGCGAGCGTGCTCAGAGAAAGGTGTAAGGCATTTGCCAGGGCCTGCCAGCGCGAATCATAACCGATCCCCCCTTTTTCCAGCACTGTTTTGGGATCGGCCCAGACGGCCTGGACAGGTACGCTCACCGCAAGGGGTCGTCCTTCACGGTCCACAATCATCCCCCGCGGGGCGTCTATCGCCACTTCGCGCAGGGAGCGCATATCCTCCTGCTTAACCAGATTATCCGGTTTGATAATTTGCAGCCACGCCACGCGGCCCAGCAGAAACGCAAGACTACAAAAGATAGCGAGACACAGAAGTGCAAAACGTGCCGGAGTAAAGTTTCCGGTGGTCGTTATTGTCTTTTTTTTCACCTTAACCCCAGGGCTGTTGATCAACGCCCTGATTTAACGGGAAAAGCTGATAATAAGGCGGGAAAACAATGCTAATATTCTCGCGGGTTTGCAACAAGATAATAACAGCGGAGGATTACGTAATATTTTGAAAAATAAGTGAATAAAAAAGCCCCGCATCGGCGAGGCTTATGTCTGGGATCGAAGCGCTGAGCGCTTCAGTCAGCAGTGATTCGATCAGATAGCAGTTACGTTAACCGCAGCTGGGCCTTTCTGGCCATCCTGAATTTCGAACTCAACGTTCTGGCCTTCAGCCAGAGTTTTGAAGCCGTTACCCTGGATTGCAGAGAAGTGTACGAACACATCTTTGCTGCCGTCAGCAGGAGTAATGAAACCAAAACCTTTAGACTCGTTGAACCACTTAACTTGACCTTTAATCTTTGCCATTTGCAAAATTCCTTAGAGTGTTTTCTTAGCCCGCAGGCTTTGACTTAGATAAAACTGAGACATTACTGCTTGAGGCACTAATATAAGGTTCGGCAGAGAAGCGGTATTCAACGACAACGTGTTTACTCAGGACTTCTTTACTGAAAATGCCACACATAAACAGAACTGTACCTCGTTTGACCCAAAACGTGTTATCACACACAACGTTTAATATGGCAAGCCATTTTTAAACATGTCTCGATCCGCCGCACAAATTCAGGTGTTACTCCATAACAATCTGCACAGTTATGCGAATTGTCAAATGAAGCGCTACCTGACCTCACTGCCCGCAGGGTGCGTTGACGTGCCCTGTAATCAAAGACTTTTTAAACATAGCTCAATCATTTCAAAGCGTCCATCCCAATCCCTGATTTTCTTTAAAAGAATGACTGAGTTAGAACATTTTGTGAAAAGTTATGCTGAAAACATTGCAACGCACCGACATGTGTCAGGGAATATACGATGTTAATTACATTTTGCTAATTGTATTAAAATCCACCATTTAATTAGCGTTATTCTGCACCAAAATAATGAAATTTTTATGACTCTGCCTCAAAACAAGGCAAGCAAAACGTTTCGATAAAAATAAAACACTTCGGGAAAGATAAAACACACAATTTATTCAACGAAACGGTAATTATCGAATAAGGATAAATATTCACCAGTTTTCAGTATGCTGAAACAATAGTTAACTGCTGCTTAATTATATGTTGGGATGTTGTGGATCACATTTGATAAGGGAGGGGATTTACGCCGTACGTCAGGCCACCTCCCTTTCCGGGCAAACTATCGTTCGGCTACCAGGCGAATGAAGTCTTCCTCGTCCTGTTGTTGAGCAACAGCGTCCTTAGGTACCGCTTTCTCCTCCGGCTCGTTGGCTTCGCACAGACGACGCAGCAACGCATTCTGCCGTTTCTGCTGATCGAGCAATGCTTCCAGCAGTTCAATCTGCTCGTTTGTGCGGGAGCTGGCGCGGTTAACGAAGAACCACAGTACCAGCCCAACGACCAGCACCACCAAAGACATTACCAGGGATGCAATGCTCAGCAGCCCCGAATTCAGTAACTCACCCATTTCACCACCTCAGTAAAAACAGTCATTTTACCACTGCCGCCACGTAAGGACATCACTCAGCGTAAAAATGGCCTCTACCAGGGGATAAACTTATTGATTGAACAAATGCCGCTAAAGAATTGTACATCCTGATCGCACATCACATTGATAGTCTGCGTCCACAGCACCACACAAGCTATCAACACTATAATCAGAATTACCCAGCGTATTTTTTTCACTCCACACTCCGTCTTATGACCTGATGCAGCCAGGTTATCACGGTTATCTTAAACAGGGGCTAACTGTACCTTCAACAGACGCTTTTCGGAATCGTGCACTTGTTTCACTGCGTAAACCCGTTACGCTTACTCCATGACAACAAAGAAAAAAGAGGCAACGATGCGTTTACTTATTCGTACAGTAATTGTACTGGCCATTGTGTGGATCGGCCTGTTATTAAGTGGGTACGGCGTATTAATGGGAAGCAAAGAAAATGCCGCGGGTCTGGGTATCCAGTGTAAATATCTTACCGCCCGGGGGGTAAGCACGGCGCAGTACATTCATTCCGACAGCGGGATCATCGGGTTAACCAACTGTCCTGTGCTGCGTAAATCATCTGATGTGATTGATAACGGTTAATCAGCGTTGAATTTCGCTTACAAGAACGCCGCACTGTTGCGGCGTTTTTATTGAAAGCGTCGATCAGAACGGATAATCGTTATATCCCATCTGCTCTGAAATTTTGCGCGCTGCGGTATGCAGGATCGCCACATATTCATGAAGACGCTCTTCAGAGAAACGCAGCGTTGGGAACGAAATGCTCAGGCCCGCAATGACAACGCCGAAGCGGTCAAATACCGGCACACCGATGCAACGCAGCCCCTCTTCCTGCTCTTCGTTATCTTCCCCGTAACCCTGCTCACGCACGTTATCCAGCACGCTCAGCAGTTCATCCGTACTGGTAATGGTGCGGTCGGTGCTGCGTTTGTACTCCACCCCGTCAAGGATCTGCTTCACCTCTTCGCGATCGCGCCAGGCCAGCAGTACTTTACCAATTGCGGTGCTGTAGAGCGGGTTACGACGACCGATGCGTGAATACATGCGCAGGTTGTACATGGAGTCAATTTTGTGGATGTAAACAATGCTGTCTTCATCCAGCGCACCGAGGTGAATTGTCTCTTTCGTCAGTCGTGAAAGTTCACGCATCTGAATGTCAGCGCTGCGGATCAGATCCACGTTCTGCAAGGCGCGGGCGCCCAGTTCAAACAGTTTCAGCGTCAGAGAATATTTTTCTGATTCTCCTTCCTGCGCGACATAACCCAATGATTTCATCGTCTGCAAAAAGCGATAAACGGTGCTTTTCGACATCATCACACGCTGCGACAACTCTGTAATACCAATTTCACGCTCTTCTCCGAGCGCCTGCAAGATGCCAAACACCTTCAGCACGGAAGAAACAGAATCTGGCTGCTTATCCAAATCTGCGATTGCCATTTATCACCTCATGGAGAGTGTTTTATAAAAATCAGAACCGGTTTTTATTATAAATTCGTGTGATGCGTGCTGCAATCTATCTGGGTTTACTTCGTTACAAATCTGCGACATAAAACCGAAATAACGATGCTAAAATAGTTACTCTGAAAATAATTTCACGCTGAGTCATTCTTTTCTCATGCAAAAAAACGTTTCTGATGGCCTGCCCTTACCGCAGAGGTACGGGGCAATTGCCACTATTGTCATCGGTATTTCGATGGCTGTCCTTGACGGTGCGATTGCCAACGTTGCTCTTCCTACCATTGCAAAAGACCTTAATGCTTCTCCCGCAAGCTCCATCTGGATTGTGAACGCGTACCAGATAGCAATTGTGATTTCCCTCCTGTCACTCTCTTTCCTGGGCGATATGTTTGGCTATCGCCGGGTTTACCAGTGCGGGCTGGTGGTCTTTACCCTCACCTCGCTCTTCTGTGCCCTTTCCGATTCACTGCACACCCTCACCCTGGCGCGTATCGCGCAGGGCTTTGGCGGCGCGGCGCTAATGAGCGTGAACACGGCCCTCATACGGCTTATCTATCCTCACCGCCACCTGGGGCGCGGCATGGGCATTAATTCCTTTATTGTGGCCGTGTCGTCCGCTGCCGGGCCGACGATTGCCGCCGCCATTCTGTCCGTTGCCTCGTGGCAGTGGCTGTTTGCCATTAATGTGCCGCTGGGTATTGTGGCGATCTTCTTCGCCCTGCGCTATCTTCCGGAAAATGGTCCGAAAAACACCATGCCGCGTTTTGACCTGCCCAGCGCCGTGATGAACGCGCTGACCTTTGGCCTGCTGATTACCGCGCTGAGCGGATTTGCGCAGGGGCAGTCTCTGTCGCTCATTGCCGCAGAAATCGTTGCAATGCTTATCATCGGATTTTTCTTCGTACGACGTCAGCTGGCGCTGCCCGTGCCGTTACTGCCGGTGGATTTGCTGCGTATTCCGCTGTTTTCGCTATCCATTTGTACCTCCATTTGCTCGTTCTGCGCCCAGATGCTGGCGCTGGTTGCGCTGCCGTTCTTTTTGCAGAGCGTGATTGGCCGTTCGGAAGTGGAAACAGGCTTGCTGCTCACGCCCTGGCCTCTGGCAACCATGGTGATGGCCCCGCTGGCCGGTTACCTTATTGAGCGCGTTCATGCCGGGCTTCTGGGGGCGATTGGGCTGGTTGTCATGGCGGTGGGACTGTTTGCACTGGCGCTCCTGCCCGCCTCGCCAGGGGATCTGGATATTATCTGGCGCATGATCCTGTGCGGGGCCGGTTTTGGTCTGTTCCAGTCCCCTAATAACCACACGATTATCACCTCTGCCCCACGTCATCGCAGCGGTGGCGCCAGCGGGATGCTGGGCACGGCAAGACTGTTAGGGCAAAGCACCGGGGCCGCACTGGTAGCCTTGATGTTTAACCTGGCCGGGCAGAATGCGACACACGTTGCGCTGATTACCGCAGGGACACTGGCGACCCTCGCGGCTGTCATTAGCGGTCTTCGTGTCACCCAACCAAGGGCGCAGGCATAAAAAAACCGGGCGGAGAAGGACTCCTGCCCGGTTGTTTTCAACCCGATTACGTTACTTCAGATATTCGCCGCTACGCAGCGCTTCAATACGTTTATCCAGCGGCGGGTGAGACATAAACAGCTCGCTCAGCGACTTTGACTTGCCGTTGATGCAGAAGGCCATCATGCTGTTTGCTTCCTGCGGCTCGTAGCTGGTTTTAAGACGTTGCAGCGCAGCAATCATCTTTTCACGACCCACCAGTTTCGCGGAACCGGCATCCGCATGGAACTCACGATGACGGGAGAACCACATGGTAATAATGCTTGCCAGGATACCGAACACCAGCTCCAGCACCATTGAAACAGCAAAATAGATCAGCGGGTTGCCGTTGCTCTCTTCACCCTCATCACGGTTGCCACCCATAAACCCGGCAGCAATCTGCGCCAGAATACGGGAAATAAAGATAACGAAGGTGTTCACCACGCCCTGGATCAGGGTCATGGTGACCATATCGCCGTTGGCGATGTGGCTGATCTCGTGAGCAATAACCGCTTCCGCTTCGTCACGGCTCATGTTTTGCAGCAGACCGGTGCTGACGGCCACCAGGGACGCGTCACGACGCGCACCGGTAGCAAACGCGTTGATATCCGGCGCGTGGTAGATGGCTACCTGTGGCATGGCAATGCCCGCCTGCTTTGACTGCTGAGCAACCGTGCTCATCAGCCACTGCTCCATATCGTTACGCGGTTGCTCAATAACTTCACCGCCCACGGATTTCAGTGCCATCCACTTCGACATTAGCAGTGAAATGAAAGAGCCACCGAAACCAAACAGCAGCGCCATAATCAACAGACCCTGAACGCTGCTCGACTGAATTCCCGTCAGGCTTAGCACCAGCCCGAATACCACCATCACCGCCAGGTTGGTGAGCAGGAAGAGCGCGATTCGCATCATAATATTCTTTTAACCTCAGTTTAACAAAACGCACTATGCGATTACCCACATCGTATGGGTATTACGGCTATTTTCAAGCATCCAGACGGCGTAAGTCACCAGAAAGACACAACTTTACACAATTGGAAATCTGCCTGACGGAAGGATGAGGAACAAAAAGAAACAGGCACAATTTCTTGTGCCTGTTGGGGGATTATTTTGTCGGAGCAGGTTGCACAGCAGGTTTCTCTTTTTCCAGCTTCGCGAGATCAAGCGCGATATGCACCGTCTCGTCCAGATACGGATCGGGCTCCTGGTAATCCTTAGGCAGATCGTCCAGTTTTTTGAGCAGAGGCTTGCCTTCACGTTTGAAGCGATCGTTGATACGCGCCAGACGTGTCGCGTCATCTTCATTGTTCTCTTTCTCACGCTGAGCGTAGTTCAGAGACACAATGTTCCGTTTTGCTTTCAGGGCGTTGAAACGCGCGATGTCCTTCATGATGTACTGGAATTCCGGATCCTTCCCGATGCGATCGTTGTGATTTTTCAGCAGTTCCGGTCCGAACTGTTTCATATCACCCGATTTCACGAATGTCGCGGCATCAATGCTATCCCACGGCAGCGCGTTATCTTCAAACTTCTCGCCCGTTTCCGTCTCTTCGGTACCTGTCGGCATCATAATATCCGGCGTCACGCCTTTGCGCTGCGTGCTGCCGCCGTTGACGCGGTAAAACTTCTGAATGGTGTACTGTACTGAGCCCAGCGCCGGCCATTCAGGGCGCAGCATCTGGTCGTAAATACGGTTCAGAGAGCGGTACTGCTGAACGGTGCCCTTGCCAAACGTCGGTTCGCCGACGATTAACGCCCGGCCGTAATCCTGCATGGCAGCAGCGAAGATTTCCGATGCAGAGGCGCTGAAGCGATCGACAAGCACCACCAGCGGCCCCTTATAGTAGACCACACCATCGGTATCCGCATCTTCACGCACTTTACCGTTGTTATCGCGCACCTGTACCACCGGGCCAGACGGGATAAACAGCCCGGAAAGCGAGACGGCCTCGGTCAATGCCCCGCCGCCGTTGCTGCGCAGGTCAATGATCACGCTGCTGACATTCTGCTTTTCAAGCTTCTGAAGCTGCACTTTCACATCATCGGTCAGGCCGACGTAGAAACCAGGGATATCCAGAACGCCAACCTTCTCTTTACCCACGGTTTTAACCGACATTTTCACCGCGCGATCTTCCAGACGGATACGCTCACGGGTCAGAGTAACGATACGGGTTTTGGTCCCCTTACCGGCTGGCAGGATCTCCAGGCGAACTTTGCTGCCCTTCGGCCCTTTGATCAGCGCAACTACGTCATCAAGACGCCAGCCAATCACGTCCACCATGCTCTTTCCGGTTTGGCCCACACCGACAATACGGTCGCCTACGCTGATCGCTTTGCTTTTCGATGCAGGGCCACCGGCCACCATGGAGTTGATTACGGTGTAGTCATCGTCCATCTGAAGCACAGCACCGATACCTTCCAGAGACAGGCTCATTTCGGTATTGAACTGTTCGGTGTTACGTGGAGAGAGATAATTAGTGTGCGGATCAATTTCGTGCGCAAACGCGGTCATCGCCAGCGAGAAAACATCTTCACTGTTGGTCTGCGCCAGTCGGCGAATAGCGAACTTGTAGCGACGGTTTAACGTCTCACGGATCTCTTTCTCGTCTTTGCCTGTGAGCTTGAGGCTCAGTTCGTCATATTTGACTTTTCCATCCCACAGCGCATTCAGTTCAGCCTCGTCTTTCGGCCATGGCGCTTTGCTGCGGTCCAGATTAAAGGTGTCGTTGCCGGTGAAGTCCATAGGACGTTCCAGCACTTTCAGCGCGTATTGATAACGCTCAAAACGGCGCTTTTGCGATAAGTTGTACAGATCGTAGAACAGATCGAGTTTTCCGGAGCGCAGCTCATCACCCACTTCGGATTTGCGTTTAGCGAACTGTTCGACATCGCTGGCCAGCAGTACGTTATGGCTGTAATCCAGCAAGTTCAGATAACGGTCAAAGATTTTGGCCGAAAAGGCCTGATCGAGATCGAACTGACGATAGTGCGAACGAGTAAAGCGCGACGTCACGCGCTCACTCACCGTCGCGTGCTGAGTCTCTTCCTTGAGAACCGGAATTTGATCAACACGCGTAATATCGTCCACAGCGAAAGCGTGGCCTGTTATAGCAAACAGGCCAGCCAGCGCGGTGAGCTTAAAAAAAGTGTTCATGCCAGGCTCGGCCTCCGTTTCAGAACAACAAGTGTTCTGCGCGTACAATCATTGACATACCAGAAGTCAGCTGTACACGAACGCCATCTTTGGTGATTTCCAGTACGGTGGCGTCCATCGCGTTGTTACCCGCTTTCACCTTCAGAGACTGACCTACGCTCAGCGCATTGATGTCAGAAACCGGGGTGTGGCGCGGCTCTTCGCGCGGCGCACGTGGGGCTTTAGCTGCTGGTTTGTCAGCACGCGGTTTGCGATCGTTATTTTCAGTACGACGCGGTGCCGGGCGCGGTTTACGCTCGCGACGAGGGGCGTCTTCCTGACCGTTTGCCGCTGCGGCTTCGCGTTTTTTCGCCTGCTGTTCCGCACGCTGTGCCTGCACGCGAGCTTTGGCTTCTTCAAGCTGCTTACGCGCATGTTCTACGTGCTGCTCGTCCAGCTCACCGCACGGGTTGCCGTCAAGGTCGACACGGGTCGCACCCGGCTTGATACCGTACAGGTAACGCCAGCTCGAGGTATAAAGGCGCAAGGCAGAACGAAGCTGCGTTTTGCTGAGGTTCATCTCCCCCTCAACGCGCGCGACCAAATCCTGAAAGATACCGACTTTCAGAGGACGCGCTTCACCTTCAGCGCTGAAGCACTGCGGGAAACGCTCGGCCAGAAATGCGATAACTTCTTTACTGCTATTCAACTTAGGTTGATTTTCCATGAAATTTCCTGATTACAACGGACGTTGCCAACAAGCGCAGGCATGAACAGGCGACATTATAATGACGCTATCAGTAAATGCTACGTTATCCGTTGATTATCCTGCGACGCTCGCAAAGAATTTATGATAATCGGTGTCTGCCAGAACATTTTCCAGGTTTGCGGCCAGCGCGCGCAGCCCCTGCTCATCCTCGGCAGTAAAGCGACTGAAGACCGTGCTGTCGATATCCAGAACGCCAATAATCTGATTTTTAACCACCAGCGGCAGTACGATTTCAGAATTGCTGCTGGCATCGCAGGCGATGTGGCCGTCAAACGCATGAACATCTTCGACACGCTGAACCTGACGGGTCGCCACTGCGGTACCGCACACGCCGCGACCTACCGGGATACGCACGCAGGCGAGTTTCCCCTGGAAAGGCCCCAGTACCAGCGTGTCGCCTTCCAGCAGATAAAAGCCCGCCCAGTTCACGTCAGAAAGGCGTTCGAACAGTAACGCACTGGTATTTGCCAGAGTGGCTAAGAAACTGGTTTCCCCTGCCATTAATGCCTTAAAATCGCGATTCAGATCCGCGTAGAATTCTGTTTTGTTCATTATTCAATCACTTAGTTATCTTACATAGTTACCGCATAGCCTATTAAAATAAGCATTAAATGCGCTCATGCTCAAGATGAATCCGTTCATGAGTTATTATAACTTTCAACAATACTAATCTGTGTGCGACTGATGGCCCTAAAAACACCCCAAATTACGCCGACACGAAAGATCGTTGTCCGTACGGTAAGCAAGGCTCTGCCCCGTGCACATTATCAGCGTTGTCCCCAGTGCGATACGCTTTTTATGTTGCCGAAGATGAAATCGCACCAAAGTGCTTTTTGTCCATGCTGCGATGCCAAAATTCGCGATGGCCGGGACTGGTCATTGACGCGTCTGGCGGCAATGGCGGTCACCATGCTACTGCTGATGCCCTTCGCCTGGACCGAGCCGCTGTTAAAGCTCTACCTGCTTGGCGTGCGTATTGACGCTAACGTGTTGCAGGGGATCTGGCAGATGACGCGCCAGGGCGATCCGCTTACGGCCGCCATGGTGCTGTTCTGCGTCGTCGGCGCGCCGTTGGTGCTGGTCGCGGCAATTGCCTACCTGTGGTTTGGCAACATACTGGGGATGAACCTGCGCCCCGTCCTGCTCATGCTGGAAAAGCTCAAGGAGTGGGTGATGCTGGACATCTATCTGGTGGGCGTCGGCGTGGCGTCTATCAAGGTGCAGGATTATGCATTTTTACAACCTGGCATTGGCCTTTTTGCGTTTATTTCACTGGTCCTGCTGAGTATTCTGACCCTGATTCATCTCAATGTTGAACAGCTTTGGGAGCGATTTTACCCGCAGCGTCCCGCGACCCGGCCTGATGACAACCTGCGCGTCTGCCTGGGGTGCCATTACACCGGTTTTCCGGATAAACGCGGGAGATGTCCGCGCTGCCACATTCCGTTAAGATTGCGACGCAACAACAGCCTGCAAAAATGCTGGGCGGCGCTTATCGCCTCCCTGGTATTTTTGTTCCCGGCCAACATGCTGCCGATCTCCGTAATTTATGTGAACGGCGCCCGTCAGGAAGATACTATCCTTTCAGGGATTATCTCTCTGGCGCACAGTAACGTGGGGGTCGCCGTCATTGTTTTCATCGCCAGTATTCTGGTGCCCTTTACCAAAGTGGTGGTGATGTTTACGCTGCTTATCAGCATTCACTTTAAATGCGAACAAGGACTACGCACCCGCATCCTGCTTCTGCGATTCGTGACCTGGATTGGTCGCTGGTCGATGTTGGATCTGTTCGTGATTTCGCTGATGATGTCGCTCATCAATCGCGATCAGTTACTTGCTTTTACCATGGGACCCGCAGCTTTTTATTTCGGCTCTGCGGTGATATTGACTATTCTTGCAGTGGAATGGCTGGACAGCCGCTTACTTTGGGACGCACATGAGTCAGGAAACGCCCGCTTCGCCGACTGAAGCGAGAATTAAAACAAAACGCCGCATTTCGCCATTCTGGTTGCTACCTGTCATCGCGCTGATGATCGCAGGCTGGCTTATCTGGACGAGCTATGAAGATCGCGGAAGTACCATCACGATTGATTTCCAGTCTGCGGACGGCATTGTCGCCGGACGTACCCCCGTTCGCTTCCAGGGGGTGGAAGTGGGTACCGTGCAGGATATTTCCCTCGGCAAAGGGCTGAACAAAATTCAGGTCCGGGCGAGCATTAAGTCTGATATGCAGGATGCCCTGCGCGCCGAAACGCAGTTCTGGCTGGTCACGCCTAAAGCCTCCCTGGCCGGCGTTTCCGGGCTGGATGCGCTTGTGGGCGGTAACTATATCGGCATGATGCCCGGCAAAGGCGAGCCACAGGATCACTTTGTTGCGCTGGACACCCAGCCGAAATATCGGCTGAATAACGGCGATTTGATGATCCACCTCCGCGCGCCGGATTTGGGTTCGCTGAACAGTGGTTCTCTGGTCTATTTCCGCAAAATTCCGGTTGGTCGCGTTTACGACTACGCCATTAACCCGAACAAAGATGGCGTGACCATTGATGTACTCATCGAGCGCCGTTTTACCAACCTGGTGAAAAAAGGCAGTCGCTTCTGGAACGTCTCCGGCGTCGATGCCGACCTGAGCTTAAGCGGTGCGAAAGTGAAGCTTGAGAGCCTGGCGGCGCTGGTGAATGGCGCTATCGCCTTCGACTCACCTGCTGACTCCAGCCCTGCCGCCGCAGAAGATACCTTTGGCCTGTACGCCGACCTGGCGCACAGCCAGCGCGGCGTCATCGTCAAGCTGACCCTGCCGGATGCCAAAGGCCTGAAAGCCGGTTCGACCCCGTTGATGTACCAGGGTTTAGAGGTCGGGCAACTGACAAAATTAACCCTCAATGCGGGCGGCTCCGTTACCGGCGAAATGACGGTGGATCCGAGCGTGGTGGATCTCCTGCGGGAAAAAACGCGCATTGAACTGCGTAATCCGAAGCTCTCCCTCAGCGACGCCAGCATCAGTTCCCTGCTGACGGGAAGCACCTTTGAGCTGATCCCCGGTGAAGGCGCGCCGAACAAAAACTTTGTTATCGCCCCGGCGGATAAAGCCCTGCTGCAAAAACCGGGCGTGTTGACGGTTACGCTGAATGCGCCGGAAAGCTACGGTATCGAAGCCGGGCAACCGCTGATCCTGCACGGTGTGCAGGTGGGCCAGGTCCTCGAACGTAAGCTGACAGAAAAAGGGGTCTCCTTCTCCGCCGCCATCGATCCGCAGTACAGCAATCTGGTTCACGGCGACAGTAAATTTGTGGTTAACAGCCGGGTCGACGTGAAGGTGGGTCTGGACGGCGTTGAGTTCCTCGGCGCCAGCGCCAGCGAGTGGGTTAACGGCGGGATCCGCATTCTGCCGGGCAGCAAAGGTGCGCTGCGCGAGAGTTATCCGCTGTTCGCCAATCTGGACAAAGCCATTGAAAACAGCCTTGGCGACCTGCCGACCACCACGCTGACCTTAAGCGCTGAAACGCTGCCGGACGTCCAGGCAGGCTCCGTCGTGCTTTATCGTAAGTTTGAAGTCGGGGAAGTGATCACCGTTCGTCCTCGTGCGGACGCGTTTGATATCGAACTGCATATCAAGCCGGAGTACCGCAAGCTGCTCACGCCAAACAGCGTGTTCTGGGCTGAAGGCGGCGCGAAAGTGCAGCTCAACGGCAGCGGGCTGACCGTACAGGCGTCTCCCCTCTCCCGTGCCCTGCGCGGTGCGATCAGCTTCGATAACCTGAGCGGCGCGGGCGGCAACATGCGTAAAGGTGACAAGCGGATCCTCTTCCCGTCCGAAACCGCGGCGCGTGCGGTCGGGGGGCAGATTACCCTGCACACCTTTGATGCCGGTAAACTGGCTGAAGGCATGCCCATCCGCTATCTCGGCATTGATATCGGGCAGGTCCAGAAGCTGACGCTGATCACCGCGCGCAACGAAGTTCAGGCGACCGCCGTGCTTTATCCGGAATATGTGCAGACGTTCGCCCGGGCAGGCTCGCGCTTCTCGGTGGTTACGCCGCAAATTTCTGCCGCAGGGGTTGAGCATCTCGACACCATACTTCAACCGTACATAAACGTTGAACCGGGTCGCGGCAACGCGCGTCGTGAATTTGAGTTGCAGGAGGCAACCATCACCGACTCCCGTTATCTGGACGGTCTGAGCATTGTGGTTGAAGTGCCGGAAGCCGGTTCGCTGGGCATCGGTACGCCGGTCCTGTTCCGCGGCATTGAAGTGGGGACAGTAACAAGCCTGACGCTGGGTAATCTGTCCGATCGCGTGATGGTCGGCCTGCGCATCAGCCAGCGTTATCAGCATCTGGTTCGCAACAACTCGGTGTTCTGGCTCGCTTCAGGCTACTCGCTGGACTTCGGCCTGACCGGTGGCGTGGTCAAAACGGGGACCTTTAACCAGTTCATTCGCGGCGGCATTGCCTTCGCGACGCCGCCTGGCACGCCTCTGGCGCCTAAGGCGCAGGCAGGTAAACACTTCCTGCTGCTGGAAAGTGAACCGAAAGAGTGGCGCGAATGGGGAACGGCGCTGCCGCGTTAATCTCGCAGGCTCCGGTGTCAACGCGCCGGAGCCTTTATGTTACACTGCGCACCTGAATGTTTCCCTGTGGTGTGCCCGTGGCTCAAAACTCCGTATTTCTTCCCGAACAATTCCTCGCACAGATGCGCGAGGCGCTTCCAGCTCATCTCTCTTTCGACAATTTCGTCGCCGCATGCCAGCGCCCTTTGCGCCGGAGTATTCGCGTCAATACGCTGAAAATCAGCGTCGGGGCGTTTCTGGATCTCGTCTCCCCGTACGGCTGGCAATTAACGCCAGTGCCGTGGTGTGAAGAGGGTTTCTGGATCGAACGGGATGAAGAGGAGAGCCTGCCGCTCGGCAGCACCGCCGAGCACCTGAGCGGGCTGTTTTATATTCAGGAAGCCAGCTCCATGCTGCCGGTTGCTGCGCTGTTTGCCGACGGGAACCAGCCTGAGCGGGTTATGGATGTCGCGGCGGCGCCGGGCTCTAAAACCACGCAGATTGCCGCCCGGATGAACAACCGCGGCGCGATCCTCGCCAACGAATTTTCCGCCAGCCGCGTCAAAGTCCTGCACGCCAATATCAGCCGCTGCGGGATCCACAACGTCGCGTTAACGCACTTCGACGGTCGCGTGTTTGGCGCTGCCCTGCCGGAAGCCTTTGATGCCATCCTGCTCGACGCGCCCTGCTCCGGCGAAGGCGTGGTGCGTAAAGATCCTGATGCGTTAAAAAACTGGTCCGTTGAAAGCAACCTGCAGATCGCCGCCACGCAGCGCGAACTGATCGACAGCGCGTTTCATGCCCTGCGCCCAGGCGGGACGCTGGTTTACTCTACCTGCACGCTGAATCGCGATGAAAACGAGGACGTCTGCCTGTGGCTCAAGCAACGCTATGTGGATGCCGTCGAGTTTCTGCCGCTGGACACCCTCTTCGACTCGGCCAGCCATGCGGCCACGCCTGAAGGCTTCCTGCATGTCTTCCCGCAGATTTACGATTGCGAAGGCTTCTTTGTTGCCCGTCTGCGTAAAACCCGCGCCGTCGATCCCTTGCCTGCCCCTAAGTTTAAGGTCGGCAACTTCCCGTTCGCGCCGGTCAAAGGCCGTGAGGCGGCACAGGCGCAAGCGGCTGCGAGCAAAGTCGGCCTGCACTGGGATGAGAGCCTGCGCCTCTGGATGCGTGACAAAGAGCTGTGGCTGTTCCCGGTCAACATCGAACCGCTGATTGGTAAGGTGCGTTTCTCCCGCCTCGGTATTCGCCTGGCGGAGATCCACAACAAAGGCTATCGCTGGCAGCACGAAGCGGTCATTGCGCTGGCCGGCAGTGAGAACACCTTTGCCCTGACGCATCAGGAAGCGGAAGAGTGGTATCGCGGTCGTGACGTTTACCCGGAAGACGGCCCGTTACAGGATGAAGTCATCGTGACGTATCAGGGCTATCCGCTGGGGCTGGCGAAAAAAGTCGGCTCGCGGCTGAAAAACAGCTATCCGCGCGAACTGGTACGCGATGGCCGCCTGTTTACCGGTAACAACCGCAGCGCCTGAAAAAAAGCGCATTTTTTTACTGGCGATTTCGCTCTCCTTGTCTAGGATCAAAAATGGGTGACTGCACTGGTCATACCAGATTTTGGGCAACAAACCGGAGAGCATTATGACGAAAACCAGCGTACGCATTGGCGCTTTTGAAATCGACGACGCTGAATTGCGCGGCGAATCACAAGGCGAACGAACGTTAAGTATTCCCTGCAAATCCGATCCGGATTTGTGCATGCAGCTGGACGCCTGGGATGCAGATACCAGCGTCCCGGCAATCCTTGATGGGGAACATTCCGTTCTGTACCGTGAGCATTACGACAGTAAAACCGATGCCTGGGTCTTGCGTCTTGCCTGACCCAAAGAGAACCCGCCCGAAGGCGGGTTATTTATTACTGAAGCTGCGCCAGCGTCAGAAAGCCCCCGAATACTGCCCCCGTATCAATGTAGTGCAGATTGTTAAAATCGTAGCGTTTGTCCACAGGCGTATGTCCAAACCAGAAGTGATCCGCGCCGCTAATGCCCTGCCCTTTGCCCACCATAAAGCCCATTAACCGGTCGCGATCCCACAGCACGCGCTGGGCATCCACCGGCTTATGCCAGCCATATTCGGCGGAGGGATAATCCGCATGAGCAATCACGTTGAGACCGTTTTTGCAGGTTATTTCAATAATGTGCGGTAAGTCCCGACACGCGTTGAGTAAACCCTTCACCTGTTTTTGTTGAGCGTCCTTAAGACCGGTAAACCAGTTACCGCCATTTATCGACCAGAGACTAAAATCATTATTTTTAAGCGCATCTAACGCCATTTGCTCGTGATTACCGCGTACCGCATAAAACCAGTTTTCCTGCATCAGCTGTAAACATTTTACGCTGTCAGGCCCGCGGTCGATAATATCCCCCACCGAGATCAGCAGATCCGTATCAGGATTAAAATGTCGTCGTTTCAGCTCATCCATAAGCCACTGATAGCAACCATGAATATCGCTGACAACCCAGACATGACGCCAGTGTTCTCCCTCTATTTTCTGATACATAACGCCTCCTGTAAGAAGTATAGCTGCCACAGAAAATGTCATGAACTGGCGTCGGATTTCGCGAATCCAAACAAACCATAAACCAGCCGGAAATAAAGATCGCTGCGCTATTAATCCCTTATTCCCTGGCCTTTAAAATAGAGCGGAATAAAAAGAGGGATTTTCACGTGTCAAACATACACCTGCAAAACGATGTTTTTTATCCGCATCGCACAAATATTATTTCTGAACTGGTGAGAGGAAAACGCGTTCCCGGCCCAATCTGGCACAAACGTGATTACCGGTTAAAGTTCCTTCTGCGCTCGCTTTTATTCTGGTCCTCCACCCATCGCATGCTGGAGGCCCTGTCCGGGCGCGATGATTTCGACAGGCTGCTCACCTCTCAAATTACCTTGCCGAGCAAAACTCACCGCCAGTATCTGATGCGCGGCCTGAACTCAAACGACCGGGCCGATGCTATCGTCAGCCACTATCAGTGGATTGATAGTCTGAAAAACATCGCCCTCGCCCACGCGCTGACCAGCCCGCAAGAGGTGCCGGTTGTCCGGTTCGAGGCAAAAAACGGCGAAATCTATACCGTCCACGCCTCGTCCGCAGGTAAGGCCGAACGCGAAGGCGAAAGCACGCTTTGGCTGCACGACAATGACAATACGCTGCTTGCCAGCCTGACGTTCTGTGTCGCACGCAGTAACGGCCGTACGGTGCTGGTGATCGGCGGCCTTCAGGGTCCACGTCGTCATGTTTCACGGGAGGTGATTAAGCAGGCTACCCGTGCCTGCCATGGTCTTTTCCCGAAACGCGTGCTGATGGAGGTGATCTTCCAGCTTGCCTCACGCTCGAACATCAGCGCGATTTTTGCCGTCAGCGATGAAGGCCATGTTTTCCGCGCGCTGCGCTACCGTCTGAGCAAAGGCCGTCATTTTCACGCCAGCTACGACGAGTTCTGGGAAGGCCTGAACGGAAAGAAACTCTCCCCCTTCTGCTGGCAGTTGCCGCTCCAGATGGAGCGTAAAGCACTGGAGGAGATTGCCAGCAAAAAACGCGCCGAATACCGTCGCCGCTTTGCGTTACTTGATGATATTGCGGCTTCCGTACAGGCGCGCATTGATCCCGTAGTCGTCTCAGGCAAAATACAAACAAAAATTTAACAAAACAGCCAAAAAGGACTGGACTTACGCCTGCCGGGTTGTGGTATGTTTGAGGCAGGCGCACAGGAAGTGAACCTTCTGCTGAGACGAAAACCGGATTTTATCGTTTATTTTCATGCAGATAAAAAGAGACCGAATACGATTCCTGTATTCGGTCCAGGGAAATGGCTCTTGGGAGAGAGCCGTGCGCTAAAAGTTGGCATTAATGCAGGCTCAATCGCCTTGCCCTTTAAGAATAGATGACGACGTCAGGTTTTCCAGTCCACAGTAAAAGTGGTCTGAAAAAAAGCGTCAGAACATCACTAAATGTGAAAAACCGCAGAGCTTTTACAAGCACCTGCGGTTTTTTTTTTACTGGAAACCTGACGGCTAGCAGAGCTTTTCAGCGCGCTCAATAAACGGTGCCAGACTTTTCTTCTGCCCGGGGTTTGCCGGGTCATCCACCTGGATCACGCTGACAGGCTGTCCGTTACTTTTCCCGCTGGCCACCTGCTGCTCCGCTACGTCATTTAACGGATACTGCACGAGCGTACTGGGATTGATGACATACAGCGCGTTACCGTGACGGCAGGTGAGCATGACCTCTTCACGATTAAATGCCCAGTTGTCCTTGCCCACTTCAAACCGGCTGACGGTGATGACCTGCGGCGCGGCCAGCGCACTGCTGGCACAGGTGAGAAGTAAAAGAGAAAGCAGTGTCTTTTTCATATGTTATTTAACCTTGTCAGAAGGGTTCCCAGGTCGCGAACAGGCTGACGGCCGCCAGTACCAGCGCGCCCAGCACTACCTCTGCCTGTGTCATCCTGATAAAAATCTGTTGTTCCCGCCCGGCCTCCGGGCGAAAGCGTGGCACAAGAAAATACCGATTCGCCAGCGCAATTGCCACCATCATCATGACCAGCGCACATTTGAACAACAACAGCTGGACATAAGGCGCATGCCACGGCACGTTTATGCCAACAATAAAGAGCGTATTGATTATCCCGGTCAGCAGCACGCCTGCCACGGCGTAATGCCCCACGCGGGAGAAGCGCATCATGGTAAAGATAGCGGCTGGCTGCCAGCGGCCTTTCGCCAGACGCATACAAAACAGCAGCGGCAGTAAACCACCCACCCAGGTCGCGGCGCAGAGCAGGTGAAGCGCATGGTTGAGACGATGCAATGCTCCCGGTGCGCCACCGTTCATCGCGGCATGTCCCACGCCCGCCAACAGCACCAGCTGCCCCATCACGAGCAGTAACAGCCGTGAGCCTTTTTGCGGGGTAAGCCATGCAGCGCCCGCCGTCGCAGCGGCCAGCACCATTTGCCACAACCAGACGCCGCCAAATTGCGTTCCCAGCACGCTGCGCCAGACCGCCGGACGAATGACATCGCTCCAGCCGTTGCCCATCAACCCACTTTGCAGGCCAAACATCAGCAGAGCCGCCATCAGGCTGATTAAGGCCGCGAGTTTCTGCTGCCGCTGGAAACGCCGGGTCATGAGGCGCTGCAACGAAGACGGTGCAAACCAGACGCTGTAAAGCGCGTTGCCGAAAAGCAGCATCAGCGCAGCAAAATGGATAAAGCGTAACGCGACGTAGCTCAGGGCCAGCATACTATTTCACACTAAAGTGATAGCTGCCCTTGGTTTTGTGGCCGTCCACGGAGACCACGTGCCAGTCCACCGTGTAGGTGCCGGTCGGCAACGGTTTCTCAAGAGGAACAATCAGCTTTGCGTTATCCTTCTCGTCACGCTTCACCGCGCCGGTCTGGATCTTGTGCTGCTGCGCGTCCGTCACCACCACGCCGCTGAAGGCAGGCTCAATGCCTTCCGAGAAGTTCAGGGTAATGACCTCTGGTGCCACCGCAACGGTATTTTCCTGCGGGGATTGCTGCTTAAGATGCGCATGGGCCAGAGCTGAGGTCGCGGTTGCTGAAGAGAGCAGAAATGCCAGCGCGCACGCGACGCGGGAAGGGGTAAAGTGCATCACAATCATTCCTTTTCGTTATGCCTGAATGCTAAAGAATAACTCTGTATAATTAACGAGTCGAGGAACATCCTTTGCTCCCTTGTCATCGTTGAACAATCGCGGTAACGTTGCCGCCGCAGAAAAAGGAGAAGGAAATGAACGTTAACCTGGCCGCCCTTCCTCAGGACGAGATGGACAAAGTGAATGTCGATCTCGCCGCCGCGGGTGTCGCATTCAAAGAGCGTTACAACATGCCCGTCGTAGCTGAAGTGGTAGAGCGTGAACAACCCGCACATCTGCGCGACTGGTTTCGCGAACGTCTCATTGCGCATCGCCTCGCCTCCGTCAATCTCTCGCGCCTGCCGTACGAACCTAAAGTTAAATAAGCTTAACGTCTCGTTACACTTCCTTACGCGTTATGTGGCAGGATAAGAAAACCCTGATAAATTTAGGTGTAATCTTAAAATCCCAGCGACTTAGTGTATAAGGAAGTCACGATGTCACGATGGAATATTGCCGCGGCTCAGTATGCCCCGCGGCACAACTGTGTTGATGAGCACGTAAAACATCACCTGCACTTTATTGCCGAAGCTGCCTGGCATGGGTGCGATTTGATCGTCTTTCCGGAGCTTTCGCTTACCGGCCCAGGCGGAACATCCTTACCCCCACCTCCTGACGATTTGCAGCTTGCCCCCCTCCTTCACGCCGCCCAGTCACGTTTCATCACGGTGATTGCTGGTATTACGCTCCAGCAACACGGCCAGCGCCAGAAAGGACTCGCGCTTTTCACCCCTAACCTGTCGACCATCCGGCGTTATCCGCAGGGCAACGGTGCGGGTGTTATTCCTGGCGATAAAAGGTTAACCATCGTGGATAACCAGGCTGACGCCCCGGAACTGGACCCGGAGGCAACGCTGTTCACCAGCAGCCTGGCCGTGGGCGAGCACCGCTGGCGACAATCGATCGGTTCGTTACAACGCTTCGCGCACAAGTACGCCATCGCGGTATTAATGGCGAACGCGCGCGGCGGTAGCGCGTTATGGGATGAAAAAGGTCAGCTGATTGTACGTGCCGATAAGGGAGAACTGCTGCTAACCGGTTCTTTAGGCCAACAGGGTTGGCAAGGCGATATCATTCCATTAGGCTAGGCATTTTAGGATCAGGAGCGATCAATGCTGCGCGTTATCGATACCGAAACCTGTGATTTGCAGGGTGGAATTGTGGAAGTCGCTTCTGTCGACGTGATTGACGGAAAGATAGTCAACCCAATGAGCCATCTGGTGCGCCCGGATCGTCCCATCAGTGCGCAGGCGATGGCTATACATCGCATTACGGAATCGATGGTGGCGGATAAGCCGTGGATTGAAGAGATCATCCCTCTTTACCACGGTAGCCAGTGGTATGTCGCCCATAACGCCAGCTTTGACCGCCGCGTGCTGCCGGAGATGCCCGGCGAATGGATTTGCACCATGAAGCTGGCGCGCCGTCTGTGGCCAGGGATCAAATACAGCAATATGGCGCTGTATAAGTCGCGCAAACTCAGCGTGCGAACGCCGGAAGGGCTGCATCATCACCGTGCCCTCTATGACTGCTACATCACCGCAGCGCTCCTGATTGATATCATGAATACTTCCGGCTGGACGCCAGACGATATGGCGACCATTACCGGGCGCCCCGCGCTACTGACTACCTTTACGTTCGGTAAATATCGCGGGAAGCCAGTATCGGAAGTGGCGGACAAAGATCCGGGCTATCTGCGCTGGCTGTACAACAACCTCGACAGAATGAGCCCGGAACTGCGCCTGACGCTGAAGCATTATTTAGGCGAAGCCTGAGTCCCCGCCCGGCCTGGCAGCGTATCCTGCGCCAGGCCAATCAAAAAGGCGTACTCCAGCGCCACCCCTTCATAGGATTTAAATCGCCCTGATTTCCCTCCGTGCCCTGAGTCCATATCGGTACACAGCAGCAGCAGATTATCGTCAGTTTTCAGCTCACGCAGCTTCGCCACCCATTTCGCGGGCTCCCAGTACTGCACCTGGGAATCGTGCAGGCCGGTGGTCACCAGCATATGCGGATAGGCTTTCGCCTCGACGTTATCGTACGGGCTGTACTCTTTCATGTAGCGATAATAGGTTTCATCCTGCGGATTCCCCCACTCCTCAAACTCCCCGGTGGTCAGTGGAATGGACTCATCCAGCATGGTCGTCACCACGTCCACAAACGGCACCTGGGCGATAACGCCTTTAAACAGTTCAGGCCGCTGGTTGATCACGGCGCCCATTAGCATGCCCCCGGCGCTGCCCCCCATGCCAAAGCAGAGCTGCGGATCGCCATAACCCTGCGCGATCAGCGCATCGCAGACATCAAGGTAGTCGTTAAAGGTATTTTTCTTTTTGAGAAATTTTCCGTCTTCATACCAGTGCTGACCCAGTTCGCCGCCCCCGCGAATATGGGCAATCGCATAAACAAAACCGCGGTCGAGCAGGCTCAGCCTGCTGCTGCTGAAATCGGCGTCCATGCTTGATCCATAGGAGCCATAGCCATAGACGAGGATGGGGTTTTTACCTTTGTTGAAGTGCGCCTTGTGATAGACGAGCGATACAGGGACTTCAACGCCGTCGCGTGCGCTCACCCACAGGTGCTCACTGCGATAATTTTCCGACTCAAAACCCCGGACCTCAGCCTGTTTAATCACCTGACGCTGCCCGGTGTCCATATCCAGTTCAAACAACGTATCCGGGGTGGTCATCGACGAATAGCCGTACCGCAGGCGGGACGATTCCGGTTCCGGGTTAAAGCCGATCCACGTTACGTAAGCCGGGTCATCGAACGCAATGCCCACCACTTCGCGGGTTTTGCGGTTGATTTGGCGGATACTGGTCAGTCCGCGCTGACGCTCTTCCACCACCAGCCAGTCGGTAAACAGGGTGAACCCCTCCAGCATCACCTGATCGCGCGCGGGAATTAACACTTCCCATTTGCGTTCATCGCGCACTTTGGTTTTATAAAGGCCAAAGTTTTTGCCCTCGCGGTTCGAACGCAGGTAAAAGCTGTGCTGGAAGTGATCCAGGCTGTACTCATGATCTTTACGGCGCGGCAGGAAGCACAGCGGCTGCGCATCCGGCAGCTCTGCATCCAGCAGCAGCACTTCTGAAGTGGTGGCGCTGGAGAGGAAAATGATCACGTAGTGGCGAGACGACGTTTTGTGCAGGCTGACATAGAACGTTTCGTCTTTTTCCTCGTAGACTAATTCATCGTCGGCGGAATCGGTCCCCACCGTATGACGCCATACCTGATAAGGCAGCAGCGTTGAGGCATGCTTTTTAACGTAGTAGACCGTTTCTGAATCGTTACCCCAGACGAAATCGGGGGAGACATTATCCAGCATTTCGGGATACCAGTTTCCCGTTTCAAGATTGCGGAAACGCAAACCGTACTGGCGGCGGGAGAGGTAATCCTCAGCCAGCGCCATAATGGCGTTATCGGGGGAAATGGACATGCCGCCCAGCGTATAAAACTCACTGTGGGCAGCACGTTTGTTGGCATCCAGCAAGATCTCCCATTCGTCCCACTCGGCGCTCAGCACAGACTGGCGCTGGTAGATGGGATATTCGTTTCCCGGCTCATAAATATGGCGATAGCGATAACCGTTTTTGCACCACGGGGCAGAGACATCACGCTGGGGGATACGCTGCACCATTTCGTTCAGGAGCTGATCCTGAAGCGCCTGCTGGCTGGCCATGACCTGGCGGCCATAGTCGTTTTCCTCGTGCAGATAGTCGAGCACCTCTGGCCGGGAACGAGAATCGTCCCGCAGCCAGTAGTAGTTATCGATACGCGTATCGCCATGCGTGGTGATCGCATAAGGAGTACGTCGGGCTTTTGGAGGCATGGCATTCTTACTTTTTCGTTTTACATCCTATAAGGTTGGCAAAACACGCGTATGATGCAAGCGAAACATGGCCTTCTAGCCCGCGAGAGTCTGCTTCTGCTGCTGAATATCCTGCTCAATTCCCTCGCGAACGTCCTGGGGGATCTTCAGCGCATCGCCCAGGGCGTTCAGGTAGCTGCGCTCCATAAAGTGATCGATATCGATGGCGGCACAGCTCAGAAAATAGAGTTCCAGCGCCTCTTCTTCGTTTTTCACGCCTTGCGCCAGACGCTGCGGATCGAGCGGCTGTTCAATGGCCTGCGCCACCAGCGCCCTGCCCTGCTCCTCAACGCCCGCTTCCCGCATCTGCTGTTCAATTGCGGCACGTTCACTGGCATCAATATGCCCGTCGCTCTTGGCTGCAAAGACCAGGGCGAGGATCAGGCGCTCGGTGCGTAAATCTAACGGTGATACCTGCTTCCCGTACTGCGGTTCATCCTGATGCGCGCTGCGCACCTTGTCTTTGTATTTGTTCCATAAGACGGAGCCTGCAATAGCCCCTCCGCCCGCCAGCAGCGCGCCGGTACCGTATTTGGTAAGCAGTTTCCGCGATGATTTATTGGCAACCAGCAAACCGGCCAGCCCGCCAAGCGCACCCGGCACCAGCAGCTTGCTTAGACCCTGCTCGCCCGACGACGAGCCTTTTTGTCCCAACAGGGATTGCAGTTGATTCATCCAGCCTGACATATTTTTCCTCACGTAACAGTGCGTAATCTTCACAGCCTAAGCGAGCGGGTGTCAGGAAATGTCTGTCAGTGCTAAAGAAGCGCAAATTTCCCCCTTGTCCGGTTAACCCCATACAAGACAGACGCAAACGTTTTCGTTTATACTACCCGCATCTTTTTCAGGGGGATTTTTATGACTCTTTTAGGAACCGCGCTGCGCCCTGCCGCGACGCGCGTCATGCTGTTGGGATCGGGTGAACTGGGTAAAGAAGTGGCCATTGAATGCCAGCGTTTGGGCGTGGAGGTGATTGCGGTGGACCGTTACGCGAACGCCCCTGCCATGCACGTTGCGCATCGCTCGCACGTCATCGATATGCTTGACGGCAATGCCCTGCGGGCGTTAATTGCCGAGGAAAAACCGGATTTCGTGGTGCCTGAAATTGAGGCCATTGCCACTGAGATGCTGGTTGCCCTTGAGCAGGAAGGCCAGCGCGTAGTGCCTTGCGCCACTGCGGCAAAACTGACCATGAACCGGGAAGGCATTCGTCGCCTGGCGGCAGAAGAATTACAGCTCCCGACCTCCAGCTACCGTTTTGCCGGGGATAAAGCTGCGTTTCTCCAGGCCGTCGAAAAGATTGGCTACCCGTGCATCATTAAGCCGGTAATGAGCTCCTCCGGCAAAGGGCAGAGCTTTATCCGCGACAGCAGCACGCTGGACCAGGCCTGGGACTATGCCCAGCAGGGCGGTCGTGCCGGTGCCGGGCGCGTCATCGTGGAAGGCGTGGTGAAGTTTGATTTCGAAATTACCCTGCTTACCGTCAGTGCCGTGGACGGCGTTTATTTCTGCGACCCGATTGGTCATCGTCAGGAAGACGGCGATTATCGAGAATCCTGGCAGCCGCAGCAGATGAGCGCGCTGGCGCTGGCACGCGCGCAGGAGATCGCCCGCAAGACGGTGCTGGCGCTGGGCGGCTACGGCCTGTTCGGCGTGGAATTGTTTGTTTGCGGCGACGAGGTGATCTTCAGCGAAGTCTCCCCTCGCCCGCACGATACCGGGATGGTTACGCTGATTTCACAGGATCTCTCCGAGTTCGCGCTGCACGTGCGCGCTTTCCTCGGCCTGCCGGTTGGCGGCA
Source organism: Enterobacter hormaechei subsp. xiangfangensis (assembly GCF_001729785.1). Classification (NCBI taxonomy): domain Bacteria; kingdom Pseudomonadati; phylum Pseudomonadota; class Gammaproteobacteria; order Enterobacterales; family Enterobacteriaceae; genus Enterobacter; species Enterobacter hormaechei. The sequence continues at coordinate 2,753,856 of NZ_CP017183.1, forward strand.
TCCGTCAATACGGCCCGGCAGCCTCCGCGGTGATCCTGCCGCAGCTGACCAGCCAGAATGTCACCTTTGATAACGTCGAAGGTGCGGTTGGTGCAGGCTTACAGGTCAGACTGTTCGGCAAACCGGAGATCGACGGAAGCCGTCGTCTGGGCGTGGCATTAGCAACCGGGGAAAACGTGGACGAAGCCGTCGCGAGAGCGAAAATAGCGGCCACTGCGGTAAAAGTGACAGGGTAAATAACTAAAGGCTGGTCAACTAAGCGACCAGCCACATTACATGATTAACATTGTTCCGTTTCTATCGCTTCCATTCGTATTCCATATCCTCGTAGGCTTCATTCGTTTTCGAGATGAAAACAAAAATACCGAGGCCAATAAAAATAACGAAGGGAATGATGATGCTCGCAATCAGTTCCCAGATTGCTGGCGGATCGTTTTGCGCCAGGAAACTGATACGATAGGCAATGAGGGATAACACGCAGAATAAAGCCGCCATCCCCGCAGGATAAAGGGGATTACTCCAGTTACACCAGGTAAGTTTTTTTGGGATAGCTGTCTTCATGGAGGAAAGCGAAGTAATACAAAATTTGTTTTTGTCTGAATAAGCTGCCAGTTGCTCCCCCTGGGCATATTTGACCGCATCCGCCGCAAATGCCAGAGCCAGCCACCGATACCCGGCACTCTTTGCGCCCAGAGAGGCATCGATATCCAGCCGTTCCACCGTGAGCGCTTTTTTATCCAGTGCCTGCATTAATGGATATTTTTCAATACGGGACAGCCCGGTATACCAGAGATTTTTCGGCGTAAGTACCGAACCCGTCTCAAGGAAGACCGCCATTTTGTCCTCTACATCGGTCACGTCAGACATAGGCTGATATAAATATACCGGTTTTTCGCCCTCCTCCCGGACATAATGACTGGTTAGCAGGAATGCACATGCATTTTCCATGCTCTTTGATTCGCCGCTTTCTTCATGTAAATCAACGATAACAATCAACCGGTTTTCAACTCTGTAATCAGATAAGTTCATCCATTGGCTAACGATCGCGTAGTCAGGACATTCTGTGCTGTACTCAATTTTACACGTGCTTGCCGTTTCAATACCCAACCGCTCCAGAGTGCGCCTCAGTTCATCAATGCAGGATCCACTCCCTCCGTGAACCCAGACAACGGTTTCAAAAATACGGTAGTTATAGTCCTTCAATTTTTCTGCCATCGGGTCCAGTAAGCGGTAAAACATCTGTTCATTCCTGGTCTGGTCGAAGCGATCTTCCAGCTGAATATTAACCGGCGTTTTCGGTGCCAGCGGAAATTCGCCTTCCAGTTTCAACATATTCAGCGCGGGTTCCTCCAGGGGGGTGATTGCAGACCATGCTGCGATAGCGATATTTTTTCGCGCATACGCCTTTAAATTAATCTCCTGCTCTTTTGCTATGAATTTTCGGGTTTCAGCATAATGAATGTTGGCGTCATGAAATATGAAACTTGTAAAAACTAGCAACGATACAACACAGATGGGCAGAATAACTGAAGGCACAAAAAAGAGAGCCGTAACGTGTTCCTGTTCAGGCCAGGTGAGAGCCCGGATCGCGAGGCCCATTGCGACGGCTATCACATAGAGGAAAACAATCATGACGACTGGCACAGTGGAATCCGGGTCTGGCTGTTGTTTGTATAACCACCACGCGCGCATTACGAAGCTCCCGCCACAGGTAAGGTACTTTTGATTTCACATCCACACGCCGCGCGACAGCCATCTACCACAACCCCACGGCCATGCATGGTCCAGGTTGGGTGACATTCAGTGATTGCGAACGTCCCTTTATGGAGCGGACACTGCGCAAGATCATCTTTTAAGGCCACGGGCTGCCCCATAAAGTCTGCCCCAGAGGCCTTAGTGACTTTTCCTCCGCTTATCAGCGGATCGTTTAACCTAATGACGCCTTTCATCGCTTTATCTCCCTATTTTCCCGCATCCATGTTGCATTGCATGTGCTCCCAGCCGGTATAGCCTTTCACGTCGGGTACGCTGTCGGGTAAATCTTGCCAGTTAGCCTTAAGTTGCTGCGTGCTGCCCTCGAGCCCCTGCTTAGTCATGTAGACCATTCCCCACGCCCAGCCAGGGGAACGGGGGTCCAGCTTCCCGCTGACTTTATTTCCCATTCCGTCATCCACGGTATAGGCAATCCCCGGCCCGCCGGGCAGAATGCGCGGGTCTTCAAATGGCTTTGATGACATATACAGCCGGTGTTTGGTCTGTAAAAAACCCTGGTCGTTGACGACGGTGAAAGAAATAATATCCTCATAGGATGGTTGGTTAGTACCATCGGGCTCATTAGGCCCTACCGAAAAAAAACTGGGGAGACCATGTTTTACCATAATCTTTAGAAATCATTGTTCCTGGGTCATCCCAGGTGGGTATGGCAATATATCGTTCAGAAGGATGAACAAATTTTTTGGTGAAAATCCGATAAAATTGACTGACGGGCCTGGTATGAATACCCCGAAAAGTATCCGTATACCAGAGTTCACCTTCGCAGCCCCAGCCTTTCAATTCGAGAAAACGGTGATCATCGAACCGGTAAACAACCTGTGTGGGCGGTTCTTTAGCCTGGCATCCGGTCGCCAGCACAACGGACGTCGCTGCGAGAACGGTACATAATCCTTTCATCAGTTATCGCCCCGCATCCATATCACAGCGCATATGATCCCAGCCGGTGTACCCCTTCACTTCGGGTACGCTGTCGGGTAAATCCTGCCAGTTTGCCTTAAGTTGCTGCGTGCTGTGCTTAAGCCCCTGCTTAGTCATATAGACCATTCCCCAGGCCCAGCCAGGGAAACGGGGGTCCAGCGTATCGCTTACTTTATTTCCCATTCCGTCATCCACGGTATAGGCAATCCCCGGCCCGCCGGGCAGAATGCGCGGGTCTTCAAACGGTTTTGACGACATATACAGCCGGTGTTTGGTCTGTAAAAAACCCTGATCGTTGACGACGGTGAAAGAAATAATATCCTCATAGGATGGTTGGTTAGTACCATCGGGCTCGTTAGGCCCTACCGAAAAAAACTGGGGAGACCATGTTTTACCATAATCTTTTGAAATTATTGTTCCTGGGTCATCCCAGGTGGGTATGGCAATATATCGTTCAGAAGGATGAACAAATTTTTTGGTGAAGATCCTGTAAAATTGGCTAACAGGTTGGGTATGAATACCCCGCCGAGTATCCGTATACCAGAGTTCACCTTCGCAATCCCACCCTTTCAGTTCGAGATAACGATGATCATCGAACCGGTAAACAACCTGTGTCGGTGGTTCTTTCGCCTGGCACCCGGTTGCCAGCACAACGGACGTAGCTGCGAGAACGGTACATAATCCTTTCATCAGTTATCGCCCCGCATCCATATCACAGCGCATATGATCCCAGCCGGTGTAGCCTTTCACGTCGGGTACGCTGTCGGGTAAATCCTGCCAGTTTGCCTTAAGTTGCTGCGTGCTGCCCTCGAGCCCCTGCTTAGTCATGTAGACCATTCCCCACGCCCAGCCAGGGGAACGGGGTTCCAGCTTCCCGCTGACTTTATTTCCCATTCCGTCATCCACGGTATAGGCAATCCCCGGCCCACCGGGCAGAATGCGCGGGTCTTCAAATGGCTTCGACGACATATACAGCCGATGTTTGGTCAGTAAAAAACCCTGATCGTTGACGACGGTGAAAGAAAGAATATCCTCATAAGGCGCGTAGTCATCGCCATTGGGTTCATTATGATTTGGTGAAAACGCTACGGAGTGCCACGTTTTCCCATAGTCCTTAGATACTATGAATCCACTCGCGCCCCATCCCGTCAGTGCAATATATCGCTCTGATGGATGAATAAATTTACGGGTAAAGAGTCGATAAAACTGACTTACGGGTTCGGTGTGAATGCCTCGCTTAGTATCCGTGTACCAGAGTTCGCCTTCACAATCCCAGCCTTTCAGTTCGAGATAACGATGATCATCAAATCGGTACACCACCTGCGTTGGTGGTTCTTTCGCCTGGCATCCGGTCGCCAGCACAACGGACGTAGCTGCGAGAACGGTACATAATCCTTTCATCAGTTATCGCCCCGCATCCATATCACAGCGCATATGATCCCAGCCGGTATAGCCCTTCACCTCGGGTACGCTGTCGGGTAAATCTTGCCAGTTAGCCTTAAGTTGCTGCGTGCTGCCCTCGAGTCCCTGCTTAGTCATGTAGACCATTCCCCACGCCCAGCCAGGGGAACGGGGGTCCAGCTTCCCGCTTACTTTATTTCCCATTCCGTCATCCACGGTATAGGCAATCCCCGGCCCGCCGGGCAGAATGCGCGGGTCTTCAAACGGTTTTGACGACATATACAGCCGGTGTTTGGTCAGCATAAATCCCTGGTCCTTAACAACAGTAAAGGAAATAATGTCATCGTAGGGCGGTGAAGAATCTCCATTTGGTTCGTTAGAACCCGCTGAATAAAACTGAGGGGACCAGGTTTTACCATAATCTTTTGAAATTATTGTTCCTGGAGAGCCCCAGGTAGGGATAGCTATATAACGCTCCGATGGAGGTATGAATTTTTTGGTGAAGATCTTGTAAAATTGGCTAACAGGTTGGGTATGTATACCCAGCTCAGTATCCGTGTACCAGAGTTCGCCTTCGCAGCCCCAGCCTTTCAGTTCGAGATAACGATGATCATCGAACCGGTACACCACCTGCGTTGGCGGTTCTTTCGCCTGGCATCCGATCGCCAGTAAAACAGCAGTGGCCATCAGACCCATAAATGATATTTTCATGCTCTATCCTTAAGCCAGTTGACTGTCACTTATGGGCTTTGGCATGTCCCATTGCAGATTTGCGACGTCCTGATTCCCTGCGACAAGATCACTGGACGGCTTGACAGTCGTTGCATTATTGAACTTATTTACCACCCCATACTCACCTTTCGGCAGCACGTCATATGGCTTATTCATGAAAAATTTGGTTGTAGGTTCATCTAGCTTACCCGTCCGGTAATATGCCCTTGCATAGGGATTTTCATTCTGAGGATCGCGCCAGTCTGCACGATGTAACAACCCTTCCCAAAATTTCCCCGCCTGATAATCGAATGATTTGCACTGCCCAATAGCCAAATCAAACGCCATAGCGTGCGATGGCGCAAATTCGCTCATCACAATAGAGGAGTGCTGGCTGTAGCCCACCGGGTCGATTTTCTGCCATTCCGCTTGCAGTTCTTCCGGTGTTTTCTTCCAGGTAAGGGTAACTAACTGAAAATCACGCGAACCTGACACCTCACCATAAATAACCTCATGCTTGCGTTCAAAACTCTCTTCTTTAAGCTCTGAAGCAGATAAAACGTGACCCGGCTGCCAGCCAATATTTTGATAGCGGTTCACTGCAAAGGTTGTCGTTACCGTGCGCTTAATGGCGCTGGCTTTGGCGGAATAGGAAATGTAGGCGTCCGGGCTGTCCGGATCGACATAATAGGTATACGGTTTATCACTGGTTTTAGGATCGTTATCCGGGTGATTATCCTCCCCCTGAAGTTTGAAAATAAAAGGTTCCGGTAACTCCTCACCGTTTATCACCACATCGCGAGCGCTGTAACTGGCGTTCGTGAGAAAGGCATATTTTGCATCCCCCTCATTTCGCGGTGGTAGCTCAAAGGGGTTAGCGTCAGGGATGTTTCCTACTTCACCATGCTGGTAAAACACGCGCTGAAACAGATTAGGTATATCACTGGCAATATTCTGAGGAATGCCTCGCCAGCCAAACCCCTGCACATTCTCCAGCGACACGACGCCATCGTTCGGGCAAAAGTAGTTATACACTTTACCGTCGTTGCTTCGGCAATATCTGCCATCCGTTCGCAGCGGATTATCGGAAGGTTTACGCAGGGTACAGGAGGCCTCCAGAGCAAGTAATTCGCTCTCGGCCATTTTCCCGCCACCTTTCCATTGCGTATGCATCAGGCGACAGAAATTTTTAAATGTCTGCTGTCTGGCGTCGTCGGTCTGTTGATAACCCGGCTGAATATTTTCAGCCACGCGCGACTCAAGAGAATATGGTGAGTGATTAAGAATCACACAATTTACCGGATCGTATCCGGCCTGTTTCACCAGCATATTTGCCAGCATAGTAATAATCGTGCCCTGACTGTGAGCGACGATATTGATAACATCGTTTTGAGTTACTAACGGCTGACGAATCTGAATAATCAAATCCGCCAGCCGTTGAGCGGCAAAAAACTGGTAAATGCGGTGCGGGTTTTCATAAATGGGATGGGTAAAATCGCCATCATTGAAGTGCAGCGAGGCAAATCCCGCAGCGGCAACGCCGAAGCCACCGGCGCCGGGCCCCAGCATATCCGGGATCGTCGTCGTCGCGTTGGCAAAGGTCCCGCCCCCCTTGGCAAAACTCTTATCAAGTGCGTTCTTAAAGTTATCGTTCTGGTACTGAAACGGCCCTTTTCCGTCATTACCCAGCGACTTTTTATTCGTCTCGTTATCTTCCTGGTACGCATCATAGGGAAGATGCGCTTTGTCACTCAGCTTCCCGACCTCCTCCCGGTAGCGCTTCTGGTCCGCCCGGTAATCAGCATGCGTAACCGGTTTATATCCCCAGTAAAACGGGATGATGGGGGAACGCCCTGGAGTGATAATTCTGTAGTCTTTCCATTCGTGGGCGTAAAAATCCTGCCGGTTAAGTCGCTTACCCAGCCCGGCAAGTATACCTTTCTCCTGGTTCTGGTAGGCTTCACCCACGTCGTTCACGCCATGGACGAGGATCACAATGCCGGGCATCGGACGCGGTATCCCGACGTTGCGCGTCTGGGCGACTTCGCCCAGGGTTTTGTGTACCGGAATATCGCCTTCTGATACCACCCGTGGAGCGTAGGGTTTTGTCTTCGCCTCCGTCATTCCATTATCTCCATTTTATAGCTGTCGAGGTCGTCAGCATCGAGCAGGGGTGAACGACCGCAGCTGTCCGTCACGCCTTCCACCACCTGTCCGGATGCACTGGTCAGCCTGAATTTTTTGTTTGCCAGAATTTGCTCCGGATCATCGCCGGCGTGCAGTTTGTAGCGAAGTTTAAAGGCGCCTTTCTCAAAGGATGGCGTCGGTACCGACACACTTTCCGGACCGTCGTATTTCAGGCTCGGCGCTTTGAGCTCAATGCCCGTCGGCGAGAAAATGGTGACCAGTCCGGTCGGGCTGATACGGATCCCGCCGCCCCCGCAGACAAACTGCATTCCCTTTCTGGCACTGCCGTTCATTTTCCCGGCGGTGCTCGTCAGCGTGAAATCCTGCTGCGACAGCATGTGCATTTCGCCCCGCTGCGCCTGCGTCGTAATATCCCCCGCACCGGCAATCATCTGGATGCCGAGTTTGCGGGCAAACAGCGACAGTTTTTCCCCTACGGCCAGCGAGAATTTTTTCACCACATTCACGCTGGCATTCCCGCCCGCTGTGGCAATCAGGTCTTTCCCGGCGGAAAGTTGCAGGCTGTCCGGCGTAACCAGCGCAATTCCACTTTTTCCATATGCCAAAATACCGGGCTCCGCGAGATGACTCAGCGTCTGGCTGAGCGCATTTTGCCGATCGGTTTCCACATTACTCGCACCTGCCGTAAGCGCACTTTGTTGTAGGGTCATCGCCAGCGATAACGCCTTTTCAAGTTGTGTAATAGCCGCTGTCATATCCAGTTGCTTACCCCCCGCGCGGGGCTGGGCTTCCGTGGTGATCATCACGCCTTTCGCAGCACGCAGCGCCATCCAGTCGTCGGTGCGAGCCTCCACACCTTCCCCGCGCTTTTTGCCTTCAGCATCAACCAGGTGACCCACACTCACTTGCCCTTTGCCGTACTCCGTAGCGATTTTGATGTGCTCCTGCCCGCGACGATCTTCAAGACGGATCTTGTTCAACGCGGCCGTGCGGATCACGTTTCGGGTATCGTTACGGTTTGTGACTAAATCCGGGTGGCTGCCGTCGTGCATGACATGCGCGATAAAAGGTCTGTCCGGATCGCCGCCTTCGAAACCAACGGCAACTTCAGTCCCCTCCAGTAGCGGAAAGTGAATACCAAAGGTGTCACCGGCGTACGGCCTGCCGAGGCGTACCAGGGCGCTTTCGAATCCGACCCGTTTTTCATCAAGGTCAAAATCGAACTTAACCCTGTAGCGCCCAACCGCATCAAGTCCGGCATAGGTTTTATCTCCCCCGATAGCCTTCACTCTGGCGGGCACCGTTCCGGCTATCACCGGCCGGGATAAGTATTCAGGACGGAAGCTATAGCCCTGGATATAGGGGATCCCAGAAAGTACGGCGCGATAGTGTTCAGCACGGCTGCCGCGGATAGTCATCGCAGTTATCACAAACCCGGACTTAAACCCGTCAGGTACAGGCCCTGAGGGATAAAACATAATGCCTGGCTGAAGCTCGGGATCGCTGGTTGTCGCCCCCAGAAGACTCTGTCCGTTCAACAGGCGTTCATAACGCAGACGAGCGTAAAATGCGGCGGTTTCCGCCTCTTCACCGTGAAAATCCCCCGCAGTCAGATAGTGATCGGCATAGTGATAGTGTTGGCCTGTCGTTACACCTTCGGGAATATCGCTCGTTTTAACGGTCTTATCCGTCTGCGGCGATTGCGGGTCACGGTAGTTATAGGTGCGAACCAACACATTTTTGGGGATCAGGCCGTGCTGCTCCTCCAGATCGGTAATGTATTCGCTATAACTGGTCATGCCTGAATGTCGGACATAAGGCATCTGTTTGTCGCTGAAGTTGTAACGACGCGCAGAATCCCCAAAAATAACGACGGTTTCCGTTTTCACTTTGTTGTGATTCTCAAATCGGAACCAGATCCCTATCTCTGCCAGCAGCCGACGGATGAACCGCAAATCGGTTTCTTTCCACTGAACGATCATTTCCCGTCGTGGATAACTGTGGCTCAGTTGGTCAAAATCAATGTTGTAGCCGTCAAAGTGACCACTGTCCTTCATCAGCTTTGTAACGAGCTCCGGGACTGTCATGTTCATGTAAACCGCAGAACGGTAATTTTGATCCAGCAGCGCCAGCTCATGCTCCAGCACGCATTCATACAGTGCTTCGTCACCTGAAGACATCAGCCGCGAAAATTGGGTGATCGTGCCATTAATCTGGCGAACCGGCAGCCAGGAGGTTTGCCCATGCCATGAGGCTTCCAGATTGGGTGCACGCAGAATAAACTCAGCCCTTTGATTAAGAACAGCATTAATGGCAATGTTTAGATCCGGACTGGTAAAGCGAATGGTATAGCGATAAGGCTCGCTTAATATCTCTTTTCCTGTAAAAGAATGAACATCTGAAATAACATTTTTGCTACGCGGGAAATACAATAAATATCTGTTTAACGTGTCCTGCCTTTGAGCTACCTCAGATTCCCCTGACATTATTAGCTATCCTTTTAACAAACATTCCGTTCATTAAAAACAATACACCCATCGCTCCCCCATTAAAATACCCAACTTCAGGTTGAATTAATTCACGGGAAGTGAATCTATTCACAGAATAAATAAAAAAGGACCAGACAATTTTATCACACATAAATTCAGAATGATTTATTCATCAAATATATAAGTGAAGGATTATTTAATAATGAAAAATAATACGCCTGGGGTTAGGGATATTAGAAATGTTGTGTAGAGAAGAAGAACTTATACATGCTGGTCACATAAAGTGACCAGCATCAGGCCAGAGGGCCTGCTTTATGCATTGGGCATTTGTTACTGTTTCGCGCCTTCTACCGCTTCGCGAGCCAGTTTAGTGATGCGATCCCAGTCGCCTGCTTCCAGCGCATCCGCCGGAACCAGCCAGGAGCCACCGATGCACAGCACGCTTTTCAGCGCCAGGTAGTCACGGTAGTTTGCCGGAGAGATGCCGCCCGTTGGGCAGAAACGCACCTGGGAGAATGGGCCCGCAATCGCCTGCAACGCTTTGGTGCCGCCGTTCGCTTCAGCAGGGAAGAATTTGAACTCTTTCAGGCCGTAGTCCATGCCCAGCATCAGTTCAGAAACGGTGCTGATACCCGGGATCAGCGGAATAGAACCTTCGGTTGCGGCTTTCAGCAGGGGCTCGGTCAGCCCCGGGCTGATGGCAAACTGTGCGCCCGCTTCGGTCACTTCCGCCAGCTGCTGCGCATTCAGAACCGTACCTGCACCGATGATCGCTTCCGGCACTTCTTTGGCGATAGCACGGATCGCATCCATCGCACAGGCCGTACGCAGGGTCACTTCCAGAACACGAACGCCACCCGCAACCAGCGCCTTCGCCATTGGGACAGCGTGCTCCAGTTTGTTTACCACAATAACCGGCACGACAGGGCCAGTAGTCAGGATTGCTTCTGCACTTGTTTTCCAGTTTTTCATCAGAGTTTTCTCTCGCCAGATCGTTAAAATCAAGTCGTCTTAAAACGTAATACAGGTTGCGCCCTGCTCCGCACCGGAGAGTTTCTCACGCAACGCACCAAACATTTCGCGTCCGGTACCCACGCGGGATGCGCTCAGGTCAGGAATATGTGGCTGACGCGCCGCCAGCTCTGCTTCGTCCACCAGCAGGGTTAACTCGCCTGTCTGACCGTTAACGCGGATCATGTCACCATCACGCACTTTCGCCAGCAGGCCGCCGTCGTAGGCTTCCGGGGTGACATGAATCGCTGAAGGCACTTTACCGGATGCCCCCGAGAGGCGTCCATCGGTCACAAGTGCAATTTTGAAACGGCGGTCCAATAATACACCAAGCGGCGGCATAAGTTTATGTAATTCTGGCATCCCGTTCGCTTTTGGTCCCTGATGACGCACCACGACCACACAGTCTTTATCAAGCAGACCCGCGTCAAAAGCAGGTAAAACGTCGTGCTGGCTTTCAAACACCACCGCCGGGGCTTCAATCACCTGATTCTCTTCCGGCACGGCAGAGGTTTTCATCACGGCACGTCCAAGGTTACCGCTCAGCACTTTGGTGCCGCCGTGAGGAGAGAACGGCTGTTCGAAGGTTGCGATAACCTGAGGATCGAGCGAGTCGCTCGCTCCTTCGCGCCAGTCCAGCTCACCGTTGTTCAGCCAGGGTTCAAGGGTATAGCGATGCAGGCCAAAGCCCGCCACCGTGTTGACATCCTCATGCAGCAGGCCGCCTTTCAGCAGCTCGCGCATCAGCACCGGCACGCCGCCCGCGGCCTGGAAGTGGTTGATGTCCGCCGGACCGTTCGGGTACAGACGCGCCATCAGCGGTACCACGGAGGAGATATCGGAGAAGTCATCCCAGTTAATCAGAATGCCCGCCGCGCGCGCCATCGCGACAAGGTGCATGGTATGGTTGGTTGAACCGCCGGTCGCCAGCAGGGCGACAATCCCGTTTACGATAACTTTTTCATCCACCATTTTGCCCATTGGCATCCACTCGTTGCCGTTACCGGTCAGGCGCGTCACCTGACGGGCTGCGGCTTCGGTCAGCGCTTTACGCAGTGGCGCATCCGGCTGGATGAACGACGAGCCCGGTAGCTGCATCCCCATAAACTCCACCACCATCTGGTTGGTGTTGGCCGTACCGTAGAATGTACAGGTGCCCGGCGCGTGATAAGACGCGGCTTCCGCTTCCAGCAGTGCCTGACGGTCCGCTTTTCCTTCGGCATACAGCTGGCGGATACGGACTTTTTCCTTGTTTGGCAGACCGCTTGCCATCGGGCCTGACGGCACAAAAATCGCTGGCAGATGGCCAAACGACAGCGCGGCCATCACCAGCCCCGGGACGATTTTGTCGCACACGCCCAGATAGAGCGCGCCATCAAACATATTGTGAGACAGGCCCACTGCCGCCGACATGGCGATCACTTCGCGGCTCAGCAGGGACAGTTCCATACCGTCCTGGCCCTGGGTTACGCCATCACACATGGCCGGCACGCCGCCTGCAACCTGGCCCACCGCGTTCACGCTGTGCAGCGCATTGCGGATGATAGACGGGTAGACCTCATACGGCTGGTGGGCTGAAAGCATGTCGTTATAGGAGGTAATGATGGCGATATTGTTACGCAACATGCTTTTCAGCGCGTCTTTATCACCAGGCTGGCAGGCCGCAAAGCCGTGGGCCAGATTCCCGCAGGCCAGCTGTGAGCGATGGACCGTTTCACTCTTCGCCTGTTCGATGCGGGCAAGGTAGGCAGCACGGGTCTCTTGCGAGCGTTCAACAATGCGTTGTGTTACGCGTAACAATGTCGGATTCATAAAAGCTCCTCTAATTTATCTGTCCAGGCTCGGGAGTTTACACAGTTTCTGACGGTTGTTAACAACGCTGAAACGCCTGATATCCGGAGCACAGGGGCAAAATGTCTGAAGGGAGTGTAATAAAAAAAGCTCCGCGGGTGAATCCACGCGGAGCTTAAAAGATAAAAATTATGCCACTTGCTGTGTTAGATCATGTTACCGGTAAAATAACACCTTTGGGCTAGAGAAGGTGGTTATTCAAACTCGTTCCAGGAGCGGCCATCACGGGTGATCATCGCAACGGAGGCGACAGGTCCCCATGTTCCCGCCTGATACGGTTTTGGCGCGTCCTGATCGGCTGCCCACGCTTCGGTGATGGAGTCGACCCACTTCCACGCCTCTTCCACTTCATCGCGGCGGACGAACAGCGCCTGGATACCACGCATGGTTTCCAGCAGCAGACGCTCGTAAGCGTCGGCCAGATGCGTCTGGTTGAAGGTTTCAGAGTAGCTCAGGTCGAGCTTGGTGGTTTGCAGGTTGTGTTTGTGATCAAGACCCGGCACTTTGTTCAGGATCTGAATATCCACACCCTCGTCCGGTTGCAGACGGATGGTCAGTTTATTCTGCGGCAGTTCCTGCCAGGATTCTTTGAACAGGTTCAGTTCCGGATTTTTGAAGTAGACCACCACTTCGGAGCATTTTGCCGGCAGACGTTTCCCGGTACGCAGGTAGAACGGCACACCGGCCCAGCGCCAGTCGTCGATATCCACGCGGATCGCCACAAACGTCTCGGTGTTGCTGGACTTGTTCGCGCCCTCTTCTTCCAGATAGCCAGGAACTTTTTTCCCCTGGGCAAAACCTGCGGTGTACTGGCCGCGCACGGTTTTCTCACGCACGTTGGAGCGGTCAATACGGCGCAGTGATTTCAGCACTTTCACTTTGGCGTCACGAATGCTGTCGGCCGTCAGATCTGACGGTGGAGACATGGCAATCATGCACAGAATTTGCAGCAGGTGGTTCTGGATCATGTCACGCATCTGGCCGGCCTGGTCGAAGTAGCCCCAACGGCCTTCGATGCCCACCTCTTCCGCCACGGTAATTTCCACGTGGTCGATAGTGCGGTTGTCCCAGTTGTTCACAAACAGGGAGTTGGCAAAACGCAGCGCCAGCAGGTTCAGTACCGTCTCTTTGCCCAGATAGTGGTCAATACGGTAAACCTGACACTCCTCAAAGAACTCGCCTACCTGGTCGTTGATTTCACGCGAGGTCGCCAGCGACGTACCCAGCGGTTTCTCCATCACTACGCGCGCCGGTTTGGCGTTCAGCTTCGCCTCGCCCAGACCTTTGCAGATGGCGCCGAAGGTGCTTGGCGGCATGGCGAAATAGTTAATAGTGACACGATTTTCCTGGTCAAGCATTTCACCCAGACGGGTAAAGGCGCCTACATCGTTGACGTCCAGGTTGCAGAAATCGAGACGCCCGCTCAGCTTATCCCAAAGGCTTTCATCGATTTTCTCTTTCATGAACGTTTCGAGCGCCTCACGCACGACTTTGGTATAAGCCTCCTTATCCCAGTCTGCGCGCCCTACCCCAAGGATCCGGGTGTCGGGATGGATCTGGCCCGCTTTTTCGAGCTGATACAGGGAAGGCAGCAATTTTCGGCGTGCAAGATCGCCTTTCGCGCCGAAAATGACCAGGTCACATGCCTGGGCTGTTTGCGTTACCGCCATGTCATTCTCCTCAGTTAGATCGCCTGGTACTCTGCCAGGTATCGTTGTAATTTTATTACAATGCACTGTACTGCTTTTACGCGTTTCCTGAAACCATTAGCGCTTAACGTCACGTGCGATACGGTGATTTTTCGTCGCCTGGGCCATTACGCCCGTCTGATGACGCAACAAACGTCGATTCTTTGCGCAACGGGGTCAGAGCAAAACCCGACGTCGATCAAGTAATGAAAAAAAACAACAACATTTCTTGTCGACGATTACCCTTTCGGGAGTCCTGGGGGTAATATCGGCTAAATCGAATCAAGGTTTCATCTCTTTATGAAATCGTTTATGCCCTCATGAGCGTCTTGTTAACAATGAACATGCTGGAAAAAATCCAGTTTCAACTGGAACACCTTAGCAAATCCGAGCGCAAAGTGGCTGAAGTTATTCTCGCCGCGCCCGCTCAGGCGATTCATTCAAGCATCGCCGCTCTGGCACAGGAATCGGGCGTCAGCGAACCGACGGTCAATCGATTCTGTCGTAGTCTGGACACGCGCGGCTTTCCTGATTTTAAACTGCATCTGGCCCAAAGTCTGGCAAACGGCACCCCGTATGTTAATCGCAATGTCGATGAAGACGACAGCGTTGATGCATACACCGCAAAAATATTTGAATCGGCAATGGCCACGCTCGACCACGTTCGCCAGTCTCTGGACATGAGTTCAGTAAATCGCGCGGTCGATCTTCTCACGCAGGCCAAACGGATTGCCTTCTTTGGCCTTGGCTCGTCCGCCGCCGTGGCGCATGACGCCATGAATAAGTTCTTTCGCTTTAACGTGCCGGTGATTTACTCCGATGACATTGTGCTGCAACGCATGAGCTGTATGAATTGTAGCGAAGATGATGTCGTGGTACTCATCTCTCATACGGGCCGCACCAAGAGCCAGGTGGAGCTGGCGCAGCTCGCGCGTGACAACGATGCGATGGTCATCGCCCTGACGACGGCAGGTACGCCGCTCGCCCGGGAAGCGACGCTCGCCATTACCCTGGACGTACCGGAGGATACCGACATGTACATGCCGATGGTCTCCCGCCTGGCGCAGTTGACGGTCATCGACGTACTGGCGACCGGTTTTACCTTACGCCGGGGCGCAAAATTCCGGGATAACTTGAAGCGGGTCAAGGAAGCCCTGAAAGAATCGCGTTTTGATAAAGAATTGCTTATAAAGAGCGATGTTCCCTAATAACGACGAAGTACGATTTACGGCATTCGGTCCCCTCGCTACTGCATTGCGATAGATGAAGGCCGATTCTATGTTCACGCAACACCAAAGTTGTTTCAGTCAACGGAGTATTACATGTCCAGAAGGCTTCGCAGAACCAAGATCGTCACCACCTTAGGCCCGGCCACCGACCGCGATAATAACCTCGAAAAGATTATCGCCGCGGGTGCTAACGTGGTGCGTATGAACTTCTCTCACGGTACGCCAGAAGACCATAAATTACGTGCCGACAAAGTGCGTGAAATCGCAGCTAAACTGGGCCGCCATGTTGCTATCCTCGGTGACCTGCAAGGTCCAAAAATCCGCGTATCGACCTTTAAAGAAGGCAAAGTCTTCCTCAACATCGGCGATAAATTCCTGCTGGACGCCAACCTGAGCAAAGGTGAAGGCGATAAGGAAAAAGTGGGTATCGACTACAAAGGTCTGCCTGCTGACGTTGTGCCTGGCGACATCCTGCTGCTGGACGACGGACGCGTACAGCTGAAAGTGCTGGAAGTTCAGGGTATGAAGGTGTTCACCGAAGTGACCGTCGGCGGCCCGCTCTCCAACAACAAAGGCATCAACAAACTCGGCGGTGGCCTGTCTGCCGAAGCGCTGACCGATAAAGACAAAGCGGATATCGTGACCGCAGCGCAGATCGGCGTGGATTATCTGGCCGTCTCCTTCCCGCGCTGCGGTGAAGATCTGAACTATGCTCGCCGCCTGGCGCGCGATGCAGGCTGCGATGCGAAAATCGTTGCAAAAGTGGAACGCGCTGAAGCGGTCTGCGATCAGGACGCGATGGACGACGTGATCCTGGCGTCTGACGTGGTGATGGTTGCCCGTGGTGACCTGGGCGTGGAAATTGGCGACCCTGAACTGGTCGGTATCCAGAAAGCGCTGATCCGTCGCGCGCGTCAGCTGAACCGCGCGGTGATCACTGCCACCCAGATGATGGAATCCATGATCACCAACCCAATGCCGACCCGTGCAGAAGTCATGGACGTGGCGAACGCCGTGCTGGATGGTACTGACGCGGTGATGCTGTCAGCGGAAACCGCGGCGGGCCAGTATCCGGCGGAAACCGTGGCCGCCATGGCGCGCGTCTGCCTGGGTGCAGAGAAGATCCCAAGCATTAACGTCTCCAAGCACCGCCTGGATATCCAGTTCGACAATGTGGAAGAAGCGATTGCGATGTCCGCGATGTACGCAGCCAACCACCTGAAAGGGGTCACGGCGATCATCACCATGACCGAATCTGGCCGTACCGCGCTAATGACGTCCCGTATCAGCTCCGGTCTGCCGATCTTCGCCATGTCCCGTCACGAGCGTACGCTGAACCTGACGGCGCTGTATCGCGGCGTGACGCCAGTATACTTCGACAGCACCAACGACGGCGTGGCCGCCGCGCACGATGCCGTGAACCTGCTGCGCGACAAAGGTTATCTGGTATCCGGTGATATCGTTATCGTGACGCAGGGTGACGTGATGAGCACCATCGGCTCAACCAATACCACCCGCGTACTGACCGTAGAGTAAGCTCTGATCCCCTCTCCCCTAAGGGGAGAGGGGTGAAGGTTTCCTATTTCTTCGGGAAAAGTTCTTTACGCTTGTACGGCTCTGTTTCGCCAGGTTTACGCGTTTTGAGCAGCTTCAGGATCCACGTATATTGCTCCTTATGCGGCCCCACCAGCACTTCCACCTCTTCATTCATGCGGCGTGCGATGGTGTGATCGTCTGCGGTCAGCAGATCGTCCATCGGCGGACGTACCTCAATGCTCAGGCGATGCGTTTTACCGTCATAAGCCGGGAACAGTGGGATCACGCGGGCGCGGCAGACTTTCATCAGGCGACCAATCGCTGGTAGCGTGGCTTTATAGGTTGCGAAGAAATCGACAAACTCGCTGTGCTCAGGACCGTGGTCCTGATCGGGCAGATAGTAGCCCCAGTAACCCTGACGTACCGACTGAATGAAAGGCTTAATGCCATCGTTTCTGGCGTGCAAGCGTCCGCCAAAGCGACGGCGCACGGTATTCCAGACGAAATCGTAGATTTTGTTTCCCTGATTATGGAACATCGCCGCCATTTTCTGGCCCTGCGACGCCATTAACATCGCCGGAATGTCGACCCCCCAGCCGTGCGGCACCAGGAAAATCACCTTTTCATCATTGCGACGCATCTCGTCGATGATCTCCAGCCCTTTCCAGTCAACGCGTTCGACGATCTTCTCCGGCCCTTTCAGCGCCAGTTCCGCCATCATCGCCATCGCCTGCGGCGCAGTGGTATACATGTCATCAATGATTGCTTCGCGTTCGGCGTCGCTTTTATCCGGGAAACAGTACAACAGGTTTATTTGCGCGCGTCGGCGCGCGCTTTTACCCAAGCGCCCTGCCAGGCGCCCCACTTTACCGAGCACCGGATCGCGAAGGGAAGCAGGTAGCAACGCCATGCCAGCAAACGCGTATACGCCAATCCAGGCGCCCCAGTTACGCGGGTGGCGAAAAGATTTTTCAAACTCAGGAATGTACTCAATATTGTTTTTTTTGGTTTCCATGCGGGTTCCAGGGTCTGGTGACGCAAAAATATATGCGGATAGTGTAGCGAGGCTGCCGCCCGCGCACAAAAGAAAAAGCCGGCGCATACTGACGCCGGCTTTTTAAATCAGGAGAGCTTAGTCGAAGCGCAGCTGCGGCATCACCTCTTTCACCTGCGCCAGGTAATCTTTGCGATCTTTTCCGGTCAGCCCTTCGGTGCGCGGCAGTTTCGCCGTCAGCGGGTTAACCGCCTGCTGGTTGATCCACACTTCATAGTGCAGGTGCGGCCCCGTCGACCGGCCGGTGTTACCGGACAGCGCGATGCGATCGCCACGTTTCACCTTTTGGCCCGGTTTGACCAGCAGTTTACGCAGGTGCATGTAGCGGGTGGTGTACGTACGACCGTGACGAATAGCAACGTAATAGCCAGCAGCACCGCTGCGTTTCGCCATGACCACTTCACCATCTCCTACCGCCAGCACTGGCGTGCCCTGCGGCATAGCGAAGTCAACGCCACGGTGCGGCGCTACGCGGCCCGTTACCGGGTTCAGACGACGCGGGTTAAAGTTGGAGGAGACGCGGAACTGTTTCGCCGTTGGGAAACGCAGGAAGCCTTTTGCCAGACCCGTACCGCTGCGGTCATAGAACTTACCGTCTTCCGCGCGAATAGCGTAGTAGTCTTTGCCGTCTGAACGCAGACGAACGCCCACCAGCTGGCTCTGCTCGCGCTTACCGTCCAGCATTTCGCGGGACATCAGGACAGAGAACTGATCGCCTTTTTTCAGTTTGCGGAAATCCATCTGCCACTGCATGGCTTTGATCACCGAGCTGATTTCAGCGCTGGTCAGGCCGGCATCGCGTGCGCTGGAAACAAAGCTGCCGCCGACGGTCCCTTTCATGACGCTGTTAACCCAGTCGCCCTGCTGCAATTCACTGGTCATTTTGAAACCGTTTGCAGTGCGATCGTAGGTGCGGGTTTCGCGACGGGACATCTCCCAGGTCAAACGTTGCAGATCGCCGTCGGGCGTTAAGGTCCAGGAAAGTTGCTGACCAATTTTCAGGTTACGCAGCTCTTTATCGGATGCGGCGAGCTGGCTGATGTTGCCCATGTCGATACCGTACTGGTTCAGGACGCTGCTCAGCGTATCGCCAGTGGATACAACATATTCATGAATGCCAGCTTCATTCTGGATCTTGTCATCCAGCTCATCCTGGGGAATCGCTTCATCTTCCTGAGCGGCCTGATCGATAGGCTCGCTGGCCTCGGGCAGCAGAGAGCGGATCTCGCTCTTCTCCAGTTCGATGGTTTTGATGATTGGGGCGGAACTCGGGTGGTAAACATAGGGCCGCCAGACGGCGACCGCTAATGTGAGAACTGTAAGCGACCCCAGCATAACGCGGTGGGGTCGAGGCAGATTGTTAAATGCCAGGGCGACAGAGCGGGCTATCTGTTGCACGTATTCACTTCCTCGTTAATCTCCTTTCAGGCAGCTCGCATACTGATTCGCCAGTTGGCTGAGGAACTGCGAATAGCTCGCTTTGCTCAACTGGATGTTCGTACCTAGCGGGTCAAGGGTTCCCATGCGCACGGATGTTCCCCTGGCCACGGCTTCTACGACCGCTGGCCTGAACTGTGGCTCAGCAAAAACGCATGTCGCTTTTTGCTCAACCAACTGTGTTCTGATTTCATGTAAACGCTGCGCACCAGGCTGAATTTCAGGGTTGACGGTAAAATGCCCCAGCGGGGTCAGACCGTAATGTTTCTCGTAATACCCGTAGGCATCATGAAAAACGAAGTACCCTTTTCCTTTAAGCGGTGCGAGCTCGTTACCCACCTGTTTGTCGGTTGCGGCTAATTGAGCCTCAAAATCCTTCAGGTTGGCGTCGAGTTTGATTCGACTTTGCGGCATAAGTTCCACTAATTTGTCGTGGATTGCAACCGCTGTAAGCCGCGCTATCTCTGGGGAGAGCCAGAGATGCATGTTGTATTCACCGTGATGGTGATGGTCGTCACCTTTTTCACCATGAGCATGGTCGTGGTCATGCTCATCACCCTCGTCCTCAGCTCCTTTCATGAGTAACGGTTTCACGCCGGACAGCCCGGCAATCGTCACCTGTTTCTCAGCGGGAAGCTGTCTGGCTGACTTCTGCATGAACGCTTCCATCTCAGGACCAATCCAGACGACTAAGTCCGCGTTCTGTAAGCGTTTTACATCAGATGGACGCAGAGAATAATCATGCTCGGAAGCCCCGTCAGGCAGCAGAACCTGTGTCTCAGTGACCCCGTCCGCGATGGCAGAGGCGATAAATCCAAGCGGTTTAAGCGAAGCGACAACAGCGGCGTTAACATCTTGTGCTGTTGTACCCCAAAGAGCAGCGGATAAAGCTGCGAAAAGAAGCGTATTTTTCTGTAACATAATGCGACTAATCATCGTAATGAATGCGTGGAATGTGATATTATAACATTCGATGACTTCTGCAAGCTTAAATTGACATGACGACTTTAGTTTCTCTTGAAAATGTTTCGGTCTCATTCGGCCAGCGCCGCGTCCTTTCTGACGTGTCGCTGAATCTGAAGCCCGGCAAAATACTCACGCTGCTCGGCCCTAACGGTGCAGGCAAATCGACGCTGGTGCGCGTCGTATTAGGCCTGGTAGCCCCTGACGCAGGTGTTATCGTCCGCGAAGACAAATTGCGTATCGGCTATGTGCCGCAAAAATTACATCTTGATGCCACCCTGCCCCTGACGGTGAGCCGCTTCCTGCGCCTCCGTCCCGGTACGCGTAAAGCGGATATCCTCCCGGCGCTGAAACGCGTTCAGGCGGGACATCTTGTTGAGGCGCCCTTGCAAAAGCTGTCGGGCGGTGAAACCCAGCGCGTATTGCTTGCCCGTGCCCTGCTCAGCAGCCCTCAGCTGCTGGTCCTGGACGAGCCGACGCAGGGTGTTGACGTCAACGGTCAGGTTGCGCTGTACGATCTGATTGACCAGCTCCGTCGGGAGCTTAACTGCGCGGTGCTGATGGTCTCCCATGATCTGCATCTGGTGATGGCCAAAACCGACGAAGTACTGTGCCTGAACCATCACATTTGTTGTTCCGGCACGCCGGAAGTGGTGTCAATGCATCCCGAATTTATCTCCATGTTTGGCCATCGTGGCGCCGAACAGCTGGGCATCTATCGCCATAATCACAATCACCGCCATGATTTACAGGGACGAATTGTCCTGCGTCGGGGAAATGGACACTCATGATTGAACTGTTACTGCCCGGCTGGCTGGCCGGGATTATGCTTGCCTGCGCCGCGGGTCCACTCGGCTCGTTTGTCGTCTGGCGCAGAATGTCCTATTTCGGCGATACGCTGGCCCATGCTTCATTGCTGGGTGTCGCGTTTGGTTTATTACTGGACGTGAACCCGTTTTATGCGGTGATTGTCGTCACGCTGCTGCTGGCTGCCGGTCTGGTCTGGCTGGAAAAACGCCCTCACCTGGCAATTGATACCCTGCTCGGCATTATGGCGCACAGCGCCCTGTCGCTGGGCCTGGTGGTAGTGAGCCTGATGTCAAACATCCGCGTAGATCTGATGGCCTACCTGTTTGGCGATCTGCTGGCCGTCACGCCCGAAGATCTCATTTCCATTGCCATTGGCGTGGCGGTGGTGCTCGGGATCCTGCTGTGGCAGTGGCGGAGTTTACTGGCGATGACCGTCAGCCCGGATCTGGCCTTTGTCGACGGCGTGAAGCTTCAGCGCGTGAAGCTGCTGTTGATGCTGGTGACGGCGTTAACCATCGGCGTGGCGATGAAGTTTGTCGGCGCGCTGATCATCACGTCGCTGCTGATAATCCCTGCCGCCACGGCGCGCCGTTTTGCGCGTACGCCGGAGCAAATGGCCGGTATCGCGGTGATTATCGGAATGATTGCGGTGACGGGCGGGTTAACCTTCTCGGCGTTTTATGACACGCCAGCGGGGCCGTCGGTGGTATTGTGCGCGGCGGTGTTGTTTATTTTCAGTATGATGAAAAAGACCGCGCAGTAGTCAGCATGTCCCCGGTGGCGCTTCGCTTACCGGGGCTAGAATTTATCGCTACTTACGGCATCGCGGGCGGCGTAATGCCGAAATGATTCCACGCCCGCACCGTCGCCATACGACCGCGCGGGGTACGCTGCAAGAAGCCTTGCTGGATCAGATACGGCTCCAGCACATCTTCGATAGTCTCACGCTCTTCGCCAATTGCCGCCGCCAGGTTATCCAGCCCTACTGGCCCGCCAAAGAACTTATCCAGCACCGCCAGCAGCAGCTTACGGTCCATATAGTCAAAACCTTCAGCATCGACGTTCAGCATATCCAGCGCCTGGGCGGCGATCTCGGCCGATATAGTGCCGTCGTGCTTCACCTCGGCAAAGTCACGCACCCGGCGCAGCAGGCGGTTGGCGATACGCGGCGTACCGCGGGAGCGCTTCGCCACTTCAAACGCCCCCTCTTCGCTCATATCCAGCCCCATGTAGCGCGCGCTGCGCCCCACAATATGCTGAAGGTCGGGCACCTGATAAAACTCCAGACGCTGCACGATACCAAAACGGTCACGCAGTGGAGAGGTCAGCGAGCCGGCGCGGGTCGTGGCGCCAATCAGGGTAAACGGTGGCAGATCGATTTTGATCGAGCGCGCGGCCGGACCTTCACCGATCATGATATCCAGCTGGTAATCCTCCATTGCCGGATAGAGCACTTCCTCCACCACCGGCGACAGGCGATGGATCTCGTCGATAAACAGCACGTCATGCGGTTCGAGGTTGGTCAG
This sequence comes from Enterobacter hormaechei subsp. xiangfangensis, assembly GCF_001729785.1. Classification (NCBI taxonomy): domain Bacteria; kingdom Pseudomonadati; phylum Pseudomonadota; class Gammaproteobacteria; order Enterobacterales; family Enterobacteriaceae; genus Enterobacter; species Enterobacter hormaechei. The sequence goes on from NZ_CP017183.1 coordinate 2,776,401, forward strand.
CATCGCCGCCAGGTCCCCTGCTTTCTCCAGTACCGGGCCGGAAGTGGTACGCAGGTTAACGCCCATTTCGTTGGCGACGATATTCGCCAGGGTGGTTTTACCTAACCCCGGCGGACCAAAAATCAGCAGGTGATCGAGCGCATCGCCGCGCAGCTTTGCCGCCTGGATGAAAATCTCCATCTGAGAACGAACCTGCGGCTGGCCGATATACTCATCCAGCAGTTTGGGACGGATCGCGCGATCCACCACGTCATCTGGCTGAATGGTGCCTGCCGATACCAGGCGGTCTGCTTCAATCATCCTTTACCTCACAATGCAGCGCGCAGCGCTTCACGAATCAGGGTTTCACTGCTGGCATCCGGTTTAGCAATTTTGCTCACCATCCGGCTGGCCTCCTGAGGTTTATAGCCCAGCGCCACCAGCGCGGCAACCGCTTCCTGCTCGGCATCATCATCCGATGCAGGCGCGCCCGGGGAAGTCAGCACCAGATCGGCTGCCGGCGTGAACAGATCGCCATGCAGACCTTTAAAGCGGTCCTTCATCTCGACAATTAAACGCTCGGCAGTTTTCTTCCCGATGCCCGGAAGTTTAATTAACGCAGCCGGATCTTCACGCTCAACGGCGTTCACAAACTGTGGCGCTGACATACCGGACAGAATCGCAAGCGCCAGCTTCGGCCCGACGCCGTTGGTTTTGATCAATTCGCGGAACAGGGTGCGTTCCTGTTTGTTATTGAATCCGTACAGCAGCTGAGCGTCTTCACGCACCACAAACTGGGTAAAGACAACCGCCTCTTTGCCCGCCTCCGGAAGCTCGTAGAAGCAGGTCATCGGCATATGGACTTCATAGCCCACGCCACCCACTTCCAGCAGCACTAACGGGGGTTGTTTTTCAATGATGATGCCTCTGAGTCTGCCTATCACGTGACGCTCCTGCGTTCTGGAAGAAATTATCTGCCGACATAATAAAAAAAGGCTGGATAAACATCCAGCCTGATTTGTCATTATCGTAACCTGCCTCGCGCCAGATTGAGCCGCGACTCGCTCATTTGCATCGCATTCTGGCTGACGTGACAGTGGGTAATCGCAATGGCCAGCGCATCCGCGGCGTCGGCCTGCGGGTTCGCAGGGAGCTTCAGCAGGGTACGCACCATGTGCTGCACCTGGCTTTTCTCCGCGCTACCAATGCCCACCACCGTCTGCTTAACCTGACGGGCCGCATACTCGAACACCGGCAGATCCTGGTTCACGGCGGCAACAATCGCCACGCCGCGCGCCTGACCGAGCTTTAACGCCGAGTCAGCGTTTTTCGCCATAAAGACCTGCTCGATGGCGAAATAGTCCGGCTGAAACTGAGTGATGATCTCCGACACGCCCGCATAGATGAGCTTCAGGCGCGACGGCAGATCGTCCACTTTGGTGCGAATACACCCACTGCCGAGGTAGGTTAACTGGCGTCCCACCTGACGGATAACGCCATACCCGGTGACGCGTGAGCCTGGGTCAATCCCGAGAATAATCGACATCACGCGTCTCCTGTAACGGATCTACACGCTCTCATCAGAGAGTCGCTGCAACCTCATCAGAGATTTCACCGTTGTGGTACACTTCCTGTACGTCGTCGCAGTCTTCGAGCATGTCGATCAGACGCAGCAGTTTCGGTGCGGTTTCCGCATCCATGTCCGCTTTGGTAGACGGGATCATGGAGACTTCAGCGTTATCCGCCTTCAGGCCAGCCGCTTCCAGCGCATCACGCACGGCCCCCATCTCTTCCCATGCGGTGTAAACATCAATAGCGCCGTCGTCGTAGGTCACCACGTCTTCCGCACCGGCTTCCAGCGCCGCTTCCATGATCGCATCTTCGTCGCCTTTCTCGAAGGAGATGACGCCTTTTTTGCTGAACAGGTACGCTACAGAACCGTCAGTGCCCAGGTTGCCGCCGGTTTTGGTGAACGCGTGGCGCACTTCCGCAACGGTACGGTTACGGTTGTCGGACAGGCACTCAACCATCACCGCCGTACCGCCAGGACCGTAACCTTCATAAATGATGGTTTCCATGTTCGCGTCTTCATCACCGCCCACGCCACGTGCGATTGCACGGTTCAGGGTGTCACGCGTCATGTTGTTGGACAGGGCTTTATCCACCGCTGCGCGCAGACGTGGGTTAGAGGCCGGATCGCCGCCGCCCAGACGCGCCGCTGTCACCAGCTCACGAATGATTTTGGTAAAGATTTTACCGCGTTTGGCATCCTGTGCCGCTTTGCGGTGTTTGGTGTTGGCCCACTTACTATGACCTGCCATAAAAAGTTCTCCAAAAATCGCGCCTTCTCAGGCAGCGTTAATTACAAATTCTTCAATCGCCTGCCGGTTGCTCCACGACTTGGTCAGTGCGGCGGCATCCGCCGCATCCACCCAGCGGTAGGTCAGGTGTTCCGTGAACACGATCTCCCGCTCATGGGGAAGCGCAAGGCAGAACCATGATTCCGTATTGCGCTCAATTCCCGGTGCATAGCGATGACGTAAATGGCTAAAAATTTCAAACTCCACCGTGCGCTGACAGTCCTTCAGGGTCAGTTGCTCGTAAGCAACATCAATGGCGACCTCTTCCTTTACTTCACGCGCGGCGGCCTGCGGTGCGGTCTCCCCCTCTTCCAGGCTGCCGGTAACCGACTGCCAGAAATCCGGATCGTCGCGCCGCTGCAACATCAGCACCCGCTTCGTGTCTTCTGCATAAATGACCACCAGAACCGAAACGGGACGCTTATATGCCATATCAGTTTTTCTCTTCCTTCTTCACCACCTCAATGCCCAGCTCAGCCAGCGCGGCCGGGTTGGCAAAGCTTGGCGCTTCGGTCATCAGACACGCGGCGGCAGTGGTTTTCGGGAAGGCGATCACATCACGGATGTTATCGGTGCCGGTCAGCAGCATGGTCAGACGGTCAAGACCGAAAGCCAGACCCGCGTGCGGAGGCGTACCGTATTTCAGCGCGTCCAGCAGGAAGCCGAACTTCTCGCGCTGCTCCTGTTCGTTGATGCCCAGGATGCCGAACACGGTCTGCTGCATTTCACCGCTGTGAATACGCACGGAACCACCGCCCACTTCGTAGCCGTTGATGACCATATCGTAGGCGTTTGCCACTGCGTCTTCCGGTGCTGCCTTCAGCTCTGCCGGCGTCATGTCTTTTGGCGAGGTGAACGGGTGGTGCATCGCGGTCAGGCCGCCTTCACCGTCGTCTTCAAACATCGGGAAGTCGATCACCCACAGCGGCGCCCATTTACTTTCGTCGGTCAGGTTCAGGTCTTTGCCGAGCTTCAGACGCAGCGCACCCATCGCATCCGCAACCACTTTCTTGTTGTCTGCGCCGAAGAAGATCATGTCGCCGTCCTGCGCACCGGTGCGCTCAAGGATCGCTTCCACGATGTCCGCATTCAGGAATTTCGCCACCGGGCTGGTGATGCCTTCCAGACCTTTTGCACGCTCGGTTACTTTAATATAGGCCAGACCTTTCGCGCCGTAGATCTTGATGAAGTTGCCGTAGTCGTCAATCTGCTTACGGCTCAGGGCAGCACCGCCCGGCACGCGCAGTGCCGCCACGCGGCCTTTCGGATCGTTAGCCGGGCCAGCAAAGACCGCGAACTCAACGGCTTTCACCAGGTCTGCCACGTCCACCAGCTCCATCGGGTTACGCAGGTCTGGTTTGTCGGAGCCGTAGCGACGCTCGGCTTCCGCGAAGGTCATGATTGGGAAATCGCCCAGCTCAACGCCTTTCACGTCGTTCCACAGGCTACGCACCAGGGCTTCCATCACTTCACGCACCTGCTCAGCGGTCATGAAGGAGGTTTCCACATCGATCTGGGTAAATTCTGGCTGACGGTCAGCGCGCAGGTCTTCGTCGCGGAAGCATTTCACAATCTGATAGTAGCGATCGAAGCCAGACATCATCAGCAGCTGTTTGAACAGCTGTGGAGACTGCGGCAGCGCATAGAATTTGCCTTTATGGACGCGGGATGGCACCAGGTAATCGCGCGCGCCTTCCGGCGTGGCTTTGGTCAGCATCGGGGTTTCGATATCAAGGAAACCGTGGTCATCCATAAAACGGCGCACCAGGCTGGTGATTTTCGCACGGGTTTTCAGGCGCTGAGCCATTTCCGGACGACGCAGATCCAGGTAGCGGTATTTCAGACGCGCTTCTTCGGTGTTGACGTGGTTGGAGTCCAGCGGCAACGCTTCCGCGCGGTTGATGATCGTCAGATCGGACGCCAGCACTTCGATAGCGCCGGTCGCCATGTCGGCGTTGACGTTTTTCTCGTCACGCGCACGCACGGTGCCCGTCACCTGAATGCAGAACTCATTGCGCAGCTCAGAAGCCAGCTTCAACGCATCAGCGCGATCCGGATCGAAGAACACCTGAACGATACCTTCGCGGTCACGCATATCAATAAAGATAAGGCTACCAAGATCGCGACGACGATTGACCCAACCACACAGGGTGACCTGCTGCCCGACGTGGGACTGACGCAGCTGCCCGCAATATTCTGTACGCATGAGATATCCCTTAATTAGCCGCAGGCTGATTGTCGCCTGTCTCGCAGGCTACGATGTCGCAGCTTTCTGTATGTCACAACTGGATGAAAAAAGGCGGCTATTATACTGGAAATTCTGCCGCACGATAAGAGCGAAGCACGACCTGACGCGCGTTTGCTGAACTCTTATTGCCTATTCTCACAAAAATTAACAAAATTATCCGACCGATAACAGGCCATCACGTCGTAAGGTGTAGAAAAGCAATCATTTGACGGGAGCGACGATGTTTACACTTGATGCCACCAAAACCGCCCTTGTGGTCATTGATTTACAGGAAGGCATTCTGCCTTTTGCCGGTGGTCCGCACACCGCTGACGATGTGGTCAGCCGCGCTGCGCGCCTGGCAGAAAAATGCCGCGCCAGCGGCTCGCCTGTTGTTATGGTGCGCGTCGGCTGGTCCGCTGATTTCGCCGAAGCGTTAAAACAGCCGGTTGATGCTCAGGCCCCGGCGCAGGCGCTGCCGGACAACTGGTGGACATATCCTGTCTCGCTCGGTAAACGCGACAGCGATATAGAAGTCACCAAACGCCAGTGGGGCGCATTCTACGGCACCGACCTGGAGCTCCAGCTGCGCCGTCGCGGGATCGACACGATTATTCTGTGCGGGATCTCCACCAACATTGGTGTGGAATCCACCGCCCGTAACGCCTGGGAGCTGGGCTTTAACCTGGTGATCGCGGAAGATGCGTGCAGCGCAGCCTCTGCGGATCAGCACCAGGGCAGCATGACCCATATCTTCCCGCGTATCGGTCGCGTGCGCAGCACGGATGAGATCCTCAGCGCGCTATGATGTACGTGGGCCTGCCCCAGTGGTCGCACCCGAAATGGGTGCGCCTGGGTATTACCAACCTTGAAGAGTATGCCCGACACTTTAACTGCGTGGAGGGCAATACCACGCTGTACGCTCTGCCCCGCGCGGAGATCGTCGAACGCTGGCGCGAGCAAACCACCGACGACTTCCGCTTTTGCTTTAAATTCCCGGCGACCATCTCCCACAACGCCGCGCTGCGCAACTGCGATGATTTAACCCACGAGTTTTTCACCCGGATGTCGCCTCTGGCCAACCGTATTGGCCAGTACTGGCTCCAGCTTCCCGCCACGTTTGGCCCACGCGACCTGCCCGCCCTCTGGCAGTTTCTCGAGGCCCTGCCACTTGATTTCACCTACGGCGTAGAAGTGAGGCATCCGGAATTCTTTGCCAAAGGCGACGCGGAGAAAGCGCTCAATCGCGGCCTGCATGAACGATCGGTCAACCGCGTGATCCTGAAGAGACCTTTCTATTGATACACTTTCCCTCTCAGACTGAAATCACTTATTTTGAAGATTAATCTCTGATGTTTCGCTTTGGTTGAGTTTAACCTCTTCAATAAATTCAGCTACGCTCCGTTTTTTCCTTATACCATTCTTCAGAGCATTCCTTTGTTCTGAAAGCTCGAAGTCTTCCACGCTGAACAAATCAGAAATTTCATCCACCAATTGCTGAACTGACCTTCTGTCATCAAGTCTTAGGGCTTTTTCTAACAGAGTCGTAACGTTTATCGCAATATCTTGAATCTTTTGCTTTTCCTTTAACAACTCTTCAAAATCGGCTTTCTCATCCTCAAGTTTTTTGGTAAGAAGTTCAATTTTTTCATCAAGGATTTTCTTTTGGGTTTCAAGCTCTTCAGTTAGTATCTGCTCGCGCTTGCCTCTTTCGACTTCAGTCTGTATATCAGCGTTGATTTTGGCAATTTCAACATCCACTGCCATATCTGATTGAACCTTAAGCTTTGATAGCTTGATGTTATCTTGAAACACTCTCTCCTTGGACTGAAAAACATTATCCTTGTATCTGTCATCAGCCCACCTATGTGCCTGAGACAGGAGCCACTGAGCATAGGGTGAGACAACAGCCAAAATGCTGCCAGAGAGGATGGGGGCAAACACGTAATACAGATAGAAATAATCCTGTGAAAGGATGTAATCGATTCGGAACTTTACAGGCGCATCACTCATGAACAACATTGCTAGGTTAGGCCAATTAAACCATGTCCACGCCAGAATAATGAACCCCCACAAGGGACTCTTAATCCTCTGTTCTAAAGCATGTTTCACTGAATCAGTGAGACCTCCATCCATTATTGAACCTCTAATTCTCAGCTTTTTCTTATCATAATCGTTCAAAATATTTTTCGAAACAATACTGGCAACATGAATGGCCACCCTCGGCAACCCTTACAATTAGAAGATGGCTAATCGATTGATAAACATGAATACGGCGGGATTAATGAGAGGGGTTAAACAGCTTCAAGCAAATGAGAGAGAGCAACCACTCGGATTCGTTCTTGCGTGTAACCTGCTAAACGGTACTTCTTAACCAACGAGTAACCAATCTCATCCAGACGGTTAAGAGCCTTATCAGACAGCTTCACAATGATGTTATTTCGGTTATCCCCACCTTCAGAGTGAAACGGTGCTCTTGCTGCTGAAGCGGTTACCCGTACAATCTGTGGCTTTGGTTTAGGCGGCTGTCTACGTGTCTTTGAACAGTCCACACATCTACCCGATGAGACATAACGGATAAGTGAGCCGCAATGAATGCAAGGCTTATCAGGGTTAGTGAAAGTATTAGCCATTTAAGAGTCCTTCTAAGTAGCTGGTGATTCGGGCTTGCTGGCAACGGGTTGAACCATCGTTTGAACGGCGAACCAGCTTATCAAATAATTGAGGGTGGATTTTTCCAACCAGATTGTGACCAACAATTAGACGCTTTTCAGAATCGTAATAGTTAATAGGGGCGTTAATTGTATCTTCCATATCAGCCCCCGCTTACCATCTGTTTAATAGCCTCTTTCAAGGCTGCATCTCTTTGCTGTTCAATTGTTGGCTTAGGCTTCACCTTATACGTGGTCACCGCTTTAGCTGGCTTCACTGAGGGCTTTGGCTTATTACCTGAAGAGAGTGCTTTAAAGGTTGATTCACTGATTTCATTTTGACCGTTGAAATATTTGAATTCCATTGAGTCAGTAAGATGATTATAGCTGCCACGTTTGGACAGCCCTTTCATTGGAATACTCATTATTCGGTCACCTCTTCAGAATCGGTGACAATCACGTTCAGGTAATCTGTAAAGTCTTTTACAGCATCCCGAGCTTTACGGGCTTCAATCACAATCTTGTTTCGCTGGTGTACAGCTTCAGAGGTTTTTACCTTCAGACGTTCAATCATCTTTTCAATGGCTAATTCAGCTTCAGCTTCAGCTTTATCAGTTGCGTCTTTCAGAGCATTCTTTTTAGATGAGATAAAATAGATTAAGCCCATTCCTACACGATGAACGATATAACCTTGTTCAGCCATGCTTTGAATCACAGATTGCTGGTTTGTTGGGTAAACCTGAACAACTTTAAAACCGTGTCTTTCAGACGGGTTAGCCAAATACTCAGCCGTCTTCTGTTGAATAAGCACTGAGCGGGATTCTAGAGCGTTTTGATATTCAAATTCAGCTTTACTCATTCGGTCAGTGGCCTGTTGAATCCGTGGGAAGTACAACTTTTCAATATGCTGTTTCTGTTCGAACGGTAATAAGTGGGAAATGCTTGCAACTGGCGATTCAATTCTTACAGCTTGATTTAAATTAGTCATTAGTAATTACTCTTAGTCTGGTTTGCTTAGATTTCAGAAAGCACAAAACCGCATCCAGCCAACTTAATGTTACGGGACACGGTTCAATGTTTTCAAATTAGGGCTGTTCATCTTCTCAAGAGGAATTCCCGTCACTCGTTCGGGATGGATGCCAAAGAAGATAAACAGAAGGAACTGAGGAGTCAGATAATAAATCGGGGATTGATGGATGGTGAAATACCCCCTAACTCATATAACCATTCTTTCATACATTAACAAATTGTCAACAGTTTCTAAGTGATTATTTCTCGGATAAACCTGACGAGCAAAAACCTTTTACATGGCTGACATCCTAAAATCTTTTGATTGCCTCACTATAAAGCTTTAGATAAAAACCTTATAAAGCCACAATTATATAATTTCAAGCTTTACTCTCTGGCGCCACCATCTCGAACCATTTTTGCCAAATCATTAACTGAACTATCATTTTGAATGCTATGCTCTAGCTCAGACCAAACTTCCCAGTCAACATCAACTTCATCGATACTTTTATCACCGAAGCATATCGATATATACCGGACAATATTTCGGCAAACTAAATAGTAGTTCAATGCCTCAAGTCTTGAAGCTGGTTCAGGTGATGATAAATGGGTAAGTTCATTTCGTCTTTTTGAGATGACTTCATAAAGAGAAATCTGATTTTCAGATAACTCTTTTACACCCAACCTCCCCCACCGTTTAATTCTTTTACGACATGAGGAGAATTGATACTCTGCCATATGCCTGTCAATGCTTTTTCTTCTAATGCCTTCTATGCCATACTCTTCTACATCTTTCAAGGTGTATTTATCATCATTACAAATCCTCTGTAAATTTGAGGACAATTCCTTTTCGTAGACATAGAATTCATATTCTTCCAGCAGGCAAAACAAGTAAAGAATTGTTTGCGCCGACATAATTTCTTCAGGCTTAGTCATTTCATGAATATTAATGAACTTTCGCCCCCCACCTTTTCCTTTTTCTGGAGTTTTAAAGTCATTAATAACATGTATTGCAAGCTGGAATAGTTCGGATGTCTTCAGGGCTAATGGGAGGATTGTTTTATCCAATCTTGGACGGTTTGCTGCACTATGTAAACTTGGGCCAGTAGACCATTTCTCCTCCGAAAATGACATTGCCGAATTAGCAGCGACGGCCAACTCACAAGCGTAAAGTGCGGAATGAACATACAATTCCATTTTCTTTATTAAATCCACAGCTTTCATCTGTTGCCTCATTATCAATAATGAATACTTAGTGACGGCTATATTATATACTGCAATAGAATTGAGTGCTATAGCGAAAAGCAATAACTACCAATTTTATCAACTGAAAGGTTCATATTGTCTGCTTCCACTCACAGTAGTGATACCTTTGCATTGTTAAAGTCACACAACTATTATTTTATCACAACCACTAATCTCATTCATTTTCTTATTGAGCAACACCGCTAAGGTCTGCTGTCGTGTTAAATCATATTTTTCACCTAATTGACTCAATAGTTCAAGCGTCTTGACTGGCATATTGACTACTGAAGCCTGTTTCTTATCCGGCATTGTTTAACTCCTCTTTCACGATAATTTCTAAGGTCTTCTGACGGCTCAGGCCGTACAGCTTAGATAGCGCTTCTAGCTTTTTTATTAGTGCTGGCGCAATATGCACCACTACGTATTTCATTTTACAATTCCTCATAAACTGGCATTTTAATTGGTTCGTCGTCTTCCTCTGAATCACTGACAAAAAGATAATTCAGTTTACTTTCTGATTTAGGCTTTGGTTTAGAAAGACGGATAATAACTGGTTCAATCTCTTCTACAACGTCAATAAATGGATTCTCATCTCCTTCAATCACTGGAAAGGGAAGGACATTATTAGAATCACTGGTAATTATGGTCTCTGGTTCAGATACTGATTCAGGTTTATTATCTTGCTGGTGGCGTTTAATTAATTCAGGTGGCATGATTTCAACTGTGTACACCTTAGAACTATCATAACGCTGAATAGAACTAATAAGACATGATTCATGTAATTGGGTTAAAGCCCCTATAGCAACCTTTCGTCCAATACCAAACAATTCACACAGGTAATTAATTGAGGGGAAGACTTCTTGACCGTTTCTTTGAAGACCTACCATAAACAGGTAAATCATTTTAGCTGAAAGAGATAACTTAACACCGTTGAAAGAAGTGATTCGGGTTACATCACTATAAGCGGGGGTAAACGGGATTTCATAGAGTTTCATTCATGGGATTTTCCTAATATCAGAAATGCCTTTTAACAAGGCCGTATATTGTTCGGTTTAAGCTGTGATTACATTTTCACGAATCATGTTTTTAATCAGGGCTGAGTAGCTAACACCCTGTTTCGCTGCCATTTCAACAATTTTACGGTGAATGGCGTGTGATACTTCAACGCGGATTGTTACTTGCTGTGGGATGTCTTTTCTCATTGGGCTTTCCTTCATGCAATTCAATAAGCTATAGAAATACTGTAACAATACATTAACAATCTGTCAACATATTTGTTTGATTTTTAATCTCAAATAGTATAAGGGATTCTTTTTTGCATGATTAGTTGAAGGGTGGGGATACCAAAACGGTATAGGGGGTCTACCAAAAGGGAATGGGGGGTGTACCAAAACGGCATAGGGGGTATGCCAAAAGGAAACACTATTAGAATAAAGATAAGAATAGAGAAGAGAACAGAATAACTAAATAGATTACTGTAAAGAGGGCTAACGCCCTGAATCACCATGATTTATTTACCTTAACCGATTGTAATCGATTGTTTTTTATGCTACCCTAAAACCTCTTAACAGATTCTTTTTGTTCTTTGTTTTTCATCTTCTTGTCTCTGAGTATCTTTTAAGAGTTCTTTAAAGAAGCCCCTCTAACCTCACCTTGCTTCGCTCATCGGTGATTCTGGTTTCCACCTTGTAGCCTTCAATAAATCATATCGGGATCCGTGAAAGAGGCTTTGAAGCTGGTGGATGAATTTTCACAAATATTATTTTTCTAAAAAATTTTCAGACCTATTTTTATTTCAGCTTTACCGGAAACTTTCAGCATATCTAAAGCAACTTTGAAGATTTTGGATAGTCTGAATCTCTCTGCTTAGTAGCGCCCTTTTCAAAGATTCCATACCAATGGCAAAAAATGAACATATCTGAGCCTGTACAGCGCTCTAAGCGATTATTTAATGATAGTAACCCTAACCCATAGGTTAATAACAAAGACTGCTTAGAATGCGTTACAGGGATCCTGATAAACGCCAGACATAAAAAAGCCCCAACGAAGGGGCATTGTGAATCACCATACAATTGTTACTTGTTCAGTCGATAGAAAGTCGCCTTACTAATCTGTAACTCACCCTGCACCTGCTTTGGTGACATTCCCTGTGAAAGAAGTTCCTGAACCTGTTCAGCTGTTGCTTTAATCGGTCTGCCACAGTGAACCCCTTCTGACTGAGCACGTTTGATGCCAGCTGTGCGGCGCTCTGCTATCAAGTCTTTCTCTAAAGAAGCCAATCCAGCCATCATAGTGAGCATTGCCTTACCCACTGGTGTAGAAAGGTCGAACCCCTCACGCAAGCTGATAACCTTCACACCTTTAGCCTGTAAAGTCTCAACCGTGGATAATACGTCGATGGTATTACGGCCTAAGCGGTCGATCCCGATAACTACCAGTGTATCCCCTTCACGTACATAGCTCAGTAGGTCACCGAACCCTTTACGCTCTGTTGCCTTAATGCCACCTGATACAGCCTCATCAGAGAACCATTTACCCACCTGATAACCAGCCTCATTGATTTGTTTCTTCTGGTTCTCAATAGTCTGGTCAGAAGTTGAAACTCGAACGTAAGCGATTACAGATGACATTATGGTGATTCCCTGAAAGTTGTCTCAAAACCTAGTCTCAAAATGATACATGTATCAAAACTCAAAATCAACCTTTTGAGACGAGCTAATCACACCTTTAGAGACCCTTTTCAGCAGTATCAAAACCACTTCCTTTTGAGACTGCATCGACTGAGGGTTGATTGTAACCACATGACCAATCAATTATCTTAAAAGCCACTTGATAGCCCCTAACATAGACGGTAAGAGCATGTTACACACAGCGGCATTGATTGCCCCAATCATCGGTTATTGTTCGTTCAGTTGTGGGATGACCTCATACTTATGGTGTAAAGGTAAAGAGTTGAGCAAGTTGGGGTGGGTACTTGCCATCTTTAACGTTGCGGCCTTTTTATATCTGAATCACATATTGCTTATTGACCTGATTCAACGTGTGGCTGATACGTCTGATGGCTATATAAGCATCTTTGATGATGACTTTGTGTCGGATGTTTCCCGCAATACCATTCAGATTATGATTACCTATATAGCGGCCTCAACTGCTGGCGGTTACTTTGGAGCAAAGAAGAAATTTAAACAGGATTAAATTCACTGAATAATGCCTGTTCTGAATAAAGAACAGTTAATAGGCTACAGCTATTGATAATGCTTGTTTAGATAGGTGTTTTTAAGCCACCTATGAACACTGTTTTTCACTGTTAATTTAGCCATCTAAACGGCTATTCTTCAGCGTTAGCAAGTCATTGAAGGGGTCACTATGGAAATTTCAAGAATCGAAAAGGAAATCTGGCTAACCATAGCGGCTAAACAACTGTCTCACAAACTAACTTTTCACTAAGATGATAAGGATGACACAGCATAAGGAGCTTCAAAGGAAATGAAAGAAACCATTTATAACATCTTCTGCTTTTGTCCTGATGGTGTTCACATCACACATTGCGGAATCGTTGCGCATGAACGAGATGGTGACGATAATCAAAAACTGGAATTTTTAAGCAAGCAGTTAGAAACTGATTTAGCTTCTTGTAGGGCATTTCATGACATTCACCCTTCTGTACTCGATGATGACAAAAAACTGACACTTACAAGGTACAACACAAACTTGAGAGTGGGTAATAGCTACGCCCCCTTTGAGTTGGCTCTTGAGGCTGTTAAAGCCCCTGCTAACCCTTTACTAATCGTTACACCAGTTGTTCAGAATAAGTTACAATATCATATTAAGCATCCGGTAGATGAACAATTGAGGAATGAACACACCCCTAACTATCATATTGAGGGGGTTCTTGACATTCCAGACTACCTTAATAAGTATTTAACAGGGAGTAAATTCCACCTCAAAAAGCTGATTAATGATGACCACATGGAGCCTGTGAAGCTTCTCTTTAATCAAAAACACTATATATCAAGCTTTAAGCTACTTGTTTCATTAATTGATACCATTGCTTACCTTGAATATGGTGACGTGAAAAGGAACTTCCAACAATGGCTCGATACCTATTCAGAAATCAGCAAGTTAGACATTACACCTGATGAAGTCTATCAGTTGAGGAACTCTTTATTGCACATGACCAACCTCAACTCCAGAGATGTTCTGAAGAAAAAGCATCGACGCCTGAGCATTGCCATTTGCAAAAAAGGTCATCCGACTCAGTATCATGATGAAATTGTATATTTCAACTTTACAGACTTTTTATTCATCTTTGATGAAGCTGTTGATAGATGGGTTGATAGCTACAGAGATAGTAAAAAGCAGTTAACTTTAATTGAAAGATATGATGAAGTATTGAGAGATAACTTCTGAGTAAGAAAGGGGCGAAATCGCCCCATTAATTCACTGAGATTCTAACTTACCAATATAGCTAATAGTTAGCGAATTGAGCCATCAGGATAAAGATACATTCCACCTTCAAGATAAACCGCTTCACCATCTTCAACAGCCATATCCTCATATAGTGCAGCTAATTCATTCGGCTCTTTTTCCAGTGAAAGGTATGTCTCAACATCATAATCTTGTGCTTCTAATTCTTCATTTGAAGAGACACCTAACTTTTGCTTTAAAGCTACAATATCAAAAATCCAAATCTTGCCATCCTTGACGTAATAAGCGCCATTATCATAACCACGCTCATCAAGAACTTTTTCAAAGCCCATTGAAAGGGCTTTAAACACACTATGTTTTTTGTTAGCCATAACTACCCCTGAGAATATTTTTGTTTGAGCAATAAGTTACCTTCTTTAGAGGGCTTACTCAATCATCCTGTAAGTGTCAAAATCGAACTCATCAGCCTCTAACACTGGCAAGACTTCTAAGAAGATTTCACCGTCAACCACCCTATCAAGTGGAAAGTTAAGCAGCTTCAAGCCGTTGTGTAAGAAGACATCACATTTCTTTCCAGCCGTGTTAAGTTGGATTTCTTTCACTATCCGCTTAATGATAATTTGCGCCTCTATCCGGTCTTTCTTCACAGTCAAATCAAGATGACTGATTGTCTCAAGCTGGCTTGATTGCTCTCGCTGGTGAACCTCTGAGACAGCCTTTTCAGCGTCCTTAATCTGGCTATTCAGGGCTTTCAAATCCTTAGCCATAGATTCGGTATCATCTGCCAGCATAGCCAGCTTAATAAGCCTCTCACGCTGTTTGTGAAGCTCTTCTAGCTCACTTTGAAGAGAGCCTATAGCAGAGCCGTTATTACGATTGAGTGAAAGACGGTTAGTATTGTAAAGCAGCCCCTGAACCAATGCGCGGTCAGTCTGCAATCTGCTGAACCCAACACTATTACAGCGCCCTTCACTCTTCATTGAGCATTTGTAAATACCAGACCTTTTAGCAGACACACCCGCAACAACGACAATAAAGCCACACTCAGAGCATCTGAGAACGCCCTTGAAGAGATTTGTTAGCAAAGGTAAGTCAGAGGAAGGTTTACGTCCTGAACCCTGTTTAAGCTGCTGTACAGCGTAGAATTGCTCATCGGTGATTATTGCGGGGTAATAGTTAGAAATCTCAGCTACACCCTTAACAGCCATTGATTTAGAAGGGACTTTGTAACCAATCACCGAACGGTTTGAAAGTAACTCTGTGACCGATGATTGAGACCAGCCGCCTGTAACGGATTTGAACTGGTTCAGAGTGGAAAACCCTTCATCATTCATTTGCTTGGCTATCTTGACGTGAGACAAGCCCTCTAACCGTAGCTGAAAGACACGTTGAACAGCCTTTACATTCTCAGGGATGAATTCAAAGTGTGAACGGTCTTCAGAGACTTTTAACCATGCTGCACAACGCTTAGACATGATTTCACCGTTAGCTGCACGTTCCCTTTTAGCAGCCCATACAGACCTTAAACGGGTAGATTTCATCGCGGATTCTTCGTGTGCTCGTTCCATCACCAGCATTGCTTTAATCATGGAAAGCGAATCTTTGAGACTTTCTTTCGTGTACCACTCGTTATCGACAAGGGTCACCACTTCAACGCCAGCCCTGAGAATTTTTCTAAGCTGTTCCCCTGCTGTATCGATGTCCTGACGGCTTACCCTGTCCAAAGATTCGACAAGTAAGACTGAACCCGATTCAATATATCCAGATTCCACAGCGGCTAAGAATTCACCGAATGCACCAGACTTAGCATTAGCACCAGAGAAGCCGCTTATACCTAAATCCTGAAAACGTAGTGATTCGTCTAAATAGTAATCAGGATTTCGTTTTAACCAATCGTTAATGTACTTGCTTTGACGCTTAGTAGAGTCACCAACTGATTGAATTTTTGTAGAAAATCGTATGTATGAGATTGCTTTTGGCATGGGGGTTTATGAT
Organism: Enterobacter hormaechei subsp. xiangfangensis; assembly: GCF_001729785.1. NCBI lineage: Bacteria > Pseudomonadati > Pseudomonadota > Gammaproteobacteria > Enterobacterales > Enterobacteriaceae > Enterobacter > Enterobacter hormaechei. The sequence goes on from NZ_CP017183.1 coordinate 2,792,294, forward strand.
TAGTGATGAAGAGATTGAAGAAGTGTATCATAAGAAAGGTGTAATCCTCGACAGCCGCCCCGTGCACAGCGCAATCCCGCACAGCGAAGCCGTTGTTGATGCCCAGCGCAAAAAACCGAAAGTGCCCGTCCATGCGATCGTAACGGCGCAGAACCCGATGGTCCGGTTTATCGGCAGCGATAACATGCAGCAAAATGAGGAGATGTTCGCCGTCTGGCTGCAAACGCTGGCGAAATGGGAGCACACCACCACGCCGTACCTTTTTTTACATACGCCGGATATCGCACAGGCGTCTGAACTGGTCGATGCTCTCTGGCAGGCCTTGCAGCAGGCGGTTCCGTCGGTTGGCCCCGCGCCGTCCATCCCACAACAATCTTCTCTTTTCTGAAATCACCCCCTATCATAGAGACGTGCCATCTGCCAAAAACAGGGAGTTAGTATGGTCAGCGCGCTGTATGCGGTGTTAGGTGCATTACTGCTGATTAAGTTTTCATTTGATGTTGTGCGCCTGAGAATGCAGTACCGCGTCTCGTACGGTGACGGGGGCTTTTCTGAGCTGCAAAGCGCAATCCGGATCCACGGCAACGCGGTCGAGTACATTCCCGTCGCGTTAATTTTACTGCTGTTAATGGAGATGGATGGCGCTGAAACCTGGATGGTGCACGTCTGCGGGCTGCTGCTGATAGCAGGGCGTTTGATGCATTATTATGGTTTTCACCACCGCCTGATCCGCTGGCGTCGTTCCGGCATGAGCGCGACCTGGTGCTCGCTTTTGCTGATGGTGCTGGCTAACCTTTGGTATATGCCGTGGGAGTTGGTTTTCTCCTTCCATTAGCGCACAATATGCCCCTTTATTTTTCCCGGATTTTTACGTTATGTCAGATCGCGACACGCTTTTTTCCGCGCCTATCGCCAGCCTGGGCGACTGGACCTTTGATGAACGGGTAGCCGAAGTCTTCCCGGATATGATCCAGCGCTCTGTTCCCGGTTATTCCAATATTATCTCCATGATCGGCATGCTGGCGGAGCGTTTTGTTCAACCCGGCACGCAGGTCTATGACCTGGGCTGTTCGCTGGGAGCGGCAACGCTGTCCATTCGTCGTAACGTTCATCACGAAGGCTGCAAGATTGTGGCTGTCGATAACTCACCGGCCATGGTCGAACGCTGCCGTCGCCACATTGACGCGTATAAAGCCCCTACGCCTGTGGAGGTGGTAGAAGGCGATATCCGCGATATCGACATTCAGAACGCCTCGATGGTGGTTCTGAACTTTACCCTTCAGTTCCTGGTGCCGGACGATCGTCAGCGGTTGCTGGATAAAATTTATCAAGGCCTTAACCCGGGCGGCGCGCTGGTGTTGTCTGAGAAATTCAGCTTTGAAGACGCCAGCGTGGGCGAACTGCTGTTCAACATGCACCATGATTTCAAGCGTGCAAATGGCTACAGCGAGCTGGAGATCAGCCAGAAGCGCAGCATGCTTGAAAACGTCATGCTGACGGATTCCGTAGAAACCCACAAAGCGCGCCTGCGCAAAGCCGGATTTGAACACAGCGAACTGTGGTTCCAGTGCTTTAACTTTGGTTCTCTGGTGGCGCTGAAAGCCGGAGACGCAGCATGATCGAGTTCGGTAATTTCTATCAGCTGATTGCCAAAAACCATCTTTCCCACTGGCTGGAAACCCTGCCTGCGCAAATTGCCACCTGGCAGCGCGATCAGCAGCATGGTCTGTTGAAGCAGTGGTCCAACGCCGTGGAGTTTCTGCCTGAACTGACGCCTCATCGTCTGGATTTACTGCACAGCGTGACGGCGGAGAGCGAAGAGCCGCTCCCGGCCGGGCAGATCAACCGCATCGAAACGCTGATGCGTAACCTGATGCCGTGGCGCAAAGGGCCGTTTTCACTTTACGGCGTAAACATCAACACCGAGTGGCGCTCTGACTGGAAGTGGGATCGCGTTCTGCCGCATTTATCCGACCTGACCGGGCGCACCATTCTGGACGTGGGCTGCGGTAGCGGCTATCACATGTGGCGCATGATCGGCGCAGGCGCGCATCTGGTCGTCGGTATCGATCCGATGCAGCTGTTCCTGTGCCAGTTTGAAGCGGTGCGTAAGCTGTTGGGTAACGACCAGCGTGCGCACCTGTTGCCGCTGGGTATCGAGCAACTCCCTGCCCTGAAAGCCTTTGATACCGTTTTCTCGATGGGCGTGCTGTACCACCGTCGTTCCCCGCTGGAGCATCTCTGGCAATTGAAAGATCAGCTGGTCAGCGGCGGCGAACTGGTGCTCGAAACGTTGGTTATCGAAGGCGATGAACATGCCGTTCTGGTGCCGGGCGATCGCTATGCGCAGATGCGCAACGTTTACTTCATCCCTTCCGCGCTGGCGCTGAAGAACTGGCTGGAGAAATGTGGGTTTGTCGATGTACGCATCGCCGATGTGTGCGTGACGTCGATTGAAGAACAGCGTCGCACCGACTGGATGATCACCGAATCGCTGGAGCAATTCCTCGACCCGGACGATCACAGTAAAACCATCGAAGGCTATCCGGCCCCGATGCGTGCGGTATTGATTGCGACGAAGCCGTAGTTTGTGCCGGGTGGCGGCTGCGCCTTACCCGGCCTACGCGTCGCACGTTTTCTCCAAAATAGTTCAAGTTGCAGCAAGGCGGCAACGCAGCGAATCCCCGGGAGCTTACATCAGTAAGTGACCGGGGTGAGCGAGGCGGCCAACGCGGCTGCGGCTTGAAATATGAAGGAGAAAAAAAGGCCCCTGTGTAATTTGCAGGGGCCTGGTACAAGCAAGCATCATATTGGGCGACATGATGCGCGGTAAAAATCGGTACGTTGCTACACGTGATGACGTTCAATCAACGATTTCATTACCGCAACCGACTCTCCATCCACACCGTAGCGCGAGTACTCATCCGCTTCAGCATCCGTCGACATTGACAACCCTGTATTGCGATAACGCATGGGTGAAGGTATCCATTTACCCGCTGAGCTGTGCAGCTCTTCCACCCCTGCGTTTAAAAACAGTTCCAGATTGCTGGCGCGTACTCCTGCGCCCGCCATGATTATTGGAACACCGGAATGTGCTTTTAGTTCCGTAATTAATTTCAGTCCTTTTTCAGCCGAGGACTGCTGGCCCGACGTCAGAACGCGCGCCACGCCCAGTTCTGCCAGCGTATCAAAGGCTTGTATCGGATCCTGACACATATCGAACGCACGATGAAAAGTGACCACCATCCCCCGGGCGGCGCGCATGACCTGACGCATACGCGGAAGATCGATGTTGCCGTCTTCGTCCAGTACACCGATCACCAGCCCCGGAAAACCTAAATCACGGACGAGGGCGATATCCTCAAGCATGGCACTGAACTCACCCGCCGTATAACAAAAATCACCGCCGCGCGGGCGAATAATCGGGTGCACCGGAATAGTGATGGCCTGACGGGCTGATTTCAGCACGCCAGAGGACGGGGTTAATCCTCCTTCTTTCGGTGCCGCGCAAAGCTCGATGCGATCGGCCCCGTGCCGTTGCGCAGTGACGGCACACTCCACGCTGTAACAACAAATTTCCAGCAGCGCCATGTCATCCTCCTTAAATTTCACTCAACGTATCATCGTGGCACGTTGCCCGATTGGTGTCTGGATCGACGCTCACAATGCTTACGCTTCGCTGGCGACGATCTGCTCGATAGTCCAGGGATGGAATTTCACCGTCACGTTGCCGTCCGTTACGGCAAGCGTAGGGTTCGGTAAGCGTTCGCGCTCCCCTTTTGGCGAGCTGGTTTTGACGAAAATACCCGGCTGGCTTAACCCCTCGTCGGAAAGCAGCGCCAGCGCACGGGCGTTCAGCGTCTCGGGTTCCCCAGGCAGAACAATTTCGATATGCTCCCAGCCTTCGTGCGGATAACGCTTCTCTCCTGGCCAGGGCAGTTCCACAACGGTGAATTGCCAGTGCGCCACCGTTACCGGCGCGTGAAGTTTGAACAGGCAGATCGGGCGACCGTTAATGATATTCTCCGACAGCAGTTCTCCGCACTGTTCAAAGCCACGCCGCCAGCGTTCGGCGGTGGCATTCTGGTGGCAGCGCAAAGAGATGTGATCGGCCTCAAGCGGCGCGATATCCAGCCCGAGACGGGTGGCAAGTTCTGTGAACGCCTGGGTGAAGCGCGGTAAATCTGCGGAAATATCATGCAGTTCGTCAATGGTGTGCCAGTTCGCCATAGGTCAGTCTCGTTTCGTGTAGCAAAGCCGCTAATTTACTCTGTTGCCCCCTGTCGACCAACCGCAGAATCACGGTTTTTTCGACTGCATGATTATGCATACCGTCTTCGCCTGGATTCCGAGCGATCTTCGCCCCCCGCAGGGCTGACGCCCGAAGGCATTTGCAGTATACTCCCGCCCTAAATTCTTAAACTGGCGTGGGTGTTTTTTACCCGCATCAAAAACGTAAGGTATCCAGGTGAATATTCAGGCTCTTCTCTCAGAAAAAGTCAGTCAGGCACTGATTGCCGCAGGTGCGCCTGCGGATTGCGAACCACAGGTTCGTCAGTCAGCGAAAGTACAGTTTGGCGACTATCAGGCTAATGGCGTGATGGCAGTGGCTAAAAAACTGGGCATGCCGCCGCGACAGCTCGCTGAGCAGGTACTGACGCATCTGGATCTCACCGGCATCGCCAGCAAAACCGAAATCGCCGGTCCAGGCTTTATCAACATTTTCCTTGAGCCTGCATTCCTGGCAAGCCACGTTGACGCGGCGCTGAAATCTGACCGTCTGGGCGTGGCTCAGCCAGAAGCGCAGACCGTGGTGGTTGACTACTCCGCGCCAAACGTGGCGAAAGAGATGCACGTCGGTCACCTGCGCTCCACCATCATCGGTGACGCGGCAGTGCGTACCCTGGAGTTCCTTGGTCACAAGGTGATCCGCGCTAACCACGTAGGCGACTGGGGCACGCAGTTCGGCATGCTGATCGCGTATCTGGAAAAACAGCAGCAGGAAAACGCAGGCGAAATGGCGCTGGCAGACCTGGAAGGTTTCTACCGTGAAGCCAAAAAGCACTATGACGAAGACGAAGCCTTCGCCGAGCGCGCGCGCAGCTACGTGGTGAAACTTCAAGGTGGCGACCCGTACTTCCTCGAGATGTGGCGCAAGCTGGTGGACATTACCATGTCCCAGAACCAGCTTACCTATAATCGTCTGAACGTGACCCTGACCCGTGACGACGTGATGGGTGAAAGCCTGTATAACCCGATGCTGCCAGGCATTGTGGCGGACCTGAAAGCTAAAAATCTGGCGGTGGAAAGCGAAGGCGCAACGGTGGTGTTCCTTGATGAGTATAAAAACAAGGAAGGCGAACCGATGGGCGTGATCGTCCAGAAAAAGGATGGCGGCTATCTTTACACCACCACCGACATCGCCTGTGCGAAATACCGTTACGAAACCCTGCATGCGGACCGCGTGCTGTATTACATCGACTCCCGTCAGCATCAGCATCTGATGCAGGCGTGGACTATCGTGCGTAAAGCGGGTTATGTGCCGGATTCCGTGCCGCTGGAACATCACATGTTCGGCATGATGCTGGGTAAAGACGGTAAGCCGTTCAAAACCCGTGCGGGCGGCACCGTGAAGCTTTCCGATCTGCTGGATGAAGCGCTGGAACGCGCGCGTCGCCTGGTGGCCGAGAAGAACCCGGACATGCCTGCTGACGAGCTGGAGAAACTTGCTAACGCGGTGGGAATTGGCGCGGTGAAATACGCGGATCTCTCCAAGAACCGTACCACCGACTATATCTTCGACTGGGACAACATGCTGGCGTTTGAAGGCAACACGGCGCCATACATGCAGTACGCTTACACCCGCGTACTCTCCGTCTTCCGTAAAGCCAATATCGACGAAAGCGTGCTGGCGAATGCTACGGTGTCTATTACCGAAGACCGTGAAGCACAGCTGGCTGCCCGCCTGCTTCAGTTCGAAGAGACGCTCTCCGTGGTCGCGCGTGACGGTACGCCGCACGTTATGTGTGCTTACCTGTACGATCTGGCCGGTCTGTTCTCTGGCTTCTACGAACACTGCCCTATCCTCTCTGCCGAGAGCGAAGTGGTGCGCCACAGCCGCCTGAAGCTCGCGCAGCTGACGGCGAAGACCCTGAAGCTCGGTCTGGATACTCTGGGTATCGAAACCGTAGAGCGTATGTAAAAAATAAACCCGGCAAGCGCCGGGTTTTTTATTATCAGAAATACTTCCGCAAATACTCCGTCAGGCACAGTATCGCCATCGCCTGCCCGTACGGCATCGACGTGAGCGGTATCTGGCGATAAAACTCAAGATCGCTTCCCATCCCGGTCCCGAACGAGGTTTGCAGCAGCTCCCCTTCCGGCGAGATGTTTTTCACGATACCGCGAATCGCTTTCTCCGCCACCTCTGCGTACTCTGCGCCGACATAACGCTTGCGCACGGCTTTCAGAATGCCGTAGGCAAACCCTGCCGTGGCCGACGCCTCCAGATAAGAATCAGGATCGTCCAGCAGCGTATGCCACAATCCGCTCTCGTCCTGACATTTTGCCAGTGCGGCGATCTGCGCGTTCAGTACCTGCACCAGATAGCGACGAACGGCGTTGTTTTCCGGCAGATCTACCAGCTCGAGGAAATCCGGGATCACGATGGTCAGCCAGCTGTTGCCGCGCGCCCAGCGAGCCCGGGCAAAGTTGTGATTGCCGTCGTAATTCCAGCCGTGGAACCACAGCCCGGTCTCCCGATCCATCAGATTCTGTACGTGGAGCAGGAACTGATAGATCGCCTCCTCGACGTACTCCGGCTTGTTCAGCAGCTTGCCGATTTTCGCCAGCGGCAGCACCGTCATCATCAGCGTGTCATCCCACATTTGCTGATGGTTCTCTTCCGCCAGGGTGATGTGCTGCATGCCACCATGTTCGGTGCGCGGCATCTCATTCATCGCCCATTCCGCCCAGCTTTCCAGCCACGGCAGCCAGGCCGGGTTTTTGGTCTCTTCGTAGCGATACGCCAGCGTCAGGAACGGCGACATGGTATTTACGTTTTTGGTGGTTGCGCCTTCAGCGAAACGGTCAGTAAACCAGCTGTCGATAATCTCGCGCATGCCTTCGTCACCGGTCTGGCAGTAATACTGCCAGATACCGTATAAACCGACGCCGTGGGTCCATTCCCATCCGGCCCAGCCTTTGGTGTCGATCACGCGCCCGTCGTCCAGCCGCAGCAAAAACTCACCCGTTTTGTCGTGGATATTGACCAGGTTATGCGTCACCTTTTGAATCAGCGATTTCAGCTCATCCCTGGCGATAAAGCGCTCAGGCTGACGCAGTAACGGGCTATGTTTGACAGGCCAAACTTTCATCATCTTAACCTCTGTTGTATGTCGAATTCAGTACCGCGCGATCCTTCAGCGAAGGGGCCGCCGGCTTATTGCGATTCAGATAACCGATATTGTTGTTGCCCCACAGGGATTCATACGGCATACCGGCCAGCATCTCCACGGTGGCGCGGGCCTGCGGGGTCGCCGCCTCCGGCATCGCATGGCCGGACTCGCGCATTTTCGCGGTCTCTTCACGCAGGGTGCTGTGGGTCTGCAAATTGAGTTTGAAGCGCAGGGAGACCAGGAAGCCGCAGAACAGTACCAGAATGGTGCCGACGCTCAGGATCATCAGGATAGTGTGGCTCACTTCCGCAGGCTGCACTTTTTGACCGCTGACAAAGCCAGACATCTGCATTACGATCCCCACCAGCATTACCGCACCGGCCTGGGACGCTTTACGGGTCAGCGTCATGATGCCCGCGAAGATCCCTTCGCGACGCTGACCGGTGATCACTTCGTCCACGTCAGCAATGTAGGTGTAGGTATTCCACGGTACGTAGTTGATCCCCCCGCGACCAAGACCGGCAACCGCAGAGATCAGCAGCAGCAGAGCGTAAACGTCGCTCAGGCCCGCGTAATAAAGCACCGCGTAAGAGAGCGAGGCCAGGCCAAACAGCACGACCACCATGCGGTAAGACGGCGCAGGTCCGAAGCGAATGCACAGCGGGATCATGCCGATCACGGCGAGGAACTGGAAGATGGCCATCGTGCCCAGCAGGTTGGACGCCATTGACGCCTCCTGCATCAGCACAAATACCACGTAATAGGTAAACACGGCATTAAAGACGTCCTGTGCGATGTAGCCGCCAAGGTACATCCCCAGATGCTGGCGGAAAATCTTGATACGCAGCGTCGAACTTAATTCAACAAAAAGGCGATTCAGGCTCTGCCCAAGGGTCAGCTTTTTCTTCTCTTCTTCAGCACGCAGGGCCGCTTCAGACCACTCTTCCCGCGGGCGCTCCCAGGTAAAGAACCAGACGAACGTAAGCATCAGTGCGCAGAGTACGGAGAAGACCAGGCTTGCATAGAAGAAGGAGATCGCGTTGTCTTTGCCGAAATGCGTGAGCAGGATCCCCGGGAGGAAGGAAGCCAGAATAGCGGACATCTGCGCCATAGAGATACGCGCCCCGGAGAATTTGGTTTTCTGTTTGAAATCGTCCGTCATCTCCGGCACCAGCGTTTCGTATGGCACCAGGATCATGGTGTAGACGATATCAAAGATCAGATAGGTCAGCAGGTAGTACCAGAAACTCATGTCCCCTACCCACATCAGCGAGTAGCTGAAAACGCAGGGAATACCGAGCAGGATGAAGAACTTACGACGGCCAAAACGCTTGCCCAGCCAGGTGGTGCCAAAGTTATCGGTTAAAAAGCCCATTAACGGGCTGACAACCGCATCCAGCACCCTTGCGGCGGCGAAGATAAAGGTTGCTTCAATCGGTGTGAGTCCACAGAAGGTGGTATAAAAATACAAAAGCCAGGCGGCCGTCAGGGCGGTGGTTCCCGCCCCGAGGAAGTCCCCTGACCCGTAAGCAAGATAATTTGCGAGTCCAATTTTACGTGTTTTCATTGCCGTCAACCCTAATCAGTTTTGGGAGACTCCCTGTAAGCAAACCTCGTCCGGGAGTTTTTACACGGCTACAGTAAAAGTATCGACCTGTTGATACCTTTCTGTTTCTGCCATCACAAAGGGGTGAATGGCAAAAATGCAAAGAGTGTCAATACGCGTGTCACTGATTTATAAAACAGCGTTTCTTTTGTATCAAAAGGGAAGGTCAATTTTGCGAGCCAGCCTTCAGAAATGCCTGAAGACTGGTGAAAAGGCAGGCAGTTAGCGGTAGTTGACGAGCACCTCGTTGCGCTGAACTTTCAGCGCCGGGATCAGACGTCCACCGCCTGGCACTTCCCAGATAAAGCGTAAAGGCTCCTGAGCAGACACCCCGTTGAAGGCCTGGGTGGTGCCACTTTGTCCCTCGATTTCCGCGCAGCGGGTCAGCGAGCACAGACGCACCCGCAACCCGGCCGGTGTGGGTCCCGTCAGGGTGTAATTCCAGGCCACCAGCGTCATCTGCCCGGACACGGGCTCAGAGGCGGACAACGGACGGGAGGAGATCGACTCCCCGCGATGGTTGAGCGTTAAGCCTATACTGCTGGCCTGCCATGCCCCCTCGCCTGCGGCCTGCGCCGCCAGCGGGAAAAGTAAGATCCCCAGCCACTTCCGCATTATTTCCCTCCTATGGTCGCCGTCATGCGAATATTGCGGTTATCGGACAGCTCCATATTCGACAGCACCACCAGCTGGTTCAGGCTCCGGCGCAGGAAGCGCGACAGCAGCGGACGCAGCGCATGATTCACCAGCAGCACCGGCGGCGCGCCCAGCATCTCCTGACGCGCCAGCGCCTCCTGGGTTTGCGCCAGTAATCTGTCCGCCAGACCCGGCTCCAGCCCGCCACCGCCCTGCAACGCCTGAAGCAGCAGCCGTTCCAGCGGTGTATCCAGGCCAATGACCTGCACTTCGCCGGTTCCCGGGAACCATTGCTGGGTAATGGCGCGTCCGAGCGCCACGCGTACCACCGCCGTCAGTTCGTGCGGATCGCTTTGCAGCGGCGCATGTTCGGCCAGCGTCTCAAGGATGGTACGCATATCGCGAATGGGCACCTTCTCGTCGAGCAGGTTTTGCAGCACTTTATGCAGGGTGGTTAAGGTCAGCACGCCCGGCACTAAATCTTCGGTCAGTTTCGGCATCTCCTGCGTTACGCGGTCGAGCAGCTGCTGCGCCTCCTGACGACCAAACAGTTCCGCAGAGAACTGGCCAATCAGATGGTTGAGGTGCGTCGCCACCACGGTACTGGCCTCAACAACCGTGTAACCCTGGATCTGCGCCTGCTCTTTCAGAGCGCTCTCAATCCAGATTGCCGCCAGACCAAAGGCCGGGTCGGTCGTCTGCTCACCCGGCAACGTGCCTGCGGCCGTGCCCGGGTTAATTGCCAGCCAGCGGCCGGGGTACGCATCACCGCTGCCGATTTCTACCCCTTTCATCAGGATGCGATAGCGCGCGGGCGGGAGATCCATGTTGTCCCGGATGTGGACCACCGGCGGCAGGAAGCCCATATCCTGGGCGAATTTTTTACGAATGCTGCGGATACGGCCAAGCAGTTCACCATCCTGCTGGAAATCCACCATCGGGATCAGGCGGTACCCCACTTCCATCCCCAGCGAATCTTCGAGCTGAACGTCGTTCCAGGTGGCCTCCACCGCCTGGGTGTTCTCAGGCATTTTGACCGGCGCTGGCTCTGCCTTAGGCTGCGTTTCACGGCCACGCATCCACCAGGCAAGGCCCAGCAGCGCGGCAGTAAACAGCAGGAATACCAGGTTTGGCATGCCAGGCACCATACCGAGCAGGCCCAGTACCGCCGCGGAGAGCAGCATAACGCGCGGGTTGCTGAACAACTGCCCCACCATCTGCTCGCCTACATCCTGATCGGTGCTGACGCGGGTCACAATCACACCCGCCGCGGTGGAGATCACCAGCGCCGGGATCTGCGCCACCAGACCATCACCAATGGTCAGCAGCGTATAGCTTTCCGCTGCGTGGCCCATGTCCATGCCGTGTTGCAGCACGCCGACAAGCAGGCCGCCGACGACGTTAATCACCATGATCAGAATGCCCGCGATGGCGTCACCGCGCACAAACTTACTCGCACCGTCCATGGAGCCGTAGAAATCTGCCTCCTGGGTCACTTCGGCACGGCGTTTTTTTGCTTCATCTTCCGCGATCAGCCCGGCATTCAGGTCGGCGTCGATGGCCATCTGCTTACCCGGCATCCCGTCGAGCACGAAGCGCGCGCCTACTTCTGCGATACGCCCCGCACCTTTAGTGATAACCATGAAGTTGATAATCACCAGAATGACGAACACCACGATACCGATGGCGAAGTTGCCGCCCACCAGGAAGTGACCGAAGGCTTCGACCACCTTGCCCGCCGCCGCCGCGCCGGTGTGCCCTTCCATCAGGATGATACGCGTGGAGGCAACGTTCAGCGCCAGGCGCAGCAGCGTGGTGAACAGCAGGATTGTTGGAAACGCGGCGAACTCCAGCGTGCGCTGGGTGAACATCGCCACCAGCAACACCATGATGGACAACGCAATGTTGAAGGTGAAAAGCAGGTCGAGAATAAATGCCGGTAACGGCAGCACCATCATCGACAGAATTAGCAGGATCAGAATCGGTCCGGCAAGGATCTGCCATTGCGTCGATTTCAGGTTGCCGGGCAGGCGCAACATTGCCACCAGATTAGCCATCAGTGTCCTTCTCGTTCAAAAAATCCAGTGCTTCAGGCACCGGAAGGTTCTCAGGTTTTACAGGTCGTTGACCGCCCGCTAAACGCCAGCGTTTCAGTTGCCACACCCAGGCCAGCACCTCTGCGACAGCGGCGTAGAGCTGGCCCGGGATCTGTTGTCCAATTTCCGCGTGGCGATACAGCGCACGGGCCAGCGGCGGTGCTTCCAGGATCGGTACGCGGTTTTCCGTCGCGATTTCACGAATGCGCAGCGCAATCAGCCCGGCCCCTTTCGCCACCACTTTCGGCGCGCTCATTTTGTTTTCGTCGTACTGAAGCGCCACGGAGTAGTGGGTCGGGTTGGTGACGATGACGTCGGCTTTCGGCACATCTTCCATCATGCGCCGACGCGCGGCGGCACGCTGCATCTGCCGGATACGGCCCTTAACGTGGGGGTCGCCTTCCATCTGTTTATATTCATCGCGGATGTCCTGACGCGACATTCGCAGCTTTTTGATATGGGAATAGATCTGGAAGATAACGTCGAACGCCACCATCGGAATAATGCTGAGTACCACCAGCAGCGAGCATAACCCGACCAGGTTCAGGGCATTTTTCATCGCCGTCATCGGGGACTCGCTGATCAGGCGCATCATCTCCGGCCAGTGGTGCCACAGAAAAAACCCGGCTGTACTGCCCATAAGAAGCGATTTCAGGATCGCTTTAAGAAGCTCAGCCCCGGTTTGCGCGGAGAACATTTTCGCAATACCGGGTAGCGGGTTGAGCTTGGAGAATTTCGGTTGCAGCGATTTACCGCTGAACACCAGGCCACCGAGCATGACCGGCGAAACAAGGGCCACGATGACCACGCCCGCGATCAGCGGCAGCAAGGCGATCATCGCGCTTTTCACAAGGTTGATGATTTGAATGAGGATCAGATTGGGGTCATTGACCATGCTGTGATCAAAACGTAAGCCAGCAGAGAGCATTCCCGCCAGTCTGCGGGCGAGCATCTCCCCGCCCCACCAGATTATGCAGACGCCCACCACCAGGATCAGCAGGGATGTCAGCTCTCGGGATCGGGGGATCTGCCCATCCTCACGGGCTTTTTCAAGTCGGTGGGGTGTGGGGGCTTCTGTTTTGTCGTCGTTCTCTTCTGCCACTGTGCCTGCTCGCAGCCCATTAATTCACGGGTATCATGCCAGCGCAGAGAAAATCCAATGGCGGGAAAAGCCCGTTTATTCGGGCTCTTTTCGCTGTTTTTGTTCTGAGCTGCCTCAGGCCGCGTTAACGACCTGAGGCAGAACGGGCAATCAGAAACCAAGGCTATCCAGCAGATCGTCCACCTGATCCTGGCTTGCCACCACGCCCGCTTTGCTGGTGTCAAGCTGTGGACCATTGAGCAGGCTTTCGTTCTCGCGTTTCGGACGGGCAGCCGGTTCCGGAATGTTCTCCAGCAGCACCATCAGCAGCTGACGTTCAATCTCCTGAATCACATCCATCATGCGCTTGATCACCTGGCCGGTAAGGTCCTGGAAATCCTGCGCCATCATGATGTCCAGCAACTGGGCGTTAGTGAAGCTGGTGTGGCCCGGCACGTCACCCAGGTACTGACGGGTATCCGTTACCAGTTCGCGGGCATCCGCCAGCTCAATAGGGTTCTCAAACCACTCATCCCAGCGTTTGCTCAGCGCTTTCGCACCCTTCTCCATGGCATCCTGGTGCGGCTGCGAGGCTTCAACGCTGTTCAGCGCACGCTCGGCCGCCTGCGCGGTCATCTGCACGACGTAGTCCAGACGGTCGCGCGCGTCAGGGATGGCTTCCGCCGCTTCGGCGATCGCCTGGTCCAGCCCCAGCTCACGCAGGCTGTCGCGCAGCATGCGGGTCAGGCTACCAATGCGGGCAATAATGTCGCTCGGCGAATGTTCTTCAACGGGTTTCATAGCAGGTTGCAACATATCCATCACCTCACATGCCGAGTTTCTCGAAGATCTTCCCGAGCTTCTCTTCCAGAGTCGCCGCGGTGAATGGCTTCACCACGTAGCCGCTTGCGCCCGCCTGTGCAGCGGCAATAATGTTCTCTTTCTTCGCTTCTGCGGTCACCATCAGCACCGGCAGAGAGGCCATGCCTGCATCCGCGCGGATGGTTTTCAGCAGTTCGAGACCGTCCATGTTCGGCATGTTCCAGTCGGAAATCACAAAACCAAACCCGCCAGCCTGGAGCTTGTTCAGCGCATCCACCCCGTCTTCTGCTTCTTCAACATTGTTGAAGCCCAGCTCTTTCAGCAGGTTGCGCACAATGCGACGCATGGTGGAAAAGTCATCCACAACCAAAAACTTAAGCTCTTTATCCGCCATAAAATAATACTCCTGAGTCAAATACGTATTGCCTGTCCGGCACTGATTTTCGCCAGCATCTGCTGGCTTACCTGGCTAAGATCGACCACTTCGCTTACGCCACCCATATTGATGGCCTCGCGCGGCATGCCGAACACCACACAACTTGCTTCATTCTGCGCAATCGTCCAGGCGCCAGCCTGGTGCATCGCAAGCATTCCGGCGGCGCCGTCGTTACCCATCCCCGTCAGGATCACCCCAACGGCGTTGCGCCCCGCATGTTTCGCCACCGAATGAAACAGCACATCCACCGACGGACGGTGCCGGTTAACCGGCGGCCCGTCATGAATTTTGATTTGATAGTTCGCCCCGCTGCGCGCCAGCTCCATGTGCTTGTCACCCGGGGCGATATAGGCGTGACCCGGCAGCACGCGCTCGCCGTCTTCCGCCTCTTTCACGCTGATCTGGCACAGCTTATTCAGGCGCTCCGCGAACGAGCGGGTAAAGCCCGGCGGCATATGTTGCGTAATCAGAATACCCGGGCTTGAGAGCGGCAATGGCTGGAGTACATGGCGAATTGCCTCTGTTCCTCCGGTTGACGCGCCAATCACCAGCAACTTTTCCGAGCTGAGTAACGGCCCCGCCTTCAGGGTTGCCGGGGCTGCCGTCGGTTTATGCGCGGCAAGCTTCGCCCGGGACGCGGTGCGGATCTTCTCGGCGATCATCTCGCTGTACGCCAGCATCCCCTCGCGAATGCCGAGCTGCGGCTTGGTGACAAAATCCACCGCCCCCAGCTCCAGCGCGCGCAGGGTGATTTCTGAACCCTTACCGGTCAGAGATGACACCATCACCACCGGCATCGGGCGCAGGCGCATTAATTTTTCCAGGAAATCGATGCCATCCATGCGCGGCATTTCAACATCCAGCGTCAGCACGTCGGGGTTATATTTTTTGATTAAATCCCGCGCGACCAGCGGATCGGGCGCTGTCGCCACCATCTCCATATCGCTGTGGCTATTGATGATTTCGGTCATGATCTGACGCATCAGCGCCGAATCATCGACAGACAATACCCTGATTTTACTCATGCTTTTTCCTTACTCAGCGCATATACCGTTTGCCCACGCAGGCTAAACTCACGCACGAGGTTGCTGAAGTTTTCCGAGTGCCCGGCAAACAGTAAACCGTCAGGCTTGAGCAACGGAACAAAGCGACGCAAAATGTCCTGCTGCGTCGTTTTATCAAAATAGATCATCACGTTACGACAAAAAATGGCGTCGAATGGCCCCGGCACGTTGTACTGCTTATCCAGTAAATTAACGGGGGCAAATTCCACGCAGTTCGCCAGCTCCTGGCGTACGCGCACCAGTCCTTCATGCGGGCCGGTACCGCGCATGAAGTAACGCTGTAGCTGCTGGGGAGACAGCGTTTTCAGCTCATCCTGGCGATAAACGCCGTTACGGGCTTTTTCCAGCACTTCCGTGTCGATGTCGCTGGCGTACACTTTCCAGCGACCCGGCGCCATGCCCAGGGTGTCCGCCAGGGTGATGGCCAGCGAGTACGGCTCTTCCCCGGTAGAGGCCGCCGCGCTCCAGACGCGATACTCTCCGCCACGGCGGCGGGCGTGTTCCGCCAGCACCGGGAAGTGATGCGCCTCGCGGAAAAACGCGGTCAGGTTGGTGGTTAATGAGTTGATAAATGCCTGCCATTCGGCGCTGTTCTGGTTCGCTTCGAGCATGCTCAGATAGCGGCCAAAATCGTCCAGCCCCAGCGTGCGCAAGCGCCGCACCAGCCGGTTGTAGACCATGTCTCGCTTATGGTCCGCAAGCACGATCCCCGCACGCTGGTAGATTAACTGACATATCCGACGAAAATGCGCGTCGGACAGCGCGAGGCGCTGTGTCATCTGCAACAATAATGACGTTTGCCCTGAGGGCATGGGTGATGTCATAGCGCCTTCTCAATCACATTCAGGATACAACGGGCACGGCCTGTGACCGTCCGACTTCTGTTACTGCTTCAACGTGCTCTTTCACATTAAATACGGCGACTAACCCGGTAAGGTGATCCGCCTGGTTTGCCAGCTGATCGGTCGCAGCCGCCGCCTCTTCCACCAGTGAGGCGTTCTGCTGTGTAACCTGATCCATCTGTGTAACGGCCTGCGCCACCTGCTCAATACCACGGCGTTGTTCATCAGACGCCGAGGCAATCTCGCCCATAATGTCGTTAACCCGCGTCACGGAGGTGACTATCTCGTGCATGGTCTGCGCGGCGGTATCCACCAGCGCGGAGCCCTGCTGAACGCGGGAGACCGACTCTTCTATCAGCCCTTTGATCTCTTTCGCCGCATTGGCGCTGCGGCTGGCGAGGTTTCGGACTTCACCGGCAACCACCGCGAACCCGCGCCCCTGCTCGCCGGCACGCGCCGCTTCCACCGCCGCGTTCAGCGCCAGAATATTGGTCTGGAACGCGATACCGTCGATAACGCTGATAATGTCGCCAATTTTCTGCGAGCTGGCGGCAATCTCCTGCATCGTGCTGGCAACGTGAGAAGCCTGATCGCCCCCACGTTTCGCCGTCATCGCTGCCTGTTTTGACAAGTCGGACGCCTGACGCGCGTTATCGGCGTTCTGGCTTACCGTCGCGGTCAGCTGCTCCATGCTGGCCGCCGTCTGCGCCAGCGATGCCGCCTGCTGTTCAGTGCGGGAAGAGAGGTCGTTATTGCCTGCCGCAATCTCGGAGATCCCGGTATGCATGGCGTAACTGCCCTGGCGAACGTTGCTTACCGTTTCCCGCAGCGAACTCTGCATCTCCTTCAGGCTGGCGAAAATCGCTGATATTTCATTCCTGCCATACACGGCCACCGGACGCGCCAGGTCGCCCTTCGCAATACTGTCGAAGTGACTGCTGACGATGGCCAGCGGCTGGACGATCATTTTGCGCGACCACCACAGCGAGCCGCCGGTCAGCAGGGCCGCCAGGATTACCATGGTCAGGAATATCATCCCTGACATGCGGTAACTGGTACGGCTGTCCGCACCGGCACGCGCCACAAACTGGTTAATATCCTGCTGCCATGCGTTAAAGCTGTCGTCAAACGCCGCCTGAGACGCCTGCACCGGCGCGGTCAGGAAGTCAGAAAGCTGGTTGTTCTCCAGCCACGTCGCCTGATGGTCGAGATCGCCGTACCACACATCAAAGGTCTTTTTCATGGCGACTTTGAGCGCTTTCTCTTTCTCACTGACCGCCTCCTGCGCCGTAAAGGCCTTGAACTGCGCGTCGGCCTGCTTCAGGCTGCTGCGGGCCACAACCATCAGCGCCTTAATATCCTCCGGCGGATAGCTCAGCGCGGTTAACGTCCCTGCTTTGTTCAGCGCAGTGCTTGCCTGCAACAGCACGGCACGCGTTTGTGCCAGTGCGGAGCGCTGCTGATTACTCGTCTCAACTTCCTGCAAATACTGATAGCCATCGCGAAACGCCCAGAAAGACAACCCGTTACTGCCAACCTGCAAAACCCCACACAGGATCAGAATCAAAAACAGTGTGGTCGAGATACGAATACGATTTAACATCCACGCTCCCATCAAGCGGCAAGCAGCCGCGGTTTAATTGTCAGTCAAAATGTTTCCCAGTTTTCATCTTGTCCGGTCACCGCTGCGCGCGTACGTGCTGTCACGGGCGCCGGGGCTGCTTCGCCGTACACCGATCGCGAGCTGACCGTATTTGTTGTTTTTGAAGTAAGGCGGAACGCCGAGACGGCCATTTTCAGGCGGCTCGCCTGGTCCTCCAGCGCAGCGGCCGCGGCAGCGGACTCCTGCACCAGGGCGGCGTTTTGCTGCGTCACACGATCCATTTCCGATACCGCCAGGGCGACCTGGTCAATACCACGACTCTGCTCATCCGATGCAGAGGCGATTTCACCCATGATGTCCGTCACGCGCGTCACGGCATTCACGATGTCATTCATGGTTTCACCCGCACTTTCCACCAGCACCGAGCCGGTATCCACGCGTGAAACAGAGTCTTCAATCAGAGCTTTGATCTCTTTCGCCGCATTGGCGCTGCGGCTGGCGAGGTTACGCACTTCGCCGGCGACTACGGCAAACCCGCGGCCCTGCTCGCCCGCACGCGCCGCTTCAACGGCCGCGTTCAGCGCCAGGATGTTGGTCTGGAAGGCGATGCCGTCGATAACGCTGATGATGTCGGCGATTTTCTTCGAGCTGTCGGCAATGTCATGCATGGTTTTCACCACGCCGTCGACCACCCGACCGCCGCGCTGGGCGGTGTCGGACGCGCTTTCTGCAAGCTGCGACGCCTGACGGGCGTTGTCGGCATTCTGCTTCACGGTCGCGGTGAGCTGCTCCATGCTGGCCGCCGTCTCTTCCAGAGCGGACGCCTGCTGTTCGGTACGGGACGAAAGATCGTTGTTGCCCATCGCGATTTCACTCGTGCCGGTATAGATGGCATCCGCCCCCTCGCGCACGTTGGCGACGGTATCAATCAGCGAACGCTGCATATGGTCGACGCTGGTTGCCAGCTCGGAGATCTCATTGCGGCCAATAACGGACAGCGTTTTCGTGAGATCGCCCCGGCCTATATCACGGATATGGGCAATGACGCGGCCAAGCGGGTTAAGAAGGATATGACGAATGCCGTACCACACGGCCACCAGCACAATGACCAGCGCGAGGGCGAGAACCGCCATCTGCCATTTCGCGAAACGGTAGTCGTTCTGGCTTTGCGTAAAGGCGGAGTGATAAAGCTCGCCACTGGCTTTGGCGTACTCGCCGAGCGCCGCGCCGAGGGCGTTCTGCATTCCCTGGGTCGGCTGCGCGAAATAGGCGTCCATATTGCCCTTCTCCAGGAACTGCACCAGCTCCGTGAGGCCGGCGAAGTAGGCCTGATATTTTTCATCTATGTTCGCGCTCGCCTGCGCCATTGCCGGCTGAGGGGCGATTTTTTTGAAGGCGTCGTAATGTTTCGCCGCGTCTGCCAGCGTGGCGCGCGCATTCTTCAGCAGTTCCGTTTTTGCGCTGCTCTGCTGGTTATTTGGGTCCATCATCATGCGGGCAGACGAGCGGCTCAGGTTGATACGCGTCTGCAACATCAGATCCCAGGTCGTGGTCAGTTCGCTTTGCTGCATTCGCAAATCGTTCGAGGCCGCGAAGCTGTCCTGGTTCTGTTTTAACGACGAGAAAAAGAGGCCGCCAGAAGTAAGCTGAAGAAGTGCGAAAATGACCAGCACCATCATAAGCATTGTGACAACGCGGATACGGTTCAACATACAACACCTTCTCATAGATTTATTAACGGTGTTATCGGCACAGGCCACAGGAACTTTACATTTGCGAAAGGGAAAAGCGCGGGAGTCAGAATGCGACGTCGACAATCAGCGTGTCGGTGTAGGTTCCGGCAGGCGGCGTGGCCTGGCTGGTCAGAACTTTGGCGGTGTAGTTGTAGGTACGTAAAAGCCCGTCCGTACTGACCTGCGATGAGCTGGCGCTGGCCCAGCGCTCGCTGCCGCTGCTACCCCAGCGGTTGCTGGTCGCCTCTTTGTAGATGTCGTAACTCATGAAGTTGCTGCCGCTGACCATACGACGCACGTTGTTCAGGGCATTTGCCCCATTATTAATGCCTATGGTGTAGGTGCTGCCTTTGGTACAGGTGACGGCAACCGACTGTGAAACGGTGGGAAAATTTTGCACCAGCGGCGCGCTGTTAAAATTCACGTCCGGCGTGGTCATGGTGCTGCAATCGTTGGTGACGGTCATGTTGAGGAGGATCGAGGTGGTTGCCGTGCCGGTTTGCGGGGTCAGGCACGCTCCGACCGCGCCAACGGCGCACACGTTGTAGTTAATGCTGAACGTTAACAACACCTGATACGGCCCGGCGGTGACGTTCTGCCCCATTACGGTCCGGAAATAAAGGGGAATGTTGTAGCGCCTTGAACCCAGCAGCCCGAGCAGCGTGTTTCCGCTCCAGGTATAGGCTTTGCTGATTTGTATTTCACTGTTTCCGCCGCAGCCGGACGCCCCGCACAGGCGCGTAGGAATGACATCGGTAATAGCCGCGTTGTCCGTACGCTTCATGGTCGCCCGGCTATTCGCAAAGACGGATGCCGAAGTGTAATTCAGCGTCACCGAGTCGTTGGTTAACAGGTTGAGAACGGTATCGCAGGTCACCACCAGCGTGCCCGTCGTTTCCACTTCCCCGGTGCCGCTGAGAGCGAACGAGGTGACGCTGCCAAACGAGGCATTCACCGTACTGACGGTACAGGCCGCCCAGCTGCCGCCGGAGCACAGCAGCAGAAGCGCGATTAACAGGCGTCTCACGGCGCCTCCCGACAGGTCAGCGGACCGTAGGTTTGCAGCTTATGCTCAGGGTTTGCGCCAACGGTCAGCGTTGCCGTACAGCGTTTACCCTCCGGGGTGATGACCTCAAGCGGATTCACATCGTTGAGGTTTTCCAGCCAGGCGAGGCCGTCATAGCCGACAACCGCGCTGCTGCGGGATGCGCGTCTGACCTGGCTTCCCACCGGGATCGCATTGCCCTGCGCATCGTGCAGAATGACGCTGGCAACCCGCTCCTGCTCCATCGGGAAATCCACCAGATAACCGTTATGCCGACGAATCGCCACCCGACGCTCGGTCTCTTTCAGCCGGGTATCCGCAGGTAAGTTCAGGGTATCAATGCGGTAGCTTGCCGGGTAATAGGCGGAAACGCCGCTGACCAACAGATAACCTTTGTTATTGGTTTTACCAACCGGCTGGTTTTCGTAGCTGACGGGTACGTCCGGATGTCCGTCGGTGCTGATCACCACAAACGCATCGTTGATTTTGTTCGCCGCAAACAGCTCACCGTCCATCAGCACAACAGAACCCATCGCCTCGCCCCACCAGGTCATCATGCCCTTCTCACCGTAGCCGCCGCCCTGTAGCTCCACGTTGTTATTCCGCCAGCCGAGCGTAGCCTGCTGATAGTTACTCGACCGCGACTGGTTGGCCCAGGCCATGTTCCAGCTAAAGCCGCCGTCTGAAGGCATCGAGTGGTTGTAGTTAATGCGTTGAGTGCTGCCTGCGTCAGGGGTGTTTTCAAAGGTGACGGCGGCGCTGTCACGTTCGCCGAGGGGAACCTGCAACGACAGCGCAACCGTCCAGTCGCCCCGCTGCTGGTCACGGCTGGCAGCCAGATAAATACTGCTTGAGCCCCACAAATTACGGCTCCAGGAGAGGTTGAGCAGCTCAGTTTTTTTGCTGTCAAAACTTTCAACCCCGATCCACGCCGCGCCGATATTGCCGTAACCGCCGAGGTTAAAAGTTAAGGAATACTGGTCGGTATTGCGGCTCAGGCTGGCAACGGGGTTATCATTTTCATCATAAACGGTGGCCTGATCGTACAGGACGAGGTTGCCGAAGCCACGGTCGCGCCGGGTATGCTGGGTCGCTACGCTAAACTCGCTGGTGTTGTACTGATAGCCCCAGTTTATCTGGCCGCCGCTATCGCCGCGCATGCGGCTTTGGGTCCACGAGGTATTTACCACGCCAAAACGCCCGAGCTTCAGCACCGTGCCCGCACCGCCGAGCGCCAGCGACTCCGCCCCTTCCGCATGCCCCTCCAGCGTCAGCCAGTCGGTCACCCCGTAGCGATACGATCCGCTGCCCGCCGCCGGGCCATAGTCAAAATTCTCAATACCGTAGTTACGCCGCAGGCTGCCCAGCGTCACGGCGCCGTCGCTTAACCCCTGCTTAAGCAGATCGCTGCTGACATAAAACGGCAGCGTGGTACTCACCTGACGACCCAGCGCATCAGTGGTAACCAGCACCGCATCCCCGGCACCGTTGATATACGGCAGATTGGTGAGGGTAAACGGCCCCGGCTGAAGGCGGGTGGAGCCGGAACGGTAGCCATTAATAAAGAGATCGACCGAGGTCGGGACAGCCGCCTCGCCGGAAAACGCCGGCAGCGGCCAGGTCACCAGATCAGGACGCAGGGAGAAGTCGCGCCCGTAGCTGATCCCGCCCATGCGCACGCTGGTGCTCCAGCTCAGCGCATCGCTGATGACGTCCCCGACGGTCCAGGTGGTGGCATCTTCCTCGTTGGTGATCAGAAACGTTGAGTCGTAGCGCACGTACCCTTCCTGCTGCCCGCTGTTACCGGTGAAATTCTGCCGGGCGTAACCCGTCGATGAAAACGAATAATCCTCATTGAAATAGCGGAACTCGTGCCAGACCGACGCCTGGCCGCCCGTGTGCTCGGAATGGTTGGTATAAACGTCGTAATTGAGCAACGCGCCGCGGCCATAGTGCGGCTTGCTATGCGTGTTCTGTTCGCTGAACGGCGTGATCCGCGCGGCGACCCAGTCCCGGGGGACCGTCAGCAACAGACGCTGGGCCGTGCTGTCGTACTCTGCGCGTACCGACGTAAGCGTCGAGAGATTCACCTCTCCGGCAGGCACATGCGCGGGCGGCAGCCCGGCGCGGAGCAAATCCGCGCCTGAAATAAACCAGGCACCCTCGCGCTGCGTCACCGGCACCACCAGACCCGTGTCATAGTGGTTCAGCACCAGGGCGAGCTGGAATACTGCTTCGCCGTTCATCGTCCGTGCATCCGGCGGCGGCGGTAAACTGTCGTCACCGGTTTCGGCAAAGGCGCTGGTACTGACGCAAAGCAGGACCATCATCGCCGGTTTCAGTTGACGGGCGTCGATTGCCATTGCGTATCCCTGGCATTAATTTGCGCGCTCATCCGGTTCGGCTGATAAATCCCTGCCGGAAGCGGCCAGCTTCGGGTGCTGCCTGGCAGCACATAACCCAGCAGCCCCTCGGCAACCGTGCGTTTTTGCCCGCCCTGCTCAACCGCAACCTGGCTGAGCCGGACATGAACATCCCCCTGATTACGGACCTGAAGCGCGGGTTTCCCTCCCTCCTGAACGACCCGCCAGCTCAGCTGTTGGGTGTTCGCCAGCGCGTGGTGTGCCCCTTCGTTGAGGGTGGGGATCCCCTGCCCATAAACAAATAAAGGAATCGAATAGCGCATTTGCAGTTTGAGGCCCATGGACGGTTCCGCTTTGGCATCCGGCTGGGGAATTTCATCCACAATAATGCGGTAGGCCTGCTCAACCCCCGACGGGATCGTCCCCTGCTTGATCAGGCGAATAAGCTGTTTACTGCCTTTAGCGATAGTCACGATCGGCGGGCTGGCGACCACATCCTGCTGGGCGGTGTAACGCTCATATCCGCCCTCCTGTTTCCAGCGCACAATGCGTATCTGCATTGTCGTGGCGCTGTTGCCCTGATTCTGGATCCACAATTCAGTTGCTCTCGCCTCTGCCGAAAGCCACGGATCGATGGGCCACAAAAGAATGGTTGCCGCTGCCTGCGCCTGGCCCGCTGCCAGAGCCGTTGCCCCCAACAGACCCACCAGGCCTGATCGCCTGAAAAATGGCTTCATCGATGTTCTCCCTTTCCTACCATGACAAGGTCACGGTGAGTTGATCTGAATATGTTCCCGGCAGGCTAAACCCCGTCAGGAGCGCGACGCCAAAAAGAGGCAGCGCGATATTATTGCTGTTGGTATAGGTAATCGGTATGGCCTGGTTAACGCCAATTTCACTGTTCGCGGCCAGTGAGCTGCTGCTGTAGAGCCGGTAACCGACCACCTCTGTCCCGCCTGAACGCGTCATCCGCCTCACAGAGCTAAAATTCTGACCGCCGTTAATGCTCATACTTAGCGCCACACCCGGTGTGCAGGCGATGGACAACGCGCCGTCGGCGACAAAGCTGGTGCTGACCGGCGTGTTGTCCACGCCATTGCGGGTTCCAAAATCCAGCGTCCCAAAGCGCCCGCCCGTGCCGGTACTCACCGAGCATCCTGGTACTACCGTCGCGCTCACCCTGAAGGACTGGGATGTCACCGCCCTGGCGTCGCAGATCATCATCAGCCCGACGATCAGGGCCAAAAAAGGGTGCACGACGCCCTCTGCGCTTTCGCGCAGACATAAACACAATGCCTTCATGGCTGAATCAGTAGGTGACGCTGACGTTAATCGTGTCGGTATAGGTTCCCGGTACAACCGTTACGCTATTGCCGCCGCCCGTTATGCGCCCGTAGAGGGTATAGCTGTTCACCCCGCCCGCTGTGGAAGCTACGGGCAACGCGGCGTTGTTAGCAATCACGTTGTTGTACCCGCTGTCGCTATAGAGGCTGTATGCCACGCCCTGTGCCGCATTGGCGGTGTTCACCAGATATCGGGCGGGTGTGCCGGGGGTGCCGACAACAGTTCCGGGTGCGGTCGCGTTGGTGTTGCCGGTGATCGCCACCGTGTAACTGGCAGTGGTACATTGAATGGTAAAGGTATTTCCGCCGCTGGCCCCGGTTAACTGGGTTGTCAGGGTGGAGAATGTCGCAGGATGGGTCCCGAAATCGAGTGTCCCGAAGTTAATGCCGTTTTGCGTTGGCGAGCCGTTGATCAAACAACCGTTCGTCAACGTCAGCGTCGCCCCGATAGTACCGCTACTGGTGACTGCCAGCGCCTGACCGACAGTCGCCGCCGTTAGCAGTGTACCCGCGCAGATAAAAAGAAGTTTTCTTTTCATTTACCACCCTCCAGAAGAAATAATGGTCCGCTTGCCATATTTTATTCATACTGTTCAGTATGTTAGCCCCGCTTAAACATTCCCCGGCGCGGTTACTGAGAATTTAGTTTATGGTTCACGCTTCAACCACTTTCAACGAAGGTGAGACACCCGCCCCCAATTAACAGACTATTAACAAACATTACAAAGAGTTAGCAAAATAAAACGGGCATTATTCTTGCTTAATCTGAGGATATATCGCGTGTAATGTGATCTGCATCACAATATATCGTTATGATAAAAACAACGAATTTCATAAAAATTAAAAACAAGTTGTAACTCACGCAGCTTTACTTCAATTTATGCCTCGAATATTTTCCTGCGCTTAAATAAAAATTTTGTATGCATCGACGCAGGAAACTCTTTTAGCGCATAGAGGATCTTTTTGTGGCAAGTGCAAACAAACTCACGCTCTTCATCGTGATTTTCATGCTGGCGGGTATTCTTTCAGGTGCGGCGATCCATGAGTATGCTTCGTCCGACGCGATACAGGCCTGGTCGGAGAACATTACGCTACTGACCGATATTTTCCTGCGGCTGATTAAGATGGTGATTGCCCCGCTGGTGTTCAGCACCCTGACGGTGGGCATTATGAAGCTGGGTGAAACGTCGACGATTGGGCGCGTCGGGGGTAAAGCGATGGTGTGGTTTATCAGTTCATCTGTGCTTTCCATTCTGGTGGGGCTGTTTATTGTTACCCTTGAACAACCCGGCAGCGGTCTGAACCTGAGCATTCCCACAGAGACGGTTGATACCGGCCTGGCCGTTAGTGGGATGTCGCTGAAAGCCTTCCTGTCACATACCATTCCAACCAGCATTGCCGGCGCGATGGCGAACAATGAGATCCTGCAAATTGTGGTCTTCTCGATGTTCTTCGGCATTGGCGGCGCGTCACTGGGCCAAAAATTCAACGCCCCGCTGGTCGCGGCGCTGGATGTGGTCTCCCACATTATGCTGAAGGTGACGGGCTACGTGATGTACGTTGCGCCGCTGGCCATTTTTGCCGCAATTTCGTCCGTCATTGCCACCCAGGGGCTGGGCATTTTGCTGAACTATGCCTCGTTTATTGGCGGTTACTATGTGGCGATCCTTCTGACCTGTCTGGTATTGCTGGCGGTAGGTTACATGGTGCTGAAAAAAGAGATTTTTCGTCTGGTGGCGATGCTGAAAGATCCGGTGCTGGTCGCGTTTACCACCAGCAGCTCTGAAGCGGCATACCCGAAAACGCTGGAGCAGTTAGCGCGCTTCGGCTGTTCACGGAATATCGCCTCTTTCGTCCTGCCGATCGGCTACTCGTTTAACCTGGTCGGCTCCATGGTTTACTGCTCGTTCGCCTCAATGTTTATCGCCCAGGCGTACAACATTCACCTGAGTTTCACCGAGGTGACGGTGCTGATGTTAACGCTGATGCTGGCCTCGAAAGGCATTGCGGGTGTACCGCGCTCGTCGCTGGTGGTGCTGGCGGCAACCATTCCGAGCTTTAACATTCCGGTGGCCGGGATCCTGCTGCTGATGGGGATTGATCATTTCCTGGATATGGGACGGTCCGCCATTAACGTGCTGGGGAACGGGATTGCGACGGCGATGCTGTCGCAGAATGAAGGGGCGCGGGAAGCGGAGGCAGAGCTGGTGGAGCAGGAGGCGTAAGGATACAAAAGAGCCGGGTGGCGCTGACGCTTACCCGGCTTCATTTTATGCTACATGATTCGCCGCAATATCCAGCAGCGCCATCTCTTCACTGTTCAGCAGCTTCTCAATATTCACCAGAATTAGCATACGCTCGCCGAGCGCACCCAACCCCGTCAGGTATTCCGTCGACAGCGTGACCGCAAACTCCGGCGCAGGACGGATTTGATCTGCGGTCAGCGACAGTACATCAGACACGCCATCCACCACGATCCCCACCACGCGCTGCCCCAGATTCAGGACGATCACCACCGTGTTATCGTTGTACTCCACATCGCCCTGGCTGAATTTCACGCGCAGGTCCACGATAGGCACAATCACACCGCGCAGGTTGGTCACACCCTTGATAAACGCTGGCGTGTTCGCAATGCGCGTTACCTGGTCGTAACCACGAATTTCCTGCACTTTCAGGATGTCGATACCGTACTCTTCATCACCTAAAGTGAAAACCAGGAATTCCTGCCCCGATGGCTCGCCCGCCAGTTTCGTTACGTTACTCATACCGGTCATGTTATTACCTTTTACTTAATCAGGCGGCTGTGTTCGCCACACGTTGTTCACGATTTAATCCCTGAAGTGCCGATACATCGACGATCAGCGCGACGCTACCATCACCCAGGATGGTGGCAGCAGAGATCCCCGGCACTTTGCGGTAGTTGCTTTCCAGGTTCTTAACCACCACCTGATGCTGACCAATCAGCTGATCAACCAGCAGCGCGTAGCGGCGTCCGGCGCTTTGCAGGATCACAACGATACCCTGCGTGGCCTCGGTTTTTGCCCCGTCCACTTCGAACACTTTCCACAGTTCCACCAGCGGCAGATACTCGCCGCGTACTTCGAGCACGCGCTCCCCGCCCGCCAGCGGATGCAGATCTTCTTCACGCGGCTGGAGGGACTCCATCACCGCGTTCAGCGGCAGAATAAAGACTTCGTCCGCCACTTTAACGGACATGCCGTCAAGAATGGCCAGCGTCAGCGGCAGCAGGATACGAATCGTGGTGCCTGCACCCTGCTTAGACTGGATCTCAACGTGACCGCCCATCTCCTGAATGTTACGTTTCACCACGTCCA
Source organism: Enterobacter hormaechei subsp. xiangfangensis (assembly GCF_001729785.1). Lineage (NCBI taxonomy): Bacteria > Pseudomonadati > Pseudomonadota > Gammaproteobacteria > Enterobacterales > Enterobacteriaceae > Enterobacter > Enterobacter hormaechei. The sequence goes on from NZ_CP017183.1 coordinate 2,819,696, forward strand.
TGCCCACGCCACGGCCGGAAACGTCGGTGACCTGCTCTGCGGTTGAGAAGCCCGGGGCAAAAATCAGCATGCCCACTTCTTCGTCCGTCATGTTTTCGTTGACAGCCATTCCCTGCGAGATCGCCTTCGCCAGAATGCGCTCGCGGTTCAGGCCCGCGCCGTCATCGGTCACTTCGATGCAGATGTTGCCGCCCTGATGTTCCGCTGACAGGATCAGGTTGCCCACGGGCGATTTTCCGGCTGCCACGCGATTTTCCGGCAGCTCGATGCCGTGGTCGAGGCTGTTACGCACCAGGTGCGTTAACGGGTCGATAATGCGTTCGATCAGGCTCTTGTCCAGCTCGGTGGAGCTGCCCATCAGCGTGAGTTCGATCTGTTTGTTGAGCTTGCCGGCCAGGTCGCGCACCAGGCGCGGGAAGCGGCTGAAGACATATTCCATCGGCATCATGCGGATGGACATCACCGATTCCTGCAAATCGCGGGCGTTACGTTGTAACTGGCCCATGCTGGTGATGAGATCGCCGTGAGTCACCGGGTCCAGCTCGTTGGAACGCTGGGCCAGCATCGACTGGGTGATCACCAGTTCACCCACCAGGTTGATTAGCTGATCCACTTTCTCCACCGCCACGCGAATGCTCGTGGACTCGCTGGAACGCGCCGCCGGTTTTTCACCGCGGGCCGGGGCAGCCGTCTCTTTTGGCACGGCTTTCAGTGCCGGGGCAGCGGCAACTACCGCAGGGGTATTCTCTGCCGGAGCTGGCGCTTCAACGGCCCCCGCCTCGGTTTCAAACGCAATCTGATCCGCTTCAATGACGAAGCAGAGCACTGCCACGATGTCATCCTGACCGATCCCGCCGTCAAGCGTCGCGGCCAGGCTGTCTTTGCCCTTCACCACGTGGCTGAGCGTCGCCAGGTTCCCCAGCTCCTCTTCCAGCAGGTTGACCTCGTTCTCCTTCAGACGTGACAGCACCACGCGCAGTTTTCCTGCGGGCGCGTCAGGCGCCGTAGCGGGTTCGGCCACGGCGTCAACAACGCTCAGTTTTGCCGCAGGGACAGCGGGCGCAGACGCCTCACCTTTGGCTTCCAGCGCTAACTGACGCAGCGCGTTGCAGATGTATTCAAAGCTGGCGGCATCAGGCTCTGCCGAACTTTTATAGGCGTCGAGCTGTTCCTGCATAATATCTTTCGTTTCCAAAAACAGGTTGATAATGTCGGTATTGAGCTGCATCTCACCGCGTCGTGCTTCATCCAGCAGGTTTTCCATTAAATGGGTGGTTTCCTGCAAAATGGTAAATCCAAACGTTCCGGCTCCGCCTTTAATGGAATGCGCCGCACGGAAGATGGCATTGAGCTGTTCTGAGTCCGGCGCCTCGGGCACCAGATCCAGCAAATGTTGCTCCATATCGGCCAACAATTCGTCGGCTTCATCAAAAAATGTCTGGTAAAAATCGGTAATATCCATGCTCACGCTATCACCTCGGATTGGCTGGTGGCGATGTTGGAACGGCAGCCGAAGGGACGGCCCCAGGCTGTTTTAAATCGTCCAGTGACTCATTCTGACTTTCGGCGTTTTCATGCAGGATGGCCTGCTCCGCCTGCTGGTTCAGCACTAAAAGACTGATACGACGGTTGATGGCGTCATCCGGTCCGCGGTCGGTAAGGCGCATGGTTGCAGCCATGCCGACCACGCGCAGGACCTTGCCATCATCAAGCCCACCCGCCACCAGCTCGCGACGCGAGGCGTTGGCGCGATCGGCAGAAAGCTCCCAGTTGCTGTATCCTTTCTCTCCCGTGGCGTACGGGAAATCATCCGTGTGTCCGGACAGGCTAATGCGGTTAGGAATACCGTTCAGTACCGGTGCAATCGCACGCAGAATATCGCGCATGTAGGGCTCGACATCGGCGCTGCCGGTTTTAAACATCGGCCGGTTCTGGCTGTCGATGATCTGAATACGCAGCCCTTCCTGTACCAGGTCAATTTTCAGATGCGGACGCAGCGCGCGCAGCTTGGGGTCCGCTTCAATCAGCTGATCCAGGTCACCGCGCAGTTTTTTCAGGCGCGCCTGCTCCATCCGTTTTTTCAGCTCGTCGATGTTAGGCTGTTTTTTCACTTCGCCCTGCTGCTGGGTGTAATCGTCACCGCCGCCGGGGATCGGGCTGTCGCTGTTCGAAATGCGCGGCCCGCCGGTGACCGCCGTCGCCAGCGGCGTCCTGAAATATTCCGCAATCTGGATAAGCTCTTTCGGGCTGGAGATGGAGATCAGCCACATCACCAGGAAGAACGCCATCATGGCGGTCATAAAGTCGGCGTACGCGATCTTCCAGGAGCCGTGAGAACCGTGCCCGTGCGCCTTATGCTTGCGCTTTTTTACGATGACGATCGGATGGGACTGGTTTTTCATGCGTCCTCAGTTGTCGTCTGTTGGTTGGGGTTTTTCACCGCGCGCACGTGCTCTTCCAGTTCGATAAACGACGGACGTTCGCTGGAGTAGAGCGTCTTACGACCAAATTCGACGGCGATCGGCGGGGCATAACCGTTGAGGTTTGAGAGCAGCGTAATTTTCACGCACTGCATCATTTTGGTGGTTTCGGCGCTCTTCTGGCGCAGCACGCTCGCCAGCGGGGAGATAAAGCCGTAGGCCAGTAAAATACCGAGGAACGTCCCCACCATCGCGTGGGCAATCAGCGCGCCCAGTTCAGCCGCCGGGCGATCCGCCGAGGCCAGGGCATGTACCACGCCCATTACCGCCGCCACGATGCCAAACGCCGGAAGCGAGTCGCCCACCAGCGCCAGGCTGTTGGCCGGCACTTCGGATTCGCTCTCATGGGTTTCAATCTCTTCGTCCATCAGGGCTTCAATTTCGAAGGTGTTCATGTTGCCGCTGATGATCAGGCGCAGGTAATCGACGATAAAATCGAGCATCATCGCGTCGGCCAGAATACGCGGGTAGCTGGCGAAAATTTCGCTCTCTTTCGGGTTTTCGATGTCCCGCTCCAGCGAGAACATCCCCTGCTGACGTGACTTCGCCATCAGGCGATAGAGCAGCGCCAGCAGATCCATATACATGCTTTTGGTGTATTTCGAGCGACGAAACAGCAGCGGAATCGCCTTCAGCGTGCCCTTGATCGATTTACCGTTGTTACCAACGATAAAAGCCCCTACCCCTGCACCGCCGATGATGACAAGTTCAGCCGGTTGATAGAGTGCTCCAAGGTGCCCGCCGGTCATCATGTAACCGCCGAAAACTGTACCGAGAACTACCAGGTAACCTAATAAGATAAGCACGACATCATCCTTCCGCTAGTGACTATGGCAGGACGTTCATTTCGAGCGCGAGACCTGAACGCAGGGTAAAAAAAAGCAGCGGTAATCGCTTACCGCTGCTGGAATCTTGCCCACAGGTTCGGGTTAAACAGCGTGTTCGATCTGTTCATCCAGCAGTTGTGGAATAATATCGGCAGCATCCCGGGAAAGTTTACGTCTTTTTACGGCTCGGGATGGAGGCTGGCACAAACTACAGGCGAAGCTGCCCGCAGGCTGATGCGCGTGGGTAATAAAATTGCCGTCACAGCAGTTGCAGCGCGACAATTCAAGCATGCCGCTTTCAACAAAACGCACCAGCGTCCAGGCGCGGGTCAGCGCCAGCAGAGGTCCCTCTTCCTGCTGCGGGCATTGCTCAAGGTAAAGTTTGTAGGCTTTGATCACGGCATCAACGCCGCTGCATAACCCCGTTTTAAGCAGGTACTGCCAGGCGTTACAGAACATGGAAGCATGAATGTTCTGCTCCCAGGTCATGAACCAGTCAGTGGAAAACGGCAGCATGCCTTTTGGCGGCGGGCTACCACGCAGTTCTTTGTACAGCTTGATCAGACGACCACGGCTCAACTGCGTCTCGCTTTCCAGCATTTGTAAACGCGCGCCCAGCGTGATGAGTTCCATTGCCAGCTGGATATCACGGGCTTCCTGAACAATGCTTTTTTCGCTCATTGTTAAGCCCTTTTCTTCCGGGCTACGTCATCAGGCTGGCTGATTTCGTTGAGCAGACGGGTGGAGAGAAGAATACCGGTGTGGATTTGTTGCAGATCGTCCACGCGAGATTCCTGAGTCAGACGCGTAATGGTCTGCGGGTTATCAAAACGGAACTGGCAGACAAGTTGATTGGTTTCAGCCAGCTTGACCATTTGCGGGAGGGTTAATCCACCCAGCATGGTTGCCATCTCTTCGTTAACACCCAGACGAAACATCGCTGACGGTTTGTCCTGACTAATCAAACGCTGCGCGAGCAATAAATACGACAAATTGATGTCATAAATATGTTTTAGCAACTCGGATGTATGCATTTTTCCCATCCCGAATAACCAACTATTATTTTTATGCGGAAAGACCGCACCCCGTGATGTCGCCGGGAAATCACCCGGTATAAAAAGAAAAGGCCAAATGCATAGTTGAATTTAGGTTTGTACGTCGTAAAGCGCGTGACCGGTTAACATGGCCAAAATGTCGGTTACACATTTTATCTTTTCTTACAAATAACTAAGATTTTTCCTAATTCGACGCAAACTCTACTCGTCAGTTTTGACACATACAATGCAGCCCCCCCTGGAATTTAAAAAAAATGTGATCTTCGTCACATAATTTACGCGAATGTAACCCATAAATCCATCAGCGTGACTTGTAATTTGACTATTTATTGAGCAACCGAAGCTTGGTTATATTCTTATGGAACGAATACTCATGCAGAGGGATGAGTGGATCGGGTATGAAAATTGCTATGTCGGAGAAGCGCTGCCCTTCCGCGTCTGAACGGGCGCGAACGTCAGGGAACAGCCAGAGTTAATTAAGTAAAAACAGCAGGTTAAGCTTTCAATTCGAGACAGGAGCTTCCAGGGGTCAGCATCACGCTTGCGTTGACGATCGGTTAACGCGATTTAACAGCACGGAAGGCTAAATGTGTGATTTACGTTAAGTTGTTAATTACTTTCATTTAGCGCCGCCATTTCGTTATTCTTCTTATAAGAATAATTAATGAATAATTATGATAAGGTTCACACTATTGTCGCATGTACCTCTTGCAGAAGCGGCAGATTCGCGGTAAAGCTTGAGAAACGTGTCATTCTGACATAAAAGGAGTGTGTGATGAGTTACTCCCATCTTCTTGTTTCTGTTGCGGTTTCCCCAGAAAGTCATCAACTCGTCGCCCGTGCCGTTTCCATTGCCCGCCCGAACAACGCCCGCATAAGTCTGATCACCCTGGCAGCTGAACCCGAAATGTATAACCAACTGGCAGCGCCTATGCTGGAAGATATTCGTGAGGTTCTTCAGGAAGAAACGCAGCAATTTCTGCGCGAGCTGGTTGAGCGGGCAAACTATCCTGTCCATCAGACGGTGATAGCCACCGGGGAATTAAGTGAACATATTCTCGACATTTGTCGGAAACAGAATATTGACCTGGTCATTTGCGGAAATCATAACCAGAGCTTTTTTTCCCGGGCGGCATGCTCGGCAAAATCCATCGTTTCGTCAAGCCAGGTGGATGTCCTGCTGGTGCCTCTCGAGGGCAATTGATGCCCCCGAAGGAAATCAGGCGAGTTTAGGGAAGGTCGCGATCTTTTTTTGCAGATCACCTTCCTGACTTTGCGGCTGGATCGCGCGTAAATCGTCAATAAAACGCGCCTGCCAGCGGTTGATATCATTCTTGACGATGGTCTCCATCATTTCCGAATGACGTGAAATGCGTTCCGCAAGCGGCATGGTTAACGCGCGATTCAGGGCATTTGCCACGTCATCGCGATCGTAAGGGTTCACAATCAGCGCTGAGGTCAACTCGTTTGCCGCACCGGCAAATTGGGACAGCACCAGCACGCCCGGGTCAGCAGGATCTTGTGCTGCTACATACTCTTTTGCCACCAGATTCATCCCGTCGCGCAGCGGCGTGACCAGCCCGACGTCCGCATAGCGGAACACTTTCATCAGGATTTTGCGCTCAAAATGCTGATTCAGATAGAAAAGTGGAGTCCAGCCGAGCTGGCCATAGCGCCCGTTGATGCGCCCTGCTTCGGTCTCAAGCTGGTGACGAATATCCTGGTAGGCCTGAACCTCACCGCGCGAGGTCGGCGCTATCTGGGTGTAGCGGATCTTGCCATGATGCTGCGGGAATTTATCCAGCAGGGTTTCATAGGCGAGGAATCGCTCCGGCAACCCTTTGGAATAATCCAGTCGCTCAACCGAAAAGATATTCTTAACGTGCTTGAGTTCGTCCTTGAGCTGGGCAAGCTTCGGCGGCAGCGGACCGGAGGCCTGCTCGGCAATTTCGTCTGGCTCAATACCGATCGGGTAGACTTCGGTATGGAAATTTCGTCCCCACGCGGTATGAGATTTACCGCCGTGAGTGACCAGCCGGGTTTTGCCCGACACGCTGTCGAGGAAGGCCAGCCTGTCATTTTCCGTCTGGAAACCGAGCAGGTCGTAATCTGACAGCGCCTCCAGGATCTCCTCGTGCTGCGGCAGCGCCGTAAAGATCTCCGGGGTCGGGAACGGAATATGCAGGAAGAAACCGATTCGGTTATTCACACCCCGTTTCCGCAACTCCCTGGCGAAGGGCAGCAGATGATAATCGTGGATCCATAAGATATCGTCTTCTTCGATCAGCGGCAGTAGTTTATCTGCCAGCAGCGCGTTGACGCGCATGTAGCCTTCATAGGATTCACGCTGGAATTTCACCAGATCCAGACGATAGTGAAACGCTGGCCACAGCACGGCGTTTGAGAACTCGGAATAATATTCATCATAATCCTTCTCGCTAAGGGCGAAGGAGGCCCACGTGATATTGCCCCGTGACACCTTTTTTAGCGGTTTCTCTTCGTTACTGATTTCCCCGCTCCAGCCAAACCAGAGACCACCCGCGGCTTTGAGGGCACCTAATACCCCGACCGCCAGGCCACCGGCACTGGCTTTTTTATCATCCGGCGGTGCGATGCGATTAGAGACGACGACTAAGCGACCCATAATGATTTCTCCCGTTGTTTTGCGCTATTTGTTGTTGTTGCTGGTTAGCGACGTCAGATATCCACTGCCAGACGCTGGCGACATTATCCAGCCGCCATCCGGCAATGGTTTCACCAGATCCAACCTTGACAGACATGCCCTGGGCCTGGTTTACCACCCTGAACCCGGCCTCGTCGGTCAGGTCATCCCCAAAAAAGACTGGCGTACGCCCTTTGAACGGCGCTTCCGCCATAAACGCTGCAATGGCAGCGCCTTTGTTAATTCCTGCCGGTTTAATCTCGACCACACATTTACCCGGCTGTAACGCCAGCTCCGGATGGGCTTCGGCCACGCTTCTTGCTATCGAAAATATCGCCGCCTCATGATGGGGCGCCTGACGGTAGTGCAGCGCAAAAGCCATGCCTTTGGCTTCCAGTTCCGTACCGGGAAGCATTTCCAGAGCCGAAGAGAGTTGCGCATGCAGCGCCTGAATCAGCGTGTCGGGGAGTGAAACTATATGCAGTTGATCATGGATATCGCGGCGCTCCGCTCCGTGCACACCGGCCAGCGGAAAGTGATAAGGACTGGCGAGCACGTCCAGCTCGGCCATTGAGCGCCCTGAAATCAATGCCAGTGCCCCCTCGTTCTGTCGGGAGAGCTGCTGCAAATTCTCTAACACCGTGTCCGGTACAACAACGTCATCCGGATGCGGTTCAATCCCGGCGAGCGTCCCGTCGAGGTCAAAAAAGAAAGCAAATTTTCCGGGCAGTACAGGCGGTGCGGTTAACAAGTCAGCCACCCTAATCCTCCTTACAGTGAACAAAACAGCCATGTAAGTATAGACAGTGTGACGGTGCTCGCCATTTAGCAACCGGCCCGTCAACAAAACTGGCGGGCCGGTCAGGGGATCAACTATGGTTAATAGTTGAGCAGGTTAGTGGCTAAAAATAAATCAGACGGTACGCTTCGCTTTTTGCTTGTAACGGTCGAAGATCACCGCTGCCAGCAGGATCAGGCCGCGTACGACGTACTGAGAGAACGGAGAAATATTGAGCAGGTTCATGGCGTTCTCCACGGTCCCCAGAATCAGGATCCCCGCCACCACATATGAGATTTTTCCGATGCCGCCCTTGAGGGAAACGCCCCCCAAAACGCAGGCTGAGATAACGATCAGCTCATAACCAATGGAGGTCATAGGCTGGCCGCTGGTCATGCGCGACGCCAGAATAATCCCCGCCGCCGCCGATACCAGCCCGGAAAGCACGAAGATAATGATCTTGGTCCGTACGACCGGGACACCCGCCAGACGCGCCGCCTCTTCATTGCCGCCAATCGCCAGGGTATTTCGGCCAAAGGTGGTGCGGTTGAGCAGGAAACCGAACAGGATCAAACAGCCTACCGTCAGCCAGATTGGCGCAGGCAGCCCCAGCCAGTTGGCATAGCCCAGCGTGAAGAAACGCTCGTCTTCGATCCCGACCGCTTTGCCGTCGGAGATGATATAGGCCAGACCGCGCACGATTTGCATGGTCGCCAGCGTCGTAATCAGGGCGTTAATCTTCAGGCGCGCAATGACAAACCCGTTCACCAGGCCGCTCAACACGCCGAGCAGCAGCCCGGCCAGCACGCCGATCCACAGGCTTTCGGTCATGTTGATCACCACGGCAGTGGTGACGCCTGCACAGGCAATCACCGAGGCGACCGACAGGTCAAAATCACCGGAGGCCAGGCAGAACAGCATTCCGCAGGCCACCATGCCGGACATGGAGATAGCCAGCCCCAGCCCCTTCATATTGATGAACGTGGCGAAGTTCGGCACAAAAATCGCGCAGGCGACGAAGAGGGCAGCAAAGACCACCAGCATGCCGTACTGGTCCCAGATGCGGCCAAAACTGAAAGCCGACTTCGGCGCTCCGGATGTAGTAACAGAGGACATCATTGACTCCTTACTCAGGCGACAGCCTGGCTAACTTTAGGCATGGCGAGACTCAACGCCTGTTGTTCATTCGCCTGTTCATGCAGCAATTCACCGGCAATTTCGCCTTCACGCATCACTACAATGCGGTCGGCGACGCCCAGCACCTCGGGCAGATCGCTGGAGGCGAACAGGACCGCCACACCACGTTTTGCCAGTTCATAGATGACGTTATAGATTTCGTGTTTCGCCCCCACGTCAATACCGCGCGTTGGTTCATCCAGCAAAATGACCTTCATATCTTCCGATAGCCAGCGCCCCAGAATGGCTTTTTGCTGGTTACCGCCGGACAGGTTCATGATCAGCTGTTCAGCGCCGGGGGTTTTAATGTTCAGCGAACGGATATGGTGATCCGCATTGCTCGCCTCCCAGCCGTCGTTAATCAGACATCCCGCGCGGATGAACTTGCGCCGGGCAGAGATGTTGATGTTGTCGCGCACCGAGTGCACCGGAATAATGCCCTCTGCCTTTCGATCCTCCGGGCAGAGCATAATCCCCGCGTTAATCGCCTGCGCAGGCTTCTGAATATCGACCTTTTTCCCGTCGACGAAAACCTGGCCCTGGGTTATGCGCGTCCCGCCAAACAGCCCTTTCATCAGCTCGCTGCGCCCTGCCCCCACAAGGCCAAACAGCCCGACGATTTCGCCGCTGCGCACCGAGAGTGAAATGGGCGTGCGCACGCCTGGGGCTTTGACGTTATCCAGACGCAGACGCTCCGGGCCATACTCGCGCGGTTTCCAGTGGTAAATGTCACCCAGATCGCGTCCGACCATCGCCTGCACCAGCTGATCGTGATTAACCTGCTGCATATCGGTGAAGGTGCGCACGTAGCGTCCATCTTTAAACACGGTGATGGCATCGCTTAAGGCAAAAATCTCTTCCATACGGTGAGAAACGTACAGAATGATGCGGCCCTCTTTGCGCAGCTCGCGGATCACGCGAAAGAGATTTTCTATTTCACGCGCCGAGAGCGAGCTGGTTGGCTCATCGAAGGCGATAATTTTGGCGTTACGCGCCAGCGCTTTGGCAATTTCCACCATCTGCCACTGGCCGATGGAGAGATACTTAAGGGGCGTTTGCGGATCGACATCCAGCCCAAGGTGCTTGAGCTGCAAGCCCGCTTCATAATTGAGCAGCGAGCGGTTGACCACGCCGCTTTTATGCGGAAGCTGGCCCAGATAGATGTTCTCCGCCACGGTCATTTCAGGAATGAGATGCAGCTCCTGATAGATGATGGCGACGCCCGCATTTAACGCTGCCGTGGTGTCGGCAAAGGCCACCTCTTCGCCGCGAATAGCCAGCGTGCCGGTGGTGGGCGTGTAGTTGCCGCTGAGAATTTTTAGCAGCGTGGATTTTCCCGCGCCATTCTCCCCCATCAGGGCGTGAACCTGGCCGGCATAGCAGTCGAAGCTGATATCGGTCAGCGCGTTTACACCGGGGAACGTTTTTCCGATGCCGCGGAAAGAGAGATACGGATCAGACTGTTGCATAACGACTCCGTGATTCCTGTAGTGTGTACGTCTGGCCCCTCACGGTGAGTGAGGGGCGCAATCACAGCGTATTACTTACCGCCCAGTCCTTTTTTCGCCAGCTCCTCTTTGAAGTTATCGCGGGTGATCAGCACCACATCGGTCACTTCAGTGAATTTCGGCGGTTCAACCCCTTTGGTCACCCAGTTGTAGAGCATTTCGCTGGATTTATAGCCGTGGACATCCGGGCTTGGCAGCAGTGAGCCATAGAAGCCGGTCGCCTGCGCTTTAGACAGTTCGCTCACGGCGTCAACGCCGTTAATGCCGATCCCGATCACGTCCGGTGCTTTAAAGCCCTGGCCTTCCGTTGCACGCACGCCGCCCAGTACGGTGTTGTCGTTCATTCCCACCACCAGCCAGTGCTTCACTTCCGGATGCTGGACGAGCATGGAGTTCGCCGCATCAAAGGCGCCCGGAATATCGTTGGATTTGGTCGGGACTTTGTAGATCTGTTTTTCCGGGAAGCCAGCCGCTTTCAGGGCGTCCATGGACCCGGTGGTACGACGACGGGCGGTGTCCAGCTCGTCAGCGGTAATGGCCATCACGGCGGTCTCTTTGACATCCCAGCCGCGTTTTTGCATCTCTTTATAGAGCTCCTGGCCCTGACGCTCACCGATTTTAGTGGCCGCCATCATTACCAGCGGAACGGTATCCATCGGTTTACCTTTGGCGTTCACGAACTGATCGTCCACCGCAATCACTTTCATGTCGTAACCGCGCGCTTTCGCGGCAATCGCTGACCCCAGTTTTGGATCCGGCGTACAGATAACGAAACCTTTCGCACCGCTGGCCGCCAGGCTATCAATGGCGTTCAGCGTTTTCTCACCGTCAGGTACGGCGATTTTAATTACCTCAAATCCCAAATCTTTTCCGGCTTTATCAGCAAATTTCCATTCGGTCTGGAACCACGGTTCTTCAGGCTGTTTAACCAGAAAACCGAGCTTTAAATTTTCAGCGATAGCGGATTGTGACATAACGGCAGCCAGGCCGATGGCCGCCAGCGCTTTAGTAAATTTGTGCATGGTAAACTCCAGCTTAAGCATTCTTATCTGTAGGGAATAATGGCGAACAACTTATTTAATCGGACTTAAAACAAGGCATTAGCGCTTACCTTGTTATAAGCGTTATTGCTGGAGATAGTTTTAGCGGGAAATTAATCATCCATAAGAGAGCGACATCACACCGCAGAATTACAGTAATTGCGTACATAAATTCAGCGAAAAATGACATAAAAAAGGACGTAATTGTCCTACAAATGGAAAGGAGTTAAGCAGGATTATCCATAAGGTCAGCTAAGAAATCCCTGTAAGCCGGACGCCTTAGCGTCCGGCAGAAAATTTACCAGCGGTAATAGATGTGTTCAGCATGATCGCGCACGGGGGCGTCGTCACCCAACAAATGAGCAGAGAGCGTCAGCGCAAAGTCAAAAGCGTGCCCCAGCCCCTTGCCGCTGATGAGGTTATTATCCTCCACGACCGGCGCATCTACATATACTCCATCATCAACGCTCTGCCACAGATCGCCGGAACAGACGTAGCGGCGCCCCTTCAGTAGCCCGTTACCGCCCAGCACCCGCGCGGCCGCAGAGCAGATCGGGCAGATAAGTTTGCCGTGCTCGTCATGCGCGGAAACAAAGCGGATCACCTCCTGGTTAGCAGCAAGATTGACGCTCCCCTGCGGCCCACCGGGCAATACGACCGCGTCATACAGCTTATTAATGCGCTCCGTTAACGTACTGTCAGCCACCATGGGGATATTATGGTAACTCACTACCGCACGGGACTCCGCGCAGGCCAGCGTCTCCACCTCAATCTGTAAACGCCGCAGAATATCAATAGTGATAATCGCTTCTGCTTCTTCAAAACCAGGTGCCAGCAGCACCGCAACGTTAGCCATCATAAACCTCAAATAATGAAACAATGTAAAACATCGTTTCATTTTCTCGCGTTATCAGATCACAATCTTGCGCCGCGATCACAGAACCGTATATTGAGTGAAAATTGATTTAGCTCAAATTTGATACGACAGGATATATTTGCAAATATTATTTCTGATTTATCACTTTTACAGAATTTCCCGCCAAAGAACGTTTCCTGAAACGATAAAAATGAGCAAAATTGATTTTACACCCTTTTAAATCAACACGTTATATAATTACCAATCTCGTAACCTTCTTTCTATTCTGGGCTATATTTAAATTTGTAATCTATGGTAAACACAGCCCAACTAAGAGTTTTCTTAAGTCGAAGAGAAGCGTATGCTTATTTAAATCGAACACAGGAAGTGAATTTTCGAGTTTTTACCTTGCAGAAATCTATTTCTGCCATTCAATCGTCAATACCTGCCGGGTCAGGTTAAGTAGCGGACATCAAGTCCCACAGTCAATAAGGATATGAGAATGACTACCCAAACGATGATGCAAAAACTGAATGCCCAGATGAACCTGGAGTTTTATGCTTCAAATCTGCATCTGCATTTGAGCGCGTGGTGTTCCAGAAAAAGCCTCAACGGCACTGCCACCTTCTTTCGTACTCAGGCGCAAAGTAACGTCACGCACATGATGCGTGTCTTTAACTTTTTGAAAGCTGTCGGGGCAAACCCTACCGTCAAAGAGCTTGAAACGATTGAAGATAATTACACTTCTCTGGAAGAACTGTTCCAGAAAACGCTCGAAGAGTATGAGCAACGCTGTGCGAAGCTGAGCAAACTGGCTGATGAAGCCAAAGCGCAACGGGACATCATTACCCTCACGTTTTTACGCGATATGGACAGAGAGCAGCAGCAGGATGGCATGCTGCTAAAGACGCTCGCAGATGAAATCCGCAACGCGAAACGTGCGGGGATTTGTCTGGAGCAGACGGACCGCCATCTTCTCGACATAGCTACCGTGCAACACCACTAAGTCCCTTCACCCGCTCCCGTCAGGGGGTGGGTACCAACTCCCTGCTTTTGCTGACATTTAACAAATCAGATCTTGCTCCCAATGAATAACCACACATCGTGTAATGATTTGTTTAATTACATTCATTGACGAGGGAGCATCATGATCACCATTGAGTTTATTGTCATTATCCTCTGCCTGCTGATAGGCACCCGCTTCGGCGGGATGGGCCTGGGGCTGATAAGCGGTATCGGCCTGTTTATTTTAAGTTTTGTCTTTGGTCTGCAACCCGGTAAACCGCCCGTTGACGTGATGCTCACAATCCTCGCCGTCATCGGCTGTGCGGCCACGCTACAGACCGCCGGTGGCCTGAATGTAATGATGCAATTCGCAGAGCGCCTGCTGCGTAAACATCCCCAACACATCACCCTTCTCGCACCGTTTACCACCTGGATGTTGACCTTCCTCTGCGGGACCGGTCACGTCGTCTACACCATGTTTCCCATTATCGCGGATATCGCCCTGAAAAAAGGCATTCGCCCGGAACGGCCGATGGCGGTGGCCTCGGTGGCCTCTCAGATGGCGATCACCGCCTCCCCCGTTTCCGTGGCCGTCGTATCGCTGGTCTCGATTCTGGGTGCGCAGCACGGCATCGGTCACGCGTGGGGGATCCTCGAAATCCTCGCCGTTTCCGTACCGGCCTCACTGTCTGGCGTCGCCATTGCGGCACTGTGGAGCCTGCGCCGGGGGAAAAACCTCGCAGACGATACTGAATTTCAGGAAAAGCTGAAAGATCCGAAACAGCGGGAGTTTATCTATGGAGGAACGGAGACGTTGATGGATCAGCGTTTCCCGAAACAGGCCTACTGGTCCACGTGGATCTTCTTCGCCGGGATTGCCGTTGTGGTCCTGCTGGGTGCGCTGCCCGAGCTGCGTCCGGCGTTTGAGATCAAAGGGAAAATGACAGCACTGTCGATGAACCTTGTCATTCAAATGATGATGCTGATCGCCGGGGCCATCATGCTGATGACCTGCAAGGTAAATGCGTCGGCCATTTCAAACGGGGCGGTATTTAAGGCGGGGATGGTCGCGATTTTCTCGGTGTTTGGCGTGGCGTGGATGAGCGATACCTTTTTTCAGGCGCATCTCGACGAGCTGAAAATGGCGCTGGAGGGGGTGGTGAAGAGTCATCCCTGGACGTATGCCATCGTGCTGTTCCTGGTATCAAAACTGGTCAACAGCCAGGCTGCGGCCTTGACCGCGGTCGCCCCGATGGGGTTGATGCTGGGCATCGAGCCGAAAATGCTGGTGGCCTTCTTCCCGGCATCCTACGGCTACTTTGTGCTGCCGACCTATCCGAGCGATCTGGCCTGTATCGGGTTCGATCGCTCCGGCACCACCCGCATCGGTAAATTCATCATCAACCACAGCTTTATTCTGCCGGGGCTGATTGGCGTCAGCTGTGCCTGCGTGGTGAGCTATCTGCTGGTACAGACGTTCTTCTGATCCTTCTGCGGGCGACAGGCTCTGTCGCCCTTCGACGTAAAAGCAGAAAAGGGTTTCTAATTTTAAAACATCGGTTTATTTTAGTGTGACTCACCCTGCGGTGTGAAGCGGAGTTCAATCAGCGCGATCGCTTTCTGGATCGCGCGGAGCGTAACCGGGTCCGCCGCAGCAGGATGGTTGGTGAAATCGATGTTTTTCAGTTGGGTCGACATCTTTTCGCGTACCTCAACCGGCGCGATAACGTCAATCACATCAAGGATTTGTTTGATAACCAGCTGGCAGGCGACGACGTCAGATACCAGTTCCTGATCGGCGCTCAGGTTTTGTGACATGGGGTTCTCCTTATTCAAAGGCCGCCATAGTAGCAAAACAGACGCCCTTCCATCTCCCTCTCGTCGTCCGCAGACATAAAAAAACCTGCCGAAGCAGGTTTTTTTATCAGAACATCGCACCCGGTGGGACGTCTTTAAACGTTGTGCAGTAGTTTGCCCACATGCTTTTCAGGATTTTGCGCAGTTTCATTATGTTGCTCCAGTAACGTGTTATGCAGGTGTTATTGTCAATACGCTTATAATATGACCACCATCACAAAAATCAACCATTTTGTGACCTGCATCACGGTTATTAAACCCTCAGTGCTGCTGGTTTGTTAAAAAAAGCCATGATAAATCTGCACGTTACAGTCTTATAAATTCCAGTAAATGTTTATAAAATTTTTTGAGCGGGCAGGAAGAGAATGAGTGAAAACGTATCCGGCAAAGAGAGCCGTGGATTATCGCCTGCGGCGCTGCTGGTGGCCGGTGCTTTCTTTATGGAGTTTCTGGACGGGACGGTGATTGCCACCGCGCTGCCGGACATGGCAAAAAGCTTCGGTGTACAGGCCGTGGATCTGAATATCGGCATCAGCGCCTACCTGATCACCCTGGCCGTGCTGATCCCCGCCAGCGGCTGGATCGCCGACCGCTTCGGCGCGCGAAAAGTGTTTGCCCTCGCGCTGGCAATCTTCACGCTGGCCTCGGTATTTTGCGGCCTGTCCACCACGCTCGATCAGTTCGTCGCGATGCGCGTCCTTCAGGGCATGGGTGGCGCGCTGATGGTGCCCGTGGGTCGCCTGGCCGTGCTACGCACCACGCCAAAACATCAGCTCATCACGGCAATCGCCACCCTGACGTGGCCTGCGCTGGTCGCGCCGATCATCGGCCCGCCGCTGGGTGGGTTCATTACCAGCTATGCCGACTGGCGCTGGATCTTCTTTATTAACGTGCCGCTGGGGATAATCGCCATTTTGCTGGCACTGCGCATCATTCCAGACCTGCATGAAGATACGCGCCGACCGTTTGATTTACCGGGTTTTGTTGTCACCACCCTTGCCATGGTGAGCCTGGTTTATGCGATGGAGTTGATGGGCGCAGAGCCTCTGCGAACAGGATTAACCGCCACGCTGTTTATCGTCGGTATCGTCGCGTTAAGTCTGGCACTGCGTCACTTTAAGCGGACAACCTGGCCGATGATCAGACTCGATGCGATGCAGGTGCCGACGTTTCGCGTCACCCTGTATGGCGGATCGCTGTTTCGCGCCTCCATCAGCGCGGTTCCGTTCCTGTTACCGCTGATGTTCCAGGTCGGCTTTGGCATGGACGCGTTCCATTCGGGCCTGCTGGTGCTGGCGGTTTTCGTTGGCAATCTCACCATTAAACCGGCGACGACGCCGCTTATCCGCAGCCTGGGGTTTAAGCGGCTGTTGCTGATTAACGGTGCGTTGAATGTCCTGGCGTTGCTGGCCTGCGCGTTTCTGACGCCGCAGACGCCCGCGTGGCTCGTCATGCTGATCCTCTATCTGGGCGGCGTTTTCCGTTCGATTCAGTTTACAGCCATCAGTACGCTGGCTTTTGCGGATGTGCCATCGGTGCAGATGAGCTATGCCAATACTCTGTTTTCAACCGCAACGCAGCTTGCCGTGGGGCTTGGGATCACGCTCGGGGCGATTGGTATTCGTATCGGGGAAAAAGTCAGTGAGGCGATGGGGATTGCCGGCATGCCGGGAATGAGCTTCCGGCTGGCATTTGTGGCGATCGCACTAATCTGCCTGGTGGGAATGGTTGACACGCTGCGTCTGACCAAAGATGCAGGCAGCGCGGTCTCATCGAAAAAGTAACGCTATCTGCCGGGCAGGCAACGCACCGCCCGGCAAAACGGAATCAGCCAACAATACCGCGCACGAAGGCTTCGATCTCTTTGTCCTGGCAGTTCTCGAAGAAGCACTGCTGGAAGCGCTGGCCTGAGACGGCGGTTTTAACCAGCTCAGGATCGATTGCTCGCAGGGTATCCAGATAGTTTTCTTTCACCACCGCCGCTTTCACCTGGTTCAGGATCCCGGCGTTACGCACCTGCGGCTCTTTACGCTCTGGTGGATAACCTTCGCCATTGCGTCCGGTAAACGCTTTCTCAAAGATAAAGCGTACGTTCAGTTCTGCCCCCCAGCCGAAGCCCTTTGCAAAAGGCAGAGAAAGCGCGTTACCGTTGTTGATTTGCGCAAACAGGAAGGCATCCGCAGGATCGATGCAGTAACCGCAAATCACACCCGGATGGATGTTCAGGGACATCAACGCGCCCTGCCCGGTACCGCAGCCGGTGACAACAAAATCGACAGCTTTAGCGTTAAGCAGAATGCTCGCCATGATGCCCAGGTGAATATAGGTGAGATGATGATCGTTCTCATCACTCATACCGACGTTATAGACCGGGAAACCTTTCTCATCAGCAACGGCTTTCAGCTCATTAAGGATGATGGGATTTTTAGCGGCCTGGCTGTTTTCCATCATCAGTGCAATTTTCATCTTGTCTCTCCTGAATGCATGGCGGGCGATCCCGCTGTGGATACTTTTTCCACTTAACCTTACTATCAAACAAACACACTTTCAAATTAAGTGAAAACTTGTTTTAAAAAACAAAGATGCGCTCACAATTTCGCGCGGTGGCCCGGCTCGTTGCACAGTGAGAGGGCAGATCCTCCGGCTATTCCGGCCATTGCGTCACATCGCGTTGGTTACAATGGCGTATTTCCCGTCACGCAGAGTGAACCATGAAACGTATAATCATAGCCGGAACGATCCTGTTGCTCGCTGGGTGCAGTATCAACCGTCAGGCAGAAATCAGCAGTACGGATGCCCCAAACGGAATTGTGCGCCTCGACTATGGCCAGGCCATGCTGCAAAACGCCTGGTCTGATGAGTATGTTAATAACGGTACGGCAACCAAAGCCTGTCAACATATGGGCTACGCCACCGCGTCAGCCTACGGGCAGCCAATTAAAACCTGCACCCTGATCAGCGGTTCACTCTGTCTGAACGAAAGTGTGACCATTCAGTATAAATGTCAGGGATATGCTGTTACCTCTTCCAGCCAGAATCCGTGGTATTAACCGCTACTGCCAGTCACGCTGGCAGTTTATTTAATAAGAACTAAAACAATTCTCATTAATAAATATAAATAGCGGCAATGCGTTTTATTCCCATTCGTATTTTTAATAAAGAAATATTTATTTTACTTTTTGCAAATAATTAAATAACAAATTATAGTGTCGCTCATCGTGAACCAGAATTAATAAACCGGAGCTGCACCATGTTAAAAACTGAAATGATCGACAAGCTCAATGCGCAAATGAATCTTGAGCTTTTTTCTTCCCTGCTTTATCAGCAGATGAGCGCCTGGTGCAGCTATCACAGCTTTGAAGGAGCGGCCGCCTTCCTGCGTCGTCATGCCCAGGAAGAGATGACGCACATGCAGCGTCTGTTTGATTACCTGACGGACACCGGCAGCCTGCCGCGTATTGATAACGTGGCATCCCCTTTTGCCGAATACGGCTCTCTTGATGAACTGTTCCGCGCCACCTATGAGCACGAACAGCTGATCACCCAGAAAATTAATGAACTGGCTCATGCCGCCATGACCAGCCAGGATTATCCAACCTTTAATTTTCTTCAGTGGTATGTGGCTGAACAGCACGAAGAAGAGAAGCTGTTTAAATCCGTGCTGGATAAATTATCTCTGGCAGGTAAATCCGGGGAAGGTCTGTACTTCATTGATAAAGAGCTGTCGACGCTCGACACGCAGAATTAACAGAAAAGCGGTGCTGAGTTTTCAGCACCGTTTTATTTAATGACGGCAAATTTTACTTTCGTGAGTGGAAAATCCGTCTGCTGCCGGAATGAATTTTCCGCGCGCCGCCAGAAACGCCACCAGCTCCGCGGCCGTCATCTCTGAAGCTGAACAGGTATGGAAACGCGCCGCTTCGCCAAAGCGGGCATGTATCGCCTCAACCAGACTCTCCTCAGTATACCGCTCACCTGACTCAATCATCATATTCAGCACGTCGTGTCCGTGAATTGACATGGTTACCTCTCGTAAATAAAAAAGCAGACTAAACGCTCCCTCCACGGCACGCTTTGCGCTGGCTCAGGTTACCCTTTTCTTTTTGTAAATTAATTTTTACACCCTATGTAACGGTGATTTGACGAGACCGGGCTTTTCCCTTACTCTGCGCCGCAGAATGAGTCGCGGTATGGAAGCGTTGTAGAGGAAAGCGTGAAGAACAGAACTCTGGGAAGTATTTTTATCGTCGCCGGAACGACAATTGGCGCAGGAATGTTGGCCATGCCGTTGGCTGCCGCTGGCGTCGGGTTTGGGGTTACCGTAGTGCTGCTGGGCGGTCTGTGGGCCCTGATGTGTTACACCGCGCTATTATTGCTGGAGGTTTATCAGCATGTCCCTGCCGATACTGGCTTAGGCTCCCTGGCTGCACGCTATCTTGGACGCTACGGGCAGTGGATCACCGGTTTCAGCATGATGTTCCTGATGTACGCCCTGACTGCCGCTTACATCAGCGGCGCCGGAGAGTTGATTGCGTCAAGTATCAATGACGGCTTCGGTGCGTTGCTTTCACCGGAAACAGGCGCCATTGTCTTTACGCTGATTGGTGGCGGCGTGGTTTGTGCGGGCACATCGCTGGTCGATCTGTTTAACCGTTTTTTGTTCAGCGCCAAAATTCTTTTCCTTGTTGTGATGCTGGTGCTGCTGGCACCGCATGTTCACAAGATTAACCTGCTCTCCCTCCCGCTGGAGAAAGGTCTGGCGCTTTCGGCCATCCCGGTTATTTTCACCTCCTTCGGTTTTCACGGCAGCGTACCGAGCATCGTGAGCTATATGAACGGTGATATTCGCAAGCTACGCCGCGTCTTTGTTATCGGCAGCGCCATTCCGTTGATTGCTTACCTGTTCTGGCAGCTGGTGACGCTGGGCAGTATTGATTCCAATACCTTTATCGGCCTGATGGCAGAGCATTCTGGTCTGAATGGATTCCTGGTTGCCCTGCGTAACGTGGTGGCCTCTTCACACGTGGAGCTGGCGGTACATCTGTTTGCAGACCTGGCGCTGGCAACCTCCTTCCTCGGCGTGGCGCTTGGTCTGTTTGACTATATGGCGGATCTGTTCCAGCGTCGCAATACCGTTGCGGGACGCTTACAGACGGGGGCGATGACCTTCCTGCCGCCGCTGGCCTTCTCGCTCTTTTACCCGCGCGGGTTTGTGATGGCGCTGGGGTATGCCGGCGTGGCGTTATCGGTACTGGCCCTGCTGCTGCCTTCCCTGCTGGCGTGGAAGAGCCGCCAGCAACATCCGCAGCAGGGGTATCGCGTAGCGGGCGGTACGCCAATGCTGTGCGTGGTGTTTGGGTGCGGTGTGGCGATTATTCTGGTGCAGATTTTGATTGCAGCGGGGATGCTGCCGGAAGTGGGATAACTTATTTATACAGGTCCTGAGGTACTGTTCCGTTCACCTTAAGATCAACAGAATATAATTTTTTCACAGCATGTGAACGGGATAAGGGGGCCGCCGCGGCCCCCTTATCAATCCCCGCGGCCCCGCGGAAAATCGGTGCTTCGCACTGCGCTCACCTCCCGACCATCTGCCTGCGGTCGGCTCAACTCGACATCCTGTCTCGATTCGCCTCTGGCCGCCATCCATGGCGTCCAGCCCTTGTCATCTGGTCTCCGGTTCGCCGATTTTAGCGGGGACTCAACACCCGTGCCCCATTCAGGCCACAGTAATTAATGATTTAATGCAGGCAGCAGCTTTTAAACTTCTTCCCACTCCCGCACGGGCACGGGTCGTTACGCCCCACCTTCGACCCGTTCACGATCGGCTTTTTCGCTTCCGGCTGCTGCGGGTTAGCCACCCAGTAGTTATACAAGCGCAGCGCCGCAGGCTGAATGCTCTCGATGCTGGCCATATACTCCTCTTCGGTCAGCGCATCCAGCTTCTCGCTGTTCTCTTCCGTCCCGTGCAGGGCAATCACCGCCAGGTCCGCTTCCAGCGCTTCCGGCAGGGATGACCAGTCCGTCAGCGCCACGCCGCGCATGTAGCCATAGCACCACTCTTCCACCACGGTATAGCTCTGACCGTCAACGTCGTTATAGCCAAACAGCGGTTCAAACTGATCCGGGTATTCGCTCAAACGCTCGGCAATATCGTTCATGTGCTTAAAGCAGAGATCGATAAAACGGTTCATCTCACGATCGTTTTTCCAGCGAGGAATATATTTCTCACCACCCCAGACCGCCACCAGCCAGGTGTCGGGCTCCACCACAACGGGACCGGAAAGTACTGCGGTAAGCATGCCGTCCAGTTCGGACACGTCAATAACGGATGCATCGTCGTGACCGTAAGAGATTAATGTCTCTTCCAGCCACGCCATCTCGCTTTCATTTAATGGGCCTTCAGCCATTGCTGATACTCCTGATAAAAAAAACGATCCTGACATATATCGCCGCGCGTGCCTATCTGAAGTTTAGGTCTTTATTGCTGCAAAAACGTGCAAATCGTGACCGTTGCACAACTTATGGGCTTTGTTGTTAAGGAGATGTGATCTCCGCTGTAAATTCATATCATCCCGCAAAGGCGCATAAAACGGCGCTCTATACTCAACGTGTTGTGACCCGGTCAAGGGATTAACCATTCTGGCAACCTTTTTGCTTAATGTTCTGCGCGCTTCGCGGTGCGTGGGATCCTCGCCGTATTAAGCATGAGATTGCTTCTAAAGTGCATTTTGTTCTCGCTCTTGTTTTTGGATTTACGATGCCATCAGGCGTTCGGGTTTATACCTGGTGCAAAAACCTCTTTGCTAAGGAACATAATAATGTCGCTGAAATTTACCAAAACTCCCCTCTCCCTGGTGCTGGCCGGTTGTCTGGTGACGGCCTTTTCCGCGCAGGCCGATATCGTCATCGGCGTGGCCGGGCCGTTCACAGGCCCGAACGCAACCTACGGCGATCAATACTGGCATGGCGCTACGCAGGCGGCGGAAGACATTAACGCCGCCGGCGGGATCAACGGTGAGAAAATCAAACTGGTTCAGGGCGACGACGCCTGCGAGCCCAAACAGGCCGTCGCCGTTGCCAACCGCTTAGTCGATCAGGATAAGGTGAAAGCGGTCGTCGGCCACTTCTGCTCTTCGTCGACCATGCCCGCCTCCGAGGTCTATAGCGATGCCGGGATCCTCTCCATCACTCCCGGCTCAACGAACCCACTGATTACCGAACGTGGCATGAGCGACATATTTCGCATGTGCGGACGTGACGACCAGCAGGGCCAGGTCGCCAGCGATTTTATTCTTGATAAGCTGAAAGCCAAACGGGTGGTCATCATCCACGATAAAGACACCTACGGTCAGGGGCTGGCGGATGCCACTAAAGCGGCGCTGGCGAAACGCGGCGTTAAGGAGGTGATGTACGAAGGGTTGTCCCGCGGGGAGAAAGACTTTAACGCGCTGGTGACCAAAATCGGCGCACAAAAACCGGACGTGGTGTTCTTCGGGGGCTGTCACCCGGAAGCGGGCCCGCTGGTTCGCCAGATGCGTGAACAGGGCGTGCAGGCGAAGTTCTTCTCGGGAGACTGTATCGTCAATGAAGAGATGGTCACCGCCGCCGGTGGGGCACAGTACACCAACGGTATTTACATGACCTTCGGTAAAGATCCGCGCCTGATCCCGGACGGAAAAGCCGTCATCGAGAAATTCCGCACCGGTAAATTTGAACCTGAAGGGTACACCCTCTACGCCTACGCGTCTGTGCAGGCTATCGCGGCGGCATTCAAGGCCACGAAAGGGACGGATTCCGCAAAAGCCAGCGAGTGGCTGAAGGCCAACCCTGTCGACACGGTGATGGGTAAAAAAGCCTGGGACAGCAAAGGTGACCTCAAAGTCTCTGACTACGTGGTCTACCAGTGGGATGACAAAGGCAAATATAAAGAAGTGCCATAACGGGACGGAATCTGCTCAGCGCCGGCAGGTCTGACTGTCGGCGTAACCCTTTATTCAGGTGCGCGACCATGAGTACATTCTTTCTGCAACAATTAATTAATGGCTTAACGCTGGGGTCGGTCTACGGTCTTATCGCCATCGGCTACACCATGGTGTACGGCATCATCGGTATGATCAATTTCGCTCACGGCGAAGTGTATATGATCTCCGCCTATCTCTCGGCCATTGGCCTGGCCCTGCTGGCGTTTTTTGGACTCCACTCCTTTCCGCTGCTGATCCTGGGGACGCTGGTTTTCACCATCGTGGTCACTGGCGTTTATGGCTGGACGATTGAGCGCATCGCCTATAAGCCGCTACGCAACTCGACGCGTCTGGCGCCGCTGATTTCGGCCATCGGGATGTCGTTGATACTGCAAAACTACGTCCAGCTCAGCCAGGGCCCGCGCCAGCAGGGCGTGCCCACCATGCTTGATGGCGTGCTGCGTTTTCACCTTGGCGAAGGGTTTGTCCAGATAACCTATACCAAAGTCTTTATCCTCATCGCCTCGTTCGCGGGCATGCTGGTGCTGACCTGGATTATCAACCGTACCCGCTTAGGACGCATGTGCCGTGCGGTACAGCAGGATCGTAAGATGGCCTCCATCCTGGGTATCAACACTGACAGAATAATTTCGCTGGTGTTTGTTATCGGCGCAGCCATGGCCGGGCTGGCGGGCGTGCTGATCACCATGAATTACGGCACCTTTGATTTTTACGTCGGGTTTGTTATCGGCATCAAGGCCTTTACGGCGGCGGTGCTGGGCGGCATCGGCTCTTTGCCCGGTGCGATGCTTGGCGGGCTGATTCTGGGCGTCGCAGAAGCGCAATTCTCCGGGATGGTGAACTCGGATTATAAAGACGTGTTCTCGTTTGGATTGCTGGTCTTAATTCTGATCTTCCGTCCTCAGGGGCTGCTGGGCCGCCCTGTCGTGGCTAAAGTGTAAGGAACAACGCGATGACCTCTGACGGTTTTTCCCTGAAGCGCTGCATTCTGGACGCAATTTTTTCTGGAATGATCGCCCTGATTATTTTCGGCCCGATTGCGGGTGTGATACTGGATGGTTACAGCTTTACCTTTGACGGCCAGCGGCTGGCGTGGATTGTTGGCACGGTGATGGTGGGACGTTTTTTGCTGAGCGCCTTTTCAGCTACGGCGGCCGGAAGACGTTTACAGACGCGGTTTGAATCCGACAATGCGGGCGTGTATGTCCGGCCGCCGGCGTATAAAAGCCGCATGCGCTGGATCATTCCGCTGATTGTCACGCTGGCGATCTGCTTCCCGTTTGTAGCAACGAAATACCTTCTGACGGTTGCCATTCTCGGACTGATCTACGTCCTGCTCGGTCTTGGGCTGAACATTGTTGTTGGCCTGGCAGGGCTGCTGGATCTGGGTTATGTCGCCTTCTATGCCATCGGCGCTTACGGGCTGGCGCTCGGGTATCAGTATCTGGGGCTTGGGTTCTGGAGCATGCTGCCGCTGGCGGCGCTAATGGCCGCGGGCGCAGGCGCCCTGCTTGGCTTTCCGGTGTTGCGCATGCACGGGGATTATCTCGCCATCGTCACGCTCGGGTTTGGCGAGATCATCCGCCTGGTGCTGAACAACTGGCTCACCTTCACCGGCGGGCCAAACGGCGTTTCAGCCCCTGCCCCAACCTTTTTTGGCCTTGAGTTTGGCCGACGCGCCAAAGAAGGCGGCGTCCCCTTCCACGAGTTCTTCGGCCTGACCTATAACCCCAACATGAAGTTTATTTTCATCTATGCGGTACTTTTCCTGGTAGTCATGCTGGTGCTCTACATTAAACACCGGCTGACCCGAATGCCCATTGGACGGGCGTGGGAAGCGCTCCGTGAGGATGAGATTGCCTGCCGTTCCATGGGGCTGAATCACGTTCTGGTCAAACTCTCGGCCTTCACCCTGGGCGCATCGACGGCAGGTATCGCCGGGGTGTTTTTTGCCACCTACCAGGGGTTTGTTAACCCGACCTCTTTCACCTTTTTTGAATCGGCCCTGATCCTCGCCATTGTGGTCCTGGGCGGGATGGGCTCCACCGTCGGCGTCGTACTGGCCGCCTTTGTGCTGACCGTCACGCCGGAACTGCTGCGCAGCTTTGCGGAATACCGGGTGCTGCTGTTTGGCATGCTGATGGTGGTGATGATGATTTGGCGTCCTCGCGGTCTGATCCGCATCAACCGCAGCGGATTTGCCGTGCGTAAAGGAGTGGCGCCATGAACGCAACGATTTTACGTGTAGAACATCTGATGATGCACTTCGGCGGGATCAAGGCCTTAAACGACGTCAATCTTGAGGTGCAGCGCGGCTCCATTACCGCACTCATTGGGCCTAACGGCGCGGGAAAAACGACCGTCTTTAACTGCCTGACCGGTTTCTACAGGGCCTCCGGCGGCAACATTCTGTTCAATGCACGAAATAAAACCACAAATGTCATTCAGGTGCTCGGCCAGAAATTCCAGCCGGGCGACTGGCTCAACCCGGCGCAGCTTGGTCAACGCCTGTTCTATAAAATGTTTGGCGGCACGCATCTGGTGAACCGCGCGGGTCTTGCGCGCACGTTTCAGAACATCCGCCTGTTCCGCGAGATGTCCGTTGTGGAAAACCTGCTGGTGGCACAGCACATGCGCGTCAACCGCAATCTGCTGGCGGGGGTGCTGAACACCCCTGCGTATCGTCGGGCAGAAAACGATGCGCTGGACCGGGCGTTTTACTGGCTGGAGGTGGTGGATCTGGTGGATTGCGCGAACCGTCTGGCCGGGGAAATGTCCTATGGTCAGCAACGACGCCTCGAAATCGCCCGCGCCATGTGTACCGGCCCGGAGATGATTTGTCTCGATGAACCTGCTGCCGGCCTGAACCCGGTGGAGACGCACAAGCTGAGTGAGATCATCCGGTTCCTGCGCGACCACCATGACATCACGGTTTTGCTGATCGAGCATGATATGGGGATGGTGATGGGCATTTCAGATGACATCATTGTGCTCGATCACGGCGATGTAATTGCCAGAGGTAAACCGGCTGAGATTCAGCACAATGAAAAAGTGATTGCCGCGTATCTGGGCACCGACGAAAGCGAGGTAAATCTGTGAGCGAACCGATGCTTCAGTTTCAGGATGTGGATGTTTTCTACGGGGTGATCCAGGCGTTGAAGCAGGTTTCGCTTGAGGTTAACAAAGGGGAAACCGTGGCCCTGATTGGCGCTAACGGCGCGGGGAAGTCAACATTACTGATGTCTGTCTTTGGTCAGCCCCGGATCCGCAACGGGCAGATCCTCTTCTGCGGCGAGGATATCAGCCACAAATCTACCCACTATGTTGCCACCGGCGGCATCGCGCAGGCACCTGAGGGACGACGCATTTTCCCGGATATGTCTGTAGAAGAGAACCTGCTGATGGGGACAATCCCCGTCGGCAATCAGCATGCAGCGGAAGATATGCAAAGCATGTTCGACCTCTTCCCTCGCCTCAAAGAGCGACGTAACCAGCGGGCGATGACGCTTTCAGGCGGTGAACAGCAAATGCTGGCTATCGCCCGCGCGCTGATGAGCCGTCCTAAACTTCTGCTGCTGGATGAACCCAGCCTCGGCCTCGCGCCAATCGTGGTTAAACAGATCTTCCAGACGCTGCGCGAACTGGCCCGTAACGGAATGACGATTTTTCTGGTCGAGCAGAATGCGCACCACGCGCTGAAGTTGTCCGACCGCGGCTATGTGATGGTTAACGGCCAGATTCGGTTAAGCGGCAGCGGCGAGGCGTTGCTGAAGGATCCGGAGGTGAGGAAGGCGTACCTGGGTGGAGTGTGAAACGAAAAGGCTATAGTGAGAAAAACTCACAGTGATTGCCATTATTAATCGTTTTTCTGATGCGACCGCATTCAAATATCATCTTCACGACCCGCCTTTGCGCGGGTCGATAAAACGTTCAGCCGCAAACTGAATAATAATGATAAGAGGATCCGGGGCAAATATGACACTTGATGCGTTATATCAGTTATTGAAAACTGTATTACCACCTGACACCGATTCAGCCGATGATTTACAGGATTTTATGGCCATGCTTATGGCGACGAAACATCACTCTGAGGCTCTGTCACCGTTTGCGCAGCGCGTATACATGCTATCCGTTGCCCATCGCGACCCTAAGCAAGCGGCTGCGCTGATTTCAGCCTGTCATCCTGAAGCAGGAAAGCCCCTTCCGCTGCTCGACTTCTCCGGCTGGCCGGACGTGCGTTACGCCACTTCAGGTGAATTACAGACGCCCGAGTCTGAGGACTATTTTCACAAGATTTCGTCTGCCGCCACGCTATTACGCGCGGCAATCATTGACGCTGAGCAACAGAAAAACACGCCAGCATTTTATATTCTGGATAAGGTACTCAGCCTGAACAGCGCTTTGCCAGAACGTTATAAAAAGATGGCAAACATATCTTATTCATAACGGTATTAATAAACCCGACTGTCATCGTATTCCAGATAATCGATATCCAGCGCCGGAACGACCGGGGTATGGTTTTGCAGCCAGGCCAGAAGATGCTGAATGCTCTCTCTTTTGAGTGAATTTGTTGGCCAGACGAGGTAGTAGCCATCCCCTGTCGCAATAGCTTCCCTGAACGGCAGGCCCAGCAGGCCGCTTTTCAGGGCATCAAGCGTGAGATGCAGGTCGGCGATAGCGATGCCGTGCCCGTTCATCGCGGCAATACTTCCCTGTTCAAGGGTATCGAACACCATACCGCTGCTCATATCGAGCCCCGGGAACAATCCTGTTCTTCGCAGCCAGCGCCGCCAGTCACGTCTGTCCGGTGAAGGATGGATCAAATCACATTGCGGAAGCCGTTGCCGGGCCGGTTCGATAAGTGATGGAGTACAAACCGGGATAAGCCATTCATGAAAAAGCAGCTGACTTTCCGTTGTGTCACCAAAACGGCCATTACCAAGAAGGATGGCGCAGTCGTAGGGCTCAAGATTGAAATCAACGGTATCAATGTCCATCCAGACGCTGGCAATCTCAACCTGTGGTTTTGCATGGTTGTTGCGAAAAGATCGCAGCACGTCGAGAAGCCATCTCATGGTCAGGGTGCTGGGTGCTTTTAACCGCAGCAGGTGGTTTTCACTGCGAAATGCCCGGCAGGCCCATTCAATGCTCGTGAAGCTCTCGTTCAGCTGTCCGGCAAGCACTCGCCCGGCTTCAGTGACCTCCACGCGAGGACCTTGCCTTTTGAAAAGCTCGCAGTCGAACCACAGTTCAAGGGTACGAACATGTCTGCTGACCGCACCCGGCGTAATATTGAGCGTTTCAGCGGCTTTACTGAAGGAGTTCAACCGCGCAGCAACTTCAAACGCACGCAGTGCATACAATGGCGGTAAAGACATAACGTCCCTTAAATGAAAATTTCATTATGCTAAAACTTGTTCCGGGGCAACGCCAGCAAGTAAATTATGGAGAAAAACAATGATCCCCAATATACCGAGTCATATCGATAGGGGTCAAAATCGATATGCAAAAAGCTGCGGACAAACTCGTAGCCATTAGCAAAGATGTTTATCTGAACGGCT
The DNA here is from genome assembly GCF_001729785.1 of Enterobacter hormaechei subsp. xiangfangensis. Taxonomy (NCBI): domain Bacteria; kingdom Pseudomonadati; phylum Pseudomonadota; class Gammaproteobacteria; order Enterobacterales; family Enterobacteriaceae; genus Enterobacter; species Enterobacter hormaechei. The sequence continues at coordinate 2,848,486 of NZ_CP017183.1, forward strand.
GCAACAGCGATTACAAACACCATATATGCGATAAATAGCGGGTATTTATGCAGCCTGTTAACTTTTAGTTTCCCGAGATAAAGCAAGAAAAAAATTGCAACAGATACAACAAAATAGACGATGGCAGGCCAAACGGGTGGATGAAGCGAAAATTCTAATTCTTGCGACATAATCAGTTCTCTTTAGCTATCTGGTACATCTGCCATCCCGTAATGCTCCCAGTGGTCAAATCCAGCGCCATTGCGGTTTTAGATGCCTCTTGCCAACCGTAGTTCATATCCTGTACGTTCGAGAGCTTGTCGCCGGAGAACAATGTTTTGATCATTTGTTGATACCCTTGCCCAGCCCATTTGCAAGCTCTTCCACTTTTTCTAAGGAAAATCCAAATGAAGTTATCTGCGAAGCTGCCGCAGGGCAATCGATGAAACGGAGATATAAGAATTTACGCGATAAGGAAACGCCCTCGACGCATAATGATCGAAAAATTATGGTTGTGCATGGGTCAGGCACGAAAAATAAGATTTGTTGTCAGGAAGGGGGAATTGCAGGCACAAAAAAACCACCTTTCGGTGGTTTCACGACACTGCTTATTGCTTTGATTATTCTGCTTTTCCCATGGTAGCCGGAGTGGGACTTGAACCCACACAGCGCGAACGCCGAGGGATTTTAAATCCCTTGTGTCTACCGATTCCACCATCCGGCCAGGGAAGAAAGTGGAGGCGCGTTCCGGAGTCGAACCGGACTAGACGGATTTGCAATCCGCTACATAACCGCTTTGCTAACGCGCCTTAAATCTGTTGTCTTTCGACCTGCACCCGCAAACTGCCGATGCTTTAATCTGGAGCGGGAAACGAGACTCGAACTCGCGACCCCGACCTTGGCAAGGTCGTGCTCTACCAACTGAGCTATTCCCGCATGTCATCAAGTAACTATTTAACGACTTCCTAACCACTTGATTTCATTATCGTCCGGCTAACTGTGCCGCCGTTCGATGCGTTGCATTCTACTGATATGACGTTATGAGTCAACGTTATTTTTTGCATCTCAGGATCGTTTGCTGAAAATTAAGCCGAAACGATCACTGTTCAAGCAAATCACCGCGCGCAGCGTTCAAATATTGCAGCATTGACCACAATGTCAGCACCGCCGCAACCCACAGCAGACCAATGCCGGCCCACTCAACCCAGGCATTCGGACGCCACAGCATCCACACCAGCGCCGCCATCTGCGCAGTGGTTTTAACTTTCCCAATCCAGGACACCGCCACGCTGCTGCGTTTACCCAGCTCCGCCATCCACTCGCGCAGGGCAGAGATAATAATCTCACGTCCAATCATGGTCGCGGCAGGCAGCGTCACCCACCAGGTATGATAATGTTCCGCGACCAGCACCATCGCGATTGCTACCATCACCTTATCCGCAACCGGATCGAGGAATGCGCCAAAGCGGGTGCTCTGGTTCCAGCGACGCGCCAGATAACCGTCAAACCAGTCCGTCACGGCAGCGATCAGGAAAATAAGCGCACAGGCAAAAGGCGCCCAGACGACCGGCAGGTAAAATGCCAGGACGAAGAACGGAATGAGCACAACGCGAAAGAGAGTGAGCAACGTAGGGATATTAAATCGCATGATGACGGTAACTGTCTGTTGTCAGTAAAATTTAGCTCTATGTTGCTACAGAGCCCTCAATGTTTCAACGAGTAGTAGATCTTTTCTGCCAGCCCTTGCGAAATACCCGGCACTTTTGCAATTTCTTCCATACTGGCGTTGAGTAATCCTTGCAATCCGCCCATATACTTCAACAGCATCTGGCGACGTTTTGGCCCGACGCCTTCAATCGTCTCAAGGGTACTGGTATTTTTCACTTTCGCCCGTTTTTTACGGTGCCCGCTGATGGCATGATCGTGCGACTCATCGCGAATATGCTGGATCACGTGCAGCGCAGGGGAATCCGGCGGCAGGCTAAAGCCCTCGCCTTCCGGCTCAAAGAACAGCGTTTCCAGGCCAGCCTTACGATCTGCCCCCTTCGCTACCCCTAGCAGCAGCGGATGGTTCTTGTCCCACTCTACGTCGAGCGATTCGAATACCGCCTTCGCCTGCCCCAACTGCCCTTTCCCGCCGTCGATAAGGATAACGTCCGGGATTTTGCTCTCTTCAATCGCTTTACCATAGCGACGGCGCAGCACCTGGTTCATGGCGGCATAATCGTCACCGGGCGTAATGCCGGTGATGTTATAGCGACGATACTCTGCCCGCAGGGGGCCATTCGCATCAAAGACCACACACGACGCCACGGTCTGCTCACCCATCGTATGGCTGATGTCGAAGCATTCCATGCGTTTCACTTCCGGCAGCTTGAGCAGCGTAGCAAGGGCGGTTAAACGCTGACTGACGGTCGACTGCTGGGACAGTTTGGTGGTCAGCGCCGTGGCGGCATTGGTTCGCGCCAGCTTCAGATAACGCGCGCGATCGCCCCGCGGTTTCGTCTGGACATTCACCCGGCGGCCTGCCAGCTCTGAAAGCGAATCTGCCAGCAGGGTTTTATCGTCGAGCGTGAAGTCTAGAAGGATCTCCGAGGGCAGCGTACGCATCTGGCTGCCCTGCAAATAAAACTGGCCGACAAAAGTCTCCACCACTTCACCCAGCTCAGTGCCGCCCGGCACCTTCGGGAAGTAGCTGCGGCTGCCGAGCACTTTGCCCTGACGAATAAACAGCACGTGAACACAGGCCAGACCGGCGTCAAAGGCTACGCCGATAACATCGAGGTCGTCGCCCGTATTAGAAACAAACTGCTTCTCGGTCACCCTGCGCACCGCCTGGATCTGGTCGCGGATGCGTGCGGCCTCTTCAAATTCCAGCGCCGCGCTGGCTTTTTCCATACGAGTAATCAGTTGCGTCAGCACCTGATCGTCTTTCCCGGCTAAAAACAGGCGGACATATTCCACCTGCTGCGCGTACTCTTCTTCGCTTACCAGCCCTTCAACGCACGGCCCCAGGCAGCGGCCAATCTGATATTGCAGGCACGGCCGGGAACGGTTGCGGTAGACGCTGTTTTCACACTGGCGAACGGGGAAGATTTTTTGCAACAGCGCCAGCGTTTCGCGTACGGCATAACCGTTCGGGAAAGGGCCAAAGTATTCACCCTTCGCATGCTTAGCGCCACGATGCATCGCCAGGCGAGGATGGGTATCACCGCTCAGGAAGATAAACGGGTAGGACTTATCATCGCGCAACAGGACGTTGTAGCGCGGCTGATACAGCTTGATATAGTTGTGCTCAAGCAGCAGCGCTTCCGTTTCCGTATGCGTTACGGTGACATCAATGTTGTGTATAAGTGCGACCAGCGCTTCGGTTTTACGGGAGGCAAGGTTGCTGCGGAAATAGCTGGAAAGGCGTTTTTTCAGATCTTTTGCCTTACCGACATAGATAACCGTACCGCCAGCGTCGTACATTCGGTAGACGCCCGGCTGGCTGGTGACGGTTTTCAGAAATGCTTTTGAATCGAACGCTTCACTCACTGACTTATTAACGACTCCGCATTGCACAAACCATGGCGAATGGCCAGGTGAGTCAGTTCGACATCACCGTGAATGTTCAATTTACTGAACATCCGATAGCGATAGCTGTTGACCGTTTTCGGGCTGAGATTCAACTGCTCTGAGATCTCATTCACCTTCTGACCTTTAGTGATCATCAGCATAATCTGCAATTCGCGCTCAGACAAACTGGCAAACGGAGATTCCGTTTTTTCCGGTTCAATCTGACTCAGAGCCATCTGTTGAGCAATATCAGAAGCGATGTAACGCTGCCCGGCGTATACGGTGCGGATCGCATTGACAACTTCCTGCGGCGCGGCGCCTTTACTGAGATACCCGGCAGCACCCGCCTGCATAACCCTGGCAGGCAGCGGATTTTCGGTATGGACGGTCAGCATGATAACTTTGGTATCAACGAACATGCGCGCGATTTTGCGCGTGGCTTCAAGCCCGCCAATACCGGGCATGTTCATATCCATCAGCACCACGTCTGCGGAGTTAGCGCGACACCATTTGACGGCATCTTCGCCACAGCACGCCTCGCCGGCAACTTTAATACCCTTTATATCTTCAAGAATGCGTCGTATCCCTGCGCGCACCAGTTCGTGGTCATCAACAAGAAGGACGTTGATCAAAGGAAATGTCTCCAGAATAGGGATAACGCTACTGACTGCTAATTGGGTTTATATTAACGGTTTTCCATGCAAGATTAAAACGCTAAAAAATCGGCTATACGATTCTGGTCTCGTTTTTGGAAATTAGGCTGTACAGCAAGTGGAAAGAAAACCCTTGTCCGCTGGGCTTTTACCGCTATTTTCTAGCATCGATTTTCAAAAAGTTACTAAAACAGTTGTTAACTCAAACGAAAAAGAGCGCGCGATTTTTTGTAACAACAATTAACGAATGACGAACCGGGGATAAACATTTAATTGCCGCTAACATATTGGACAGAGTACCTTCATAATCCGCGTCGACCAATAATCGCGGCGCGACAAGTATAAAAAACAACCACTGCATTTTTTGCCATAGCTTGTGGTATACTCCGCCGCCTTAACTTTCATCGTCGCGCTCATGCGCTGTTTTATAATGAGGAAAATAAATGAGCACACCTGAATTTGCCACTGCCGAGAATAACCAGGAACTGGCACAGGAAGTAAACTGCCTGAAGTCGCTGCTGACGCTTATGCTACAGGCGATGGGCCAGGCTGATGCTGGTCGTGTGATCATTAAAATGGAAAAACAGATCGCGCAGATGGAAGACCAGGCGGAATCCGCTGTTTTTGCCAATACGGTTAAGCAAATTAAACAAGCCTACCGCCAGTAACAAAAACGGCTGGATGCAAAGCATTCAGCCGTTTTCTCGTCTGACACGCAGAACGTGATATCAGTCAGATAAGTCCCGTCGCCGCGGCATAACACGCTATCTGGATCTTATTCGGTGCGTTGAATTTCTTCTGCATATTCTTCTGGTGGAAATTGACGGTATTTTCCGAGATGGAAAGAATGATGGCGATTTCTGCCGACGTCTTCCCTTCTGCGGTCCACTTCAGAATTTCCCGTTCACGCTTGCTGAATTTCATTTCAGGCGGCATCACCGTCTCATGTTCAAAGCGCAACAGCGTAGTGAGCGCCATCTGGACCAGCATTTGTAAACGCAGCTCAACTTCTTCACTGGATATCGAGTGTGCCTGTAAGCTGGTACATGACACGGAAAGGAAACCGAGCGCATGATTTGGCATCATCAGACACTGCGTTATTCCCTTGCGTAAACCGTGGTCCCGCGCGCCGTCCCATAATTGCTGGGCATCCGTGAATAATTCATCCGTCCAGGGCAAATGTCCCTGAATGAAATTCTCCGGCTTCAGTACCGGGTCAATGGCGAAATAATTCTCGGATTGATATTGCGCCATCCATTGTTGCGGATAACTGGAATGGACGGAGGTTCGCGGGCGGGTAAATGGCACAGGGTGTCGAACACAAAGCGCATAATAATCGAATTCAAGCGCCTGCGTTTGTCGCTGAAGTTCCTGATATACCTCGTCAGCACAGGTCATTTGCTGAAACCGGAGGACGCATTCCCGTCGCCAGGTGAAAAAGTCTATATCCCTCATACTTGCCGAATGAAGCCTCTGATAAAGATAATCATTATTATGGTGAATATAACCTAACACATTTAGCATGATTATTTATATAAAATATCGGCCACAGGCAGATTATCTTTAATTTGGCGATGGCTTATCCACTTCAGGCGGAATAAAAAAGCAACAGAACGGAGTTTAAGGGAGGATAATTTGCTCCAGAAGCGGCATCTGGAGCAAATTGAACGCTAAAATGCTACTGCATTAAGAATTTTTCAAGGAACTGGCGGGTACGGGGCTGCTGCGGATTGGCAAACAGCGCTTTAGCTGGCCCCTGCTCAACTATTCTCCCCTGATCCATGAAAATAGCCCGATCGGCAACGTCGCGGGCGAAGCTCATTTCATGCGTCACAATCACCATCGTGCGTTTCTCCTGCGCCAGCTGTCGGATGGTGTTCAGCACTTCCCCGACCAGCTCAGGGTCGAGCGCGGATGTGGGTTCGTCAAACAGGATCACATCAGGGCGCATCGCCAGCGCGCGCGCAATGGCGACACGCTGCTGCTGCCCGCCAGATAAGCGACGCGGATAGCTCGTCTCCTTCCCTGCCAGGCCAACCTTCGCCAGCAGCTCGCGGGCGCGGACCGTCGCGTCCTCCTTAGGTTCCCCCTTGACGATGACCGGCCCTTCAATAATGTTTTCCAGCACCGTGCGGTGCGGGAAGAGATTAAAGCTCTGGAACACGAAGCCGACATGCTGGCGCAGGCGGCGAATCAGCCCTTTTTGCTGGCTGATAGGTTTCCCGGTATCAATGGTGATATCACCCACGCGGATCGTCCCGCCTTCGGGCTGCTCCAGTAAATTGATGCTGCGCAGCAGCGTGGTTTTGCCTGACCCGCTCGGGCCGATAATTGCCACCACTTCGCCCTGCTCAACCTCAAGATCAATGCCATGCAGCACCGTTTGCCCGTGGAATTTTTTCACCAGGTTTTTGACGTCAATTGCACTCATTTTGGATCACGCTCCTGGCGGTTAAGCTGGTTTTCAAAATAGTTTTGCAGAGCGGACAGCACCGTCGCCATCACCCAGTAAATCAGCGAGGCCGCCAGATACATAGTAAACACTTCCAGCGTACGCGAGGTGATCAGCTGCGCCTGACGGAACAGCTCCGGCACCTGAATGGTCGCCGCAAGGGAGGTGTCTTTCACCAGGCTGATAAAGCTGTTGCTCAGCGGCGGCAGCGCCACGCGCGCCGCCTGGGGCAGGATCGCCCGGCGCAGCGTCTGCCACGGGGTCATCCCGATACTGGCCGCCGCTTCCCACTGCCCTTTATCGATGGAGGAGATCGCCGCACGCAGCGTTTCAGAGGTGTACGCCGCCGTATTCAGCGACAGGCCAATCATCGCCGCCGGGATCGGATCCAGCTCGATACCGAACTGTGGCAGCCCGTAGTAAATCATAAACAGCTGGGCGATAAGCGGCGTTCCGCGGAACACGGAGATGTAAAACCGCGCCAGCCACCGCACCGGCCAGATGTTGGACATGCGCATCAGTGCCAGCACAAACCCGAGCACCAGCCCGAAGAACATCCCGCCGATACTGAGCTGTAAAGTAAACACCGCGCCTTTAAGCAAGAACGGCAGCGAATCAATAACCAGTTGAATACTTTCTTGCATTATTATTTTTCTACCTGATTTTTAGACATGAGGATGATAGGCAAACAGCGCAGGCGCTCCGCCAGTATGAACAAACAAAATAGGTCCTTCATCCTTAAAGCGCTTGCGGGCAATGCCGTCGATCAGGCCCGCCATTGCCTTACCGGTATAGACCGGGTCAAGCAGAATACCTTCGAGACGGGCCAGCAGCTTAACGGCCTCCATCCCTTCATCATTGGGGGTGCCATAGCCCGGCGCGAAATAGTCATCCCACAGCAATATTTCCGCCTTCGCCTGAAGCGCAAGCTGTTCAGCCACCGCCTGTTGCAGGGTGACGACTTTCGGCTTTTGGTCCGCAACGCTTCTGGATACCGTCACGCCAATCAGCTCGACCTCCGGCATCAGCTGCTCAAGCCCGACCGCTAAACCGGCATGGGTCCCCGCACTGCCGGACGCCACCACCACCGAGGATAAACTTACCGCGCCTTCGCACTGCTGAGCGATTTCCAGCGCGCTCTCAACATAGCCGAGGGCACCCAGCGCATTCGAGCCGCCAACCGGGATCACGTACGGACGAAAACCCTGCGCTTCCAGACGCGTCGCCAGCTCGTCGAGCTGTGCTGCCGGGTCGGTCAACGCGTCGACCATTTCAACCTGCACGTTGAACAGATCCAGCAGCAGACGGTTACCGTTAGTCAGGTAATTCTCTGCCTGCGTCCCGATCGGGTTCTCCAGCAGGGCTACGCAGTGGAGTCCCAGCTTCGCCGCCACTGCCGCCGTCTGGCGAACGTGGTTAGACTGAATTGCCCCGGCGGTGATCAGCGTATCCGCCCCCTCGCGCAGGGCATCGGCGGCGAGAAATTCCAGCTTGCGCAGCTTATTTCCGCCCATCGCCATGGGCGTCACATCGTCACGCTTAATGAAAATATCGCGCCCCAGATAGTCAGAAAATCTCGGGAGAAACTCCAGCGGCGTGGGTGCGCCGATAAATTCCAGACGGGGAAAGCGCGTTAAATTCTGTAGTGACATGGTTCCTCCGGTCACGCAAACAATTGTTATTTCATTATGCACGCAGACGCGCGAGAAATAAAAAAGGCGCTTTTAAAAGCGCCTTTTTTTGTCAGTCAGAGACTTATTTCGTCACGTCTGCGCCGAACCACTTCTCAGAAAGCGCCTTCAGGCTACCGTCTTTCTGCATCTCAGCAATGGCACCATCGATGGCTTTCAGCAGATCCTCGTTACCCTTACGCACCGCCACGCCGGACTCCTGACGGGAGAACGCATCACCCGCGACAGCCAGGGTATTGTTGGTTTTCTTCACCAGATCCAGCGCTGCCAGGCGGTCCACCAGAATGGCGTCGATACGGCCTACGCGCAGATCCTGGTATTTCGTCGGGTCATCATCGTAGGTACGGATATCCACGCCCTGCACGTTCTGGCGCAGCCACTCTTCGTAGTTGGTGCCCAGACCGACGCCGACTTTCTTACCTTTCAGATCCGCTGCGGACTTGATGCTGCCTTCGTTACCTTTCTTCACCAGCGCCTGAATACCGGACACGGTGTACGGCGTGGAGAAGTCATACTTCTTCTTACGTTCGTCAGAAATGGTTACCTGGTTAATCACCACGTCAATACGTTTGGAGTCCAGTGACGCCAGCATCCCATCCCATTTGGTGGGTTTCAGGGAGGCTTTAACGCCGAGGTGTTTTGCCAGCTCCTGCGCAAACTCCACTTCAAAACCGGTCAGTTTACCGTCGTCACCCTGGAAGCTGAACGGAGGATAGGTTCCTTCCAGCCCAACCAGCAGCGTGCCGCGCTCTTTAACTTTGTTGAGCAGATTCTCTGCCGCGAACGTTTTCACGCTCATCCCCGCGACCAGCGCAACGGCCATCATCCCCATCAGCGCCTGACGACCCAGAAGTGCTAATTTCATAAGTACTCCGATACAGTGGAATTTTTGAGTAGTGTAGAGAAATCGCCTGCAACGTCAAAGGCGGCTGCGCTACATCTTATTCTTTTTTAATATATATCAGAAGTTGTTCCGGCGCGGACTTTCTGCTTTATGACGCCCGGCATCTGGACTTTATATTGTGCATACTTTCGCAGCGCGATGCGGTAATTGTTGGTACTGGTGGCGGGCAGCCAGGGCTCCAGATTTTCATCCAGGTATCCGGTCGTCAGCAGATCGCGGGAGATATTTTGCATGGTCAAATGCTGACCCAGGCGGCGCAGGCGAACCACGTATTCACGCACGGTGCCGTGACTCATCTCGGTTTGTTCAAACAGGAACTGCTTGAAGCCGATAATATCGAAGAAGTCGCTTTGCTCTTTGCAATGGAGATCGCCACAGAAACGGCAAAGCGCTACCCACTCTTTTTGCTCTTCAAGCCAGGCGGCTTCATCCATCAGCGTATCGAGGCGGGAAATCGCAATCTTATTCACGATTTCACCGCGACGAACCAGCGTGATGCGGTCGAGTAATTTTTTACAGTGGGCGCAATGCGTCTGGCTGTGTTTAAAGTCTTTCAGGTAGCGGCTTAAAGGCCGTCTTTTAGATTGCTGCACCGTCATGATAACTCCTGGTTGTCAATACGTTGTGCGGCATTTCCAAGGCGAATGACTCACCTATAACTTACCCAGTTTTGTGCGCAGGCGTTTAATGGCCTGGCTGTGCAGCTGGCTCACCCGTGACTCGCCCACCTCCAGCACGGCACCAATCTCTTTGAGATTGAGCTCTTCCTGGTAATAGAGGGTTAACACCAGTTGCTCACGTTCCGGTAAAGCTTCAATCGCTTCCATCACGCGCTGGCGTAAATTCCCTTCCAGTAAGTGGTGTAACGGGTTTTCTTGCTGATGTTCATCCGTCACCAGCTCGATGCTATCGCCATGCTCTTCGCGCCACTCATCATAAGAGAAGAGTTGGCTGTTATTGGTATCGAGCAACATCTGACGATATTCTTCAACAGGAATGCCCAGACGTTCCGCCACTTCGGTTTCCGTCGCGTTGCGCCCCAGCTCCTGTTCCAGCTGCCCCATCGCATGCGCCACTTCGCGCGCGTTGCGGCGAACGCTGCGCGGCACCCAGTCGCGGCTGCGCAGCTCGTCCAGCATCGCACCACGAATACGCTGCACTGCGTAAGTCGTAAATGCCGTTCCTTGCAGAGCGTCGTACCGGTCAACTGCATTCAATAACCCGATACCGCCCGCCTGTAGCAGATCGTCCAGTTCCACGCTCGCCGGCAAACGCACCTGGAGGCGCAATGCTTCGTGACGCACCAGCGGAACATAACGCTGCCACAGCGAGTGTTTATCCATTACACCTTCAGCGGTATAGAGTGAATTCACGATAAACAGCCCTGCGTTAGTTGAGTTATCGGCATGATTATCCGATTCTGGAGGGGTTTTAATCGGGTGAATAGTGGGTGAAATGAGGGGTTATTTGGGGGGTTACGCTTGTGCGTGGATAGAAAAAACCCCGCCGAAGCGGGGTTTAAGCGTAATCAGGCGATTAACCTTGCAGCAGAGACAGAACCTGCTGAGGAACCTGGTTAGCCTTGGCCAACACGGAGTTACCGGCCTGCTGGATGATCTGCGCTTTAGACATATTTGACACTTCGGTCGCATAGTCGGCGTCCTGAATACGGGACTGCGCTTCAGACAGGTTGGTGGTGGTGTTGTTCAGGTTGGTGACAGCAGAACCCAGGCGGTTTTGGATGGCACCTAAAGAAGAACGGAACTTATCGATGGAGCTGATAGCATCGTCCAATGCTTTCAGTGGATCGGTAGTAGTAGCAGCTTTAGTCGCTGCGTCGGTAGTGAATTTACCTGCTGCGTCAGTGTAAACAGCTTTTCCAGAACCATTGGTCACGCTGCCATCAGTTTGCAGGAAGTAATCAACGGTATTGGTAGTAGTCAGAGTACCATCAGTCGCTGTATAAGTAGCCGCGCCCCCAGTGGTAACAACGCCAGTTGCGCTAATAGAAATATCGTCAGTACCATCAGCGTCATTATCTATATTGAGAGCAGTACCTTTAGCAGCGGATTGCAGAGCATCAGCGCTGATACGAACGTTGCTCAGTGTAATTGTACCTGATTGAGAACCTGTTGCTGCGTCAGCAGAACCCGCCAGAGCGATAGTTGCGCCATCAGCCGTAGTAATTGAAACACCCACTGCACCTGTAGCGTCATGGTTTTTAGTCAGACCATCAAGCGTTGCCGCGGCAACTGTACCGGCGCTGTTTTGAGTCAAGTTACCTGTTGAATCGATAAACAGTGCTGAACCATCTTTAGCAGTAATTTTACCATCACTCGCCAGCACAACATCAACAGAAGTACCACCAATCTTAACGCTCAGGTTAGCAGTATCCCCTGCTTTCGGCGTCAGGAAGGATTGCAGTGCAGCGCTATTGCTGTCACCAGCTGCCGCACCAGCAGCGATGGTCGCCCCGAAGCTGAAATCATTTGTTGCTTTGTTGTAGGTATAGTTAGTCGCTGTCGCTGTCCCAAAACCATTAGAAATTGTGGCATCGACAATTGCACCATCAGACAGATTTGCAAATACGTTTGCAGCAGTGGCTTTATTCAGACCTGCGTCTACAGTGTATTTGGTTACACCGGCAGCATCGGTGGATGGTGTTGTACCTGCTGTAGCTGCTGCCGCTGCCAGTTCATCCTTGGTAGCAGCAGTGTTTGCCACAGAGCCCTGACCATTAACGTTAAAACCGGTCAGACCAAGAGTTTTAGAGTCGATTTGTTTCAGGTCGATAGTGATGGTCTGGCCATCGTTCGCTCCAACCTGAATTTTCATGGAACCGTCTTTAGCCAGCACATTAACACCGTTAAACTGAGTCTGACCAGACACGCGGTCAATTTCGTCCAGACGGGATTTGATTTCATCCTGAATTGAGTCCAGATCAGACTTAGAGTTAGTACCAGTAGAAGACTGAACGGTCAGCTCACGAATACGCTGTAAGTTGTTGTTGATTTCAGACAGTGCGCCTTCAGTAGTCTGTGCAACAGAGATGCCGTCGTTAGCGTTACGTGCAGCCTGAGTCAGACCTTTGATGTTGGAGGTGAAGCGGTTAGCAATCGCCTGGCCTGCTGCGTCATCTTTTGCGCTGTTGATACGCAGACCGGATGACAGACGCTCAATGGCAGTAGACATTGAAGACTGGTTCTTGTTGATGTTGTTCTGAGTGATCAGCGAGAGGCTGTTGGTATTAATGACTTGTGCCATGATTTCGTTTCCTGTTGTTCATCAAATCTGTGGATTAGATTTGGGTTTCCACCCTTCGGCTTCATCGCCGTCAAAGGTGTTATCATCTGGTCCAAAACAACCTTTAGATTTTTTTTCAGGATCGCATCATTTTTTTAGCCACAGAAATACTCTTCTCTATTAGCGCTATTCTCGCCATTAAAAAAAAGAATCTAACCGTAAACTTTCCTGAGTTGAGGCCGATAACCCCACTATTCGTTCTACGTGTCGTTACATTAAGGAATAAATATGGCAAGTATTTCTACGTTGGGAGTCGGATCAGGTTTGCAGTTAGGCGACATTCTGGACAGTCTGACCGCTGCACAAAAAGCACAGCTGACGCCGATCTCTAAGCAGCAAACTTCCTATACAGCAAAACTTAGTGCCTACGGCACGCTGAAAAGTGCATTGGAATCCTTCCAGACGGCAAATACTGCACTTAGCAAAGCCGATCTGTTTACAGCGACTACCACCGCCAGCAGCAGCACAGCCTTCAGTGCCACAACCAGCGGCAGCGCGATTGCGGGTAAATACACCATTAACGTATCGCAGCTTGCGCAGGCGCAAACCCTGACAACAGCTAAAACGCAAAGTGATAATAAAACGGCGATTGCGACAGCGGACAGCACCATCACCATTCAGCAAGGTGGTGACAAGAAACCTGTCACTATTAATATCAGTGCGGAAAACTCATCTCTGAGTGGTATCCGAGATGCGATCAACAAAGCGGATGCTGGCGTAAGTGCCAGTATTATTAACGTCGGTAATGGTGAGTATCGTCTGTCCATTACGTCGAAAGATACCGGTAAAGACAATGCCATGACTATTAGTGTCAGCGGCGATACGGCACTTCAGTCCTTCATGGGCTACAACGGTAATAGCGCAGATACCGCTAACGGCATGATGGAAAGCGTTACGGCCCAAAATGCGCTATTGAAAGTTAATAACGTTGATATTGAAAACAGCAGCAATACAATCAGTGATGCGCTGGAAGATATCACTCTCAACCTGAACGACGTGACAACCGGTAATCAGACCTTAACGATCACTACCGATAACACTAAAGCGACCAAAGCGATAAACGACTGGGTGACGGCGTATAACTCCCTGCAAGATACTTTCAGCAGCCTCACAAAATATACTGCTGTGGACGCGGGTTCAGACGCTCAGAATACCAGCAACGGCGCGTTATTAGGCGACAGTACGCTACGCACTATTCAGACTCAGTTGAGAAGCGTGCTGAATAACCCTCACACCAGTTCCAATATCAAGACCCTTGCTCAAGCTGGCATCACTACCGACCCAAGCACCGGTAAACTGGAAGTGGATGATGACAAGCTTAGCGCGGCAATGAAAAACAGCGCGGCTGGTATCAAAGACCTGCTGATCGGTGACGGGAAAACATCCGGTATCACCACCACCGTTGGAACAAACCTTACAGGTTGGCTCTCCAGCACCGGCATCATTCAGGCTGCCAAAGATGGCGTCAGTAAAACCCTGAACAATTTAACTAAGCAATATAACGCGGCCAGCGAGCGTATCGACACCATGGTAGCGCGGTATAAAGAACAGTTTACGCAATTAGACGTCATGATGAACTCGCTGAACTCTACCAGCAGTTACCTGACGCAGCAGTTCGAAAATACGTCCAGCAACAAGTAGTAAACGCTAATCAGACCCTAGGGGGATAACATGTACGGCGCAAAAGGCACGCAAGCCTACGCAAAGATAGAAGTTGAAAGCGCGGTGATGAGCGCCAGCCAGCAGCAGCTGGTTATCATGCTATTTGATGGAGCCCTCAGCGCACTGGTACGGGCACGTCTGTTCCTTGCAGACGGTAATATCCAGGCAAAAGGGCTGGCGCTCTCCAAAGCGATTAATATCATCGAAAATGGCCTGAAGGTCGGATTGGATGAAGAGAGTAAAGACGAGTTAACACAAAACCTGATCGCTCTCTATGCCTATATGGTTCGTCGCCTGCTTCAGGCCAACCTTCGCAATGATGCCAGTGCCATCGAAGAGGTGGAAAATTTACTGCGCAATATTGCGGATGGCTGGAAGGAGGCAGCAGGTATACCAACTCTTGTCCAGGACGCCGTCTAATGAGTAACGCACCGCAACTTTATGCCCTTTATCAGCAACTCCTTGAGCAGAGCCAGTTGATGTTGCGACTGGCCCGGCAGGGACTATGGGATGATCTGATCATCTGTGAAACCGACTATGTTAATGCGGTGCACTCACTGGCTCGTCTCACTCAGGAAAGTGAACCTTCGACGCAGATTCAGGAGCAGCTTCGCCCGACGCTGCGGGTGATCCTGGACAACGAAGGCCAGGTAAAAACGTTGCTGCAAGCCAGAATGGATGAACTGGCGAAGCTGGTTGGTCAATCCTCCATCCAGAAAACCGTTCTCTCCACCTACGGTAACCAGGGCGGTCATGTCCTGGTTCCGCAAAGTAATAGCGATATCAATTAGCCATTTAACTGGCGGGCAAACGTTAACCGTTTCGTTCGCCAGGCATTTCTGCCAAACCTGCTCCATACTTGAGTTTCGCGACCTCATGGAGATGGTGCATGCGCAACCCAACACTTTTACAATGTTTTCACTGGTACTACCCCACCGGCGGTGAACTGTGGCGAGAAGTCACGGCATTAGCCCCCAACCTGAACGAAATCGGCATCAATATGGTCTGGTTACCGCCGGCCTACAAAGGGGCATCCGGCGGCTATTCCGTCGGGTATGACTCTTATGACCTTTTCGACCTCGGTGAGTTTGACCAGAAAGGCAGCGTCGCCACCAAATACGGCGATAAAGCCCAGTTGCTGGAGGCCATCAACGCCTTAAAAAGCAACCAGATTGCGGTACTTCTGGACGTGGTGGTCAACCACAAAATGGGGGCCGATGAGAAGGAACCCGTCCGCGTGCAGCGGGTGGATGCGCAGGATCGTACCCAAATCAGCGATGAGATCATCGAATGCGAAGCCTGGACGCGCTACACCTTTCCCGTTCGGGCCGGCCAGTATTCGCAGTTCATCTGGGATTACAAATGCTTTAGCGGTATCGACCACATTGAAAACCCCAATGAGGACGGTATCTTCAAAATCGTGAACGACTACACTGGCGAAGGCTGGAACGATCAGGTCGACGACGAGATGGGCAATTTCGATTACCTGATGGGTGAAAATATTGATTTTCGCAACCACGCGGTGACGGAGGAGATCAAATACTGGGCGCGCTGGGTGATGGAGCAAACCCACTGCGACGGCTTCCGCCTTGACGCGGTAAAACACATCCCGGCCTGGTTCTATAAAGAGTGGATTGAGCACGTCCAGGAGGTGGCCCCGCAGCCGCTGTTTATCGTGGCGGAATACTGGTCACACGAAGTGGATAAATTGCAGCACTACATCAATCAGGTGGACGGCAAAACCATGCTGTTTGATGCGCCACTGCAAATGAAATTTCACGAAGCCTCACGCCAGGGACGCGACTACGATATGAGCCAGATTTTCACCGGTACGCTGGTGGAAGCCGATCCGTTCCATGCCGTGACGCTGGTTGCCAACCACGACACCCAACCCTTGCAGGCGCTGGAAGCCCCAGTTGAAGCCTGGTTCAAACCGCTGGCCTACGCGCTCATCCTGCTGCGTGAAAACGGCGTGCCGAGCGTGTTCTACCCGGATCTTTTTGGCGCCAGCTATGACGACACCGGCGGGGATGGCGAGACGTATCACATCGATATGCCGGTGATTGAACAACTCCACGAGCTTATCCTCGCCCGGCAGCGTTTTGCCCACGGCGTGCAGACGCTGTTTTTCGATCATCCAAACTGCATTGCGTTCAGCCGCAGCGGGACTGAGGAGCACCCGGGCTGTGTGGTGGTGCTGTCGAATGGTGATGACGGCGAGAAGACGATCTGCCTCGGGGAAAATTACGGCAATAAGACCTGGCGTGATTTTTTAGGCAACCGCGAGGAAACCGTGACCACGGCGGCGGATGGCGAAGGGACGTTCTTCTGTAACGGGGGAAGCGTCAGCGTCTGGGTGATTGAGGACGCGCTGTAGGGCTGGAACAGTGCGGTCTGCGGACCCGCTCCCGAAGCGTACGCCATCCTCACAAAATAATGTCTGCACAGACGGCCCCCTCTCCCTTGAGGGAGAGGGCTGGGGTGAGGGGGAACATACGGCTCTGGTGGTCATTCCGTTCACGTTATGTTCCTTGCTACTCTGTCACAACATAACCGGTGAACGTGCCAGGGTGGCTCAGTCGCCACCACCCTGGCGACCCGGGCTTCCGGCGGAAAATCGCCGCTTCGCGGTGCCTTCGGCTTATTCCTTCCGGCTTATCGGGGACGGGCGGAGGTAACATCCCTGTAAAGCCCGCCCTCTCGGCGCATCCCTGCGCCTCGCCCCGGCCTACAGGAAACGCCTCAGCGATTTACAGCCGGACCAGAGCATCGCTGAAAGCCTTCAGTCGTTCTCAAACAAGTTTTTTGCTTCGGGTTAAAAGTTACGGAAGCTTACTCTCCAGCGGATTCTTACTCAGGTAATCTGCGCATTCCACCGTTGGACGGTCAACCTTGTACAGTTCCATACCGTCATACTCCAGCGCCGCCCCATCACGCTCCAGCGGATAGACATCCAGCTTACGCGTCACGTTATAATAATCATCTGAACGCAGCATGATCTTACCCGGCACCGCGATAACGCGCTGCCACTGACGGCAATCCAGCGTATCCCCTTCTGGCGTCACCACCAGCGTGGCGATCGCTTCCGGGCTCACCATCGCGCTCTGCGGACCTTTCGACTGCCAGTAACCTGCCAGTTGCGAAGGTACCGGGTGCTTAATCACTTCCTGATAGTTATCAACCTGAACACATCCCGCTAACGTCAGCATCGCAGCCACAATTGCTACTTTTTTCATCATCTTTCCTGCATGCGAAGAAAAAAATATTGTGGCATTAAAGCCATCAGGCTGCCAGCGTAAGATTGGAAGGTTTACACCTGCATCCCCATGACTTCCTGGTATGCCGACACCAGCTTGTTACGCACCTGCAACCCCATCTGCAATGACACCGACGCTTTTTGCAGATCGGCCATCACATCGTTGAGCGCCACGCCGGGTTCGCCAAGGGTAAATCTCTCAGCCTGGGTACGGGCCGCGTTTTGCTTGTCGCTGATCCTGTCCAGCGCCGCATGCAGTTGACCGGCGAAGCTAACGCCCGGCGGCTGGTCAGCCACGCTCTGATTACGGGCGGTCATCGCCGTCGCCTGTAACTGACTGAGTACCCCTTCAATGCCCTGTATAGCCATGACTCTCCCCTGGATGGTTTTTTACGAGGTCAAGACTAACAGCTTGTCAATAAGATAATGGCGGTAAATAGCGTTAAAAAACCAGGTTATTTGACGCATAGAAAATCCCGAATCATCAAATAATGGCAGGGCCATCAGTATGGAACTTTTGTCGTGTTTGCCGACCCGGGAGTCAGTTTTGTTTCTCTACACGAATAACGTAAACCACCAGGATTTAAGAGGTGCGCAATGAGTGCGACAGCAGCATCGACAGCGCCACAGAATAAATCACTCGAGTGGATGAACCGCCTTCGCGCCAACCCTAAGATCCCGTTGATTGTGGCAGGCGCTGCCGCCATTGCGATCGTTGTCGCGATGGTCTTATGGGCAAAAAGCCCCGATTACCGCACGCTCTACAGCAACCTTTCCGACCAGGATGGCGGTGCCATCGTCACCCAGTTGACCCAGATGAACATCCCGTATCGCTTTGCCGATAACGGCGGTGCACTTGAAGTACCGGCAGATAAAGTGCACGAGCTTCGCCTGCGTCTCGCCCAGCAGGGGCTGCCGAAAGGCGGCGCGGTTGGGTTTGAGCTGCTGGATCAGGAAAAATTCGGCATCAGCCAGTTCAGCGAGCAGGTTAACTACCAGCGCGCGCTGGAAGGTGAGCTGGCCCGTACGATTGAAACCTTAGGCCCGGTGAAAAGTGCCCGTGTGCACCTGGCGATGCCTAAGCCGTCCCTGTTTGTCCGCGAACAAAAGTCCCCTTCTGCCTCTGTGACCGTTAACCTCGAACCTGGCCGTGCGCTGGATGAAGGGCAGATCAGCGCCGTTACGCACCTGGTCTCCAGCGCGGTGGCCGGTCTGCCGCCAGGTAACGTCACGCTGGTGGATCAGAGTGGTCATCTGCTGACGCAGTCCAACACCGCCGGGCGCGATCTCAATGACGCTCAGCTGAAATACGCCGCGGATGTGGAAGGCCGTCTCCAGCGTCGCATCGAAGCGATTCTGGGCCCGGTGGTCGGCAGCAGCAACGTACACGCGCAAGTCACCGCGCAGATTGATTTCTCGAATAAAGAACAAACCGAAGAGCAGTACGCTCCGAACGGGGATGCCTCCCGCGCCGTGTTACGCTCGCGTCAGATCAATGAGTCGGAACAGGTCGGCGGCCAGTATCCTGGCGGTGTGCCGGGCGCGCTCTCTAACCAGCCTGCACCTGCCAACGCCGCGCCAATCTCCACCCCGCCGGCAAACCCGCAGAACGGTCAGCAAACGAATCAGCAGACGACCTCGACCGCGAACAGTACCGGCCCGCGTAACAGCAGCCGTAACGAAACGACCAACTACGAAGTCGACCGGACCATCCGCCATACCAAACTGAACACGGGCGATATTCAGCGTCTCTCTGTTGCCGTGGTGGTGAACTACAAAACGCTGCCGGACGGTAAACCGCTGCCGCTCACGGCGGAGCAGATGAAGCAGATCGAAGATTTGACCCGCGAAGCGATGGGCTTCTCTGAAAAACGTGGCGATACCCTCAACGTTGTGAACTCACCGTTCAACCCGGTGGATGAGACCGGTGGCGAACTGCCGTTCTGGCAACAGCAGGCGTTCTTCGATCAGCTGATGTCCGCAGGCCGCTGGCTGCTGGTGCTGATTGTCGCGTGGCTGCTGTGGCGTAAGGGCGTTCGTCCTCAGCTACAGCGTCGTGCTGAAGCCGAGAAAGCCGCGCTGGAACAGAAGAACGCGCGTCCGGACGAGGAAGAAGCGGTTGAAGTTCGTCTCAGCAAAGATGAACAGATGCAGCAGCGTCGTGCTAACCAGCGCATGGGCGCAGAGGTGATGAGCCAGCGCATTCGCGAAATGTCAGATAACGATCCGCGCGTCGTCGCGCTGGTCATCCGCGGTTGGATGGGTAACGAACATGAGTAATACGCTTACAGGCACCGATAAGAGCGTCATCCTGCTGATGACCATTGGGGAAGATCGCGCGGCGGAGGTGTTTAAACACCTCTCCCAGCGAGAAGTGCAGATCCTCAGCGCGGCGATGGCCAACGTGCGCCAGATCTCTAACAAGCAGCTGACCGAGGTGCTGGCGGAGTTTGAGCAGGAAGCCGAGCAGTTTGCCGCCCTCAACGTCAACGCCAACGAATACCTGCGCTCCGTGCTGGTTAAGGCGCTGGGCGAAGAGCGCGCCGCCAGCCTGCTGGAAGATATTCTCGAAACGCGCGACACCGCCAGTGGGATCGAAACGCTCAACTTTATGGAGCCGCAAAGCGCCGCCGATCTTATTCGCGACGAGCACCCGCAGATTATCGCCACCATTCTGGTCCACCTCAAACGGGGCCAGGCGGCCGATATTCTGGCGCTGTTCGACGAGCGCCTGCGCCACGACGTGATGCTGCGTATCGCCACCTTCGGCGGCGTCCAGCCAGCCGCGCTGGCGGAGCTGACCGAAGTGCTGAACAACCTGCTCGACGGCCAGAACCTCAAGCGCAGCAAAATGGGCGGCGTGAGAACGGCAGCGGAAATCATCAACCTGATGAAAACGCAGCAGGAAGAGGCGGTTATTACGGCGGTACGCGAGTTCGACGGCGAGCTGGCGCAGAAAATTATCGACGAGATGTTCCTGTTCGAAAACCTGGTCGAAGTGGACGACCGCAGCATCCAGCGCCTGCTCCAGGAGGTGGACTCCGAATCGCTGCTTATCGCCCTCAAAGGCGCCGAGCAGCCGCTGCGCGAGAAGTTCCTGCGCAACATGTCCCAGCGTGCGGCCGATATCCTGCGCGACGACCTGGCCAACCGTGGCCCGGTGCGTCTGTCTCAGGTGGAAAACGAACAGAAAGCGATCCTGCTTATTGTTCGTCGACTGGCCGAAACCGGCGAGATGGTGATTGGCAGCGGAGACGACACCTATGTCTGATGAACTGTCGTGGAAGCGCTGGACGCCTGACGACCTCTCCCCTCCCAGCGCAGAGTTCACCCCTGCCGTTGTGTCGTCCGACGAGGGCGACGCCGGGGCGGGCGAACCCGAGCTGAGTGAAGAGGAACAGCGCGCCCAGTTGCTGGCCCAGATGCAAATGCAGGCGCACGAACAGGGCTTCAATGCAGGGATGAACGAAGGCCGTCAGACCGGGCACGCACAGGGTTATCAGGAAGGGCTGGCGAAAGGTTTAGAGCAGGGCATCGAGCAGGCGCGCCAGCAGCAGGCGCCGCTACATGCTCGCATGCAGCAGCTGGTGAGCGAGTTTCAGCATACGCTGGATGCGCTCGACAGCGTGATTGCCTCGCGCCTGATGCAGATGGCGCTGGAGGCGGCCCGTCAGGTTATCGGCCAGACGCCGGTAGTGGATAACGCCGCGCTGATTAAGCAGATCCAGGGGCTGCTCCAGCAGGAGCCGCTGTTCAGCGGCAAACCGCAGCTGCGCGTTCATCCTGATGATTTGCAGCGCGTGGAAGAGAGCCTCGGCGCGACGCTGAGCCTGCACGGCTGGCGGCTGCGCGGCGATCCGTCACTTCATCACGGAGGCTGTAAGGTCTCGGCGGATGAGGGCGATCTGGATGCCAGCGTCGCGACCCGCTGGCAGGAACTGTGCCGCCTGGCGGCACCGGGAGTCGTCTGATGACCGCTCGCCTTACGCGCTGGCTTAACACGCTTGATAATTTTGAAACGAAGATGGCGCAGCTGCCATCCGTTCGTCGTTATGGACGCCTGACGCGCGCCACCGGTCTGGTTCTGGAAGCCACGGGGCTGCAACTTCCGCTCGGCGCCACCTGCGTGATTGAGCGGCAGGACGGGGGGGAGACGCGTGAAGTGGAAAGCGAAGTGGTCGGGTTCAACGGTCAGCGCCTGTTTCTGATGCCCCTTGAAGAAGTGGAAGGGATTTTGCCCGGCGCCCGCGTCTACGCGAAAAACATTAGCGGTGACGGCCTGCAAAGCGGCAAACAGCTCCCGCTCGGTCCGGCGCTGCTGGGCCGCGTCCTGGACGGAAGCGGCAAACCGCTCGATGGCCTGCCCTCCCCTGATACCACCGAAACCGGCGCGCTGATCACCCAACCCTTCAACCCGCTGCAACGCACGCCAATCGAGCACGTACTGGATACCGGCGTGCGGCCGATTAACGCCCTGCTCACCGTGGGACGCGGCCAGCGTATGGGGCTGTTTGCCGGCTCCGGCGTGGGTAAATCGGTCCTGCTCGGCATGATGGCGCGTTATACCCAGGCTGACGTGATCGTCGTTGGCCTGATTGGTGAGCGTGGTCGCGAAGTCAAAGATTTCATTGAAAACATTCTGGGTACGGAGGGCCGCGCCCGCTCGGTGGTGATCGCGGCGCCTGCGGACGTGTCGCCGCTGCTGCGTATGCAGGGTGCCGCCTACGCCACGCGTATTGCGGAAGATTTCCGCGACCGGGGCCAGCACGTGCTGCTGATTATGGACTCCCTGACCCGCTACGCGATGGCGCAGCGTGAGATTGCGCTGGCCATCGGCGAGCCGCCCGCGACCAAAGGCTACCCGCCGTCGGTCTTCGCCAAGCTCCCGGCGTTGGTTGAGCGCGCGGGGAACGGCATCAGCGGCGGCGGCTCCATCACCGCGTTCTATACGGTACTGACCGAAGGTGATGACCAGCAGGACCCGATTGCCGACTCCGCGCGCGCGATCCTCGACGGCCATATCGTGCTGTCGCGCCGTCTGGCCGAAGCCGGGCACTACCCGGCGATTGATATTGAAGCGTCGATCAGCCGTGCGATGACGGCCCTGATCACCGAGCAACACTACGCCCGCGTGCGTAACTTCAAACAACTGCTCTCCAGCTTCCAGCGCAACCGCGATCTGGTAAGCGTCGGGGCGTACGCCAAAGGCAGCGATCCGATGCTCGATAAAGCGATTGCCCTCTGGCCGCAGCTGGAGGCATTTCTGCAACAGGGTATTTTTGAACGCGCCGACTGGGAAGATTCCCTCCAGGCACTGGAGCTGATTTTCCCGCAGGTGTAACACAGGTGGAGGGCGAAGGTCATGGCGCAGAACAGCGCGTTATCAACGCTGAAAGATCTGGCTGAAAAAGAAGTTGATGATGCCGCATTGCAGCTTGGCGCAATGCGACGCGGGTGCCAGCAGGCTGAAGAACAGTTGAAGATGTTAATCGACTATCAGCATGAATATCGCACCAACCTTAACACCGACATGACGCAGGGCATTGGTAGCCAGCGCTGGATTAACTATCAGCAGTTTATCCAGACGCTGGAAAAGGCGATTGAACAGCATCGCCAGCAGCTCAACCAGTGGACGCAAAAAGTCGATACCGCGCTGAATTTCTGGCGCGAGAAAAAACAGCGATTGCAGGCCTGGCAAACCCTACAGGACCGGCAGATTGCAGCCTCGACCCTGGCGGAAAACCGTCTGGATCAGAAAAAAATGGATGAGTTTGCCCAGCGCGCATCAATGAGGAAACCTGAATGATCACACTGCAACAACTGCTGATGACCGACAGCGACCCGTCCGGCGGCACGCTTGCCGGGAAAGGCGCTGAGGGCGCGCAAGATTTTCTCTCTCTGCTGGCGGGCGCGCTGACCGAGACCACTGGCAAAGGCAAAGATGCCCCGCTGACGCTGGCGGATCTGAAAGCGGCGGGCAGCAAGCTCTCGACAGCGGCACAGGAAAAAAACGGTGATACCACGCTCCAGGCCAAAATCGCCGAACTGCTCTCCCGTCAGGAGACTCTAACTGATGAAGATACCGCCGTCTCCCTGCAAAGCCTCGTCTCCGGCCTAAAACCCGCCGCGAATACGGATGCGCTGAAGGCGCTAACCCAGCCGGAGGCGAAAACAAACGGCGAGACCACGACTGAAGAAGAGGAGCTGGCCGGGTTAAGCGCGCTGATGGCGATGTTACCGCACCAGCAGACCACCACCCCGGTAGCGACGCAGCCTGCGAGCACCGGGGAGATCGCCCCCCGTGCCGCCCTCCCCTCTGCGCTAGCCCAGACGGATAACGGCCAGCATCAGCCGCTTAGCCATGCGTTAACGGGTCAGGAAAAAATGCCGGTTCAGGACAGCGACACCTCGCTGCCCGCCACGGCAGCCGTTACGCCAGCCGTCGCCGCCGTCGCGGAGAAGCAGGACGTAGCGAGCGCGGCATCGCCTGCCGCCAGCCCAACCGCGACGCTGGCCCCGATCGTCAGTCACCTGGCGCCTTCACAGCCTGCCGCTACAGTTGCGACAGCGCCGGTGTTAAGCCAGCCGCTGGGCACGCACGAATGGCAGCAGAATCTGAGCCAGCACATCACCCTGTTCACCAGACAGGGACAGCAGACCGCAGAGCTGCGTCTGCACCCGGAAGATCTGGGTCAGGTGCAAATTTCGCTTAAGCTGGATGACAACCAGGCACAGTTGCAGATGGTTTCGCCCCACAGCCACGTTCGCGCGGCGCTGGAAGCGGCCCTGCCGATCCTGCGCACGCAGCTTGCGGAAAACGGCATTCAGCTTTCCCAAAGCAGCGTCAGCAGCGAGGGCTTTGCCGGGCAGCAGCAGTCCTCATCCGGGCAGCAACAGCACGCTTCGCGTTCCGGCCAGCATGGCGGGTTTAACGATGAGAGTGAAGAGTTATTGCCTGCCCCTGCCGCCCTGCAATCCGCCGCGCGCGGCAGCCGTGCCGTAGACATCTTTGCCTAAACGCCAGAGGTAACGTGATTATCCCCGTCTTTTCCACGCTTTGACCTAAGCCGGACACGGGATAATCACCGTATTAAGCTGTACCGAAACAGGAAGCTCGTATCAGATGACAGACTCCGCTATCACCAAAAAAAGCAAGCGTTCCATCTGGATCCCGCTGCTGGTGTTGATTACCCTCGCGGCCTGCGCCACCGCAGGCTACAGTTACTGGCGTATGCAGCAGGAACCCTCCAGCGCGGCCGCCAAAGCTGAAGCGCCGCCTCCACCGGCGCCGGTCTTCTACCCGCTGGATACGTTCACCGTGAACCTGGGCGATGCGGATCGCGTGCTTTACGTGGGTATTACGCTGCGTCTGAAAGATGAAGCGACCCGTGCACGTCTGAACGACTACCTGCCAGAAGTGCGTAGCCGTCTGCTGCTGCTGTTTTCTCGTCAGGATGCCTCCGCGCTCGCCACCGATGTGGGCAAGCAAAAGCTGGTCGATGCCATCAAACAGACGCTGGCGACCCCGCTGGTAAACGGCCAACCTAAGCAGGAAGTCACTGACGTTCTGTATACAGCCTTCATTCTGCGGTAACGACATGGGCGACAGTATTCTTTCTCAGGCAGAAATCGATGCGCTGCTCAACGGCGACAGCGATAAGAGTGACGAACCGAAACCGGGTCTGACCGGCGACGATAATATTCGTCCCTACGATCCCAATACCCAGCGTCGCGTGGTGCGCGAGCGTTTACAGGCGCTGGAGATCATCAACGAACGTTTCGCACGTCAGTTCCGTATGGGGCTGTTTAACCTGCTGCGTCGTAGCCCGGATATCACCGTCGGTGCCATCCGCATTCAGCCGTATCATGAGTTTGCCCGCAACCTGCCGGTGCCAACCAACCTTAACCTGATCCATCTGAAACCGCTGCGCGGTACCGGCCTGGTGGTGTTCTCGCCAAGCCTGGTGTTCATCGCAGTGGACAACCTGTTCGGTGGCGATGGCCGTTTCCCGACCAAAGTGGAAGGCCGCGAGTTTACCCATACCGAACAGCGCGTGATTAACCGCATGCTGAAGCTGGCGCTGGAATCCTACAGCGACGCGTGGAAAGCGATTAACCCGCTGGAAGTGGAGTACGTGCGTTCCGAGATGCAGGTGAAATTTACCAACATCACCACCTCCCCGAATGACATCGTCGTGAATACCCCGTTCCACGTCGAGATCGGCAACCTGACGGGCGAGTTCAACATCTGCCTGCCGTTCAGCATGATTGAACCGCTGCGCGAACTGCTGGTGAACCCGCCGCTGGAGAACTCACGTCACGAAGATCAGAACTGGCGTGAGAACCTGGTGCGTCAGGTGCAGCACTCGCAGCTGGAGCTGGTAGCCAACTTTGCCGACATCTCCATGCGGTTATCGCAGATCCTGAAATTACAACCCGGCGACGTTTTGCCGATAGATAAACCCGACCGCATTATTGCCCATGTGGATGGCGTACCCGTGCTGACAAGCCAGTACGGCACGATTAACGGCCAGTATGCGTTACGCGTTGAGCACTTGATCAACCCGATTTTGAATTCGCTGAATGAGGAACAGCCCAAATGAGTGACATGAACAATCCGTCCGATGAAAACAGCGGAGCACTGGACGATCTGTGGGCTGACGCGTTAAACGAGCAGAAAACGACGCCGACGAAAAGCGCGGCAGACGCGGTCTTTCAGCAGTTAGGCGGCGGCGACGTCAGCGGCACGTTGCAGGACATCGACCTGATTATGGACATTCCGGTCAAGCTGACCGTTGAGCTGGGTCGTACCCGCATGACCATTAAAGAGCTGCTGCGCCTGACGCAGGGTTCCGTGGTGGCGCTTGACGGTTTAGCGGGTGAGCCGCTGGATATTCTGATCAACGGCTACCTGATTGCACAAGGCGAAGTGGTGGTGGTGGCCGATAAATACGGCGTACGTATCACCGACATCATTACCCCTTCCGAACGTATGCGTCGTCTGAGCCGTTAAGTATGAAAATCCAGGCAACACTGTCCGCGCCCTCCGCCGTACCCGGCTCACCGCTGCTCCAGGTGAGCGGCGCGCTGTTCGGTATTATTGCCTTTATCCTTATCGCCGCCTGGCTGGCAAAGCGTTTCGGTCTGGCGGGGAAAACGGCCGGTACCCGCGGGTTGAAGGTCAGCGCCAGCACCCCGCTAGGACCGCGCGAACGCGTGGTCATTGTGGAGGTGGAAGATGCGCGACTGGTGCTGGGCGTGACCGCCTCCAGCATTAACGTTCTTCACACGCTGCCCCCTGCGCCTGCCACGGTGGAGGCTAACGCCCAGGCCCCTGCGGATTTCCAGTCCGTTATGAAGAGTTTGCTCAAGCGTCCCGGGAGATCCTGATGCGCCGTTTGTTATTCCTTACGCTGGCAGGCCTGGGCCTGTTCGCGCCCTCTGTGTATGCGCAACTGCCGGGGCTGGTTTCCACGCCGCTGGCGAACGGGGGACAAAGCTGGTCCCTGTCCGTGCAGACGCTGGTGTTCATCACCTCGCTGACCTTTATCCCGGCGATCCTGCTGATGATGACCAGCTTCACCCGCATCATCATTGTGTTTGGTCTGCTGCGCAACGCGCTCGGCACACCGTCCGCACCGCCCAATCAGGTGCTGCTGGGTTTAGCCCTGTTCCTGACCTTTTTCATTATGTCGCCGGTTATCGACAAGATTTACACCGAGGCGTACCAGCCGTTCAGCGAAGATAAAATTTCCATGCAGGTTGCCCTGGAAAAGGGGGCTCAGCCATTACGTGAATTTATGCTTCGCCAGACGCGCGAAGCGGATTTGGCCCTGTTTGCCCGTCTCGCTAACACGGGCGAGTTACAGGGACCGGAAGCGGTGCCGATGCGCATCCTGCTGCCAGCGTATGTCACCAGCGAGCTGAAAACCGCGTTCCAGATTGGCTTCACCATTTTCATTCCGTTCCTGATTATTGACCTGGTGATCGCCAGCGTCCTGATGGCGCTCGGGATGATGATGGTTCCGCCCGCGACCATTGCCCTGCCCTTTAAGATCATGCTGTTCGTGCTGGTCGACGGCTGGCAGCTGCTGGTCAGCTCGCTGGCGCAGAGTTTCTACAGTTGAGGAGCGCGCAATGACGCCTGAGTCGGTCATGATGATGGGCACGGAGGCGATGAAAGTCGCGATTGCCGTCGCCGCGCCCCTGCTGCTGGTTGCGCTAGCCACCGGTCTGATTATCAGTATTCTCCAGGCCGCCACGCAGATTAACGAAATGACCCTGTCGTTCATCCCGAAGATCATTGCCGTCTTCGTGGCGATTATCGTTGCCGGGCCATGGATGCTCAATTTGCTGCTGGACTATATGCGCAACCTGTTCACCAATCTGCCTTACATCATCGGCTGACGGACGATGCTGCATTTCACCAGCGATCAGTTTGTTCAGTGGCTCGGGATCTATTTCTGGCCGATGCTGCGCATCATGGCGCTGATCTCCACCGCCCCCATACTCAGTGAAAAGTCGGTGCCTAAACGCGTCAAAATTGGGCTGGGCATGGTTATCACGATTATCGTTGCCCCTTCCCTGCCGGCGGTGGATATTCCGATTTTTTCCCCGAACGCCGTCTGGATTGCCCTGCAACAGGTGATGATTGGCGTGGCGGTCGGGTTCACGATGCAGCTCGCCTTCGCCGCGGTACGAACGGCGGGTGAACTTATCGGTTTGCAAATGGGCCTGTCTTTCGCGACGTTCGTTGACCCGGGCAGCCACCTGAATATGCCCGTGCTGGCACGTATTATCGACCTGCTGGCGATGCTGTTGTTTCTCTCGTTCAACGGCCACCTGTGGCTCATCTCGATGCTGGTGGACACCTTCCACACGCTGCCGATTGGCGACAACCCGGTCAACAGCAACGCGTTTCTGGCGCTGGTGAGGGCTGCCGGGCTGATCTTCCTCAACGGGCTGATGCTGGCGCTGCCGATCATTACCCTGCTGCTCACCGTTAACCTCGCATTAGGTTTACTCAACCGAATGGCTCCGCAGCTGTCGGTATTCGTCATCGGCTTTCCGGTGACGTTGACGGTTGGCCTTTTATTAATGTCATTATTGATGCCACTTATCGCCCCCTTCTGCGAACATTTATTCAGTGAGATATTCAATCTGTTAGCGGATATTGTTAGCGAACTACCACGCAAATAATAACCCGCAGTGTTTGCAATGTCTTTCTGAGGATATTCCTAAAAATAATCTCGAAAAACATCTACCAGGATATATCTGACGCGGTTTAAATGTTTCTAACCACCTCACAATACTTAATATTTACTTTACTTTAAGATGATTCCTGGCAAATTATACGTAACTTTACGGGATAGTGAGTTCGCCTGAAAGTCTTTGTCATGCTCACAGGTTTTATTAGATTTTTTCCATCCCGTATGGCTGTTTATGAGCTCTCAGGCAGGTGGTGAATTATCGTTACGCATTGAGTGAGGGTATGCCATGTCAACGATCATTATGGATTTATGCAGCTACACCCGGCTAGGGTTAACCGGGTACTTAGCAAGCAGAGGGGTTAGAAAGAGAGACATCAACGATGCACACACCGTTGAAGAACTCGCAGCCGCTTGTGACGCCCACAAGCCCGGCGTGGTGTTTATTAATGAGGACTGTTTCATTCACGACCCCGCTAACAGTCAGCACATTAAGCAGATCATTAATCAGCATCCTAAGACCCTGTTTATTGTTTTTATGGCGATCGCCAATATTCATTTCGATGAGTATTTGTTGGTGCGTAAAAACTTATTAATCAGCTCGAAATCGATTAAACCAGAGTCACTTGATGACATTCTGGGCGATTATTTGAATAAAGAAGTTAAGAATGTAGGGGCGATTAACTTACCCACCCTATCATTAAGCAGAACTGAATCAAGTATGCTAAGAATGTGGATGGCTGGACAAGGGACAATTCAGATCTCAGACCAGATGAATATCAAGGCAAAAACAGTATCGTCACACAAAGGAAATATTAAAAGGAAAATTAAAACGCATAATAAGCAAGTGATATACCATGTCGTACGCCTGACAGATAATGTGACGAATGGGATTTTCGTTAATATGCGCTAATTTGCACGGCCATGTTGTACCCTACCTTGATCTCTGGCCTGGCCAGAGATTTTGCTTTTAAGCAGCCGGAGCCGGGGAGAAGACGCCCCCGACGCCGCCCTATTCCGCCGTTTCCACAAAGATCCCATCCGGGTGCCCCAGTTCGTTGAAGAACCAGATGCCGAGCGGGTAATCTTCCAGCGACACCAGATACATTGTGCCTTCATTAAACTCTTCTATTGCCAGAACCACGCCCGGGCGGCGCGGCCCACCGTCCGTTTTGACGGTTACCCGATCGTTGACCTTCATACATTCCTCCTGTGGTTTTGAGCCAGTGTAGAACAAATTACATTGCCTGGCATCGCCGCCTGGCGCGAATGGCGTTTTTGTGTGCGGTCTATACTTAGCTGTTGAGACGGTTAAATGAGGAGCCCGCCATGAAGACTGACAAAGAGTACAGCGACACCATTAAGCGTGAGGTTGAAGTGGATGTCGATGCCCTGCTTGCCGCCATCAATGAAATTAGTGAGTCCGAAGTTCATCGCGCGGAGGATAATTCAGACCGTGTCGTGGTCAATGGTCGGGATTACCATACCTACCGTGAACTGGCTGAAGCATTCGAGCTGGATATCCATGACTTTAGCGTCTCGGAAACGAACCGCTAAGACGAAAAAAATCCCGGTCATGGGGATGACCGGGATCAAACTTGCTTATGCAAGAAGCACTTGTAAATTCGTTACACCAGGAAATCTGATGCAAGTAAGACATTATCCCCAACAGAATTGTCTTACAAGCATATATTCTCTTAGCGAATATTATATTTTATACATGTGAATTTTGGTTATGAGTATAAACCTGCGCCGCGTGTGGGTTTGTCGGGATCGATTCCACTTAAACGGCGCTTCAATGCCTATTTTTTTTAAGATTTTTCTTAGGAAAAATCATCATCCGGGAGACATTATGCCTTCGCTTGAGGAGACTCTTCTTGTCTTTACCGACCTCGACGGCACGCTGTTGGATTTTCACACCCTTGACTGGCAGCCTGCGGCCCCGTGGCTGGAAAAGTTAATGGATGAACAGATACCGGTCATTCTGTGCAGCAGCAAAACCGCGTCCGAGATGGATGACATCCAGCAGGAACTGGGGCTTGGCGGGCTGCCCTACATTGCGGAAAACGGCGCGGTGATCCAGCCTGACGTACGGTGGGAAAACGCCGCACGGTTCATCTCAGAAAAGAAGCATGACGATATCCGGCAGTGTATTGCCCGGGTACGCCAGGAGATGCATCTGAAATTCACCACCTTCGATGATGTGGACGAGCACGTAGTCGCCGAATGGACCGGGCTGAGCCGTCCCCGTTCGGTGCTTGCGCGCAAGCACGAGGCTTCCGTGACGCTGATCTGGCGTGACAGTGATGAACAAATGAGATACTTTGCCGCCGAACTCGCCCGGCAGCGGCTGAAGATCGTCCAGGGTGCACGCTTCTGGCATATTCTGGACACCTGCTGCGGCAAAGACGTGGCGGTTCACTGGCTTGTGGACCAGTATCGCCTGCACGAGGGCTACGAACCGACGACGCTGGGCCTGGGCGACGGCCCCAATGATGCCCCGCTGCTGGACAGCGTAGGCTTCGCCGTGGTGGTGAAAGGCTTCAACCGGGAGGGTATCAGCCTTATAAACAACGATCCAGCCCGGGTTTATCACACTCAGCACACCGGGCCGACCGGCTGGTGCGAGGGACTTGATTACTTTTTGAGGTGATCTTGCCAGATGACCCGGTTACGCCCGCGCTGTTTCGCCTCATACAGACGCGCATCGGCGGTGGATTGCAGATTTTCGAAGTGATAATTGCCCTTCTCCTGCGCACCAGAGACGCCAAACGACGCACTCACGCGCAGGGTGGTACTTTTCTTAATCAGGATCTCTTTGCTGTCGATACGCTCGCGGATCTGCTCTGCGACTTCCGCCGCCTCTTCAAGCGTCATGCCGGGCAGCACCACACAGAACTCTTCCCCCCCGACACGTCCGGCAATATCTTTATCACGGAGGGTGCTGGCAATCAGCCCCGCGGCATGGGACAACACCTTATCACCCGCCTGATGCCCGAACCGATCATTGATACTCTTGAAGCAGTCAAGATCGATCTGAATGACCGAGAAAGGAAGCGACTGCTGTTCACACTGCTTCGCCAGTATTTTCGCCTGATCAAACAGCGATCCACGATTATTCAGCCGGGTCAGAGGGTCATGCCAGGCCTGCCATTGCAGCGAGTTCTGCATCGAATACATATTACTAACCATGCGCCGGATCACCAGCCATGAGATGAGCAGCATCGCGGTGAACAGCGCCCAAAGCAATGCCAGCACAATGCTGATGCTACCGAAATCGCCGCGCACCCCTTCATCCAGGGTGTGCACGCGCAGGATGACGCCATCAAAATGGTCAAGACGCTCCCAGCTGACAAAACGACTCCCCAGACGAATGCCGCCTTCGGAATCCGATTCTATCGCGTGCGCTAACTGGGCTAATTCGCGCGCGTCAAAATGATTAACGTCCACAGCAGGTGACTCAGATGTCGCAAGCAGGGTAAGCCGGCTGTCATACAGCTGGTATTCCCCTTCCGGGTTATCGCCCACGGCTTCCACCAGCAGGCGACGCAGGGTGGCAAAGGTGAAATCCATCGCCACCACGCCATACCAGACGTGATGGTAATAAACCGGCACGCTGGCGGTAATCAGCGGCTTTTTGCCCACAAAAGAGGAAGGCGGCGAGATAAACCAGCGCACGGCACGCGCACGGTTTTCACGCTCGGACTGTTGGGTAAACCAGGGCTGAGTGACCAGATGATAATAGCGCTGCACGATATCGCTGGAATTTCCCGGCGTATCCGTTTCCAGAAAGAATCCGGCGCGAGAGACATAAATCACGCGCTCTTCGTTGCGGGAAGGGCTGGATGCCAGACGCAGTAAATACCCCACTTCAAGCGCCGCGGACAATTCATTATCAAGGTACTCATCATCACGGTTCAGAAGAGTGGTCTTTTCAACGAAGGCATCCGAAACACCGTTGATCGGTAATGTGCGCCGTTTATCAACCGCAATTTGCCAGGTGGGAGACGTGCGCAACTGCGAAAAACGCTTTACCGCATCATGCAGCGCGCCAAACGCCAGCGGCGTTTCCAGCGCATCATGCATGCTGTGGCGAAAAAACAGCATTTTATCGACGCTGAACTGAAGCTGTCTGTCCAGCGCACTGGCAACCGTTTCCAGATGGTTACGCTGGCTGGAGATATAAGCATCTTCCAGTACCACAACTTCGCGCCAGGTCAGGAGAGTGGAAAAAATCAGGACAACGATAAAACAGAGGTTAACAATCAAACTGGGATTGCTACGCTTATGCAGCCACTGCAAAAAAGATTGTTTTACAACAAAGGTATCGTGCTGCACACACACTCCCTGATTGTCGCTCACCATCCGATATGATAAGTCTTCTGCCAGTAAAAACGCCCGGCAAGGCCGGGCGTTGTGTGATTAAGCCTTGTCGCGTTTTTGCCTTTTATTAGCAGGCTGAAGCTCGTCTTCACGAAAAGCCTCCCGCTTAATGCCGTATCCATCATGCCACCGACACTCCACCATTCCGCTGGAATACCCGGTGACGATCATGCCTGGACCACCATTTTTAGGCTTAACTTCATCACTGATCAAAAAGACCATACCTGCCTCCTGTATCAGGGTGAAACGTTTTCAATTTAGACGAGGAATAGTCTTTTTGCACCCGGGGTCAGCAATAATTAATGCGATTTCCCGCGTACTTTTTCAACCAGCTTAACAACGGCTACCACAATCAGACCGACGATAAAGCCCAGCACGAGGTTAAGCAGTGTGGGCAGGATCGCAGCGACTACCGCTCCCTGGCCTGACGCAAAATGTTCAATCATGTGATGCAGCGAAGCAACACCGTGCACGATAATTCCGCCGCCGACCAGGAACATTGCCAGGGTTCCCACCACGGATAAGGTTTTCATCAGCCACGGCGCTACCACCAGCAGGCTTTTCCCGATGCCGCGCGCAATTGCGCTGGATTTTTTTTCCAGCCAGAATCCGATATCGTCCAGCTTGACGATCAGCCCGACCAGACCATAAACCCCTATCGTCACGAGGATCGCAATGCCGGACAGGATCAGCACCTGGTTCATCAGAGGGGCTTCTGAGACGATCCCCAGCGTAATCGCCACAATTTCGGCCGAGAGGATGAAGTCAGTACGGATCGCGCCTTTGACCTTATCGCGCTCGAACGTTTTTGGATCCTGCGCGGCCAGCGCTTCCAGACGCTGCTGGCGCATTTCCGGGGTGTCTTTCTCTTTGCGTGCAGCGAACATATGCAACACTTTTTCGGCACCCTCGAAGCACAGGAACGCCCCGCCAATCATCAGCAGGGGCGTAATGGCCCAGGGTATAAAGGCGCTAATCAGCAACGCCAGCGGAACGAGGATCACCTTGTTAATAAAGGATCCTTTCGCTACGCCCCACACCACCGGCAACTCACGGTTCGCCCGCACGCCGCTGACCTGCTGCGCGTTCAACGACAAATCATCTCCCAGTACCCCGGCGGTTTTTTTCGCCGCCAGTTTTCCCATAACCGAAATGTCATCCAGCAAGGTGGCGATATCATCCAGCAATGTTAATAAGCTACTTCCTGCCAAAATCTCTATCCTTCTTTTTTTGCTAATTAAGTGAATAGTATGGAACAAAACTCACCGCCCGGAAACAGGCACCTCACGTCAACAAAAATTTCACATTAACTACACAATTAAAGCACTCGCCAGCCCGATAGTTTTGGCGTTAACTATGAGCGAACTTTTTATTTCGTCGTGAGGGACTATGCGTTTTCGGCATTTATTACCGCTCATTGGAGCACTCTTTTCTCTTTATATCATCTGGGGATCCACCTATTTTGTCATTCGTATAGGCGTGGAAAGCTGGCCCCCGCTGATGATGGCCGGTATTCGTTTCCTTACGGCCGGCGTGCTGCTGATGGCATTTTTATTGCTGCGCGGCCACAGGCTACCGCCGCTGCGTCCCTTGCTTAACGCCGCCCTGATTGGCCTGCTGCTGCTGGCGGTGGGCAATGGCGCGGTAACCGTCGCCGAGCACCAGAACGTACCGTCAGGCATCGCCGCCGTGGTCGTCGCGACCGTGCCGCTGTTTACGCTCTGCTTTAGTCGTCTCTTCGGGATCCGCACCCGTAAGCTCGAATGGCTGGGCATCGCGATTGGGCTTGTGGGTATCATCCTGCTGAACAGCGGCGGTAACCTGAGCGGGAACCCCTGGGCTGCCGTTCTGATCATGATCGGCTCCATGAGCTGGGCCTTCGGCTCGGTCTACGGTTCCCGCATCGAGCTGCCTTCCGGGATGATGGCGGGTGCCATTGAGATGCTCGCGGCAGGCATTGTGCTGCTGATGGCCTCCGCGTTGACGGGTGAAAAACTGACGGCGATGCCAGACCTTTCAGGTTTCCTGGCCGTCGGGTATCTGGCGCTGTTTGGCTCCATTATCGCCATTAACGCCTATATGTACCTGATCCGCAACGTCTCACCGGCGGTTGCCACCAGCTACGCCTACGTTAACCCGGTGGTGGCCGTGCTGCTGGGTACCGGTTTTGCGGGCGAAGTGCTGTCGACGATTGAATGGCTGGCGCTGGGCGTGATTGTCTTTGCCGTGGTGCTGGTCACGCTGGGTAAATATTTGCTGCCCGCGAAACCGATTGTTACGACGTGTGAGGTGGAGAAACCGTGATCGGGTGAATGCCCTGGGTATCGATCTGCGCGGCCTGACCGCCGCCGCAGATCCACTCTTCCAGCCGCTCCGTCAGTTCCACGTCATTCAGCTTCATTCTTCCGCGCAGCGCGCACTCCCAGACAATCATCACCCGCCAGCCCTGAGCGTAAAGCTGCGAAACATCGCGTTTATCACGCTCGACGTTCCTGCCAATTTTGTCCAGCCAGAAGTCGGTGCGTGTCGCCGGGACTTTAAACAGATAGCAGTCATGATGATGCCAGAAACAGCCGTGGGTAAAGATGATGCACTGGTACGCGTCGATGACGAAATCAGGACGCCCGGCAAGCGTGGCATCCTGAACCCTGAATTCAAACCCGACGGCGGTCAGGAGGCCCGCGATCCGTTTTTCGATCGCGGTATCACGCGTGCCGATGGCACGCATGTTTTTACTGCGCGTGGCCTTATTGTGAACGTCCGCCATTGACGGCCTCACTCTGACGAAGCTGAACGGCCTTGCTGATACGTGAGGCCAGCAGTTTAGCTACGGCGGCAAAGGCGGGCACTACCACCGAGTTGCCAAACTGACGATAGGCCTGGGTGTCCGACACGGGGATGCGAAAACTGTAGCCCTGCGGCGTCTCAAAGCCCATTAAGCGAGCGCACTCGCGCGGCGTTAAGCGCCGCGGTCGGTGCTGTTGGTTCTGTGGATCGTCGAAATCTTTTTCGCCCAGCGCCTTATCCCAGCCCCGATCGATAAGAATTTCCGCGCCATCTTTGTAATAGCGCGCCGACAGCGTACGCGTCACGCTGTCAGGATTAAGCGGATTGACCATGCCAAACCCAAAGCCATTGCCTTTGGCCTGATGCTTTTTGGCATAGCGATAGAGGTATTTCCACAGCACCGGGGTCAGAATGAATTTCGCATCGACGGCCGGCTCCAGCAGATCGGCCACCGTCGGGCGGCGCGCCGGATACAGCGAAGGCAAATCACGCAGCGTAAAATCGCCTTTCAGGTTGAGATCGCGGCGGAAGCCCACCAGCACAATACGTTCGCGGTGCTGTGGCAGGAAGTGTTTGCCGTCGATAATTTTCGGATCGTCCGGCCCCATATCCTCTGCATCCGCCACGTCGTAACCCAGTTCATCCAGCGTTTGCATGATAATGCGGAAGGTTTTGCCGCCGTCATGACTCTTTAAATTCTTGACGTTCTCCAGAACAAAAATTGCCGGGCGGCGGGCATCAATAATCCGGGCAACGTCAAAAAACAGTGTGCCCTGCGTATCACAGGCAAAGCCGTGTGCGCGTCCCAGCGCGTTCTTTTTCGACACGCCAGCCAGCGAGAACGGCTGACACGGAAAGCCTGCCAGCAGCACATCGTGCGCCGGAATGGTATTGCGAATGTGTTCGGCGGCCTCTTCATCGCTGACGCCAGTTTTGTGGCTCAGCGTGACATCACGAATATCCGCGTTGAACTGGTGCGCGTCGGGGTCGCAATACCAGTTGGCTTTATAGGTACGGACGGCATGTTTATTCCATTCACTGGTGAACACACACTGCCCGCCAATAGCTTCAAAGCCATGGCGAATGCCGCCGATACCGGCAAAGAGATCGATAAATCGAAAGGCATAATTCGGATGCGCAGCAGGTGGACGCGGCAGCAGGTTGCGCAGATAAAGGAACTCGCCGTCGCTCAGGCGGTGCCCTGCCCTGTCGCTTATCAGCAACCGCTTGAGTATCGCCGGGCTCCAGTGACTCTCGCCATGGGCCACCAGCTGGTTTGCCAGCGTTTTAGCATCATACATTTCCAGCAGCTGACGCAGGAGTGCCTGCACGGCTGCCGTTGATTTCTCAACCCGCTCAGGCGCGGGCACAGTCACTGATCGATTTTCCTGCATTCTCTTAACCGGACAATAAAGACAGAAAACAGAGTACCACAGTTCAGGATCGCACACTGCGACGGAAATGGGTCAATATCTGGCTGTCGGTTCCGAGGTAATCGCCCTGTAATTCGGCACTCAGCTTCGCCATAAACTGGATCAGAAAATCGGCATTGTGACGCGCAAGTTTGCGCCCCCGCGCGGTTTGCATAGTGTCCGGCAGACGCAGGAGTTTGGTCTGAAAGTGGTCGAGCGCGAAGGCTTTATCATCCAGCGCTCGTGTTCCGGCGAACGGGTCGTCGGCATCAAACAGCGCGGCGCCCAGCGCACCGGAGACGGCAAAGACGCGCGCCAGGCCGATAGCGCCTAACGCCTCCAGCCGGTCGGCATCCTGCACAATTTTGGCCTCCAGGCTTTGCGGCGCGATACCGGCACTGAAGCTGTGCGCTTCAATAGCATGCTCAACGGCTGCATAACGATCCGGCGGAAAATCAGGAAAGTCGCGACTGAGGATCTCGCGCGTTTTTCGCGCTGCCAGCCGCGAGGAGTGGCTACGTTCCGGGTGATTTTTCGGCAGGCTGACAATGTCATGGAAGTAGCATGCGGTCAACACAACCAGCGGATCGCTATCCTCGTCAGCCATAATACCCTGCGCCGTCATCCAGACGCGGCGAAAATGGGCGATATCGTGCGCCGCATCATCAGTAAAATGATTTTCGTCGAGCCAGCGCTCATAACGGTGCTGCCACTGCGCAAGTTCCATCATCCCATCCTGTTGCTCAAAAGAGAGTGAATTATAATACATCCGAATCAAAATCTTTAATAAATAGAATTACGAAATACTTAATAATAATTACCCGCTATATTTTCAATTAATTAATTCACATGAAAAATAAAGAGATAAAAAGAAATATTTTGTAATATTTTTACCAGTTTAATTACATTTATTTTTGAACCTAAATAATAATCCATAGAATAGTATCAGCCATGTAGTTACGGAGGGTAATTACATATATTCAGACAATTTATATTTAAAGGGAATATATAATGAAAAGAAAAGTTCTGGCAATTCTCGTACCCGCGTTATTAATGGCTGGCGCAGCAAATGCAGCGGAAATGTATAACAAAAACGGCAACAAAGTTGACCTGTACGGTAAGGTTGATGCGCGTCATACCTTCTCCGACAACCCAGGCGACGACGGCGATGAAACCTATGTACAGGTGGGTTTCAAAGGCGAAACGCAGATCACGAACGACCTGACAGGTTACGGCCAGTGGGAATATAAAACCTACGCTAACGATACCGAAGGCGCAGGCGACACCTCTTTTAACCGTCTGGCCTTTGCTGGCCTGAAATACGGCGAATATGGCTCATTCGATTATGGCCGTAATTACGGCGTCGTGTATGACGTTGAAGCCTGGACAGATATGCTGCCGGTATTTGGTGGCGACTCCTATACCTGGACCGACAACTATATGGTTGGCCGTACTAACGGTGTGGCGACCTACCGTAATAATGACTTCTTCGGTCTGGTCGACGGCCTGAACTTTGCGCTGCAATACCAGGGTGCTAACGAAGGTGCTAACGCAAACGAAAATCAGGAAGGCACCAAAAACGGTCATGATGATGTTCGTTTCCAGAACGGCGACGGCTTCGGTATGTCTACCACCTATGACTTCGATTTCGGCCTGACGCTGGGTGCGGCTTATTCTTCCTCTGACCGTACTAACGACCAGGTCGCTTACGGCGCTGGCACCTATAACCGCTTCAGCAAATATGCTGGCGGTGAACGTGCGGAAGCGTGGACAATCGGCGCTAAATACGATGCTAATGATGTCTACCTGGCCATGATGTATGCGGAAACCCGTAACATGACTCCGTACGGCAACGGTGGCATCGCCAACAAAACCCAGAACTTTGAAGCCGTAGCACAGTACCAGTTTGACTTCGGTCTGCGTCCATCCCTGGCGTGGGTCTATTCTAAAGGCATCGATTTGGGTGGTAACGATTATCATCCAGGCAATGGTTATGACTATGTAGACCAGGATCTGGTTAACTATATCGACGTGGGCATGACCTACAGCTTCAACAAGAACTTCTCCACCTACGTTGATTATAAAATCAACCTGCTGGACGAAGATGATGCCTTCTACAATGACAACGGTATTGCTACCGATGACATCGTTGGCATCGGTATGATCTACCAGTTCTGATCCCCATAAATAGCAAAGCCCGCAACGCGGGCTTTTTTATTTGACGCTGAAATGTTATGGCGCTTCCTGCAAGGCCAGGCGAACAAACCCGTTATTCTGCGCCAGCAATTCATGCGCTTTCCAGGCATTCAGACCCGTCAGCACCATCAGTACCGCCGTTTTGCACTGGTGGTTACAGCTTTCCAGCGCGGCCTTCGCCTGCGCCCGGCTACATCCCCCCGCTTCCATCACAATGGCAATTTGTCGTTCGGCCCATCTGGTGTTGCTTGCCTCCAGATCAACGCGCAGGTTGCTGTACACCCGTCCTGTCCGTACCGCCAGACCGGTGGTGATCATATGCAGGATCATGCTTTGCGCAATGCCTGCTTTAGCGTTGGTATACCCGGCCACCACATCCGCGCCCAGATCGGGAGCAATGACCATACTCGCCAGCTGCGCCGCTTCACTTTGCGCATCCTCCGTAATGAGCGCAACCGTTGAGCCCAGAGACCACGCATGACGCATCGCGCCCCATACCCATGGGGTTTTGCCGCTGACGGACAGCGCCAGCATCATGTCATGCTCGCCAAATTCTATCGTCTGAAGGTCGGCAACGCCGCTCGCGTAGCTTCCGGCGTTATCGCCTGCTGTCATCGCAATGACGGGGTGTTTGCCCGGCGCAAACGCTTCTGCCGCCTGCTCAGCCATGCGTCCGGACGCGCCCGCGCCGGTCAGCACCAGACGTCCGCCGTGGCTAAGCGTCGCCGCCGCGTTATCCACCACGCGAGCCAGCATACTTAAGTGAGGGGTAAGTGCAGAAGTGATTTGTGCGTCATCCTGGTGTATGACGTTAAGCATATCCAGCGTCGATAATCTGTCGATGTTCATCGTGCTGGCGTGCCGTCTTTCCCTGGCCGTACCGGTAAGCATAATGCTCATAAACTGCCTCCTTATTATGAGTACCCACACACTATAAAGTGTTTTATATAGGTCACCTGAGAGGAGGCTCACGAAACGCCTCTCTTTACATGGCTTTATGAAACGCCCGTCATCAGCGATAATTAGCCCTTTCTTTTTCATCGCGGAGTGTTAATGAGCGATTTGCAGCCTTTCCCCCCGACGCGCAAGCGCCCTATGAAGCTGAATACGCTGGTTACGCTGATGGTGTGCGCGATTATCGGCTCGGTGCTGCTGGTGGTCTTCGCGCTCTACTCTGTGCAGATCACCCGCGCCACGCGCGATGACGTGAAAGATACCGCGCTGGGTATCGCCCGGACGCTGGCCGACAGCCCGGAGATCAAGCGTGGCCTAATGGAATCGCCGCAGGCTGGCATCATCCAGCCGATTGCCGAGGCGGTGACGAAGCGCAACGACCTGCTGTTTACCGTGGTCACCGACCTGCGTGGGATCCGTTATTCCCATCCAAACGAAGCGCTGTTAGGTTTGCATTTTATTGGCGACGATCTGACGCCCGCCCTGGAAGGGAAAGAGAACGTCTCCGTTAACCGCGGTGCGCTCGCGGAAGCGCTGCGCGTCTTTACGCCCGTGTATGACGACCAGCACGAACAGATCGGCGTGGTGGTGGTGGGTATTTCGCTGAATAAAGTTGAAGATCAGATTGCCCGCGGGCGGCTCAACGCCGTGTGGACCATCTTATTCAGCGTTCTGATGAGCTCAGTGGCGATCTGGGGTCTGGTCCGGGTGCTGAAGCGTATCCTC
Source organism: Enterobacter hormaechei subsp. xiangfangensis (assembly GCF_001729785.1). NCBI lineage: Bacteria > Pseudomonadati > Pseudomonadota > Gammaproteobacteria > Enterobacterales > Enterobacteriaceae > Enterobacter > Enterobacter hormaechei. The sequence goes on from NZ_CP017183.1 coordinate 2,889,609, forward strand.
TTTGGGCTGGAGCCTTACGAGATCTCAGCCCTCTTTGAGCAGCGCCAGGCCATGTTGCAGTCCCTGCGCGAAGGCGTGATGGCCGTGGATATGCACGGGCGCGTGACGATGATTAACCACACCGCCAGAGAGATTTTGCTCCTGAGCTCGGGTGAGCACTCCGAGAGCAGCGGCGAACCACTGCTGGCCAGCCTGCGGGAAGTGGCGAAAACCGGCATTGCTCGCCAGGATCAGGAGATCGGCTGTAACGGACGGCTACTGCTGTGCAACATGGTCCCCGTGAAAAGCCAGAATCAGGTGATCGGGGCAATCAGCACCTTCCGCGATAAGACCGAAATCAGCCAGTTAATGCAGCGTATCGATGGCATGGTCAACTATGTTGATGCCCTGCGCTCCCATACGCATGAGTTTATGAACAAGCTGCACGTGATCCTCGGCCTGCTGCACATGAAGCGCTACGATAAGCTGGAGGAGTACATCATCCAGACCGCGCAGAATTATCAGACGGATATCGGCGCGATACAGCGCAAAGTTAAATCGCCGGTCATTGCGGGTTTCCTGCTGGGTAAAATTAACCGCGCCAAAGAGGCTGGAGTGACCCTGACGCTGGCGGAGGAGAGTCAGCTTCCTGACACCGCCAATGAAGAGCAGGTTGCGGTGCTGATCACCGTGCTGGGCAATTTAATCGAAAATGCCCTGGATGCGATGGAAGGCCAGCCGGAAGGCGAGATCGGCCTGCTGCTGCATTATCAGAACGGCTGGCTGAGCGGTGAGGTCAGCGATGACGGTCCCGGTATTGATCCCGAGCGGCTGGAGGCTATTTTTACAAAGGGCTACTCAACAAAAGGTGAAAACCGCGGCGTTGGGCTGTTCCTTGCGCGTCAGCAGATCCAGAATCTGGGCGGAGATATTACCGTCGAGTCTGAACCTGGCGTATTTACCCAATTTTTTGTTCAGATCCCCTGGGATAGCGAGAGGAATATCGCGTGATAAATGTGTTAATTGTCGATGATGACGCCATGGTAGCCGACCTCAACCGTCTGTATGTTAACCGCGTTGAGGGTTTTAGCTGCTGCGGCGTCGCTTCCACGCTCAACCAGGCCGAGGCGTTGATCGCCAACCCAGGCCAGCCGATCGATCTGGTGCTGCTGGATGTCTATATGCAGCAGGATAACGGGCTGGATCTGCTGCCCATCATTCGCGCGTCGGGCCGCCCGATTGACGTCATCATGATCTCGTCGGCCTCCGACGCCGCAACAATCCAGACGTCCATGCACTATGGCGTGGTGGATTACCTGATTAAACCGTTCCAGTTCCCGCGTTTTGAAGAGGCGCTGAACGGCTGGAAGGCAAAGCGCAACCTGATGGGATCGCATCAGTATTATGAACAGGCCGACGTCGACAGGCTGATCCACGGCGGCGCGCCGGAGCTGGCTGACAGCAAAAAATTACCGAAAGGCCTAACGCCGCAGACGCTGCGCACCATTTGCCAGTGGATCGACAGCCATCCGGAGATAGAATTTTCCACCGACGATCTGGCGAATGCGGTCAACATTTCCCGCGTCTCCTGCCGCAAATACCTGATCTGGCTGGCGCAAATTAATATCCTGTTCACCAGCATTCATTACGGCGCTACCGGCCGACCGGTATATCGCTACCGTTTGCAGCCGGAACAGGTCGGACTGCTCAAACAGTACTGCCAGTAATTCGGTAGCTGTCGTCCAGAAGGGTAAAACGGAAGTGGTGCATCGAGGAGATCACCACTTCTTTTGTTTTGGTGACAAAAATGGCTTCAATATCGGGGCGCGAACGCAGCGCGGCGCAGCCCTTTTCCACACCCATGCCGTAGATCAGCGTGGTCCAGATATCGCCGTCGAGAGAGTCTGGCGAAATAATCGTCACGCTGTCCAGTTCGTTATCCAGCGGGTAGCCGGTGCGCGGGTCAAGTATGTGGTGATAACGTTTGCCGTTCTGCTCGAAATAGCGCTCATAGGTGCCTGACGTTACCACCGACCGGTTCTCTACCGTCATAGCGCCAATCAGCGCGTCACCGGCGAACGGTTTTTTCAGGCCGACGCGCCAGCCGCCCTCCGGCGAACCTAACGTCTGGACGTTGCCGCCAAGGTTGATCAGCCCAAGTTCAACGCCCTCTTTATGCAGGTGATCCCGCACCCTGTCGGCGATATAGCCTTTAGCAATAGCACCCAGATCGATCTCCATTCCCTGGCGAGTAAGAAACACGCTGCTATTGGCTTCATCCAGCACCACGTCCGCAGGATCCGTGATGCCCATCAAGGCGGCGATCTCGTCCGCGGGCGGTACCGCGTCCCCCTTAAAGCCAATTTTCCAGCATTTCACCAGCGGGCCGATCGCCAGGTTAAAGGCGCTGTCTTTAAGCAGGCTTGCCGCTTTCGCGCAGCGGATCAGCTCAAACACCGGACGACTGACGGCAACCGGATGCTGACCAGCCGCATGGTTGATGTCCATTACCTGGGAGTGCGCACGGTTAACGGTGAGCAGATCTTCGTACTGTTTGATCAGGCGAAACACGCGGGAGGCAAGCGCTTCGTCATGGGAAAAGAGTTTCAGGAGGATGGGCGAGCCCATCAGAACGGCGGAGTAGCTGTAAACGCGATGGCTATCAGGCATTGCATGAGTCCTCAGGTGTAGCCCCGGCAGGCACCGCGCCGCCGGGGAAACAGGAGCCTTACCGTGTTTTCGAACGCATAGCCGCCTGATGTCCTGCAAGCGTACCAAAAATAATGATATCTGCCACCGCATTACCGCCGATGCGGTTACCGCCGTGGATGCCCCCGACAACCTCACCCGCAGCAAACGCTCCCGGCAATACGTTGTGGTTGCTGTCCAGCACGCAGGTATCGGTATTGATGGTCACGCCGCCCATGGTGTGGTGAACCCCTGGTGCAATCTGAATGGCGTAGAACGGCCCTTCGTTGATTGGCGCACGCAGCGCGGTGGTACGTCCAAAGTCGTCATCGTGCTGTTTCTCCACAAAGACGTTGTAGCGTTCCAGCGTTGCCAGGAACTGGTGGTGATCCATCCCCAGCGCTTCCGCCAGGGCTTTTGGCGAGCTGGCGCTGGTAACAAACCCTTTCGCGATGTACTCATCCGCGGCTTTATTTTTGACGCGAACATGCTCGTCAAAGACGATGTAAGCGTATTTCTCCGGCAGCGCGATGATTGACGCCGAGACTTTATCGCGGGTCTCCATTTCGTTAAAGAAACGGTTGCCCTGCTGGTTTACCAGAATCGCCCCGCCGCCGCGGATGGATTCGGAAATCAGATACGACGTTTTCTGCTCAACGGTTGGGTGGATCTGAATTTCGCCCATATCCACTGTGCCTGCACCGATACGCTCCAGCAGCGCGATACCGCCCCCGGTCGCCCCTTTGTGGTTAGTGGTAACGAACCCTGCCAGATCCGGACGGTATTTCACCACCATCTGGCTGTTGGCGCTGAAGCCACCCGTTGCGACAATCACGCTTTTGGTTGCCACGGTGAGGGTTTCGTTCTCTTCGGTGGTCAGACGCACGCCGGTCACTTCGCCGTTTTCGAAGATGATGTCGCTCACGGAGGTATCCAGCATCACCTCGATGTTGCGCTTGTTGACGTTACGCACCAGGCCGCTGATCAGATACCCGCCCACTGCGGAACCGTCTTTAGGACGGTGCGTACGGTCGATGCTCATCCCGCCGGTGGTTGTAATGTCGTTCAGCATAATGCCGCGCGTGGCCAGCCATTCGATGGCCTGCGGCGCGTTCTCGACAAAGCGACGCAGCAGTTCAGGGTTGTTCTTGTTGCCACCGCCTTTCAGGCTTTCCTGGTAGAACAGCTCTTTGCTGTCCTGAATACCCTTCACGCGCTGGAAGCGGGTCTCCGCCGCGTTCATCCCGGCCGAGGCTTTAATGGTGTTCCCGCCGATGGTTGGCATTTTCTCGACGATCAGCACGCTCGCGCCTTCGTCATGCGCCTGAATCGCCGCCGCAAGACCGGCGCCGCCGCTGCCGACCACTACAACATCCACGCTTTTAGTCTCATTCGGGTCAGCGCCCTCTTCCGCTGCCAGCGCTTTGCTGGATTTCAGCATCGCCTTCGAGACCGCTTTTTTCACCGCCTCGCTCTGGCTGGTTGCGCCGGTGATAGCATCCACGTGCGGAGTGTTGGCATCAAGAATTCGGGTACGGATCTCTTCGAAGCTGGTGACAAACTCGACGTCTTCACTCGGGCCGGAGGCCAGTTCGATATCGGCAATACGATCGGTTTCGAGGCTGACGTTAATCACCAGTTCGTTAGCATCGTCCTGCACTTTTTCAATAAAGGTGCCCGGTTTGAATTTAGATTCGCCCATGCTCATGTCGCGGATCATCGCTTCCACCAGCGAGAAGCGCCACAGCGGTTCCGGGATGCTCAGTTCTTCGCGTCGGGTACTGTCCATAAACAGCTCCAGGCTTTCGCCCGCCGCGATGCGATCGGTCCAGTCCGGATAGGCGATGGTGGCACGACCAACGGCAATCAGGTCGTAACCGTGAGCCAGCGCTTCATTCACATCCGTGGCATTCACCACGCCGCCAACGCCCATCACCGGTACCTGAGCCAGCGTGTCTGAGCGCATGGCGCAGTATTTTTCGATAAGTGGCGTCGGGTCCTGAGTATCGACGATAGAAGGACGCAGGGCGGCGCCAAGGGAAAAGTGGAGATAATCCACCCCGCGCGCGGCCAGTTTTTCCAGCAGATACAGGGTATCTTCGAAGCGAATGCCCGGGACTTCCAGCTCTTCCGGAGAGAAACGGTAGCCAATGATAAACGCGTCGTCCGCGTACTGGCGCACCATCTTGTGGGTAATGTCCAGCACCGCCAGCGGGAATTTCGCGCGGTTTTCGCGGCTGCCGCCCCACTCGTCGTCGCGCTGGTTGGAGTTCGGGGAGAAGAACTGCTGGATCAGATAGGTATTCGCCCCGTGGATTTCGACGCCGTCGAACCCGGCCTGAATTGCGCGGCGCACGGCTTCGCCAAACTTGCCGATCATGCCTTCCACCTCTTCCGCGGTCAGGGCAACCGGCGTGGCGGCACCGTCACGCGGCGCGGCAACGGCGCTTGGGCCAACCGGCGTGCGACCGCCGATCAGTTTTGGGTCGACCATACGGCCGCCGTGGTAGATTTGCAGCAGGGCTTTGGAGCCTTTTGACTTGATGGCGTCAGCGATTTTTGCCAGCCCGGCGATTTTCTCGTCGTTATCAATGCCAATTGCGCCCGGGAACGCCAGGCCGAGATCGTCAACAAAACAGCACTCAACGATGATGGTGCCGATGCTGCCCGCGCGGGCGCGGTAGTACTCCACCAGCTCGCTGGTCACGGTGCCATCGTAATAACCGGTACAGGTTGTCATCGGGGCCATTAACAAACGGTTTTTCAGTTCAGTACCATTCGGTAATGTGAAGGGGCTTAAAATACGTTCGTTAGTGCTCATAATTGAAACTCCAAACTTTAAAAAATTAAGAATTCGTTATCGGGATGATTTTTTTATTTCGTGTCTTTTGCCGATGTCATGATAGTAATATAAAGCTTTTTTTAGTTTCTAAAGCCATTACGTTAGTTAATAAACTATTTAATCCCTTCGATAACATTAATAACACATTGGTGTTAGCGGGAATGTTTCACTCGTTCACAATAATTTAAAAAAAGTTAAATCACAAAAGGTCAAACCAATACACCACAACTATCAAAAAACCAAATAAAACAACAACAAGCAAAAGCACCAAAATTTAAATGTTATAGTTTTGATACATAAAATGCGTAAAATCAGCGAATAACCACACTACTCAGAGTGGTTATTATAAAAAATATAAAAATAGCCATTCAGTTCCGTTTTTTTGATCGTGATCAATAGTTATGGCATTCAAAAGAGCAATATAAAAACATCATCATTTTTTATTTGGCGCAAACAAAAATGCGTTAAATCGCTATTACTGAAAACACAAAAACGCACCTTAAATAACTAAAAAAAGCAAAACGAATAAAGCAATCGAATTTGTGTTTTCGATGTACGACGAATTTTTGACAACTTAAGACGTGAAACTATGAAAACAAAAACTGCTGTAACGCCTCCTGCGGCGAATCTGGCATCAAATGGAACAGCAAAACGCCTGCTGATGATGGCCCTGCCCGTCATTGTTGCCGTCCTGCTGTTGTTTGTTCCCGTTCCGGACGGGCTGCCGCCTTATGCGTGGCACTACTTCGCCATCTTTGTCGGCGTCATCGTCGGGTTAATTTTCGAACCGCTGCCGGGCGCCGTGATCGGTCTTACCGGCGTCGTGGCGATTGCGCTGTGCAGCCAGTGGGTGCTCTTTAGCCCGGAACAGCTGGCTGACCCAAAATTCAAGCTGGCGGGCGCCTCCTTTAAATGGGCGGTCAGCGGGTTTGGTAACTCCACCGTGTGGCTGATCTTCGGTGCCTTTATGTTTGCTGCGGGCTACGACAAAACCCGCTTCGGCCGCCGCCTGGCGCTGATACTGGTGAAATATCTGGGCCGTCGCAGCCTGACGCTCGGTTACGCCATTACCTTCGCAGACCTGCTGCTGGCCCCGTTTACCCCGTCCAATACCGCGCGCAGCGGTGGGACCATCTACCCGATCATCGCCAACCTGCCGCCGCTGTACGGTTCAAAACCCAACGACCCAAGCGCGCGCAAAATCGGTTCGTATCTGATGTGGGTGGCAATTACCGCGGCCTGTATCACCAGCTCGATGTTCCTTTCCGCTCTGGCACCTAACCTGCTGGCGCTGGCGCTGGTAAAAAGCACGGTCGGAATTGATATCTCCTGGGGGACCTGGTTCCTCGCCTTCCTGCCGCTGGGTATTCTGCTGATCCTGACCATGCCGCTGCTGGCTTACTGGTTCTACCCGCCGGAAGTGAAGGTAAACAACGAAGTACCGTTGTGGGCGACCCGTGAACTGGAAAAACTGGGCAAACTGTCGCGCAATGAGATCCTGCTGCTGGTGTTCGTGTGCTGTGCGCTGCTGATGTGGATCTTCGCAGCCGCATGGATTGAGCCCGCGATGGCTGCCCTGCTCATCGTCGGCCTGATGCTGTGGACCGGCGTACTGGAGTGGAACGACATCACCGGCAACAAAGCCGCCTGGAACACCTTCGTGTGGTTCGCCACCCTGGTGGCGCTGGCGGACGGCCTCTCCTCCACCGGCTTTATCAGCTGGCTGGGTAAAGAAGGCGGCCTGCTGATGAGCGGTATCTCTCCGGGCGTGGCGACCATCGTCCTGCTGCTGGCGTTCTACCTGCTGCACTACCTGTTTGCCAGCACCACCGCGCACACCACGGCGCTGCTGCCGGCGATGCTGACCATCGCCTCCACCATTCCGGGCATGAATATGGAAGTGTTCGTCCTGCTGATGGTGACCTCACTGGGCGTGATGGGGATCATTACCCCCTACGGTACGGGTCCAAGTCCGATTTACTACGGTAGCGGTTACCTGCCAACCAAAGACTACTGGCGCCTCGGCACCATCTTCGGTGCCATCTTCCTGGCGGCCCTGCTGCTGATTGGTTACCCGTGGATGTCCATGATGTTCTGATTCCTGACCGCCGGACATATCCTCCGGCGGTTTTATTTTTGTGGAGCAAGCTATGTCAAACAAACCCTTTATTTACCAGAACCCCTTCCCTCTCGCGCATGACGACACCGAATACTATCTGCTGACCAAAGAGCATGTCTCCGTTGCCGAGTTCGACGGTCAGGAAGTGCTGAAAGTGGAGCCGGAAGCCCTGACCCTGCTGGCGCAGCAGGCTTTCCACGACGCCGCGTTTATGCTGCGTCCGTCTCATCAGAAGCAGGTTGCCGCCATTCTTAACGATCCGGAAGCCAGCCAGAACGATAAGTACGTTGCCCTGCAATTCCTGCGCAACTCCGAAATTGCGGCGAAAGGCGTGCTGCCCACCTGTCAGGATACCGGTACGGCAATCATTATGGGTAAGAAAGGCCAGCGCGTCTGGACCGGCGGCGGCGACGAAGCGGCGCTGAGTCAGGGCGTGTATAACACCTATATTGAAGACAACCTGCGCTACTCGCAGAACGCGGCGCTGGATATGTATAAAGAGGTGAATACCGGCACCAACCTGCCCGCGCAGATCGACCTCTACAGCGTTGATGGTGACGAGTATAAATTCCTGTGCATGGCGAAAGGCGGCGGTTCCGCCAACAAAACTTATCTGTATCAGGAAACCAAAGCGCTGATCACCCCGGCGAAGCTGAAAAATTATCTGGTTGAGAAGATGCGGACCCTGGGCACCGCGGCCTGCCCGCCTTACCATATCGCCTTCGTTATCGGCGGCACCTCTGCGGAAGCCACGCTGAAAACCGTCAAGCTCGCCTCTGCGCGCTACTACGATGGCCTGCCAACCGAAGGCAACGCGCACGGCCAGGCGTTCCGCGACGTCCAGCTCGAGCAGGAACTGCTTCAGGAAGCGCAAAACCTCGGCCTGGGCGCGCAGTTTGGCGGGAAATACTTCGCGCACGATATTCGCGTAATCCGTCTGCCGCGCCACGGCGCCTCCTGCCCGATCGGCATGGGCGTCTCCTGCTCCGCTGACCGCAACATCAAGGCGAAGATTAACCGCGAGGGGATCTGGATTGAGAAGCTGGAGCACAATCCGGGCCAGTATATTCCTGAATCCCTGCGCCAGCAGGGAGAAGGCGACGTGGTAAGCATTGATCTGAACAAGCCGATGCCCGACATTCTGGCGCAGCTTTCCGCGCACCCTGTCTCCACCCGCCTGTCGCTGAACGGCACCATTATTGTGGCGCGCGACATCGCCCATGCGAAGCTGAAAGAGCTGCTCGACAACGGGGAAGAACTGCCGCAGTACGTTAAAGATCACCCGATTTACTATGCAGGCCCGGCGAAAACGCCAGAAGGTTACGCGTCTGGCTCCTTAGGCCCGACCACCGCCGGGCGTATGGACTCCTACGTAGACTTACTGCAATCCAACGGTGCGAGCATGATCATGCTGGCCAAAGGTAACCGCAGCCAGCAGGTCACCGACGCCTGCCATAAGCACGGCGGCTTCTACCTCGGCAGCATTGGCGGCCCGGCGGCGGTACTGGCGCAAAACAGCATCAAGAGTCTGGAGTGCGTGGCCTATCCTGAACTGGGAATGGAAGCCATCTGGAAAATTGAAGTGGAGAACTTCCCGGCGTTTATCCTGGTGGATGACAAAGGCAACGACTTCTTTCAGCAGATCCAGAATAAACAGTGCAAAGGGTGCTTACAGCGCTGAGCGTTTCCATAACGCCGGAAGCTGCGAGAGCGTATCGTTGATCAACCCGCGCTTGTCGCTGCCCGGCTTCCAGATGGTGACCATCGTCTGGCTTATCCCCTGGCTGCCCACTTCGGTGGGCAGCCTTTTTACGTTTTTCCACTGCGTTGCGTGAAGATGGGTCGGCAAAAATCCCCAGCCGCAGCCCTGCTCCAGCAGGCCGCGCAGCATCTCCAGTTCGTTAGTGAAAAGCGTGTGCCCTGAAATTTGCAGGCGACGGGCAACCGGCTCGTCTGACGCGGCATGCATAACCACCTGTGGAACCAGAGAGAGATCGAGCAGCGACACCGGCGACGCAACCTCCGCAAAAAGCGCCGTTGCGGCGTAAAAATCCATTTCGATCGCCCCCAGCGCCCGCCACTCCATCTCATTGCCCACGCTGCGGTTGCGCGCCTGGCAGATCCCCAGATCGGCCTGACCGTTCGCCAGCATGGCTTCCGCCTCATCGCGCGATGCGCTGGTCAGGCTCAGGCGGATCTTTTTCGTCGCCAGCGTAGCGATCAGCGCCTGCAAAAAGGCTCTGGGGGTGAACGGATCGTAAACGAGGGCAATGTCCTGCGTCGCGCTGTCCGGCACCGTACGGGCAAACGCCTCAAACGCTTTGACCTGCCGCATCAGCAGGTGCGCCTGCCGCTGAAGCTGCTCCCCCTCCGGCGTCAGGCGCAGGCTACGCCCCTCCCGCAGGAACAGCGCGTAGCCCAGCCCATCCTCAAGGAAATCGATCAGATCCCGCAGGGTTGTACGATCTTTGCCGAGTTTACTGGCCGCCTTCATCAGGCTGCCGTGCTCAGCGACGGCGGTGAACGCCTCAAGCTGGGCAAAGGAATAGATCAGTGATGCCACGTCATTCTCCACGCGATTTTTCCGGGGGATTTTCCCCCATAACGCGTTTTTTATTATAGGCCTCAGGTTCTTAAACTGAAGTCCTTCCTGAGCCAAACGAGATAAATATGAAAATCAAAACAAACCGCACACTGCTCGCGGCGCTGGTTATCAGCAGCCTGCTCTCGCCCGCCGTCATGGCGGCCTGCAACGGTACCGACCTCACGACCTGTCCGGCGCCTTTCGATGCCAGACTCCCGGACGCACATACCATGCTCACCTGGAGCCAGGCCGATCGCGTGGTGGGCTTTCGCAATGACTACCGCAACTACGCGGGCGATGTGTTCCGCCACGGCAACGCTACGCCACTGCTGCCCGCAGAAAAACCGCTCACCGATGCCCGCTATCAGGTGAAGGGTAAGATTTACAATCTTCAGGATTACCTGAAACGCCAGAACGTCAGCGGCATGCTGGTGCTGAAAAATGGCAAAGTGGCCTATAAATATCTGGGAGAAGGCAATACCGACTCTACGCTCTGGACGTCGCGTTCCGTGGGCAAATCCGTGGTCTCCGCGCTGGTGGGTGTTGCGATTAAAGAAGGGAAAATCCACTCCCTGGACGACCTTGTCACCCAATACGAACCGGATTTAAAAGGCACCGCCTGGGAGGGCGTAACGCTGAAACAGCTCATCACCCACACCTCGGGCGTGGCGTGGACTCAAGATTACACCAACGCGCAATCTGACTTCGCCCGGCTTACCGAATGCGAAGCGAAACCGGGCACCTACGACTGTGTGCGCACCCTGGTGAAGGGGTTACACCGTGAACACCCGGCGGGCGAAAACTGGTCCTATTCCTCGGGTGGTGCCTGGCTGTTAGGCGATGTGCTTGAGCGCGCCACCGGCATGACGCTCGCGGCGTATCTGGAGAAAAGCATCTGGCAGCCGTACGGTATGGCGAGCGACGGCGTGTGGCATGCCTACAGCAAAGGCCAGCACGACGTGGGTGCGCATGGGTTCAACGCCACGCTGGAAGACTGGGGGCGTTTCGGGGAGTTTATCCTGCATAACGGTACCCTGCCGGACGGAAAGCAGATCCTCCCCGAGGGCTGGGTGAAACAGTCCTCAGCCTGGACACAGGCCAAAGGATCGGTGTCCGAGGCGCATCCGAAGGGGTTGTACGGCTACCAGTGGTGGAACAATGAAGTGCCAGCCACCGCCACAAATGTGGAGCCGAAAGTCGAAAATTCGCTGAAGGATTCCCTGTGGGCGCTGGGTATTTTTGGGCAGATGATCATGGTTAATCATAAAGAAAATCTGGTTATCGTCCAGTGGTCCACCTGGCCGCAGGCAGAGCCGTCATTCAGCGCCCAGCCGCTGGAAGCGTCGCTGATGTTTAGCGCGATTGCGAACGCGCTGCGCTGATAATCCCAAGCCAGGCCCCGCCTGGCTTCTCATCTGCGCGGTGTCACAAAACTGATATATCAGCGACTTAGCGAAACGTGGTAAATAAAAGATCATCGAAATGTTAAGTTATTGTTGAATATGTAAATACTGGTCAACGCATTGTCATTAATGCACCACACGCATCGGTTTATGCGCTATTTGCGCTTATTAATTTCCACTTCCTGATCCAGTTTTCAGAAACAGACGAGCATAACGTCGCTATAAAACTGGAGATAATCATGGTTTCCTCAACCTCACCTGCAACGGTTCGTGCGAAAGCGGGCGCGATTTTCCGCGTCACGTCGGGCAACTTTCTTGAGCAATTCGACTTCTTTCTGTTCGGCTTTTATGCCACCTACATCGCCCATACTTTTTTCCCGGCAAGCAGTGAATTTGCGTCACTGATGATGACCTTCGCCGTCTTTGGCGCGGGCTTCCTGATGCGTCCGATCGGGGCCATTGTGCTGGGGGCTTACATTGATAAAGTGGGCCGCCGTAAAGGGCTGATCGTCACCCTGTCGATTATGGCCGCCGGAACCTTTCTGATTGTGCTGATCCCTTCTTATCAGAGCATTGGCCTGTGGGCACCGCTGCTGGTGCTGACCGGCCGCCTGTTGCAGGGTTTTTCGGCAGGTGCCGAGCTGGGCGGGGTTTCGGTTTATCTGGCGGAGATCGCCACGCCGGGCCGCAAGGGTTTCTATACCAGCTGGCAGTCAGGTAGCCAGCAGGTCGCCATTATGATCGCGGCGGCGATGGGCTTCGCGCTGAATGTGGTGCTGGAAGAGAGTGCCATTCGCGAATGGGGGTGGCGTATTCCGTTCCTGTTTGGCTGTCTGATTGTGCCGTTCATCTTTTTCCTGCGCCGCAAGCTCGAAGAGACCGAGGAATTCAGCGCCCGTCGCCACCATCTGGCGATGCGTCAGGTCTTCACAACGCTGCTCGCCAACTGGCCGGTCGTCGTCGCGGGCATGCTGATGGTGGCGATGACCACCACCGCGTTTTACCTGATCACCGTTTACGCGCCGACCTTCGGTAAAAAAGTCCTGATGCTCAGCGCGTCGGACAGTCTTCTGGTCACGCTGCTGGTGGCGGTGTCCAACTTCATCTGGCTGCCGGTGGGCGGCGCGCTGTCGGATCGCTTCGGGCGTAAACCGGTGCTGATCGCCATGACGCTGCTGGCGCTGGCAACCAGCTATCCGGCGCTGACGATGCTGGCGGCAGCTCCGAGCTTCTCAATGATGCTGACCGTGCTGCTGTGGCTCTCTTTCCTCTACGGTCTGTATAACGGCGCGATGATCCCGGCCCTGACTGAGATCATGCCAGCAGAGGTGCGCGTGGCGGGCTTCTCGCTGGCTTACAGCCTGGCAACGGCGGTCTTTGGCGGTTTCACGCCGGTGATTTCGACCGCCTTAATTGAGTACACCGGCGACAAAGCCTCCCCGGGCTACTGGATGAGCTTTGCCGCCGTTTGCGCCCTGCTGGCAACGCTCTATCTCTATCGTCGTCGCACGTTAATCCTGCAAACTGCCGTTAAGGAGTGATCCCTCATGCTTACATTCAGAACGGTGATTGCCGCCCTGACCTTCGCCACCCTCAGCGCGGGCGCGCTTGCGCAGGATGTGACGGTGATGATTTCTGGCGGCTTCAAAGCGGCGCTGGAGAAGCTGACGCCGCAGTACGAAGCGCAAAGCGGCGACAGGCTCATTGTGATCTCCGGCCCGTCGATGGGCAAAACGCCGCAGGCCATTCCGGCCCGGCTCGCCCGGGGCGAAAAAGCGGACGTGGTGATTATGGTGGGCGATGCGCTAGCGAAACTGGAACAGGATCGCAGGACGGCGGCGGGCTCCCGCGTGGAGCTGGCGGATTCGCCCGTCGGGATGGTCGTCAAAGCGGGCGCGCCGGTGCCGGATATCAGTACGGTGCCTGCCCTGCGGCAAACGCTGCTGAAGGCGCATTCCATGGCTTATTCCGACAGCGCCAGCGGCCGGTATGTTGAGAGCCAGCTGTTCCGTAAGCTGGGCATAGACGGCCAGGTCCACGATAAAGCGCACCGGGTTGAGCGTATCCCGGTGGCGTCTGAAGTGGCAAAAGGGAAATACGACCTCGGCTTTCAGCAGGTGAGCGAGCTTCTGCCGGTCCCGGGGGTGACGTTTGTCGGTAAGTTGCCTGACGACATTCAGTACATTACCCGTTTCGCCGGAGCCGTAACGCAGAAGGCTGACCATCCCGAACAGGGAAAAGCGCTGCTGGCCTTTCTCTCTTCGCCACAGGCCGCCAGCGTCATTACGGCAACGGGCTTAACGCCCGTCAATGCACCTCGCGATACTGCTCGGTAATCAGCGTTTCGAGTTCGGCAGCAATATAGGACTGGATCCGACCGCGGCGGCGGATCAGCCCCACGGTTCGCCTGACTTCAGGCTCGGTTAAAGGTACCGACGTCAGCAGCGAATGCTCTGCGCGGGGCATTGACATGGCGGGAACGGCCGCAATGCCGATCCCGGCTTCAACCATCCCCAGCATGGTCGTCACGTGCCGCGTTTCGCAGATGCTGGGGCGCTCAGGCCGAATATGCCCGACCCGCTGGTCGAGAAGATTGCGGTTGCCGGAGGTCTTATCCAGACCGATATAATCCTGCTGATAAAAAGCCTGCCACGTCAGGCTTTTTCTTTTTGCAAGCGGGCTGTCGCGTCGGCAGGCGGCCACGTAGACATCCTCCACCAGCGGGACAAACTCGATGTCGGGCTGCAAACTCCGGGCAAAGCAGATACCAAAATCCGCCTGTCCGCGGGTGACGGCCTCGATAACATTTCCGGCGCTGCTGTCGATCAGTTTTATGCGCACGCGGGGGTAACGGGACTGAAAGCGGCGGATCACATCCGGCATAAAGTAACAGGCGGCTGACGGCACCGTCGCCACGGTGATCAGCCCCGTGCGCTCTTCGCTGGCCTTATCGATATCCGAAAGCATGGACTCCACGTCAGCAAGCAGTTGCCCGCACCGGTCGGCAAAGGTCTGTCCATACAGGGTCAGCGTGACGCGCCGGGTGGTTCTGTCGAACAGTTTTGTCCCCAGTGCCGCCTCCAGCTTTTCAATTCTGCGACTCAACGCCGACTGGGAAAGGCAGATAGATTCTGCCGCAAGACGGAAATTGCCGTATTCCAGTAAAGCGCGGAAGGCATAGAGATCGTTGAGGTCAAAATTGACGGGCATACTGACGGGATCCTTAAGCACGGTAGGGTAAGAAGAGATTTATCATAGCCGCGCACGACATACTTCACAAAATGAAGGGGATACCCCTAAAGCGCTATCAACATGACGGCACATAGTGATAGTTTATGCGGGCTGGATTCCTCTTAAACAGGCCGCCACTCTGCATGCAGCCGATGAGGAGTGTCATACTGCTTAACAGAGTATGTTGGCATGCTAACAGCCCCTGACCTTTCCATTTTGTTCACGTGCGAGTAACGAGCAAAGCGATGATTAAGTGGCCCTGGAAAACGAACGACGCTGGTCGAAATATGGCGCTCCCCTGGGATGAGGCTCTGGCGATCCCCGTGCTGGCGAATCTCTTGCCTGAAGAGCAATCAAAGCTGATTCAGCTGGCCGAGCGTTTTTTACAGCAAAAACGGCTGGTACCGCTACAGGGCTTCGAACTGGATCCGCTTAAAAATTCGCGCATCGCCCTGCTCTTCTGCTTGCCGGTGCTGGAGCTGGGTATCGAATGGCTGGATGGCTTCCACGAAGTGCTGATCTACCCGGCGCCGTTCATCGTCGATGATGAGTGGGAGGATGACATCGGGCTCGTGCACAACCAGCGTATGGTGCAGTCCGGGCAGAGCTGGCAGCAAGGGCCAATCATCCTCAACTGGCTGGATATTCAAGACTCGTTCGATGCCTCGGGCTTCAACCTGATCATTCACGAAGTGGCGCATAAGCTGGATACCCGTAACGGCGATCGCGCCAGCGGCGTGCCGCTGATCCCGCTGCGTGAAGTCGCGGGATGGGAGCACGACCTGCACGCGGCGATGGAAAACATTCAGGATGAGATCGACCTGGTGGGTGAAAGCGCGGCCAGCATTGATGCCTACGCCGCGACCGATCCCGCCGAGTGCTTTGCGGTGCTGTCCGAGTATTTCTTTAGCGCACCTGAGCTTTTTGCCCCGCGCTTCCCGGCGCTATGGCAGCGTTTTTGCCAGTTTTATCAGCAGGATCCACTCCAGCGTCTGCGGCAAAGTGAGGACGCAGCCAGCACATCCTCTCATCCGTTCCACTAATGTTTAAGGGGTACGATCGGTCGATCGTACCCACACGCTCACCGCGAGAAACAGCAGCGCCATTCCCCATGCGGCAGTAATCAAAAACTGCTCACCGTAAAAGCGCGTCACCACGGGTACCAGCAGCGCGCTGGCCCCGTAGCCCAGCGTATGGCTGGTGGCGATCACCCCTGCGCCTTTGCCCGTCGTCAGCCGATCGTTGAGCAAAAGCTGGTATCCCGGCGTTGCCATGGCGGCCCCCAGCGAAGTGATGACAATGCCCACATAGAACAGGGCTAAACTGGCGAGAGACATCAGCCCAAGACCCGCCACCATCAGCACTGCGGCAATTAAGAGTAAAACTCTCGGGGTAAAATGCTGCGGGCGTACCACCAGAAACTGCGCCGCCAGGGTCGCCAGGGCGGCCAGACTCAGCAATAGCGCGACATGATGGCTGATTTGCACGACATCGCCATTGAATAACGGATGAAGATGCGGCGATAAGCCAAGCTGCATCAGGCTGACCAGCGCTGCCAGCAGCAGCGCCAGCACCAGGAAAGGCAGCATGGAGGCCTGTAACCGCGTCGACTGGTGCGCCACCGGCGGCAGCGGGGGATCGGCGGCTTCGCGCAGCACCAGCAGCAGCGCGATCAACGGCGCCAGCGCCATCAGCCAGAGCGGTGCGACCGGGCTGACGCCGAGCATCAGCGCGGCAAGAGGCGGTCCCAGCAGACGCCCGCAGCTCAGGCCAGAGCTTATCGTCGCCAGCGCCGCCATCCTTTTATCCAACCCCGCGCGTTGAATGGCCCACGTCTGGGCCGCAGGCACCAGCCCTGATACCGTCAGGCCGTACAGCATGCGCGACAGAACCAGGCCCGCCATTCCCCAGAGGGCATTCAGCGCGCCGTTCGCCATCGCCCAGACTACCAGCGCCATCACGACGAAGCTCGCCAGGTAGCCGCCCAGCGAGGCCAGCATAACGATCTTACAGCCGTGCCGCTCGCTCTGGCGTCCCCACCAGGGCGATGCGGGTAAAAAGAGCATCGAGCCGAACATCAACAGCCCGGCCCAGACGGAGAGCGACAATCCGGTCAGGGAGACCAGCTGCGGCAGCATGACCAGCAAACCGTTTTGTCCAATACCTAATAAACCGGCGCCCAGTGCCAGGGACCAGTTAGCTTTCGGGGCCACAACGTCAGTGAGATTCTCGGTACGGGTGCGCATAAAATTGTGAAGATAATGTCAATAAATGTGTGGAAATTATGAAGTTTATGAAAACAAATATTGCAAAAATAGTTGCCACTGTAAACAGAATGAATATCATAACGAGAATTATTATCAGTCATGGAATGAGGTACAACTATGCGTACTCTGCTCCGCTCCGCCGGTACAGATGTTGCGGCCCAGTGTTTTTTGAACGCGCTGCTGCGCGAAACGAAGGACTGGCACTATCTTCCCGCAACCCGTGCGGATGAGTTATCACTGATTCATATCCCGCTCTCCCCAACCCAGGCCATTCGGGTTCCGGTACGCTATTTCTCCCCCACACAGCATCACCAGTATCTTTTCCCGGCAACGCTGATTCAGGCCGACAGCGACGGCGGTGACACGGTCACATTCCTTCAACTGATTGATTTAATTATTGAAAAAGAGACGGTTAAAGGCGCTCTGGATGCCGATACGCTGGCTCGCTTTAAGCAGCGCGTCCTGGAAAGCCATACACACACCTGGCAGGCCATTGATTTACGCCACAACTGGGCAAACCTGCGCGATAAGCCGCTGACCTTTGCCGAAGCGGAACAGGCGCTGCTGGTCGGCCATGCTTTTCATCCTGCCCCAAAGTCGCACGAGCCGTTTAACGAGGCCGAGGCGCGTCGCTATCTGCCGGATTTCGCCTCCCGCTTCCCGCTGCGCTGGTTTGCGGTTGAGCATGAGCTGATTACCGGCGACAGCCTGAATGTCTCCCTGCGGGAACGTCTGCTGCGCTTTGCAGCGCAGAGCGCGCCGGCTCTTCTCGGTCACTTCACCGACACCTGCTGGCTACTGCCGATGCACCCGTGGCAGGCCGACTATCTGCTGGAGCAGGACTGGTGCCAGCGTCTGGTAGAAAAAGGCGCCCTGCGCGATCTGGGCGAAGCCGGTGCGCCATGGCTACCCACCAGCTCTTCCCGCTCGCTGTACAGTGAAACCAACAGCGACATGATTAAGTTTTCCCTGAGCGTGCGCCTAACCAACTCCGTGCGCACGCTGTCGGTGAAAGAGGTTAAGCGCGGCATGCGCCTGGCGCGGCTGGCGAAAACGGCACGCTGGCAAGGGCTCCAGGCGCGCTACCCGACCATGCGCGTGATGCAGGAGGACGGCTGGGCGGGGCTGCGCGATGAGCACGGCGTCATTCAGGAAGAGAGCCTGATGGCCCTGCGCGTCAATCTGCTGTTCGATACCCCTGAAACGCAAACCAACGTGCTGGTGAGCCTGACCCAGGCCGCGCCGGACGGCGGCGACAGTCTGCTCGCCGCGGCGGTGCGTCGTCTGAGCCAGCGTCTGGACTTACCCCTCGCCCAGGCCGCGCGCTGCTGGCTGGATGCCTACTGCGACCGCGTATTGCTTCCGCTGTTCAGCGCCGAGGCGGACTACGGTCTGGTCCTGCTGGCGCACCAGCAAAATATCCTCGTTGAGATGCAGCAGGATTTCCCCGTTGGACTGATCTACCGTGACTGCCAGGGCAGCGCCTGGACCGAAGGGGCCGACGCGTGGCTGAATGAGGCAGGTGAAACCGAAGTTGAAAACCGCTTCGGTGAGAGCCAGCTGCTGCGCTACTTCCCTTATTACCTGCTGCTGAACTCTACCCTTGCCGTCACCGCCGCGCTCGCCGCTGCCGGTTTCGACAGCGAAGAGAACCTGATGTCCCGCGTGCGTGACGCGCTGGCCGAACTGCGCACGACGGCGAAGCAGACCCGCTGCCTTGATTATGTGCTCGACAGCCCGACCTGGAACTGTAAAGGCAACTTCTTCTGCTATCTGCACGATCGCAACGAAAACACCATCGTCGATCCGGCGGTGATCTATTTCGACTTCAGCAACCCGTTTTATAAGGAGAAGGCGTGATGGCAAACGCGAATATCGTCCATTCCGGCTACGGCTTTCGCTGCACGGTCACGGAACAAAACCTGCCGCTGACGCTGGGTCTCGACGGCAGCGCGGTTATGGAGCGGCTGATCGGGCTCCCGGACGGCTGGCTGGTGGACGCCCTCGACCAGCTGTTTGTTGCCGCGCCCGCCCTGACCGGCATTACCCTGCCGTGGGCAGCCTGGCAGGATGAACCTCAGGCGCAGGCGCTGTTTAGCCTCGTTCACGGAGATTATCTGGCGCGTGAAATTTTCTGGCAGCTGCCGCTGTGGCTGAAAGGCGAACGCCCGCAGGCGAGCGGCGGAATGCAGTTTGACGAAAGCCGTCAGCTGTACTTCCCGCTGCGCCCTCACCGCCCACAGGGCGAGGTGTATCGCCGTTACGATCCGCAGATTAAGCGCACCCTGAGCTTCCGCGTGGCGGACGTGGCGCTGGACGGCGAGCGTTTTACCCGCTGGATGAACACCCCACGCGTGAACGCTTTCTGGGAGATGGCCGGCCCGCAGGCCGAGCAGGAGAACTACCTGCGTCGCCAGCTCGACTCGACCTATTGCTATCCGGTGATCGGCTGCTTTGACGATCAGCCATTCGGCTATTTTGAACTCTACTGGGCGGCGGAAGACCGCATTGGCCGCCACTATCGCTGGCAGCCCTTTGACCGCGGGCTGCATATGCTGGTGGGCGAAGAGAACTGGCGCGGAGCGCAGTATATCCGCAGCTGGCTGCGCGGCCTGAGCCACTATCTGTATCTCGATGAACCGCGCACGGCGCGCATTGTGGCGGAACCGCGCTTCGACAACCAGCGTCTGTTCCGCCATCTGGCGTCCGCCGGTTTCGACACGGTGAAAGAGTTCGACTTCCCGCACAAACGCTCCCGTCTCATCATGAGCGAGCGTCATCGCTTCTTCCACGAGGTGGAACTGTGAACGCGCTCTGGCAGAAAGTGAACCGCGAGATGGTGGCGAAGATCCTCGCCGAACTGGAATATGAACGCACCCTGCGCGCCGAGCCGGATTCGGCGGACTACTGGCGCATCAGTATGGGCAACGCGTGCTGGCAGTTTCGCGCCACGCGTGGGATCTGGGGCTGGCTGCATATTGACCCTGATACCCTGACCACCACCAGCGGCGCGGCGGTCGAAGCGGAAAACGCGCTGCTGCAACTGGCCACCGTACTGGAGATGAGCGACGCGCAAACAGCGGAGCACATGGAAGATCTCTACGCCACGCTGCGGGGCGACATGCAGCTGTTGCAGGCGCGTGAAACGTTGGATGCCGATGCGCTGATCCACCTTGACCCGGACGAGCTACAGTGCCTGATGCGCGGTCACCCGAAGTTTATTTTCAACAAGGGACGCCGCGGCTGGGGGCTGGATGCCCTGCGCCTGTACGCGCCGGAATATCGCGGGCGTTTTCGTCTGCACTGGGTCGCCGTGCAGCGCGATCGTCTGGTCTGGAGCAGCGACGCCGATTGCGATATTAACGCCCTGCTCTCCAGCGCCATGGACGATGCCGAGCGCGAGCGGTTCGACGCCCGCTGGCAGGAGCTGGATCTGGATGATAGCTGGCTGCCGGTGCCGCTGCACCCGTGGCAGTGGCAGCAAAAAATTGCCATTCATTTCCTGGCGCAGCTCGCACGCGGTGAAATGGTGGAGCTGGGTGAGTTCGGCGATGAGTATCTGGCGCAGCAGTCCCTGCGCACGCTGACCAACGCCAGCCGTCGCGCGCCGTATGACATCAAGCTGCCGCTGACCATCTACAACACCTCCTGCTATCGCGGTATTCCGGGCAAGTATATTGCCGCCGGTCCGCTGGCCTCGCGCTGGCTACAGCAGCAGTTTGCCAGCGATGCCACGCTGATTCGCTCCGGGGCGCAGGTGCTTGGCGAACCCGCTGCCGGATATCTGTCGCATCCGGGTTATGCCGCATTGCCTGAGGCGCCGTACCGCTATCAGGAGATGCTGGGGGTGATCTGGCGCGAGAACCCATCCTGCTATTTACAGGATGGTGAACAGGCGGTGCTGATGGCGGCGCTGATGGAAACCGATAATCAGGGGCGCCCGCTGATTGACGCATGGATCAAACGCTCGGGGTTAACCGCTGACGCATGGCTGGAAAAGCTGTTTGAGGCGACGGTGATCCCCTTCTATCACCTGCTCTGTCGCTACGGGGTGGCGCTCATCGCCCACGGCCAGAACGTCACGCTGGTGATGAAAGATTACGTTCCGCAGCGCATTTTGCTGAAGGATTTCCAGGGCGATATGCGCCTGGTGGATGAAGATTTCCCGCAGGCGCAGAGCCTGCCGGAGCAGGTAAAAGCGGTGACGGCGCGCCTCAGCGCGGATTACATCATCCACGACCTGCAAACCGGCAACTTTGTCACGGTGCTGCGCTTTATATCCCGCCTCACCCTGCAATGCGGCGTGAATGAAACCCGCTTCTATCAGATCCTGGCGCTGGTGTTACATCGTTATATGGCCGCCCATCCGGATCTTGCGGCGCGCTTCGCGAAGTTCGACCTGTTTAAGCCGCAGATTATTCGCGTGATCCTCAACCCGGTCAAACTGACCTTCTCTGAACACGACGGCGGCAGCCGCATGCTGCCGAACTACGTCTGCGATCTTGATAACCCTCTTTTTCTGGCCTCCCGGGAGTCAGCGCAATGAAAACCTATGATTTCATCGGCATTGGTATCGGTCCGTTCAACCTCAGTATTGCCGCGCTGGCGGAGGGGCTGGACGGTTTTAGCTCGCTGTTTCTTGAACGCAAGCCGCACTTCTCCTGGCACCCGGGGATGATGGTGCCGGACTGCCATATGCAGACCAGCTTCCTGAAGGATCTGGTCAGCGCCGTAGAGCCAACCAACCGCCACAGCTTCCTGAACTACCTGGTACAGCGCAAAAAGTTCTACCGTTTCCTCACCACCGAGCAGCGCACCGTGTCGCGCGAGGAGTTTGCCGACTACCTGTGCTGGGCGGCGGATAACCTCACCAACCTGGCCTTCAGCCAGCAGGTACAGCAGGTCAGCTTTGATGAGCAAAACGGCCTGTTTGAGATCGTGACCCAGCGGGATCGCTTCCTGGCGCGGCACGTCTGCGTGGGGATTGGGAAGCAGATCAATCTGCCAGACTGCGTCACCGCGCAGGACGATACCTGCTTCCACGCCAGCGAAATGATGCTGCGCACGCCGGATTTAGCGGGCAAGCGCGTCACCGTCGTCGGCGGCGGCCAGAGCGGTGCGGATCTGTTCCTGAATATCTTCCGTGGGGAATGGGGCCAGCCGCTGAGCCTCAACTGGGTGTCGCGCCGCAACAACTACAACGCGCTGGATGAAGCCGCGTTTGCTAACGAGTATTTCACGCCAGAGTATGTGGACAGCTTCTCGACCCTCGGTGACGACGCCCGACGTCAGATGTTGCAGGAGCAGAAAATGACCTCCGACGGGATCACCACCGAGTCCCTGCTGGCGATTTACCGCGCCATGTACCACCGTTTCGAAGTGCTGCGTGAAAAACCCTGGGCGCACCTGATGCCGTCCCGCTCGGTGACGGCGCTGACGCGCCAGGAAACCGGACCTCGCCTCAGCATCCAGCATCACCTGGACGGCGGGCGCGAACAGCTTGAAAGCGACGTGGTGATTTTCGCCACCGGCTACCGCGCCGTGCAGCCTGCTTTTCTCGTCCCGCTCTCTTCCCGACTGCGTCTGGATGAGGATGAAGCCTTCTGCATCAACAACGATTTTACCCTTGAATGGGACGGCCCGCAGAGCAACCGCCTGTTTGCCGTGAATGCCGGGATGCACCGTCTCGGTATTGCCGAACCCCAGCTCAGCCTGATGGCCTGGCGCGCGGCGCGAATTTTGAATCGCGCTCACGATGACGAGCCGTTTGAGCTGGCAACCACCCCCGGCGTGATCCACTGGCGGAGCACCACCAGCCCGGAGAGCAGCCAGGTTTTTAAATCATTAATAAAGACCACCGAGTACTGACACACACATTCAGGATCAACATAACAATGAAACGTTCTCATCTTTGGGTTTTAAATCCGTGCTTGCTTGCCATGCTTTCTACCTCTGCGTGGGCGGAAGAACAAAAGGAAGAAGATATTGTGGTCTCCGCCAGCCGGGCACATCGCAGCGTGGCAGAGATGGCGCAAACCACCTGGGTTATTGAGCGGGCGGAAATTGAGCAGCAGGTTCAGGGCGGGAAAGAGATTAAAGACGTTCTGGCCCAGCTGATCCCCGGCATGGACGTCAGCAGCCAGGGACGTACCAACTACGGCATGAACCTGC
Organism: Enterobacter hormaechei subsp. xiangfangensis; assembly: GCF_001729785.1. Classification (NCBI taxonomy): domain Bacteria; kingdom Pseudomonadati; phylum Pseudomonadota; class Gammaproteobacteria; order Enterobacterales; family Enterobacteriaceae; genus Enterobacter; species Enterobacter hormaechei. The sequence goes on from NZ_CP017183.1 coordinate 2,912,893, forward strand.
GCGGTCGCTCCATGATGGTGATGGTGGACGGCGTACGTCTGAACTCGTCCCGCAGCGACAGCCGCCAGCTCGACTCTATCGATCCGTTCAACATTGACCGCATCGAAGTGATCTCCGGCGCCACCTCGCTGTACGGCGGCGGCAGTACCGGCGGGCTGGTGAACATCGTCACCAAAAAAGGCCAGCCGGAGACCGAAGTGGAGTTCCAGACCGGGGCAAAAAGCGGGTTTAACAGCCATAACGACCATGATGAGAACGTCTCCGCAGCCGTGAGCGGCGGCAATGACAACGCCTCTGGTCGTCTGTCGGTCTCCTATCAGCGCTACGGCGGCTGGTATGACGGCAACGGCGACGAGGTGATTATCGATAACACCCAGACCGGCTTGCAGTATTCCGACCGTATCGACGTGATGGGGACAGGCACCATCAACATCGACGATCATCAGCAGCTCCAGTTAACCACGCAGTACTACAAGAGCGAATCTGACGGCAAGCACGGCCTGTTCCTTGGGGAGAATTTCGCTGCGGTCACGGGCGATGCCAAAGCCTATAACAAAGACAACCTGAACTCTGACCGTATCCCGGGCACTGAGCGTCACCTGATCAACCTGCAATACTCGAACACCGATTTCTGGGGTCAGGATCTGGTTGCGCAGATTTACTACCGTGACGAGAGCCTGACCTACTACCCGTTCCCGACGCTGAGCAAAGGCGCGGTGACCAGCATTGGCGCGTCCCAGCAGAAAACCGATTTTTACGGCGGCAAGCTGACGCTGAACAGCAAGCCGATGGACGACCTGACCCTCACCTGGGGCGTGGATGCCGACCATGAAACGTTCGATGCCAACCAGCAGTTCTTCGACTTAAGCAAAGCGGCGGCGAGCGGCGGCATGGAGCTGGACAATGCCTACAACGTGGGCCGTTATCCGGGTTACAGCATTACCAACCTCGCGCCGTTCCTGCAAGCCAGCTATGACATTGACGCCATCACCCTGAGCGGCGGCGTGCGTTATCAGTACACCGAAAACAAGGTGGACGATTTTGTCGGTTACGCCCAGCAGCAGGCAATCGCCACGGGCAAAGCCACCTCCGCTGACGCGGTGCCGGGCGGGAAAACCGACTACAACAACTTCCTGTTTAACGCCGGGATCCTTGGACGTCTGACCGAACAGCAACAGCTGTGGTTTAACTTCTCCCAGGGCTTCGAGATCCCGGACCTGGCGAAGTACTACGGCTCCGGCACCTATCAGCTGGTCGATGGTCACTATCGTCTGCAAAACAGCGTCAATGTGAACGACTCAACGCTGGACGGGATTAAGGTCAATGCTTACGAGCTCGGCTGGCGCTTCACCGGCGATAACCTGCGTACTCAGGTGGCGGCATACTACTCGCTCTCGGATAAAACCATCACCATCAACAAGAGCGACATGACCATCAACCTGGAGGACGACAAACGTCGTATCTATGGGGTTGAAGGCCAGGTGGATTATTTCTTCACCGACAGCGACTGGAGCACCGGGGCGAACTTTAACGCCATCAAGTCCGAAACGCGTGAAAACGGTAAATGGGAGAAGCTGACGGTCGACAGCGCCAGCCCGTCTAAAGCCAGCGCATGGGTCAACTGGGCGCCGGGCGACTGGACGCTACGCGTGCAGAGCACACAAACCTTTGACGTGTCTGACGCCGACGGTAAGAAGATTGATGGCTATAACACCGTTGATTTCCTGGGTAGCTACGCCCTGCCGGTGGGCAAAGTCAGCTTCAGCGTGGAGAACCTGCTGGACAAAGACTACACCACCGCCTGGGGCCAGCGCGCACCGGGGCTGTATAGCCCAACCTACGGCGCACCGGGTCTTTATACTTATAAAGGCCGTGGACGTACGTTTGGTCTGAACTACTCCGTTCTGTTCTGATCCTGCGCGCCGCCTGTCTGCGGGCGGCGCGATTTGCTGTGCAATTTGAAAGCAAATTTGCTATTAAATCATCGGTTTGCTGAAATTGTCGACAAACGAACAAAAACGGTGTTTTCCCCTTTGACAAGGCGCACGCAGGTCGATAATATGCGCCTCGTTCACACGATTCCTCTGTAGTTCAGTCGGTAGAACGGCGGACTGTTAATCCGTATGTCACTGGTTCGAGTCCAGTCAGAGGAGCCAAATTTGAAAAGCCTGCTTTTAAAGCAGGCTTTTTGCTTTTGTGGGTTCGGTAAATTTGCCGGGTGGCGGCTGCGCCTTACCCGGCCTACTGATTAGCGACTAAATCTGATAATCAATCGCCACCTCTTCCGGCTCCATCACCTGGCGTTTGATCTCATCCACCGACAGGCCCGCGTTGCATAGCTCAATAAAACGCCACACGTAGTTACGCTGAAGCTGCCCGCGCTTTAGCCCCAGCCAGACGGTATTCGCATCGAACAGGTGACGCGTATCCAGACGCACCAGATTTCCGGCCTCATATTCTCCGCCAGACTGCTCGGCCACCAGGCCAATCCCCAGCCCTAACTCGACGTAGGTTTTGATCACGTCGGAATCCTGCGCGCTCAGCACCACGTCCGGCGTGAGCCCTTTACGCTTGAACGCTTCATCAATGCGCGAGCGCCCGGTAATGCCCTGCCGGTAGGTAATCAGCGGCCATTTGACGATCTCTTCCAGCGTCAACGGCGAAACCTGATTCAGCGGGTGATCGGCGGGTAACAGCAGGCTGTGGTGCCAGCGGAACCACGGGAACGCCACCAGCAGCGGGTCGTTGCTCAGCCGTTCACTGGCGATACCGATATCGGCTCCGCCGTTATGCAGCAGCACTTCGATTTCCTGCGGCGTGCCCTGGATCAGTTCGAGACGTACGTCCGGGAAGATCTCACGAAATGCTTTGATAACCGTCGGAAGACTGTAGCGCGCCTGTGTATGGGTGGTGGCGATAGTCAGCACACCGGAAGCGTCGTTGGTAAAGAGATCCGCCAGCCGGCGAACGTTGCTGGCCTCGTTGAGAATGCGCTCAGCGATGGTCAGTAATGCCTTGCCTGGCTCGGTCATACCCAGCAGGCGCTTGCCGCGACGGATAAAAATCTCAATGCCTAACTCCTCCTCCAGCTCGCGGATATGCCGGCTGACGCCCGACTGAGAGGTGTAAAGCATATTGGCGACTTCGGTCAGGTTGTAATCCCGCCTGGCCGCCTCACGAATAATTTTAAGTTGCTGGAAATTCACAATTCACTCCGGCGCATCTGACATAAGGCTATTGTTAGAGTCAGCCGGGCTGGAGAACAAATAATAAAAACCAGCATCTTATGCTTATTTGGAATATCAGCTGACCAGTTGCAGCTCGCGATTTTCCAGCGACGGCTTACTGACCAGAGACATCAGGATCTCTTTCACCGCCTGCGCCTGCGGTGACAGGGAGCCGCGCGCGGACATATTTAACGACAGCGGTAAGCTCATGGATGGCGTGGTGATACGGGCCATCCAGCCGTTTGCCGCGCTGCACAGTGAACGTGCGGCAGACTCGGGCAGAACCGTTACACCCATGCCGCTGGCAATGGCGGCAGTCAGCGTGGAGATGGAGTCGATCTCGCCGATGATCTTCGCCGTCAGACGGCGCAGCGAAAACGCTTCGTCAACGCGCACGCGCACGGCACTGTAGTCGCGCGGCAGAAACAGGTTCATCTCTGCCACAGCGGTTAAATCAATGCTCTGGCCAGGGCAATCACGGGTACCGACCAGATAAAGATCTTCCTTCAGCAGCGGCTGGCTGGTGATCCCGGCAACCGGGGAGCGATCGTACAGCACCGCCATATCCAGCTGACCGTTGAGCAGTTTGTCATTGAGCACGGAACCACTGTTCTCATGCAGATAAACCAGCACTTCCGGTAGCTCTGCTCGCACCGCCTGAAGCAGCGGCATGGTTACCGACGATGCGGCCGTTCCCGGCGCCAGCCCGATAGAGACATGGCCACTCAGGGTCTGACCCACATTGTGCACGGCCAGCTGCGCTTGTTCACACTGACGCAGGATCGTGCGGGCATGGGTATATAAAATTTTTCCCGCTTCGGTAGGCGTTACGCCGCGCTTGGTGCGGATCAACAGTTGCTGGTCCATTTCGCCTTCCAGAGTCGCGACCTGCTGGCTCAGCGCAGGCTGCGCGATATGCAGCACTTCAGCCGCCTGGGTCAGGCTGCCGATATCGACGATTTTTACGAAGTATTTCAGTCGTCTTAAGTTCATGTTGCCCCCTGTTCGAAAATAGCGTGCCGGTAACGGCTGTGTTGTTAAACAGGTTTTGCAATATGAATGCCAGTTTTTGCAGCGGGTGTATGTCTCTGCTAAGCGGCTGAAAATAAGGAAAGCCAATCACTGATGCCTTTTTTGAGACGGGGACAACGGTTTCCGATCTGCCCCATTCGGGGTATATCTGCACAATAATGGTGCATTCCGTTGGCAAAAACGTCACTTTGCTGGTTTTGTCAGCAAACAGTCTGAAGTGGGCGATACATCCTTTGACAAGGCGTACGGAGGTCGATAATATGCGCCCCGTTCACACGATTCCTCTGTAGTTCAGTCGGTAGAACGGCGGACTGTTAATCCGTATGTCACTGGTTCGAGTCCAGTCAGAGGAGCCAAATTTGAAAAGCCTGCTTTTAAAGCAGGCTTTTTGCTTTTCTGCGTTCGGTAAGTTTGTCGGGTGGCGCTCCGCTTACCCGACCTACGGTACTCAAGGCCCGGCAAGCGAAGCGCTACCAGTCATAGCAAGCTTCACCGGCATCCCCGACCGCCGTTCCAGTTCAGCGCCCGCCCCTTCACTTATCAGCTGCGTCCTTTGTGCGGCTGAAATGGGCAGCGGCACCTTATTTGTCGATTCAAATTCCGCGCGATTGCGTGAAAGCGGCTCGTGAACCTCTACCCAACGGCTACCGTCCGGCTCCGTGGTCACTTTTACGGGCTGATCGATAAGCTGTACCCGCGTCCCCACCGAAACGTTATCGAACAGGTATTTGATATCGTTATTACGCAGGCGAATGCAGCCCTGGCTGACGCGCAGACCAATGCCGAAATTTGAGTTAGTACCGTGGATCGCGTACAGCCTGCCGATATAAAGGGCATACAGCCCCATCGGGTTATCCGGCCCGGCGGGAACGAACGCGGGCAACGTTTTCCCTTCCTTCGCGTAAGCACGTCGCGTATTTGGCGTGGGTGACCAGGTTGGGCCTTCCTGTTTGCGCTCAACGGCGGTTACCCAGTTACGCGGCGTTTCGCGCCCGGCCTGACCGATGCCAATAGGCAGCACCTCAACCGTGTTACTGCCGGGTGGATAATAGTAAAGCCGCATTTCCGCGACGTTCACCACAATTCCCTCGCGCACCGTTGGCGGCAGAATAAGCTGCTGGGGTACCGCAAGCTGTGTTCCGGCTCGCGGTAAAAACGGATCCACCCCCGGGTTGGCTTCCAGCATATTGCTCAACCCCTGTCCGTGCTGCGCTGCAAACGCTTCGAGCGGCAGAGTATTGCCCTCAGGCACAGTGATGGTGATCGGCGCCCCCACCAGGCGGCTGCCCTCGGGAGGGAGGGGGTAGGTTACAGCAGATGCAGCGGGAACCAGAATACCAAGCGTAAAAACGAACGAGGCAAATCGAATCATAGTGTTCTGTACTCAGTCAAAGAGAAAGCCTGCCGGTGGGCAGGCTTAGCCTGCTCATTCAGTCATCTTTTCGTCGTGCGCCATCTCCGGGTAAGGATTTTTTCTGCTTCAACAATCATGAACATCGCAAACCCAATCAGGAAGGTAATGATCCAGTAGCGGAACGGTAGCGCTTCGGTACCGAACAGCATTTGCATGAACGGCGCATAGATGATCAGAAGCTGAAGAGCCAGAAGTACGCCGCTCACGATCCATATCCCCTTATTAGCCAGCAGACCTTTACTCAGGGAGAAACCGTCGGTGACGCGGCAGTTGAGCATGTAAAACCACTGGGCGGTGACCAGCGTTTGCAGCAACACGGTGCGGATGAACTCCGGCGAGTAGCCGCGAGGTTGCAGCCAGGCCTCCAGCACAAAGGCGCTGATGGCAATCATCAGGCCGACAAACACCACTCGCCAGATGGCATAACCGTCCATCACATGCAGGTTAGACTTACGCGGCGGCCGGTTCATGATGTCCTTCTCACCCGCTTCAAACGCCAGGCCAAACGACAGCGTTGCCGAGGTTGCCATGTTCATCCACAGGATCAGTACCGGTGTTAACGGGATCAGGTTCCCCGCCAGCAGGGCAATAATGATCAGCAGGGCCTGGGCGATGTTGCTCGGGATAACGAACAAAATGGTCTTTTTCAGGTTGTCGTAGACCCGACGCCCTTCATGGACCGCCCGGGCAATGGTGGCAAAGTTATCATCCGTTAACACCATATCGGCGGCTTCTTTGGTGACTTCAGTACCTTTGATCCCCATCGCGATGCCGACATCCGCCCGCTTCAGCGCAGGCGCATCGTTCACCCCGTCCCCGGTCATTCCGACCACTTCCTGCTTACTTTGCAGCGCCTGCACCAGGCGGAATTTATCTTCCGGGCTGGTTCGGGCAAAGATATCGTATTTTTGCGCCGCCTCGCTCAGCTGGTGGTCGTCCATCGCTTCCAGCTCGCGCCCGGTAATGGCGCTCGCCGCGTTGCCAATACCCAGCATCTGTCCAATGCTCATCGCCGTTTGTGGATGATCCCCGGTAATCATTTTCACGCGAATGCCCGCCTGCAAGCAGTCGGCAATGGCCGAAATGGCTTCCGGGCGCGGGGGATCCATCATGCCCGCAATGCCGAGCAGTATGACCCCCTCTTGCAGATCCGCATGCGTCAGCTCGCGCTGCCCGCTGGCGGCCGGTTTCCAGGCCGCAGCCACCATGCGCAATCCCTCGCGCGCATACTCTTCAATCTTCTCTTCCCAATAGTGCAGGTTGAACGGCTCCAGCCCGTTTTGGGTCTGCTGGTGCAGGCAAAGACGGAAAAGGACGTCCGGCGCACCGGTGATTAACATCACCTCTTCGTCGCCCAGGCGATAAAGGGTGGACATGTATTTATATTGCGAATCGAATGGGATTTTACTGCGCAATTCGGCGTCAATTGTCGGAAGCGGGATTTTGGCCGCCAGCACCTTCAGCGCGCCTTCGGTTGGCCCGCCGGTGATTTTCCACAGCCCCTGCTCATCTTTGATCAGCTGGCTGTCATTACAGAGATCGACGGTGCGCAGATAGCGCTCAAGCACAGACCCCTGGGTCACGGTGACCGGTGTTGGATCGTCAACAGGGTGAATAGCGCCCACCGGTTCGTAACTGTCTCCCTCGACGCGGTAGGTGGTGTCCGCGGTAATCACCGCTTTTACCGTCATCTCATTCATGGTCAGGGTGCCGGTTTTATCCGAGCAGATAACCGTCATCGCCCCCAGCGTTTCCACGGTAGGCAGCTTGCGAATAATCGCCTTGCGACGCGCCATCGCCTGCACGCCCAGCGAGAGGATGATCGAGATAATGGCCGGTAATCCTTCCGGCACCGCCGCCACCGCAAGGCTAATCAGCGACAGCACCAGCTCTGAAACGGGCATATCGCGGAAGATGAGGCTGAAAACGAACAGCGCCAGCATCATCACCAGAATGGTGATAAAAATGGTCTTGCCGAGCTTGTCCATTTGCACCATCAACGGGGTACGGTGTTTTTCAATGTCTGACATCATCTGGTTGATATGGCCGAGTTCGGTCTCCCCACCGGTTGCCACCACCAGCCCTTTTCCCCCGCCGGAGCTGACGGTGGTGCCCGAATACAGCAGATTGTAACGGTCACCTAACGGGAGTTCGCCGCTGAGCACATCGCTGCTTTTCTCCACTACCGTGGATTCGCCGGTGAGAATAGCTTCTTCCACCCGCAGGTTGTGCGCCTCTATCACGCGAAGATCGGCAGGAATGCGATCCCCGGCGCGTATCACCACGATATCTCCCGGCACCAGCGCTGTCGTCGGGATAGTTTCATGGTTGCCCTGCCGGATGACCACAGCCTCGCTGGAGAGCATATTACGAATGCTTTGTAGCGACTTCTCCGCATTGCTCTCCTGAATATGGCCAATCAGGGCGTTAATGATAGCCACCCCAAGAATGACAAACATATCCACCCAGTGTCCCATTATCAGCTTCAGCAACGCCGCCGCCAGAAGGACGTAAATAAGGACATCGTTGAAATGGGCCAGAAAGCGCAGCCAGCCAGGTTTACCCGGTTTTTGCGGTAAGGCGTTTTCGCCGTATTTTTCCAGCCTGGCGGTGGCTTCTGTACTGCTAAGTCCGTCGAGGCTGGATTGGATATTTGTCAGGGTTTCATCAACGGTCTGTTGATAATACGGGCGGTGAGGCTTTTCTGTTTTCATCGTTCCTTCCTCGGGTTCTTTTCAGAAATCACCTTGCTTTCATGTCATTAACGAATAACGAAAACAGGAACATGCGCATAACGAACGATACTCGCCGCCTCTGACCCTAATAAATGGGTTTGAATATTGGGATTACGCGATCCCACAATAATCGCACCGACGTTAAGTTCATCCGCCAGTTTGATTACCTCATCACGTATATTCCCGCTGCGAACATGCAGATGGACATTTGCTTCCGGCAGGTTGATTTTTTTTACCAGCGCAGCCAGTTTTTCTTTAGCATTATTAATCATATATTCATCCATCTTTCTCGCGTCTGCAATAAAACCGCGGGTCAGTTCCGCCGAGAACTTTGGCATAACGTACAGCAGATGGACATTACCCGATGCGCTTTGCGCCAGGAATTGGGCATGCTGTAGCGCTTTATCAGACAACGCTGTTTCGTATACATCCACCGGCACCAGAATCGTTTTATACATATCAAGCATCCTTTTTATAACCAACACAACAGTGAGTGAATCAGGAGAGATCGCATCAACCCCATGGGTACAGGCGTGAATGCCTTTTACGGAAAAAAGGAATGGATGCTATTAAACGTAGCACAGGAATATCAGGATGTTATTCAAAGGGGATACGCTATTGTAACGCTTGTTTCGCCTGAGTATGTCACGCCACTAATAATGGTTATTTAACATTTATTTATTCACCGACTATGCTCATAGTCAGGCATGCAACACGTTCATTCTCTTTATCCCGCGCCACCTTCAACCTCATGGAGGAATGCATGTACGGTTTAAGCCTGATTCGCCTTGGTTTGTTTATTGCGCTCGCCATTATCGCCAGCACAGCAATCGGTTTATTTACCTATGTGGTCGTCTCGGCCCTGGCAGAATAGCGCCACCCCAGCATTGATGACGAAATAAATAAAACAATTATTATCAGGGGAATACTGTGAAGCGCTACCTCTCTCTTCTGCCTGCTGTTTTATTGCTGCTGACGGCGTGCGATCCGAAATCCGACCGCGCCGCGCCCCTGCCGAAAATGGTAAAAGTCGCAGAGGTGGTGAAGGCTGGCAACGCGCAGCAGCGCGTCTTTCCCGCCCGTATCGAATCCGGCGACGCCACGGATCTTGCGTTCAAACGTGCCGGGCAGATTGAGACCCTGGACATTCGCCAGGGTGTCGTTGTCAAACAGGGGCAACGGCTCGCCAGTCTTAACGATCGCGAAGCCCGGCAGCGTCTGAACGACAGGCAAACGGCGGCGACCCTGGCTCAGCGGCAATTCGACCGCTTCCAGACCCTGGCAGGACGCCAGGCCGTGTCGAAGGCCGAGATGGATGTCCAGCGCGCAAACCGCGATTCTGCAAACGCCGCGCTTCAGATTGCACGCGAAGAATTGAGTCAGATGACGCTCGTCGCCCCCTTTAGCGGGACAGCGGCCAGCGTACATGTGCGAAACCATCAGGTCGTCTCAGCCGGCCAGCCCGTCGTCACATTGACCCGTACCGATCTGCTGGACGTGGTGTTCAGCCTTCCAGAGAACCTGTTTAACACCTTCGATATTCGCAATGCGCAATACAAACCGGTAGTGAGGATCAACGCCCTGCCCGGTCACGAGTTTACCGCTGTGTACAAAGAGCACTCAGGCAGTAGCGACAGCAACACTTTGACCTGGCAGGTAATTTTAACCATGCCCCGCCCGGATGATTTTCCCGTCGTGGGCGGCGTCAGCGGAACGGTCACCATCAATTTAACCAACCTACCGGCGGGCGTCGGCAGTGAGGCGCTGGTGGTGCCGGTTGAAGCGGTCTTTAACCCGGATAACCGCCCGCGCAATGAGCCACACGTCTGGGTGGTGACGGGCGAAGGCGATACGTTGCACCTTGAAGATCGTAAGATCAGCGTGGGACAAGTCAGCGCTGAGGGGGTCATCATCGTCGGTGGGCTTAAGGCGGGTGAACGCGTGGTGGCCGCAGGCGTTGGGGAGTTACATCCCAACCAGCCGGTACGTATCTGGACGCGTGAACGGGGACTGTAATGGATATCTCTCGTCAGTTTATCAGCAACCCGGTTCGCGTCTGGCTGACGATTTTGCTGCTGGGCGTAGGCGGCATTATTGCCCTGTTGAACATCGGCAGACTGGAAGATCCGGCGTTTACCATCAAAACGGCGGTGGTGATCACCCATTATCCGGGCGCGTCGGCGCAGCAGGTTGAGGAAGAGGTCACCCTGCCGCTGGAAAACGCGCTTCAGCAATTACCTTACCTGGATAACGTCAGCTCCATCTCCTCCAGCGGCCTGTCGCAGATTACGGTCAATATAGCCTCGCGCTACCACTCAAATGCGCTGCCGCAAATCTGGGATGAACTGCGTCGCCGTGTGGGTGATGCCGCCCGACAGTTTCCACCCGGCGTAGTGACCCCGTTTGTGAATGACGATTTTGGCGATGTGTTCGGCTTTTTCTTTGCCATTTCCGGCGATGAATTCAGCAATCCGGAACTGGTCCGGTATGCCGAGCAGCTGCGCCGGGAGTTGGTCCTCGTGCCAGGCGTGGGCAAAGTGGCCATCGGCGGAGCCCTCACCCAGCAGATTAACGTGGATATTTCTCTGAGCAAAATGGCCGCGCGCGGGATAACGCTGAACCAGCTTTCTGCCCAGCTCAGCAGGCTGAACGTGGTCTCCAGCGCGGGAGAGATCCCCTCCGGTACCGAGTCAATTCGTCTGCATCCTACCGGTGAATTCGAGAGTATTGACGAGCTGGCCGATCTCATCGTGACCCCGCCGGGCGTTGGGGCGGCTACCCGCTTACGGGATATTGCCACCCTTTCACGCGGGCTGGATGCCTCCCCTGCCAGCATCTACCATGCCAACGGCAGAGAAGCCGTCACCATGGGCGTCTCCTTTATCCCCGGCGTTAACGTGATCGACGTGGGAGATGCCCTGGAGGCGAAGCTTGAGCAGATGTCAGCCGAGAAACCGGCAGGTATCCATATCGACCTGTTCTACGATCAGGCGGCGGAGGTCGGGCATTCCGTTAACGGATTTATCATTAACTTCCTGATGGCGCTGGCGATTGTCGTCGGTGTGTTGCTGATCTTTATGGGCTTACGCAGCGGGATCATTATCGCCTTTTCCCTCGCGCTTAATGTGCTGGGTACGCTGCTGATCATGTATCTCTGGGGTATTGAACTACAGCGCATTTCACTGGGCGCGCTGATCATCGCCCTCAGCATGCTGGTCGACAATGCCATTGTTATTGTCGAAGGGGTACTGATAGCCCGGCAGCAGGGCTCGTCCCTGATGAACGCCATTAGCAACATTATTCGCCGTTCTGCGCTGCCGCTGCTGGGTGCGACGGTGATCGCCATCCTGGCCTTTGCGCCCGTCGGGCTGTCGCAGGACTCTACCGGCGAATACTGTAAGTCGCTGTTTCAGGTTCTGCTGATTTCGCTCATGCTGAGCTGGTTCTCTGCCCTCACCATTACACCGGTGCTGATCAAATGGTGGCTGTTTAAACGGGACGCTGCGCCGCCAGAGGCTGACGAAACGGATCCCTATGACAAACGCATCTATCGGATCTATCAGGCGGTGCTCAACGCGCTGTTACGGCGTAAAGCGCCAACGCTGGTGGTGATGGCCGCACTGCTGGCAGCCGCCATCTGGGGCTTTGGCTCGGTGCGGCAGAACTTCTTCCCCTCCTCCAGCACGCCGATTTTCTTTGTCGACCTCTGGCTCCCTTACGGTACCGACATTAAATGGACCGAGAAGATGACCAGTGATATCGAGAAAACCATTAACGGCCAGCCTGGCGTGGAAACCACGGTCTCGACGATTGGTCAGGGAAGTATGCGATTTATTTTGACCTACAGCGGACAGCGGCAGTACAGCAACTATGCGCAAATCATGGTGAGAATGGACGACCAGCGTAACATCCCCGCCCTGACCCGCCACGTTGATGAGTACATCGCCCGGAACTATCCGCAGGTTAACGCCAGCACGAAGCGGGTGATGTTTGGCCCCTCCGGCGACAGCGCTATTGAAGTGCGTATTAAAGGCCCCGATCCCGACAGGCTGCGTCTGATCGCCAGCCAGGTAGACAACATTCTTACGCGCGATCCGGCGACGGACAGCGTCAGGAACGACTGGCAAAACCGCAGCAAAGTGATCCGCCCGCAGTACGTCACCGCGCTCGGACGTGAGCTTGGCGTGGATAAGCAGGACGTCGATAACGCACTGGAGATGAATTTCTCCGGCAGCCGGGCAGGCCTGTACAGAGAAGGAAGCGATCTGTTACCCGTGGTGGTGCGCCCGCCGGAAAGCGAGCGGCTGGACGCCAACCACCTGAACAACGTCCTGGTCTGGAGCCAGACCCGGCAGCAGTATATTCCGCTGAGCAACGTCGTCAGCGGCTTCGCGCTGGAGTGGGAAGATCCGCTGATCCTGCGTCGCGACCGCTCGCGCGTGCTGACCGTGCAGACCGACCCTGACCCGCTAAGCCAGCAAACGTCCGGCGATATTCTCGCCCGCGTGAAGCCGCAAATAGATGCCCTGCCTCTGCCCCACGGCTACAGCATTGAGTGGGGCGGGGACGCGGAGAATTCCAGCGAAGCGCAGCAGGGGCTATTTACTACGCTGCCGATCGGGTATCTGGTGATGTTTGTGATCACGGTGCTAATGTTCAGTTCGGTGAAAAACGCCGTCGCTATCTGGCTGACCGTGCCGCTGGCGCTGATCGGCGTGACGCCGGGGTTTTTAATTACCGGCATCCCCTTTGGCTTTATGGCGTTGATTGGCCTGCTGAGCCTGAGCGGGATGCTGATCCGCAACGGCATTGTGCTGGTGGAAGAGATAGAACAGCAGAAAGCGCAGCAGGATCAGCACAGTGCGATCGTTTACGCCGCCACGTCGCGCCTGCGTCCCATCCTCCTCACCGCCTTTACGACCGTACTCGGCCTCGCCCCTCTGCTGCTGGATGTGTTCTTCCAGAGCATGGCCGTTGTGATTATGTTTGGGCTTGGGTTTGCTACAATCCTGACGCTGCTGGTACTCCCCGTAATTTACGCGTGTTTCCATCGTAAGGACAAAGCTGAACAACAATGAATGCGACAGGGCTGAATATCATCAAGACGCTGGGCTGTATGACGGCGGTTACCTTTTTCACCATCTACAACACCTGGGATCATTACGATTATGACTATCACTGGATCCTCGGTTTTTTAACCTTCATTTCGACCATCGCCACACCGTTATTTTTTGTGGTTGCAGGGTATCTGGACGGGCAATCCCGACACGGCACGCGCTGGCAGCTGGATAAGATCAAACGCCTGGTGATCGTCTTTCTGTTCTGGGTAACTATTTACTACCTGTGGGAACCCTATCAGCGCGGATATCTGATCCAGCCCTGGTTCGTGTTCGCGTTTATCGTGATTTACACGTTTCACCCGGTGGTGGAGCGGCTCAGCCAGCGACGAACGCTCTTTTGCGGGGTGATTGCCGCCCTGCTGCTTTTCTCATACGGGTACGATTTGCTGTCGGCCCTCTATCCTGATGCCCACGTCCTTTCATTGTCGCCGCAGTATCGCCTGTGGACGTGGCTGCTGTTTTATCTGACAGGCCAGCTCTTTTGCGATCCGCAGATCGCGGCGTGGATCGGCCGCAAAAACGTGGTCAGGGCCGCGGTGATTGCGATACCGTTTATCTATCTCTTCACATGGTTTTACGAACGGCACTTCTTTTTTGCGCTATTTAAAGCAGACAGAAACGCCTTTATCCTCACCGGATCGCAAATTTACATTCTGATTATTGCCCTGGTGATTGCGGCAAATGGCGTGCGGTTTCGCCGCAATGCGGAGTTTAAAGAGTCCGTGCTGGCCGCCATTAGCAAAACGATGACCGGGGTCTATATCATGCACTACTCGGTGTTTCACCTGCTGACCGCGCTCATTCCGGTGACGTCCCTCAGCACCAAACTTGTTCTGATTGTGCTTACCTTTGTTACGTCGGTCCTGTTTTCGCTGCTGATCCTGTCCAACGCAGTGGCCAAAAAAGTGATCACCCTCTAAAAGCCCAGGCGCAGCCAGGCAAACAGCACGTTGCCGTTGTTGTAGGTTCCGGGAATATACGTGAACTGGACGGTAACACGCTTATATCCGGCAGAGAAAAGCGGGAAGATAAACGGCAGCGGGACATAGTTGGCAAAGTCGTCGCGCGCGGTGATCCCCGCGGCGGCCCCGAGCCCCAGACGGAAATCTTTTGCGTTATCCAGATACCACCCCTTCTCCCAGCCGTAACCCATCGCGGGCTGCCACTCGTTGTGGGAATCTTTAAACATCATGGCAAACAGCGCGCTCCAGTTGCCCTCGTCGTTGTAGCGAGACACGCCCAGCCCCCCGCCCCACGGCATTTCGTTGTAATTATCCGTTTTCTCTTTGTCATACATGAAGCGTGCATGCCAGCTCAAAAACGGAAGGTAGAGATCGTAACGATCCGGCTGTTCCCAGGTTTGCGCAATATCGTCCGTTACTGCATCCCACCAGCGATGAATACGCTGTTCGCCATAGACTTTCTGCTCCGCATGCAGCGGAGATACGACTAAAAACAGGACTACCCACAGTGCAGGAAAGAGGCGTTGCATCGTTATTCCCTCAGCTTACGTCACACAGCGATCATTATTACTGTAAACCATTCAGCCCTAACCGGAGCCAAACAGGCTGATTTATGTTGTCGCCCGATAAGATGAAATTTATTTATTCTGCGCTTTCAGGAAAGATAAAAACGTTTTCTCAGGCCGCGTGTCGCGGTAGTCTCATACGTTCCGCCAATATGACGGCCGTGATGTGAGTGACCTTTTCTTATACCAATAATTAAAAATCAGTACAGACAGGACAACTATGGACTCCACCCTTATCTCCGCTCGCCGCAACGAGGAGACACCTTCGCTTAACCGCGCCCGCCGCGCCGCTTTAGGTAGCTTCGCAGGCGCCGTCGTCGACTGGTATGACTTTCTGCTCTACGGTATTACCGCTGCGCTGGTCTTTAACCGTGAATTCTTTCCCCAGATCAGCCCCGCCATGGGCACGCTTGCTGCGTTTGCCACCTTCGGCGTCGGTTTTCTGTTTCGTCCGCTGGGCGGGATAATTTTCGGCCACTTCGGCGATCGCCTTGGCCGTAAACGTATGCTGATGCTCACCGTGTGGATGATGGGTATTGCCACCGCGCTAATCGGTATTTTGCCCTCCTTTGCATCGATTGGCTGGTGGGCCCCGGTGTTGCTGGTGACGCTGCGCGCCATTCAGGGCTTTGCCGTTGGCGGCGAATGGGGCGGCGCGGCATTGCTGTCCGTGGAAAGCGCGCCGAAGAACAAGAAAGCGTTCTACAGCAGCGGCGTGCAGGTAGGTTATGGCGTGGGTCTGCTGCTCTCCACGGGTCTGGTGTCGCTAATAAGCCAGCTCACGACAGACGAGCAGTTCCTGAGCTGGGGCTGGCGTATTCCGTTTATCTTCAGCATTGTGCTGGTCGTGGTGGCCCTGTGGATCCGTAACGGCATGGAAGAGTCGGCTGAGTTTGAGCGGCAGCAGCGCGAAAAACCGGTCGCCAAAAAACGGCTGCCGGTGATGGAAGCGCTGGTGCAGCACCCTGGCGCTTTTCTGAAAATTATCGCCCTGCGCCTGTGCGAACTGCTGACGATGTATATCGTCACCGCCTTTGCCCTCAACTATTCCACGCAAAACCTCGGCCTGCCGCGGGAATTGTTCCTGAATATTGGCCTGGTGGTGGGCGGGATCAGCTGCCTGACCATCCCCTGCTTCGCCTGGCTGGCGGATCGCTATGGGCGTCGACGGGTGTATATCACGGGCGCGCTCATCGGCACACTTAGCGCCTGGCCGTTCTTTATGGCGCTGGAGGCACAGTCGGTCTTCTGGATTGTCTTCTTCGCGATCATGCTTGCGAACATCGCTCACGACATGGTGGTCTGCGTGCAGCAGCCAATGTTTACCGAGCTGTTTGGCGCAAGCTACCGCTACAGCGGCGCGGGCGTGGGATATCAGGTGGCGAGCGTGGTCGGCGGCGGGTTTACGCCGTTTATCGCCGCCGCGCTGGTGACGTTCTCCGGCGGTAACTGGCATAGCGTGGCGATTTATCTGCTGGCGGGTTGCCTGCTTTCTGCTGCCACCGCCCTGTTGATGAAGGAAACCGCGCACAGCTGATCTCCTCACTTTTGTTTCACAGGCGTGTGGCATACTATCGGGTATAGCCGCACACCTGTGGAACAAGGAGACAGACATGAATAATAAGGGCTCCAGCCTGACCCCGGCTCAGGCGCTGGAAAAACTCGACGCGCTGTATGAACAGTCCGTCAATGCACTGCGCAGCGCCATCAGTGACTATATCGAAACAGGGAAACTTCCCGATGAAAAGGCCAGAACCCAGGGCCTTTTTGTTTATCCATCGCTCTCTGTCACCTGGGACGGCAGCGCCAGCAGTAATCCGAAAACCCGCGCCTATGCGCGTTTCACCCACTCCGGCTGTTACAGCACAACCATCACGCGACCTGCGCTGTTCCGCCCCTACCTGGAAGAGCAGCTTACCCTGCTGTATCAGGATTACGGCGCGCATATCAGCGTTGAGCCGTCCCTGCACGAGATCCCTTACCCGTACGTGATAGACGGCTCAGCGCTGACGCTGGATCGCTCCATGAGCGCAGGGCTGACCCGTCATTTCCCGACCACTGAGCTGTCGCAGATTGGCGATGAGACGGCGGACGGGATCTATCACCCGGCAGAGTTTTCACCGCTGTCGCACTTTGATGCCCGCCGTGTCGATTTCTCGCTGGCACGCCTGCGCCACTACACCGGCACGCCAGCCGAACATTTCCAGCCGTTCGTGCTGTTTACCAACTACACCCGCTATGTAGACGAATTTGTCCGCTGGGGCTGTAGCCAGATCCTCGACCCGGACAGCCCTTACGTCGCCCTCTCCTGCGCGGGCGGGATCTGGATCACCGCCGAAACCGAAGCACCGGAAGAGGCCATCTCCGACCTGGCGTGGAAAAAGCACCAGATGCCAGCCTGGCACCTGATCACCGCCGACGGTCAGGGCATTACGCTGATTAACATCGGCGTTGGCCCGTCGAATGCGAAAACCATCTGCGACCATCTGGCGGTACTGCGCCCGGACGTCTGGCTGATGATCGGCCACTGCGGCGGCCTGCGTGAAAGCCAGCTGATTGGCGATTACGTCCTCGCCCACGCTTATTTGCGTGACGACCATGTTCTTGACGCGGTTCTGCCGCCGGATATTCCTATCCCGAGTATCGCGGAAGTGCAGCGCGCTCTGTACGACGCCACCAAAGAGGTGAGCGGCATGCCGGGTGAAGAGGTGAAACAGCGCCTGCGTACCGGTACGGTCGTTACCACCGACGATCGTAACTGGGAGCTGCGCTATTCCGCCTCCGCCCTGCGTTTCAATCTTAGCCGTGCGGTCGCAATCGATATGGAAAGCGCCACCATTGCCGCGCAGGGCTACCGCTTCCGCGTCCCTTACGGCACGCTGCTGTGCGTGTCCGATAAACCGCTGCACGGCGAGATCAAACTGCCGGGCCAGGCGAACCGTTTTTACGAAGGGGCGATCTCAGAGCACCTTCAGATTGGTATTCGCGCCATCGATTTACTGCGTGCAGAGGGCGAAAAACTGCATTCCCGCAAGCTGCGCACCTTCAATGAGCCACCGTTCCGCTGATAACAAGGACACATCACGCATACCACTCACCCGGCCTGGGATTTCGTAGGTCGGGTAAGGCGAAGCCGCCACCCGACAATTTTACCGAACGCAGAAAAGCAAAAAGCCTGCTTTAAAAGCAGGCTTTTTTAAATTTGGCTCCTCTGACTGGACTCGAACCAGTGACATACGGATTAACAGTCCGCCGTTCTACCGACTGAACTACAGAGGAATCGTGTGAACGGGGCGCATATTATCGATGCGCCCTGAGGATGTCAAAGGGTGAATGCAGATTTTCAATCGTTTGCCGATTTATTCTCCACTTCGCACATTTGTCAGGCACTTGCCGTTTCCGAAACCTCCTGCTCCGGTTTTTTTCGCGGATATTTCCACAGCCAGCGCCCGCTCACCATGCGCCAGTAGAACAGCGCGCCGCGCACGGCCCAGTCAAGGAACATCCCCAGCCAGACGCCGACAACGCCCATACCTAACATTACCCCCAGCGTGTAGCCCGCCACGACGCGACAGCCCCACATGCCGAGCATGGAGACCCACATCGCAAACCGGGCATCGCGCGCCCCTTTCAGCCCGGCAGGAAGTACCCAGGACGCGGCCCAGATTGGCATAAACGCCGCGTTGAGCCAAATGAGCACCTTCACGACCTCTTTCACGTCATTTTCATGCGTATAGAACGAGGCCATCAGCCCGGCAAAAGGCGCAGTTCCCCACGCAATAGCCGTCAGTCCAATGGTTGAAAGCCAGAAGACATGCCGAAGCTGCCGTTCCGCCTGCCCTATCTGCCCCTTTCCGAGACGTCTGCCGGTGATGATCGTCGACGCCGACCCCAGCGCGTTTCCCGGCAGGTTAATGAGTGAGGCAATGGAGAAGGCAATAAAGTTGCCGGCGATGACGTCTGTTCCCATCCCGGCAACAAACATCTGCGTCAGCAGTTTCCCGCCGTTAAACAACACGGATTCGATGCTGGCCGGAATCCCGATCCCCATCACTTCCCAGATAATGGCGAAGTTAAGCGGACGGAAATAACTTTTCAGCGTCAGGCGCAGCGATGGCGTAATTCCCGCCATCAGTACGCCAATTATCGCTGCCGCACCAATATAACGGGAAATGGTCAGCCCTAAACCCGCGCCGACAAAGCCCAGCCCCTCCCAGGAAAAGACGCCATAAATCAAAACGCTGCTGATAATGATGTTCAGGATGTTCATGCCGCCATTGATCAGCAGCGGAATTTTGGTATTCCCTGCTCCACGAAGCGCACCGCTACCAATCAGCGCGATGGCAGCCGCCGGATAACTCAGCACCGTCATTTCCAGGTAGGTGAGAGCCAGATCCTTCACCTCACTGGTCGCTTCTCCCGCGACAAAGTCGATAATTTCTTTGCCGTAATAATGGATAACCGCCGCAAGGATGATCGAAAAGAGGGTCATGATCATCAGCGACTGTCTGGCCGCTTCGCGGGCACGCTTCGGATCGAGCTTACCCAGGCTAAACGCCACCACCACCGTCGTACCGAGATCGATAGCGGCAAAGAAGGACATCACCACCATATTGAAACTGTCCGCCAGCCCTACCCCGGCCATAGCTTCTTTACCGAGCCAGCTCACCAGGAATGTGCTCAGCACGCCCATCAACAGGACGCAGGTATTCTCCAGGAAAATAGGCACAGCAAGGGGGGTGATTTCACGCCAGAAGAGAACTCGATAACTTTTACGTTTTGCATACCAGGGCGTGCGCATAATCGCCTGGCGTAGGGGTGCGGTGACGTTCAAAATGGACCTTAGCGAGAAAGTTGAAACTCCATTTCAAATGATGGGGCAGAAATGCGTATCCTGCAAAGTATTTTCCATAAAATTATGTTTGGATTTACAACAAAATGACGACAGAATCATCAAACAAACGCTTTTGCCTGAGATCAGGTTTGACAAAATTTTTTTCGCCGCTAAGATAAGCCTCCACAACGATTCCTCTGTAGTTCAGTCGGTAGAACGGCGGACTGTTAATCCGTATGTCACTGGTTCGAGTCCAGTCAGAGGAGCCAAATTTAAAAAGCCTGCTTTTAGAGCAGGCTTTTTGCTTTTTTGCGTTCGGTAAAATTGTCGGGTGGCGGCTTCGCCTTACCCGACCTACGTGATAACAGTCCTGTAGGCCCGGTAAGCGCAGCGCCACCGGGCAACAGAGTGTGCGATTACTCGCCTTTAGCGTCGACGTTTTTGATTTCGCCCATCACTTTCAGCTTCTTGGAGATGTCGCGACGCTCTTTGGACAGCTCAGCGTTTTTGATGATGTAGTCATCAACGCGATCTTCATAATCGCTCTTCATGCTGGCGATGATGCCCTGAATAGCTTCAACGCTCATACCTGGCTTGATGTAGTCGCTCAGGTTGTCCAGCAGCAGGACACGTTTCTGGTTGTCACGGATCTTCTTCTCTACGTCCTGGATTTCGCGCTGTAGCTTGTTTTTGCGGCGGAACAGGCGGACGAACTCCAGAACATCCTGGAACGAAGGCTTGGTAGTTTCCATTTTTACACCCCTGATAATGTGAGATTCGGATTCGTTAAAGCAACCGTTTTAACAGACAGCGGCTGCGAATGACAATGAGTATATCGTTTAAAACCATCATAACCCTAATTGTTGCTGAATCGAAGCAGCAGGCATCACATACGCTTTTTATTTGCGCAGAGCCCGGCAAATCAGCTGCGATAACAACTCCAGCTGCCGCGCCAGCTCCATACTCAGCCAGACATAACCATGGATGGGCGTTTCCGCCACATTGTCGCCCTGGCGCTCATTCATCAGCTGTTTGAGCTCGGCGACGATTTCGTTCAGCCGCTCGCTGTTTGCCCGTATCGGCTGCGGGTTACCTTCATAGAGCGCATGAGCGATGGTCAGCAGGGTTTGTTGCGTCATCTGCTGCGTCTCTTTCAGCGTATGCGCGTTGAGCATCAGAAGATGGCTGGGGCGTGAGGCCCAGTGGGCATTGATTTGCAGTTCAAGCATACAGACCAGATTACGGCTGACCGTCTGAATAGCTTCAAAGATGGCTTTCTGGATATGGGTTTCTTTGCTTGCTGGCGTAATTAACCCGCGCATTTTGACCACATCATTGAGGATTTTTTGCAGATGCTTTTCCAGCCGCGGACGCTCAATCAGATTCGGCGAAAACCCGGCCTGGTAGACCCGGTTAAATGCCGTGACGTAGTTTGCCATCTGAATGCGCCAGTGCAGGAAGGCGCGCTGCGGCCAGATGCCGGTAAACAGCATGGCGAGCAACGAGCCGAGGATCACGTCCCCGCTTCGCCACAATGCCGTGGTCATATCGCCCGCCGGTGCGCCGACCACAACCGCGAGCGTAATGCCAATCAGCAGCGCCTGATACGGTTTCTTGCCGAGGGCCAGCCATCCGCAAAGAAACATCGCCACCGCGCACCACAGCAACATGAACGGAAATGAAATCAGCTCCAGCTTCAGGGCGATAAGCCCAAGCGCTGAGCCTAAAACGGTACCGCCTATGCGTTCGAAAGCGCGCGGGACCACGTTCCCCCAGAATGAGATCGGCCCCATCACCACCACCAGCGTGATCAGCGGCCACGTCCCTTCCGGGATATCCAGCAAACGAACCAGTACGAAGGTCAACACAAACGCCAGCGCAATGCGGCAACCGTGCACCACGCGATAATGTTTGTATAACCGAATTTCAAAAGGGGTTAATGACTTGTCGGGGCGCACACCCGTCTCCAGCTCTACGGCAAACCACAATTGTACTGTGTTTTCAGCCGGGTGGATCGCGCCCGGCTGAAAAACCCTGCGTTTCGCAGGATTATCCCACTTTGTGCTCTACCGGTACAAACATCTCAATATCCCAGTAGCCGTCAGCATTGCCATCGTTCAGATAGCGTTCGAAGCAGGGTTTTGCTGCAATCTGGAATTTGCTGTCTTCCAGCAGGGAGTTGAAGAACTGATACCATGGAGTAGCGAAATCATGATTTTCAACGCGCGCGGCGGCAATAGCATACTCTCCGGCAGCAATTTCGGTCATCATCACCCCTTCGCTGTTTTCAGGAATAGTGAAATCGTCTACTACCGTTACGGCGGTAACGCAGCGGAGCTTTTCTGCCGGCACGTCATCCGGATTGTCATAATAAACGGCCACCCACTCCTGCGGCTGAATATGACGACCATCTACCCACATGACCAGCTGTTCAAATCCCTGCTTGACCGTCTTTTCCCACGGCCCCACGAGATGAAAGCCTGCAATCGTACGTTTCTGTTGCTGCCTGATGCTGTAGTCCATGCTGCCTCCGTTTATTACTGTATATATATACACTGTAAAGCAGAATCGAGATTATCGGCAAACCAGGAGTGTTTATTATGTGAGCAGACTCGCAACACTGCCAGTCTGCCCGAAAAGGTCAGAGTTTATGATGCAGATAATCGCCAAGACGGGAGAAAAGCCCACCCTTTTCAACGCTTTCCAGCGTAACCAATGGCCAGTGCGCGACCACCTTGTCACGATCGTACAGCTGGATCTCCCCTACCCGCTGATGCGCGGCGATCGGCGCTTCCAGCTCTTTTTTATCCATCACGTATTTCGCCTTGATGTTCGGCACTTCCGATTTGGGTAATGCCAGCCAGAAGTCCTGATCCGTGCCCAGCGCGATCTGCTCTTTATCACCGTACCAGATGCGCTCGGTTCCCACTTTTTTATCGTTATGCAGGATCTGCACCGTATCAAAATTTTGCTGTCCCCAGTGCAGCAGCTTGCGCGCCTGATCTTCACGTCCTTTCGGGCTGTCTGCCCCCATCACCACCGCAATCAGTCGACGCTGACCGTCCACCGCTGAGGCAATCAGGTTAAAGCCCGCGCCCGAGGTGTGTCCCGTTTTCAGACCATCCACGTTCATGGTCTTATCCCACAGCAGGCCGTTGCGGTTCTGCTGGGTGATGCCGTTCCAGGTCAGGCTCTTCTCGCTGTACATGTGGTAGAACTCAGGCTCGCCGTGAATGATGGCCCGTGAAAGCACGGCGAGATCGTAGGCGGAGCTGTGCTGACCCGGTGCATCCAGCCCGTGTACGGTTTCGAAGTGGGTATCGCGCAGGTTCAGCTTTTCAACATAGTCATTCATCATCCTGACGAACTGCGGCTGACCGCCCGCCACGTGATCCGCCAGCGCCACGCAGGCATCATTGCCGGAATCAACAATCAGGCCGCGGCTGAGATCGCGCACGGAAACCCGATCGCCCTCCTTCAGAAACATCAACGACGAACCGTCAAAGACCGGATTGCCTTTTGCCCAGGCGTCACGTCCGACCGTCACAATGTCATCGGGGCTGATGCGGTGGCTATCAATGGCGCGATCGACAACGTACCCCGTCATCAGTTTGGTCAGGCTCGCCGGATTGCGCTGCTGATGTTCGTTGCCCGCCGTTAAGATTTGACCCGTGGTGTAATCCATCAATACCCAGGAGCCAGCCTGGATGGCAGGCGGCTGAGGTGAAAAATCCAGCGGCTCGGCAGCCAGCGCGGATGAAATACTCGAAGCGAGTAAAGAAACAGCAATAAACAGACGGCGTTTCAACGGTATATCCTCAGGTCAGTAAAAATCGATGACCTTTTTACGGGAGTTCTGATGTCGTTACCTGCCTTAATTGCAAAAAAATGTGACAGCACGCAGATTTTTTCGGAACAAATCTCGCAAATTTCTTGCCTGACGGTGCTTTTTATTCGGACTGCTCACCCCAATCGTTTACCATAGAGACGTCAATTTTTAACAGGATGAGATTACTGGTGTCTGACTCTGCCGCGCGCCCGACTTTTTTGTTCCACGATTACGAAACCTTTGGCACCCATCCGGCGCTGGACCGACCGGCGCAGTTTGCGGCTATCCGTACCGATGACGAATTTAACGTCATCGGCGAACCCGAGGTGTTTTACTGTAAGCCCGCCGATGACTATCTGCCGCAGCCGGGCGCGGTGATGGTGACGGGCATCACGCCTCAGGAAGCGCGGGATAAAGGCGTTAGCGAAGCAGAATTTGCCCGTCGCATCCACGACCTGTTCACGGTGCCCAATACCTGCGTGGTGGGTTACAACAATATCCGTTTTGACGATGAAGTGACGCGCAATATCTTCTACCGCAACTTCTACGATCCGTATGCCTGGAGCTGGCAGAACCGTAATTCACGCTGGGATTTGCTGGATATCATGCGCGCCTGCTATGCGCTGCGCCCGGAGGGGATTAACTGGCCGGAGAACGACGACGGCTTGCCGAGCTTCAGGCTCGAGCACCTGACGCGGGCCAACGGCATTGAGCACAGCAATGCCCACGACGCGATGGCAGACGTTTACGCGACCATCGCTATGGCGAAACTTGTAAAAACCGCGCAGCCGCGCCTGTTTGAGTATCTGTTGAGCCATCGCAGCAAGCAAAAGCTGATGACGCTAATTGACGTGCCGCAGATGAAACCGCTGGTGCATATTTCAGGGATGTTCGGTGCGTGGCGCGGGAATACAAGCTGGGTGGCGCCGCTTGCCTGGCATCCGGACAACCGTAACGCCGTCATCATGGTGGATCTTGCCGGAGATATCTCCCCGCTGCTTGAGCTCGACAGCGACACCTTACGTGAACGGCTCTATACGCCGAAAGAGGCGCTGGGTGACCTGCCAGCCGTACCGGTAAAACTGGTGCACATTAATAAGTGCCCGGTGCTGGCGCAGGCCAACACGCTACGCCCGGAAGACGCCGACCGGCTGGGGATTAACCGTCAGCACTGCCTCGATAACCTGAAAGTGCTGCGCGACAACCCGCAGGTGCGCGAGAAAGTCGTCGCCATTTTTGCCGAAGCAGAGCCGTTCGTGCCGTCTGAGAATGTGGATGCGCAGCTTTATAACGGCTTCTTCAGCGACGCCGATCGCGCGGCGATGAATATCGTGCTGCAAACCGACCCGCGTAACCTGCCCGCGCTGGATATCACCTTCGCAGATAAGCGCATTGAGAAGCTGATGTTTAATTATCGCGCGCGCAACTATCCCGGCACGCTGGATGAAGCAGAGCAGGAGCGCTGGTTACAGCATCGGCGCAACGTGTTTACGCCGGAGTTTCTTAATAGCTACGCCCAGGAGCTGGAGATGCTTTACGGTCAGTATGAAGGGAATGCTGAGAAGCAGGCGCTGCTGAAAGCGCTGTTCCAGTATGCGCAAGAGATTGTCTGAATAGCGGGTACAAAAAAGCCGGAGGCGATGTCTCCGGCTTTTTTTTTGCCCGATGGCGCTTCGCTTACGCGGGCCTGCGGGGTATTTAGGTCGGGTAAGACGTAGCCGCCACCCGACGCAGTCTTACGCGACGTCTTCGTACTGAGGAACCGGGTTGCGGAAGCTCTTCGTCACACAGGCCAGGTAAACCAGGCCGATACCTGCCCAAATCAGGCCAAGCACCATTGAGCTCTCTTCCAGGTTAACCCACAGCGCGCCCACGGTCATAGCACCACACATCGGCAGGAACAGATACTGGAAGTGGTCTTTCAGCGTCTTGTTACGCTTTTCACGGATCCAGAACTGAGAGATCACCGACAGGTTAACAAAGGTAAACGCCACCAGCGCACCAAAGTTAATCAGCGCCGTTGCCATCACCAGGTCAAAGTTAATCGCCAGAAGCGCGATCGCACCGACCAGAATGATGTTCATCGCCGGGGTACGCCAAGTTGGATGCACGTAGCCGAAGAAGCTTTTCGGGAATACGCCATCGCGGCCCATAACGTACATCAGACGCGCAACGCCTGCATGCGCGGCCATACCGGACGCCAGTACGGTGATGGTGGAGAAGATCAGCGCGCCGACCTGGAACGCTTTACCCGCCACATAGAGCATAATTTCCGGCTGAGAAGCATCCGGATCTTTGAAGCGAGAGATATCCGGGAAGTACAGCTGGAGGAAATAGGTCGAGAAAATAAAGATCAGGCCACCAATCAGCGCCGTCAGGAAGATTGCACGCGGAATTACGCGCTCTGCATCTTTCGTTTCTTCAGACAGGTTGCTGATACCATCAAAACCGGTAAAGGAGAAGCACAGAATCGTCGCCCCGGTAATCATCGGGATCACATGCGCATCACCAGACCAGAACGGCTTGCTGCTCGCCAGAGTGCCCGCGCCTTCACCGTGGAACACACCGTAAATCACCATGCCGAGGATCACGGCAATCAGTACAACCTGAAGCACAACGATAACGGAGTTAAAGTTGGCAACGGACTTGATGCTGCGAAGGTTGAAGGCCGTCATAAAGGCCACCAGCGCCACGACGAACATCCAGGATGGAATCGATGGCACCAGCGCTTCAAAATAAATTTTTGCCAGCAGAATGTTGATCATCGGCGCGAACAGATAGTCGAGCAGCGAAGACCAGCCCACCATAAAGCCTACCGTCGGGCTGATGGATTTCTGGGCATAGGTGTAGGCGGAACCGGCAGACGGATAACGGCGCACCAGTTTACCGTAGCTGAGCGCGGTAAAGAGGATCGCAATCAGTGCAAAGCCGTAAGCCGTCGGCACATGACCGTCCGTGAGGCCTGAAACGATACCGAATGTATCGAACAGCGTCATCGGTTGCATATAGGCAAGGCCCATCATGACAACCGGAATCAACGTAAGCGTTTTACGTAATTCCACGCGAGAGGTGTTTGGAGTTGCGTTATGCGACATAGTTATTCTCCTTTACGGTGATAACCGCCACGTAAGCGAAAAATTGCCCCATTTCTTTCTTCCTCAGCGACAACAACTGTCGGATTTTAGTAAGTATCTATCCGGTACGAAGCCCGGCCTCTTGGTTTTTAGTTTCGTTTCGTACATGCAAAAAAAAATAACCGACGCCTTTTATATCGTCGATTATTTATTTGTTTGCAGCGGCGGCATTTTGCCCTATTCAAGATACAAAAGGCAATACATTGAGAAACCTGCCCATAAAATAATTTTTCTAACTGGTTGATTTACCATCATCTGCCTGAGTGTAAACTGTCGCGATAGCACTATTTGCTAAAATTTCGTCTCGCCACCAGGCGCTGGCAAGCCCGGCGGTCTGTTCATTCCAGCCCACCCATACCGATTCGTTACTGCTCTGCGCTAAAACTTGTTTTTCCACCAGCGCTCCGCTGTCAATAAACCGCTGCGCTAAATAACGGGGAAGGTAACCGCACCCCAGGCCGCTTATTTGCAGCTCCAGCTTGGTTTTAAAATCAAAAACGGTGATGGCCTCCTGCTCATCCAGCATCTGCGATGAAATGCCGCACTCGGGGCGAGAACTGTCTCCAACCACAATGGCACGATAGTTTTTAATGACGCGTCGGGTAACCGGCTCCGGTTCATTCGCCAGCGGGTGATGAGGCGCAACGGCAAAAACCTGCTCCAGAACACCCAGCCGCGCAAAACCAAATTCGCTCAACTGGGGAGGCTCATGCAGCGCGCCAACGATGATATCCGCCCTGCCCTGCGTCAGGGCCTCCCAGGAACCGCCCAGCACGCCATTGATAAAAACCAGCCGGGTGACGCTGTGGCGCTGATAGAACGCCTCAATAAGCGGGGTAAGCAGGGAGAAAGGGAATGTATCATCAACCCCAATCACCAGCTCATTTTCCCAGCCCTGATGAAGTTTGACGGCCTGTTTTTCCAGCTCGCGAACCGTATGCAGCACGTCACGCCCTTTTTCCAGCAACATCTGCCCTGTACGGGTGAAACGCGCGCGATGCCCGGTGCGGTCAAGGATTTGGATATTAAGATCGCTCTCGAGCTTTTGCACGGTGTAGCTCAGAGCCGAAGGGGTTTTATAGAGCTTCGCCGAGGCGGCGGCAAAGCTCCCCTCTTTTTCCAGCGCATCCAGAATAACAAGAACATCCAGCAGCGGTTTCATCTTCGCCCCCTTGCGGTGTGCGATTGTCTCCGCCGGCGCAATTATTCCATGGGCATTACCAGCGGATCGGGATACTGATACTCAAATCCCAGTTCATGGCAAATACGATTGCCATCAATAATTTTGCCTTTGCGCTCCCCCTGCGCATCACTGAATACCGGCGGCGCCAGGCCAAGCTGGCGCGCCATCAGCGGATAAAAGGTACTACGCGGCGGATGCGAAGGCGCACATATATTATAGATGTGCCCCCCTTTCGGAGCCTGTAAAAGCAGTTCTATGGCGCCGATAACATCCTCAAGGTGCACAAGATTAACCCCGTGCTGGCCATCCGGCGCGGATTTACCGGCAAAGAAGCGCCCCGGATGACGCCCCGGCCCCACCAGCCCGGCCAGACGTAAGATATCCACCTGCGTACCAGGCAGATTGTGCAGCCAGTCTTCCAGCTCTTTCAGCACCCGGCCGCTGGCGGTCACCGGACGGCGCTCGGTGTTTTCTTTCGCCGTACCGTCGATAGCGCCATAGACGGAGGTGGAGCTGGTGAAAATGATGCGCGGGATATGGTGCGCCAGGGCGCTGTCGACAATCTCCTGCACCGCCTGCAAGTAAAACGTCTCGCCCGGGCCGCTGCGCCGCGCCGGTAAGGTAATGACCAGCGCGTCCACATTCATCAGTTCATCCAGCTCGTCGGTATCGCAGATAAGCTCGGGTTCGAGACGCAGCTCGACACCATCAATGCCGCACATGCGTGCCGCTTCAACCCCATCTCGGGTGGTCTTACTCCCTGTCACCTGCCAGCCTTTCGCGGCTAATGACATCGCCAGTGGCATTCCTAACCATCCTAACCCGACAATCGCGACCTTTTTCATTACATTCTCCGCTTAACGATGCCTGTTATAAGGCTACGCCAGCCTGGTGGAACGCACAATTCATACCATCAATATGAAATGAATTAATGATCAAAAAAAGCCCTTGCTTTATGGCGTACAACTGGTTTAGGTTAAAAGACATCAAATGCATAAGCATTCAACGAGAATTTATATGACACGCGTTCCTTTTAAAAACCACCATCATCACCATCATCCTGACTAGTCTTTCAGGCGATGTGTGCTGGAAGACGTTTGGATCTTCCAGTGGTGCATGAACGCATGAAAAAGCCCCCGGAAGATCTTCTTCCGGGGGCTTTTTTTTGGACCGCATTCAGACAGGTTAAAACAGGTTAACGAGGAACACAGAATGTTAGATAACTCACGTTTACGCATAGCTATTCAAAAATCAGGCCGTTTAAGCGACGATTCACGCGAACTGCTGGCCCGCTGCGGGATTAAAATCAACCTGCACACCCAACGCCTGATCGCCCTGGCTGAAAATATGCCGATCGACATTCTGCGCGTACGTGATGACGATATCCCGGGCCTGGTGATGGATGGCGTCGTTGATCTCGGCATCATCGGCGAAAACGTACTGGAAGAAGAGTTATTAACCCGCCGCGCGCAGGGCGAAGATCCGCGTTACTTTACCCTGCGTCGTCTGGACTTTGGCGGCTGCCGCCTGTCGCTGGCCACGCCGGTCGATGAAGCCTGGGACGGCCCGGCCGCGCTGAACGGCAAACGTATCGCCACCTCTTACCCTCACCTGCTGAAGCGTTACCTCGATCAAAAAGGCGTGCAGTTTAAATCCTGTCTGCTGAACGGCTCCGTTGAAGTGGCGCCGCGTGCGGGCCTGGCCGATGCCATCTGTGACCTCGTCTCCACCGGCGCCACGCTGGAAGCGAACGGCCTGCGCGAAGTGGAGGTGATCTACCGCTCCAAAGCGTGCCTTATCCAGCGCGACGGCGAGATGGCCGACGCCAAACAGCAGCTCATCGACAAACTGCTGACCCGCATTCAGGGCGTGATTCAGGCGC
The DNA here is from genome assembly GCF_001729785.1 of Enterobacter hormaechei subsp. xiangfangensis. Classification (NCBI taxonomy): domain Bacteria; kingdom Pseudomonadati; phylum Pseudomonadota; class Gammaproteobacteria; order Enterobacterales; family Enterobacteriaceae; genus Enterobacter; species Enterobacter hormaechei. The sequence continues at coordinate 2,942,811 of NZ_CP017183.1, forward strand.
GTGAATCCAAATACATCATGATGCATGCGCCAACCGAGCGTCTGGAGGAAGTGATTGCCCTGCTGCCGGGCGCTGAGCGTCCAACCATTCTGCCGCTGGCGGGCGACCAGCAGCGCGTGGCGATGCACATGGTGAGCAGCGAAACCCTGTTCTGGGAAACCATGGAAAAACTGAAGGCGCTGGGCGCAAGCTCCATTCTGGTGCTGCCAATTGAGAAGATGATGGAGTAACGACCATGAGCTTTAACACAATCATCGACTGGAATACCTGTAGCGACGCGCAACAGCGCGAGCTGCTGATGCGCCCGGCAATTTCCGCTTCGGAGAGCATCACCCGCACCGTGGCGGAGATCCTCGATAACGTCAAAGCCCGCGGGGACGACGCGCTGCGCGAGTACAGCGCAAAGTTTGACAAGACGGAAGTCGGCGCTTTACAGGTTACCGAGCAGGAAATCATTGATGCCAGCAATCGTCTGGGTGATGACATCAAACAGGCGATGGCCGTCGCGGTGAAAAATATTGATACCTTCCACACCGCGCAGAAATTGCAGGCGGTGGATGTGGAAACCTTGCCCGGCGTGCGCTGCCAGCAGGTGACGCGCCCGGTGGCGTCCGTCGGCCTCTATATTCCCGGCGGCTCTGCCCCGCTGTTTTCGACCGTCCTGATGCTGGCCACCCCGGCACGTATTGCCGGTTGTCAGAAGGTGGTGCTCTGCTCTCCGCCACCGATCGCCGACGAGATCCTGTACGCGGCGAAGCTGTGCGGCGTGCAGGCGATCTATAAAGTGGGCGGTGCGCAGGCGATTTCCGCCCTGGCGTTCGGGACGGGATCCATTCCTAAGGTCGACAAAATCTTTGGTCCGGGCAATGCGTACGTAACCGAAGCGAAGCGTCAGGTCAGCCAGCGTCTGGACGGCGCGGCGATTGATATGCCTGCCGGTCCGTCTGAAGTGCTGGTGATTGCCGACAGCGGCGCTACACCAGATTTCGTGGCCTCTGACCTGCTCTCGCAGGCCGAGCACGGCCCTGACTCGCAGGTGATTTTACTGACGCCAGATGCCGACATGGCAAAACGCGTGGGCGACGCCGTTGAGCGTCAGCTGGCTGACCTGCCGCGTGCGGAAACGGCGCGTCAGGCGCTATTGGCCAGCCGCCTGATTGTGGCTCGCGATCTTGACCAGTGCATCGCCATCTCCAACCAGTACGGTCCTGAGCACCTGATTATTCAGACCCGTAACGCGCGCGATCTGGTCGACAGCATAACCAGCGCAGGCTCAGTGTTCCTCGGGGACTGGTCACCGGAATCCGCCGGGGATTACGCCTCCGGCACCAACCACGTGCTGCCCACGTATGGCTATACCTCAACCTGCTCCAGCCTGGGGCTGGCAGATTTCCAGAAGCGCATGACCGTGCAGGAACTCTCCCGCGAGGGATTTGCCTCGCTCGCGTCGACCATTGAAACCCTGGCCGCCGCCGAACGTCTGACTGCCCACAAAAATGCCGTGACGCTGCGCGTTGCCGCCCTGAAGGAGCAAGCATGAACATCGAAGAATTAGCCCGTGAAAATGTCCGTCGCCTGACGCCCTATCAGTCTGCGCGTCGTCTTGGCGGCAACGGCGACGTCTGGCTGAATGCCAACGAATACCCCACGCCGGTGGCCTTTGAGCTGTCGCAGCAGACGCTGAACCGCTACCCGGAGTGTCAGCCGAAAGCGGTGATCGAGAACTATGCGCAGTATACAGGCGTGAAGCCTGAGCAGGTGCTGGTCAGCCGCGGAGCGGATGAAGGGATTGAGCTGCTGATCCGCGCCTTCTGCGAGCCGGGTAAAGACGCGGTGATGTACTGCCAGCCCACCTATGGGATGTACAGCGTCAGCGCCGAAACCTTTGGCGTGGCCTGCCGCAACGTGCAGGCGCTGGACAACTGGCAGCTGGATTTGCAGGGCATCGCCGATAACCTCGACGGCGTGAAGGTGGTGTTTGTCTGTAGCCCGAACAACCCGACCGGGCAGATTATCAATCCGCAGGATATCCGTTCTCTGCTGGAAATGACGCGCGGCAAAGCGCTGGTCGTGGCCGACGAAGCCTACATTGAGTTCTGCCCACAGGCGACACTGGCAGGCTGGCTTGAAGAGTATCCGCATCTCGTTGTGCTGCGTACCCTTTCCAAAGCCTTCGCCCTCGCCGGCCTTCGCTGTGGATTTACGCTGGCGAATAAAGCGATTATCGACCTGCTGCTGAAAGTCATCGCCCCGTATCCGCTCTCAACGCCGGTTGCCGATATTGCGGCACAGGCGCTGGCCCCGCAGGGCATCAGCGCGATGCGCGAGCGTGTGGCGCAGATCCTGGAAGAGCGTCAGTATCTTGTCGATGCCCTGAAAACGATTCCGTGCGTGGAAGAGGTGTTCGACTCGGAAACCAACTACATCCTGGTGCGCTTCACCGCCTCAAGCGCGATATTTAAATCGTTGTGGGATCAGGGCATTATCTTACGAGACCAGAATAAACAACCTACCCTGAGCGGCTGCCTGCGTATTACCGTCGGCACCCGTGCAGAGAGCCAGCGCGTGATTGACGCCCTGAAAGCGGAGAAAGTATGAGTCAGAAGTATCTCTTTATCGATCGTGACGGCACCATCATCTCGGAGCCACCCAGCGATTTTCAGGTCGATCGTTTCGACAAGCTGGCGTTTGAACCCGACGTGATCCCGGTGCTGCTGAAGCTTCAGAAAGCAGGCTATAAGCTGGTGATGATCACCAACCAGGACGGTCTGGGCACCGACAGCTTCCCGCAGGCGGACTTTGACGGCCCGCACAACCTGATGATGCAGGTGCTGACCTCGCAGGGCATCGCCTTCGACGAGGTGCTGATCTGCCCGCATATGCCTGCCGACGAGTGCGACTGCCGCAAGCCAAAATTGAAGCTTGTTGAACGTTATCTGGCTGAAGAGGCGCTGGATAAAGCCAACAGCTATGTGATTGGCGATCGCGTCACGGATATCACGCTGGCGGAAAACATGGGCATTGCGGGTCTGCGCTATAACCGCGACACGCTAAACTGGGCGATGATTGGCGAGCAGCTCACCAGACGCGACCGCTATTCCCACGTTGAACGCAACACCAAAGAGACGCAGATCGACGTGAAGGTCTGGCTCGACCGCGAAGGCGGCAGCAAGATCCACACCGGCGTCGGTTTCTTTGACCACATGCTGGATCAAATCGCCACGCACGGCGGCTTCCGTATGGAGATCACGGTTAAGGGCGACCTGTATATCGACGATCACCACACCGTGGAAGATACCGGCCTGGCGCTGGGCGAAGCCCTGAAGCTGGCGCTCGGCGACAAGCGCGGCATCAACCGCTTCGGCTTTGTTCTGCCGATGGACGAGTGCCTGGCGCGCTGCGCGATGGATATCTCCGGACGTCCGCACCTGGAATATAAAGCTGACTTCACCTACCAGCGCGTGGGCGATCTCAGCACCGAGATGGTGGAACACTTCTTCCGCTCGCTTTCTTACACTATGGGCCTGACGCTGCACCTGAAAACCAAAGGCAAAAACGATCACCACCGCGTCGAGAGCCTGTTCAAAGCCTTTGGCCGTACCCTGCGCCAGGCGATCCGCGTGGAAGGTGACGCCCTGCCCTCGTCGAAAGGAGTGCTGTAATGAACGTGGTGATTCTGGACACCGGATGCGCCAATCTGAACTCCGTACAGTCGGCGATTATGCGCCACGGCTACGAGCCGTTGGTGAGCCGCGACCCGGACGTGGTGCTGCGCGCAGATAAACTCTTTCTGCCGGGGGTTGGCACCGCCCAGGCGGCGATGGATCAGATCCATGAGCGCGAGCTGGTAGATCTCATCAAAGCCTGTACTCAACCGGTGCTGGGCATTTGCCTCGGGATGCAGCTGCTTGGCCGCCGCAGCGAAGAGAGCAACGGTGTCGATCTGCTGGGCATTATAGAAGAAGACGTGCCGAAAATGACCGACCACGGCCTGCCGCTGCCGCACATGGGCTGGAACCGCGTTTATCCGAAAGCGGGCAACAGGCTGTTCCAGGGTATTGAAGACGGCGCGTACTTCTATTTCGTCCACAGCTACGCCATGCCCGTGAATACCTACACCATCGCCCAGTGCAATTACGGCGAGGCGTTCACCGCCGCCGTGCAGAAAGATAACTTTTACGGCGTGCAGTTTCACCCGGAACGCTCCGGTGCCGCCGGTGCGCAACTGCTGAAAAATTTCCTGGAGATGTGATGATAATTCCCGCTTTAGATTTAATTGACGGCACGGTTGTTCGTCTCCACCAGGGCGATTACGGGCAGCAGCGCGACTACGGCAACGACCCGCTGCCGCGGTTACAGGCTTACGCCGCCGAGGGCGCTGAGGTGTTGCATCTGGTCGATCTGACCGGCGCGAAAGATCCGGCGAAGCGCCAGATCCCGCTGCTTAAAACACTGGTGGCTGGCGTGGACGTCCCGGTGCAGGTGGGCGGCGGCGTGCGTACGGAAGCCGATGTTGCCGCCTTACTGGACGCGGGCGTGGCGCGCGTGGTGGTCGGTTCGACCGCTGTGAAAGATCCTGAGACGGTCAAGGGCTGGTTCCGCCGCTTCGGTGCGGATGCGCTGGTGCTGGCGCTGGATGTACGCATTAACGAGCAGGGTAATAAGCAGGTCGCGGTCAGCGGCTGGCAGGAAAACTCCGGCGTAACGCTGGAAGAGCTGGTCGGGATGTATCTCCCCGTAGGGCTGAAGCACGTCCTGTGCACGGATATTTCACGCGATGGTACGCTCGCAGGCTCTAACGTCTCGCTGTATGAAGAGGTTTGCGCGCGTTATCCGCAGGTGGCGTTCCAGTCCTCTGGCGGTATTGGCGACCTGGCGGATATCGCCGCTCTGCGCGGAACCGGTGTACGCGGCGTGATCGTGGGTCGCGCGCTGCTGGAAGGCAAATTTACGGTGAAGGAGGCGATTCAATGCTGGCAAAACGGATAATTCCCTGCCTGGACGTGCGTGATGGTCAGGTTGTAAAAGGCGTGCAGTTCCGCAACCACGAGATCATTGGCGACATCGTTCCGCTGGCAAAACGCTATGCCGAAGAAGGCGCAGACGAACTGGTATTTTACGATATCACCGCCTCCAGCGATGGCCGCGTGGTGGACAAAAGCTGGGTGGCGCGCGTGGCAGAGGTGATTGATATTCCCTTCTGTGTAGCGGGCGGGATTAAATCTGCTGACGATGCGGCGAAAATTCTCTCTTTCGGTGCGGACAAAATTTCGATTAACTCCCCTGCGCTTGCAGATCCGGAGCTGATTACGCGTCTGGCGGACCGCTTTGGCGTACAGTGCATTGTCGTGGGGATCGACACCTGGTTTGATACCGCGACGGGCAAATATCACGTTAACCAGTACACCGGCGATGAAAGCCGCACGCGCGTCACCCAATGGGAGACGCTGGACTGGGTGCAGGAAGTTCAAAAACGCGGTGCAGGTGAAATCGTGCTGAACATGATGAACCAGGACGGCGTTCGTAACGGTTACGACCTCGAGCAGCTGAAAAAAGTGCGCGCGGTCTGCCAGGTTCCGCTGATTGCCTCCGGCGGTGCAGGCACCATGGAACACTTCCTTGAAGCCTTCCGCGATGCGAACGTGGACGGCGCGCTGGCCGCTTCCGTGTTCCACAAACAGATTATCAATATTGGTGAGTTAAAAACGTACCTGGCCGACCAGGGCGTGGAGATCAGGGTATGTTAACAGAGCAACAACAGGCGCAGCTGGACTGGGAAAAAACTGACGGATTACTGCCGGTGGTTGTACAGCATGCCGTTTCAGGCGAAGTGCTGATGCTGGGATACATGAACCAGCAGGCACTGGCAAAAACGATCGATACCGGCAAGGTGACGTTTTTCTCGCGCACCAAACAGCGCCTGTGGACGAAAGGGGAAACCTCGGGCCACTTCCTGAACGTGGTCAGCATTACGCCAGACTGCGACAACGACACCCTGCTGGTGCTGGTCAACCCGATTGGGCCGACCTGTCACAAAGGCACCAGCAGCTGCTTCGGTGAGGCGAGCCACCAGTGGCTGTTTCTCTATCAGCTGGAACAGCTGCTGGCAGAACGTAAATCAGCGGATCCTGAGAGCTCATACACGGCGAAGCTGTACGCCAGCGGCACCAAACGTATTGCGCAGAAAGTGGGTGAGGAAGGCGTTGAAACGGCGCTGGCGGCCACCGTGCATGACCGTGAGGAGCTGACGAACGAAGCGTCTGATTTGATGTATCACCTGCTGGTGCTGCTTCAGGATCAGGAGCTGGATTTAACGACGGTGATTGAGAATTTGCGGAAACGGCATAAATAAAAAAGACCGGGGAAACCCGGTCTTTTTTTGTGTGTAAATCAGGCTCTTGGTTTGTAGTTTCTCAGCGCGTTACGGCCGAGGACGACAGCAGAACCGATGATCCCGCCGAGGAGAACGGCAAGGATGAGGGTGATGGCCTTTTTAGGGCTGTCACGTCGGATAGGCAGATTAGGTTTCATAACGTAACGATAGACGTGAATGGTGTCTGGGTTAACGTTGAGGTTCTGAATATCAAGTAAGTTTTGTTTGGTCTGGTAGTAAGCGCCTGAGAAGACCAGCGGACGTGACGCTTCGTTATCAATCATTGACTTGAGCGCTACGGTACCCAGCAGGAACATGGTTTCCTGAGTGACATCCTGCGTTTGCTGGAGCTGTGGAGTACTAATATTAGCTGCTTCCGCATTCTTGTAAGCTTCAGAGATCTGTTTGATACGCAGATCTTTCTGCTCCTGTGCCACTTTCTCCTGGTTTTGAAGCGAGTCGTTCAGGGTTGTGATCTGCTGCTTGAGGTTATCTCTGAGGTCAAGCGTCAGTTCTTTAGCCGTCTGCTCATCAACCTGCTGAATATACTGAGCTAATTGCTTTTGAGCTGCATCAGCGGATTCGCCCTGATAGCTTACGGTTAAAGGTAAACTTTGCCCTTTTACGGTAGGCTCAATAGTCAGTTTTTCCGGATCTTCCTGATTCTCCAGCGCCTGAGCTAATGCCGAGAAGGAAGAATTAAAACGACCAATAGCACGATTCTGAATATCCAGCATGGATGGAGCTGCCCCACCATAGAGGATATTCAACGCATTGGAATAAGTGGCGATTTGTGCCGCATCTGGCTGGGCTATGATGGCGGATGACGTCCATTTCTCTTTAGCAACAGTGATGTAAACAACGGCAAGAACGATAAAAGCAGCAACGAATGCTCCAATTACCCACTTACCACGCCACAGCTGTAGCACTAAATCCAGTAAATCAATTTGCTCCGGGTCATTGTTGCGTGTGACCAGGCTATTGTTGTTTTGCGTCATACAATCCCTAACAGATGAAAAAGGGCAAAAATAATCTTGTTTCCTTAGTGTATCTGTTGCTGGCGATTTTTCTATAAGAATCCGATGAGTTATATCGGAAAGATGGGTTATGTATGTCGATTCCAACGCGTTATCATAGATGGACTTTGATGCCCAGTGGCATCAACAAGAACACAGACTAAATGAGGAAACTATGAAATTTCTGGTAACGGGCGCGGCGGGCTTTATCGGTTCTCATGTCAGCAAGCGCCTGCTTGATGCAGGGCATGAAGTTGTTGGGATTGATAATCTGAATGATTACTATGACCCTAACCTCAAGCTCGCTCGCCTCGAACTGCTCAAATCCGAGAGTTTCACCTTCCACAAGCTTGATTTAGCGGACCGCGAGGGCATGGCTGCGCTCTTCGCCAATGAGAAATTTGACCGCGTGATCCATCTTGCCGCCCAGGCGGGAGTGCGTTACTCGCTGGAAAACCCGCATGCCTACGCAGATGCAAACCTGGTAGGTCACCTGAACGTACTGGAAGGCTGTCGCCACAATAAGGTTCAGCACCTTCTGTATGCTTCATCCAGCTCTGTCTACGGCCTCAACCGTAAGATGCCGTTTTCTACTGACGACTCCGTGGATCATCCGGTATCCCTGTATGCGGCAACCAAAAAAGCTAACGAGCTGATGTCGCATACCTATTCGCATCTGTACAATCTGCCTACCACTGGCCTGCGCTTCTTTACCGTGTATGGCCCATGGGGCCGACCGGACATGGCGCTGTTCAAATTCACCAAAGCCATGATTGAAGGCAACAGCATCGACGTATACAACTACGGCAAGATGAAGCGCGACTTCACCTATATCGATGATATTGCGGAGGCGATTATCCGCCTACAGGACGTTATTCCTCAGGCCGATGCCGACTGGACGGTCGAAGCCGGTTCGCCAGCAACCAGCTCTGCCCCGTATCGCGTGTATAACATCGGTAACAGCTCACCTGTCGAACTGATGGATTACATCACCGCGCTTGAAGAGGCGCTGGGGAAAGAAGCGGTGAAAAATATGATGCCGATCCAGCCGGGGGACGTGCTGGAGACCAGTGCGGACACCAAAGCGCTGTATGACGTTATTGGGTTTAAACCACAAACCTCAGTCAAAGAAGGAGTGAAAAACTTCGTCGACTGGTACCGCAACTTCTATAACGTTTAAAAACAAAAAACCCGGCACAGTGCCGGGTTTTTTTATATCACGATTTTGATCAGTCGCTGCCGAACAAATCGCGGGTATAGACTTTATCTTTCACGTCCGCCAGCTCTTCCGCCATACGGTTGGAGATAATTACATCCGCTTCTTTCTTAAACGCATCCAGATCGCGGATCACACGCGAATGGAAGAACTCATCTTCCTGCATCGCCGGTTCATAAATAATGACCTGCACGCCCTTCGCCTTAATACGCTTCATGATCCCCTGAATGGAAGAAGCGCGGAAGTTATCGGAACCGCTCTTCATGATCAGGCGATACACGCCCACCACTTTTGGCTGACGAGCGAGAATAGAATCCGAGATGAAGTCTTTACGCGTGCGGTTGGCATCCACAATGGCAGAAATCAGGTTGTTCGGCACCGCCTGATAGTTAGCCAGCAGCTGCTTGGTGTCTTTTGGCAGACAGTAGCCGCCGTAACCGAATGACGGGTTGTTGTAGTGGTTACCGATACGCGGGTCAAGACACACGCCCTCGATGATCTGACGGGTGTTCAGACCTAAGCTCTCTGCGTAGCTGTCAAGTTCGTTGAAGTAAGCCACGCGCATCGCCAGATAGGTATTGGCGAAAAGCTTAATGGCCTCTGCCTCGGTGGAATCGGTGAACAGCACCGGAATATCTTTTTTGATTGCGCCTTCCTGAAGCAACGCAGCAAAACGCTCTGCGCGCTCGGAACGCTCGCCAATCACGATACGGGATGGGTGCAGGTTATCGTATAACGCCCTGCCCTCGCGGAGAAATTCCGGCGAGAAGAAGACATTATCAATACCCAACTCTTCTTTAATCGATTTGGTGAAACCCACTGGAATTGTCGACTTGATGATCATCACTGCGTTCGGGTTGATTGCCGTAACGTCTTTGATCACCGCTTCAACGGTTGAGGTATTGAAGTAGTTGGTTTTAGGATCGTAGTCGGTTGGGGTGGCGATGATGACGAAATCCGCATCGCGGTAAGCGTCTTCTTTGTCCGTGGTAGCGCGGAAGTTCAGCGGTTTAGTCGCGAGGTACTCTTCAATCTCTTTATCGACGATCGGGGACTTCTTCTGGTTAAGCATGTCCACTTTTGCCTGCACGATATCCAGCGCAACCACTTCATGGTTTTGTGCAATCAGAATACCGTTTGAGAGACCAACATAGCCTGTTCCGGAGATGGTTATTTTCATTTGTTTGACTTCTACACGTTTGAGTTTTTGATGACCATAACACAGTCACCACAATGATTAACTAAGCGTTTTTTATCGCTAACCTTCATTCGCTGTCAAGGTTTCAGGTTTTTTGAAAAATGTTTTTGCTCAACAAAAAGTTCTGTCGTTACACTAAGCAAAGTACCTGTTTTACAGCGACAATAAGACGTTAAAGGGCAGTCGATAGCAAGCAGAGGAAAACTGCTTACTTCGTCAAATCAGACTAATCCCTTGGTCAGATTCAGCAGATACTGACCATACCCTGTCTTTTTCAATGGGTCAGCGAGTACCCGAAGTTGTTCGGCATCAATAAAACCTCGTCGGAACGCAATCTCTTCAGGACATGAAACTTTTAGCCCCTGTCGCTCTTCAATTGTGGCGATAAAATTGCTTGCCTCGATCATACTCTGATGCGTTCCGGTATCCAGCCAGGCATAACCGCGTCTCATCATCGCGACAGACAATCGTCCCTGCTGCATATAGATGCGGTTGATGTCGGTAATTTCGAGTTCACCTCGCTCGGACGGCGTTAAACTTTTGGCCATCTCAATCACATCGTTGTCGTAAAAATAAAGACCGGTTATTGCGTAATTACTCTTGGGTTGCTGAGGCTTCTCCTCAAGACCAATTGCAGTACCGTCTTTATCAAACTCAACGACGCCATAGCGTTCCGGGTCGCTGACATGATAGGCGAATACGGTCGCACCCTCTTGCTGGCTTGCTGCGCCTTCAAGCAGTCTGGGGAGATCGTGTCCGTAAAAAATATTATCGCCTAATACCAGCGCACAATTATCCTCACCGATAAACTCTTCACCCAGAATAAAAGCTTGTGCCAGTCCATCAGGACTTGGTTGCACTTTATACTGGATATGCAATCCCCACTGGCTACCGTTTCCGAGCAGTTGTTCAAAACGCGGAGTGTCCTGAGGCGTGCTGATAATCAGAATATCTCGTATACCTGCCAGCATAAGCGTAGAGAGCGGATAATAGATCATTGGCTTATCGTAAATTGGCAACAATTGCTTACTTACGGCCATAGTCACGGGATAAAGACGTGTACCCGATCCGCCAGCTAATATAATCCCTTTACGTTTCGTCATTTACTTACGCTCCCCATAATTCTGCTCAATCCAGCTCTTATAGGCCCCGCTTTTCACATTCGAAACCCACTCCTGGTTATTCAAATACCATTCAACCGTTTTACGGATGCCGCTTTCAAAGGTTTCCAGAGGAGTCCATCCGAGCTCGTCGCTAATTTTATGAGCATCAATTGCATAACGTCTGTCGTGACCTGGTCGGTCCGCGACATAAGTAATTTGTGCGCGATAGGATGTTTCTTTCGGTACCATTTCATTGAGCAGATCACAAATTGTCTGAACGACTTCAATATTTTTCTTCTCGTTATGGCCGCCAATATTATAGGTTTCGCCCGGCTTACCCGTAGTCAGAACCGTATACAGTGCACGAGCATGATCTTCAACGTATAACCAGTCACGGATTTGATCGCCCTTACCGTAGATCGGCAATGGTTTATTATCCAGCGCATTAAGGATAACAAGAGGGATCAGCTTTTCAGGAAAGTGGTATGGGCCATAATTATTCGAACAATTTGTCACAATCCCAGGTAAACCATAGGTGCGTATCCAGGCTCGAACTAAATGGTCGCTGGACGCTTTTGACGCTGAGTAAGGGCTGCTTGGCTGATACGCTGTTTTCTCGGTAAACAGCGGTAACGGGGTGGAGTCATAATGTTCATCGGGATGAGGCAGATCGCCGTAAACCTCATCAGTTGAAATGTGATGGAAACGGAAGGCGGATTTTGCTGCCTCGTCCAGTGAAGACCAGTAAGCACGGCTCGTTTCTAACAGGTTATACGTGCCAACAATATTGGTTTCAATAAACGCAGCGGGACCGGTAATAGAACGGTCGACATGGCTCTCGGCAGCCAGGTGCATTACCGCATCAGGCTGATGGGTAGCAAAAATACGCGCCATTGCCTCTTTATCACATATATCGGCATGCTCAAAAACATAGCGCTCGCTATCGCTTACTTCACGCAAGGATTCCAGATTACCGGCATAGGTCAATTTATCAACGTTAACAACGCTATCCCGAGTATTGCTAATAATATGTCGGATAACCGCGGAACCGATAAAACCGGCACCGCCAGTAACTAGAATTTTCACGCAATCTATTCCATTAAACAGTAGGTGGATCGGGTAAGATAAAAAAGCCCGGTATCGCTACCGGGCTTGATGGCATGGCTAACCGTATATTAATCCAGCCATTCGGTGTGGAACACACCTTCTTTATCCGTACGCTTATAGGTATGCGCACCGAAGTAGTCACGCTGTGCCTGAATCAGGTTCGCTGGCAGAACGGCAGCACGATAGCTGTCGTAGTACGCCACCGCAGCGGAGAAGGTTGGAACCGGGATACCATTCTGCACCGCGTACGCAACAACATCACGCAGCGCCTGCTGATATTCGTCAGCAATCTGCTTGAAGTAAGGCGCCAGCAGAAGGTTGGCGATACCCGCATTTTCAGCATAGGCATCGGTGATTTTTTGCAGGAACTGGGCGCGAATGATACAGCCGGCACGGAAGATCTTCGCAATCTCACCGTAGTTCAGATCCCAGTTGTTCTCGTCTGAAGCTGCACGCAGCTGAGAGAAGCCCTGCGCGTAAGAGACGATTTTACCCAGGTACAGTGCACGACGGACTTTTTCAACGAATTCAGCTTTGTCACCAGCGGGTTTAGCCTGAGGACCAGACAGCACCTTAGATGCCGCAACACGCTGCTCTTTCAGAGAAGAGATATAACGTGCAAATACGGATTCGGTGATCAGGGACAACGGCTCACCCAGATCCAGAGAGCTCTGGCTGGTCCATTTACCGGTACCTTTGTTCGCCGCTTCATCCAGAATCACATCGACCAGGTATTTACCCTCTTCATCTTTCTTGGTGAAGATATCTTTGGTGATGTCGATCAGATAGCTGTTCAGCTCGCCTTTGTTCCACTCGGTGAAGGTCTCTGCGAGCTCCTCGTTGGAGAGGTTCAGACCGCCCTTCAGCAGAGAGTAGGCTTCAGCAATCAGCTGCATGTCGCCATATTCAATGCCGTTGTGAACCATTTTCACGTAATGACCAGCGCCATCAGGACCGATATAGGTCACGCATGGCTCGCCGTCTTCAGCTACGGCTGCGATTTTAGTCAGAATAGGCGCAACCAGTTCGTACGCTTCTTTCTGACCGCCAGGCATGATGGATGGACCTTTCAGAGCGCCCTCTTCACCGCCGGATACGCCGGTACCAATGAAGTTGAAGCCTTCAGCAGACAGTTCACGGTTACGACGAATGGTGTCGTGGAAGAAGGTGTTGCCGCCATCGATAATGATGTCGCCTTTATCCAGATACGGTTTCAGTGAATCGATAGCAGCGTCGGTACCTGCGCCCGCTTTCACCATTAACAGGATACGACGAGGTGTTTCCAGAGACTCAACGAACTCTTTAACCGTATAGAAAGGAACCAGTTTTTTGCCTGGATTCTCAGCGATGACTTCTTCGGTCTTATCACGGGAGCGGTTGAAAACGGAGACGGTATAACCACGGCTTTCGATGTTGAGCGCCAGGTTGCGCCCCATCACTGCCATACCGACAACGCCGATCTGTTGCTTGGACATGCTTTACTCCTATGAAATTTGGTTATCATTAAGAACAACTGTAAATGCTTGAGATGATAACATATCAATAAATAATATGTTAATTAACAGTTTATTATTTCATACCATTAGGGTTTTTAACTTGAAAATTCCATGCGTCCTTCAACATTTCGTCTAGTGTTTTACATGCTCTCCATCCCAGCTCTTGTTGAGCAAGGGCTGGGGAGGACCAGCACTCGGCAATGTCGCCCTCACGTCGGTCAGTTATTATGTATGGAATTGATATACGGTTAATTTTCTCGAAAGTGTGAATAAGGTCGAGTACTGAATATCCTCTTCCAGTACCTAAATTATATATTTTGTATTTTTTTTGTTCTTTTATTCGTTTTAATGCAGCTATATGTCCTAAAGCAAGATCTTGAACATGAATGTAATCTCGCACACCAGTTCCGTCTTTAGTATTGTAGTCATCCCCAAAAACAAAGAGCTGCTCTCGTTTTCCTATAGCTACCTGAGTAATATATGGAAGGATATTGTTAGGTATGTCTTGTGGATCTTCTCCAATTAATCCACTAGGGTGAGCACCTACAGGATTGAAATATCTCAAAGAAGTTATATTCCATTCTGAATTAGAACGACATAAATCTTCTAATATATGTTCAACCATTAATTTAGTATAACCGTATGGGTTTTGGACTTCTCCTGTAGGTGAGGACTCCGTCAATGGTAGCGTTCTAGGATTTCCATAAACAGTTGCTGATGAACTAAATATTAGATCCCTAATCCCAAAATAATCCATAACCTTAACTAAATTTAGAGTACCAGTTATGTTATTGAGATAATACTTGATAGGTTTACCAACTGACTCACCTACTGATTTTAAAGCGCCTAAATGGATTACCTGATCAATATGATAGTTAGAAAAAAAAGATTTTAACTCATCAAAAGATAATAAATCCCCCTTGTAAAGGAAAGGTTTTCTACCGGTAATCTGATGTATCTTTTCTACAACAATTTCATTGGAATTCGAAAGATTATCAAATAAAAAAACATTATAACCCTTAAGTAGTAACTCCACTGCTATATGGCTACCAATATATCCAGCACCACCAGTAAGTAAAATATTCATAGGTCACCTTTATAATATTCTATTAATTAAGCAAACTTTCGTATAAAGATTCTATTTCCTTAATCCTTGATTGAATACAGTGATCTTTTTTAACTATATCCATAGCATTATGACTAATTCTCTTTCTTTCGTCCGCCAATGACATTAATTTTATTTTTGTTAGCAAACTATTCACCGAATCATTCTTAAACAATATACCGTTGATATTATCTTTGATTAAGGATTTGTTACCAGCTATATCAGAAGCGATACAAGGTAAACCCGCAGCTTGCGCCTCAAGTATGGCCAATGGCATACCTTCCCATTTTGAAGGTAAGATAAATACATCGCTTAAAGAAAGAATTTCAGCAATATCATTTCGCCATCCCAATAAAATAATTTTCCCAGCATTTATCTCTTTAGCCGCTAATTCCTCAATTTTAATTCTCAGATCACCATCGCCTACAAGTATAAAGACATCATTTGATTCAGAATTACATCGCAAATACTTTTGTGCCGCTTGAACTAACAAGAGTGGATTTTTTTGATCCCATAATCGACCAACCATTGTAAATATAAGTGAAGCGTGTTGGAGGTTGAAATTCGCCCTTAAAAGTTTTTTTTGTTTTTCTTCTACGGGGTGAAATTTATCTAAATCAACACCGTTAGGCAATATACAAATCTTTTCCTTAGGAACCTTCAGAATATTTATACATTTTTTTTTATCTTCGTTATGTAAACAAATAATTCTGTCACTAAAAAAAGCACTTACAAATTCTACAAACTTATATACGAAAGATATAGCTTTATTATTAGTACTTTCGAAAGAAAATCCATGTACTGTATGTATTACAATTGGTACACCAGCTAATTTTGCTGCAATTCGGCCAAGAACACCAGTCTTAGCAGAATGTGTGTGGACAATGTCTGCTTTAATGTATTTAAATAACGATAATAAATTAATAAAAGATTTAAAATCTTTGAATGGCGATATATTTCTTACAAGCGAGGGCACATAAAAACATTTAACACCAACTTTTTCGGACTCTTTGGTTAAATCGCCGGGCTCTTTGCAAATAAGAATTTTCTCATATCGATCACTATTCAATAATAGGAATTCTTGAAGGGATACCCGTTGTACTCCACTTAATAGCGGAAGCAATTGTACATGCACGATCTTTATCTTTTTACCAACTTTCATCAAGCTTTACCTAAGACTGAATTAATTATTTTCAAAAAATTATCAACATATTTATCATTATCGAATCGGTTATTAACAAAAGCATTGCGAGCTTGTTTTAAATTTTTCTTTTTAGTATATAGAGAAATTTTATTAACTGTAAAATCATCAAAATCATCTAGCCTCGAGTAAATAAAACCTAAATCATCCATTAATATAATATCTTTTATTCCATCAACCGGTCTTGCTATTACATACAATCCTGCCTGCAACGCTTCTATGACTGAACGTGGCAATCCTTCCCTCAATGAAGAAAAAATAAATACGTCATATTCTTCTAATTCATTAATAACATTATTACTATATCCTTTGATCTGTACTTTATCCTTTAATAAACAATCATCTGAAATTTTCTTTTCTAATGTTTTGTAATAATCGTAATCTTCAGGTTCATATGAACCGATAATATCTAATGTACATTTCGAATTTATTTTTTTATCAAGTCGTTTAAATACATTTAAAACTTCGATTTGGTTTTTACGAGCATTAATTGAACCAACAGTGACAAACTTAACTTCATTCAAGATACTTTCTTTGAGCTTAAGATCATGATTTGGAAATCCTGTAAGAAGCTTCTCGGTTTTAGTTCTTTTAGATAAATGTGTAGATTCTTGTAAATCTGAAGATATAAATATAACAGTAGAGAAGAAGTGCGATAGTATATAAACAATTTTTTTCTGTTCTTCACGAATGCGTATATACCATATCATCTTTCTTTGATAAATTATTATCAATGGCAATAGTAAAATACAGGTTCTAATATCATTAATACATATAACATCATATTTTTTTAACTGAAAAATGTACTTAAAAAGTATCTTGCACCATGTCAAGAATAATACACAAAGATACCATATTTTTTTTAAAAAGGTATTGTTAACCGATATAGAACGTAGTAGATAATAGTTTAAATCAAAGCAAAATATATTAAATCCTTTATAACTAGCCTCTTTAAGAAGGTCGCCTTGCGCAACTGACGCAATAACAACTTCTAAATTGCGTTCTTTAAGTTTTTCCGCTAAATTAAGCATGCTTTTCTGCGCGCCATAAAGAGAATTATAATAACTATCGATGAAGAGTATTTTTGTTTCTTTAATCATAATATTTTTATTTCCTTGTATTCGGAAATATGTTTTTGAATTAATATATTATTGCTTGGAATACTTTTCGTCACAATCGAACCAGCGCTAATAATGCAATTATCTCCAATCGTTACACCTCGCAAAATCAGCACATTACTACCAATCCATACATTATGCCCAATATTTACAGGGGAACAAATGAAGGAATCTCTTTTTTCAATATTTCCTTTACGATAGTCATGATCGTGATCATAAATTTTAACACTCTCACCTATTAAGACGTTATCCCCTATTGAAACACTTTGCTGACAATTAATTGAAACGTTATTATTAAAAAAAACTGACTTCCCTATTTTTATCTTTCCGCCTTTACAATTAATACACATACCTCTGCGAGCGCGAAACAGATCCTCTATAACAACCTCTCCTTCTTTTTCAATAGTTAATACGCCAAAAAAATGTGATTTTATAGGATTAACATACAGTCTCTTAAACAAAACCTTGTAAATAGTTGTATTTAAAATTTGCCCAAATTTACGGAAAGCTTTAATTAACATAATTTATTCCATATAATTTTTTAAAATAACACATGTCAATTTCGAGTGAGAATTTCATGTTATCAATTTGGCAATCACTAAGGTTATTCTCTTTGTATTCAAGTATAGCCAATTTCCAAGTATCCACATCAAGTTTGATAAAATGTGCTAAACCAATATTACATTCCTGTGTTACATTTTTTGATACTAAACATGGAATACGACATTTTTGAGCTTCAACAACACTCAGTGGTAATCCTTCCCATAATGAGGGCAATATAAATAAATCAGCATTAAGTAAAATCTCGTAACTTGGATCTTCAATAAATCCGGGAAAACTTATATTACTTATATTACGTCGAACGGCATCACTATGTATTTTTTCTAAACCGGCACCTAAGCAGTAAAATTGAATATCTTTATTTTCTAATAAACTTTCGGCCAGATCCAAGATAAAGGGATAATTCTTAGCCTCTGAATTACGTCCTATATGGTAAATTTTGTAGCTTGATCTTTTTTGCTTATCTTGCTCTTCTTTAGCGGTAAGTTTTTGGGGTTCTGGCACACCGCAGTGATGGATAAAGTAATTCTCGTCAAATAATGAATCGCCCGCTTTTTTTGATACAGCTATTCTATAATCGCTGAAGTACCTTATAAAAAACTTCATTATAGCTATATAGCATTTCCGCAACTTGCTAATCTTGAAATCAATACTTCTTCTATCTGAATGAGAATGCACAATTCTTATATTTTTAGAAAAGAATTTAGCAAGTGTTAAATAGATACCTGAAGAATAACCGGGATGGAAGTGTATAACGTCTGGCTCTATCCGTCTGATTAATTTCACAAAACTTGAAATTCTCCCAATAATTGAGTTTGAACTTGAAAAGAATATTTTTCCTCTTGGTAATTGTATTTGCGGGACTATTTTATCACGAGAACAATCCAATGAAAATATATAAAAATCAATTTCGTTTTTATTATTTAACTCATAGTTGATCATATTGCAAACCCATTTCTCTATACCACCTACGTCTAACGTCCCAACAATGTGAAGTACTCTACGCTTCATAACTTAAACCTTTATTAATTTTGATAAATCCAAAGTGCGATAAAAACAGAAAAGAAAAGGGTAGGTAATAAAAGCTATACTTGGGATTATCATATATCTAAAGCGATAAAATGCCCATATCGTTACTATAATTTGCAATATAAATAAAGTTAATAATAAAAACCTCTTAGGTAATAAGAACGTGCTTTCTTTTGAGATCAGATAAAATGTTGTTGTTAATATTGTCACATATTGATAACGCTCACTAATAACCCAGAATTGAAAAGTAATTATTGATATACATGAAATGAGAACAGCAGTTATAAAGATAATATTTTTCCGATTAGATATCAATAATATAAAGACTGAAAAAAAGAATGGCAATTGAGTAATAAACTGTGCAATTCTAGTATTTAAATCGAACTCCGCAGAACTACCCCAACGATCACCAACAATATAAATTTTATATATTTGATCAATGTAGGGAATGAATGATAATGATGAAATAATATTTTCAAGGATCGCAAGAACACCAACAAACCCAGATACCACTATGCATGCAATGAGGCATATCTTTAGCATCCGCTTGGAGAAAAATTTATTTAAAAAATTTATAACTATAATGATAAAAAGTAAAGGGGCTACAAAACTATGTACTAATGTTGAAATTATACCCCAAAGAATTGCTTTAAACATTTTTTTATTATAGGCATATTGCAATGCGTAAATAAATAGTGCACTTGACAACCCACTTCTTATTCCATTACTCAAAGATAAAAAGGATATAGTCAAAAACCACAGCAAATATAAATATATTCTAGTGCTATCTCGCAGTGATGCTGGTAAATTTCTTTTCAATGATGTCAATAAAAAAAAGTATCCAAAAAATGTGCTAAAAAACGGTACCCATTCTTTATTGAAGCCGAGATCTCCTAGTGCCTTCATATAAAAATAGAATAAAACATTAATCCCCTCATCAAAGATAAAATAATAGTTGATTCCTTTCAGCGCTTCAAATTTGTAATAATGAGTAGCTAAATCCATTGTTTCATAAGGAACCAGATTATAGGCTGTAATCCCTCCCATTAATGAGATTAAGAAAATACTAATAGATTCAATTCTAGCAAGTACAATAATAGAAGATAATGTACCCAGCATAGGATTTATTATAAATAATGTAAGAGTTAAAAATAAATTAGCGTTCACGGATTTTCCCTATATTTTATTTAGGGTGTGGCGTATATATACGATCATGCTCTTTATTATACATATGTATTTTGCTGCATCATATTTCGGAATTTTATATTTTATAAGGTAGCAATAAAATCTGTTAAATAAATTATTTTTAATAGCTTGCTCCCGCTTAAATTTAATAGTTTTACTATTTATATCGTTAACTTTTTTGTCATTTTCTTTAGTTTCTTTCAACTTAGATACTAGCCCAGAATCTATGAAATTACATGCTATTATTTTTCTGATAAGACTGTAATATTCTTTACTAGGTACCCAATCTGTAATTTGCCCTTCAGAAATTCGATACTGCGTAAGGGATTCAGATAAGTTTATCATTTCTCCAAACTTAATCATCCGTGTCCAAAGATAATAATCTTCACATATTCCTGATAATTCATTTGGGTATCCTCCAGCTCTTATAAATATATCTTTCCTAAACATAACCGAAGGATGGGCAAATAAATTTTGCCGTAATAATATTTTTGATGCGCTAAAGCGAAATACGTAGGGGAATGTCCTGCCAATAACAGCCCCTTTGGAGTTAATATAATCAACAGCTGTTCCTACCAGACATACTTGTGTATTACTTTTAAGGACATCATATTGTTTTTTAAATCGGTTTGGTAAAGCTACATCATCACCATCAATTCTAGCTACAAATGGAGCATTAGATTTAGAAATGCCATAATTTAAAGCGCAACTTATCCCACTATTTTCTTGGTAAAAATAACGTATGCGCGCATCATCATACTCAGTTATGATTTCAGCACTTCTATCTGTAGAACCATCATCCACGATGATAACTTCGAAATCTATATTTTCCTGAGCAAGAACAGAATCGATGGTTTTTTTTATTGTTGTTTCACAGTTATAAACTGGAATAACAACGGAAATCGAAGTAGTTCTATTTGTCATTGCGCTTTACCCAAAAATATATTGTTTTTACAGTATTTTTATCATACACATAATAAGTCATAAAATATACGCAACAACCGAATAGTAAACCTCCAAGCTTAAGAAATTCATTTGACAAATTATTGATTATTAGATGTGAAACAAAAAAAGAAACCAGCGATATTATAAAAGCCGGACTGATAATACTCAGCAATTTCATAAAAGTTGTATCTAAAAATTTATTTGTATAAATTGAATTTATATAAGTTGCAATAACGGAGTACAAAACCAACCCCCAACACATCCATTCTATACCAAATTTAATAGTAGCTATCATTAACAATGATATGAGTATTTTTTTAAATACTTCTAGTTTCAGGAAAAGATCTGATCTTCCGTATACATTAAGAACATTTAAACTTAGTGCATGAATAGGATAAAAACAATAACAGAAACATAATACGAAAATATAACGGGCAGTAATTATCCATTCTTTACCTAATATTATACTAACTATGTTTTCACTAAAAAAGGCCAACCCAAATATTAATGGAAAAAAAATAACAGTTGCGTACTTAACTGTTTCTTCGTATTGTTCGTTCAGCATTGTTCTATTATTCTTGATCTCACTAAAATAGCGATAAGTAACTCGTTGTATTATTGCCGAATATGTATTAGTTGGTAACAGAGTTAAATTTTTAGCTTGTGTAAAAAAACCAACTTGTGAAGTGTTGAAAAATTTGCCTATAACTAATTGGTACAAATTATCGAAAAATGTATTCAATAAAGATGCTACTAATAAATTGCCGCTAAATCTCGAAGTAGCATAAAAAAATCTTCTATTAAAAACTAGATTAGGAACCCATTTACATTTATAAAAATACATAATTGTTGATAATAATGAAAAAAGGATATTATTGAATACAATCGACCAAACTCCTCCTCCATTAATAGCTACAACAATACTACCAACACCACTAATTAACACTGATAAAAATGATATTTGTGATTGACTTTTGAAATCTAGATTGATCGTAAGTTTGGTTCTATGAACTATGCATAAGGCATTGATGATGATAACCAAACCTAAAACTTTTATTATCTTTTCTAATTGCGGTTCGTTGAAAAAATGACTAATTTCTTTTGCACTAAAGAAAATTACAATGTATAAAAACAATGCAGTCCCGAAGTTAAACCAAAAAATTGTTGAATACTGCTTTTGTGTATTGTTATTGCGCCTTATCAAAGCAGACGAAAAACCGCTGTCAACTAGTGTTTGTGAAACAGCTATAAAAATTGTTAACATACCAACTAAGCCATAAGCTTTAGGTCCTAAGATTCTCGCTAATACTAACAGGACTAATAACTGTGCAAATTGCGTTATAATGCGTTCAATTGCACTCCACTTAAATCCGGCTTTAAGATCATGCTGCTTTTCTTTCAAGTATTTACCTTTTCGAAACAAATGCTACCGCCCCTGGCTTAACAGCTACCAGTGCACTGAGCTAATGTTAATAGTGATTTTGGAATCTAAAAAGAGGAAAAGTTGGTGTTAATTGTCGTCCTAATTGCTTTAAGAAACAAGCACAAATCACCCTTCATTTGAATTTGATAACTTTATGTAACTGATAGAAAGCTAATATTACCTTAGGCGACAATAAAAAACGGCAATGATAATTTGTTTATGATAAACATAACCAAACAACATCTGCCGTTTATGCATTCGAGAGATAAATCAACCGTCAGCCAGCAACTTCTCAATCCGGCTTCTGAACTTCGCCCCTTCCTTCAGGTTACGCAGGCCATAGTTCACAAACGCCTGCATATATCCTATTTTCTTACCGCAGTCATAGCTGTCGCCGGTCATCAGCATGGCATCAACCGACTGCTTTTTCCCCAGCTCAGCAATCGCATCGGTCAGCTGAATACGCTCCCAGGCACCCGGCTTAGTTTTTTCCAGTTCGGCCCAGATATCCGCATTCAGCACATAACGGCCGACTGCCATCAGGTCAGAGTCCAGGGTCTGCGGCTGATCGGGTTTTTCGATAAACTCAACAATCCGGCTCACCTGCCCTTCTGTCTCCAGTGGCTCTTTAGTCTGAATAACAGAATACTCGGAGAGATCGCCCTTCATACGTTTCGCCAGCACCTGGCTGCGGCCCGTCTCATTGAAGCGAGCGACCATTGCCGCCAGGTTATAACGCAGCGGATCGGCGGAAGCGGTATCAATAATGATGTCCGGCAGAACCACGATGAACGGGTTATCGCCCACCACTGGCCGCGCGCAGAGGATTGAGTGGCCCAGACCCAGCGGCTGCGCCTGACGCACGTTCATGATGGTCACGCCAGGAGGACAGATAGACTGAACTTCTGCCAGAAGCTGACGCTTAACGCGCTGCTCAAGAAGCGCTTCGAGTTCATAAGAGGTGTCGAAGTGGTTCTCGACGGCGTTCTTAGAAGAGTGCGTCACCAGAACGATTTCTTTGATCCCCGCAGCAACAATCTCGTCGACGATGTACTGAATCATCGGCTTGTCAACGATCGGCAGCATCTCTTTAGGAATGGCCTTTGTGGCGGGCAACATGTGCATGCCCAAACCCGCTACCGGTATGACTGCTTTCAAATTAATCATTATTTCTTCCACCTTAAAATGGTTGACGAATTATAGCTTTTAAACCTGTTTTCGCCAGCATGTTTTACCGTAAATATGAAGTAATCTTAGGTCACCCCACCACAAATTACAGTAGTTGTAATCTGAATAGATCGCGATTCCATACCAGGAATAGTCGCAAAATAACCTTTATGATCACCTGTGCGGCAGCGCAAAATTCAACCGTTCCGTATTCACCACGTGTTGATCGACCCGATCAATATCCACCGAACTCTGCCCCTTTTCATTAACCGCTTTTATGTTCGCAAGCGACAACAGCGTCTCGTTTTTGGCCATAAACTTCCCGCGCACGTCTTTGCGCAAATCGAAGTTCATCTTCAAAGCCGGCCCCGTCGTTGACTCCTGCATCACGTTGATATTACGTAAGAAAAGGTGCTGGGGTTTGTTATGCAGCTCAAGCGTTGCCCGCTGCATCTCAACGTTGGTGATGGCAACAAACGACGTAGCATTGCCGGAGGAAATCTGTATCCCGCGCAGCTTATAGGCAAGCTGTCGGTTATCCAGGCGAATATCGTTAAGTTTGAAGTTTTGCGGTATCGACAGATAATCGCCCTTGATCACGCCATACCCGATTAACATTCCGGCGCTGTTCACCATATCGATATTATCGATAACGAAATTATCACAACCATAAATAGCTACCGTTGCGTTATCAATTCCGGCCTTTTTACTGAAGTCGGGAGTAATATTGCTGGCCTTGATATTACGGATCACAAAGTGTTTACCGTTTTCAACATGCACCAGCTGCCGACAGTTGCTGCCGGTGATATTCGCCACCACGAAGTTTTTAACGGTCTGCTGTTCCGGATAGTCATTGTCGTACGTGCTGCCAGCCAGCCCAATGCCTATGCCCCAGTTGATCTTGCCGTTTGTGCAGTTGATGTTATCGATCACGTGGTCAGAGATCAGGATGTTACGGTCGTTAATCGCCACGTTCCACTCAATCGCGTCACCCTGCAAATGACTGAATTTGCTGTTGGTAATGCGCGCACCATCCACCTGATTATGGAAACCCTGGCGCAGAATGGCGTAGTTGGCCTGGCTCACGGCAATGCGATCGATAAGCAGGTTACGCATCACTCTCGGCTTTTTACCGCCGATGTAGATCTGGGTGACGGGGCCGAAGCCGCTCATCGCCAGCCCTTTAATGACACAGTCGGAGCCACGCACGTCCAGCGTAATGTTATGCGTGCGCCCCTCTCCTTCCCCGATGACCTTGCAGCCTTCCTGGAGCACAAACCGCCCGCGGCCGTTGCCCTTCAGCGCACCGCGGATCAGCAGGGTTTTGCCATCAGGAATGAAAATGCCGGTATTGATGTTTTCACAGGTTAACCCGGCGGGAACAACAACGGTATCGCCCTCGGTAAATGCCTGCTTAAAGGCGGCGATCCAGTCGTTATTGTTGTAGCGATCGACAGAAACCGTCTTCCCGGTCGCCGCCCGCGCAGCGCGGGGCGACAGCAGCGGCATGGCAGCCAGGACGGATAAAGAAGAGACAAATCGGCGTCGGGTAATCTTTTTCAGCATACAACCTCAGCGTTACAGCGTTTGCAGCAGGCTCGCTAACTGGCGATTAATCACCTGCTGATTGAATTCTGCTTCAACTTTTTGCCGCGCATTTTGCAGCACAGGGATCAGCGTTTGCTGATCGATATTGCTGAACGCGGCCAGACGATCCGCCAGCGCCAGCGCATTGTTTTCAGGGACCAGCCAGCCAGAATGCTCAGAGGTTATCAGCTCCGGGATGCCGCTGTGCAGGGTCGAGACCACCGGAATGCCGACGGCCATCGCCTCCATCAGCGCCACGGGAATGCCTTCCATATCGCCGTCGGCGCCGGTTACGGAAGGCAGCAGGAATACATCCGCGTCATCAAGCATGGCTTTCACTTCGTGGCTCGGCTTGAAGCCCGGCATCTCGACCACGTCTTCCAGCTGATACTGTTCAATCAGCGTGCGCAGGCGACGCTCCCACGGCCCGATACCCAGGATGCGGTAGTGGAAGTCCACACCACGCGCCTTCAGCTGGCGACAGGCTTCGATGGCTACGTGCAGCCCTTTCTTTTCGGTCAGGCGGGCAACAGAGATAATTTGCAGCGGCTTGCCCGGCACCTTGACCGGTCGCTGGGTGAAGCGTTCCATGTCTACGCCCATGCGTGAAACGGTGATTTTCTCGCTCGGGCACCCCATGGTTTTCAGGCGCCCGGCCCACAGGTTGCTTATCGGTAGCATCATGTCGCCACGGCGAAACAGCTGCTGATATTCCGGTGTGTAGTGGTTCAGCACTTCCCGGCTGGAGATGTCGATACCGTGGAAAATGGTTGCGATTTTGCCGTCAATCACCCCCAGCTCACGCAGTTTTGCCGCCGTTACGCCCGCCGGGCCAAAGTGGGCGATAAAGACATTGGCCCGGTACGGCTGGGCCGTTTGCCCGCAAATGGCGGATAAGATCAGGTTGCGGGCCTCCGCCCCATAGCGCGACATATTCAGCGCCCGCCACGTCGAGGCGCGATGCAGGCCGCGCAGCGTCTGTCCGGCGCGATAGCGCAGTTTGTTCATCCGTCCGGCGGGTTCATCCTGCAACCAGCGGGTTTTTGCCTCCAGCCCATACCGGGTATACGCCGCATGGGTGTTTTGCGTATCGCCCTTTTGCAGGGCGATAATCTCCACGTCATACCCCATATCGATAAACGCGGTGATTTGGTTCAGCACAAAGGTTTCAGACGACAGCGGAAATTTCAGTAAGAAGAAACCAACCTTCATTTCCCCTCCCGGACGCGGTCGAGTACGGATTTCACCATGCCAATACCTTTTTCGCGTTCGGCTTTTACCGCCACCGCCAGACGTTCGTTGATCGCAGGCAACTGGCCGAGCGTGTCGCCCACCATCGCACCCAGCGACCCGTCCAGCAGATGACGAATATCAACGGCCATTTCCGGCATACCGAGCTGCTGCATAATGCCCGCGGACTTGTGTTCGTAGTTAATGGCGATGGCTGGCGTGCCGAAGTTCATCGAGATAATGGCCGAGTGCAGACGCGTGCCCACGGTCAGGTCGCAGGCGGAGAGCAGCTTGCCCATCTCCAGATCGTTCAGCTCGTCCATCACCACGTGATAGCGGGACGGATCGTTCACCAGGTTGCGCAGGTTGAGCGCCACCATACGGTCATCTTTGTTGTAGCTGTCGATACCGGTACAGGTGGAAAGCGCCAGCACCTGGTAACCGCTGTCCAGCACGCGGTTCACCACGTCGGCAAAGGCTTTTTCGTACGCCGCCTGGGTCGTGCCGAGGCGTTTATCGAACGGCGCAAGTTCACGGAGGGTAATGGCGACGGTTTTCTGCTTTGCCGCCACGTCCAGCCAGTGCTGTACCGCGTAGCTGGCCTGGAAGCTGTCATCCTGATGATCCACCAGCCAGGCGGTGTCTACACCGTGCTCCACTTTGGTGGTGTCAATTTCGCTGCGCTTCATCATGTCGAGGCTGACCGATTCACGCAGGATCAGCGCGTCGCAGTGGCCGAAGACATAGTTCGCCAGCTGGTTAAACTGCGGATCCTGGAATGGCCCGACGCTGTGGCCGATCATAAACAGCGGCTTTTTCGCCATGAAGGTACAAAGCGCATGCTCAAACTGCGGCACGCCGTAGAGATCGACGAAGAACGAACCGCCCACCTGAATAATGGCGTCATAGCCGGACAGCAGACGCACAAAATCGGTAAAGCCCTGCGCGATGGCGATGTTGCGCAGCTTGCCGGTGTCGGTTACGCGAGAAAGCAGCACCTGATGCTGATAGCGGCGACGCAGGACTTTCTTCACGCGCCCCATCACGCCCGCAGCGTTGTTGTGCTGTTTCATCTGGCTGTAGAGCGGGTCGCCCATCACCGGGCGGTTCAGTAACCAGGATGAGCTGACCGGATAACGGCTCATCACATCCACTTCAGTCTCAGGCTTAAGGGTGTTAATTGCATCCAGTAAACCGCGCAGGATGGCGCTGTCGCCACGGTTGCCGCAGGTATGGTTGCCAAGAATAAGTAATTTCATAATGGCCTCGTAAAATTAGCCTGCGCGAAGCAGCGTTTTCATTTTTTCGTTACGGCAAAACTGGCGCTTCATCTCGACCACCAGCGCATTGCGTGACAGCACAATCATCACGCCAAACGCCAGCGCGCCTGCCGCGACCTGCACCGCAAGCAGCGCCGCCAGCGGCAGATGTCCGTTCAGCACCACGCCCAGGCCGTAGCTCACCGCAAGCGTCGGCAAGGAGAGATAAAACGGCAGCCACAGGCTGAGGATGTACTGACGGTAGCTGGAGCCCAGCACCGGTTTGATCATCACGAAGTAGCTCAGCACGGTATTGACGATTTGCACCAGCAGGAAGCCGAGCGTCACGCCAATGGCACCCGCCATGTGCCCGCCCACAATAATTGCCGGAATAAACAGGAAGGTTTTAAACACGTTGAACTTGAAGCTGATATCCACGCGCGCCTTTGCCATCAGCAGAGAACCAATCGGGTTCCCCACCGAGCGCAGCAGCCCCACGACGCACAGCAGTTGCAGGATTGGGATGATGCTGTTCCACTTCTCGCCAAACACCAGCGGTACGAAATTGCTGGCGACCACCATCAGCCCCAGCAGGACCGGGAAGTTGATGATCCCCACCACGGAGAGCAGCTTGTAAAAGTTCACGCGCAGCTTTTCGGTATCGTCCTGAATTTTGGCGAACGCCGGGAACAGGACGCGGGTAATAATCGGGTTGAGCTTCATCGGCGGGACAACCGCGACGTTATACGCCAGGTTGTAGCCACCCGCGACGCTCGCGCCCAGAATGCGCGCCAGCACCAGCGTGGAGAGGTTAGTATTTACGTAGTTGATAATGCTGTCTGCCGTCAGCCACGCGCCGAAGCGCAGGTTGGATGAAACAGACGCCAGCGAAAAATGCAGCCCCGGGCGATAAATCCTACGGCCAAAGAAGCCGAACAGCAGCGTGCGCACGGCAGAGTTAACGAGGTAGCCGAGGATGGCGGTCATCGCCAGCGGCCAGAAATGGGCGCTGACCACGGTGAAGGTAAAGCCCGCCAGCACGGCGCTGGTCTCAATCATGCCGATTTTGTTGAACTCCAGCTCTTTCTGCATCAGCGCGCGGAACTGCTGCCCGTGCGGGATCACCACGAAAGCGAACGACAGGGTGCGCATCAGCGGCGCCAGGTCCGGGTTATGCAGCACGCCGGCAATCACATCGCTCAGCAGGAACACCAGCACAAAAACGAAGATACCCAGCCCGACGTTCAGCCAGTAGAGGGTGGTCAGCTCCAGATGGCTGATCTCTTTGCGCTGGATAATGGAGTTGGCGATACCAAAGTCCGACAGCGTATCGGCCAGGGCGATAATCACCAGCGAGACGGTCAGCAGACCAAACTGGTGATTATCGATAATGCGCGCCAGCACCGTCATCTGCACCAGGCCGAGGCCAATGATGACGATGGTGGCCATGGCTGACCATTTCGCACCGCTGATGGTTTTTTCTCGTAAGCTCATCTTAGTACGCCGCTTTGTTCACGAAACCTTTGAAAATGGTCAGAAAAACAATCTTGATATCGAACCAGAGGCTCCACTCGCGGATGTACTCCAGATCGAACTCGATGCGTTTTTCCATTTTTTCCAGCGTATCGGTCTCGCCGCGCCAGCCGTTGATCTGCGCCCAGCCGGTGATGCCCGGCTTCACCTTATGGCGCAGCATGTAGCCTTCAATCAGGGTACGGTACTGCTCGTTATGGGCCACGGCGTGAGGACGAGGCCCGACGATGGACATCCCGCCGGTGAACACGTTGATGAACTGCGGCAGCTCATCGAGCGAGGTACGGCGCAGGAAGTTGCCCACACGGGTGACTCGCGGATCGTTCTGCGTCGCCTGGGTCACCACCTTGTCGTTCTCCATCACCTTCATGGAGCGGAATTTCCACACCATGATCGGCTTACCGTCCATGCCGTATCGGGTCTGACGGAAGATGATCGGCCCCGGCGAGCTGAGCTTTACCGCCAGCGCAATGCAGCACAGCACCGGGGAGATGAGCAGCAGGATCAGGGACGAAAGCACGATATCTTCCACGCGCTTCAGCACGCGGTTAATCCCCGACAGCGGCGTGTCGTACAGCGGAACAACCGGTACCCCGTTCACCTCTTCAATACGGGAGTGGAGAATATTGAAGGTGAAGACATCCGGGATGAGGATCACCGAGCAGGTGGTATCCGCCAGCTCGCGCATCAGTTTCTTGATGCGGGATTCATCTTTCATCTGCATGGCGATGTAGACGTTATGAATTTTGCCGGCTTTCGCATCGTCAATAAGCTGTTCGTAGTTACCAGCCCAGTCGGACGGCACGCCGCCGGGCTTCGCGTCGTGATAAATCCCGACCACTTCAAAACCTAACCACGGCTCTTTGCGGAAGCTGTCGAGCAACACCTGCCCCACCGGCAGATCGCCCGCCACGGCAACGAAGCGACGGTTATACCCGCGGTTGCGCAGCCAGCCCGCGCCAAAGCGGATCAGCGAGCGGCAGACCACCATGCCAATGCTGGTTAACAGATACCAGCAGAGATAGGTCACAAGACGGTTATCAAAATCATGGCTGAACGCCACCAGGCCTGCGCTGAAAATCAGGCTTAAGGTCCAGTTCTGGAGCAGCAGCATCAGTTCGGTGGTCATTTTGACGCCGCGCCATGAACGATAGAAATCGGTCATGCCGCCGATCATCTGAAACACCACCAGCGCAATCAACGCCATCAGCAAGTGCATGTATAAGAACGACTGCCCGCTGACCCAACACACCGCCCACAGTCCGCCGACCATGATGGTGATATCAGAAAAACGCTGCACCATAGAGATTAACGATGCATTCGTTCTCGCTCGTTCGCGCTTTTTTAGATTTGTCATCGTTGTTCCTGTATTCGGTTCCCCCTCCTACCAGGAGGGGCAGTTATTACTGATTCAACAGCGCCAGAATGTCCTTCGTTCGGGCTTCCATCAGCGCGGTATCGGCGCGGGACTCCACGTTCAGGCGCACCACCGGCTCAGTATTGGACGAGCGCAGGTTAAAGCGCCACTGCGGGAACGCCATGCTGATGCCGTCGGTACGGTCAATCTCCAGCGCATGAATGGCAAAGTGGTGCTCTACGCGGGCAATGGCCTCAGCGGGCTGCGCCAGTTTGCTGTTGATCTCGCCGCTCGCCGGGAACGCCGCCATGCGGTCGCGCACCAGTTCGCCCAGGCTCTGCCCTTTCAGGCACAGCAGCTCGGTCACCAGCAGCCACGGGATCATCCCGCTGTCGCAGTAGGCAAAATCACGGAAATAGTGGTGGGCGCTCATCTCGCCGCCGTAGATGGCGTCTTCCTCACGCATACGCTCTTTGATAAACGCGTGGCCGGTTTTGGACATCACCGGCTCGCCGCCCGCGGCCTTCACCACGTCGACGGTGTTCCAGGAAAGACGCGGATCGTGAATGATTTTCGCCCCCGGGTTTTTCTCGAGGAACGCTTCCGCCAGCAGGCCAACGATGTAGTAGCCTTCGATAAACTGCCCTTTCTCATCGAACAGGAAGCAGCGGTCGAAGTCGCCGTCAAAGGCGATACCCATATCGGCGCCGTGCTCAATCACCGCGTTGCGGGTGTCGTCGCGGCACTCCGGCAGCAGCGGGTTAGGAATACCGTTCGGGAAGTTGCCGTCTGGCGTGTTGTGCACTTTGACGAAGGTCACCGGCACGTTCAGCGCCTTAAAGCGGGCTTCAAGTGCATCGACAACCGGGCCTGCCGCGCCGTTGCCGGAGTTAATCACCAGCTTCAGCGGTTTGAGGTTTGCCACATTGATGTAGCCCAGCAGGTGGTCGATGTACTCTTTTTGCAGGTTAATCTGCTTATAGCTGCCGCGCTTCGCTTCGTTCACCGGCGGGAAGTCGTTGGCCTCGGCCAGACGCTGCACGTCACGCAGACCGGTGTCGCCGCTGATAGGACGCGCGCCCTTGCGCACCAGCTTCATGCCGTTGTAGTCCATCGGGTTATGGCTGGCCGTCACTTCGATACCGCCGTCCACGCCCAGGTGGAAGGTGGCAAAATAGATCTCTTCGGTACCGGAAAGGCCAATGTCCAGTACGTCGACGCCCGCGTCCTGTAGCCCTTTCGCCAGCGCCAGCTTCAGAGATTCGCTGGTCAGACGCACGTCGCCGCCCAGCACGATAGTTTGTGGTTTCAGATATTCGCCGTACGCGCGGCCGATGCGCCACGCAATGTCTTCGTTCAGCTCTTCGCCCAGCTTGCCGCGAATATCGTAGGCTTTAAAGCAGGTTAATTTTTCCATGATGACCCCTTTTTCAGGCAACAGTTGGCCCTGACCATGTAATGGCCAAATTTATTTTTTTCATTCGTAGGCCCGGTAAGCGCAGCGCCACCGGGCATGATGCGGAGTGCTACACGCGCCCGTAGCGATCCTGGAAGCGGATGATGTCGTCCTCTTCCAGATAGGAGCCGGAACGCACCTCAATTAAGTCGAGCGGAATTTTCCCCGGGTTTTCCAGACAGTGCGTGGCGCCCAGCGGAATATAAATGGACTCGTTTTCACCGAGCAGCTTCACTTCACCGTCGATGGTCACTTTGGCGGTCCCTGCCACCACCACCCAGTGTTCGGCGCGGTGATGGTGCATCTGCACCGACAGCCCTTCTCCCGGCTTCACGGTGATGCGTTTCACCTGATAACGCTCGCCGGCGTCGATGGAGTCATATTTGCCCCACGGGCGGTAGACTTCACGGTGAATATGGTGTTCGTGGCGACCATCGGCCTTGATCTTCTCCACCACTTTTTTAACGTCCTGCACGGCATTACGGTCGGCAATCAGCACCGCGTCTTTGGTCTGCACGACCACCAGATCCTTCACCCCTACCGTAGTGACGAGGCCAGATTCGGCGTAGACGTAGCTGTTTTCCGTTTTGTGGCTGATCACATCCCCGTGATGGACGTTACCCTCCGGGGTATGCGCGCTGATCTCCCACAGTGACGACCAGGAGCCGACGTCGCTCCAGCCCGCATCCATCGGTACCACTACCGCATCTGCCGTACGTTCCATCACCGCATAGTCAATGGACTCTTCCGGACAGGCGAGGAAGGCTTCTTCGTCCACGCGGATAAAATCGAGATCCGGATCCACCACCGCCATCGCTTTTTCGCAGGCGCTTAAGATATCCGGGCGATATTTTTCCAGCTCTTCCAGGTAGCGACCGGCGCGGAACAGGAACATACCGCTGTTCCAGTAGTATTCACCGCTGGCGACATACGCCTGCGCGGTTTCCAGATTCGGTTTTTCGACAAACTGCGCCACGTCAAAGGCCACGCTGTCGCCTTCACCAGGCGTAACGCTGCCGCGGCGAATGTAGCCATAGCCGGTTTCCGGGAGATCCGGCACGATGCCGAAGGTCACCAGCTTGCCGTTCTCAGCGTAAGGAATCGCGGCGCGTACCGCGTCGCGGAAGGCCTCTTCCTGCTGGATGACGTGGTCAGCCGCCAGCACCAGCATCAGCGGGTCGCAGTCCGGGCTGCTGCGTTTTGCCGCCAGCGCCGCAAGGGCAATGGCAGGCGCCGTGTTGCGTCCGGCAGGCTCCAGAATGATATTTTCGGTCAGTTTGTTCAGCTGGCGCAGCTGCTCGGCAACGATAAAGCGGTGCTGCTCGTTACAGATCACCACCGGGCTTTCACACTCCACGCCGTGCAGACGGTTAACCGTCGTTTGCAGCATGGTGAGGTCGCCTTTCAGGCACAGAAATTGTTTTGGATAAAGCACGCGGGACAGTGGCCACAACCGGCTCCCGGATCCACCCGCCATTACGACCGGATACAAAGTGGTTTGACTCATGATTTATCCCCGTATATCTGCAATAAATTGGCTCAGCACGTTCTCTTTCTCGAGCGTGCGTTCGGCATATTCACGTGCCACCGTGTTCTCTTTTGGCATGGCGAGTGCCTGCTCAATTCCGGTCACCAGCGCAGGAACCGATTCAGGCTCCACGCAAACGGCAATGCCCGGGTAGCTGTTGCACAGCTGGCCTAATTCTGTTGCGGCTTCTGCCGTAATCACCGCGTTTCCGCCCACTGCCAGAATGTTGGTCAGCTTGGACGGCAGCACCGCATCCGCCGCGCCGCGTTTTTGCACCACCAGATGGCAGTCCGCCATTTTCAGCAGCGCGGGCAGCGCGTCATAAGTCTGAAGCGGGAAGAAGCGGATGTTGGTCAGTCCGCGCTCGCTGGCCATTTTTTCCAGCCGCGCTTTACCACCGCCCTGCCCGACTATCACGAACATCCACGGGTGTTCGCTCAGCTGAAGCGCGGCGTCAATCACGCTCTCCAGCCCCTGTTTTTCGCCGATGTTGCCTGAGTAAAGAATGATTTTTTGCTCAGCAGGCAACCCGAGTTGCGCGCGCAACGCCTGCGCGTCCTGGTCTGTCACATCGCGGAAGCGCGCCACTTCGGACCAGTTCGGAAAGAAGATCACTTTTTCCGCCGGGACGCCCTTCTCCTGCGCCTTGTTCATCATCGAGCGCGAGATGGTCGAGACGTAATCCACGTTGTGCAGGCCGCTGCGCTCAAAGGCGCTGGCGAGCTTCGCCACCTTGCCGCCCTTGCCTTTCCCGGCCATACCCAGCCCGAGCATGGCGTCCACTTCATAATCCTGAATGTGCAGCAGGGTGCGCGCGCCGGAGAGTTTTCCCAGCAGGCGCATGCCTGGCGTGCAGAACAGGGTCGGCACCACGCCGATGATGCGATCCGGCTTCCAGCGACGCTGCGCCATCAGCGGGAAGAAACTGCTCAGGGCAAAGCTGCCCAGATGAATTAAACGTTTCAGCGTCGAGGGCTGTTTCGGCACGTAGAGCGGGCAGCGCCAGACGGTCGCGGCGCCCTCTTCGCGGCGGTAGCGCCAGCTGGAATAGCGTTCGCCTACCTTCCACTCCGGGTAATACGGCGGGGCAGTAATCACCCGCACGTCATGTCCCTGGCTCGCCATCCACTCGACCATCTCGCCGGTGTATTTCCCGATACCGGTAAGCTCCGGCGAGTAGTTAATTCCGTAGACGAGGATTTTCATAGACCTGGCACCTCGGCCTGACGTTCCGCAAGGAAGTACGCCCGACTGTTGTCATGGACGTTGTCGCTTGCCAGCAGCGCCTCTGGCGTTAACCAGCGGTAATCGTCATGCTGAGAATCAGGCAGACGCAGGTCTGCCTCACTCACCTTCAGGCGGAACCCCAGCACGACGTAGTGCGTGGTGAACCCGGTGCCTGAAAAGTTATCGTCATAGAAGTGCTGCCAGACCCCGTAAAACTGGCCCGCTGCCATCGGCAGTTGCAGGCCCAGTTCCGCCAGAGTGAGACGCTCAAACGCATCTGTAAGCGTCTCATCCTTCTGCACGCGCCCGCCGGGCACGAACCAGAAGCCCTGTGCAGGACGATTGGTTCGTTTCCCCAGCAAGAACTCGCCGCGTTCGTTCTCCACGATCAAATCAATTGAGATCAGCGGAGTGGAACGCACTACCGTGGCAAAATCTTCCTGACTTAAAAACATCATTACCCCCGGAAGCGGTGCTGGTTTTCCAGGAACCACTGGTAGGTGCTGGCCAGCCCCTGCTCCAGTGAGACCTCGTGATACCAGCCCAGCTGATGCAGACGGGTCACGTCCAGCAGCTTGCGCGGCGTGCCGTCCGGTTTGGTGGCGTCAAACACCACGCGTCCTTTGTAGCCCACCACCTGCGCGATGGTCTGCGCCAGCTCGCGAATGGTGCAGTCCACGCCGGTCCCGACGTTAATGTGCGACAGCATCGGCTCGGTGTTTTCCTGCCACACTTCGCGATCCAGCTCCATGACGTGAATGCTGGCCGCCGCCATATCGTCCACGTGAAGGAACTCGCGCATTGGCGTACCGCTGCCCCACACCACCACGTCCGGGGCGTTTTCGGCAGTCGCCTCGTGGAAACGACGCAGCAGCGCCGGGATCACGTGGGAATTGCTCGGGTGGAAGTTGTCGTGCGGTCCGTACAGGTTGGTCGGCATCACCGAGCGATAGTCGCGGTTATACTGACGGTTGTAGGATTCACACAGCTTGATCCCGGCAATTTTGGCAATCGCATACGGCTCGTTGGTGGCTTCAAGCGTGCCCTGCAACAGTTCGCTCTCGGCGATCGGCTGCTTCGCCATTTTCGGGTAGATACAGGATGAGCCGAGGAACAGCAGCTTGTTCACGTTGTGCAGATGCGCCGCGTGAATGATGTTGCTCTCAATCATCATGTTCTCGTAGATGAAATCCGCCGGGTAGGTATTGTTAGCTATAATGCCGCCCACCTTCGCCGCCGCCAGATACACCTGGTCGATACGTTCGCTGGCGAAGAAGTCCTGCACCGCTTTGCTGTCAAGCAGGTTCAGCTCGTCGCGGGTGCGAACAATCACCTCCACGTCACCGCGCTGTTCCAGCTGGCGAACAATCGCGGAACCCACCATTCCGCGATGACCGGCGACAAAAATACGTTGTTTTGTCATTCTCAGGACTCCAGCGCGATGGCAACCTCGTAGCCATGAGACTTGAGCAGGGAGTGTTTTTTCGCTGCTTCAAGATCTTTGGCCACCATCTCGGATACCATTTCTTGCAGGGTGGTTTCTGGTTTCCAGCCCAGCTTCTCGTGCGCTTTGGTTGGGTCACCCAGCAGGGTTTCCACTTCAGCAGGACGGAAGTAACGCGGATCAACCTGGACAATCACGTCGCCTGGCTTCACGCCCGGTGCGTCATGGCCGGTCACGGAAACAACGATACCCTTCTCTTCCACGCCGGTGCCTTCGAAGCGCAGCTTGATGCCCAGCTGTGCCGCAGCCATCTCAACGAACTGACGTACGGAGTACTGCACGCCGGTCGCAATCACGAAGTCTTCTGGCTGCTCCTGCTGCAACATCATCCACTGCATTTTCACGTAGTCTTTCGCATGGCCCCAGTCACGCAGGGAATCCATGTTGCCGAGGTGCAGGCAAGACTCCAGGCCCTGAGCGATGTTAGCGATCGCGCGGGTGATTTTGCGGGTCACGAACGTTTCGCCGCGACGTGGAGATTCGTGGTTGAACAGAATGCCGTTACAGGCGTACATGCCGTAGGATTCACGGTAGTTCACGGTGATCCAGTAGGCGTACAGTTTCGCCACAGCGTACGGAGAACGCGGGTAGAACGGCGTGGTCTCTTTCTGCGGAATTTCCTGCACCAGGCCGTACAGCTCAGAGGTAGATGCCTGGTAGAAGCGAGTTTTCTTCTCAAGACCCAGGAAGCGAATCGCTTCCAGCAGACGCAGCGTACCCATGGCGTCCACGTCAGCGGTGTATTCCGGGGATTCGAAGGAGACCGCAACGTGGCTCATCGCGCCCAGGTTGTAGACTTCATCCGGCTGTACTTCTTGCAGGATGCGGGTCAGGTTGGAGGTATCGGTCAGGTCGCCGTAATGCAGGTGGAATTTCGGGTTCGCCGCGTGAGGATCCTGGTAGATATGATCGACACGCTCGGTATTAAATGAAGAGGCACGACGCTTAATACCGTGAACTTCATACCCTTTTTCCAGCAGTAACTCTGCCAGGTAAGAACCATCCTGCCCGGTAACGCCGGTGATGAGAGCGACTTTAGACATGTTTATATTCCTCTACTTATGAATTTAATCAGTTTCAACGCGTTCGCGTATCACCACTGCGGGGTTGCCACGGCAAATTTTATTTGCCGGAAGCGATTTAAAAACGCTGCTGCGGGCACCGACTACCGTGCCATCGCCAACAGAAACACCGGGTGCAACAAAGACGTCTGTTGCCAGCCAGCATTTTTCACCGATCACAACAGGCGAAGCGGTAATATCAAAATGCGGGCTCATAAAATCGTGGCTGCCGGTGCACAAATAACACTTCTGTGAAACCACCGAATTTGCGCCAATCGTAATCTCGCCAAGGGTATATAACACTGCGTCATCCCCAACCCAGGCGTAATCCCCAAGCGTTAATTTCCAGGGATAAGTAATTTTCACCGAAGGTCGAATGACTACGTTTTTTCCTATTTTTGCGCCGAACAGACGCAGTAAAAATGCGCGCCAGCGGTACAGTATTTGCGGCGACCAGGCAAATAACGTTGCCTGTACAGCCCACCACAGTTGAACTTTAATACCGCTCCCGCCCCGAAAACCTTTCGGTACGGAGAATCCATTTAATTCCTGCATTACGTTTCCTTATATCTCAGGCTTTGTTATATAAGGCTTTCGCTTTACCCGTCGTTTTCAGACGTAAGAAATAAGATAATTCCGCCCAGAACCCCGGCACGCGTAATATTTTACGCTGCACGTTTTTCGCATCCTGGCACAGTTCCAGATTATTCGAGGTTGACACGCCGCCCATTGAAAATTCAGATACCAGTCCTTTAATTCGACGGAACGGGTAGCCAGATTTGTAAAGGCTGGCGGCCAGGGCATAATCTGATGACACTTTATAGCGCAAATCGTAAGGCTGTTTTTTCAGACCGCTCATTGGGAAGAAAATAGCCTGATGGCTGGCCGGGAGGCTGTGGTAGATATACCAGCCTGGTTTCGCACCGCGCAGCACTTTTTTCCCCTCGCCGAAATCAAGCAGCGCATCACCGATAAACATGGCATCTTCTTTCTGGCGCGCCAGCTGACGGGCAAACAGCGCCACATCTTCATGGAACACATCGCCGGAATTGAGGAAGATGGCGTAACGCCCCTGCGCCATGTTGATGCCTTTATTCATGGCATCGTAAATGCCTTTATCTTTCTCGCTGATGTAACGTAAGTTAAACTCACCGTTGAGTTTTTCCAGGAACTCCGCCGTGCCGTCGTTCGAGCCGCCATCGACCACGATCCACTCAAACGTGAGGCTCGGATCGCGCGCCAGGTTGCGCAGCGAGCGCCAGGTTTTTACCACCCCTTCGTAGTTACGAAAGGCGACAGTAATGACGCTAAGAAACATAAATCACCTCATTTCGTCATATGCTCGTAATATTCAGCGCCTTGCGCAAAATAAACGGACATACAATTAAGAATGCATATTCCGGGCTAAATATTGACCCGGTAAAAAACAACGACACCGGTGTGAACAGATAAAGTTGCACGCGAAAGTTCTGGTTATCACCAAACGCGTTAATCATCATTTTGAAAACTTTAAACAGATACCACAGTGTCAACAGTACGGCGAACCAGGAAAAATAGATAATTAACAGATACAGACCATTGTCTATGGTTTTACCGACATCCGCACCGTTAAAGATTCCGAATGATGCAACATATTCATAAAGTGAGCCGAATCTTACTACGCCATCTATATGGGTTAAGGAATAACCCACCATCACCAGTGGACCAATGATGCGATAATAGGACGATGACCCTTCCGTTCCCAAATCACCCAGACGCTCAGAAATGTACGGAAACGCAAATATCACGCCCACTAAAAATACCGTCAGAGAGATTATCGCCAGCGGCAGTTTTTTCTTAATCGCCTCTTTGTTCAGGTACTGGAACGCCCACTCCAGCAGGTAAAACAGAATAAACGTCATTACCCCGGAGAACGACCCTGACAGAACGATTCCTGCAAGAATCATAGCATCGGTCTTGGGGGTTTTGATACCGAACTGTTTGATGCTGAGCCAAATTGAGATTAATGCCAGAGCAAAAAACGCCGGTTCAAAATAGAGCGCGGTTGTACGCTTGCCACCAAACTTAATGAAGTTCAGTACATAGCTGTTACTGTATATAAGATATTTCGAAATTATTTCCATCAGGCTGCTTCCGCCTGTGAGAATAATTTGCGCCATCTCCATTGCCGCAAGCACAACAATCAGCCCGACGACAATATAAAAGAACCTGAGGATTTTCCTATAATTGTGCGGAGAAATAGTTTTAAAGCGAATACTCCACACCATGCCAATAATGATAACGATATAAACAAACAGCATGGTGGAGGTGACATATTTGCTGGCGTCCAGCGACTGTCCAAAGATGTAGTTAAACGCCGTCAGACCAAACCCGATGCCCAGCGCAATCATCAGCTTTTTGAGGTTAAGCTTGTCAACGTAAAGCAACAGCAGAACCGGCAGGAAGGTGACGATAGTGATCGGGAAGCTTTCACCGAGCTGGGCAATCTTAACGTTGACCAGCAGGTAGATCAGCGGCAGCAGCAGATAACTACAGATTCTGATAGAACGAGACATACTCCTCCAGCATCTGTTGTCCACTGTACGCTTTACGGCTGCGGTTGCGGAACGATTCCAGGTCAGTGCCAAAAACAGCCTGCGCGATATCGGCCTTCGACAACTGCACCAGCGGCAGCACCTCGTTTTCACTGAAGGTTTTACCGCCCGATTTCTCCAGCACTTCCCGCGCGGCGTCGCTGTGGGTGGCAATCACCGGCACGCCGATGGAGAGCGCTTCGCACAGGATCAGCGGGTAGTTGTCCACGCGGGAGCTGAACACCAGCGCGTCCATACCGTTCAGCGCGCTCATCAGTTTGCGTTTGTCGGTTTCAAACCCGTGGTTCACCACGTTAGCGCCTTCAAACGGGGAGAATTTGCCAAAGGTATGCAGCTCAATCTTGTCGCCGAGCGCCATAATGTCGCGCACCAGCTGCTGGTTGGTTTTGCCGTCGTAACGCAGGTCATGGGCGACGACCGCAATTTTCGGCTTACCGGCGGTAACGGCTACGGGCGTCAGTTCGGCCAGGATCGTTTCCGTCGCCACATCAATACCGTTGTTGA
Organism: Enterobacter hormaechei subsp. xiangfangensis; assembly: GCF_001729785.1. Lineage (NCBI taxonomy): Bacteria > Pseudomonadati > Pseudomonadota > Gammaproteobacteria > Enterobacterales > Enterobacteriaceae > Enterobacter > Enterobacter hormaechei. The sequence goes on from NZ_CP017183.1 coordinate 2,982,894, forward strand.
TGATCTGGCAGCGCCCTGCTCCGTACAGGCTATTAAAAGCATCCGCCACGTGCTGGCTTGGAGAGATGAAGGTGCAGCCGAGCGAGAGCATATCGCGGAACAGCTGACGCTTACCCTCAACCAGCTGATGCGCGCGATCGACCTTCACCGGCGGGTAGTTGCTGAGCGTAGGGCATTTCTGGCAGTTATCTTTCCAGCCTTCGCAGCCGTCGGTAAAGGCGCAGCGTCCGGTCACGCTCCAGTGGTCGTGCAGCGTCCAGACGAATCGGGTATCCGGCTTATGCGCCTTCACCTTGCCACAAAACGCCACCACCTCTTCCAGATTCAGCCAGTAGCTGTGCAACACGTGAAAGTGCAGCACAACCGGGCCGCGAGTGCGGGTGACGGTGCGGTAGAGATTATTCAGGTTGCCGAACAGGTCGCGGTTGAACAGGCGGAACAGCGCGATATTGGCGATGGAGGTCAGACGTGGCGTCTGCTTCAGCACCTGCGGATAGTTATCATGGCTGACGCTTTTCTTGCCACCTTTGCCGTAACCGTAAACGAAGCGCGACTGTAATCCTTTTTGCAGCGCGCGCTGGTGCAGATCCAGCGCTACGCCTGCCGCCCCGCCCTCTGCGAGGCGTACGTTAAATTGCAGAATGTTCATTTTATCACCTTCACGCGGGCTTTCTCGCCCACCACCAGCGCGTTGTCCGGAATGCTGTCCAGCACCACGCTGCCTGCGCCAATCGTCACGTTATTGCCCACGGTAATGTCCCCGATCATCACCACGTTGGCGCCCAGCTCGACGTTATTGCCGATGACCGGGCAGGCCAGGCTGTCTGGCCCGCGGTTGCCGATCGTCACCCCGTGGCGAATGGTTAAATCATCACCCGCGACGACGAACTTGTTGATGACCACCGCATAACCGTGATGAATGGTAAAGCGGCGGCCAATGGTGGCTGCGGCCTGAATTTCATAGCCAAAAAAGCATTCGGTGATGATGCGGTACAGCACCAGCACCGGCGCGGCCCAGATATTGTTCAGCACATTTTTTTTGCGCCACACCGAGCAAAAGTGCGCAATACGGTAGGCCAGAACCATGCAGCACGGGCGCAGGCTCCAGCTGTTAGCGCGACAATCTTCCAGAAACATTATTTCCCCCGAAGCCCGTCAGCCAGACGCTTGCCGTTACGTATCGACAGCAACGTCAGCAACGTGCGCCAGTTCATGCGCTTGTTACGGATCTGATACAGGGTGAAGAGCTGATACTTCCGGCTGGCACGGTCAAACTTGTCCTTGTGCTTGCGGTAAAAATGGAAGTAGCCCGAGAATTTCTTCGGCGACGAGGTGATTTGCATCTCCCCGTGATTGATGTGCAGGATCTGCGTGGCCTCTTCCACCTTCCACGGCTCGCCGTACTCCACCACCATCCGCAGGAAAATGTCGTAATCCTGCGCCGCCTTCAGCTCGGTATCGAACAGGCACTCCTTAAAGCGCCATGCCCAGGTAAACACCTGGTTGCCGATAATGTTGCGCTTGTAGAACAGGCGGCGGGAATACGGTGATTTCGGATACAGCGGCAGGCTGGCCGGCTGCGAATAGACCTCGCCCTGACAGACATAGTCATTGGCATACAGAAACGCGTGGGTCACCAGCTGCGCTTTGTGCGACAGGAAGATCGACAGACGGTTTGGCGTCCATTCGTCATCGTCGTCGATACCGGTCAGATACTGCCCTTTCGCCTGCATAATCGCCTGGTTGCGCACCGCACACGCCCCGGAGTTGATAGCGTTGTGCGTGTACACCACGCGCGGGTCGTTCAGGTCTTCAACAAACTTTTGCAGTTGTTCGTAAGAGGAGGAACAGTCATCCACGATAATCAGTTCCCAGTTATCGTAATCCTGACGCAGGACCGATTTAATCGCGCGGATCGCCAGCTGCTGACGATTCCATGTCGGCATATAGATAGAAATCAAAGGGCGTTGTGTGGTCATATTTTCCCCTCACCCCGGCCCTCTCCCCATAGGGGAGAGGGTGAAAGGCATCCAGTGGTTATCATTACGTTCGTCCCCCAAATCCAGCACCGAACAGTCCCCTCTCCCCTTTGGGGAGAGGGTTAGGGTGAGGGGTGTGGGGTGCATTTTGTTATTTACTGTCAGACTTGTATTCGTACTCGTAGTAGCCGTAATCCTGATACCCGGTCGCGCGGCGGAAGATGGAGTTCAGAATGACCCCCTTCACCTCAATACCGTTCTGCTCAAAGCGGCTCAGGCTGGTTTCCACTTCCTTCAGGGTGTTCACCGCATAGCGTGCGACCATCAGCGTGGTGCCCGCATGACGCCCTACCACGGCGGCGTCGGTAACCGCCAGAATTGGTGGGGTATCGATCAGCACCAGGTCGTAGTTTTTGCTCGCCCACTCAATCAGCTGCGTGAAGCGCTCGCTCATCAGCAGTTCAGACGGGTTCGGCGGCACCTGGCCACGCGGGATCAGGTCAAATTTCGGAATCGACGTCGGCTTGGCGCTCTCGCTGATTTCCCCTTTACCGAGCAGGATTTCCGACAGTCCGTTAACGTTGTTGGTCCCCAGCAGCTCGTGGGTGTAGCCCTTACGCATGTCGCAGTCGATCAGCAGCACGCGCTTGTTGGTCTGGCTCACCACCGCCGCCAGGTTGGCGCAGACGAAGGTTTTACCGATTGATGGGCTAACGCCGGTCATCATCAGGACGTTGTTTTTGGCCTGCATCATGGCGAAGTGGAGGCTGGTACGCAGGCTGCGCACCGCTTCAATCGCCAGGTCAGTCGGGTTACCCACGGCCAGCAGCTGGCTCTGTTTGTAACGCTTGACGCCCTTAACGGTTTTGACGCTGTCACGGGACTTCTGCCACTCGGAGAGCGGGATGCTGGCGTACACGCTGATCCCGTTCTCTTCCAGCACCTGCGGACTTTCGATACCGCGGTTGAACAGCGAGCGCAGCAGCACGCCGACAATGGAAAGCATCAGGCCGAGAATAATGCTGCCGAGGATAATCAGCGCCTTCTTCGGCTTCAGCACGCCCGGCTGGGTAATCGCCGGGTCAACGATACGCACGTCGCCGACGGTGCTGGCTTCGGTGATTTTCAGCTCCTGCTGTTTGTTCAGCAGCTGCATGTAAACCTGCTGGCCGGATTCCACATCACGCGTCAGGCGTACAATTTCCTGCTGCGTCTTCGGCATCGCGGTCACGCGGTCATTCAGCTTCGCCTTCTCTTCTTCCAGGGTACGACGTTTCTCCAGCAAAGTGCGGTACGCCGGGTGACGTTTGGTATAGAGCTTGGAAATCTCCGCCTCTTTGAAGGTCAGCTCGTTCAGCTGCGCATCAATATTCACCATGGAGTCGAGAACCGATTTCGCCTCCAGCGGCAGATCGACGGAATCTTTGTCCTGACGGTACGCGTTCAGCTTGTTCTCAGCGTCATCCAGACGGGCGCGCACCTCCGGCAGCTGTTTACTGAGGAACGCCAGGCTTTTTGCGGCTTCCGCTGACTTGCGCTCTACGTTCTGCTCAAGATAGTTGCGGGTGATGCTATTAAGGATGTCGCGGATTTGATCCTTGTCTTCACCGGTGAAGGTCATGCTCAGAACGCCGGTATCCTTGCCGTTTTCGGTGACGGTCAGGTTGTTTTGCAGGTTGTTGATCATCCCGAGCGTCGAGAATTTGGTGACCGTAAACTCCCCGCCCTCATGCGCCTGAATTGCGCTGACCTTGATGCTGACGCCCTCTTTAGTCAGCATCTGTCCCACCTCGCCGCGCGCGCTGAAGCCCGCGTCGCTGGTCAGCTGATACTGTTTTGGTCCCAGCACGGTCAGGGTAAAGGTTTGGTCCCCTGCCCCTTTTGGGATCACAAAGTCGGTCACTTTTACCGTATCGTTACTGCGCCCCATCAGGCGATCCCAGCCTGCGCCAAACACCGGGAAGGTGTTTTTGGTGACCGCAATATCCAGCCCCAGGTCGTGAACCGTTTTGCCCAGTACCAGGCGCGACTGAATCAGCTGAATTTCGGCTTCCGATGCCGGCGGCTTGTTGGCCAGCGCCGAGCCGATATCCTGAACCAGCGAGTTTCCGGTATTTTGTTCGATCTGCACCAGCGCGTCGGCGCTGTAAATAGGCGTCGCGAACAGCGTATAAACGATCGCCGCCACGGCAAAGATGGCGGTAATACCCAGCACCCACCATTTCGCTTCAATAACGGTCCCGACCAGGCGACCGATATCGATTTCATCACTGCCCGACGTCGGGGCGGCAGAAGGTCTTGTTTTTTCTGTCATTGTTATCCCTGCTGAGCTTTCAGTGCCTGCGCCCACTGACGGGCAGACTGGTCTAGTAAGGTGTATACCGCCTCAAAGGCCTCGCGGCTCTTGCGATACGGATCGGGAATTTCGCGCTCACCATCCCAGTGACCAAACAGCATCACCTTGCCGCGCATCTCCGGTGCGATATCGCACAGCGCGTGAATGTGGCGTTTTTCCATCGCGAGGATCAGGTCATATTCCCGGCACATCCTGCCAGAGACCTGACGGGCAACGTGCCCGTCGAGTGAGAGGTTATGCTCAAGGGCAACGCTTGCGGCACGTTCGTCGGCACCTTTTCCGACCAGCGCGCCCAGCCCTGCGGAGTCGACCGTTAACGCAGGCTGGTAATTTTTCAACAGCCTTTCAGCCGTGGGGGAACGGCAAATGTTCCCCACGCACACCACCAGAATTTTGTTAAACATCGCGGCTTACCAGTTATGAACGTCGCTCGCCGTATCCGTCATGTAGCGAACGCCACTGATGGTAGGCAGCAACTGGTTGATCAGACGGTTCCAGCGGGCAACCGGCGCGGTGGTGACATAGACCACATCGTACGGCTGGAGACGGAACGACGTTGCCATGACCAGCGACGTCGCGTCGGACATATCCAGCTGGTAGATGTTGGCAATCTTGCCCTTCGCGTTCTCGCCTTTGATAGGACGGATCACGAAGATACCGCTCGCGTTGGAGGCAGTCAGATCGATGCCTTCCGCATTGCCCAGCGCTTCGGTCAGGGTCATACCGCTGAAGTCCATCTTGAGGGTGCTCTGTTTCTTCACTTCACCCATCACGAACACTTTCAGATCGTCATTGCGCGGCACGTACAGAATGTCGCCCGGATAGAGGAGGCGGTTCTGGGTCAGGTCACCGTTTTGCATCAGCGCCTGAAGCGAAATGCGCTGCTCTTTGCCGTTGTGGGTTAGCACCACGTTGCGCCAGTCAGCGCCGTCGGTTAAGCCGCCTGCGGCATTGATCGCATCGAGAACGGTGAGCGGGACGTTAGTGATGGCCTGCTGGCCGGATTTATTGACCTGGCCAGAGATATAGGCTTTCTGGGATCGGAACGCGGCGATATTAACGTCCACCTGCGGGTCAGCAATGTACTGCGCCAGGCGGCCGGTAATATCACTACGGATCTCAGCAAGCGTTTTACCCGCGACGTGCACTTTGCCAATGTAGGGATAGAACATGGTGCCATCGGACTGTACCCAGTTACCGGTGTCGCTTGAGCTGCGGTACTGGCCCGCAGGCGTGGTCAGCTCCGGGTGATCCCAGACGGTCACATTAATGACGTCACCCGGACCCACGCGATACTGGTAAGAGGCAATTTCCTGGTCCAGAGACATATTTGGCTGAGCAACATTTGGACGTGGCCGTAATTGTTCCACCAGACGTGGGGTTAATGGATACACATTCACCATTTTGTCGAGATCAAAATCAGCATCCTGCTGTTTAATCACATCCTTGCCCATTGTCGACATATTGCTGCCGGGAAAGACCGTGCAACCACTCATCAAGGTCACAGACACCAATAATGGCATCAATTTCATTTTGGATTTCATCATTGATTATTTATCACTTTGGCAGAGTAATTATCCTGTGCAATTAAAATAAGCGCGGGTCGTGGTGACAATCAGAATGCAGTTAATCATTTAGCAATATAACTGGCATCAGTCCTAAAAAAAGCTTATTCATCCATTGGCTATTGACAGAATAATTGAGGCTGATTCACACGCTTTCAGGCACGCTACCGCCCTTGGCTTTCAGTTACCAATCCACTGACTAAACAATGCGTTATGGTTAGACACCCTCTTGGATAAGGCCTTTTGCGAAATATATCAAACGCCTCACAGGGGCGATTGATAATGTATAACCTTCACCAAAGACCGAAACAAAAATAGCAACAAGGAGTTTTAACATTTGATGCTGGAAGAATTGTTGCAGCTAACCTAATAGCAGGCAAGGAGACAACCGTCCTAATATTCGTTTTTAAGATTAATATTAAGAGCAAAGTTTTAAGGTTTTCGGATTTTCTTTATATTGACAAAATAGATCGCCGGACCATTTATTGCGATATTTCCTAAATAACGACTTCTGTAATTGAATCTTCGCAATTAACTTATTTACACCGCCCGGCAAATGGGGTTTACCTGAGTGTAGCATTAAGAGAAATCTCACCCCGGCATTGCAATTTCCGTCGGCTTTATCCATGATCGAAGTGTGACATTAGTCATATAACAGAAGGTATTGCATTTACTATGGAATGGATTGCCGATCCATCAATCTGGGCCGGGCTGGTGACGCTGGTCGTCATCGAATTAGTGCTCGGCATTGATAACCTGGTGTTTATCGCCATCCTTGCCGATAAATTACCCCCTTCACAACGCGACCGCGCCCGCGTGACGGGTCTTCTGCTCGCCATGGTGATGCGTCTGCTGTTACTGGCCTCAATCTCGTGGCTGGTGACGCTGACCAAACCCTTATTCAGCGTGCAGGGTCTGAGCTTTAGCGCCCGCGACCTGATCATGCTTTTCGGCGGATTGTTCCTGCTGTTCAAAGCCACGGTTGAGCTTAATGAGCGGCTGGAAGGAAAAGACAGTGAAAACCCCACCCAGCGACGCGGCGCTAAATTCTGGCCGGTGGTCGCACAGATAGTGGTGCTGGATGCCGTCTTTTCTCTCGACTCCGTGATCACGGCCGTCGGGATGGTTGACCGTCTGGCGGTGATGATGGCCGCCGTGATCATCGCCATCACCCTGATGGTGCTCGCCAGTAAAGCCCTGACGCGCTTCGTGAACAGTCACCCGACTATCGTCATCCTCTGTCTGAGCTTCCTGCTGATGATTGGCTTTAGCCTGGTAGCGGATGGTTTTGGCTTCCATATCCCGAAAGGGTATCTTTACGCCGCCATTGGTTTCTCGGTGCTGATTGAGTTTCTCAACCAGCTGGCCATTTTCAACCGTCGCCGTTTTCTTTCCGCGAACCAGACATTACGGCAGCGCACCGCAGATACGGTGATGCGCCTGCTGAGCGGCAAAAAAGAGGATGCCGAGCTGGATGCTGAATCCGCGGCGATGCTTGCCGACCACAGCGACGGGCAGATCTTCAACCCGCAGGAACGCCGGATGATAGAGCGCGTGCTTAACCTCAACCAGCGCACAGTGAGCAGTATCATGACCTCCCGCCATGACATTGAGCATATTGACCTGACGGCGCCGGAAGAGCAGATCCGTGCCCTGCTGGATAAAAACCAGCACACCCGCGTGGTCGTGACCGGCGGTGAAGAGGAAGAAGAGCTGCTGGGCGTGGTACACGTGATTGACCTGCTGCAACAGCAGCTTCACGGCGAGCCGCTAAACCTGCGCGCGCTGGTGCGCCAGCCGCTGGTCTTCCCGGAAGCGCTGCCGCTGCTCTCCGCGCTGGAGCAGTTCCGCAACGCGCGCACCCACTTCGCGTTTGTCGTTGATGAGTTTGGTTCTGTGGAAGGGCTGGTGACGCTCAGCGACGTGATGGAAACCATCGCCGGTAATCTGCCTAATGAGGTGGATGAGATCGATGCGCGCCACGATATTCAGAAAAACGCCGACGGCAGCTGGACCGCCAACGGCCACATGCCGCTCGAAGATCTGGTGCAGTTCGTTCCGCTTCCGCTGGACGAGAAGCGCGAATACCACACCATCGCCGGTTTGCTGATGGAAAATCTGCAACGTATTCCGCAGCCGGGGGAAGAGGTTCAGGTGGGGGATTACATGCTCAAAACCTTGCAGGTTGAGAGCCATCGCGTGCAGAAGGTGCAGCTGATACCGCTGCGCGGTGAAGATGAGATGGATTTTGAGGTGTAGGTAAAAAGCAAAACGGCAACCTCGTTGCCGTTTTTAGTGTTTGCTCCCTCTCCCCGTCGGAGAGGGCCGGGGTGAGGGCATCAGGCCGTACATGCCACCCGGCACAACAGGCATCACAGCTTATCGAGCAGTTTTTTCACGTCCTTACCTGACTGAGACTCTTTATTGCGGTCCGCCCAGTCATTCAGCCGACGTTTCGCTTCATCCTGAAGGTGCTTACGCAGAATCTGATCGACCTGCAAACTGTAATTCAGCGCCTGCCATTTTCCATAAACGCGCAGCGGTATCGGCGTCTCTTTCAGGAACTCTACAAGCTGGCCTTCGCCTTCCCAGCCAGCCTTCACGCGGACGTTGAAGCGGGTGTCTGCCGTCTCTTTCACCAGATCCAGCGCGCCGGTTCCGGTCAGCGCCAGCAGTGACGAAGTGCCCTGCATGTCGTCCAGCGAGAGCTGACCGTTGTCGAGGGCAAGCTCACTGGTAAAGCTGTCGAGACGGGTTGCGCTGTCGTAGTTTTCATTCGCTTTCACGCTGCTGCTGCGCTCTACCGCCTGCTGCACCAGCTGCTGGAAGTTCAGCCCTTCCATGCGCGTATCTTTCAGCTCAACGTGCGCCTGCCCCTGCCAGCTACGACGGAAGGCATCCGCATCAATCTTCGTGCCAGAGAAATCCCCTGCCAGCGACAGCTGCCCCGTGAGGGCAATTGGGTAATTAAAGGCTTTCAGGATGGTGCCAATTTCAACGTTTTCCAGACGCGGCTGGAACGCGGCGCTGGCAACGTCTTTGCGTACATCCAGCGTGCCCGGCAGCGAGAGGTTCCCTGCTCCCATTTTTCCGCTGAGCTCGGAGATGACCAGCAGGCCGTTGTGGTTGAACATCTGGCTGCTGACGTCGGTAAAATCAATTCCACGCCAGCGCACGCTGTTCGCTTTCAGCAGAATGTCGGCGGTAAATCCGCGCAGGCCGTTGTAGTCAGGCAGATCGAGATTTGAGGAGATCACCGGACGCGACTGCGTGGCCTGGCTTTGCCCTACCTGCGTGGCTCCCTCATCGGTCGCGTTCACCGGTTGGAGCGGAAGCAAGTTCTCGAGATTCAGCTTGTCGAATTGCAGATCCAGCACCCACTTAGGTTTCTCATCAAGCGTGACGCTCGCCTGCCCCTTCAGGGAACTGTCGTTGGCCTGGAGGTTGAGCGCGTTCAGTTCGAGCTGTTTGCGCTCTTCATGCCACACCGCCTGCATCGTGCCCTGGCCGGCAATCCCCTTCGCGGGTAAATCCGCGCCGGTCAGCTGCCAGTTGAGCTGCTGAACGTCCGCCGTCAGCTGGTGCGGATAGTCAGAAGCGTTCACGTTTGCGTTCATCGACAGGTTGAGATCGCGCTGATTGCGGTTGATCCGCCCGGAGAACTCCATGGTGGCGTGATGATTGGCGTCCTGCTCCATCCTGAGATTGATATTGCGTACGGTGATCTGTTCGTCATCCTCATGCTGGAAAACCAGCACGCTGTCAGCAACTTTCAGATTACCAATATCGAACGACCAGCCGGTATCAGAGGGGACGTCAGGCAAGGTGTTTTCACGCGGTGCGACCGGCGCATCCGCCTGACGAACGGCTTCGGTTTGCGGCGTAAGCTGAATCACCGCCCCTTTCAGCATCACCTGTTCAACCTGGAGCTGATGGGATAAGAGCGGGATGAGCGCAACATCAAGACGCATGTTATCCGCCGTCACCAGCGGCTGCGCGGCGCCCGGCGCGGTGAGCGACATACGTCCGGAGAGAATGCTGAGCTGCGGCCAGACGTGCCAGCGCAGGGGCCCGTCCAGCTTGAGTTCATACCCGCTGCGCGCTTCCACCTGCCGCACCATGTAGGCCCGGAAGTCATTCGGGTTAACCAGCAGCACCAACGCTGAAAGGCCAGCCACCAGCACCACCAGCAAAATCATCAGCGTTGTCAGAACTCTTCTCATGGCTTCCTCAGTGAACTCACAGATCAGTCTTTATCGATACGACTGGCAACCGCACCCTGCTGGTCGCGATATTTTGCGTCCTGACGGCGGTTATAAGGACGGTCTGCCGGGCCGGTCAGCGGTTCGAAGCTCAACGCACCAATCATCATTCCCGGACGAAGCGCCAGCGGCAGTTTACCGGCGTTAAAGAACTCCAGCACGATACGGCCCGACCAGCCCGGATCGATACGGTGCGCGGTGACGTGCACCATCAGGCCCAGACGCGCCAGGGAAGAGCGTCCGTCAAGCCAGCCGACCAGATCCGCTGGCAGCGTGACCGATTCAAAGGTCACCGCCAGCGCCAGTTCGCCAGGATGGAGATAAAACGCCTCTCCTTCGTCGATGACGATTTCGTCGCTCATGACGCGATCCAGCGCCGCGCTGACTTCGTCTTTCGGCCCGCTGAGGTCGATAAACGGTGCCGTGTGGCCGCTGAAGGTGCGGAATTTATTCCCCAGACGCACATCGACGGTCACGCCGTTAATACGCTCAACCGGCGGACGCGGGGTGATAGACAGGCGGCCTTCATCCAGCCAGGCTTCTATATCGCGGTCACAAAGACGCATGGCACTTTCTCCTTTCGTGCATCGCGCCCTGAAGCCTTACGGCGTCAGGGCAAAACCAGGTTATCTCTGAACGGTACACAATTCACACGGCTTATTCAAAAAACTGACTGATTTTCGCTTTTAAGATATCAATGGCAATACGGTTTTTACCGCCACGAGGCACGATAATATCGGCGTATTGTTTCGAAGGCTCAATAAATTGCAGGAACATCGGGCGAACGGTTTTCTGATATTGCGCCATCACCGAGTCCATGGAGCGGCCGCGTTCGTTAACGTCGCGTTTGATACGCCGCATCAGGCAGATATCCAGAGGGGTGTCGACGAAAATCGAGAAGTTCATTGATTCGCGCAGACGGGCGTCGGTGAGCAGCAAAATCCCTTCAAGGATAATCACCTTCTTGGGCTCGATACGGATCGTTTCCTGGGTGCGGGTATGTTCCACGTAGCTGTAGACGGGCAGCTCAATTGCCTCGCCGCGCTTTAGCGCTTCCAGATGCTGGAACAGCAGGCTGTGATCCATCGCACTGGGGTGGTCGTAGTTGGTTTTTACGCGCTCTTCCATCGAAAGATGGGATTGATCTTTGTAATAGCTATCTTCGGGAATAACACCGATATGCTCATCACCCACTTGTTCACGCAGTTCGCGATAAAGCGTACTGGCAATAAGACTTTTACCTGAAGCCGATGCGCCGGCGATGCCTATGATGACGCACTGATGAGACTTATCAGTCATAAATTTAGCGACCTGATTAACCTGGATGTAAGGAAGGACGACGCCGGAGCGTCAAACGCGGCAATTATAGGGATTTCGGGGGCGTGATACCAGTCGAATGCGCAGGTTATGCGAGGCGGGCTGAAAAGCGCCGTTTCACGCCTTTAGCGAAATTTTTACGCGCGGATTTTCACCATTTCATCACCATTCTTCGCAGAGTAACTATTTTATAAGTCTATGAAGTCAAAATCTGAGCACTCGGCATATGAATTGTAAAATGTTTGTACTAGCATAAACCAAATTATTAATTTCACGCGTCCGGACCTGGCTCCTGACAACATGGCGTCCCTGGATAGAGCGGTAATGAATAAACAATACCAGCGGGTTTTGGTTACTACCCCACATCCTTTACTGCGGCTTGTCTGTCTGGGTCTGGTCACGTTCATCTTCACCTTATTTTCCCTCGAACTGACTCGCTTCGGTACGCTGCTGGCGCCATTGTGGTTCCCGACTTCAATAATGATGGTAGCGTTTTACCGCCACGCGGGAAAAATGTGGCCCGGCATTGCCCTCGCCTGCTCTTTTGGCAATATCTTTGCCTCGTGGATGCTCTTTTCATGGGCATCGCTCAACATCACCTACACGGCGATTAATATCATTGAGGCCACGGTTGGCGCGCTGTTACTGCGTAAACTGCTCCCCTGGTATAATCCGCTGCAAAACCTCAACGACTGGGTCCGGCTTGCCCTCGGCAGTGCCCTTGTGCCGCCGCTGGTGGGGGGCGTTCTGGTTCATTTTCTGGTGCCGAGCGCGGAGCCGCTGCGTAATTTCCTTGTCTGGGTACTTTCAGAGGCCATTGGCGCGCTGGCGCTGGTGCCTTTAGGTCTGCTGTTTAAACCGCATTACCTGCTGCGCCACCGCAATCCGAAACTGCTGCTGGAAACGCTGGTGACCCTGGTCGTTACGCTGGTTCTTTGCTGGACGGCAATCACCTGGCTGCCGTGGCCATTCACCTGCATCATCGTTCTGCTGATGTGGAGCGCGGTACGTCTGCCGCGTATGGAAGCGTTCCTGATATTTTTATTCACCATCATGATGGTGTCCCTGATGATGGCGCGAAATCCGCTCTCCATGACGCCCTCCTCCATGATCGTCACCTTCAACGCGCCGTGGCTCCCCTTCCTGATGATGCTGCTCCCCGCCAATATTATGACGATGGTGATGTATGCCTTCCGGGCCGAGCGTAAACATATTACGGAAAGCGAAGAACGTTTTCGTAATGCGATGGAATATTCCGCGATTGGTATGGCGCTGGTGGGCATTGAGGGCCAGTGGCTCCAGGCCAACAAGGCGCTGTGCAATTTCCTCGGTTACAGCCAGTCTGAACTCCAGTCGCTCACGTTTCAGCAGTTAACCTGGCCAGAAGATTTAAATACCGACCTGGAGCAGTTGGGACAGCTGATTAACGGGGAGATCAATAGCTACAGCCTCGAAAAACGCTACTACACTCGCAGCGGAGAGGTGGTGTGGGCGCTGCTGGCCGTCTCCGTTGTGCGCCATGCCGACGGCACCCCGCTCTACTTTATTGCCCAGATTGAAGATATCAACGACCTGAAACAGACCGAGTGGGTCAATAAGCGTCTGATGGAGCGTATCACCCTCGCGAACGAAGCCGGTGGCATAGGGATATGGGAGTGGGATCTCGAGCCGGACGTGATCAGCTGGGATAAGCGGATGTTTGAGCTGTACGAGATCCCCCCGCACATTAAACCCACCTGGCAGCTCTGGCATGCGGCCATGGTGCCTGAAGATCGCACCCACGCCGAACAGGTGCTGCGAGAATCCCTTCAGGCCAGGGTGCCTTTCAAGCTGGAATTTCGCATTCGCGTCAAGGATGGCATCCGCCACATTCGTTCGCTGGCGAACCGGGTACTGAACAAACAGGGCGAAGTGGAGCGGCTGTTAGGGATCAACATGGATATGACCGAGGTGAAGCAGCTGAACGAGGCGCTGTTCCAGGAAAAAGAGCGCCTGCATATCACCCTCGACTCCATCGGCGAAGCGGTGCTGTGCACCGATATCGACATGAACATCACCTTTATGAACCCGGTCGCCGAGAAGATGAGCGGCTGGTCGCAAAGCGAAGCGCTGGGTCAGCCCGTTCTGAAGGTGCTGCACATTACCTTCGGCGAGAACGGTCCGTTAATGGAAAACATCCACAGCGGCGATATGTCCCGTACCGATATCGAACAGGACGTGGTGCTTAACTGCCGCAATGGCGGCAGTTTCGACATTCATTACAGCATTACCCCCCTCAGCACTCTGGAAGGTAACACCATCGGCTCGGTGCTGGTGATTCAGGACGTGACCGAGTCGCGCAAAATGCTGCGCCAGCTGAGTTACAGCGCCTCACATGACGCCCTGACCCACCTGGCGAACCGCGTCAGCTTTGAAAACCATCTGAAGCGTCTGTTGCAGACAGTACAGGAGACCCATCAGCATCACGCGCTGGTCTTTATCGATCTTGACCGTTTTAAGGCGGTGAACGATACCGCAGGTCACGCGGCGGGCGACGCGCTCCTGCGCGAACTCTCTTCGCTGATGCTGACTATGCTGCGCTCCAGCGACGTGCTGGCGCGTCTGGGCGGCGACGAGTTTGGCCTGCTGCTGCCGGACTGCAACGTCGAAAGCGCACGCTACATTGCGGGCCGGTTGATCGACGCCATCAACAACTATCATTTTTCCTGGGAAGGACGCCTGCACCGCATTGGTGCCAGTGCGGGGATTACGCTGATTGACGACACCAATTATCAGGCTGCGGAAGTGATGTCTCAGGCCGATATCGCCTGCTACGCCTCGAAAAACAGCGGGCGCGGCGTGGTCACCGTCTACGAACCCCAGCAGGAGCGGATCCACAGCACGCGCAGCATGATGTCGCTGGATGAGCAGTGGCACATGATTAAAGATAACCATCTGCTGATGATCGCCCGCAGCGTCGCCTCGCCGCGCATTCCCGAGAGCAGTAGCTTCTGGCTGATTTCCTTGCGGCTGTGGACCAGCCAGGGGGAAGTGCTGGAAGAGCATGCCTTCCGCGCCGGGCTGGCGGAGCCGGAGCTGCTGCACGCCCTGGACCGACGTATCTTCAGCGAATTCTTCCGTACCTATGCCGCACAGGTGGCGGCCAAAGGAATGGGCGTCGCGCTGCCGCTCTCAGAAGCGGGTTTAGCCAGCGTCACGCTGGTGGATGAGCTGCTCGACCTCATTTCCAAAGGTCCGCTGCCGGCGCGGCTGCTGCATCTGGCGATTGCCGCTGATGTGCTGAGCAATACGGATGAAAACGTGCAGCAGGGTCTGCAAAAGCTTCGTCAGGCTGGCTGTCGCGTGGTGCTGACGCGGGTTGGACGCGATATGAACGTCTTCAGCCAGCTCAGCGCCAACACCGCTGATTATCTGCTGCTGGATGCAGACGTGGTGACCAACGTCCACGGCAATCTGATGGACGAGATGATGGTGACCATCATTCAGGGCCATGCCCAGCGTCTGGGCATAAAAACCATTGCCGGGCCATGCCATCAGTCGATCATGATGAATACGCTGTCGGGCATCGGCGTTGACTTTATCTACGGCGACACCATTGGGGAAGCGCAGCCGCTCGATCTACTGCTGAATACCAGCTATTTCGCCATCAACTGACGGCGACCAGCCGTCGGTGTACCAAATATGTAACAGCGCATACGAGCGCCACGGCTGCCAGCGCTCGGCGTAGCGACGGATCTGCGCGGGCGTCATACCGGCAAAGCGCTGTTTAATCAGATAATCATCCGGCAGGAAAACATCCTTCGCCTGCCAGCCGCGCAGGGCCAAATAATTCGCGGTCCAGCGCCCGATGCCGGGGCGCTGCTGTAGCGCCTTCATCCCGTCCTCAACGTTCGCGGGCGGGAACAGCGGGAATTCACCGTCCACCACCGACTGCGCCAGATGAATCAACGACTCCGCACGCTTGAGCGGCATCCCGAGGGCTTTCAACGCCAGCGGATCCACCGCGGCCAGTACCTCTGGCGGAGGAAAGCAGAGGTAGCCCGGCGCGTCCTGGATGGGTTCACCGCACAGCGCCACCACCCGTGACGCCAGTTTAGCCGCCATCGCCACGCTTACCAGTTGTCCGAGAATGGCGCGCACGCCCTGCTCGTAAGCATCCATTGCGCCGGGCAAACGTAACCCCGGCCGCGCCGCGCCGAGATCGCCGAGGGTCTGTGCAATGTGCTGCGGGTCGCAATCGAGGTCAAAAAGGCGGGCGATGCGGTCCAGGCAGATATCCGCCACCGGGATCAGGCCAGGGCTAAGCGACACCGCAAGCGTATGGGTTGCGCTGTCTGGCGTAACCCGGAAAACGCCCTGGTGCCCGGCATAGCCAAAACTGCGCTCGTAGTAATCCTTCGTAACGGTCTCAACCCCCGTGACCGCACGCGCGGCAAGAAAGCCAAACATCCACGACCAGTCGTAAGGCGGTTGCCAGTTCAGGGTGTACATTGTCTCTCCTTTTGTATTTACCTCAGCATAAACCGAAAGATCGCGTTGCGCCTTGCTTTCATATTCCTGTTGTCGCCTGGCAGACATTTCGCTAAAGTCTCGCCCCTTCTCACCGGCATGGGGATTTATTGTGTTTATTGGATTCGACTACGGCACCGCAAACTGCTCGGTTGCGATAATGCAAAACGGACAACCGCAGCTCCTGAAAATGGAAAACGGCAGTACGCTGTTGCCGTCAATGCTCTGTGCGCCGACGCGTGAAGCGGTGAGCGAGTGGCTGTTCCGCCATCATCAGGTTCCTGCTACCACAGCGGAAACCCAGGCGCTGCTGCGCCGTGCGGTCAGCTTTAACCGCGAGGAAGATATCGACGTTACCCCTTCCAGCGTGCAGTTCGGCCTCTCTTCCCTCGGGCAGTACATTGAAGATCCGGAAGAGGTCTACTTCGTTAAATCGCCGAAATCCTTCCTCGGCGCCAGCGGCCTGAAGCCACAGCAAGTGGCGATGTTTGAAGATCTGGTCTGCGCGATGATGCTGCACATCCGCAATCAGGCGCAGTCCCAGGTGCCGGATGCCATCACCCAGGCGGTGATTGGCCGTCCGATCAACTTCCAGGGGCTGGGCGGCGACGAAGCCAACCAGCAGGCGCAGGGGATCCTTGAGCGTGCAGCGCACCGGGCTGGCTTCCGTGACGTGGTATTCCAGTATGAGCCGGTTGCAGCGGGGCTGGATTTTGAAGCCACGCTGACAGAAGAACAACGGGTGCTGGTAGTGGACATCGGCGGCGGTACGACGGACTGCTCATTACTGCTGATGGGTCCGAAGTGGCATCACCGTCGCGATCGTGAAAACAGTCTGCTGGGGCACAGCGGCTGCCGAGTGGGCGGTAACGATCTGGATATTGCCCTGGCATTCAAGAGCCTGATGCCGCTGCTCGGCATGGGCGGTCAAACCGAGAAAGGCATCGCCCTGCCGATCCTGCCGTGGTGGAACGCGATTGCCATCAACGACGTCCCTGCCCAGAGTGATTTTTACAGCACCGCGAATGGCCGTTTCCTCAACGATCTGGTGCGTGATGCACAGGATGCAGAGAAGGTCGCGCTGCTGTATAAGGTGTGGCGTCAGCGCCTGAGCTACCGCGTGGTGCGCACCGCCGAAGAGAGCAAAATCGCCCTTTCCGATCGTCCTGAGCATGCGGTTTCGCTGCCGTTTATCAGTGACGATCTGGCTACGGCTATCACCCAGGAAGGGCTGGAAATGGCGCTGACTCAGCCGCTTCAGCGTATTCTGGAGCAGGTGCAGCTGGCGCTTGAGAATGGCAAAGTGAAGCCGGACGTGATTTACCTGACCGGCGGTAGCGCCCGTTCGCCGCTGATCAAGAAAGCGCTGGCGGAACAGCTGCCGGGGATCCCGATTGCCGGCGGCGATGACTTTGGCTCCGTTACGGCAGGGCTGGCGCGCTGGGCGCAGGTGGTGTTTAGCTAATGGAGTTGTGCCGGGTGGCGGCTTCGCCTTACCCGGCCAACAAGATCCTCCAACCGTTGGCCGGGTAAGCGCAGCGCCACCCGGCGAAGGCGAAACCGCGGCACCACACTCAGACCATTCCTGACAGTCTTCCATATTTCCTCCATTTTTCCACTGTGTTACCTGACTAAACTAGTATCATTCCCCGAAAGAGTTTCAGGATGAGAACGTATAACGATGAAAGGCAGTAACAAATCCCGCTGGGCAATCGCCGCTGGTCTGATTGTGGTGGTCCTGGCCGCCGCCTGGTACTGGCACAGCCAGTCCGCGAACTCCACGGCACCTGCTGGCGCCAGTAGCCCCTCACAACGCCCAACGGGCGGCGGGCGCCACGGTATGCGCGGCGGTGCGCTGGCACCGGTGCAGGCGGCAACGGCGGTGAATAAAGCGGTGCCTCGTTATCTCTCCGGGCTGGGAACCATCACTGCCGCCAACACCGTGACGGTACGTAGCCGCGTAGACGGTCAGCTGATGGCCATCCACTTCCAGGAAGGTCAACAGGTGAAAGCGGGCGATCTGCTGGCGGAAATCGATCCAAGCCAGTTTAAGGTGGCCCTGGCGCAGGCGCAGGGGCAACTCGCGAAAGACAAAGCCACCCTCGCCAATGCCCGCCGCGATTTAGCCCGCTATCAGCAGTTGGTAAAAACCAACCTCGTGTCGCGCCAGGAGCTGGATACCCAGCAATCTCTGGTCAGTGAATCTCAGGGCACCATCAAGGCCGACGAAGCCGCGGTCGCCAGCGCCCAGCTCCAGCTCGACTGGAGCCGGATCACCGCGCCGATTGACGGCCGCGTGGGCCTGAAACAGGTTGATATCGGGAACCAAATCTCCAGCGGCGATACCACGGGCATCGTGGTGATCACCCAGACGCACCCTATCGATCTCGTCTTTACCCTGCCGGAAAGCGACATTGCGACGGTGATACAGGCGCAGAAGGCCGGAAAATCGCTGGTAGTTGAAGCCTGGGATCGCACCAACAAGCAGAAGCTGAGCGAAGGTTCGCTGTTGAGCCTGGATAACCAGATCGACACCACCACCGGCACCATCAAGTTAAAAGCACGCTTCAACAATCAGGACGATGCCCTGTTCCCGAATCAGTTCGTCAATGCGCGAATGCTGGTCGCGACCGAAGAAAACGCCGTGGTGATCCCGACGGCGGCCCTGCAAATGGGCAGTGAAGGCAACTTTGTCTGGGTGCTGAACAGCGAAAACAAGGTCAGCAAACACCTGGTGAAAACCGGGATCCAGGACAGTCAGACGGTGGTGATCAGCGCCGGGCTGTCCGCAGGCGACCGCGTCGTAACCGACGGTATTGACCGGCTGACCGAAGGGGCGCAGGTCGAGGTGGTGGAAGCGCAGAATACAGGAGCAAAAGCCTGATGCAGGTGATGCCGCCGAGCTCTACAGGTGGGCCATCACGCCTGTTTATCTTACGTCCAGTTGCGACGACCCTGTTGATGGTGGCGATCCTGCTGGCCGGGATCATTGGCTACCGTTTTCTGCCCGTGTCGGCGCTGCCGGAAGTGGACTACCCGACTATTCAGGTTGTCACCCTCTATCCGGGCGCCAGTCCGGATGTGGTGACGTCCGCCATCACCGCCCCGCTGGAGCGTCAGTTTGGCCAGATGTCTGGCCTGAAGCAGATGTCCTCCCAGAGCTCGGGCGGTGCCTCGGTCGTCACGCTTCAGTTCCAGCTCGCGCTGTCGCTGGACGTCGCGGAACAGGAGGTGCAGGCCGCCATTAACGCCGCCACCAACCTGCTGCCGTCTGACCTGCCGAACCCGCCGGTTTACAGCAAGGTGAACCCGGCAGACCCGCCGATCATGACGCTTGCCGTCACCTCCTCCGCCATGCCGATGACACAGGTGGAAGACATGGTCGAAACCCGCGTGGCGCAGAAGATTTCGCAGGTGACAGGCGTCGGGCTGGTGACGCTCGCAGGGGGACAACGCCCCGCGGTGCGCGTTAAGCTCAATGCCCAGGCCATTGCCGCGCTGGGGTTAACCAGCGAAACCATTCGCACCGCCATCAGCAGCGCCAACGTTAACTCAGCGAAGGGCTCGCTGGACGGCCCGACCCGCGCGGTCACGCTCTCCGCCAACGACCAGATGCAGTCCGCCGATGAATACCGTCAGCTGATTATTGCCTACCAGAACGGCGCACCGATCCGCCTCGGCGACGTGGCAACCGTTGAACAAGGCGCGGAAAACAGCTGGCTCGGGGCGTGGGCCAATAAGCAGCAGGCGATTGTCATGAACGTTCAGCGCCAGCCGGGCGCGAACATTATTGATACCGCCGACAGCATTCGCACCATGCTGCCGCAGCTGGTGGAAAGCCTGCCAAAATCGGTCAGCGTGAAAGTGCTCTCTGACCGCACCACGAATATTCGCGCGTCAGTGACTGACACCCAGTTCGAGCTGATGCTGGCGATTGCGCTGGTGGTGATGATCATCTACCTGTTCCTGCGCAACGTTCCGGCAACCATCATTCCCGCCGTTGCCGTGCCGCTCTCGCTGGTCGGGACGTTCGCGGTAATGGTATTTCTCGACTTCTCGATTAACAACCTGACGCTGATGGCGCTCACCATCGCCACCGGGTTTGTGGTGGACGACGCCATCGTGGTAATCGAAAACATCTCGCGCTATATCGAGAAAGGTGAAAAGCCGTTAGCCGCCGCGCTGAAGGGCGCGGGGGAGATCGGCTTTACCATTATTTCGCTCACCTTCTCGCTGATTGCGGTGCTGATCCCGCTGCTGTTTATGGGCGATATCGTCGGGCGGCTGTTCCGCGAGTTTGCCGTGACGCTGGCGGTCGCCATTCTGATCTCTGCCGTGGTGTCGCTGACGCTGACGCCGATGATGTGCGCCCGCATGCTGAGCCACGAATCTTTGCGCAAGCAAAACCGCTTCTCCCTCGCCTCCGAGCGGATGTTCGAGCGCATTATTGCCGCCTACGGCCGCGTGCTGGCGAAAGTCCTGAACCATCCCTGGGCGACGCTCGGCGTGGCCCTCGGCACGCTGGCGCTCAGCGTCATGCTGTGGGTTTTCATTCCGAAAGGCTTCTTCCCGATTCAGGACAACGGCATTATTCAGGGCACGCTTCAGGCGCCACAGACGGTCTCCTTCGCCAACATGGCGCAGCGCCAGCAGCAGGTGTCTGAGATCATCATGAAAGATCCGGCGGTGGAAAGCCTGACTGCCTACGTGGGCGTGGACGGCACCAACCCGTCGCTTAACAGCGCGCGCCTGCAAATTAACCTTAAACCGCTCGATGACCGTGACGATCGCGTCAACGCGGTTATTGAGCGTCTGCAAAGCGCTGTGGCGCGCGTACCGGGCATTGAGCTGTATCTGCAACCGATCCAGGATTTAACCATTGATACGCAGGTGAGCCGCACGCAGTACCAGTTTACGCTCCAGGCCACCTCGCTTGATGCACTCAGCACCTGGGTGCCGCAGCTGGTGGACAAGCTGAAAGCACTGCCGCAGATTTCTGACGTCAGCAGCGACTGGCAGGATAAAGGGCTGGCGGCGTACGTGAACGTCAACCGCGACACCGCCAGCCGTCTGGGCATTACCATGTCCGACGTGGATAACGCGCTGTATAACGCCTTTGGCCAGCGCCTTATCTCCACCATTTACACCCAGGCGAACCAGTATCGCGTGGTGCTGGAACATAACACCGAGAACACGCCCGGGCTTGCCGCGCTGGACTCGATACGCCTGACCAGCAAAGACGGCGGAATTGTGCCGCTCAGCGCCATTGCCAGCGTGGAAGAGCGTCACACCCCGCTGTCGATTAACCATCTCGATCAGTTCCCATCCACCACCATTTCGTTCAACGTGCCGGACGGTTATTCCCTGGGCGAAGCGGTGGAGGCCATTCTGGGTGCGGAGAACGAACTCAGCTTCCCGTCAGATATTCAGACCCAGTTCCAGGGCAGTACTCTGGCGTTCCAGGCCGCGCTGGGCAGCACCGTCTGGCTGATTGTCGCGGCGGTGGTGGCGATGTATATCGTGCTTGGCGTGCTGTATGAAAGCTTTATCCACCCGATCACCATTCTCTCCACCCTGCCGACGGCGGGCGTGGGGGCACTGCTGGCGCTGATGCTGGCGGGGAGCGAACTGGACGTGATTGCGATCATCGGCATCATTCTGCTTATCGGCATCGTGAAGAAAAACGCCATCATGATGATCGACTTTGCGCTGGCCGCCGAGCGCGAGCAGGGTATGGCGCCGCGCGAGGCCATTTACCAGGCCTGTCTGCTGCGTTTTCGCCCGATCCTGATGACCACCCTCGCCGCCCTGCTGGGCGCGCTGCCGCTGATGCTGAGCACCGGCGTGGGGGCCGAACTGCGCCGTCCGCTGGGCATCGGGATGGTCGGCGGCCTGCTCGTAAGCCAGGTGCTGACGCTGTTTACCACGCCGGTTATCTACCTGCTGTTTGACCGTCTGGCCCTGTGGACGAAAAGCCGCTTCCCGAAACGTGAAGAGGAGGCGTAAGTGAAGTTTTTCGCCCTCTTCATTTACCGTCCGGTGGCGACGATTTTACTCTCCGTCGCTATCACCCTGTGCGGCGTGCTGGGCTTCCGGCTGCTGCCGGTGGCCCCGCTGCCGCAGGTCGATTTCCCGGTGATCATGGTCAGCGCCTCGCTGCCGGGTGCCTCGCCGGAAACCATGGCCTCATCGGTGGCGACGCCGCTTGAGCGCTCGCTTGGTCGAATTGCCGGGGTTAACGAGATGACCTCCAGCAGTTCGCTGGGCAGCACGCGCATCATTCTGGAATTCAATTTCGACCGGGACATCAACGGCGCGGCGCGTGACGTGCAGGCCGCGATTAACGCCGCCCAAAGCCTGCTGCCGAGCGGCATGCCGAGCCGTCCAACCTATCGCAAGGCCAACCCCTCCGACGCGCCGATCATGATCCTGACGCTCACGTCAGAGACCTACTCCCAGGGCGAGCTGTACGATTTTGCCTCCACCCAGCTGGCGCAAACCATCGCCCAGATTGACGGCGTGGGCGACGTGGACGTCGGCGGCAGCTCCCTGCCCGCCGTGCGCGTGGGGCTGAATCCGCAGGCGCTGTTTAACCAGGGCGTGTCGCTGGACGACGTGCGTTCCGCCATCAGCAACGCCAACGTGCGTAAGCCGCAGGGCGCGATTGAGGACAGCAGCCACCGCTGGCAGATCCAGACTAACGACGAGCTGAAAACCGCCGCCGAGTATCAGCCGTTGATTATTCACTACAACAACGGCGCGGCGGTGCGCCTGAGCGACGTCGCCAGCGTCACCGATTCGGTGCAGGACGTGCGTAACGCCGGGATGACCAACGCCAAACCGGCGATTTTGCTGATGATCCGCAAGCTGCCGGAAGCCAACATCATTCAGACGGTGAACAGCATCCGCACGCGCCTGCCGGAGCTTCAGGAAACGATTCCGGCGGCCATCGATCTCCAGATTGCGCAGGACCGCTCCCCCACCATCCGCGCCTCGCTTGAGGAGGTAGAGCAAACGCTGATCATCTCCGTCGCGCTGGTGATCCTGGTGGTGTTCCTGTTCCTGCGCTCGGGGCGCGCGACGCTGATCCCGGCGGTGGCGGTGCCAGTATCGCTGATAGGCACCTTTGCCGCCATGTACCTGTGCGGCTTTAGCCTTAACAACCTGTCGCTGATGGCGCTGACGATTGCCACCGGGTTTGTGGTGGATGACGCCATCGTGGTGCTGGAGAATATCTCGCGCCATCTGGAAGCGGGCATGAAGCCGCTCCAGGCGGCGCTTCAGGGGACGCGCGAAGTGGGCTTCACGGTCCTGTCCATGAGCCTGTCGCTGGTAGCGGTATTCCTGCCACTGCTGCTGATGGGCGGCCTGCCGGGGCGACTGCTGCGCGAATTTGCCGTCACGCTTTCCGTCGCCATTGGTATCTCACTGGTGATTTCGCTGACGCTGACGCCGATGATGTGCGGCTGGATGCTAAAGCGCAGCCAACCGCACTCGCAGCCGCGCAGGAAAGGCTTTGGCCGCGTCCTGATGGCGATGCAGTCCGGCTACGGCAAATCGCTGAAATGGGTGCTGAACCACACGCGTATTGTCGGGCTGGTGCTGATCGGCACCATCGTCCTCAACGTCTGGATGTATATCACCATCCCGAAAACCTTCTTCCCGGAGCAGGATACCGGGGTGCTGATGGGGGGCATTCAGGCGGACCAGAGCATTTCGTTCCAGGCGATGCGCGGCAAACTGCAAGACTTTATGAAAATCATCCGGGAAGATCCGGCCGTGGATAACGTCACCGGCTTTACCGGCGGCTCGCGCGTTAACAGCGGGATGATGTTTATTACCCTTAAGCCGCGCGGTGAACGTCACGAAACGGCGCAGCAGATCATTGACCGCCTGCGGCTGAAGCTTGCCAAAGAGCCGGGGGCAAATCTGTTTTTGATGGCCGTTCAGGATATCCGCGTCGGCGGACGACAGGCTAACGCCAGCTATCAGTACACCCTGCTCTCGGATGACTTAGCCGCCCTGCGCGAGTGGGAGCCGAAGATCCGTAAAGCGCTGGCCGCGCTGCCGCAGCTGGCGGACGTGAACTCTGACAGCCAAAACAACGGTGCGGAGATGGCGCTCACCTACGATCGTGAAACCATGGCCCGCCTGGGCATTAACGTGGAGGCGGCCAACAGCCTGCTGAACAACGCCTTCGGGCAGCGTGAAGTCTCTACCATCTATCAGCCGATGAACCAGTACAAGGTGGTGATGGAGGTGGATCCGCGCTACACCCAGGACATCAGCGCGCTGGACAAGATGTTTGTGATCAATGATGACGGTAAGGCGATTCCGCTGTCGTACTTCGCCAGCTGGCAGCCGTCGAACGCCCCGCTGTCGGTGAACCACCAGGGGCTTTCCGCCGCCTCGACCGTCTCGTTTAACCTGCCAACCGGCTCGTCGCTGTCTGAGGCCAGCGATGCCATTAATCGCGCCATGACCCAGCTCGGGGTGCCCTCCTCGGTGCGCGGCAGCTTTGCCGGTACGGCGCAGGTGTTCCAGGACACCATGAACTCGCAGGTTATTTTGATTCTGGCGGCCATTGCCACGGTTTATATCGTGCTGGGCGTGCTGTACGAAAGCTACGTGCACCCGTTGACCATTCTCTCCACGCTTCCCTCTGCGGGCGTGGGGGCGCTGCTGGCGCTGGAGCTGTTCGGTGCCCCATTCAGTCTTATCGCGCTTATCGGGATCATGCTATTGATTGGCATCGTGAAGAAAAACGCGATAATGATGGTCGACTTTGCCCTGGACGCCCAGCGCAACGGCAACCTGACGCCGGACGAGGCGATATTCCAGGCCTGTCTGCTGCGTTTTCGCCCGATCATGATGACCACGCTGGCCGCGCTGTTCGGCGCGCTGCCGCTGGTCATATCCGGCGGTGACGGCTCTGAACTACGCCAGCCGCTGGGGATCACGATCGTTGGCGGCCTGGTGATGAGCCAGCTGCTGACGCTCTACACGACGCCGGTAGTCTATCTGTTCTTTGACCGCCTGCGGCTGCGTTTTTCGCGTAAAAAGAGAACCACGGTGACCGAGTAAATGACCGACCTACCCAGTAACGTTCGCTGGCAATTGTGGATCGTCGCGTTCGGCTTCTTTATGCAGTCGCTGGACACGACTATCGTGAACACCGCCCTCCCCTCGATGGCGAAAAGCCTGGGGGAGAGCCCGCTGCACATGCATATGGTGATTGTCGCCTACGTGCTGACGGTCGCCGTGATGCTGCCTGCCAGCGGCTGGCTGGCGGATAAAGTCGGCGTGCGAAACATCTTCTTCACCGCCATTGTGCTGTTTACCACCGGGTCGCTGTTTTGCGCCCAGGCCAATACCCTCGACCAGCTGGTGATGGCGCGCGTGCTACAGGGCGTCGGCGGCGCGATGATGGTACCCGTCGGGCGGTTAACGGTGATGAAAATTGTTCCGCGCGCGCAGTATATGGCGGCGATGACCTTCGTCACCCTGCCCGGTCAGGTCGGCCCGCTGCTTGGCCCGGCGCTGGGCGGGATTCTGGTGGAGTATGCCTCCTGGCACTGGATCTTCCTGATCAACCTGCCGGTCGGTATTATCGGCGCGATTGCCACCCTGACGCTGATGCCGAACTATAAAATGCAGACCCGGCGCTTTGATTTCTTTGGCTTCATCCTGCTGGCAGCTGGCATGGCGACGCTTACCCTCGCGCTCGACGGGCAAAAAGGGCTGGGGATCTCCTCCCTGTCGCTCGCCCTGCTGGTAGCGCTGGGTGTCACCGCCATTCTCTGGTATCTGTGGCATGCCAGAGGTAACGCTAACGCGCTGTTCAGCCTAAATCTGTTCAAGAATCCCACCTACCGTCTTGGTCTGTTCGGCAGCTTTGCCGGACGCATCGGCAGCGGCATGTTGCCGTTTATGACGCCGGTATTTTTACAGATTGGGATGGGCTTCTCGCCGTTCCATGCCGGGCTGATGATGATCCCGATGGTACTTGGCAGCATGGGGATGAAGCGTATTGTGGTGCAGGTGGTGAACCGCTTTGGCTATCGCCGCGTGCTGGTGGCCGCCACGATCGGGCTGGCGTTGGTCTGCCTGCTGTTTATGGCCGTGGCGCTGCTGGGCTGGTACTACATCCTGCCGCTGGTGCTGTTCTGCCAGGGGATCATCAACTCCATGCGATTCTCGTCGATGAACACCCTGACGCTGAAAGATCTGCCGGACGAGCTGGCAAGCAGTGGTAACAGTCTGCTGTCGATGATCATGCAGCTCTCCATGAGCGTGGGGGTCACGGTTGCCGGATTGCTGCTCGGCATGTACGGTCAGCACCATCTCAGCGCCGACACCCCCGTCGCGCATCAGGTCTTTTTATACACTTACCTCAGCATGGCGGTAATTATCGCTCTGCCCGCTTTTATCTTTGCCAGAGTGCCGAATGACACGACCAAAAACGTCGTGATCCGACGCGGCAAAAGGAGTGCACCATGAAATTCTGGCGTCCGGGGATCACCGGTAAGCTTTTTGTGGCGATTTTCGCCACCTGTATCGTCCTGCTGATTACTATGCACTGGGCGGTGCGGGTCAGCTTTGAGCGCGGCTTTATTGACTACATCAAGCACGGTAACGAACAGCGTTTACAGGGCTTAAGCGACGCGCTGGGGGAACAGTATAGCCTGCACGGTAACTGGCGTTTTCTGCGCAACAACGATCGCTTTATATTTCAAATTCTGCGCTCGCTGGAGCACGATAATGACGACGACCGTCCGGGACCGGGCATGCCGCCGCACGGCTGGCGCACCCAGTTCTGGGTAATTGATCAGGAGATGCGCGTGCTCGTTGGCCCACGCTCTCCGGTACCGCCGGACGGCACAAAGCGCGCCATTACCTCGAACGGCGCCACGGTGGGCTGGGTTATCGCCTCCCCGGTCGAGCGGCTGACGCGCAACACCGACATCAACTTTGACCGCCAGCAGCGTCAGACCAGCTGGTTGATTGTCGCGCTTTCTACCCTGCTTGCGGCGCTCGCCACCTTCCCGCTGGCGCGCGGCCTGCTGGCGCCGGTTAAGCGCCTGGTGGAAGGCACGCACAAGCTGGCGGCGGGTGATTTCTCGACCCGCGTGGACACCCGCAGCCAGGATGAACTGGGCAAGCTGGCGCAGGACTTCAACCAGCTCGCCAGCACGCTGGAAAAAAACCAGCAGATGCGCCGCGATTTTATGGCCGACATTTCGCACGAGCTGCGCACCCCGCTGGCGGTGCTGCGCGGCGAGCTGGAGGCGATTCAGGACGGCGTGCGGCAGTTCACCCCCGAGTCGGTGGCCTCGCTTCAGGCGGAAGTCGGTACGCTGACCAAACTGGTGGACGATCTGCATCAGCTTTCCATGTCCGACGAAGGCGCCCTGGCTTACCAGAAAGCACCGATCGATGTGATCAATATCCTTGAAGTCGTGACCGGCGCATTCCGCGAGCGCTTCGCCAGCCGTGACCTGAAAATCAACCTTTCGCTGCCGGACAGTGCGGTGGTGTTCGGCGACAGAGATCGCCTGATGCAGCTGTTCAATAATCTGCTGGAGAACAGCCTCCGCTACACCGACGGCGGCGGCGCGCTGCATATCTCCGGCAGGCAGGAAAACGGGCGCTTTGCCCTGACCTTTGCGGACTCCGCCCCTGGCGTGAAGGATGCGCAGCTGGAAAAACTGTTCGAGCGCTTCTATCGCACCGAAGGTTCACGCAACCGCGCCAGCGGCGGTTCCGGCCTTGGGCTGGCCATTTGCGTTAACATTGTGGAGGCCCATGGCGGCACCATCCGCGCCGCCCATTCGCCTTTTGGCGGGGTTAGCATTACAGTAGAGTTACCTCTGGAACGGGATTTATCGAGGGAAGCATGACCGAGTTACCGATTGACGACAACACACCGCGTATTTTGATCGTGGAAGACGAGCCTAAACTTGGGCAACTGCTGATCGACTATTTGCGCGCTGCGAGTTACGCGCCAACGCTTATCAGCCACGGCGACCAGGTGCTGCCCTACGTGCGCCAGACGCCGCCGGATCTGATCCTGCTGGATCTGATGCTGCCGGGTACCGACGGCCTAACCCTGTGCCGCGAAATTCGTCGTTTCTCCGATGTGCCCATCGTGATGGTGACGGCCAAAATCGAAGAGATCGATCGTCTGCTGGGGCTCGAAATCGGCGCCGACGATTACATCTGCAAGCCTTACAGCCCGCGGGAGGTGGTCGCTCGCGTGAAAACCATCCTCCGCCGCTGTAAGCCGCAGCGTGAATTGCAGGTGCTGGATGCGCAAAGCCCGCTGATCGTCGACGAAAGCCGTTTCCAGGCGAGCTGGCGCAGCAAACTTTTGGATCTCACCCCCGCAGAGTTTCGCCTGTTGAAAACGCTCTCCCACGAGCCGGGCAAAGTGTTTTCCCGCGAGCAGCTGCTTAACCATCTGTATGACGATTACCGCGTGGTGACCGACCGCACCATCGACAGCCACATCAAAAACCTGCGCCGCAAGCTGGAGGCGCTGGACGCCGACCAGTCGTTTATTCGCGCGGTGTACGGCGTGGGGTATCGCTGGGAAGCGGATGCGTGCAGGATTGCTTAATATTTGCTTTAACGATGATTACCTGCCCAGGTAATCATCGTTCTTCATAACATTCACTTTCTAACAACACGCCTACCTGATTTGACAATTGCAAACTGTAATGTTTGATGTTAAAAACGAAATAAATCACTATATTACGGCTTCAAGAAATGCAAAATTTTATTGGTAATTTATTCATTATCATCACCACAGCTATAAGCGTTGCCAGCCTTTTTCTGGGGTTATTTGCTTATAATAAAAAAATGAAAACAAAAGCAATACAAAAAATAGAACTCCTCATACCTAAAAAAAACAGAATAACCAAGTTTTCCGAGCAATGGGTAAGCGCTTTTTTCCTGGCATTCGGTAATCATGCATTCTCAAAAAGGCAATTAATTACCATCCCGTTTTTATTGGTTTTATATTCCAGTATCTTATTTGTAGTTTGGTATCTCTGGGTGCTGACTTTTAGAAATCCTGAGCACATCATTCCTCAACATCTGCCATTGACCATTGAAGTTGCTTTACATGACTTTATTCATTTTGGCTTTTGGTACTCTTTACTGCTTGATGTGATGTCAATTTATCTTATCAGAGCTTACATTAACGCAGGTCTATCGAAAGGGTTTTCGTCTGTAAAATCGATCGTTTATTTTTCTTCAATTGTTCTGGGTGTTATGCTCTCATTTACACTTATCATCACCCATCTTAAAAATGCTTCGATTGAGGACCTCTATATCCAGCAAGGCCTGTATTTTGAAGACAGACCTGTAATGACATGGAACCCGCTGGAAGTGATACGTTCTTCACTGGATTTCATCGATAACGAAACCATGATTATCTTTACCTCAAAAGGGGCAATATCTAACTACTTCATTCCGCAGGCGATCATGTTTTACCTTTCCATGTTTACGCAATTGACGCTGCTTATTGTTTTCATCAGCTATATGATCACAAAAATACTGCATAACATCCGAACGGTTGCCATCTGGACAGTCAAGTATTCTGGAACGGCTACGATGAATGCCATTGGTTTCATTCTTATCGCCGGTATTATTCTACTGGCTTTAATATATTTGTGTTTGTATGTCATATCGCTAATGGTTTAAAGATACGAAGTATTATGTCATCTGAAAGGGGTGAGGCGCTTTACCTCCCCGCCCCGCAGCGCTACAATGCCCGCCCTTAAAGTGGGGGATCTCCCCTTACCGCTGCACCAGGTGCATGCGGATCTGACCTGTCATCAGAACGAGAACAAACATGTTTAAACCGGAACTTCTTTCCCCGGCGGGAACGCTGCAAAATATGCGTTACGCTTTCGCCTATGGTGCCGACGCCGTTTACGCGGGCCAGCCGCGCTACTCGCTGCGCGTGCGTAACAACGAATTCAACCACGAGAATCTTCAGCTCGGCATCAACGAAGCGCATGCCCTGGGCAAAAAATTCTACGTGGTGGTGAACATCGCGCCGCACAACGCCAAGCTGAAAACGTTCATTCGCGACCTGAAGCCGGTCGTGGAGATGGGGCCGGACGCGCTGATCATGTCGGACCCGGGTTTAATCATGCTGGTTCGGGAGAATTTCCCGGAGATGGACATTCACCTCTCAGTGCAGGCTAACGCCGTCAACTGGGCAACGGTGAAATTCTGGAAACAGATGGGGCTGACCCGCGTCATTCTGTCCCGCGAGCTGTCCCTCGAAGAGATCGAAGAGATCCGCACCCAAGTGCCGGATATGGAGATCGAAATCTTCGTTCACGGCGCGCTGTGCATGGCCTACTCCGGCCGCTGCCTGCTCTCTGGCTACATCAACAAGCGTGACCCGAACCAGGGTACCTGCACCAACGCCTGCCGCTGGGAATATAACGTTCAGGAAGGGAAAGAGGATGACATCGGTAACATCGTGCATAAACACGAGCCGATTCCGGTCACCAACGTTGAGCCAACGCTGGGAATTGGCGCGCCTACCGACAGCGTGTTTATGATCGAAGAAGCCAAACGTCCGGGTGAGTACATGACCGCCTTCGAAGACGAGCACGGCACCTACATCATGAACTCTAAAGATCTGCGCGCCATCGCGCACGTCGAGCGTTTAACCAAGATGGGCGTACACTCCCTGAAAATTGAAGGCCGCACCAAGTCTTACTACTACTGCGCCCGTACCGCACAGGTATATCGCAAAGCCATCGACGATGCCGCTGCCGGTAAACCGTTCGACACCAGCCTGCTGGAAACGCTGGAAGGTCTGGCGCATCGCGGCTATACCGAAGGTTTCCTGCGTCGTCACACTCACGACGACTACCAGAACTACGAGCATGGCTATTCGATTTCCGAACGCCAGCAGTTTGTAGGCGACTTCACCGGCGAGCGTAAAGGCCCGCTGGCCGCCGTCGCCGTAAAAAACAAATTCACTAAAGGCGACAGCCTGGAGCTGATGACGCCGCAGGGCAACATGAACTTCCGACTGGAGCACCTGGAAAACAAAAAAGGTGAGGCGATTGAGGTCGCACCTGGCGACGGCCATGTGGTCTGGCTGCCGGTTCCTGAAGAGGTGGAGCTGGAGTTTGCGCTGCTGATGCGTAATTTTGAAGGTGAAAATACCCGAAATCCACACGGCAAATAGTCAATCAACGGGATTTTTTCACGCTGGGATAATTCTTAGAATCGGATCACATACCGCTTCGTTCAATACGGGTATTATCCCCCCGCTGAAAAACATAACCCATAAATGCTAGCTGTACCAGGAACCACCTCCTTAGCCTGCGTAATCTCCCTTACGCGGGCTTATTTTTTTTGTTAACTCCTGAAATTTTTCCCCCTGATAAATATGGCGTTGCATTGACCCGGGAAAGGTTTGTGTCAGCATTAGGCGTATCATCTAAGCAAATCGAACGAACAAAGGATCCTAATCACATTTTTTAATGGATTTGAGAGGGATGAACACTATTCGGAACATTCCTAATTTTAAGTGTTAACAGGACCTTTACTCTTGATTTATTAACAATCAACGTTTCACACGGACGGAGAGATGAAGTGACATTCACAGGACAATTTTCAAAGGATCTTCCAGATTACGAACTCGCACGCAGTCTTGGTCTTGCCTCTGGCGGCGATATAAATTTCACAGCACTTGCAGGTCAACTGGACTGTAGCAGAAATTTTAGCCAGGCCGGGATTATCTACTCAGACGGTACACGTCAGTGGCTAGTACGGCCATCAAGAAGGATTGCGACACCAAACGAAAGCTCGGTTAGTCATGTAGTCATAACCAAAGTAAATGCCGCATTAGTTAACCCTGTTCAGGCAACAACGGCGACGATTAATTCCCCTTCCCTGGCAACTGAAATTGGTTCAACGGCAATTTCCTGCGGAGCCGCAATTCTTACTGTTGTACTTGCGGCAGGGGCCGGTATGGCTATACCTCTCACTGCAGGGTCTTCCGGTGCTATAGCCGCTGTGATTTTAGCCGGTGGTGTAGCAACTGGAATTCAATGTGCAAATGGGCTTGGCCGACTATCGTTGATTGCTATGAATCATGATGATTACGTTGCGTGGATGGATTCCCAGGAGTGGTATACAGCAACCAACACAGCCCTGGATGCGATTTCTCTTGCCGGGGCTGCTGCGGGTTTAAAAAGCGCTGCATTAACATATCGCCTTCTTAACCGTTCATCGTCTGAGAGTTTGCTCTCCTTATTACAAAAAATGAGCCGGGCCGACCGTACGCGATTAACAGAGGAGATTATTCGTATCCGCAATCCCGGCATCTCGAATTCAGGTGTAAAAGCAGCAATGAAGGCAGGCGTGTATCCCAAACGTTATCCGTCAGAAGCGTTGCAGTTGCTCTTACAGCGTGAGTTGCTGAATACCATTTCAAATTCTTCTGCCTTCGTTGGAAGTGCCATCTCAGGAAATATCAGAAATCCACAGAATGTTGCACAAACGGGTAAATACATTTTTGGTTTAATTCAGTCTTTTTCATTTACAGGAAGTTATTGACCCGTCCATGATGAAATACATTAAAGATAGCCTTGCATTAAGTGCTTTGGTTAAAAGTAAAATGGCGACCGATGATCTCAACCAGCTTGAAACATTAAAAGAACAGTTAAAAGATCGGTTCGGCGTTCCTGTGGGCGTCCATATGACAGGAATTCCTTTGGCAGTGAGCACGTTACTGGCTATTTTTTGCTACGCCATGCTGCAAGTGTCCCTCTGGTTGTTGCTGTTTCGCTGGCTCGGCTTACCCGAATTTAAGGTTATGATGGGAGTATTCATTGCAGCGATTGTGTATTGTCTGGTAGTGATGAGCACGATGTTTCTGACTACACGAGGTTCTTTACCTGGATATAAACTGCATATTTTCGTCATTACGCTGACAGGCATAATGAGCATCATTTATTTCATCTGGACGGGGATTTCGCTTTTATTCGGCCCTGTTGAGAACTACACACCGCAAATAACCTCTTTGCTGGGGCTGGGATTTTTCTTTCTGAACATTATGTGGATGAATTCATCGATTTTTTACCGCTCCATTGCGCTAACGCTACATAATCGGGTCTGGCGTAAGCAGCTCAAAATCGAGGCAAGGCCAATGTCACACCTCAAACGTTGACCACAATAGTCAATTGAGCGGCAGTAGTATGCACTGTAAGCGCTACGGGGTTCTTTAGTCGATTTCAAAGCCCTTACGCGGGCTTATTTTTTGCCTTTCATCCTGTTCTTACC
Source organism: Enterobacter hormaechei subsp. xiangfangensis (assembly GCF_001729785.1). Classification (NCBI taxonomy): domain Bacteria; kingdom Pseudomonadati; phylum Pseudomonadota; class Gammaproteobacteria; order Enterobacterales; family Enterobacteriaceae; genus Enterobacter; species Enterobacter hormaechei. The sequence continues at coordinate 3,016,204 of NZ_CP017183.1, forward strand.
CGCTTTTTCCCTCTCTGGGATACACTCTTTCTATAGCTAAAAAAGGGAGCAACCCGGATGGCAACCTATCCAGACAGTTTATTAATTCTTAACGGCAAGAGTGCAGGCAACGATCTGCTGCGCCAGGCGATTACCGAATTGCGTGAAGATGGCGCGCGCATTCACGTGCGGGTGACCTTTGAAAAAGGCGATGCGGCGCGCTATATCGATGAAGGTATCAGGTTAGGCGCTGAGACCATCATTTCCGGCGGCGGCGACGGAACGATCAACGAGATCGCCGGTGCGCTCATTGACCTCAACGCCGCAGCTCGCCCGGCGATGGGGATTTTACCGCTCGGTACCGCCAACGATTTTGCCACCAGCGCCGGTATTCCGGAGGATGTAGGCAAAGCACTGCAACTGGCTATCCTCGGGAAAGCGACCGCCGTCGATATTGCGCAGGTGAATGAAAAAACCTGCTTTATCAATATGGCGACGGGCGGTTTCGGCACCCGCATTACCAGCGAAACGCCGGAAAAACTGAAGGCCGCGCTGGGCGGCGTTTCGTATCTCATCCATGGCCTAATGCGCATGGACACCCTCAAGCCCGACAGCTGTGAAATTCACGGTGAGAACTTCCACTGGCAGGGCGACGCGCTGGTGATTGGTATCGGCAACGGGCGGCAGGCGGGGGGCGGTCAGCAGCTTTGCCCGGAAGCATTGATCAACGACGGTCAATTACAGCTGCGTATTTTTACCGGCGACGGGCTGCTGCCTGCGCTGTTTACGACGCTGACGCAGCCAGAGGAGAGCCCCAATATCATCGACGGGAAATCCGCGTGGTTTGAAGTGATCGCCCCACACGGCATGACCTTTAACCTCGACGGAGAGCCGCTCAGCGGCGAGCGATTCCGCATTGAGGTCTTGCCCGGGGCGTTGCAGTGCCGTTTGCCGCCGGACTGTGTGCTGTTGCGCTGATTTTTTACAGCGTGCGCGATAATGCCCTCTCCCCACAGGGCTGAGGGTTCCCCAGTAATTTGAAATCAAAAGCGATAACGTTGCCTCAGAATAACTGAGGGCTTTCAGCGATGCCTCGGTCCGGCTGTAAATCGCTGAGGCGTTTCCTGTAGGCCGGGGCGAGGCGCAGGGATGCGCCGAGAGGGCGGGCTGTACAGGGATGTTACTTCCGCCCGTCCCCGATAAGCCGGAAGGAATAAGCCGAAGGGACCGCGAAGCGGCGATTTACCGCCGGGAGCCCGGGTCGCCAGGGTGGTGGCGACTGAGCCCCCCTCTCCTCAAGGGAGAGGGGGCCGTTTGTGCAGGCATTATTTTGTGAGGAACCCTCAGCCCACGGGGGAGAGGGATACGGTGGCGTCAGGCAATCGTGACTTTACTGTCCAGATAGACATCCTGAACCGCATTAATCAGCTTCACGCCGTCGGCCATGGATTTTTTAAACGCCTTACGGCCCAGGATCAGCCCCATACCGCCCGCACGTTTGTTAATGACCGCCGTGCGCACCGCGTCGGTCAGGTCGGTTTCACCGCCTGCCGCACCGCCGGAGTTAATCAGCCCGGCGCGGCCCATGTAGCAGTTCGCCAGCTGGTAGCGCACCAGATCGATCGGGTTGTCGCTGGTCAGCTTGCTGTACACGCGGTCGTCGGTATAGCCAAAGTTCACCGCTTTATAGCCGCCGTTATTCTCGGCCATTTTCTGCTTCACGATGTCCGCGCCGATGGTTGCCGCCAGGTGGTTTGCCTGACCGGTCAGATCCGCTGATACGTGGTAATCCACGCCGTCTTTCTTGAATGACGCGTTACGCAGATAGGCCCACAGCACGGTTACCATGCCCAGCTCGTGGGCACGCTCGAACGCCGCGGAGATTTCTTCAATCTGACGTCGCGACTGTTCAGAGCCGAAATAGATGGTTGCCCCGACCGCCACCGCGCCCATGTTGAACGCCTGCTCGACGCTGGCGTACAGCGTCTGGTCATATTCGGTTGGGTAGCTCAGGGTTTCGTTGTGGTTCAGCTTGACGAGGAACGGAATGCGGTGAGCATAGCGGCGAGAAACGGAGGCCAGCACGCCATACGTCGATGCCACACAGTTACACCCTGCTTCAATCGCCAGCTCGACAATGTTTTTCGGGTCAAAGTAGAGCGGGTTAGCAGCAAACGACGCTCCCGCCGAGTGCTCTACGCCCTGGTCAACGGGCAGAATGGAGAGATAGCCGGTCCCGCCCAGACGGCCGGTATTGTAAAGCGTCTGCATGTTTCGCAGTACGGCAGGCGGACGGTTGTTGTCAACCATGACCCGGTCTACGTAATCATGGCCAGGCAGATAAAGCTGGTCGGCTGGAATGGTCATACAACGATGCTGTAAAAGGCTGTCGGCGTCTTTGCCAAGCAGCTGCGCAATATCAGTCATAGTGATGCTCCCGTAAGTCCGACATGATGTCGGAGCGTGTGATCCAAGCCCACGTTTTTGCAGGCAGAGTAAGCCTGGTACCGACTTAACCTATTTTCCACCATTTGCAACTTTTTTAAGCACAATCTGCTGGCTCGTTTCGTGTACAACATTTTTGTTACACTGATCAAACAATCGCCTTAAAGGTATTTAAAAGGTATTATCACATGGTATGTTACATGCGTACCTCTGACATGCAGGATTAAAAAATGAAAACGAAAGTCCAACTGTCATTCATGATGTTCGTTGAATGGTTTATCTGGGGCGCATGGTTTGTGCCGCTGTGGCTGTGGCTGAGTAAGAGCGGGTTTACCGCCGGGGAAATTGGCTGGTCGTATGCCTGTACCGCGATTGCCGCGATCCTCTCTCCTATCTTGGTCGGCTCGCTGACGGACCGTTTCTTCGCCGCCCAGAAAGTGCTGGCCGTGCTGATGTTCGCTGGCGCGATTCTGATGTATTTCGCAGCACAGCAAACCCAGTTCAGCACCTTCTTCCCGCTGCTGCTGGCCTACTCCCTGACCTATATGCCGACCATCGCGCTGACCAACAGCATCGCCTTCGCAAACGTCGATGACGTAGAGGCTGATTTCCCGCGCATCCGCGTGATGGGCACCATCGGCTGGATTGCCTCCGGCCTGGCGTGCGGCTTCCTGCCGCAGATGATGGGCTATAGCGACATCTCTGACACCAATATTCCGCTGCTGATGACCGCTGCCAGCTCCCTTCTGCTTGGCGTCTTCGCGCTGTTCCTGCCGAATACCCCGCCGAAGAGTACCGGCAAGCTGGATTTCAAAGTGATGCTGGGGCTGGATGCGCTGATCCTGTTGCGCGATAAAAACTTCCTGGTGTTCTTCTTCTGCTCGTTCCTGTTCGCCATGCCGCTGGCCTTCTACTACATCTTTGCCAACGGCTATCTCACCGAAGTGGGGATGAAAAACGCCACCGGCTGGATGACCCTCGGCCAGTTCTCTGAAATCTTCTTCATGCTCGCTCTGCCGTTCTTTACCAAACGCTTTGGTATTAAGAAGGTCTTGCTGCTGGGTCTGATCACCGCCGCCATTCGCTACGGTTTCTTTGTTTACGGCGGCGCCGAGCAATACTTCACCTACGCCCTGCTGTTCCTCGGCATTCTGCTGCACGGCGTAAGCTATGACTTCTATTACGTCACCGCGTACATCTACGTGGATAAAAAAGCGCCCGTGCATATGCGCAACGCGGCGCAGGGCTTGATCACGCTGTGCTGTCAGGGCTTTGGTAGCCTGCTAGGTTACCGTCTCGGCGGCGTGATGATGGAAAAAATGTTCGCATATAAAGAGCCGGTGAATGGGCTGACCTTCAACTGGGCCGGAATGTGGACGTTTGGTGCAATCATGATTGTGGTGATTGCCGTGCTGTTTATGCTGTTTTTCCGCGAATCGGATAAAGAGATCACCGCAATTGAGGTGGTTGATGGCGATACCGCGCTGACACTAGGGGAAGTTAAATGAAACAAGACCGTATTCTCGGTGCTCTTTACGGGCAGGCGTTAGGGGATGCGATGGGGATGCCGTCGGAGCTGTGGCCGCGCAAGCGGGTGAAAGCGCACTTCGGCTGGATCGACCGTTTCTTACCCGGCCCGGCTGAGAATAATGCCGCCTGTTACTTTAAGCAGGCCGAATTTACGGATGATACGTCAATGGCGCTGTGCCTGGCCGACGCGATTATCGAATGCGACGGGGAAATTAACCCTGACGTTATCGGTAAGCATATTCTGGACTGGGCGCTGGATTTTGACGCGTTCAATAAGAATGTGCTCGGCCCGACCTCCAAAATTGCCCTGAACGCCATCCGTGACGGCAAGCCGGTGAGCCAGCTGGAGAACAACGGCGTCACCAACGGTGCGGCGATGCGCGCCTCCCCGCTGGGATGCCTGCTGCCGGCCACGCGTCTGGCGCACTTTGTGGAACAGGTTGCGTTAGCCTCCAGCCCGACCCATAAATCGGATCTCGCCATCGCCGGTGCGGTGGTGATCGCCTGGGCGGTTTCACGCGCTATCGACGGCGAGCGCTGGCATCACATCGCCGATGCCCTGCCGGGTATTGCCCGTGCGGCGCAGGAGGCGAACACGACCACCTTCAGCGCATCGCTTTCCGCTCGTATTGAGCTGGCCCTGAAAACCGTGCGCGAAGCCAACGGTACCGAGTCCGCCAGCGAGCAGATCTATCAGCTTATTGGCGCGGGCACGAGCACCCTTGAGTCCGTTCCGGCGGCGATTGCGATGGTCGAACTCGCGGGCACCGATCCGAACCGCTGCGCGGTGTTATGCGCCAACCTGGGCGGTGATACTGACACTATCGGCGCGATGGCAACGGCCATCTGCGGTGCGCTGCACGGTGTACAGGCCATTGATCCGGCACTCAAAAACGAACTTGATGCCGTAAACCGGCTCGATTTCGGCCACTACTGTGAAAAACTGCTGCACTTCCGGGAGCACAGGGAGGGCGTATGAGTGCTTTTGCCCGCCGTCTCGAAACCCTTCACGCCACGCGTCCCGTAACGGTGCTCGGCGCGGCGGTCATCGACGTGATTGCCGACGCCTACGCCCTGCCCTGGCGCGGGTGTGATATCGAACTGAAGCAACAGGGAGTGAATATTGGCGGCTGCGCGCTGAATATCGCCATCGCTCTAAAGCGGCTCGGCATTGCTGCGCAAAACGCGCTTCCTGTCGGCCACGGCGTGTGGGCCGATATTATCCGTAACGCCATGGCGAAGCAGGATCTGCACAGCGCCGTGGAAGCGGAAACGGGTGATAACGGCTGGTGCCTGGCGCTGGTGGAGCCTGACGGTGAACGGACCTTTATGTCGTTCAGCGGCGTGGAGAATCAGTGGCAGCAGCGCTGGCTGGACGGGTTAAGCGTGCCGGCAGGGAGCCTGATCTCTTTGTCCGGCTACCAGCTGGCGTCCCCCAGCGGTGAGCTGCTGACGGCCTGGCTGGAAAGTCTTCAGGATGCGACGCTCTTTATCGATTTCGGTCCGCGCATCGCGGATATTCCCGACCCGCTGATGGCAAGGATTATGGCCTGCAAACCGATTGTCTCGCTTAATCGTCAGGAGGCGGAACTTGCCGCAGAATGGCTTGGCGTAAGCGTGGAAGAGCTCGGCACACGGTGGCAGCAGAGGTTTGGCGCTGCGCTGATCGTACGCCATGATAAAGACGGGGCGGTCTGGTATGACGGTGACGCTTCCGGACACGTTCCGGCGTTTCCTGCTACCGTGGTCGATACCATCGGCGCGGGTGACAGCCATGCGGGAGGTACCCTTGCCGGTCTGGCCGCGGGATGGTCACTGCCAGAGGCGGTGCAGCTTGGCAATGCCGTAGCCGCCTGGGTAGTCAGCCATCGCGGTGGCGACTGCGCCCCCACGCGCGAGGCCCTACTCCTCGCACACAAAGACGTATAGGTCGCTGCGGCAGTAGCTGATGCTGTACTCAATTGGCCGGTGCTGTTGATCGAGCGCGACTTGCTTGATCACCAGCACCGGTATCTTATCGTCCATCTTGATATGCGCCTGAAACTCGCTGTCCGGCATCCGGGCGCTGACGCGGGACCGGGTGCGCTGCGGAAAGATATTCTGGCTGCGGAAGTAATCATAAAGCGAGACGCCAATGTCGTCCGGGTTGGGAATTAATCCTACTGGTACCCAGGACTCCTCTATCGATACTGCATCGTCATCCACATAGCGGATGCGCTTAAGCAGAAATACATCACTGTCTGGCGCAAGGGAAAGGTGGCGGGCGATCTCCTCCGGACATTTCACGACGCGTTTATTAACCCACAGCGTGTTGGGCGTTTTGCCCCGCAGCACCACCTGCTGAGAAAACCCGCGCGCCTCTTTTAGCGAATATTCAAAGATATTGTTGATTTGCGTCCCGTATCCACGCGCGCGGGTGACGACGCCAGCCTCTTCCAGCGCCTGCATCGCTTTACGCACCGTAATGCGCGACACACCGGCAAGCTGGCTCAGATCGCGCTCGCCAGGCAAAATATTACCGTGCGCGAGCACGCCGCTGCGTACCGCGTTTTTAACCGTTTCGGCAAATTTCAGATACAGCGGCGTGTTGTCCGGTGCGGCAATTCGTTCCTTGAGTTGAGCAATTAACCGGGTATGCGCTTGTTCCATCTCTGTTTTTCTCTGGCATAAGGTTTTATGCCAGTATACGGCTTACCACCATGCATGAAAATGGTGAACCGGCCCAATACCGTGACCCACTTCCAGAGAATCGGCTTTTGCCAGCGCGTCCGAGAGCCAGATCTTCGCCTCCTGTACCGTATCCGCCCAGTTCGCGTTTCGGGGACGCAGCGCCGCCAGCGCCGCCGAGAGCGTACAGCCCGTGCCGTGGGTGTTTTTGGTCCGTACGCGCGGGGCGGTGAAACGTTGCGCGCCATCGTGGGTGAAGAGCCAGTCCGGGCTTTCTGCATCATCGAGATGACCGCCTTTCATCAGTACCGCGCGACACCCCATCGCCAGCAGCGCATTGCCCTGCTCTTTCATTTCACGTTCGTTTTGCGCGTGTGGCGCATCCAGCAGCGCGGCGGCCTCAGGCAGGTTTGGCGTGATCAGCGCCACCTGCGGCAGCAGCTTTTTACGCAGGGTGTCGACGGCCGAGGCGGAGAGCAGCGGATCGCCGCTTTTGGCCAGCATCACGGTATCGAGCACCACGTTTTTTATCTGATAACGTTTGAGACGTTCCGCGACCGCTTCAACAATGTCCGCCTCTGCGAGCATGCCAATTTTGGTGGTGTCGATACGTACATCGCTGAATACCGAATCCAGCTGTGCGGCGACAAAATCCGGCTCAATGCGATACACCGACTGTACACCGCGCGTGTTTTGCGCCACCAGCGCGGTGATAACCGAGCATCCATAAGCGCCGAGCGCAGAGAAGGTTTTCAGGTCTGCCTGGATCCCCGCTCCGCCGCTGGGATCGGTTCCCGCAATAGTCAGGGCATTTATGCGTGTCATACCTGTTCCTCCAGCGCGTAAAGCGCGTCCAGAAACGCGGAGGAAAAGCTGCCGGGCCCCCGGCTTTGAGTCAGGGCAACTGACCCTGCGCGCTTCATAAAGCCGCAGGCAGCCGTCGCGTTATCAAGCCTGTCGCCAGGCAGCGAGCAGCAGGCGGCGACGACCGCCGAGAGCGCACAGCCAGTTCCTACCACGCGGGTCATCAGCAGGTCGCCGCCCGCGACCGTACGGGTTCGCTGACCATCAGTGATGTGATCCACTTCTCCTGTGACGACCACAACGGCATGGGTCTGACGGGCGAGCGTCTGCGCAGCGGTCAACGCGCTCGCTGCCGTATCGGTGGAATCAACCCCGCGCCCGCCCGCACTCATTCCGGCAAGGGCGAGGATTTCGGAGGCGTTTCCACGAATGGCCGCAGGTTTAAGGGATAATATTTGCTGGCAAAAACGGGTGCGGAACGCCAGCGCGCCAACCGCAACCGGATCCAGAACCCAGGGTGTGCCCGCGGCTACAGCGCTCTCAATAGCCCGACGCATCGACTGGGCGCGCGGTGCGGTGAGTGTACCCACGTTGATGAGCAGAGCATCGGCAAGCGCGGCAAACTGTTCCGCTTCCTCGGCTTCGATCACCATTGCCGGGGAAGCGCCCAGCGCGAGCAGCACGTTGGCGGTGAAGGTCTGCACGACATCGTTGGTCATACAGTGCGTGAGCGGGGAACGGGTTCGGAATTGATGTAAAACGTGTGAGTCGAGCAGGTCAGGCTGCATGGTTTCGCTCCTGCCGTGCGTGAAGAAGCGATGACCGGGTAGGCATCTGACTTCCCTACGCTGGCATTATCCAGATCAGGTAATACGGGTATTTCTCAGCCTTCACAAAGAAGGGCACCCCGAGTCAAATAAAACAAAATCAAAAGCTTGCGATTAACGTCCCGTTAATCCCTGTTCTGGATCATGCCAGCGGGAAGCCAAAGACTCAACCCTAAAAAATCCTCTGTGTCCCAGTTTGTGTCTCACGTTGTGACCCACAGATAAATGGCAGGCACAAAAAAAAACCGCCCATAAGGCGGCTTAAGTAAATTATTCAGTCGTGAAGATTTAAATGAAATTTATTTTCTGCATACGCTTTCTTCATGCAGTCGAAGTGCTTTTGCCAATTCCAATTGGAATGCAAAGGAAAGACGGGAACGGCTGATCTTGATACCGTCAATAATGATGTATGTAGGGTAAACAGTGACCATGCGGCCCAAGTATTGGAAGTGTTTAGGGTGGTTTGCTTTATCGTTATTCATTGTGTGCCATCCGTCTGGGTGGGGGGTAATCCCGGCAACGGATGATTGATCTAAAATCGATCAAAATCAATAACTTAACAGATCACCAAATCCAGGGGGTGTACATTGGCAAGCCTCCCTCAGCCTAACCTATACACGAACAGAAAATAGGGGCGGATTCCTTCCAGTTGGGTGGGAAAATATCCGGGAGTTTGGATATTGTTGCTAGGCCCCTCGATCTGAGGCCCCGGGTGATGAGAGTATTTTCGCCAAATATCTGGGGGCACTCCCTACCGGATGGCCTGCATTCTGGTCAAACATTGTCCAACCTTCCGCTCTTACAGTGCGCTCGCTCAGATATCCCTTTATTCTCAATTACTTAATAACAACACAATACCATTCTGTCCTTTTACCCTATGGACCAGTGGCCCCGCCGGGCCACCCTGGAGGCGTCCGCCTCCCCTGTGCGCCTGTGGCGCGTTATTTTGTGGCAAGCAATACAAACCCACAGGGTTAAGAGTTGTAGCGCCACAGGCGCATACAGAAAGCGGGTCTACAGAGGCCCTCTGAGGGGCGAAGGCTTTCGCCCCGGTTGGTATTGAGAATAGCTATCGTTTACAAATGATATTGATTCTCATATGTGGATAAAAAAGCTGGGAATTTTTTCTTGAGGGTAAATTGAAAATTTGCCAGGCAACACCATTACGAAATAACAATTAATTTCCCACAAATACAGTAACTTAAAGGCGCTGGGGGAGTCAAATCACCTTACCCGCCTTGTGGTGATAGTTCATTAAGTAACCATCTTTTACCCACATAAACAGCCCATTACCTCCCCTGCTGGGTCATTACTCTGCCATTAAACGCGATTAAACCCGATTTAATTCACTAAAAAGACATATCTTAAAATTAATCATTTTTGTAGTTTACAAGTGACTGTTTTTGATCAATAATTGATCACAGTTAGGTTCTGGAGGGTACAGAATGAATTTCGTAGAGGGCTGTAAATCAGTTCAGGAAGTGAAAGCGGTAGCGACAGAGTTACTCAAACAGGGCAAGGGGCTGACGCTTTACCGTGACGCCTGGTTGCTGGGTTATGAATTAATGCTGAGGGTGTCGGATCTGCGCTCTATCCGTTATGACGACATCAAAGGCGATCACCTTGTCCTGTCCCAACAGAAAACAGGTGAATCTGTCCGAGTGAGGCTCACCGATACCGCTAAACGCATCATAGCGGCCCGGAGAGAGGCGAACCCTGATCATGTGTACCTCTTACAGTTGGACAGCCACAGGAGCAAGGGAAAGCCTGTGAGCCGCTCTAAATTGCATGAGGAAATTAGCTACGCCGGGGAAAAGCTGGGGCTGAATCTTTCGACCCACAGCATGAGGAAGAGTAAACCAACTATCGGATATGACAATGGGGAGGATATAGCCGTAATCAGTAAGGCATTGGGGCACAAATCGTTATCCAGTACGCTCCATTACATTGGGGCCACACAACGCAAAGTAGATGATTTTAGTGATAAATATTCAATAGAGGATCTGTTATGAAAAGCCAGGATATTAGAAAGTATAAAAGAGAAAAGGCTCCCACTAGGGGAGCCTTTTTTGTATGGGCGGTTAGTTCGGCCCGCCCTGCATCAGCATGTTGAAAGCCTGCTGGTTGTTGGTCTCAACTTCAGAGCGGACCAGATCCCTAACCTGCCCATCCTGCACTTTCACATTGACGTTCACGTTAAGCGGCTGGTTTAGCCACGCTGGCGGCGTCATCAGTGGATTACCTGCCATATCAACTTTAAGCTGTGGCGCTGTAATCGTCGGCGCAGGAGGAACATAACCCGGATTGGAGTAAGAGCTTACCCACCCTGTTTTCTCTTCTGGTTTGGCAAAGTTTGGATTGGTCGGAAGATCTGGGCTGTGGATGAAATCCCACAGTTTACCCAGCGGGCTATCTTTCTTCAGATTGCCCCCGGCGGTGGTGTCCTGTCCATACATGGCGTCGTTAGCGTCCATGACTTTATCCCAGGCATAATCCCCACCTACCGAACCGATCGCAATGCCCCAGCCAACAGGACCGCCAGAGAGAGCCGCAAGGCCCCCGGCCTTACCAACTTTCGGACCCCGGCCCGGTTTGTTTGGCTTCTCTTTACCTTCCCCACCAGATCCGCCAGTTGTAGCGGCTTCAATGCCACCAATAGCGGCGATCCCTTTCATGACCCCCAGTAATTTGGTTAGTGGGTTAAGCATGGTCAACAACCATTTAAAGGCACCGCCCAACTTCCAGATAGACCCGGCGAACAGAGCCACCCCGGCGGCGTATACTGCCATTTCGCCCCAGGATTTAAGCTGCTCACCAGTGATCCCCATCTTGCTGGCGTAATACTCAATAATGCGGAAGGTCAGGATCACAGTGTCATGCAACTCTGTAAACGCATCTGTGGCACCCTCAACAATTTTCCCGGCGATATGCCCGAACATCTCAAAGGCCCCACCAGAGCCGTTAACAGCGGCGCTGATAGCGTCGAAAGCGCTGGTTAGTGAGTTACCAAAGCCAGAAGTAAAAAACACGTTCATAGCGTTCTGCATACTGGTTTGCAGGCGCTGCCAGCTTGCCCGGTTGGACTTCATAGCCTTATCCAGAGCGCCACCGTTACGAGCTGCGGCTTTCATCTGTTTCGCCACTTCCGGGAGGATGTCCTTAGAGAACAGCTTCCCTTGTTGCATCAGGTCAAACAGATCCTTTTCTGTCAGGTCTGTACGGCCTTTCATCTGGTTAAGAGCCTTAACGAACAGCCCCACAGCGCCCGGAAGAGCTTCAGACAATTGGCCTTTGAGTTCTTCACTCATTACCGTGCCTTTAGACATCATCTGATTCAAACTACGCAAGGCGCGTGATTGGGATTCGGAGTCTGCACCAGTAACAAGGCCCCATTCACTTGCACCCTCAAAGATGGATCGCATCTGGTCTTTAGGGAGCTTGTCACCAACAGCGGCGGCAAACTGGGTATAGTCTTTACTGGTCTTGAGTAAATCCAGGCCCAAACGGTTGGACTGATCACGGAGATAATCAAACTCTTTAGCGGCCTTATCTGTGGAACCGGTGATCGCTATCAGACCAGAAAGCGCGGATTCAAAATCCTGCCCGGTGTTCATGATCTTGCCGGAGAGCGCCACAGTTGCGGCAATGGTGATCGCCCCGCCTGCACCCTCGATCATGGAGGTGTCCAGTTTGTTAACTTTGGCGGTTACTGGAATTGTGGCTCCCCTCATGCCTACCCGGCCTTGCTGGCGCATGGTTTGCTGAAGGCGTGACACTCTGGCGTTATATTCCTGCAATGCCATAGACCCGGCGTGATACTGGCGGGTAAGCTGTCCAAACTCCTGGAGGTGTCCAGCACGTTGGGCCGGGGTAACATTGGCGTTAGCGGCTGAAGTGCTGAAGCGGATAGCTTTAGCGCGGATTGTCTGGAGTTTACGCTCCGCTACCAGTTGGGCTTTTGCCGCTTTGGCTTCCGTTGCGGCTTTAGCTTTGGCCTCTGCCATTGCCGCTTTTGCGGCTTCATCCTGCTGTTTGCGGCGGGCTTTGGTATAGCCGTTTTCCTCAAACTTGAGGCGTAGGGGCTTCATCTTGGACGCTACTTTGTCCCACTCTTTCCCCACACTGCGGATCTTGCCTACCGTCTTTTTGTAGCTACTTGAATCTACAGTAAAAATTGTACGGTTTACGGTTTTCGTGATGATCACGTTTCCACTTGCCATTATTCAGCCCCTTCCAGTTTGGTAGCCATAAGCGGACGGCTTGCCTTGTTAATGTTCACACGGCGGAGACCTTCCACAGATTTAGTTAGCAGTGATACAGAGCGCCCGTTAGCGCTGAACCCCTGATCCTTGTGACACAATGCAATTCCACGGCTTTTTACATTCCGGGCCGGGCCTGATTCTGGACCCTCTGAGAGGGTTTCTTTGTACTGGTCGATCAATGCTTCCAGTTCTGACAGAGCGGCGGCTGATTTAGTCACTTCGGCCTGTGTGGCTTTCTGACGTTCCAACGCTTTGGCCTGTTCCAGTTGGGCCAAAAGTGTTTTGTATGCTTCCATGAGGTGATCCTTACTTAGCGAGAGGGCAAAAGAGAAAATAGAGATTTATTAGGGCGTAGAGCGTCCACAGGGACCAACGCCCGAAAAGGAGAAATAAAAGTTTCAATGGAGTTAGGCCCGGCGGGCCGGGGGGTGGTTATGCGGCTCGTTTGGAGGAGATGATCACTGTGCGGAGTTCCTTCCGCCCGGCGCTAATAATCTTGCGTACTCGTGTCATGCTGGTTCCCAACTTGTAAACCGGGTTGGCTAGATAGCGAGGCGCTCGGAGGTTAGCCAAAACTTGATCGTATGGAAGCATCTGATCCACAAGATAGCGGGCCGGGGCCACACGGGTGAGCGTCTGCACCGTCTTGACGTTGATCCCCAACATCTCACCAATCATCTGATCCGGGAGATTGTCCGCTTTCATCTGCTGAATCATCACGGCTTTCTCGGGAAGGGTCAGCACGGCCTTTTGATACTTCACAGGGTTGTATTCCCGTTTCATCTTCAGGGCATACGCTAACGACACATTGAAAGCTGAACAGATCGCCTTAGCACTATGACCCATCACACAGGCCCGCTTGATTTGGACGATTTGATCCGTTGTCAGCTTCTTTTCATCCATCAGGGGGCGCGGCTTGCTGGTTGCCAGCTTCAGAGAGAGGGCGGCGATCTTCTCTTCCTCTTCCGGGGTTAATGCTTTCACTTCAGTTGTGATAATGCTCAAGAGAATCTCCTATCAGAGGGGTTGACTTCACACGGGGGATTTGACAAAATGAGGATAATGGGGATTTTTATTTGAAATTTAACAAAATCAAAAAGCTGGGTCTAAATCCCAATACCTGTATGGCTCCTTGATTTCCCCTCTTGGGTATGGCGTCACCGCTGGCACCACAGAGGCCGTTTCCCCCGGTTGGGGATCAGCTTGTACAAGCCCCTCTCCCACCGTTTCCACCTTCTCACTGTAAACCGTCATCAATGTGATCGGCGTGGTAGGTCCTGGCGTTGCTGGCACAATCTCCGGCGCTTCAGGCGCTTCTACAGGCTCCGCCGTGTGGTTGGGTTCCTGCATTTCTTCCCGCTCCGCTGTGGCCTTCTGCGGCTGTTCCTGCGGTGCTTCCGCTTCCACTGTACCCACCATTTCCGGGGTGATCGGGTTTACAGTGTAATGGCACGTCTTGCCGCCGATCTGCCCGGTCTTGTTGATCAGGCCCATCTCCACCATTTCCCGAAGCAAATTCCTAACTGATCGGTCAGTCAGGCCCAAACGGCGGGATAAAAGCTCCTGTGAGAAATAGGCGGTTTGCCCATTGGTCTGGTAACCCTCGATCAGTGCATAGGTGTAAACCATGTTCATGGTGAATACCTTGCCGTTGATCTTCTCAATGTCTGCCAGTTCGTGACAAACGGCGGTAAATGGCTTACTTGCTGTTGCTGGCATTCTGTTTTCCTTCTGCGGAAGCGACTAAAAGAGGATGGTTTTTCAGGTAGGCGGCTAACGCCTCCTTTACGATGGTATGAGGGGCACCACCGCCCGCCCTTACCAGTGCATAAAGCTGATCGGCTTGTTCTTTCGGAAAATCAATTTTCAAAGGTTAATCTCCTTCAGTTCGTCGATGTCATCGGCTGACAGACTCAGGCCGAAAAATTCACCCCACCATTTCGCCGGGGCCGTGATCGCCGGATTTCCCAGCGTCACCCTTCTGGACGGCTCAACCTGCTGTAACATGCTGTAAATGTCGTCATACAATCCGGGGGCGCTGTCGTCATCCCGGATCGAGTTAATGATCTGTGAGGCGTACCCATTCACAAGGCGACTTTCCGAAAGATCCGTAAACTGGTGCAACATATTTCCCCTCCCCATTGTTGATTAATTAGTGAACAATTACAGGCAATTCCCCGGTGATACGCTCAAAATGATCCGCCGCATTTAACATGATGTAGGCCATTACCTCGTCATATTCCATCGGGACGCCTTTTGCCTCAAAGAGGGATTGGAACGCCAGCACAATGGACGCTTGCAGATCTGTAGGCTTGGAAGCGAACAGCGCAACGGTTGCTTTCATTTCAAGCGCTTTTTCTGCGTCCATCTCGGTGACCTTTGCAGCGATACGTTGAGACTGGCGCATAACGCCGGAGGCGCTGGATTTGGTCAATTCAAGGGCCTGCGTAATCGCTTCTACTTCTCTCATACGTCCGGCGGCTTTCATCCGGCTACGGGTTTCTGTCAGGGTCTTACGGGTCAGGTCACGCTGATCGACACGTTCAACCATTTTTTCAACATCGAGGTAAATACTCATTGCAATCTCCTTTCAGGTTAGTTATAGTATTATGGGGAATTGCATACCCGATTAACTCCCTCATCACAATATCTATTTTACACTATTTGACAATGATTCGCAACAAATTTCTTGATTTATCTTGCGCTCAGTTGTTTATTGTGCTAGTGGCACAGAAAGCCTCTGTAACGCTCTCAGTGAGGCACAGGGCGTTTATAGGGTGTTTCCCTGTCTACGTATGAGAAAGCGCCATAGCGGCACGTTTAGGTGGGTTCCTGTGGGGTTGTGGTTCTGTACTGTATACGGCACTGTGTACCGGGCCGGGGACCCCACCCCGCCGCCATCGTGTCACCTTCGCATCGCTACGGTGTTTCCCAAAGAGCAGGAAAAGAAAACCGCGTTGCGGTTTCTGTTCCTGCGATTGCCCCAAAAGGGAGGCGAGCCTGTAAGGCTCTTTCCTAAAGAGTCTGATCTCTTGATTGTTCAATCAATAATTACTCACACTCTCTTTAAGGTCTTGACCTGGCCCTGGGGGTTCTAGTCTTATCGGGTGTGGGTAGGTTTATCTATAGTCTTATTGTCGGAAGATTTTTCCGCCCCGCCCGGAAAATATTTCCGCCCAAGAGGCGATCAGGTAGGAAAATATTTCCGCCCTGCTTCTCTTTCGGGATAGGCCGGAAAATATTTCCGCCCGGAAGATTCTTCCTCCCCAGGAGTGAGCCACACAGGCGAGACTCCACATTGTGGGAAACAGGCCCCCGGCCTAAAACCTGGTAAGCCCGAAGGGCGAGAAGGTTTTAAGATCATATAATAACAAATGAAATAATTAATTGTGTAAACAATTAGTTATTGAATGAAGTTGTTATATAAGATCAATAAGACGGACCCGGAGGGCGAGCGTAGCGAGGTCTTATATATCTATTATTGTTTAGTGTGCCTTTCAGGGCTACATACCCCCCCTTCAATTCCACCCACCCATTAATAAAAATTAATGCAGGTATGGCCCGTCATATGTGGAGGACGCACATATCATAAGACTTAACACAATGCAATTAATTTTTATTGAAAATGATAATCATTCGTGTTAAAATATTATACATGGTGTGGGATGTGGTGAGCATATCGAAATTACCGTTTTGCAGCTTGCCACCCGCACCATTACAGAACGTAGGTTTTAGCCAACCTGTTGGGGTCTGTAGAGGGCCGGGCGGCTTCTCCCCGCCCGGCCCTCACCCAAAGTGTTCTTTCAACTCCACTTGCCAGAATGCTTTGTGTGCGGTCCTCTCCTCAAGTTCCGCCGATTGTAGTTTCTCCTACGATCCAAAACACCTCTAAAATCATAGGGCTTGCGCCACAGGCCCTATTCTAAAGCGTCGCTAACTGCGGCTCTTCAGAATACAAGCGGATCTCCTTCGATTGTATCGACCCTCCACGGGGTACACAGTTGGGCCGGGGGTGGTTCCCCAGTTGCAACGATAAACTATTGATTTGTGTCGATGGTTTCCGGGCGCGTTCAGGGTGCCCGTTTTCCTCTGTGGCTTCTTTGCTGAACCATGAAAGCAAATCATGTAAGGCTCTGAGGCTGCACAGGAAAACAAGTGATAAGACAGTGAGTTAACATTACCTTCATCCCGGTTTCTCCTTCCGGGTTCTTTTTAGTGGTTATTTGTCCAATGGCTGGCGGTTGCTCCCGTGACGCTGGCGGATGAGTGACCACAAAAAAGAGGTTATACCTCCCCCTACCCTAGAGGGTGAGAGAGAGTCAGGAACGAAGAGAGGCGGCAGGATAGCCGCCTTTTCTTTTATCCACCCCACGGCCTCCCATCTTCCAACCCATTCCGGCCCGCCGTTCTGGCTGTCCTGATATCCGGTGCAACGCCGGATCACCTGTGGTCTCTCCCACGTCTAAAACCCTCCATAAGGAAAACCTTTATGAAAACTTCCGAGCGCTACCCGGTAACGCAAGGTGACGTAATCGTGAATTACGCCTCCAGCCTGTTTGACCGTACCGAAGTCACCGCCCCGTCACTGCCTGCTGACGTTTTTTGCGGTGACATTCTGGACGGCAAAACCTTTGCCCTGTTCGACTCCGCCGACGCTGATGCTGGCAAGCCGATCATTAACCTTTCCAATATGTCCGCCGATGGCAAGCCCAAAACCCTAGTCATTTGTGACAGACACCTCGTGATTACCGATTTTGCCCTACGTGCTAAAGATGCCGCGAGCAAAAAAGCCGCACTGGAAGCGCTGACAGCCTCCGGTGATATTCGCCTGGCTATCAACGCCGATTACTTCAAAGCATAAGGAAATCACACACAATGGCTATTGATTTTAAACAGTTTGAAAAGCTGGACACTGTAGCGGCACTTAAACAAGTGCCAGCGGGTAATTACCTGATCTCTGATCTGGGTATCTTCTCCGGTGTTAACTCCACCACTCCAAACGCTCAAGTTCTGGACATCGTAGAGACTCAAGTCTCTGAACTGGAACAGGTAGCCCGCTACGGCACCGAAGTTAACTCCATCAAAATGGATAAGCCTCTGTTGCGTGACCAGGAGATCCCACACTACGCCACCGAAGCGGACGTAAAAACCGCTGATTGGCAAGGTCTGATCAGCCCGGCTAACCCGGATCAGGTTGCGGCTATTTCTGAAGTGATCGCGTCTAAAGCTATCCGTATGCGTAACCATCACCTGGAAACGGTTGAAAGTACGCTGGCCCGCGCCCTGTTCAAACAGGAAGCGAAAGCGGCTAAAACCGATGACGGCGACGTAGATTTTAACGCTGTGTTTGGTACTGCCCCGCTGGACTTTGAACTGGACGGATCAGCGGGTTCCAACGTGTATTCCCAGCTTTCGAAGATTCGCAGGATGTTGGTTAAAGAGTACGGCGCGAGCCGCTCCTATCTGGAGCGATTCTTCTGCTTCTGCTCCCCGGATCTGTATGACGTTCTGGCGAGCCACCCGGAAGTAACCAGCCTGATCACCAATAAGGTGGCTGAAGCTGCAAAAGGCGCTCTAATCCCGGTTAACACTGCGGGTTATGACTCCTTCAGCATTGGCAACATTACTTTCATTCTGGCGGACGATGACCGCTACGAAATCGAAGAAGGTTCCGGCCTGTTCGTTCCTAAGTTCAATACAGCAGAACGTAACCCGTTCAAACTGGTACACGGCCCAGCATCCCGTAATCAGGATATTGCCGCTAAAGGCGTGATCAGCCCATACTACCAGAAAGTAATGACTGACCGTTATGGCATGGTGACCGTTCACCAGGAGGCGAGCTTCATTCCGCTGAACCTGCGCCCGAACTACATGCTGAACGTCAAGCTGAAGTAATGCAAAATGCCCCCCGGTCGCGCCCTTTGGGTATCGGCTGGGGGTTATCTCTTCCGGTTATATTCATTTTTACTTTTACACTGAGGTAACACATGAAAGTTTCAATCAATATCCCCGGCGCTGGTCAAGTCTATGTATCAGGCGCGGCGGAAGTAATTAATCGAAAGGCGCTGTGTAAGGAGTTGGGGATCTGTAATATCACCCTATGCCGTCTAGAGGCGCAACACGGATTTGAATATGCTCTAAGCGTACTATTATCTAAAAAGCGCAAGTTATTAAATTAATATTAAAAGGCGAGCCAAACGGCTCGCCTTTTTCTTTATAGAAGCCCAACCATTTGTTGGATTGAAGTTAGTAATTCTTGTTGTGTATAGCGATGAGATTGCATTGTAACATTCTCTGGGTGGTGTATATGATTACGGATGAATGTTTGTAATGTAGTATCCGCTGGCGGTTGTGCCGCACCTTTAAATTCTTTAACCCATACTTTATCAAACGCAATTCCCTTTGAATTTAGCCATTGCTCCATTGTTTTTTCGCTTGGACAGGAGTTTTTCTCCTGCAAATAACCATATAATTCATTATGCAATTCAACGGTTGCTAAATTGTATGCTTTGAAATTAATCTCGCCCCACGATGGAGACCAAGGGAACCATGGAGAAGTATCAGCCCTTTCCACAACATTTTTATTATTCTCTTTTTTGAAAACAAACAGACCGATATTTTTAAGGTAAGGGGAGGACAAAAGGAAAGGAGAGTGCGTTGTAACAAAAACCTGTCTACTTTTGGAGATAATCATTAAAGCTTCTAAAAGCTTTTGCTGCCCTGAAGGATGAAGACATATTTCAGGTTCGTCAATGAAAAGATAAAATGGTTTACTAATCCCCGCACCATGCGCATTACACGTTATCTCAGCGTACACCTGAAGTAATGATAGGGCTAGTGCCCTTTGCATACCATGCCCCTTTTCTCCCATTGGGACATTCACCCCATCATCAATCATGATGGAAATAGTTTTGAAGAAATTCTCTACCTGCAACTCTTCAAAAATGAAAGAAATATCTGCCATACCAAATTGAGATGAGAAAACCTCTCTAACTTGATTTTCGACTAATGATATTTTCTGTCTCAACTCTGATTCAGGGTGATTGAATACGCGATGGTATTGCTCAGAAAACGCTCTATACTCATCCGTTTCAATATGGCCTAAAGCAATTTCTTTTAGAAGCGAACCACATATAGTTGTAGAGCCAAACTTTGCTTCATTGCTTGGGTTTGTATCAGCCCAAATGAAGTTATTATCATAAAACTTCTTAAATGGGGCATCTATACCACTTGGGTTAACAAATTCATTTCCGTTCCAAAATAATATTTTCTTCTCCCCTACCTCACTACACCTCTTCACTCTGAAATAATTAACACCCTCGTCCTCAAAAACATGCGAGGTGAATGCTGCAACTTTATTAGCTTGTACATGAGCGGCAATTACTTCTGATAAGTTTCCAGTGAAGGTTAGCTCGGCTGAAAGCTTCTCAGCAATATTAGCCGGATCTGATTTGCATATAAGATCCTCAATGTTCTTTTTGGTTCCATCCTTTATAAAATCTATAATTTCAAATACAGTGGATTTTCCGGCGTTGTTTTCACCCACAAATATATTAAGTCCACTACCTTCCGTTTCTCCATCAGGGATATTGAATTCCAACTCATTATCTTCCCCGTGATACCCTTTAAAATTTTCTATCTTCAGTTTTTTAATAAACATCATTAATCCTTTATGCTAGCTGTGTATAGAAAAATAACCTTACGTAGAACACCTTATTTTTACATGATTTATATCACTGAAAATTCAGTAAAACTATGACATCACCCAAATTATTAGCCATTCCAACACAATCCATCAATGACGTAACACACAGTTTTCAGAGGAAAAATGTGTAAGTATCTTCTAGTGATCCCTGCCCCGCTTTTCTCATGCCCTACAACCTGCTGCAAGTGCGCTAAGTTGCCAACCCAGCCAGCTAAACAGGTTGAAATCATGGTATGTCGGAAGCTATGCACCAATCGCCGCTGCCCATAGTCATCAAGATAAGGAATGCCAAGCTGATCTCGCACATCTGCTAAAACTTTGCCGATCTTCGGCATGTTTTTGCCAGACACAGGGGAGAAAATTTTCTCTTTCCATTGACGGTTAACGAAATCAAGGAAACCCCACTCGATCAGTTTGGGATGTATCGCCACCTGTCTTGTAGCGTTCTCGGTTTTACCCTGTCCTCCTTCAGCGATCAGGAGATAGTACCGCTGGCTATCTTCATCAAATTTGATCTGTGATTTCTCCAGCTTGGCGATCTCCCCTCTTCTGGCTCCCGTGTACGCCAACAAAAGAGTGATCCACTTCTGCCAACCGTCAGGCTGCTTGAGCGCCCACTCCACAAACTTTCTCATTTCTGCTGCACTGTATGCTCCAAACCTCGCTTTCGACGGTGCGGCGACTACTCCATCAGTCGGAGACTTCTCCAGAATATCTTTATTGTCAGTGAGGAAGGTTTTAAAGAGCGATTTGTAAATCTTCAAATGCTTGTGGATAGACTCAGCGCCAACCAAATCTTCGGGCGGGACATCATCACACTCGATTAGCTGCTGAACAGTCATCGACCGATAAGGCTGCACAACACGCTTAGGCAAGTTTTCAACAACCTCCATTACCTGTTTAATGTCTTGCTTGGTAATCGTGGTTACATCAGTTGATGAACCCAAGACAATCAACATCACCTCAATAAAGCGCTCATTGGCTTGAGAGATAGCCTTCGTCCAGTTTTGGGCTTTCTCCTTTTTGTACATGTTCCAGGCGCCAGCCAGCGTTAGTACTTCCTTTGGTTGTGCTTCTATTTGTTCTTCCTCATCTCCCGAAGGAGTGACAATCTCGCGGTATTCCTGAGCAACTATCGGCTGAATATTGCACTGCTCATCATTCAGAAATTGGTGCGCCAGCCATTGTTCATTCTGCTGCTTCAGGCTATTGCCATATTCAGAAAGACGCTTACCGAAGTGATCCGGTTGGATGGTTCCACGTTGAACCAGAGGAATTACAGGAGAAGCAAAAGACATGAGCAACTGAGCCTGGGTGTGGCTGTCAGTCTCCAGAGACTTGCGAAAATATTTATTACCGGGCAAGCGGAAACGGACGTAATAAATCCCGTTGCGTGTGATGGTGTGACGTATGGTTCTGTGGCCCATTCTGAAAGCCTCATTGAGTAATGAACTATCAAAACAGGACGTTAAAGCTAGAAATTTCTTTTGATTATCAATGGATAACAGCCAGACTACGCTGGCATTATCCAGATCAGGTAATACGGGTATTTCTCAGCCTTCACAAAGAAGGGCACCCCGAGTCAAATTACTTATAAAACAGTTACTTACAAAATGGCATTTCGTAGTCATGTAGTGTAACCGGGGGGTAACCCGGGTGCAAGGAGTTTTGGGCTGTCCGTTAACCCCCTGTAACGAACAATAAACGACAAGATATTAACTACGCTCAATATGTATACATTATTGTTCAGTTAATTATCCCGCCATATTTGTTAAGAACTCATTAAATATAATATTCACTTTCTGTGCTGAGAAATTTTATTTTTATCCATAATGACTCACCGGGAGTGATTTTATAAGACAGCCCACCTGCTTTCGTATGAAATAAACTCAGGCATCAATGTAAACATTTATTTTGCAGAAATTTATTTCTGTCAATTACTTAATCTTACCCTCTCATTTCCCTCGTCATTTTCACTTTAATGTTTACATTAATAACAACCGCAAAATGACTTTTACGCCCTCGGAACTATTCATAGTATTTATGACTTAGATCAACATCATTGGTTTGCGTTTAATTGATAGTTCACTCTCGTTACTAAATAAGATTTAGATAATCTTCAACCGTTTTTTAAATCCAAAAAATAAAGCTGTTCAGCTTCAGTATTTTCGATAATTAATGATGTGAGCTTTTTAAATGAAATCTATGAATAAAAACTTTACTGCTATTTTTGTAATGGGCATTGTCTTAGCGGGTACAATGAGCCAGGCTGAAGCCGCGAATACGGTTTGGGACGATCAGCAAATCACTAATATTGTAAATGACCATCAAGATCAAATTACACAAAACAACGCTGATAGTATTAACCGTGATAGCGCAACGGATAACCGCTTAACGCAGGTTAACGACGACCTTCAGTCCACAAAACTGGGCGTGTTAGTCGTGGATAAAATGGCTAACGACGCACATCAGAAAGCGTTGCTTGCTGGCGCACTTGCCGATACCGCCAGTCTGAAAAGTGAGACGGCCTTACAGGGTGTGGCGACTAACGGCACAGCCATTATCAACCTTCAACACGTCGATAATATTCAGGATAGCCGCCTTACTGCTCTCGAAAATGCACCTAAACCCATCAACGGTGCAGATGGAGCGAAAGGTGATAAAGGGGATACCGGTGCGACTGGCGCAAAGGGTGATAAAGGGGATACCGGCGCAAAGGGCGATAAAGGGGATACCGGTGTAACTGGCGCGAAGGGTGAAAAAGGCGATGCTGGCGCGACAGGTATGAAAGGTGATAAGGGTGATACTGGCGCACAAGGCATTGCGGGAAGAAACGGTCGCGACGGTGCAGACGGTCATAACGGTAAAGATGGTGTGACAACCACCGTGACACAACGACAGCTGGATACAGCTACCCAGGCGAAGGTCGCTAAAAATAGCCTGGCTGTTACTGCCGCCACGCAGGATCTGCAAGCCACCAGGCAGTCATTACAGGCAATGAATACTAACACCAGCCAGCAATTTAAATCTCTGCGTGATGAAGTGGACAATAATAAGAAGCAGGCTAATGCCGGTATTTCAGGGGCGATGGCGATGGCGGGTTTGCCACAAGTGCAAACCAATCAGCGCGTCATGTTCTCTGCTGGTGGTGCGACTTACAACGGTGAGAGCGCGCTTGCTGTCGGTGCGTCCGTTAACTTTAATTCCCATGTCATCGCGAAAGTGAGCTTCTCAGATGACACTGCGAATAATATGGGCGCTTCGGTTGGGATTGGTATGGGCTTTTAAAGCGTAAAACAATCGTCGGGACAAGTATAAAACCTCATTTTAACGGATGAGCATTTCGTTGATACAAAAAGATGTCTAAATATATTTTTATTTCGGTAGCCCTGTACCTAATGCTGATTTCGTTCGGGATCTGGATCGGCGTGATGTATGTCTCCTGGTATTTGTGTCGTTTTTAAGGCAATAAAATGAAAAAATTAATGATGTTAGTCATAAGTGGTACCGTGCTTGCAGGTTGTGTCTCGCCTGCGCACGCCATAAACGCCCATTATCGCGCTCAATTAGAGCGTTCGGGATGCACGCAAATTAGCGCTGGCAATGGCTCTTGCGATGTCAGCAAAACCAAAGCGGAAAACACGGCACAACACGAACCAACGGCATCCGTTCACGATCCCCTGCGTGAAGCCTCGTTCTCGTCGGATACGGTTAACGCCACGCTTTCTAACGGCTTTTTTAGCGCTACCGTGAACGGCAAAAAAGCCAGCGTTAAACGTCTGAATGCCAATTTCTATGAGATCCATGGTAACGGTTTTGTGATATCGATAAGCCTGGATGAAAACGGTATTACGGACGCGTCATGGAATAAAACGAAGGGACGCGAACACGGCGTTTTACGCGTTAGTCAGAAATAAACAGCGTAAGGAGGCTCTCTGCCTCCTTTTCGCCTGCCAATCGCACGATTTGTCACACTCTTTTGTCTGATTTTACAATGCTGACAAATCATACGTAAGCTGCTGTTTTTATTTAGCATAAAGTGCAATCTTCCCCATACAAACGGCGTTCTTCCCTGCCCTGTGCCCTGTGTCACAAAACAGTAAACAAATTAACCATTGAGCCCGGTGACAAAAGGCTCTATATTGGCGGCGTTTTTTTCAGGCCCCATCTGTTTTTTAACTTTTTATTCAATCGTGGCTCATAACGAAGCGGCGGTTGTAGGAGTGATATGATGACGGATAAAGTCCGTATTGACACCGTAGATGCCCACAAAAGCAACGAAACCTATCTGGCCCGTCAGGCCGAATTTGAATCTAACGTCAGGAGTTATCCGCGCAAACTGCCTTTAGCGATCACAAAAGCAGAAGGCGTGTGGATCACCGATGCAGATAATAAAGAATACCTTGACTGTTTAGCAGGCGCAGGCACCCTCGCGCTTGGACACAATCATCCTGATGTGCTGAAAAGCATCCAAAATGTCATTACCAGCGGCTTGCCGTTACATACCCTGGATCTGACCACGCCGCTGAAAGACGCGTTTTCAGAATACCTTCTCTCTCTGTTGCCTGGTCAGGGCAAAGAGTACTGCCTGCAATTCACTGGCCCGTCCGGGGCTGACGCCGTTGAAGCGGCGCTGAAGCTGGCGAAAAAAGTGACCGGTCGTAGCGGTATCATCAGTTTCTCTGGTGGTTACCACGGTATGACCCACGGCGCACTGTCCGTCACCGGCAACCTGTCTCCTAAAGAAGCGGTTGACGGTATGATGCCAGAAGTCCAGTTCATGCCTTACCCACACGAGTACCGTTGCCCACTGGGTATCGGTGGTGAAGCGGGCGTGAAGGCGCTGACCTACTACTTCGAAAATCTGATTAACGACGTTGAAAGCGGCGTGCGTAAACCTGCCGCGGTGATCCTCGAAGCCGTTCAGGGTGAAGGCGGCGTGAACCCGGCGCCTGTTGAGTGGTTGCAGCGCATCCGTAAAGTCACTCAGGAACACGGTATCCTGCTGATCCTCGACGAAGTCCAGGCTGGCTTTGCCCGTACCGGTAAATTCTTTGCCTTCGAACACGCAGGTATCGAGCCAGACATCATCGTGATGTCTAAAGCAGTCGGTGGCGGTCTGCCGCTGGCCGTGCTCGGTATCAAAAAGCAGTTCGATGCATGGGCGCCAGGCCACCATACCGGTACCTTCCGCGGCAACCAGCTGGCGATGGCAACCGGTCTGACGACGCTGAAGATCCTGAAAGACCAGAATATCGCGGGCAAAGTGGCCGCACAGGGCGAATGGCTGAAAGGCCAGCTGAAAGAGATGGCGAAACGCTATCCGGTTATCGGTCACGTTCGCGGCCTGGGCATGATGATCGGTATTGAGATCGTTAAGCCGCACGAAGCCGCTGACCACATGGGTTGCTTCCCGGGCGACGGCGAGCTGTCTGCACTGATTCAGAAGAAGTGCTTCGAAGCAGGCTTGATTCTGGAGCGTGGCGGCCGTAACGGTATCGTTCTGCGTCTGCTGCCTTCTCTGCTGATCAGCGATGACGAGCTGAAAGTCTTCCTGGATAAATTCGAGCAGGCACTGCTTGCTGCGGGCGTTAGCCCGGCGTAACCGGAGTTATTGATTACGATGTCTGATTCAAACCCAATTTTGTTCTCCTCTGCGCAGAGCATTGAAGCTTACCAGCAGGCGATTGAACAAAGCACTCAGGCTGTGATGCAGTGGCTGAAACAGCCTGAGATGTACCAGGGCAAAACGGTCGCGGAGCTGCGCGACCGTATTAAGCTGGATTTCAACCCGAAAGGGCTGGGCAACGAAGCGGCGATTGAACGCGCCGTGGAGTTCTTCCTGAAAGACAGCTTGTCCGTTCATCACCCGCAGTGCGTGGCGCATCTACACTGCCCAAGCCTGGTGGTTAGCCAGGCGGCGGAAGTACTGATTAACGCCACCAACCAGAGTATGGACTCCTGGGATCAAAGCCCGTCCGCAACCATCATTGAGATCAAACTGATCGAGTGGCTGCGTACCCGCGTGGGTTATCAGGCTGGCGACGCAGGCGTCTTCACCAGCGGCGGTACCCAGAGTAACCTGATGGGGCTGATGCTGGCGCGTGACGCGTTCTTTGCGCGTCAGGGCCATTCTGTTCAGCAGGACGGTCTGACAGGCGATCTGCGTAAGATCCGCGTTCTGTGCTCGGAAAACGCACACTTCTCCGTGCAGAAAAACATGGCGCTGATGGGTCTGGGCTACCAGTCCGTGGTGCAGGTGAAAACGGACGAATTCTCCCGCATGGATCTCACCGATCTGGCGGCGAAAATCGAACAGTGCAACGCGAACGGCGAGCAGATCCTGGCGATTGTGGCCACGGCCGGTACGACCGATGCGGGTGCTATCGATCCGCTGCGTGCTATTGCTGAGCTGGCTGCGAAACAGAATATCTGGGTGCACGTTGATGCGGCCTGGGGCGGCGCGCTGCTGATGTCTGAGCAGTATCGTCACTACCTGGACGGTATCGAGCTGGTGGATTCCGTCACCCTGGACTTCCACAAGCAGTTCTTCCAGACCATCAGCTGCGGTGCGTTCCTGCTGAAGGAAGCGCATCACTATGAGCTGATGCGCTATCAGGCGGCCTATCTGAACTCTGAGTTCGATGAAGAAGCAGGTGTACCTAACCTGGTCTCCAAATCTCTGCAAACCACGCGCCGTTTCGACGCGCTGAAACTGTGGATGAGCCTGGAAGCGCTGGGTCAGGAGCAATACGCGGCAATCATCGATCACGGCGTGACGCTGGCACAGCAGGTTGCGGCTTACGTGAAAGAGCAGTCTGCTCTGGAACTGGTGATGCAACCCCAACTGGCAAGCGTGCTGTTCCGCTTCCGTCCGCAGGCGCAAATGGATGACGCCGGTATTGCCCTGCTGAACCAGAAAATTGGCGATGCGCTGCTGGAGTCTGGCCGTGCAAACGTCGGTGTGACCGAGCATAACGGTATCACCTGCCTGAAGCTGACTCTGCTGAACCCAACCGTGACGCTGGAGGATGTTAAAGTCCTGCTGTCTCTGGTTGAGCGTACCGCGCAGGAAGTGATGGCGAAGTAATGCTTATCCCTCTCCCACCCGGGAGAGGGATTGTTTTTCCCGCTCTAACGCCTGTCTCCTTTTTTCTTCGAAGCATAACCGTAATCACACTGGCTGTACCCCGAGCTGTAAAACAGCGCTGCGGATTTAACAATATCGTTGAGGATTGTGCCGCTGACCTTCACACCAACATGCTGGAGACGTTTAACAGTATTCTCCATCTCTTTCACGCTGGTTTTATCGAAACGGGCAACCATTAGCGTTGTTCCGGCTGCTCTGGCGACCAGCGAGGCATCGGTGACGGCCAGGACTGGCGGTGTATCGATGATGACAATGTCATATTGCTCGTTAACCCAGGACATGATGTCAAGGAAGCGTTCGCTTAACAGCAATTCTAACGGACGCAGGGGTTCCGGGCCGCAGGTGATGACGTCAATTCCCGCTTTTTCAGCATGCTGGATGACCTCTGTAAAGTCGCATTTCCCTTCGAGCAGGCAGGACAACCCGTAGCGGTTCTCCAGGCCAAAAATATTATGAACATAGCCCTGGCGCATATCCGCATCAATAAACAGCACCCGCTGACCGCTCTGCCCGGCGACGGCCGCCAGATTCGTCGCCACCAGCGTTTTTCCGCAGTCCTGAGTGGGGCCAGAAATCATCACAATGCGGTTCTCAGCCTCCATCATGGCGAAATACAGACTGGTTCGCAGCCCGCGTACCGCTTCAACAAACATATCAGCAGGGCGATCGACGGGCAGGAAAGGCACATCCGAGGTTTTGTGTTTCCAGCGACGAGAGAACGGATTTTTTCTGCGCAAATGCGTTTTACTCCACAGCCACTGGGAACGTGGCAACGTAGCCAGAACCGGCAGCCCCTGCGCTTCCAGCTGCTCGGAAAGCGTGATCCCACGTTTGAACGCCTGGCGTACCAACACGGTCCCCATTGCGAGCATTAGGCCGAACAGCGCGCCAAGAATGATGATTAACGCTTTTCGCGGCTTTATCGGATCCGGGTGCGTAACCGCCTCATCAATGATCCTCACGTTCCCGACAGCGCTGGAGCGGGAAATATTCAGCTCCTGCTGACGCGTCAATAGCTGTAAATAAATGGTGCGGCCCGACTCAACATCGCGGCTCAGGCGTAAAATCTCCTGCTGCGTGGAGGGCATAGCTGACACACGGTTATTCAGGCGATCCCGTTCCCGCTCAAGGGTCTGTCTCTTTTCATGCAATGCACGAT
Source organism: Enterobacter hormaechei subsp. xiangfangensis (assembly GCF_001729785.1). Lineage (NCBI taxonomy): Bacteria > Pseudomonadati > Pseudomonadota > Gammaproteobacteria > Enterobacterales > Enterobacteriaceae > Enterobacter > Enterobacter hormaechei. Next base: position 3,044,732 of record NZ_CP017183.1, read on the forward strand.
AGGTAGGGTGACTCTTTTTAAAGAGCTGGGAGATCTCTGCCTCCCGGAACGTCAGCTCATTTAGCTGGTTCTCAACGTTCACTACCTGATCCAGTACGGATTTTGCCTCTAAAGACAGATCCACCGAGTCACGCTGCGCCCGATAAGCATTCAGCCGTGCTTCAGCCTGATCCAGATCCGCTCTGATTTTCGGCAACTGCTCCTGTAAAAAATCCAGACTACGAGAATCCTGAGCCTCCTGGCGCGCGATATTTTGCTGAAGATAATTGTCAGCAATCGCATTCAGCACCCGGGCGATGTTGTCAGGATCTTCACCCGTCAGGGTTAAGGTCACGATACCACTCTGTTTCTCCGACTCCGCAACCGTGAGGCTCTTCTTCAGGGCGTTGATCGTCTCCAGCCGCGTCAACGATTTAAGCGAAAATTGCGTGCCTGGCGTCGCCTCAATCGACGTCACCAGCAGAACGATCCCTTGCGTGACCAGCGTTTTCCCAACCCGACCGTCTGCCTCAATGTTTTCGCCCGTCAGGTGATATTTTCCCGCTTCCTGTACGGTCAGCGTGAGCCCTTGCGCCTTGCCTTCCACCTGCGGGATCTGGAGTTCGCCTAACGTGATCTTACCCTGCCCGCGCCCTTGCAGACGCTGCCAGAGACGCCCCACCACAGGCAAAACGCGCTGCTTTGCCTGCTGCGTCAGACCTAATTTGTCGACGGTCTCGCCGAGGATCATGCGTGATTTCAGCAGTAAAATTTCAGGGGCAACATCCGGCGAAACATCGGTGCCCAGCTGACTCAACCCTTTAAGCAGACTGTTATCCTGTTTGCTTTCTATTTGCACCATGGCATCCGCCTGATAAACAGGGGGCGTAACCCAGGCATAGAGACCGGCGCATAGGGTGAACAGGAATGTTACGCACAGAATCATCGTGCGGTGGTCGATCATCTCGACGAGCAAACGAACGAGATCGACTTCATGTTGTTGGGGTGCCGCTGCACCATAATTGTCTGTTGTGTAAGACGACATTAATGCTTCATTCCTTTCTGACCTAAACGACGTGCCCATTCCTGGCTGGCTTTACCCAATAGCCCGAACACATATTCAAACGCTTCCCGGCTTTTACGGTAGGGATCGGGGATATCCTGCGGCTCCAGCCATTGCCCAAAAAGCAGCGACTTTCCCCTGCTCTCCGGCGCCATGGCCGCAATGAAGCGAAGATGTTCCGGCTCCATCACCAGGATAAGATCGGCTCCCTGCATCAGATTGCGTGTCAGCCGGCGCGCCACATGACCGTCGAGGGAGATCCCATGCCGCCAGGCGACGTCCTGGGCGCTGTCATCCGCCGGGCACCCCTCAAGCCCGTATATCCCCGCCGAGGCGATATGTCTGTCGGGCAGGTGCTGGCGTAAAAGCCGCTCCCCAATCGGAGAACGGCAGACATTTCCGGTGCAAACCACGAGTATTGATTTGAACATTATTGCGGCCACGATCTGATGTAACGAACCGTTTCGGTAAGGTCATGCACCCCGCTGATGGTCGGAACAAGCTGTGATATCACGCGATTCCAGCGGGACAGTGGTGCAGTGGTGACATAGACAATGTCATAAGGCTCAAGCTGAAACTCGGTGCCTAACACCATGGCTGATGCGTCCTGAGCATTGAGCTGGTAGATGTTGGCAATTTTCTCTGAACGCTCGCTTTTCGGCAGCGAACGAATGACAAAAATTCCGGTGGCATCGGCCATATTCTGGTTCAGCCCACCCGCATTGCCCAGCGCTTCGGCCAGGGTCATGCCGCTGCGATCCATTTTCAGCGTGCTCTGTTTAACGACCTCGCCCATGACGAACACTTTCAGCGCATCGTTACGGGGGACAAACAGAATATCGCCGGGATAGAGCAGCTTATTTTGGGTGAGATCGCCATGCTGCATCAGCGCATATAGCGAGAGGCGCATATCCTTCCCATTATGCGTCAGCACGACATTGCGCCAGTCCGCGTCGGCAGAGAGCCCCCCTGCGGCGTTCACGGCATCCATTACCGTTAACGGGATATTGGTGATAGCCTGCTGCCCCGACTTCACCACCTCGCCCGTCACATAGGCTTTTTGCGAGCGGAAAGAGGCGACGCTGACGTCCACCTGCGGACTTTCAATGACATTGTTCAGCCGGGCCGTGATCTCCTCGCGTACCCGTGCGACCGTTTTGCCTGCCACCTGCAATTTACCGACATAAGGATAGAAAAGCGTACCGTCGGCATTAACCCAGTTACCGGTGTCACTGGCGCTGCGATACTGCCCTGCCGGGGTTGTCAGTTCAGGGTGATCCCAGACGGTGACGGTCAAAATATCCCCAACGCCGATACGGTATTCCCAGTTTTTGACCTGTTCATCCAGCTTAGGATTTGCCTGAGATTTCAGGGCCGATGGTCGCAATTTTTCAATTAACGAAGGCGTAAGAGGATAAACATCAATCCGCTTTTCCAGACGATCGTTTGCATTTTCTGTGGCCATCACCTGTTTTCCAGCAAGATCCAGATGCTGACCCGGTGAAAATACGCAGCCAGATAATGGCGTAATAATTAAAAACAATATCGAAAAGACTGTTGTGTTTTTCATTGAGTAAAAATATCTTTTTATAGTATTGATTATCGAATACGTGCCGAAATGATGCTTTCCATTCTAAAACAACTCCTTACCGCTAAATTAATTAACAGTGATGGCAGTAATATTTAAAAAACCACAGCATTCCTGCGGCCTGGCTTTTACAGCCATGCATCGTCTGACTTACGGATTAGGAAAGAGGGTTTCGGGCAATCTTAAATGTTCTATTCGTTTAATGCATGCCTGGATCTTTGTAAATTTGCTTTGAAAAAGTTTTTTCAGAATTAATTAATAAACCCATAATTATGTTATCTGCGTAAGCCAATATTTATTCATCGAAGAAATAATTAATGACGGTTGCGACTACACAAAACCGTGCGCTTTTGTTACATTTTTTGCAAACTCACCCTGTGAGGATACTTAAAATGAACTGTCTGCCATCCGTTTGCGGATCTGCACACAAAAAGTATCAGTAACGATATGACTGGAGAAAAAATGGCTAAGCGTAAATTGTTGCTTCTGGGTGTATTAGTGTCACTGGCGGGGGCCGCGCACGCTGCACCGCAAGCGTCGACAGCGCCTTCCGGCATCAAGGCCTACGAAGAACAAGAGTTTATTGCCGATTTTACGAAGTTCAAAATTGGCGACACCGCGCCCGCGCAGTATCAGACGCCCGAGTACACCATCAAACAGTACCAGCTACGTAACCTTCCTGCGCCCGATGCCGGCACACACTGGACCTACATGGGCGAGAATTATGTTCTGATTGGCGATGCCGATGGCAAAATCTACAAAGCCTATAACGGAGATATTTTCTATCACCGCTGATACGATCCTAATCCGTCCGTGGCAGGAGAGCGATCGCCCTTTCCTGCGCACGCTGTTCCTCCACGCCCGGCGTGAAGCCTGGCCGTGGCTGGACAGTTCTGCGTGGCAGCTTGAAGATTTTGACGCGGCAACCCTGGACGAAGAGATTTGGGTGGCGGAGCAGGATGGGCACCGACTTGGCTTTGCCTCAGTCTGGACGAACGATAATTTTCTGCACAACCTGTTTGTCGATCCGCAGTATCAGCGTCTGGGAGTGGGTCATTTGTTACTGGAACAAGTACAGAAGACGTTTACCAGTACAGGCGCGCTGAAGTGTCTGGTGAAGAATGAACGGGCTATTGCGTTTTACCATCGCCACGGCTGGCACATTGAAGCGACGGGAGATTCTCCGGACGGGGAGTATTATTTGATGCACTATCGGCTTGGGTAAAGTCAGGTAGCGCTATGCTTACCTGACATACAAAATCGAGGTAGGCCGGGTAAGGCAAAGCCGTCACCCGGCACTAACGCGCAGAGGCGTTACACCGCGCGGAAGGCGATTTCACCCGGGATCACTTCCCCCTGCCAGTAGAGCTGCGCCGCAACGCGCCCTGCAAGCTGGCGATACATCTGGGCAAATTCGCTGTCCGGGCGGCTGACCACCGTTGGTTTCCCGCTGTCCAGGTCTTCACGCAAGGAAATATGCAGCGGCATCTGCCCCAGCAGCTGGGTGTGATACTGCGCAGCCAGCTTCTCCGCACCGCCGGTACCAAAGATGGGCTCATGGTGCCCGCAGTTGCTGCAAATATGCATGCTCATGTTCTCGACGATACCCAGTACCGGCACCTCTACCTTCTCGAACATGACAATGCCTTTTTTGGCGTCGATCAGCGCGATATCCTGCGGCGTGGTGACTACGACGGCGCCGGTAACCGGAATGTTCTGCGCCAGCGTCAGCTGGATATCACCGGTGCCCGGCGGCATGTCCAGCACCAGATAATCGAGGTCAGGCCACATTGTCTCCTGCAACATTTGCAGCAGCGCCTTGCTGGCCATCGGGCCACGCCAGACCATCGCGTTATCGTCAGTAACCAGATATCCAATGGAGTTGGTCGCCAGACCGTGCGCCACGATTGGCGCCATGTGGGTGCCGTCCGGCGAAGTTGGACGCTGGTTTTCCGCTCCCAGCATGTTTGGAATGGACGGGCCATAGATATCCGCATCCAGAATGCCGACCTTCGCCCCTTCTGCCGCCAGTGCAAGCGCCAGATTCACGGCGGTAGATGATTTACCCACCCCGCCCTTGCCAGAGCTGACGGCGATGATGTTCTTCACGCCGTTAACGCCCGGCTGATTTTTCACGCGCTTGAGCGTGGCGATGCTGTGGCTTAGCTTCCAGTCAATTGCTTTTGCGCCAGTAATGCGCAGCAGCTCAGAGCTGGTTTGCTCTTTCAGGGCATCAAAGGCGCTGGTCCAGACGAACGGCATCTGTAGCTCGATGTGAAGCGTATCGTCCAGCCATGCGACGTGATGAAGCGCTTTCAGCGTCGTGAGATTGTGCTTCAGGGTTGGATGCTGAAAATTAGCCAGCGTCCCGGCGACCATTGCTCGTAAGGCTTCCGGTGATTTGGCCTGGGATTGAGAACTCATCCCGACTCCTTTGTTCTTGTGAATAAGACCTTAGACAAACAAGTTTACCTGAAAGGCCGCGGTTTGTGCTTACTTAATAATGCCCCTTTTGGTAATATCGAAAACCCTTTTCACAGTTAAAAGAAGTAATGCCTACTATGACTCAAGTCGCGAAAAAAATTCTGGTAACGTGCGCCCTGCCGTACGCCAACGGCTCAATCCACCTCGGCCACATGCTGGAGCATATCCAGGCTGATGTCTGGGTCCGTTACCAGCGAATGCGCGGCCACGAGGTGAACTTTATCTGTGCGGACGATGCCCACGGCACGCCGATCATGCTGAAAGCGCAGCAGCTGGGCATTTCCCCGGAACAGATGATCGCCGAAATGAGTCAGGAGCATCAGACCGATTTTGCTGGCTTTGACATCAGCTATGACAACTATCACTCCACACACAGCGACGAAAACCGCGAGCTGTCAGAGCTGATCTACACCCGTCTGAAAGAGAACGGTTTCATTAAAAACCGCACCATTTCTCAGCTGTACGATCCGGAAAAAGGCATGTTCCTGCCGGACCGTTTCGTTAAAGGCACCTGTCCGAAATGTAAATCCCCGGACCAGTACGGCGATAACTGCGAAGTGTGCGGCGCGACCTACAGTCCGACCGAGCTTATCGAACCGAAATCCGTGGTTTCCGGCGCGACGCCGGTGATGCGTGACTCCGAGCACTTCTTCTTCGACCTGCCGTCGTTCAGCGAAATGCTGAAGGCATGGACCCGCAGCGGTGCATTGCAGGAGCAGGTCGCGAACAAAATGCAGGAGTGGTTCGAATCCGGTCTGCAACAATGGGATATCTCCCGCGATGCGCCATACTTTGGCTTCGAAATCCCGAACGCGCCGGGCAAATATTTCTACGTCTGGCTGGATGCGCCGATTGGCTACATGGGCTCCTTCAAGAATCTGTGTGACAAGCGCGGCGACACCGTAAGCTTCGACGAATACTGGAAGAAAGATTCCGATGCCGAGCTGTATCACTTCATCGGTAAAGACATCGTTTACTTCCACAGCCTGTTCTGGCCAGCAATGCTGGAAGGCAGCAACTTCCGCAAGCCGACCAACCTGTTCGTACATGGCTACGTAACGGTGAACGGCGCGAAGATGTCTAAATCTCGCGGGACGTTTATTAAGGCCAGCACCTGGCTGAACCACTTCGACGCGGACAGCCTGCGCTACTACTACACCGCGAAGCTCTCTTCCCGCATCGACGATATCGACCTGAACCTGGAAGATTTCGTGCAGCGCGTGAACGCGGACATCGTCAACAAGGTGGTGAACCTGGCGTCACGTAACGCAGGTTTTATCGCCAAACGCTTTGACGGCGTGCTTTCTGCCGAACTGGCCGATCCTGAGCTGTATAAAACCTTCACCGACGCCGCCGCTGCGGTTGGCGAAGCCTGGGAAAGCCGTGAATTCGGTAAAGCCATTCGCGAAATCATGGCGCTGGCAGACGTGGCCAACCGCTATGTGGACGAGCAGGCGCCGTGGGTGGTGGCGAAACAGGAAGGTCGCGACGCCGACTTGCAGGCGATCTGCACCATGGGTCTGAACATGTTCCGCGTGCTGATGACCTGGCTGAAGCCGGTTCTGCCGCAGCTGGCAGCCCGCGCGGAAGCATTCCTGAACACCGAACTGACCTGGGATGCCATCCAGCAGCCGCTGCTCGGCCACAAGGTGAACACCTTTAAAGCGCTGTACAACCGCATCGAGATGAAGCAGGTTGAAGCCCTGGTGGAAGCATCCAAAGAAGAGGTGAAAGCGGCTGCCGCACCGGTGACCGGCCCGCTGGCGGACGATCCGATTCAGGAGACCATCACCTTTGATGATTTCGCTAAAGTCGACCTGCGCGTGGCGCTGATCGAAAACGCGGAGTTCGTGGAAGGCTCTGACAAACTGCTGCGTCTGACGCTGGATCTGGGCGGCGAGAAACGTAACGTCTTCTCCGGCATTCGTTCCGCGTACCCTGATCCGCAGGTGCTGATCGGTCGTCAGACCGTGATGGTGGCAAACCTGGCGCCGCGTAAAATGCGCTTCGGCATCTCCGAAGGGATGGTGATGGCCGCAGGCCCGGGCGGAAAAGACATCTTCCTGTTAAGCCCTGACGAAGGCGCGAAGCCGGGTCAGCAGGTGAAGTAATAAAAAAGCCGGATGAGAATCCGGCTTTTTTTTGCCTGGCGGCGCTACGCTTGCACGGGCCGACGGGTTTTGTAGGCCGGGTCAGGCGAAGCCGCCATCCGGCTAAAAATCACCCCTTCTGGTTATGCACCCGCTGCGTCAACCCACGCAGGAAATAACGCAGAAATTGATCCCCACACTCGCGGTAATTCTTATGATCCGGCGCGCGCATCATGGCGGTGATTTCCGGCATCGACACGCGAAATTTCTGCTCGGTCATGATCGCCAGAATGTCGTCAGTTTTCAGGCAGAAAGCAATACGCAGTTTTTTCAGCACCGTGTTGTTGTTCACCCGACGCTCCAGCGCCAGCTCAGGAGCAGATTCATCTTTGCCGCGCTTGTCGTAGATCAGGCCGTTCAGAAAGCCCGACAGAATGATGTCCGGGCAGCGAACAAAACCCTCTTCATCTTCTTTAGTCATCCAGGTGTCGAACCCGGCGGACGTGGATTCCATGTCGGAGAGCGCAAGAATGCGCACCATGTCATTATTGTTCGCTTTCAGGGTGTAGCGCAGGCTACGAAGAATATCGTTACTTAGCATAGAGCCTTCGAATGTCGATGATGCAATGGCGCGCAGTGTATCAGTTTTACAGCCCTATCGCCTCTTTCAAACTTTTCAGGTAGCGACGACTGACGGGAACGGTTTGCCCGGCACGTAACACCAGCTCGGCCTGGCCGTTATCTTCCAGGCGGATCTCCTTCAGGTGCGCCATGTTCACCAGATACTGACGATGGCAGCGGATCAGCGGCGTGCGGCTCTCCAGCGTGCGCAGGGTCAGCTCGGTAAAGCCTTCGTTGCCTTCGGCGCTGGTGACGTATACCCCGCTCAGACGGCTGCTGACAAAGGCAACGTCGTCCATTTGCAGGAGGTAAATCCGGCTGTGCCCGGTACAGGGGATAAACTTCAGGGGCTGCTGATGCTCCGGCAGCAGCGTCACGTCCTGCGCGGTACGCTCCTGGCGCAGACGGGTCAGGGTCTTTTCAAGCCGTTTCTCTTCAATCGGTTTCAGCAGATAATCAAACGCGTGCTCTTCAAACGCCTTTACCGCGTACTCATCAAAGGCCGTCAGAAAGACGATATAGGGACGGTGCTCCGGGTCGAGCATGCCGACCATCTCCAGCCCGCTGATGCGCGGCATCTGAATATCGAGGAACAACACGTCAGGGCGCAGTTTATGCACCGCACCGATGCCTTCAATGGCATTGGCACATTCCCCCACAACCTCGATATCATTCTGCTCCTGCAACAGGACACGCAGGTTTTCCCGTGCTAACGGCTCATCATCAACAATCAGCACTCTTAACATGCGTTCTCCTCCAGCGGCAATCGTAAGGTAATTCGGGTATAGCGGTCTGGCTCACAGGCGACGGTGATACCGCAGTCGTCACCAAAATGCGCGCGCAGGCGTTTATCCACCAGGCTCATGCCCAGACCGCCTGACGCGGAAGCTTCATACAGCCCCGCGTTGTCTTCGATATCCAGCACCAGATGGTGGTTAAAACGGGAAGCGGAAATCATGATTTCTCCGGTACCCAGCAGCTGCGAGGTCCCATGCTTAATGGCGTTCTCTACAATCGGTTGCAGGGTAAAGGCCGGAAGATGCTGATACGCCAGCTCATCCGGGACGGATAACGACACCTGTAAACGTGACTGGAAGCGCGCTTTTTCAATTTGCAGATAGGCGTTTACGTGCTCAATCTCGTCCGCGAGGGTGACGATCTCCGAGGGACGCTTCAAATTTTTGCGGAAAAAGGTCGACAGAAATTGCACCAGCTGCGCGGCCTGATCGCTGTCGCGGCGGATCACCGCTTTCAGCGTGTTAAGCGCGTTAAACAGGAAATGCGGATTCACCTGAGCGTGCAGGAGCTTAATTTCTGACTGCGTCAGCAGCGCTTTTTGCCGTTCATACTGCCCCGCCAGGATTTGCGCCGAAAGCAGCTGGGCGATCCCCTCCCCCAGCGTGCGGTTGATGGAGCTGAACAGGCGGTTTTTGGCTTCGTAAAGCTTAATGGTGCCCATAACGCGCTGATTTTCGCCCCGCAGGGGAATGACCAGCGTAGAGCCGAGTTTGCACTGCGGATGCAGGGAACAGCGGTACGGCACTTCATTTCCGTCGGCATACACCACTTCACCCGTTTCAATAGCGCGCAGGGTATAGGCCGATGAGATCGGTTTGCCCGGCAGATGGTGGTCGTCGCCGGTGCCGGTAAACGCCAGCAGCTTTTCGCGATCGGTAATCGCCACGGCCCCGATATCCAGTTCTTTATACAGCACCTGCGCCACCTTCATGCTGTTCTCCTCGTTGAATCCCTGCCGCAGGATCCCTTCCGTCGACGCCGCAACTTTTAAGGCGGTGGCAGAAAATGCCGAGGTGTATTTTTCGAACATGGCGCGTTTGTCGAGCAAAATGCGCATAAACAGCGCCGCACCTACGGTATTGGTGACCATCATCGGTGCGGCAATACTGCTGACCAGATGTAACGCATCGTCAAACGGGCGCGCGATCAGCAGGATGATCGCCATCTGCGCCATTTCCGCCACGAAGGTGATCGCCCCGGCGGTAAGGGGACTGAACACTTTATCCGGCCGTCCGCGCTTAATCATATAGCTGTGGACGAGACCACCGAGCAGCCCTTCGACAATGGTGGAGATCATGCAGCTTAGCGCCGTCATACCGCCCATCGAATAGCGGTGCAGGCCGCCGGTTAACCCCACCAGACCGCCGACAACCGGGCCTCCGAGCAGCCCGCCCATTACCGCGCCGATGGCACGCGTATTGGCGATGGAATCCTCAATATGGAGACCAAACCAGGTCCCCATAATGCAGAATATGGAAAATACGACGTAGCAGAGGAATTTGTGCGGCAGACGGACGGTGACCTGCATCAGCGGGATAAACAGGCGCGTTTTGCTCATCAACCAGGCGATGACAAGGAACACGCACATCTGCTGAAGCAACAGCAGCACCAGATTAAACTCGTACATACTCACAAACCGCACATTCTAAAAACGCGTAACATACACTGATAGCGGTTAACTTTCTTTGAAACGTGCCAAAAAAGCGATAAATCGTGTCCGTCATCACACCTTTTGCCGGAGATAACCTTTCTTTCGTATAATTTGTACAAAAAAAAATCAAATCTTCCTGGTTCCGCAAAGTGGGTCTACAGTTAAGCTGGGGACGCGCAAGCCTGGGGGCGAAAATGGCGCTTTACACAATAGGTGAAGTGGCACTCCTGTGTGATATCAATCCCGTTACGCTACGGGCGTGGCAGCGACGGTATGGATTGCTTAAGCCGCAAAGAACGGACGGCGGGCACCGCCTGTTTAACGATGCGGATATTGACCGGATCCGCGAGATCAAAAGCTGGATCGACAACGGCGTACAGGTCGGCAAGGTAAAATCGCTTCTGAGCCAGGACGATCCTGATACGCAACATCTCTGGCGCGAGCAGCAGGAAACGCTGCTGAGGCTGTTGCAGACCGGCAATTTGCAGCGTCTGCGCGGCTGGATCAAAGAACAGGGTCGAGACTACCCGGCGCAAACCCTGATCACTCATCTTTTTATTCCCCTACGGCGTCGGCTTCAGTGTCAGCAAACCACCTTACAGGCGCTGCTCAGCATGCTTGATGGCGTGCTGATTAACTATATTTCCGTCTGTCTTGCCTCAGCGCGGAATAAAAACAGCAAAGATGCACTGGTGATCGGCTGGAACGTACACGATACCACCCGGCTGTGGCTCGAAGCCTGGATTGCCACCCAGCAGGGCTGGCGCGTTGACGTGCTTGCCCACTCCCTGGCCCAGCTCAGGCCGGAACTGTTTGAGGGACAGACGCTGCTGGTCTGGTGCGGCGAAGTCCCCTCCGCTTCCCAGCAGCAGCTCCTTACGGAGTGGCGCGAACATGGTTATCCCGTTTACTCACTGGGTCCAAATGCGTCGTAACGGCATTTAATGGTTCATTAACAGCTGCGCTTCACCGTATAATTGTTCCGTTAACAACAGGAGCACATGATGAAGGCAACGAAACTGGCCGTAATTACCCTTTTTGCACTGATGGCTGTCAGCGGTATCGGTGGCGTTATGCTTGCAGGTTATTCATTTATTGTTCGCGGCGGTGTTGGCTGAGGTATCCGGCCAGGCGTTCAAACAGGCGATCCACCACAATTGCCGCCAGCGCAACCAGAATCGCCCCCTGAATGATGTAAGCCGTATTAAACCCGCTTAACCCGATAATGATCGGCGTTCCCAGCGTATTGGCTCCGACCGTCGAGGCGATGGTTGCCGTACCAATGTTGATTATCACGGACGTTCGCACGCCAGCGATAATCACCGGTGCGGCCAGCGGCAGTTCGACCTTCACCAGCCGCTGCCAGGCGCTCATCCCCATTCCTTCCGCTACGCTCAGCACCGATGCAGGCACCGCCGCAATCCCTGCCAGCGTCCCTTGCAGAATGGGCAACACGCCGTACAAAATCAGCGCAATGATGGCAGGCTCCTGCCCAAAACCGATCGCCGGCACGGCAATCGCCAGCACGGCCACCGGCGGGAAGGTCTGCCCCGTTGCGGCGATGGTCTCCACCAGCGGACGGAACTCCCTGCCCGCAGGCCGCGTCACCGCAATACCGGCGCCTGTGCCCAGGACGATGGCAATCACGCTTGACACTGCCACCAGCCAGAAGTGCGCCAGGGTGAGATTAACAAAGCTCTCCTGCTGGTATACCGGACGTGGCAGCCCGGGAATAAGCGCATTAAACAGCGCCGCGCTGTGCGGCATCAGGTAGAGTAAGGCGATAAACAGCCCTGTCAGCCAGAGTAACGGATCACGGACCCACTTCACGCGTCACCTCCCCCGCCAGCAGATCGCGAAAATGGATCGTCCCGCATGGTGTCCCCTGCCCGTCCGAAACGGGTAACACCTCACACTGCCGGGCGACAAACGCCGACAGGGCATCGCGCAGGCTCATCCCATCGTGCAGCGGTTCACCACCGATTTGCGCATCCTGCGGACGCAGATAGTCCCTGACGGTGCGCAGCGAGAGCAGCCTGACGCCCAGCTCGCTGCGGCCAAAAAATTCACGCACAAAATCATTCGCCGGCGAGGTTAACAGCTCAAGCGGCGTACCCTGCTGGACGACTTCGCCGTGATCCATCAGTACCAGACGATCGGCCAGCCGCAGTGCTTCGTCGATATCATGCGTCACCAGCACGATGGTGCGCCCGAGAATACGGTGGATGCGGCTCATCTCGGCCTGAAGTGCGCCGCGGGTGACCGGATCCAGTGCGCCGAAGGGCTCATCCATCAGCAGTACCTGCGGGTTAGCGGCCAGCGCGCGCGCCACCCCGACCCGCTGCTGCTGTCCGCCGGAAAGCTGGTGCGGATAGCGGTTACGAAGCGACGCGTCCAGGCCCAGCAGCGCCATCAGTTCGTCGACACGCTCATTGATCTTCCCCCGGGACCATTTTTCCAGCTGTGGCACGGTGGCAATGTTCTGCGCCACCGTCCAGTGGGGAAACAGGCCGATGGACTGAATGGCGTAGCCCATACGCCGCCGCAGCTCCAGCACCGGCAGGCTGCGGATCTCCTCTCCGGCAAAGCGAATCGTCCCGCTGTCGTGTTCCACCAGCCGATTGATCATCTTCAGCGTCGTGGATTTTCCCGACCCCGATGTCCCGATCAATACCGAGAACGCCCCCTCGGCAAAATGCAGATTAAGGTGGCTTGCCGCCGGACGGCCCGCAAAGGTTTTACTCACATCATGAAATTCAATCATTGGCTCTTCTCCTGAGCAGCGCGAGCCACAGGGCAAACAGGGCATCCAGTACGACCGCCAGCGCAATTGTGGGCACGACGCCCAGCAACACCAGATCCAGCGCGCTACTGAGCAGCCCCTGGAAGACCAGTGCCCCAAAGCCGCCCGCCCCGATCAGCGCGGCAATCACCGCCATCCCCACGGTTTGCACTGTCACCACCCGCAGGCTGCGAACCAGCAGCGGAAGCGCAAGCGGCAGCTGTATTTTCCAGAAACACTGGCGCGCGCTCATCCCCATCGCATGGGCGCTTTCCAGCACGTCGGGCGGAACCTGGCTTAACCCCGCCACCACGCCGCGCACCAGCGGCAGCAGCGCATACAGCACAAGGGCAATCAGCGCTGGCGTCAGCCCGGTTCCGGCAATGCCTGCCGCAGCCAACGCAGGGAAGGATTTCACCAGACCGGCGAGGGGGGCAATCAGCAGGCCAAACAGGGCGACGGAGGGGATGGTCTGAATAACGTTGAGCACGGTAAAGACGGCGCCCTGGCGGCTGGTATGTCGGTAGCACCACATGCCCAGCGGCACGCCCAGCAGCAGCGCCGGGATCAGCGTCCCGAACAGGATCGTCAGATGTTGCGCCAGCGCGTTGTCAAATACCTCCTGGCGGTTGACGTACTCTTTTAACAGCGAGAGCTGATTCAGATCGCCGCTGAAGAGGATCAGCAGAGGGATAACCCAGAATTGCGCGTTCAGCAGCCAGCGCCAGACGGGTTGCGGCGTCAGACGGCGAATGGCATCGCTACAGACCAGCAGACAAAGTGCCAGCCACAGCCACAGCCCGCTACCAACCGACGTGCGCGCCAGCGGGCTTTCAACCGCGGCCATCTGCGTTGCCGCCTGTCCCGCGCTCCAGAACAGTACGATAAACAGCGCTTCGCTGAGCAAAAACGTCAGCCACAGGGCGGTTCGCCCCGGCCAGAAGGCTAAAGCAACAGTACTCGCCAGCGCCGCGCCCAGCAGCAGCGGCGTAAATGCCCAGATCTGCCAGAGCGCGCGCGGTTCGCCCGACACCAGACGGTTTGGCGCGACATTCACAAAAGGTAACGCGACCGCCGCGATGGCCACACAGGCCAACAGCAGCAGGACGCGGTTATGGCATTTTATTGGCACAGCCTTATCCCGTTACTTCACAAGTCCTTGTTGTTTCAGGAAGTCGGCAGCCACTTTTTTGGCATCCAGCCCCTCAACGGCAATGCTGGCATTCAGCTGTTGCAGCGTTTTCGCATCCAGTTTTTCAAATACCGGTTTGAGCCATTCCGCAATATCCGGGTAGGCTTTCAGCACCGCCTCGCGCACGACCGGGGTTGGGGCGTAAATAGGCTGAACGCCTTTCGGGTCGGTCAGGGTTTGCAGGCCAAGCGCCGCGACCGGGCCGTCTGTGCCGTAGGCCATCGCCGCGTTGACGCCGGAGGTTTGCTGCGCCGCCGCCTTAATGGTCACTGCCGTGTCGCCGCCTGCCAGAGAGAGCAGCTGTGCCTGATCGAGCTTGAAATCATAGGCTTTTTCAAACGCTGGCAGGGCATCAGCGCGCTCGATAAACTCTGCCGAGGCCGCGAGCTTAAACTCGCCCTTCTCTTTCAGGTAGCGGCTGAGATCGTCAAGCGAGGTGAGCTTGCCTTTCTCGGCGATATCTTTGCGCACCGCGATGGTCCAGGTGTTGTTGGCCGGTGCCGGCGTTAGCCAGACCAGCTTATTTTTTTCTGCGTCCAGCTTTTTGACTTTTTCGTACCCGGCTTTGGCATTTTTCCAGGCCGGATCGTTTTCATCCTTGAAGAAGAATGCCCCGTTGCCGGTGTATTCCGGGTAGATATCCAGCTCGCCGGAAGTGATGGCACCGCGCACGACAGGCGTGGTGCCAAGCTGTACTTTATTGACCGTTTTCACGCCGTGGCTTTCGAGTACCTGCAAAATGATATTGCCGAGCAACGCGCCCTCGGTATCAATTTTGGAACCCACCTTAACCGGCTCTGCGGCCTGTAACGGCAGGCTCAGCGCCGCCAGAAGCACCGCCGACCCTGTTATCCCCTTAATCATCGTCATTCTGCTTTCCTCATTATTTTGTGGCCTTTTTCATAGGCTTGAGAGAAAAGCGTAGCTTAAAACAGTGAATTTAACCGTTTTTCGTACAAGATGAGAGGCATCCCCCGCCAGGCGGGGGATAGGGAGAAAGGTAAGATTATTGCAGTTCGAACTCGGCTTTGTTCACGCGGGCGGAATCCACGCCGATGAAGACGTTGAATTTGCCAGGCTCAGCATCGTATTTCATCTGCTGATTCCAGAACTTCAGCGCATTTACGTCAATCGGGAAGCTGACCGTTCTGGTTTCGCCCGGTTTCAGGTTGACCTTTTCGAAGCCGCGCAGCTGTTTCACCGGACGGCTCATGGAGGCCGTGACGTCCTGAACGTACATCTGGATCACCGTCGCGCCTTCGCGTTTGCCGCTGTTGGTCACCTCTACGCTGGCGGTCACTTTGCCGTCACGCTTCAGGGTCGGCGCCGACATTTTGACGTCAGACACCTTGAAGGTGGTGTAACTCAGGCCATAGCCAAACGGATAGAGCGGGCCGTTAGCTTCGTCGAAGTAACGGGACGTGTACTTGTTCGGCTTGTCGGCGTTATACGGACGACCGGTGTTCAGGTGGCTGTAGTAAACCGGGATCTGCCCGACGGAGCGCGGGAAGGACATCGGCAGCTTGCCGGACGGGTTGTAATCGCCAAACAGCACGTCGGCAATGGCGTTACCGCCTTCGGTACCGGCGAACCAGGTTTCCAGAATGGCGTCAGCCTGCTGATCTTCTTTCACCAGCGCCAGCGGGCGCCCGTTCATCAGCACCAGCACCAGCGGCTTGCCGGTGGCTTTCAGGGCCGCGATCAGATCGCGCTGGCTCTGCGGAATGGTAATATCGGTACGGCTGGAGGCTTCGTGCGCCATCCCCTGCGCTTCACCCACCACGGCGACCACCACGTCGGACTGCTTCGCGGCTTTAACCGCTTCGTCGAGCATCTCTTTCGGCGTGCGCGCATCCACCTTCACCGCTTCCTCATACTGGTTGAGGAAGGTCACGATGTCTTTATCGTCGGTGACGTTCGCACCTTTGGCGTAAACCACTTTTGCGTTATCACCCACGGCGCTCTTAATGCCGGTCAGCACCGTAACGGACTGATCCGCCACGCCTGCGGCGGACCAGCTGCCCATGACGTCGCGCTTGCTGTCGGCCAGCGGACCGACCACGGCAATGGTGCCGGTTTTTTTCAGCGGCAGCGTGTCGAGACGGTTTTTCAACAGCACCAGGCTTTCGCGAGCTACTTCCCGGGCTTCTTTACGGTGCAGACGGCTTTCGGCGTTGGTGTCCGCCGGGTCTGAATCCTTCGGCCCCAGATGGCTGTAAGGATCGTTAAACAGTCCCATGTCATATTTCACGTTCAGCACGTGGCGAGCGGCATCGTCCAGCTCCGCCATCGTCACCTTGCCGCTCTTCACCAGCCCCGGCAGGTATTTGCTGTAGTACTCGTCGCTCATGCTCATGTTGATGCCGGACTTAAGCGCCACGCGTACCGCATCTTCCGGGTCAGACGCCGTGCCGTGTTTGATCAGCTCTTTAATCGCGCCGTGGTCAGAAACGGTGATGCCCTTGAAGCCCCACTGGTCGCGCAACACGTCTTTCAGCAGCCACGAATCGGAGGTGGCAGGCGTGCCGTTCAGCGAGTTCAGCGCTACCATCACCGCCCCGCTGCCCGCGTCCAGCCCTGCCTTGTATGGCGGCATGTAGTCGTTAAACAGGCGCTGCGGGCTCATGTCGACGGTGTTGTACTCTTTACCGCCCTCCACCGCGCCGTAGGCGGCGAAGTGCTTGACGCTGGTCATCACCGAGTAACGATCTGCCGGACTTTTGCCCTGCATCGCTTCCACCATGGTTTTGCCCATCGTGGCGGTTAAATACGTGTCTTCTCCAAAGCCCTCCGAAGCGCGGCCCCAGCGCGGATCGCGGGAGACGTCAACCATCGGCGCCCAGGTCATGTTCAGGCCGTCGTCTGCGGCTTCATATGCCGATACGCGCCCGACGGTTTTCACCGCATCGAGGTTAAAGGAGGAGGCTAAGCCGAGGCTGATCGGGAAGACGGTACGCTGGCCGTGCACCACGTCATAAGCGAAGAACAGTGGGATTTTCAGGCGGCTCAGCTCCATCACCTGATCCTGCATCTTGCGGATATCCTGGCGGGTAACGGTGTTAAAAATGGCTCCTACCTGCCCGTCTTTGATCATCTCGCGAATGGCTTCTTTCGGGTTATCCGGGCCGACGCTGATCAGGCGCAGCTGGCCGATTTTCTCATCGACCGTCATTTTTTTGAGTAAATCCGTGACAAAGGCGTCGCGGGCTTCGGGCGTGAGCGGGTGATTACCAAACAAATCCTCTGCCAGCGCAGGTTGCAGCGCCAGGCTGACGGCGACACCTACAGAACATAGCCATTTCATGTTGTTATTCTCTCTCATCAATAACCGCGGGAAGCACCCGGCCAGACCGTGCGAAAAGCGCAGTGTGCCACAAAGCCTGAAAACCTTGCAGGGTTATTCTCTGATTTTTCTCATGAATACCCGACCGCTCAACGGCTAATCGCGCTATGCTTTACAGCGAGAAATTTGCCCCACCACAAGGAGTGGAAGATGTCTTCTGTTCGAACTGACGATAACACTACATTTATTAACGAACTGTCGCGCCTGGTTGGTCACTCTCACCTGCTTACCGACCCGGCTAAAACCGCCCGCTACCGCAAGGGCTTCCGCTCCGGTCAGGGCGAGGCACTGGCGGTGGTCTTCCCCGGTACGTTGCTCGAACTGTGGCGCGTGCTCAGCGCCTGCGTTGCGGCAGACAAGATTATTTTAATGCAGGCTGCTAACACCGGCCTGACTGAAGGCTCCACGCCGAACGGCAACGATTACGATCGTGACATCGTGATTATCAGCACCCTGCGCCTCGACAAACTGCACCTGCTGGACAAGGGCGAACAGGTACTCGCCTTCCCCGGCACCACGCTCTACTCGCTGGAAAAGGCGCTTAAGCCGCTGGGTCGCGAACCGCACTCGGTGATCGGCTCGTCGTGCATTGGTGCCTCGGTGATCGGCGGGATCTGCAATAACTCCGGCGGCTCGCTGGTGCAGCGCGGCCCAGCCTACACGGAGATGTCGCTGTTTGCCCGTATCGATGAAAACGGCAAGCTGACGCTGGTTAACCATTTGGGGATCGATCTGGGCGTAACGCCAGAGCAGATCCTCAGCAAACTTGACGATGACCGCGTGAAGGACGAAGACGTTCAGCACGATGGCCGTCACGCGCATGACCACGATTACATCACCCGCGTGCGCGATATCAATGCCGATACACCGGCGCGCTATAACGCCGATCCGGATCGCCTGTTTGAATCCTCCGGCTGCGCGGGCAAGCTGGCCGTTTTTGCGGTGCGCCTCGATACCTTCCCGGCAGAGAAAAAGCAGCAGGTGTTTTACATCGGCACCAATCAGCCGGAGGTGCTGACGGAGATCCGCCGTCATATTCTGGCCGAGTTCACTCACCTGCCGGTGGCGGGCGAGTATATGCACCGGGACATTTACGACATCGCCGAGCGCTACGGCAAAGATACCTTCCTGATGATCGACAAGCTCGGCACCGACAAAATGCCGTTCTTCTTCACCATGAAGGGCCGCACCGATGCGATGCTGGAGAAAGTGTCGCTCTTCAAGCCGCACTTCACCGACCGCTTTATGCAGAAGCTGGGCAACGTCTTCCCGGCGCATTTACCGGAGCGGATGAAGACCTGGCGCGACAAGTATGAGCACCATCTGCTGCTGAAAATGGCCGGGGACGGAATTGACGAAGCGCAGAGCTGGCTCACCGAATTCTTCAAAACCGCCGACGGGGATTTCTTTGCCTGCACGCCGGAAGAAGGCAGCAAAGCCTTCCTGCATCGTTTCGCCGCGGCGGGTGCCGCTATCCGTTATCAGGCGGTGCATTCCGAAGAAGTGGAGGATATTCTGGCGCTGGATATCGCCCTGCGTCGCAACGATACCGAGTGGTTTGAACATCTGCCGCCGGAGATCGACAGCAAGCTGGTGCATAAGCTCTATTACGGCCACTTTATGTGCTATGTCTTCCACCAGGATTACATCGTGAAAAAAGGGGTTGATGCACACGCGCTGAAAGAACAGATGCTGGCGCTGCTGCACGAGCGTGGCGCGCAATATCCTGCCGAGCACAACGTGGGACACCTGTATAAAGCGCCGGAGACGCTTAAACAGTTTTATCGCAAAAATGACCCTACAAACAGTATGAACCCCGGCATTGGTAAGACAACGCGGAAGAAATACTGGAAAGAGAGTGCCGAATCAGAGCAGCACAATACGCAAGCCTCTGATGAACTCATATAGCCAAATTTAAGAGATTGTTAAGCTCTCCTCAAACGTACTAGAGTATCTGCCTGTTGCCAGAGAAACGTTTCTCTGGCTTTCCAAACAAGGAGCGGGCAGAACATGTCGGCTGTAGAAACTTTCCCCGAAACTGAAATCGAGGTGCGCGACGCCCTTCCTGACGATGCGCATGCCATCTCGGCGATATACGCCTGGCATGTGCTTCATGGCCGTGCGTCCTTCGAGGAAGTTCCCCCCACCGTCGATGAGATGCGTCAGCGGATGAAGAGCGTGACCGACAGCGGTTTACCGTGGCTGGTTGCGCTGTATCGCGGCATTGTTGTCGGCTACTGCTACGCCACGTTTTATCGTCCACGCCAGGCTTATCGCTATACCCTTGAAGAATCCATTTATGTGGATGCCAGCACCACCGGCCGCGGGTTTGGCTCGGCCTTACTCCAGGCACTGATCGCCCGTTGTGAACAAGGACCGTGGCGGCAGATGATTGCCGTGGTCGGCGACGGGCAAAATAACCCCGGGTCGTTGCGGCTGCATAAAAAGCACGGTTTCGAAATTGTGGGTCAGCTCAGAAGTGTGGGATATAAAAAAGGCGACTGGCGGGACACGGTGATGATGCAGCGCCCGCTCAACGACGGGGACTGGACGCTGCCGGAATAAACGCAGTGCGGTCTGGTGCCCTCACCCCGGCCCTCTCCCACAGGGAGAGGGAGAAAACATAAAAAACGGTAACATGCGTTACCGTTTTGCTTTTTCCTAATCGTTCTGCGCCGTCGCCATCTGTTCCGCTTTCTGCTTTTTATACGCCAGCGCTGAAGCCGGCACCGGCTGCACTTTCCCGGTTTCAATCCAGGTACGCAGGCGGCTGGCATCCGCGAAGTGGGTATATTTGCCGAAGGCGTCCATCACCACCAGCGCCACTGGCTTACCGTTAAATACGGTGCGCATCACCAGGCAGTGTCCTGCCGCATTGGTGAATCCGGTCTTGGTTAACTGAATATTCCAGTTATCGCGATACACCAGATGGTTAGTGTTGCGGAACGGCAGCGTATACGCCGGGTTCGAGAATGTCGCCATCTCCTCACGCGTGGTGCTGAGCTGACCAATCAGCGGGTATTGCTTACTGGCGATCAGCAGCTTTGTTAAATCACGCGCCGTCGAGACGTTATGGATCGACAGACCGGTTGGCTCCACGAAATGGGTATTTTTCATCCCCAGCGCTTTGGCTTTGGCATTCATCGCGCGGATAAACGCGTCGTAACCGCCAGGATAATGGTGGGCAAGGCTCGCCGCCGCGCGGTTCTCTGAGGACATCAGCGCCAACAGCAGCATATTTTTACGGCTGATTTCACTTTTCAGACGCACGCGAGAGTAGATCCCTTTCATCTCTGGCGTGTGGCTGATATCCACTTTTAGCTTTTCGTCCAGCGGCAGTCGTGCATCAAGCACCACCATCGCGGTCATGACTTTGGTTATGGAAGCGATCGGGCGCACCAGATCCGGATGACTGGCGTAGATCACCTTGTTGGTATTCAGGTCAACGATCATCGCGCTGCCGGACGCAATCTGGGGTTGCGCAGCAGCGGTGGCGACTGCGGTCGTTTTGGCGATGGCTGGCGCGGTAGCGGAGACGCCCAACAGCAGCGCAAGACTAAGGAGTGACACTCGAAATTTCAGCATGATGAGACTTCTGATAATGATTCACGCACGTTATGACGTACACCGCCTGTGTCGACGGATAAACACAGGCTGGCTTCGGCATCATAGCGGTCACCGTGCGTTGTCGCCAGCGGAGAATCATAACCAGATGCTGCATTGCTGGCATTTACGCCAGCAATGCAGGGAACTTAGAAGAGACGGTATCCATAACCCCAAAGAATAACTGTCAGGGCCAGTAGCGCCTCCAGGACCAGTACGCCGATGGCAAGCGTAGAGCTGGAGAAGCTCAGGCCCTCTTCTTTATTGATATTGAGGAAGGTTGGCACCCCTACATACAGCAGATAACCGGTATAAAAGAGGGCAACCGTACCGATCAGCGCGCACAGCCAGACCAGTGGATAGAGCGCGACAATACCGCTTAAAAACAGCGGGGTCGCGACGTATCCGGCGAAGACCATACAGTGTGCCAGCGACGGGCGCTGCGGATAGTTGCGCGCCATCCAGTGGATGACCCGCCCCATCACCGCCACCCCGGCCAGCATCAGGCCATAAAACAGAATGGCCAGGTACAGTCCGGTGAACCAGGAAAGCTGAACCACGGTGCCGTCACCAAAGTTCCAGCCTATCTGCGTAGTACCAATAAATGCGCAGACCACCGGCACCGCTGCCATCAGCAGGACATGGTGGGTATAGTGATGCGCGACCGTTTCGTTCTCGTTACGGATGACCTGCATTTCACGATCGGGATGGGAGAAAAGTCCCCAGACATGGTTCATAACGCCCCCTTGTTGTCGGCCCGTCAGCGATAGCTTAAGTATAATGCAGGCTTTAGATTATTTTATGTACAGTGGGAAATTTCTGTTGATTGCCGCGCGGTTAATGGATGGGGTATATGATTAACGCAGGCACAGTAAGGGAGACGACGTTTACGTAATGGATATCAACGGTCTTATTGAACAATATGGATACGCCGCGCTGGTGATCGGCAGCGTGGCGGAAGGCGAAACTATCACGCTGCTGGGCGGGGTGGCCGCACACCAGGGATTGCTGAAATTCTCGCTGGTGGTCGCCGCCGTCGCGTTGGGCGGTATGATTGGCGATCAGCTGCTCTATTTTCTGGGGCTGCGCTTTGGCCCGACGCTTTTGCAACGTTTTGCCAGGCATCAAAAGAAAATTCGCCGCGCCCAGCGGCTGATCCAGCGACATCCTTATCTGTTTGTGATTGGTACCCGCTTTATGTACGGTTTTCGCATCATTGGGCCGATACTGATTGGCGCGAGTCGTTTACCACCGAAAATTTTCCTGCCGCTGAACATTCTCGGGGCGATTGCCTGGGCGCTGATTTTCACCACGCTTGGCTACGTGGGTGGCGAAGTGATTGGCCCATGGCTGCATAATCTTGACCAGCACCTGAAGCACTGGGCGTGGTTGATCCTGGTGGTTGCGGTGGTGATTGGGGTACGGCTGTGGCTGAAGCATCGTGAAAAGCGGCGGGATGAAGAGTGAGTTCGGCCTGCTGCCCTCACCCCGCCCCTCTCCCACAGGGAGAGGGAGAAGGGTATCTACCCTTCCGGCTTAAACTGCGGATTCGCCAGCATAAAACCGCCGTCAACGATAAACGACTGCCCGGTGGTGTAGCTGGCGTCACTGTCACACAGCCACGCCACCAGGCTGGCAATTTCTTTGGTATGCCCTGGCCGTGCCAGCGGGATTTCCGGCATTGAGCCTTCTTTCACTTCGCTGTCGTCCATATCATTCATCGGCGTGGCGATCGCACCGGGCGCAACGGCGTTCACCAGAATCTTATGTTTAACCAGCTCCAGCGCCATCGACTTGGTTAACCCGCCCAGCGCATGTTTGGCCGCCGTATACGCGCTGGCGTCCGGCAATGGCGTATGTTCATGCACCGAGGTGATGTTCACGATCCGCCCCCCTTCCCCCTGCTTCACCATCTGACGCGCCGCGATTTGCGAGCAGAGAAACGCGCCGTCCACGTCAACGGTGAATATGTGCCGCCAGTCGTCAAACGACAGGTCCAGAAATGGCGCTTTGTTCATCGCCCCGGCATTGTTAACCAGCACATCCAGCCGCCCGAAACGCGTAATCAGGGTTTCAATGGCCTTTGCGCCTTCCGGTAAATGGCTTAAGTTGAGTTGAATGGCCTCGGCACGCTGCCCGCGCGCTTCAATTTCACGGCAGGTTGCCAGCGCCCCTTCCTCATCTGAGTGCCAGGTCACCCCGATATCAAACCCGCGCTCGGCCAGCATCAGGGCCGTCGTTTTGCCAATTCCTGAATCCGATGCGGTAACAATTGCGACTCGCGTCATACTCACCTCCTGAAAATCTGCAAAGAGGTAAGTATAGATAATGCGCAATGTTAGCCGTGATGATATCCGCCACCCAGCGCGGAGGTGAGCTGGAGCGTGGCATCCACGTACTGACCTTTCAGCATCAACCCGGCAATACGCTCTTTGAGCGCCGGAATTTTTGCTTCACTCACCCGGGAGCCGGCAATGATCCCCGCCCTGAAGCGCGCCTGCGCCAGCGCGACGACGCGCGCCGCATCTTTTTCGATCTGCTGCTGGTGCTGATTTTTGGCGGTCAGCGTTTCCACTTCGCTGGCCGTCCGGGCGACCTGGTTTACGGCATCTACCACGGCCTTGTTGTAGTTCGCCACGGAGAGGTTGTTTTGCGCCTGGGCGATATCCAGGTTCGCATTCAACCGACCGCTGTCAAAAATTGGCAGCGTCAGCCCCGCGGTTACGCCCATTTGCTGCGCAGATGAGCGGAACAGGTCGCTCAGGTGCAATGCATCCTGCTGCAAAAACGCCATCAAATTGATGTCAGGGTAGAACGCGGCTCTGGCGGCATCGACTTCGCTCATGGATGCTTCGATATACCAGTGCGCCTCCTGCAAATCCGGGCGCCGAGCCAGCAGTTCATAACCGAGCGTTGATGGCAGCGATGCCTCTGCGTCAGGTAAGGCATGCCGTGCGAGCGTGACTGAAGGGGTATTGGTCAACGCATTCAGACGCGCCTCAATGGCCTTCATTTTGCCGTGCACGTCAGCGAGCTGTTCATCGGTTTTGCTGGCACTGATATCCGTTTCAACCCCTTCCACCGAGGAGGTAATGCCGTGCTGATAAAGCTCCCTATCGGCACCGATGATATTTTCCTGCTCCCGTTTGATCTGCGCGAGCACGTCACCCACCGCGGCCTCGGTCTGCCAGTCCCAGTACAGCCGCGCGACGCTGCTGGCGAGCAGCTGGCGGGTCTGCTCCAGCTCCGCTTTTTGCGCATTCACCTTACCGATGCGGGCCTCAATTTGGGCGCGGTTTTTACCCCATAAATCCAGATCCCAACCCGCCGTCAGACCAAAGGTGCCGTTGGTATACCAGGGGCCGGTGGTCCCCGCTGCCGGGTCGGTCAGTGCAAATGGCCCCATCAACCCCTCTGCCGACATCTTTTGCCGTTCCACATCTGCGGAAAAATCCATTTGTGGACCCTCAGCAGCGACAGCGGCTTTCGCCTGTGCTTCCGCCAGGGTGATACGCTGACGGGCAATTTGCATATCCGGCGCATCCGCCAGCGCTTTGTCGATCAGCGCGTTGAGCTGGGGGTCGTTAAAGTCTTTCCACCATTCGCTTTTTGGCCAGTCGGCATGACGCAGTTGGGTATTTACAGTTGCGGCGGCGGCTTGCGTTTTTACTGGTGACACCGTGGCATGTTCCGGCGCGCAGGCGGCCAGCATAAAAACAAGAGGAGCACTCAGAGATAAAGTAAGAGAACGTTTCATTACGCCATGAACTCAAAAAAAATAAAGGCGCAACTTACGCTTACTGACGTTCCGTTTTTTAGTAACGCGTGGCAATCCGCATATTGTTATACATTTTCATATCCGGAAATTTATTCCCCAAGACAATGAGTTAATTTCATGTATTCATGCTAATTATGAATTGACTGCTACACTTACTTCGACAGACATACGCAGGAGAGGCGAATGAAAATATTATTGTGGGTTATTTTGATTATATTTCTGATAGGGCTGCTGGTGGTAACCGGCGTATTCAAGATGATTTTCTGATTCCGTTGCCCGGCTCCGCGCCGGGCAAACTCTTCACACTTCGCTCAGGACTTCGACTGGATCACCCGGGCAATATCCGCAGACGTCTGTAGGGTACGGATCTCCTGAAATAATCCCAGCGCGTCGTCGTACTCTTTACGCAAATAACTCAGCCACTGTTTAATGCGCGCGACGTGATACAAGCCGGTATCGCCCTGCTTTTCCAGCCGCGTGTATTTTTGCAGTAGTTTCACCACATCCGCCCACGGCATCCGCGGTTCATTATATTTCACCACCCGGCTGAGGTTCGGCACGTTCAGCGCACCGCGGCCAATCATCACGGCATTACAGCCGGTCTCTTTGAGGCAGGCCTGCGCGCTCTCGTAATCCCAGATTTCGCCGTTGGCAATCACCGGAATCGTAAGCCGTTTGCGGATCTCGCCAATCGCCTGCCAGTTAATGCGCTCGGCTTTATAACCATCCTCTTTGGTTCGCCCGTGCACCACCAGCTCGGTGGCGCCCGCCTGCTGCACCGCGTCAGCAATTTCAAACTGCTTATCGCCGCTGTCCCATCCCAGACGGACTTTGACCGTCACCGGCAGATGCGATGGCACTGCCTCACGCATGGCCTTTGCGCCGCGATAAATCAGCTCCGGATCTTTAAGTAGCGTCGCCCCCCCGCCGCTGCCGTTGACCAGCTTTGACGGACAGCCGCAGTTAAGATCGACGCCGTACGAACCAAGCGCTACCGCGCGGGCGGCGTTTTCAGCCAGCCACTCAGGATACTGGCCGAGCAGCTGGACGCGCACCAGCGTACCGGACGGCGTGCGGCTCTGACGATGCAGTTCCGGACAGAGACGATAAAATGATTTTTCTGGCAGCAACATATCGACCACGCGCAGAAACTCCGTCACGCAGAGATCGTAATCGTTCACCTCGGTAAGCAGCTCGCGCACGAGAGAGTCGAGCACGCCTTCCATCGGGGCCAGTAAAACACGCATTCTGAGTACCTGTGAAAAAAGACGCGCTATAGTAGCTGCTCTCTATGTATGTTGAAAGCCCGGCGTTCCATTCCGGAATGTCTGGTATGCCCAAAATTCATGATGTGATCCGTGGCACATTTTCAGGTTTAATTGTATGATGAATACGTCTCAGCAAGGACTTTCACCATGAGCAAATCACTGAATACTATCTGGCAATACCTTCGCGCCTTCGTCCTCATTTATGCCTGCCTGTACGCCGGCATTTTTATCGCTTCGCTGCTGCCGATTACGATACCTGGCAGCATTATCGGCATGCTGATCCTGTTTGTACTGCTGGCATTACAGGTGCTGCCCGCAAAATGGGTCAACCCAGGGTGCTTCGTTCTCATTCGCTACATGGCCCTGCTTTTTGTGCCTATCGGCGTTGGGGTTATGCAGTATTACGATGTGCTTAAAGCGCAGTTCGGCCCGATTGTGGTCTCCTGCGCCATCAGTACGCTGGTGGTTTTCCTGGTCGTCAGCTGGAGTTCACACATTGTGCATGGCGAACGTAAGGTCGTCGGGGAGAAAACAAAAAAATGATGGCGAATATCTGGTGGTCCCTGCCGTTAACCCTGGTGGTGTTCTTTGCTGCGCGTAAGCTTGCGGTGCGTTTCAAAATGCCGTTGCTCAACCCGCTGCTGGTCGCCATGGTGGTGATTATTCCTTTTCTGCTGCTCACCGGCATTTCTTATGAGCGTTACTTCGCCGGGAGCAAGATCCTTAACGATTTGTTGCAGCCTGCCGTGGTGGCGCTGGCGTTTCCTTTATATGAGCAACTGCTTCAGATCCGCGCGCGCTGGAAATCCATCATAACCATCTGCTTCGTGGGGAGCCTTGTTGCGATGATCACCGGCACCTCGGTGGCCTTAATGATGGGCGCATCGCCGCAGATCGCCGCCTCTATCCTGCCTAAATCCGTCACCACGCCGATTGCCATGGCCGTGGGCGGCAGCATCGGGGGCATTCCGGCCATCAGCGCCGTGTGCGTGATTTTCGTCGGTATCCTGGGCGCGGTGTTTGGTCATACGCTGCTGAATATCATGAAAATTCGTACCAAAGCGGCACGCGGTCTGGCGATGGGTACCGCCTCGCACGCGCTGGGCACCGCACGCTGCGCGGAACTCGATTATCAGGAAGGGGCATTCAGCTCGCTGGCGCTGGTGATCTGCGGGATTATCACTTCCCTGGTCGCGCCGTTTATCTTCCCGATTATTCTGGCAGTAATGGGCTAAAATTTGCGATGCGTCGCGCAAATTTCATTTTCATTTCATAAGTTGCACACATAATGAGATTTGGATCACATATAAAGGCCGTACGGCTCCGTACACTACCGATCCATTAACCTTGATGAGGCAACGTCATGCATCCACGTTTTCAAGCTGCTTTCTCTCAGCTTGCAGAGAATTTGCAATCAGCCCTGGCTCCGGTTCTGGCGGATGCGCATTTCCCCGCCCTGCTGACGGCAGATCAGGTCACGACGCTTAAACAGGCAACGGGGCTGGACGAAGACGCGCTGGCTTTCGCCCTGCTGCCCCTGGCGGCTGCCTGCGCCCGCGCTGACCTTTCCCATTTTAACGTAGGCGCAATTGCGCGCGGTGTGAGCGGGACCTGGTACTTCGGCGGAAACATGGAGTTTCTCGGTGCGACCATGCAGCAAACCGTCCATGCGGAGCAGAGCGCCATCAGTCACGCCTGGCTACGCGGCGAAAAAGCCCTGCGCGCCATCACCGTCAACTATACCCCTTGCGGCCACTGCCGCCAGTTTATGAATGAGCTGAACAGCGGTCTTGAACTGCGTATCAACCTGCCGGGACGCGCACCGCATACGCTGCGTGATTACCTGCCGGATGCTTTCGGCCCGAAAGATCTTGAGATCAAAACCCTGCTGATGGACGAGCAGGACCACGGTTATGCGCTCTCAGGGGATGAGCTGAGCGAAGCGGCCATTGCCGCCGCCAATAAAAGCCACACGCCATACAGCAAATCTCCAAGCGGCGTCGCCCTTCAGTGCCGCGACGGCCGCATCTTCACCGGCAGTTACGCAGAGAACGCCGCGTTTAACCCGACGCTGCCTCCGCTTCAGGGCGCCCTGAACCTGCTTAGCCTGAACGGGTATGACTACCCGGATATTCAGCGCGCAATCCTGGCTGAAAAGGCCGATGCGCCGCTGATCCAGTGGGACGCGACCGCAGCCACGCTGAAAGCGCTGGGCTGTTCAACCATTGACCGCGTGCTGCTGGCATAATCTGTTCGGCGGGCAGAGTTGCCCGCCAGTCTGACGAAAAACCCCTCAGTTGAATCGCTGTTTCTTGCGCTAACCAGGCGGGTACAGTAGCCTGAGGGAAATTTCATCATCGGTACGAGCCATCTGCATGTTAAAGCGCGTGTTTTACAGCCTGTCTGTCCTGGTCGGCATACTGCTGTTGATCGTGCTGGGTCTCGACCGCTGGATGAGCTGGAAAACAGCCCCCTACATTTTTGATGACCTACAGGACCTCCCCTACCGTCAGGTTGGCGTGGTGCTTGGCACCGCCAAGTATTACCGCACCGGCGTCATAAATCAGTATTACCGGTATCGTATTCAGGGCGCGCTGAACGCCTATAACAGCGGCAAGGTGAACTATCTGCTGTTGAGCGGCGATAACGCGCTGCAAAGCTATAACGAGCCGGTGACGATGCGCAAAGATCTGATTGCCGCAGGCGTCGACCCGGCCGATATCGTGCTCGACTACGCCGGATTCCGCACGCTTGATTCCATCGTGCGTACCCGCAAGGTGTTCGACACCAATGATTTCATCATCATTACCCAGCGTTTCCACTGCGAGCGGGCGCTGTTTATCGCCCTGCATATGGGCATTCAGGCGCAGTGTTATGCGGTGCCATCGCCAAAAGATATGCTGAGCGTGCGCGTGCGTGAGTTTGGCGCCCGTTTCGGCGCGCTGGCTGACCTGTACCTGTTCAAACGTGAACCGCGCTTTTTAGGTCCGCTGGTGCCGATCCCAACGATGCACGAAGTGCCGGAGGATGCGCAGGGTTATCCGGCGGTAACGCCAGAGCAGTTGCTGGAAATTCAGAAGAAGTAATCCAGATCTACAGTGCGTGATATAAAACGCATTACTCTCTTTTTAGATACCTAATGAGTGATATAAGTAGCAATACTTGTTTATATCACTGACTATGAGTAATATTTTACACATTGTCGCGTTTTGGAGGTGAGATGGAGACGTTAACCGTACAGGCATATCTGAACGAAACATGGACGGATATCGCTCTCATCAAATATCCTGGAAGTGAAAAAAATGACTGGAATATCACGCAGTTAGACTATCTTACTGAGTATGCGATTAATTTTCTCGACTATGATGATTTTCACGCAGTCTCAGTCAATCACCCTGTATCACTCTTTTTTGATGACCATGGCCAACCGGGCTGGCTGCGATTTATCGACGATATCATTCCCGCCGGAGCAAGCCGCCGTTACTGGATTAATGCGCTCGACATCAGTGAGTTACCCGTTGGCCAGCAAAATTTCTTATTGCTGAAATTTGGCACAATGTCCCCTGTGGGGAATTTGCGCATAAAGGAATCCGTCCCAGAATGGAATAAATTCGCCAGCACTAAAACGTTTACGGTTGCGGACGTCATCGATCGTGCGGCCGATTTTCTGGATTATGCCCAGGAAAGAGGCGCGGCGGCGGGTGGTGCAACCGGTGCTGGCGGTGAAGCGCCTAAACTTTTGCTGCGCTGTAGTGAAACTGATGCCATCTGGATCGATACCTGGCAAAACGAGCCGGATAACCGGGACCGCTATTATTTGGTTAAATATCCACGCGGTAACAGGACAGAAGTGGATTGTAATATTCTGCGAGCTGAATTCCATTATTATCATGAGCTTAACGCGATGGGTTTTTCCACGATCCCAGTGGAAACAATGCGCCTTGAAGAAGGTAGCCATTACCCGTCTCTGTGGTTACCGCGTTTCGACATAGTGAGAAATGAGCAGGACCAACTGGTCAGGCTGGGTATGGAATCGGTGTATTCGCTATTACAAAAGGCACCCGGCACCCTCCTTGATCATGAGACAACGTTGCGCGCGTTAATTAATAAAATCACCTCCAGCCATATGGTCCAGCAGCAGGGTTATCAGTTTGATATTCCGGGATTTGTAACAGAATGGGTGCGTCGCGATCTGCTAAATATTATTTTTGGAAATAGTGACAACCATGGGCGAAATACCGCCTTTGTGAAGGCTGAAAATCAAATTATGCTCTCCCCTGTATATGACTTTGCGCCGATGAAAGCCGATCCTGAAGGGATACCAAGAACCCTGAAGTGGTCATTATCTTGCGAATCAGGGGGGGATTATAATTTCAACACTATCGCACAAACGCTGGCGGAGTGGATCCCTCCCGCAACATTACTTGATGCTCTGCATGAAACAGCCGTTCAGCTTATTGATCTCCCGGAAAGGCTGGCGGCGCGAGGCGTTCCCGAACAGATAATGGAAATGCCCGCGATGGGTTTTCGCTACATCCCGGATAAACTTTCCCGTTGGGGTTTATTATGAAAACACCTAATGAAGCTGAATCAGAGCTTTTACAGACATTAGCTCAAGTACGCAGCGTAAATAAAAAGCGACATCATGACGAGGCGGAAGAGCCGGATAAACCATCGGTAGTGAAGAGGCAACGCGTTACACAAGGCTTAACGCGGATTAGTACTCTCGATCGCCAGGCTGTACTGCATGCAGCCATACGGGACATTTTGCTGGGGAAAATCACACAGGGAGAGGCGCTGAAAAGGCTCAGGGTCGAGGTGTTAGGGCTGAAGCAGGATGAATATGCAAAGCTGGTCAGCGTATCCCGGAAAACATTGTCGGATGTAGAAAATAACAGAGGCAATTATTCCGCTGACGTCATAAATAAAATCTTTAAACCCTTTGGGCTTCAAACCGGACTAGTGCCCGTTTCAAAATCGCTTATCGCTTCACTTTTCTCATAAAAAAACCCGCATCGCTGCGGGTTCTTTCATTCCAGCGCTTATTTCTTACGCGCGTACTTCAGTGAATCCAGGGCAACCGCGAAGATGATGATCGCACCCTTGATAATGTACTGCCAGTACGGGTTCACACCGATGTAGGTCAGGCCGTAGTTGATAACGGTGAAGATGATCACACCGGTCACCACGCCCAGCACGGTACCCACGCCGCCGCTGAAGGAGACGCCGCCAACCACGCAGGCCGCAATCGCATCCAGTTCGTACATAAAGCCGAGGTTGTTGGTTGCAGAGCCGATACGGCCTGCTTCCAGCATCCCGCCGAAGGCGTAGAAGACCCCGGACAGGGCATAAATCATCAGCAGGTTCAGAGCCACGTTGACCCCGGAGACCTTCGCCGCTTCCGGGTTACCGCCGATAGCAAAGATGTTTTTACCGAAGCGGGTTTTGTTCCACAGGATCCAGACGAATGCCACCGCAATCAGCGCATAGAAGGTGATATAGGAGAGACGGAAGCTGCCGAGCGCAACAAACCCCTGCGTGAAGGTCGAGAAGCCGCTGTCGAAGCCAGAGATTGGAGACGCGCCGACGAAATCGTAGTACAGGGAGTTGATACCATAAACGATGATCATCGTGCCAAGCGTAGTGATGAATGGCGTCACGTTCAGGTAAGCAATGATGATGCCGTTAATCAGGCCAATTACCGCGCCGATGGCACACACGATCAGGATCACCACGAAAATCGGCATGGTCGCCATCTCCGGGAATACCTTGTTGGCGTTTTCCATCGACTGCAACAGGGTCGCCGCAATGACCGCCGCCAGACCCACCTGGCGCCCTGCCGAAAGGTCAGTCCCCTGGGTAACGATAAGTCCCGCCACGCCAAGCGCGATAATAATACGTACGGAAGACTGGGTCAGAATGTTACTCAAGTTCAGCAGACTTAAGAACGTAGGGTCCTGGAAAATAATAATCGCCAGCAAGACTAAAAGAACAACGTAAATACCGCCTTCTTTCAGATAAGTGAGAAAACTTTTTTTATTTAACGCACTCATGAGGAGCCCCTGATCTTAAAGGTGCAAAGACGCAAGACGCAAAATTTCGTTTTGCGTTGTCGTTTTGGTTTCAACAATACCGGCAACGAGACCATTGCTCATAACCAGAATACGGTCTGTGATCCCTAACAATTCCGGCATTTCGGAAGAAATAATAATGATCCCTTTATCTTTTTTCGCCAGCTCTGCGATAAGCTGATAAATCTCGAATTTTGCACCCACGTCGATACCGCGCGTAGGTTCATCCAGCATCAGAATTTCAGGCTGGGTTAATAGCCAGCGACCAATAATGACTTTCTGCTGGTTTCCTCCCGAAAGTGAGCCAATTTGCGTGCGGTGGCCCGGCGTTTTCACGCGCATGGAGTCAATCACCCACTGGGTATCGCTCTTCATGCGGGAATTATCCAGCAGCCCGACCTTGTTTTTGTAATTGCGAATATTAGAAATTAACGAGTTAAAGTTAATATCCAGATAAGCGTAAATACCGGTGGAACGACGCTCTTCCGTCACCAGCGCAAAGCCATTATTAATGGCTTCGTTGGCGTTGTGGTTGTTGATCTTCTTACCGTGCAGCGTAATGGTGCCTTCGGCTTTCTCACGGATACCAAACAGGGTTTCCACGATATCGGTGCGCTTAGCGCCCACCAGCCCTGCGATGCCAAGGATCTCCCCCTTGTGCAGATCGAAAGAGACATCGCGGATAGACGGCTGACGCAGCGAGGTCAGGTTACGCACCTCCAGAATCACTTCGCCTGGCTTGTTTTCTTTATCCGGGAAGCGCTGGTTCAGAGAACGGCCAACCATCATGGCGATGATCTTGTCCATGTCCAGCCCTTCCAGCGGCTGGGTGGCAATCCACTGACCGTCGCGCAGGATGGTGATTTCATCGCACAGCTGGAAGATCTCTTCCATTTTATGTGAGATATAGACAATGCCACAGCCGCGATCTTTCAGCTTACGAATAATGGTAAAAAGGTGGTTAACCTCTTTTTCCGTTAATGACGATGTCGGTTCATCCATGATCACAATTTTCGCATCATAGGAGAACGCTTTGGCAATTTCGATCATCTGCATCTGGGAAACGGATAATGTCCCGACGCGGGCGCGCGGGTCGATATCAATATCCAGCTCATCAAAAATGGCTTTGGTGTCGCGATACATTTTATCCTGATCGACAAAGACACCTTTGGTTGGATAACGACCCAACCACATATTATCCATAACTGAACGTTGCAGGACCAGGTTTAATTCCTGGTGTACCATCGAGATACCGTTCTCCAGCGCTTCTTTCGCTGAATGGAAGTCGATCTCTTTTCCCTGAAAAAGAATGCTGCCAGAATCTTTTTGATAGATCCCAAAAAGGCATTTTAATAATGTTGATTTACCCGCACCGTTTTCACCCATTAATGCATGAATAGAGTGAGGACGAACTTTTAAATTAACATTATCGAGCGCCTTAACACCGGGGAATGACTTATTGACACCGGTCATTTCCAACAAGTATTCACCGGACGACTGAGTAGTTGTGCTGACCATAATTATACCTTGTTGGCCTCGCATATCGCGTTATAAAAGGGCGCAACGAATTGCGCCCAGTGAAGACAATGCAGATAACTTATTTACCGATAAACTCAGCCAGGTTGGACTGGTCTACGCCCACGTAGGGAACGCGAACGATTTTGTTGTCAATTTTCCAGTTAGTCCCGTCAGCGGCACCTTTACCATCGGCCAGGTTTTTCGCCAGATCGAAGGTGGCTTTCGCCTGGTTGTTAGCATCGTTCAGCACGGTACCGGCCATAGCGCCAGATTTCACCAGCGCCAGCGCTTCTGGCAGGGCATCCACACCGAATACAGGAATGGCGGATTTGTTGTGTGCTTTCAGCGCTTCTACCGCACCCATTGCCATCGCATCGTTGTTGGCAATGACCACTTCAATTTTGTTGGCGTTAGGGCCGGACAGCCACGCGTCCATCTTATCTTTCGCCTGAGCGGTGTCCCACATTGCGGTGTCTAACGCCAGCTGCTGGGTTTTAAGGCCCTTGTCGTTCAGCTCTTTAATAACGTAGGTGGTACGTGCTTCAGCATCCGGATGGCCCGGTTCGCCTTTCAGCAGAACGAACTGAATCTGACCATCTTTGTTCAGATCCCAGTTTGGGTTCGCCGCCCAGTGTTTCGCAATCAGATCGCCCTGGATAATCCCGGACTCTTTGGAGTCGGTACCCACGTAATACGCTTTGTCGTAGCTGTCCAGCGCTTTACGGGAAGGTTCTTTGTTGAAGAAGACAATTGGCACGTTCTGGCCGCGCGCTTTCTCGATCACCGTGCCTGCCGCAGCCGGGTCAACCAGGTTAATAGCCAGCGCTTTCACGCCTTTTGCCAGAAGAACGTCAATCTGATCGTTCTGTTTGGACTGGTCATTCTGGGAGTCATTCATCAGCAGCTGCACGTCTGGCACTGATTTAGCATCTTTTTCAATTGCTTTACGCACAACGGACATGAAGTTATCGTCGTATTTATAGATAGTCACGCCAATACGGGTATCCGCTGCGTGTGCTGCTGCGCCAAAAAGCATGCTTGCCATGACAGCAGACAGAGTCAACACCTTCTTATTCATGGTATCTCCGGTTTTTTTTATGCAGGGTAGTTCTTGTGAAAAACGGTCGGCGGGCAGATGTTAATAAAACGTTACTGATCGCCGAAGTTCACTTTTAAAATGTCCAGCTTCCATGTTCGGTAACGCTCCAGAAATGCGTTTTATTCGTTGTTTGAGGCATTTTGATAACGGTAAAAGTGAATAATCACCGTTACATTGTGTTTCAGCCCCTAAAACGCTGACATCATAGACAGCGGCTTGTTAAGATACTGTGAATTTACTCACAGATTGAAAACGGTTACATCACGTGATGTTATCAGTTAGTGATCGGAGCCACAGTTTGCCGGATAGCGACCGAATGGCGGCGTACTAAAGTCGGCATAAAACAATGCGTTGCGTCAGGATCTAACAGCCCAGCCGCCCCCTGTAACGCCAGCTCTGTCGCCAGTTTCGCCATCGACGCAATGGGATAACGTACCGTTGTCAGCTGCGGATCGGTGTAACGGGCAATGGGGATATCATCAAAACCGATCAGCGATAAATGCTGCGGTACCGCAATGCCATTATCTTTCAGCGCGGTAAGCGCACCTGCCGCCATGCTGTCGTTATAGGCAAACACGGCCGTCAGCTGAAGATTACGCCCCAGCAGTTCAACCATTGCCGCTTCACCGCCCTGCATGTCCGGCGAACCGGTACCTACCCAGCTCTCCAGCGGCGCAATGCCCTGCTCTTTCAGGGCGTTTTGCCAGCCCTCGCGGCGCATCATGTCGTCTTCAATACCGTGGCTGGAAGCCAGATAACCTATGCGCTGATGGCCGTTGCTGATGAGCATCCGCGTCGCCATCATCGCGCCGCTGATGTTATCCAGACTGACGCAGCGATGCGCGTAGCCGGGGACGATACGATTGATCAGCACCATGCCGGGGATCTGCTCCATAAACCCGGCCAGCTCTTCATCGCTCAGGGCTTTAGAGTGCACAATCAGGGCGTTACAGCGCTGGCGGATCAGTACCTCAATGGCATAACGCTCTTTTTCAGCCTCGTGATAGCTGTTGCCAATCAGCACATATTTCTGGTGCTGCTGGGCAACCACATCCACCGCTTTGACCAGCGCGCCGAAGAAAGCGTCCGACACGTCCATCACCACTACGCCAATGGTATCGCTGACCTGCGTCGCCAGCGCCTGGGCATTGGCGTTTGGCCGGTACCCCAGCTGGGTCACGGCTTTCATTACGGTTTCACGCGTTTCAGGGCTGACCAGCGCACTGTTGTTCAGCACACGGGAGACAGTAGCAACAGAAACACCCGCCTGGCGGGCGACGTCACGAATGGTGATCATATTCACCACCCTTTAAAGGATTGCAGCAACTCACAGACACCCCCTGTGTTTAGCAAGGTGGCTATTCTGGCAGCGAGAGAGAGGAGACTACGTGAAGAAGCTCACACAGATGAAAACGCTTACATCCGTTTTGTTAATGATTGTGATCCAGATCGTTATCTGGATGTATTACGCAATGACACGTCCGAAGCACGAGCGGTTAACTGTCGCCATGCCCATTCCAGCGGGCCCTGACGGAAAAAACGCAGCCAGACAACTGAAAACACCACGTTAACAATCCAGACCGGAATAACAAACGCCAGTAGCGTCAGGCGATCGAATTTCATAAACAGGCCGAATCGGTAGAAAAGCGTGGTGCATATCAGCGTTTGCAGGATGTAATTGCTTAACGCAATCCGCCCAACGCAGGCCACCGCACTGACGATCCACAGGCGAGAAAGCTGGGGCCAGAAGCCATAGATCAGCGCCGCATAGCCAATGGTCTGGAACGGCGCGCTCAGTTCGCGCGGCACCTGCAACAGGAACGCACACCAACGGTAATCCCATTGTAGATGCCACTGCATCATCACCGCCGGGAGGTTGATGATCACGCCGAGCAGCACCAGCCCTGCACCCGTACGACGATAGTGTCGCAGGCTAAATTCCCCTTTCAGCCAGCCGGTGCGCATCAGGGCTGCACCCATCAGCATCATCCCCGCCAGCTGCCAGCCGTATTGCGCGCCCAGCGCCAGCAGGTTATCGCCGAGCATATCGGCCCGGTTGCCGATCGCTTCCATGCCGCCTTTCAGCTTCCAGAACTGCTCATATTGCAGGTTGGCCGCATCCGGGATCCATGAACGACTGGTGGAATCATCGGCAATCATGCCAAGCAGCAATAACACGGCCAGTCCCATGACATAGAGCATCACGCCGGTGTTAAACAGGCTTTTCACACCGGGTGCGTCGCGGATCAGCCGCCAGCAAATCAGGCCCACCAGACCATACGCGAGCAGAATATCGCCGTCCCAGAAAAGCAGCCCGTGAATAAAACCGAGGATAACCAGCAGCGTTAAACGCGACTGGATCCAGCGCGTACCGCGTTTGAGGAGAAGCTGAAGTCCCGCGCCAAACAGAAGCGCAAAGAGGGTCAGGAATTTCACCTGTGCAAAGAGATCGAGGATTGCCCACGTCCAGGCGTCGCTACGCGTGATGTCGCCATACCACGCAGGATTCAGATAGGCGGCCTTCGGCAGACCGAAGGCGCTGATATTCAGCAGCAGGATACCGAGAATGGCGACGCCGCGAACAAAATCGAGCGTGACGTTTCGCTCCATGGTCCCTGCCCTGTCTGATTAGTTGTGGTGACGCACGGCGCGCAGGAACTCCTGGCGGGTGTTCTGGCTCGATTTGAACAGGCCGCCCAGCGAAGTGGTGGTGGTTGCGCTGGTAGCATCACGCACGCCGCGCGCTTTCACGCAGTAGTGCACCGCGTCGATAGACACCGCCACATTGTTAGTCCCCAACAGGGTTTGCAGTGCGGTCAGGATCTGCTGCGTCAGACGTTCCTGCACCTGCGGACGCTGGGCAAAGAACTGCACGATGCGGTTGATCTTGGACAGGCCAATGACCGTATCTTTTGGAATATAGGCCACCGTCGCTTTACCATCGATGGTCACAAAGTGATGCTCGCAGGTGCTGGTCAGCGTGATATCGCGTACCGTCACCATCTCATCGACCTTCATCTTATTTTCAATGACGGTGATTTTCGGGAAGTTCGCGTAATCCAGGCCGGAGAAAATTTCGTCGACGTACATCTTCGCGATGCGGTGCGGCGTCTCCATCAGGCTGTCGTCGCTCAGATCGAGATTCAGCAGTTGCATGATCTCCGTCATATGGCCGGCGATCAGACGCTTGCGGGTAACATTGTCCAGCTCCTGCACGGGCGGGCGCAGTGGCGTTTCAAGACCGCGCGCAACCAGCGCTTCATGGACAAGGGCTGCTTCTTTACTGAGTGATGACATTCTTTTCTCCTGCAGGTGTGGCGTCTTTTGCCCTCGTTGTGGCAAAAGTGTGCGCTCATTGTGCGTGAGGCGACGCACATAATCCAGTATTCACGACGATAATTATTGCAATTGCTGTTGCCTTTCAGCCTGACGGTTCCAGACTAACGCTCCGCCAACGAACAGCGCGATCCCCGCCAGCCCCAGCGCAGGTTCCAGACGGTGCGTGAGCCAGGTCGACAGAGCCGACGTGACCGGACCCACCAGCTGACCAATGGCATACCCGGTGGTTAGCAGTCCCGCCATGTAACGCGTGTGGTCTGGCGCCAGCTCGCGACCGTACAGAAGAGAGAGCTGCACGGCGCAGAGGAACCCGCCGCCCACCAGCAGCCCACCCGTCAGCAAGCCGCCTATGCCCGGCAGCAACCAGGCCGCCAGCACGCCAATCCCCTGTAACCAAAGAACAATCGCCAGCCTGCGGTTAGCGCTTGATGTATGCCGCAGGGCAATGCTCAGCGCAATCCCCACCACCGAGGCGGCGCCAAATATTGGCCAGACAAACTGGGCAAACAGGCTGCCGGGAAAACGCACCGCCGCCATTTGCGATAAAAAGGTCGCCGGGAGGATATAGCCGAACCCTGCCAGGCTGTAGCTCCAGACCAGACGCCGGAGATCCGCAGTCAGCAGCAACGGCTCAGGCGCGGTACCAGGGCGATGAAGCTGACCTGCGCGCGGCAGGTAGCGCGCCACCAGTACGATCAGCACCAGCGCCAGTACGCCGTAGATTTGCCATGCCGCCCCGGCGGACAAGGATTTCGCCTGAATATAGACCGCCAGCAGGCCGCTCAGGGCGATGCCGGCCCCGGGTCCGGCAAAGACGGCCGCACTGAGTCCCGGTTTGCCCAGCTGCCCCAGCCGCTCGTTGGTCCAGGCGGCAATCAGCACCATCGACCAGCCGCTCATGCATCCGATCACAAAGCGCAGCAGACCGTGAACGACGGCATTCTCTGCCGCCGCGGAGAGCAGCGTCAGCGCCACCGCACCGGTGATGCCAAGCCAGAGGCGCGTTTCAACGAAGCGATGGGCACGCATGGCATCCCATGCCCCCACCAGATAGCCCAGATAGTTCATTGCCGCCACCAGCCCCGCGCTGGTAAGCGTGAGTTGCCCGGCGGCTATCATCAGCGGCACCTGAGGCGTGAAGGCGAAGCGTCCTATCCCCATCGCCACGACCAGAACCACAAATCCGCTGAGCGCGATACGCAGCGACATGATCGCTCCAATTGTTAAAGAAAAGTAAATTTATGATGCAACATCTCGCCGTCCTGCGAAAGTGAAAGTTGCTCACAGGTCAATGAAAACTCTGTATTATGCGTTTTATGAATAGTCTTTCGTATAAGGAGCCCTGCATGGAACTGCTCGAAGAGCATCGTTGTTTTGAAGGTCGACAGCAGCGCTGGCGGCACGACTCCACCACGCTGAATTGTGCTATGACGTTCAGCATTTTCCTGCCCCCTGCGGACAATCCATCGGTGCTGTACTGGCTTTCAGGCCTGACCTGCAACGACGAAAACTTCACCACCAAAGCGGGCGCCCAGCGTATTGCCGCCGAACTGGGCATTGCGCTGGTGATGCCAGATACCAGCCCGCGTGGCGAGGACGTGGCCGACGATGCCGGATACGATTTGGGTAAAGGCGCTGGCTTCTATCTCAACGCCACGGAACAACCGTGGGCGAGCCATTACCGCATGTATGACTACATTCGCGATGAACTGCCTGCCCTGGTGCACTCTCAGTTCGCGGTCAGCGAGCGCTGCGCGATAAGCGGACATTCGATGGGTGGCCACGGGGCGCTGATAATGGCGCTGAAAAATCCGGGGAAATACACCAGCGTGTCCGCATTTGCGCCGATTGTGAACCCAACGCAGGTGCCTTGGGGGCAAAAAGCCTTTAGGCACTATCTGGGTGAAGATGTAAAGAAATGGCAGGAATGGGATAGCTGCGCGCTGATGCTGGCGAGCCAGTCAGAAGACGCTATCCCGATGCTGGTGGATCAGGGTGATGCCGATCAGTTCCTCGCCGGGCAGTTACAGCCTGCGGTGCTGGCGGAAGCCGCGCGCCAGAAGGACTGGCCGCTAACGCTGCGCATTCAACCGGGATACGACCACAGCTATTACTTCATGGCGTCCTTTATTGAGGATCATCTCCGCTTCCATGCGGAACATCTGTTCAGGTAAGTTCCACCTTTTGCCCGGTAGCGCCTCCTGCCTGCCGGGTCTTTCCCCTCCCCCTCTTTACATACTTCTATCCGCTTGAATCCAGCCTGTTTTCCGTCGCCATCGCTCAAACACAAATGATTTCAATTATCATTTGTGTTTACAATTCTACATTCTTTTGTACAATTCCAGACTCTTCTCCATCTCAAAGAGTTCTTACAAGACAAAAACATACAGTTCTCAGGGTTATCCCGATGGAGTTTTTTTCATTTTTATACGGAATGTACAAATGACAATACCACGCATTAAGCTCCTGGCCGTCGCCATTGGCGCTGCCACATGTTCCCCCTTCGTTCACGCAGCCGATCAGGACACCGTTGTCGTCACTGCAACGGGTTTTGAACAAAAGATCCAGAATGCCCCCGCCTCCATCTCTGTGATTTCGAAACAGCAGATTGAAGATAAAGCCTACCGTGATGTTACCGATGCCCTGAGAGATGTCCCGGGTGTTGTCGTCACTGGCGGCGGGAGCAGCAGTGATATCAGTATTCGCGGCATGGCCTCTCAGTACACCCTGTTCCTGGTGAACGGCAAACGCGTCAGTACGCGAAGCACCCGCCCCAACAGCGACAACTCGGGTATTGAACAAGGCTGGCTGCCGCCGCTTGAGTCCATTGAGCGCATCGAGGTCATCCGCGGCCCGATGTCCTCGCTTTACGGCTCCGATGCGATGGGTGGCGTCATTAACGTCATTACCAAAAAAGTCTCGAACACCAAAGCCTGGACCGGTTCGTTGCATGGCGATGCAACCTTCCAGGAAAATCATGATTCCGGCGATATCTTCCAGACCAACGCCTACGCCTCTGGTCCCCTGATCGACGGACTTCTGGGCGCAAAGGTGACGGGGCTGTTGTCACGCCGCGCAGAAGATAAAATCGTGAACGGCTATAACGAGCAGAAAATGCGTAACGGTGGCATTACGCTGAACTTCACGCCGGACGAGAAGAACGATTTCGACCTCGACTTTGCTCGCGAACTTCAGGACAGAAACAGCACCCCGGGGATGTCGAAAGCGGCTGAAACCTGCCGGGGAACAACCTGTACGCCAAATACCAAAAGCGACTCGCGCTATGAGCACACGACCTACT
Organism: Enterobacter hormaechei subsp. xiangfangensis; assembly: GCF_001729785.1. Taxonomy (NCBI): domain Bacteria; kingdom Pseudomonadati; phylum Pseudomonadota; class Gammaproteobacteria; order Enterobacterales; family Enterobacteriaceae; genus Enterobacter; species Enterobacter hormaechei. The sequence goes on from NZ_CP017183.1 coordinate 3,086,300, forward strand.
CGTTAACCCACAGTGGTTATTACGAAGACTTCAATACCACCAGCTATATCCAGCAGGAAGAGACCAATAATCCAGGTCGCGAAATGCGCTCCTATAACACCACCTTCAACAACCAGAACCAAATTTTCCTCGGCGATCATACGTTGACCCTCGGCGGGCAGTATCGCTATGAGAAACTGCGCGACAACGGTAATCAGCTGGAAGCTGCTGACGGCCTGAACAAACTGACGCGCTGGAGCTGGGCCCTGTTTGCCGAAGATGAATGGTCAATGACGGAAAGCTTTACGTTGACCGGCGGCCTGCGTATGGACAAAGACCAAAACTACGGTACTAACTGGACGCCGCGCGGTTACGGCGTATGGCACCTGGCCGATCAGTGGACGTTGAAAGGCGGGGTTTCTGCTGGCTATCGTGCGCCGGATCTGCGTCAGTCGTCTGCCAGCTGGGGCCAGGTGACAGGTGGCGGCCGTCTTGACGGTATCATCGTCGGCAACCCGGATCTGAAACCAGAGAAGAGCCTGAGCGAAGAGCTCGCCCTGCTCTGGGATAACAACGATGACCTGAATGCCGGCGTAACGCTGTTTAATACCGACTTCAAGGACAAAATTACGGAAGTTCGCCGCTGTAACAGCAGCGCCGATCCCGCCTGTACGATTGGCGGTCACAGCTATGATTTCGTCAGCGATCGCGTCAACGTGGACAAAGCCAACATGCGCGGTGTGGAGTCCTCCTTCGGGTGGAAGATCACGCGTGATGTGAACTGGACTGCAAACTACACCTATACAGAGTCCGAGCAGAAGAGCGGCCAGTTCTCCGGCAAGCCACTGAACAAAATGCCGAAACACATGTTCAACACCACCCTGGACTGGCAGGCGACGCCAGACGTCGGGTTCTGGAGCCGTCTGAACCTGCGCGGTAAAACGTCTGAGTACCTGAGCCGCACGTCAATGTCCCAGGGTACGCCGTCCTACACTCAGGTTGATGTCGGTATGCGCTACAACGCCAACAAAAACCTGCTGGTTACTGCCGGTGTGTATAACGTGCTCGATAAGCAGATTGATTACGATACGTATGACACCGTGCTGGATGGCCGCCGCTATACCGTTGGCATGACCTACAGCTTCTGATCTGCCCATAAAAAAGCCCGCTCAACTGAGCGGGCTAAAAGAGAGGAAGTGCGGTTATTATTTAAATCGTTCCGGGAAATCCATTTCACTGTAGCGAACGAAGCGTGTTCCTTTCGTCAGTTTGTAGCCAAACCAGATGATCAGGAACAGCGGAATGCCAATATAGGTGGCCGTGACGGCGCCCCAGTCAATGGTGTCCGCAAGGAAGGCCTCATAGTTCTGACCCAGGGTAATAATCAGGCACAGAACGAAGGCGAAGATCGGCCCCAGCGGGAAGAATCCTGACCGGTACGGCAGGTTATTCAGATCATGCCCCTGCTTGACGTACCCGCGACGGAAACGGTAGTGGCTGATGGCAATGCCCAGCCAGGCAATGAAGCCCGTCATACCAGAGGTGTTCAGCAGCCACAGGTAGACCGTCTGGTTGCCGAACATGGAGGTCAGGAAACAGAGACCCGCAATCACCGTGGTCGCATACAGCGCGTTGCGTGGCACGCCACCGCGAGACAGTTTCGAGAAAATACGCGGCGCTTTACCGTCGCAGGCCAGGGTGTAGAGCATGCGGGTGGAGGCGTACATCCCGGAGTTACCCGCAGACAGTACCGCCGTCAGGATCACCGCGTTCATCACCGCCGCCGCTGAGAGCAGACCCGCGTGCTGGAAGACCAGCGTGAACGGGCTGACGCTGATGTCTTTTACGTCGTTACGCAGCAGGCTTGGGTCGGTATACGGAATGATCAGGCTGATAATCAGGATCGCGAACACATAGAACAGCAGGATACGCCAGAACACCTGACGCACCGCGCGCGGAATATTCTTCTCCGGGTTTTCGGATTCACCGGCCGCAATGCCAATCAACTCGGTACCCTGGAAGGAGAAGCCGACAATCATCGCCACGCCAATCATCGCCGAGAAGCCCCCGGCAAACGGCGCATCGCCTATTGTCCAGTTACTCCAGCCCGCCGGTTCAGCCCCTTTGAAAATACCAACGATCATCGCCACACCGACGACGATAAAGATGATGACGGTTGCCACTTTAATCAAAGAGAACCAGTATTCCGCTTCGCCGAAACCGCGCACGGAGATGTAGTTCAGCAGGAAGATGACCGCCAGGAACAGGGCGCTCCAGATCCAGCCGGGCGTGTCCGGGAACCACCAGGTCATTACCAGCTGTGCCGCGACGAGGTCAACGGCGATGGTCACCGCCCAGTTGTACCAATAGTTCCAGCCCAGAGCGAAGCCGAAGCCTTCCTCAACGTATTTTTGTCCGTAGGTCGAAAACGAACCAGACACCGGCATGTATGCCGCCAGTTCACCCAGGCTGGTCATCAGGAAGTAGACCATCAGGCCAATCAGGATATAAGAGAATAATGCCCCACCCGGGCCGGCTGCCGAAATCGTTGCGCCAGAGGCAACGAAAAGACCTGTACCGATTGAGCCGCCAATGGCGATCATCGTCAGGTGACGCGCCTTAAGTGCGCGACGTAGCGCGGGCGCTTGTGTGGTTTTAGTTTCTGAAACCATGTGAAAATGCTGTCCATTCAATAAATGAGGCGCGATTGTAGCAGACGATCTGCGTTGCTTCCGGCAGAAATACTCAGTTATAAGAGAGCTTCATGACTCGGCCAGGATTATAAGTAAAGCATAATTTTTCCCTCTCCCCTTTGGGGAGAGGGCCAGGGTGAGGTGCGCTTTTACATCTCGCAGTAGCGCAGAAAACGCTGGAGCGAGCTGGAAAGGTGTTTCTGACGATGATGGATGCACCACAGCGTGCGCACCAGCTTCGGCAGCGGAACGGGGATCTCAACCAGTGAGCCGGTTTCCAGCTGTTCGGCAATCACCCGTCGGGAAAGACAGCTAATGCCCAGACCATGGCGTACGGCATGCTTAATGGCCTCGGAGTTACCTAATTCCATCCCTAACTGGAACTGCGGTAGATGGGACAGCAGCAGATAATCGACAATCTCACGCGTGCCGGAGCCCTGCTCTCGCAGGATCCACTGCGCTTGCGCCAGCCGCTCCAGCGTGACCTCGCCCTGGAGTAAAGAAGAGGCCGGAGAGGCAAACACCACCAGCTCATCCTCCAGCCAGGGCTCCGCAATGATATCCACGTTGTGGCACGGCCCTTCGATAAGCCCGATGTCCACGCGGAAATCAATCACCGCGTTGATCACGTCCTGGCTGTTGCCGACGCTCATCTCCAGCGGCAGGGTCGGAAAATCCCGGCGGTAGCGGGCAATCACTTCCGGCAGGATGTAGTTACCGATCGTGCTGCTAGCGTAGACGCGAATAGCGCCGTTGTCCTCGCGGAACAGCTGTTCGATCTCCGTCGCCTGCTCCAGTAAAGCCAGGGCACGCGGATACAGCAGGCGGCCATGTTCGTTCACCACCAGCCGCTTCCCTACCCTGTCGAAAAGCTGGACGCCCAGTTGCCCTTCAAGATCGGTCAAGGCCGCGCTAACGGCGGACTGCGAGAGCGCCAGCATTTGTGACGCCTGGGTTGTCGAGCCGCTTTTCAGCACCTCGGCAAAAACTTCCAGCTGACGCAATGTAATGTGCATGGTTGCTTACCACTTATAAAGATTGATTATAAATATATAATCAATTTTATTTTTAAGCCAGAGCGCCGTAACCTTTAGCCAGACAAAGGAGAAGGTTATGTCAGAAATCACCTTACAACATCATCGTACAGTGTGGCACTTCGTGCCGGGTCTCGCGCTCAGCGCCGTGGTTACCGGCGTGGCCTTATGGGGTGGCAGTATACCGGCGGTTGCCGGTGCAGGGTTCAGCGCCCTGACGCTGGCCATTCTGCTCGGCATGGTGGTCGGGAACACCGTTTACCCGCACATCTGGAAACCCTGCGACGGCGGCGTGATTTTCGCCAAGCAGCATTTATTACGTCTCGGGATCATCCTTTATGGCTTCCGTCTCACCTTTTCGCAGATTGCGGATGTGGGGGTCAGCGGGATTGCCATTGACGTCCTGACCCTTTCGAGCACTTTTTTACTGGCGTGCTTTATCGGCCAGAAGATCTTTGGGCTGGACAAACAGACCAGCTGGCTGATCGGTGCGGGTAGCAGCATCTGCGGCGCGGCGGCGGTACTGGCAACAGAACCCGTCGTTAAAGCCGAAGCCAGTAAAGTCACGGTTGCCGTCGCGACGGTAGTTATCTTCGGTACGCTGGCGATCTTCCTGTATCCGGCCATGTATCCGCTGGTGGCGCACTGGTTTAGTCCGGAAACCTACGGCATTTATATCGGCTCAACCATGCACGAAGTGGCGCAGGTGGTGGCGGCAGGTCACGCCATTAACCCGGAAGCGGAAAACGCGGCGGTCATCGCCAAAATGCTGCGCGTGATGATGCTGGCCCCGTTCCTGATTTTCCTCGCGGCGCAGGTTAAACAGCTTGCTCCGGCAGGCGGCAGCGAGAAAAGCAAAATCACCATTCCGTGGTTTGCGATCCTGTTCATCGTGGTCGCTGTCTTCAACTCTTTCCACCTGCTGCCAAAAGCGATGGTGGATATGCTGGTCACGCTGGATACGGTCCTGCTGGCGATGGCAATGGCGGCGCTGGGCATCACCACGCACGTCAGCGCGCTGAAAAAAGCCGGGGCGAAACCGCTGCTGATGGCGCTGGTGCTGTTCATCTGGCTGATAGTTGGCGGCGGTGCGATTAACCTTGCGGTACACAGCCTGTTGGCATAAACCATCTCGTCCTTCTCCTGTTAACCCGTTATCATAGGCATTTCGGGTTAACAGGAGTCTTTTTATGAAATATGTTGGAGCGCACGTCAGCGCTGCTGGTGGCCTTGCGAATGCCGCCATTCGCGCCGCCGAAATCGAGGCGACCGCTTTCGCCCTGTTCACCAAAAACCAGCGCCAGTGGCGCGCAGCTCCCCTCACCGCGGAAGTGATTGATGACTTTAAAGCCGCCTGCGAGAAATACGGCTACGGGCCTGGCCAGATCCTTCCCCATGACAGCTACCTCATTAACCTCGGTCACCCGGTTGCCGAGGCGCTGGAAAAATCCCGCGAAGCGTTCCTGGATGAGGTTCAGCGCTGTGAGCAACTGGGGCTAACGCTGCTGAATTTCCATCCCGGCAGCCATCTGATGCAAATCGACGAAGACGCCTGTCTGGCGCGCATCGCCGAGTCAATTAACATGACGCTGGATAAAACCCAGGGCGTGACGGCAGTGATTGAGAATACCGCCGGTCAGGGCAGCAACCTCGGCTTTAAGTTTGAGCATCTGGCGGCGATCATCGACGGCGTGGAAGACAAATCCCGCGTGGGCGTGTGCATTGATACCTGCCACGCGTTTGCGGCCGGTTATGACCTGCGCACAACTGAGGCCACAAAAAATACCTTCGAGGAGTTCGAGCGTATTGTTGGTTTTAAATATCTTCGCGGTATGCACTTAAACGATGCGAAAAGCGCCTTTGGTAGTCGCGTTGACCGCCATCACAGCCTGGGCGAAGGCAACATCGGCCACGATGCGTTCCGCTTTATCATGCAGGACGCTCGCTTCGACGGTATTCCGATGGTGCTGGAAACCATCAATCCGGACATCTGGGCAGAAGAGATTGCCTGGCTGAAGGCACAGCAAACCGCTGAACAGGCGGCATAAAAAAAGCCGGGTTGCATTAGCACCCGGCTTTTTTATTGCTTACCGCTTACGCTGCTTTCGCCACAACTTCCGCTTCCGGACGTTTCAGCACCGCGTAAGAGAGGCCCGCCACCAGCGTACCGGCAACAATCGCCAGCAGATAACCCAGCACCGGCGTGATGGCGCCAGGGATCAGCAGGACAAACAGACCGCCGTGCGGCGCCATCAGTTTCGCACCTACGGCCATGGAGATAGCCCCCGTCACCGCACCACCCACGATACAGCACGGCAGAACACGCATTGGATCGCGCGCCGCAAACGGAATTGCGCCTTCGGTGATGAAGCACAGGCCCAGCACCAGCGCAGCTTTACCGCCTTCCTGCTGCGTTTTATCGAACTTACGACGGGCAATGATCGTCGCCAGGCCAAGCGCCAGCGGTGGCACCATACCTGCCGCCATGATCGCCGCCATCGGCGCGTAGGTCTGGGTACTCAGCAGGCCAACGCCAAACGCATATGCCGCTTTGTTCACCGGACCACCCATGTCGGTACACATCATACCGCCGAGGATTGCGCCCAGCAGCACCGCGTTCGCCGTCCCCATGGTTTGCAGCCAGTGGGTCAGACCTTCCAGAATGCCCGCGACCGGCTTACCGATCAGGTAAATCATCGCCAGACCGACCACCAGGCTGGAAATCAGCGGGATGATCAGGATAGGCTTCAGCGCTTCCATGCTCTGCGGCAGCTTCAGCTTCGAGCTGATCAGCTTCGCCACATAACCGGCGAGGAAACCGGCAATGATACCGCCGATAAAGCCAGAACCGGTGCTCACGGCCAGCATACCGCCGATAAGACCCGGCGTCAGACCCGGACGGTCAGCAATGGAGAAGGCGATAAAGCCCGCCAGCACTGGCACCATCAGCGCAAACGCGGAGCCGCCGCCAATCTGCATCAACGCGGCCGCCAGCGTGCCCGGCTCTTTAAACGCCTCGATACCAAAGGCGAAGGAGAGCGCAATACACAGGCCGCCCGCCACCACCATCGGCAGCATGTAGGACACGCCGGTCAGCAGGTGACGATACGCACCCGCAGACTCTTTTTTCCCTTCAGTCGCAGTTTTAGCCGCACCGGTTGCCTGATACGGTTTGGCTTCTGCCAGCGCCTTATCAAACTCCTGCGCGGTCTTCTTCAGCGCCAGGCCGGTAGAGGTACGGTACATCGGCTTGCCGGCAAACTTCGCCAGATCCACTTCGATATCCGCCGCCACAATCACCAGATCGGCTTCCGCCACCTCTTCAGGCGTGATGGCATTGCCCGCGCCAACAGAGCCGCGAGTTTCAACCTTCACCCACCAGCCACGTTTTTTCGCTTCGGTTTCAATGGCTTCAGCCGCCATAAAGGTGTGCGCCACACCTGTCGGGCAGGCCGTTACCGCAACAATGCGTTTCGGCCCAACGGCGGCAACCGGCGCCGCCTCAACAGGTGCGCTGTAAACCGTCGCATGACCTTTTGCTTCGCTCAGAAACAGTTCAGGATGTGCCACCGCGCGATTAATATCACCCAGCCACACTTTTTTGCCGTTCAGGGCGCTGTCAGCGGGGATTTTGTCGCCCAGAACAATCGCCATTTCAGCATCACCCGGGTTATCAATGATATCCAGGTGCGCTTTTTGTGCCGCCGCGCCCAGCAGGGTCTTCGCCATATAGGCACGAGCCTGTCCGAGACCGGAGTCAATGATCAGCAGCGTTTTCATTATTCCTCTCCTGCTGTTAGTTAAAAGGTTTTAAGTCAACGCGCGCCATCATCGCGGCTAACTGGGTACGATCGGTAATACCGACATTGCTCTGGCTCACGGCCAGGGCCGCAACGGCGGTAGCAAGACGTAAGGTATGTTCACTGGATTCGCGCATCAGCAGACCGTAGATCAGACCGCCAACCATCGAATCCCCGGCACCCACGGTGCTGACCACCTCCATTGAAGGCGGTTTGGCAATCCATTCCCCGGAGGCGTTAACCCACAGGGCACCTTCTGCACCCAGCGAAATCACCACGTGAGCGATACCCTGCTCGCGCAGCGCATGGGCAGCGTCAATCACATCCTTTAATTCTGGCAGCTTACGGCCCGCCCAGATCTCCAGTTCGCGGCGATTAGGCTTAACCAGCCACGGAGAGGCTTTCAGACCGGCGACCAGCGCGTCGCGGCTGCTGTCGAAAATAATGCACGGGCACTGGCTGCGCAGGCGCGTCATCCAGTCGGTGAACGCTTCCGGGCTGACGCCGGAGGGCAGACTGCCGCTGACGCACACCATGTCAAACTGGCCCAGCCAGCTCAGGGAATCGGCAACAAAGCGCTCCCAGTCAGCCGGGGTCACTTCGAAGCCGGAGAAGTTCAGATCGGTCACTTCACCGTCTTTCTCGGTCAGCTTAACGTTAATGCGGGTACGGCCCTGCACAACCTGAAAACGGTTGGCGATGCCCAACTCGCTGAACAGCTGCTGAAAACCGTCCTGGTTGTCTTTACCGAGGAAGCCGCCAACGGTGACGTCGATGCCGAGATCTTTCAGCACTTTCGCCACGTTAATGCCTTTCCCTGCGGCATGCAGGCCGGTCGTCCGCACCAGGTTAACTTCGCCACGCTCAATTTCCGGGCAGAACCCCACCAGATCGTAAGCCGGGTTCAGCGTAATGGTCGCAACACGTCTGCTCATTATGCGCCCTCCCCCAGACCAGCCGCGATGGCGTCGCCAATCGCTTTCAGCGCCTGTTCAGCATCCGCACCCTGCGCGGTAAAGCGCAGACGATGGCCTTTCTTCACGCCCAGCGCGACAACTTTCATCAGGCTACGCCCGTTGGCTGGTTTACCCGAACCGTCCAGATTGGTCACGGTGATCTCACTTTCAAATTGTTTAATGGTATTCACCAGCATGGTGCCCGGACGGGCATGCAGGCCATGTTCGTTACGCACCACGTACTCTGCGCTCAGCAGGTCATCCGTCAGCGCATCGTCGCTGGTCAGCAGAGCCAGCACCGTCGCCGCGTCTGCGTTCAGCAGTTTTTCAGCTTTATTGTTCAGCAGCAGATCGCCCAGACGCTTCAGCACGGAAACCGGCTGATCGTCAGTCATGGCAACCGTTACCAGCATCGCGGCGCGTTCGCCGTCGGTCTCAAAGGCAACCGCAGCACGGCTGACCGCGATAGCGCTGCGCAGGTTACCTTCAGCGCTGTCGTTCAGCCAGATGCCCTGCCCCAGGTTTAATGGCTTATCATTGATTGCGCGCGTCACAAAAGCGGTATCCGCCGCACCGACCTCTTTCAGGCGAGCCGCATTCAGCGCCTGGAGCGTTACCAGATCGGACGCAACGACGTCCAGCGTCAGGGTTTCATTATCCAGCTTCAGCGCTTCGCTCTGTTTTTCGCCCATCAGTAGGGCACGCAGTTCTTCAGCAGTGGTGGCGGATTTAAGCTGTTCCGCGACGGCATCATCACTCAGCACGTGCGTCAGCTGACGCAGCAGGCCCAGGTGTTCGTCACCGCTGGCCGCGATGCCGATCGCCACATAAGCCACCTGACCCTCGCCCCACAGCACGCCCTGCGGGAACTGGAAGACCTGCACACCGGTTTTCAGCACCTGATCGCGGGTGTCCGTGGTGCCGTGCGGAATTGCAATACCGTTACCGAGGAAGGTGGAGGTCTGCTGTTCACGCGCCAGCATGCCGTTGACGTAGCCGTCAGCCACGTTGCCAGCCTGCACGAGCGCAGCGGCGACCTGGCGAATAGCCTCTTCTTTATTCCCGGCCTGTTCGCCCGGGTGAATATCCTGAACAGATAACTGGAACATGATTCTCCTCTCCTGCTGAAATTGAATCGTTTCAGCTTAACTGAGAAAATAGGCGCTAACCTGCTTCTTCAGGACATGCAAGATAGCGCTGAAACGTTTCAAGAAGTCTTGTCTTTTCTACAAAAGGTTGCAAGAAAAGTTACATTTCTTGTTGCAGAATTTAGAAGTGCAGCACATTTCTTCTTCAGTTCAGGGGATTTTGTTGATGTTCAGCAAACAGGTTCAGCACGCTTCAGCGAGGCGGCGCGAAAGTGAAATGCCATTTTGATTTTTTGTAGCAATCTTGACTTTACCCTCTGTTTATTTAATGACGGGCGGCGTAAACTCCGCCTCTCTCTGTTACTCGCAAAGACTGAACATGCATAACACCCCCGCTGCCGCCTCACCAAAGCCCTTTGATTTGACGTCAACGGCGTTTTTGATCGTTGCTTTCCTCACCGGTATTGCCGGTGCGTTACAAACGCCTACGCTGAGCCTCTTTCTGACCAACGAAGTCCACGCCCGCCCGGCGATGGTTGGCTTCTTCTTTACCGGGAGCGCCATCATTGGCATTTTTGTCAGCCAGTTTCTTGCCGGTCGTTCAGACCGCAAAGGCGATCGCAAAAGCCTGATCGTTTTTTGCTGCCTGCTCGGGGTATTTGCCTGCCTGCTGTTTGCCTGGAACCGTAACTACTTCATTCTGCTGTTCGTGGGCGTCTTCCTGAGCAGCTTCGGCTCGACCGCCAACCCGCAGATGTTCGCCCTTGCCCGCGAGCATGCCGACCACACCGGGCGGGAAGCGGTGATGTTCAGCTCGATACTGCGCGCGCAGGTGTCGCTGGCGTGGGTGATTGGCCCCCCGCTTGCCTACGCGCTGGCGATGGGTTTTGGCTTTACGGTGATGTACCTCAGCGCAGCCGTGGCCTTCGTGGTATGCGGCGCGATGGTCTGGTTCTTCCTGCCCTCCATGCGTAAAGAGCCGAAAGTGGCGACTGGTACGCTGGAAGCTCCGCGACGCAACCGCCGCGACGCACTGCTGTTATTCATTATCTGTACGCTGATGTGGGGAACGAACAGCCTCTATATCATTAATATGCCGCTGTTTATTATTGATGAGCTGCATCTGCCGGAGAAGCTGGCCGGGATCATGATGGGAACCGCCGCGGGGCTTGAGATCCCCACCATGCTGATTGCGGGCTATTACGCGAAGCGCTTCGGCAAGCGCTTTTTGATGCGCGTCGCCGCCGTAGCCGGGCTGCTGTTTTATGTCGGTATGCTGACGGTTCATACGCCAGCCCTGCTTCTGGCTTTACAGCTGCTGAACGCCATTTACATCGGTATTCTGGCCGGTATCGGCATGCTCTACTTTCAGGACCTGATGCCGGGTCAGGCAGGCTCTGCCACCACCCTTTATACGAATACCACCCGCGTGGGCTGGATTATTGCAGGCTCACTGGCGGGCGTTGTGGCTGAAATCTGGAACTATCATACGGTGTTCTGGATTGCGCTGGTGATGTGCGTCATGACGCTGAGCTGCCTGACGCGGATCAAAGACGTTTAAGGCGCGGTGAGCGCTTCCAGCTCAAGCAGATAAGTGATGGCCTGCTGCCGCGTACTGCCGCACATTTCGGCGGTTGGCTGGAGCCCGGAGCACACCTTCGGGCGCAGGGGCGAGCCAAAGATCATGCACAGGTTAGTGTCAGAGAGCTGAACGCAGCGGGTATTGGCAGGCTTGCCCTCCGGCATGCCTGGAATGGGGCTTGAGATGGACGGTGCGGTACAGCACGCGCCACAGTCGGAACGACAATCCATACATGCTCTCTGTTGGTGGCAGATGCCCGCGCAGTCGGGCATTGCGCGCACAGTAACACCTTTTATGTATTGATAGCAAAACCCACGAATTCCGCTTGCCTGAAAGGCCGCGCGCGAGTAATTTGGCGCGATATTTTTTACCTCCCGTAAACAGGATTACTGCAATGCCAAGAGCGAACGAAATTAAGAAAGGTATGGTACTGAATTACAACGGCAAACTGCTGATTGTGAAAGATATCGACATTCAGGCACCCAGCGCCCGTGGCGCAGCAACGCTGTACAAAATGCGTTTCTCCGATGTCCGCACCGGCCTGAAAGTGGAAGAACGTTTTAAAGGCGACGATATCGTCGATACCGTAACCCTGACCCGTCGCTACGTTGATTTTTCCTACATTGACGGCAACGAATACGTGTTCATGGATAAAGAAGATTACACCCCGTATATCTTCACCAAAGATCAGATCGAAGAAGAGCTGCTGTTTATTCCTGAAGGTGGAATGCCGGACATGCAGGTGCTGACCTGGGATGGCGTGCTGCTGGCGCTGGAGCTGCCGCAGACAGTTGATCTGGAAATCGTTGAAACGGCACCGGGCATCAAAGGCGCGTCTGCAAGTGCGCGTAACAAACCGGCTACCCTGACTACCGGTCTGGTCGTACAGGTGCCAGAGTACCTGTCGGCGGGCGAGAAAATCCGTATCCATATCGAAGAAAAACGCTATATGGGTCGTGCTGACTGATTGTGGCATTTGCCGGGTGGCGGCTACGCCTTACCCGGCCTACAAAAACACAAAAACCGGCCTCAGAGCCGGTTTTTCGTAGGCCCGGTAAGCGTAGCGCCACCGGGCAATGAGACTTAAAGAAGTTCAGGATACTTCGTCATTTTCAGCGCCAGCTCTATACCGCGCACTTCCGCCATCCCTTTCAGACGGCCAATCGCCGAATACCCTGGATTCGTTTTCTTGCGCAGATCGTCCAGCATCTGGTGCCCGTGATCCGGACGGAACGGGATAGGACGAACATCTCCCGCCTGCTTACGACGAACCTCTTCAGAGAGAATGGCATCCACCACCGCAACCATGTTCACGTCGCCGCCAAGATGGGCTGCTTCGTGGAAGGTTTTTGGATTCTCTTCACGGCAGGTTGCACGCAGGTGGGTGAAATGAATGCGATCGCCGAAGGTTTCGATCATCCGCACCAGATCGTTATCCGCCCGCACCCCATACGAGCCCGTACACATGGTAAAGCCGTTGTAGATGCTATCCACCGTCTCTTTCAGCCACTGCATATCTTCAATCGTAGACACAATACGCGGCAGGCCGAGGATAGGACGCGGTGGATCGTCCGGATGAACCGCCAGCCGCAAGCCGACTTCTTCTGCCACCGGCACGATAGCGCGCAGGAAGTGCGCCATGTTTTCACGCAGCTGGTTTTTATCGATATCGCCATATTCCGCCAGGCGCGCGCGGAACTGATCGAGGGTATAGCCCTCTTCCGCCCCCGGCAGGCCCGCGATGATATTGCGAACCAGCTTCTCAATGTCCGCTTCACTGGCGGCATTGAACCACGCCAGCGCCTGCTGCTGCTCTTCGGCGGTGTAGTCTGCTTCCGCACCCGGACGCTTCAGAATGTGCAGCTCGAAAGCCGCAAAAGCGATTTGATCGAAACGCAGCGCCTTCGAACCATCGGCCATTACATATTCCAGGTCGGTACGCGTCCAGTCCAGAATCGGCATAAAGTTGTAGCAGACGGTATCAATACCGCAGGCTGCCAGGTTACGAATGCTCTGCTGATAATTCGCAATCCAGGTATCACACTCACCGGAGTGGGTTTTGATATCTTCGTGAACCGGAATACTTTCCACAACAGACCAGGTTAACCCCTTCTCTGCCAGTTGAGCCTGACGCTTTTGGATTTCCTCCACCGGCCACACCTGACCGTTCGGAATATGATGCAGCGCCGTGACCACACCCGTTGCGCCAGCCTGACGCACATCATCAAGAGAAACCGGATCGTTCGGCCCGTACCAACGCCAGGTTTGTTCCATTGCCCCACCCTCTCAAGTTGTTATACCAATATGTGTTACCTCAATGACGACTACCATACATGTTTAATCGAAGTGGTCAATACAGCGCGTGACATTGATTGATCAAACTCACATAACAGGGATATTTACGGCTTACCAATTTAATTTGTTGTCATATAACTTTACACTGGCATTGTTAATTAATGGTTAATCAGGTGTGTACTACATGAAGACTATTGCCTCCACCGCGCTTCCTGCTCATGTCCAGCAGCCCCGCTACGATCGCGAGCAGTTACGCTCCCGCATCGTCCATTTCGGTTTTGGCGCGTTCCACCGGGCGCATCAGGCGTTGTTAACAAACCGGGTACTGAATGCCAGAGGAGGCGACTGGGGAATTTGTGAGATTAGCCTCTTTAGCGGCGATGTCCTTATGGGCCAGCTCCGGGCGCAGGATCATCTGTTTACCGTGCTGGAGAAAGGTGCCGAAGGCAATCAGCCCATTATTATCGGTGCGGTAAAAGAGTGCCTTAACGCCAAACTCGACTCGCTGGCAGCCATTATTGAGAAATTCTGCGAACCGCAGGTGGCAATTGTCTCCCTCACCATTACCGAAAAAGGCTACTGCATCGATCCGGCGACGGGAAAACTGGATATGCAGAACAGCCGTATCCTGCACGATCTCGAGCATCCGTCTGAACCACATTCCGCACCGGGTATTCTGGTCGAAGCGCTTCATCGCCGCCGCGAGCGTGGCCTGCCGGCGTTTACCGTGCTCTCCTGCGACAATATTCCCGACAACGGCCACGTGGTGAAAAATGCCGTTCTCGGCATGGCCGGAAAGCGTTCCGCAGAGCTGGCCGCATGGATCGAGGCGCACGTGAGCTTCCCTGGTACCATGGTCGACCGAATCGTGCCCGCCGCCACCGACGCCTCACTCGCGGAAATCACCCAGGAACTTGGCGTTGAAGATCCCTGCGCCATCAGCTGTGAACCGTTCATTCAGTGGGTAGTAGAAGATAACTTTGTCGCCGGGCGTCCGGAATGGGAGGTTGCAGGCGTACAGATGGTTGAGGATGTCCTGCCCTGGGAGCAGATGAAGCTGCGGATGCTGAACGGCAGCCACTCCTTCCTGGCGTATCTGGGCTACCTTGCCGGCTACGCGCACATAAATGAATGTATGCAGGACGACAGCTTCCGCGAGGCTGCCCGCAGGCTGATGCTGAATGAGCAGGCCCCTACGCTGCGCATCACCAACGTTGATCTGACAGCCTATGCTGACAGCCTGCTTGACCGCTTCGCCAATCCGGCCCTACAGCATCGTACATGGCAAATCGCCATGGACGGCAGCCAGAAGCTGCCTCAGCGCATGCTGGATGGGATCCGCATGCATCTTGAGCGTAACACCGCCTGGCCATTACTGGCGCTGGGGGTGGCGGGCTGGATGCGCTACGTCAGCGGTACGGACGAACAGGGCAACGCCATTGACGTCCGCGATCCGCTGAGCGACAAGTTTCAGGCCATTGTCGCCACCAGCAGCGACGCAGAACGCGTTAGCGCCCTGCTGACGTTAAATGAAATCTTTGGCGACAACCTGCCGCAAAACCCTGTCTTTGTCGAGGCAATTACCGGCGCGTACCAGCGCCTCGTCCGGCTCGGCGCGCACCAGGCCGTTATCGAAACGTTAAAAATTTAGCGATTATTGCGTTTAAGGCGAACGGTTTTACGCTCCGTTCGCCCTCCCTCTTCTCAATGCCCGATTTTTTCGTCAGGATGATAGGTAGTTGTTACTACATCACAATTATTTATCGGAGCGCACGTGACCAAAACCAACCTGATCACCGGTTTTCTCGGCAGCGGTAAAACTACGTCCATTCTGCATTTGCTGGCCAATAAAGATCCGGCGGAAAAGTGGGCCGTGCTGGTCAACGAATTTGGCGAAGTCGGCATCGACGGCGCGTTGCTCGCCGACAGCGGCGCGATGGTGAAAGAGATCCCGGGCGGGTGTATGTGCTGCGTGAATGGTCTGCCGATGCAGGTCGGGCTGAATACGCTGCTGCGTCAGGGCAAGCCGGACCGGTTGCTGATTGAGCCTACCGGGCTGGGTCATCCTAAGCAAATCCTTGATTTACTGACCGCCCCGGTCTACGAGCCGTGGCTTGAGCTGCGTGCGACGCTTTGCCTGCTCGACCCCCGCCAGCTGCTGGATGAAAAAACGATCAACAACGACAATTTCCGCGACCAGCTCGCCTCGGCAGATATTATCGTGGCGAATAAATCCGATCGCGCGACGGCTGAGAGTCAGGCCGCGTTCGAGTCCTGGTGGCAGCAGGCTGGCGGTGGACGTCAATACGTGCAGACCACCCAGGGCAACATTGATGGCGCCCTGCTCGATCTTCCCCGCCTCAACCAGACGCAACTGCCTGCCAGCGCAGAGCATTCGCATAGCCACGGCGCGAAGCAAGGCCTGGCTGCACTGAGCCTGCCGGAACATCAGCGCTGGCGTCGAAATTTGAACAGCGGTCAGGGGCACCAGGCCTGCGGGTGGATCTTCGATGCCGATACGGTTTTCGACACCATTGGTATACTGGAATGGGCGAGACTGGCGCCGGTTGAGCGGGTAAAAGGGATCATGCGCACTCCGGATGGTCTGGTGCGCATTAACCGTCAGGGCGAGGATTTCTTTATTGAAACCCAGAATGTCGCGCCACCCGACAGCCGGATAGAGTTAATTAGTGCGGTTAATACCGACTGGAATGCTCTCCAGTCAAGCCTGTTGAAGCTTCGTTTAAGTTTGGGCGGCTAACGTTGCCCCTGATTTCACACATTGCTGAAGACTATGACGACTCGACTTCCTGCTATTTTATTGCTCAACGCTGCCGGTCTGGCGCTCTTTTTCTCCTGGTATATCCCGGCGGATCACGGTTTCTGGTTCCCGCTGGATTCCGGGCTGTTCCACTTCTTTAACCAGGCGCTGGCGAAGAGTGAAGCCTTCCTGTGGCTGGTGGCGATCACCAACAACCGCGCGTTTGACGGCTGTTCGCTGCTGGCAATGGGCTGTCTGATGCTCTCCTTCTGGCTGAAGGAAGACAAAACGGGTCGTCGCCGTATTCTGATTATCGGCCTGGTGATGCTGCTGACGGCCGTGATTATCAACCAGCTGGCGCAGCATCTGATGCCGGTTAAACGCGCCAGTCCGTCGCTCTTTTTCCCGAATATTAACCGCGTCAGCGAGCTGCTTCATATTCCAACCAAAGATGCCTCGAAGGACAGTTTCCCGGGCGACCACGGTATGATGCTGCTGATTTTTGCAGGCTTCATGCTGCGCTATTTTGGTAAAAAAGCCTTCGCCATCGCCCTGGTTATTGTGGTGGTATTTGCATTCCCGCGAGTGATGATTGGTGCTCACTGGCTGACAGATATCGCCGTAGGCTCCCTCACGGCGGTGTTAATTGGTTTACCGTGGGTGCTGATGACCCCACTGAGCGATCGCGTAATAGGTATTTTTGATCGCTATCTTCCCGGTAAATTTAAACAAGTCAGAAACAAATAAATAACGCAAATTAACACCATTCATCGGGGATCGTTTTCGGTCCCTGAGTCTCTTCTTTCCGGCGTCATTCAACGCTGTCATCATCCTGTCATACAATTCGTGATAAAAATGAAGCAATTGCAGGGATTATCGGTATGAATGGCGGCATTTTGAGCAATTCCGCGCTGTAACTTTGTGTATCACATTTTCTTATAAAAAATCGGACTTTTTTGCTCGCAATACCCCGTGCAATCGGTTAACCTCGAACTCGTTTTGCCCCACTGAGATAATTATTATCATGGTGAATAATTTTGTGCGTTGAGCCACAGTTTTCACCATAAAGAATTGTCTCATTGTGAACAGATAATTAGTCTCGTCACGGTTGGCATTTTTATAACGATATTTTCGTTAAGGACTTCAAGGGAAAACAAACAAAATGGTCAAATCTCAACCAATCTTGAGATATATCTTGCGGGGGATCCCGGCGATTGCAGTGGCGGTTCTGCTTTCGGCATGTAGTACGACGAATACCGCGAAGAATATGCATCCTGAGACGCGTGTTGTGGGAATGGAAGATTCCTCTTCACTGCAAGCCTCTCAGGATGAATTTGAAAATATGGTACGTAATCTCGACGTTAAGTCGCGTATTATGGATCAGTATGCTGACTGGAAAGGCGTGCGTTACCGTCTGGGCGGCAGCACCAAGAAAGGCATCGATTGTTCCGCTTTCGTACAGCGTACGTTCCGTGAGCAGTTTGGGTTAGACCTTCCGCGTTCTACCTATGAACAGCAGGAGATGGGCAAATCCATTTCGCGCACTAAACTACGCACGGGCGATTTAGTCCTGTTCAGAGCAGGTTCAACCGGTCGACACGTTGGCATCTATATCGGTAACGATCAGTTTGTCCATGCTTCCACCAGCAGCGGTGTGACGATTTCCAGCATGAACGAACCTTACTGGAAGAAACGCTACAACGAAGCTCGCCGCGTTCTGAGCCGTAGTTAATATTGTTGTCGTATCGTTGGTTATCCCTTGGCTGGCGATACGATAAAAAAAGCACTGCTCCGGCAGTGTTTTTTTTTGCCCGTTACACTGATAACTATCCAGCGGCATTTCAGGAATCACGACATCTATGTTAACCCGCTACTTCTCCAGCAACCGCAAGATACTGTTTATCAGTTTCCTTACAGGGTTATTCACTGCCCTGCTTCTGGGAGCATTACAGTTTTACTGGAGTTATCACAAGCGAGACGTCAGATTCGATACTCTCATTACCGATTTAAGCGTTTACATGGAGAGCTATTTCGATGAGCTCAAAATGTCGATTGATACGCTCCAGCCACTCACGCTGAACAGCTGCGAGGAAGTGAGTGCCGCCCTGACCTCCCGGGCGGCCTTTAGCATCAACGTGCGCGCCTTTTTGCTGGTCAGGGATAAACAGGCCTTCTGCTCCTCGGCAACAGGCCCGATGAATACCCCGATGGAAAAGCTTATCCCTCAGCTACATATCAGCAAACCTGTTGATATCGCGCTCCTGCCGGGCACGCCAATGCTGCCGGATAAGCCCGCGATCGCCATCTGGTATCGCAATCCGCTGGTGAAAGACGGCGGCGTGTTTACGTCCGTCAACCTCAACCTGTCGCCTTATCTTCTCTATACGTCACGTCAGGATGAATTTGCCGGGATATCGATCGTCATTGGCGATTCCGCGTTATCTACACAGTCCGGAATGCTGATCCAGGCGCGGGATTTGCCTGACGTCCCTGCCCGTAGCGCCACGCTGAAAAATATTCCATTGACCGTTAACGTTTATGCGCAAGCCTGGACAACCGATGAACTGCTCTACGCGGTGTTTTTCGGCCTGGTCTGCGGTATCGCGGCGGGCCTGTTGAATTTCTATATTCTTACTATCCGTCTCAATCCGGGAAAAGAGATCCTCACGGCCATCAAGCACGACCAGTTTTACGTGGTCTATCAACCCGTCGTGGATGCGCAGTCGCTCAGAATGACCGGGCTGGAAGTCCTGATGCGCTGGAAGCATCCGGTGATGGGCGAAATTCCACCGGATGCCTTTATTAACTTCGCTGAAGCGCAGAAGCTGATTGTCCCGCTGACGCTGCATCTTTTTGACCTGATTATCCGCGATGCCCCTGTTCTGCAAACGGTGCTCCCGCCTGGGGCCAAGTTTGGGATCAACATCGCGCCCGGGCATCTGCATGCGGAAAGCTTTAAAGGTGATATGCGCGCGTTTCTCGCCGCCCTTCCGCCCGATCACTTCCAGATTGTGCTGGAAATAACCGAGCGCGACATGATTAACCACCGCGAGGCAAATCAGCTGTTCGAATGGCTGCACAATGAAGGTTTTGAAATCGCTATCGATGATTTTGGCACTGGCCACAGCGCGCTGATCTATCTGGAACGCTTCACGATGGATTACCTGAAAATTGACCGTGGCTTCGTGAATGCCATCGGGACTGAAACCGTCACCTCGCCAGTGCTTGACGCGGTGCTGACGCTGGCAGAACGTCTGAATATGATAACCGTCGCCGAGGGTGTTGAAACGCCCGAGCAGGCGGCGTGGCTGCGCGAGCATGGCGTAAACTATCTTCAGGGCTACTGGATTGGCCGCCCGATGCCGCTGGAGCTGTTCAGGACGTGGCAACCCGATATCACGCTCGGGGAATAATTTCACAATCACGGCGCTGTCCCTTATTATTCTGTTCAACCGAGCCTGTCTGTGAACAAAGGGATCCGCCGCACTATGATTATGCGCGTTGTGTTGACGCTGTTGGCGCTGGTGAGCCTGTCGAGCCAGGCGCAGACCATCAAAGAGAGCACGGCCTTTGCCGTCATTGGCGAGCCGAAGTACGCAGTTAACTTTAACCACTACGATTATGTCAACCCAGCCGCCCCGAAAGGCGGAAACGTGACGCTTTCCGCCACGGGAACATTTGACAACTTTAACCGCTTTGCCCTGCGCGGCGTAGCGGCAGCGCGTACCGAATCCCTCTATGACACGCTGTTCGTCACCTCCGACGACGAGCCCGGCAGCTATTATCCCCTGGTCGCCGAGAACGTACGTTACGCCGAAGATTTCAGCTGGGCAGAAATCGCGATTAATCCGCGGGCGCGTTTTCACGACGGTACGCCGGTTAGCGCCCGCGACGTGGCGTTCACCTTTCATAAATTTATGACCGAAGGCGTGCCACAGTTTCGTCTGGTGTACAAGGGCACCACGGTGAAAGCCATCGCCCCGCTGACCGTGCGAATCGAACTCCCTGAGGCGAACAAAGAGAATATGCTGAGCCTGTTCTCCCTGCCCGTCATGCCCGAATCCTTCTGGAAAAACCATAAGCTGAGCGATCCCCTCTCTACCCCGCCGCTGGCCGGAGGGCCGTATCGCATTACCGACTGGCGAATGGGCCAGTATGTGATCTATTCCCGTGTGAAAGATTACTGGGCAGCCACGCTGCCGGTAAACCGGGGCCGCTGGAACTTCGATACAATCCGCTACGACTACTACCTGGATGATAACGTGGCCTTCGAGGCATTTAAGGCAGGCGCATTTGATTTACGTGTCGAGAACAGCGCCAAAAACTGGGCGACCCGCTATATCGGAAAAAATTTCGCGAAAGGCTATATCGTTAAAGACGAACACAAAAACGAATCTGCGCAGGACACGCGCTGGCTGGCGTTTAATATTCAGCGCCCGGTTTTTTCCGATCGTCGGGTGCGTGAAGCCATTACCCTGGCGTTTGATTTCGAATGGATGAACAAAGCGCTGTTTTACGGAGCCTACAGCCGGGCGAACAGCTATTTCCAGAATACTGAATATGCCGCCCGTGATTATCCCCACGCGGACGAGCTGGTTTTGCTGGCGCCAATGAAAGCGGAGCTACCGCCGGAGGTGTTCACCCGCATATTTGAACCGCCCAAATCCGACGGAAACGGGTTCGACCGGGACAACCTGCTGAAAGCCAGCAACCTGCTGGATGACGCTGGCTGGGTGCTGAAAAATCGGCAACGGGTTAATGCGCAAACCGGTAAACCGCTCAGCTTCGAACTGCTGATTGCCTCTGGCGCAAACGATCAGTGGGTGCTGCCGTTTAAGAAGAACCTTGCCCGGCTTGGCGTCACTATGAATATCCGCCAGGTCGATATGGCCCAGTTGACTAACCGCAAGCGCAGTCGCGATTACGATATGATGCAGACCCTGTGGGCCGCCCAGCCGTGGCCGAGTTCAGATCTGCAAATCTCCTGGGCATCGGGGTATATCGACTCCTCCTACAACGCCCCGGGCGTAAAGAGCCCGGTGATTGATGCGCTGATTGCAAAAATTGTGGCCGCTCAGGGCGATAAGAACAAGCTTCTGCCGCTTGGCCGCGCGCTCGATCGGGTATTAACCTGGAACTATTACATGCTGCCGATGTGGTATATGGGCGAAGATCGCGTGGCCCGCTGGGATAAATTCTCCCTGCCTGCCGTTCGCCCGGTTTACACCCTCGGCTTTGACACCTGGTGGTATGACGTGAATAAAGCCGCAAAATTGCCCGCAGAGCGGCGTTAAGGAGTGACGATGGGCGCTTATCTTATCCGCCGGCTGCTGTTAGTGATCCCGACGCTGTGGGCCATCATTACCATTAACTTTTTTATCGTCCAGATCGCCCCCGGCGGTCCGGTGGACCAGGCGATTGCGGCAATAGAATTTGGTCACGCTGGCGGCATGCCGGGCGGCGGCGGCGAAGGAATGGGGGCCAGCCATGCCCGGACGGGCGTGGGCAACATCAGCGAAAGCCACTACCGGGGCGGTCGGGGACTGGATCCGGAGGTGATCGCCGAGATCACCCATCGCTATGGTTTTGACAAGCCGCTGCACGAGCGCTATTTCAGGATGCTATGGGATTATGTCCGTTTCGATTTTGGCGACAGCCTGTTTCGCAGCGCCTCGGTGTTAACCCTGATCAAACAAAGCCTGCCGGTTTCCATCACGCTCGGACTGTGGGGGACGCTGATTATTTATCTGGTCTCCATTCCGCTGGGGATAAGGAAAGCGGTCTACAACGGTAGCCGTTTCGATATCTGGAGCAGTACGTTTATTATCATCGGCTACGCTATTCCGGCGTTTCTGTTTGCCGTGCTGTTGATTGTGTTTTTCGCAGGCGGCAGTTATTTCGACCTCTTCCCGCTGCGTGGGCTGGTCTCCGCGGATTTCAGCACGCTGCCGTGGTATCAGAAAATCACCGATTACTTCTGGCACATCACGCTGCCGGTGCTGGCGACGGTCATCGGCGGTTTTGCGGCGCTTACGATGCTGACCAAAAACGCCTTTCTTGATGAGATCCGCAAACAGTACGTCGTCACCGCGCGCGCCAAAGGCGTCGGTGAAAAGCAGATCATGTGGAAGCACGTTTTTCGTAACGCCATGCTGCTGGTGATTGCAGGTTTCCCCGCCACGTTCATCAGTATGTTTTTTACCGGCTCGTTGCTGATAGAAGTGATGTTCTCGCTCAACGGATTAGGGCTGCTGGGCTATGAGGCCACCGTCTCCCGTGATTATCCGGTGATGTTTGGCACACTCTACATTTTCACCCTGATCGGCCTGCTGCTGAACATCATCAGCGATATCAGCTATACGCTGGTCGATCCCCGTATCGATTTTGAGGGCCGCTGATGTCGCGTTTAAGCCCCGTCAATCAGGCCCGCTGGGCGCGCTTTCGCCACAACCGTCGCGGCTACTGGTCGCTGTGGATCTTCGCCGTCCTGTTCGCTTTAAGTATGTGTTCGGAACTGATTGCCAACGATAAACCCCTGCTGGTGCATTTCAAAGACCGCTGGTATGTACCGGTGCTTACTACCTATAGCGAAAGCGATTTTGGCGGCCCATTTGCGACGCCAGCCGAGTACCAGGATCCCTGGTTACGTGAGCAGATAGCGCAGCACGGCTGGGCTATCTGGGCACCGATTCGTTTTGGCGCGAACAGTATTAACTTCGCCACGTCTACCCCCTTCCCTTCGCCGCCTTCCGCGCAAAACTGGCTGGGAACGGACGCCAACGGCGGCGATGTGCTGGCGCGTATCCTCTATGGCACCCGCATCTCGCTCCTGTTTGGGCTGATGCTGACGCTCTTTAGCAGCGTAATGGGCGTTGTGGCGGGCGCCGTGCAAGGCTATTACGGGGGTAAAATAGATTTATGGGGACAGCGCGTGATTGAAGTCTGGTCCGGTATGCCAACGCTGTTTCTGATTATCCTGCTGTCCAGTGTGGTACAGCCTGGCTTCTGGTGGCTGCTCGGGATCACCGTCCTGTTCGGCTGGATGGCGCTGGTCGGCGTGGTGCGCGCGGAGTTTCTGCGCACGCGGAATTACGACTATATTCGCGCCGCGCAAGCGTTAGGCGTGAGCGATCGCGCAATTATCTTCCGCCACATGCTTCCCAATGCGGTGGTGGCGACCCTCACCTTCCTGCCGTTTATTTTGTGCAGCTCCATTACCACCCTGACGTCGCTTGATTTTCTTGGTTTCGGTTTGCCACTGGGCTCACCGTCCCTTGGCGAACTGCTGTTGCAGGGCAAAAACAATCTCCAGGCCCCCTGGCTGGGCATCACCGCATTCCTCTCCGTGGCGGTGCTGCTTTCCCTGCTGATTTTTATTGGCGAAGCCGTGCGCGATGCCTTCGATCCCAACAAGGCGGTATGACATGACCCGGCCTCTTCTGAGCATAGAAAACCTGTCGATTGCGTTTTCAAAGCAGGGCGAATCACGCACGGTAGTGACGGATTTATCGTTGCAGATCCAGCGCGGAGAGACGCTGGCGCTGGTCGGGGAATCCGGTTCCGGTAAAAGCGTCTCGGCACTTTCGGTGCTGCGCCTGCTCCCCTCCCCGCCGGTCAGCTATCCGCAGGGGGATATTCTGTTCCATGGACAATCGCTGCTGAACGCTGACGAGCAAACCCTGCGCGGCATTCGTGGCAATAAGATCGCCATGATTTTTCAGGAGCCGATGGTGTCGCTCAACCCTCTGCATACGCTGGAAAAACAGCTCTATGAAGTGCTGTCCCTTCATCGGGGAATGCGTAAAGAGGCAGCGCGGGGTGAAATTCTGGACTGCCTTGAACGCACCGGTATTCGTCATGCGGCGAAACGGCTGAACGATTTCCCGCACCAGCTTTCCGGCGGCGAGCGCCAGCGCGTGATGATCGCAATGGCCCTGCTCACACGCCCCGAACTGCTGATTGCCGATGAACCCACCACCGCGCTGGACGTCACGGTGCAGGCGCAAATTCTGCAACTGCTGCGCGAGCTTCGCGACGAGCTGAACATGAGCCTGTTGTTCATTACGCACAACCTGAGCATCGTGAAAAAGCTTGCTGACACGGTGGCCGTGATGCAAAACGGCCGCTGCGTGGAACAGAACCGGGCATCCGCCCTGCTGAGCGCGCCTCAGCACCCGTATACACAGCGCCTGCTCGATAGCGAACCCGCTGGCGACCCGGTTCCGCTTAACGCTGACTGCGCGCCGTTGCTGAGCGTTGAGGGGCTGTCGGTGTCATTCCCGATCCGCAAAGGCATTCTCCGTCGCGTGGTCGATCACAATCATGTCCTGAAAGACATGAGTTTCGCTCTGCGTCCGGGTGAGTCGCTTGGGCTTGTGGGCGAATCCGGCTCGGGCAAAAGCACCACCGGCCTGGCGCTGCTGCGCCTGATCGCCTCTCAGGGAAGCATTGTCTTTGACGGCATGCCGCTGCAAAACCTGAATCGCCGGATGATGCTTCCTGTCCGCCCGCGGATGCAGGTGGTATTTCAGGATCCAAACTCTTCGCTTAACCCGCGCCTGAGCGTATTACAGATTATTGAAGAGGGCCTGCGCGTCCACCAGCCGACAATGACGGCGCAACAGCGTGAAATCGACGTGAAGCGGGTGATGGAGGAAGTGGGTTTAGATCCCGAGACCCGGCACCGGTATCCGGCTGAGTTTTCTGGCGGACAGCGCCAGCGTATAGCGATTGCCCGCGCGCTGATCCTGAAACCGGAGCTGATCGTGCTGGACGAGCCAACCTCTTCCCTGGACCGCACCGTGCAGGCGCAAATTCTGGCGCTGCTGAAGGGGCTACAGGAAAAGCATCGGCTGGCCTATATCTTTATCAGCCACGATTTACAGGTGGTGCGTGCGCTTTGCCATCAGGTGGTGGTATTGCGGCAGGGAGAAGTCGTGGAGCAGGGAGAGTGCCAGCGCGTATTCACCGCGCCGACGCAGGATTACACGCGCCAGCTATTGTCCGCTGACTAGCACTCAGAAAGGGTATTGACCGGAGAACGGCTCGGCAATGGCCACGCCGAAGTTTTTCAGACGACAGGTGGCGGCAAACTCATCCTGGCTGTTAACAAACAGGCACGGCTCACCTTCGCATTCCAGCACGGAGCTGTCCACTTCGATGTCCGTCAGCGCCTGGCTGAGACGTTCCATAACCGGCCACGCATTTTCATCGCTCGGGCTGAGCAGTTTGAGCGCCACCAGGCAATTATCCTCCCCGGCAACGCTTTGCGGAATCGGTTCAACTTTCGAACCTGCAAAACCCGTCGACCAGCGATAGCTCTGGGGCAAGCGATGGACAATGGAGAGTTGTAATGTATTCACGTTCAGATCCCCGGAAGCAAATTTACTTCACAATTTATTTACATTTATAGTAACACATCATCGACAACCTGCACTGTTTAGCGGATTTTATAGGCGTTGCAGGCTCGCGTCGGCGCTATATGTACCCGTTTCTGCGATCTAACTCAACCTTTTTAAATACAATGATGTGACTTTTTACATAAATAGATTTTACATAAAAGAAACAAACACAGGGTAAACGAACGTAGGGTTGGTTGATATGGGTCAACAAAAAGGCCCGTATCGGGCCTTAAGTGGTCATTTATGCGCCGTCTTTCGCGGCCGGCTGGCGTAAAGATAAAAAAGAATGGAGCAGGTCGCGCAGAGGGCAATCGCCCACAGCATCGGCCAGGCGGTA
The DNA here is from genome assembly GCF_001729785.1 of Enterobacter hormaechei subsp. xiangfangensis. Taxonomy (NCBI): domain Bacteria; kingdom Pseudomonadati; phylum Pseudomonadota; class Gammaproteobacteria; order Enterobacterales; family Enterobacteriaceae; genus Enterobacter; species Enterobacter hormaechei. The sequence continues at coordinate 3,112,226 of NZ_CP017183.1, forward strand.
TTAAACGTCGCCGTCGAGAGCAGCGCCCCGACTATCGCGCCAATCCCGAAACGGAACGTTCCTGCCAGCGACGAGGCGGTACCCGCCATATGCGGGAATTCGTCGAGGATCACCGCCATCGCGTTGGATGAAACCATCGACACGCAGCCGACAAACGCCGCCACGCCCACCACCAGCGCCCAGAAACCGACGCCCAGCAACGCGCTCAATACCAGCCAGATAGCCATCACGAACTGGATCCACAGCCCGGCGCGGAACATATTCAGCGCCCCAACCCGCCGGACAAAGCGGCTGTTGATAATGGTCATCACAAACAGGAACACAATATTCAGCGCGAAGTAGTAACCAAAATGCTGGGGTGACACATGGTTCAGTTCGATGTACACAAACGGCCCCGCGCTCAGGAACGAGAACATTCCGGCAAAGCTGAAGCCGCTGGCAAGCATATAACTGAGCACACGCTTATGGCGAAACAGCGAGGCAAAGTTGCCAAGCGTGGTGCGAACGTGGAACTTCTGACGTCGCTCGACCGGCAGCGTTTCATCGATAAAGACGAAGATCATCACCGAGGCCAGCAGCGCGGCAATCGCCAGGATCCAGAAAATCGCATGCCAGCTGAACCAAACCAGCACCGCCCCGCCCACCATGGGGGCGACCAGCGGCGCAATTGTCGTGACCAGCATGACGAACGACATCATGCGTGAGAACTCTTCCTTCGGGTAGACGTCGCGCATCAGCGCGTTAATTACCACGCTTGCCGCAGCCGCCGCCAGGCCATGGAAGAAACGCATCACAATCAGCTGATCGATACTCTGCGCCAGCGCGCAGGCCACCGCCGCCGCGGCAAATATCAATGTCCCCCCCAGAATAACTGGTTTACGCCCCAGGCTGTCTGCCATTGGGCCATAAAAGAGCTGGCCGAGCGCAAAACCAAGAATGTAGGTGCTGAGCGTCATCTGTGCGCTGCCTGCCGGTACGCCAAACTGCGCGGAAATCACCGGCAGCGCGGGCAGATACATATCGATAGACAGCGGCATCAGCATGGCCAACAGGCCAAGGATAAATACGATTTTAAACGACGAGTGTGGCCTGGTGGTCACAGGGTTCTCCTGAATTTAGCGTGAAGGCAGCCCGACGCTGGCAATCTCTTCTTCCGTCAGCGGGCGATATTCCCCTGGCGCCAGGTCTGGATCGAGTGCAATCGCGCCGATACGTTCACGATGCAGCCCCACAACGTGGTTGCCCACGGCGGCAAACATCCGTTTCACCTGGTGATAGCGGCCTTCACTGATGGTCAGGCGCACGTCGGTTGGAGTGATGATTTCCAGCACCGCCGGTTTGGTCAGATCTTTTTCATTATGCAGCTGAACGCCTTTTGCGAACTGCTCTGCCGTGTCATCCGAGACCGGAGACTCAAGCGTCACCCGATAGGTTTTCTCACAGTGATGGCGCGGGGAGGTGATGCGATGCGACCACTGGCCGTCATCGGTCATCAGCACCAGGCCGGTGGTATCGATATCCAGTCGCCCTGCCGCATGCAGCTTGTGCGCCACAGGTTCGTCGAGGAAGTAGAGCACCGTCGGGTGATCCGGATCGTCCGTTGAACAGACGTAACCTTCCGGTTTGTTGAGCATGAAGTAGCGCGGGCCATTCTGCTGGGTCAGCGGGTTGCCGTCATACTCCACCTGGTGCTCAGGCTGGAGTTTAAAAGCGCTGTCTTTCACAATGTCGCCGTCCACGGTTACGCGGCTGGCGCGAATTTCACGCCCGGCAATAGCGCGGCTTACGCCGAGTTGCTGAGCGATAAACTTATCAAGTCGCATGAAATCTTTTTAGCCTTAATGGTGCTGGAAGTCGGACTACGCGTCCGAAAAAGAAGCAGTCAGAAACAGTTCAGTATAATGGTCTGGTTGCGCCACTCAAGGGAAAAAGTTTCGTGGCATACTATATGCGAGTTAACTGAATAGAGAAGCCATGACGTTCACATTACGCCCCTATCAGCAGGAAGCCGTTGATGCCACCCTCGCCTGGTTTCGCAAGCATCGGGAGCCCGCCGCCATCGTACTCCCGACCGGAGCCGGCAAAAGCCTGGTGATTGCCGAACTGGCGCGCCTGGCCCGCGGACGCGTGCTGGTGCTGGCGCACGTCAAAGAGCTGGTGGCGCAAAACCACGCCAAATATTGCGCGCTCGGCCTGGAGGCCGACATTTTTGCCGCCGGACTGAAGCGCAAAGAGAGCCACGGAAAAGTGGTGTTTGGCAGCGTACAATCCGTTGCGCGCAACCTGGAACTGTTTCGCAGCGAGTTTTCCCTGCTGATTGTCGATGAGTGTCATCGCATCAGCGATGACGACGACAGCCAGTATCAGCAAATCCTCACTCATCTGAAAAAGGTGAATCCTCACCTCCGTCTGCTTGGCCTCACCGCCACGCCGTTTCGTCTGGGCAAGGGCTGGATTTATCAGTTTCATTATCACGGCATGGTGCGTGGCGATGAAAAGGCCCTGTTCCGCGACTGTATCTATGAGCTTCCGCTGCGCTACATGATCAAGCACGGCTACCTGACGCCGCCGGAGCGGCTGGATATGCCCGTCGTGCAGTACGATTTCAGCCGCTTACAGGCGCAGAGCAACGGGCTGTTCAGCGAGGCAGATCTTAACCATGAGCTGAAAAAACAGAAGCGGATCACGCCGCATATCATCAGCCAGATTGAAGAGTTCGCACAAACGCGCAAAGGGGTGATGATTTTTGCTGCCACTGTCGAACACGCGCGCGAAATTACGGGGCTGCTGCCCGCCGACGACGCGGCGTTAATTACCGGTGAAACCCCCGGCCCGGAGCGCGACAGCCTGATCGAGGACTTCAAAGCTCAGCGGTTCCGCTATCTGGTGAATGTCTCCGTACTAACCACCGGCTTTGACGCCCCGCACGTCGACCTGATTGCGATTCTTCGCCCGACGGAATCCGTCAGCCTGTATCAGCAGATTGTTGGCCGCGGGCTGCGTCTGGCGCCGGGCAAAACCGACTGTCTGATCCTTGATTACGCCGGTAACCCGCACGATCTCTATTCGCCAGAAGTAGGCACGCCAAAAGGCAAGAGCGACAACGTTCCCGTTCAGGTTTTTTGCCCTGCCTGCGGGTTTGCCAACACCTTCTGGGGGAAAACCACCGCCGACGGCACGCTGATTGAACATTTTGGCCGCCGCTGTCAGGGCTGGTTTGAAGACGATGAAGGCCATCGCGAACAGTGTGATTTCCGCTTCCGCTTCAAAAACTGCCCGCAGTGCAACGCTGAAAACGACATTGCCGCCCGCCGCTGTCGGGAGTGCGACACGGTCCTAGTCGACCCGGACGACATGCTGAAAGCAGCGCTGAAACTAAAGGATGCGCTGGTGCTGCGCTGTTCCGGCATGGCCTTACAACCCGGCGCGGATGAAAAAGGCGAGTGGCTAAAAATCACCTATTACGACGAGGATGGCGCAGACGTCAGCGAGCGGTTCCGGGTCCAGACGTCCGCCCAGCGCACCGCGTTCGAGCAGCTCTTTATCCGCCCGCATACCCGCACGCCTGGCGTACCGCTGCGCTGGCTAACCGTTGCCGATATCGTGCGCCAGCAGGCGTTGCTGCGGCATCCTGATTTTGTTGTCGCCCGCAAAAAAGGGCAGTTCTGGCAGGTACGTGAGAAGGTCTTTGACTATGAAGGACGCTTTCGCCGGGCAAACGAATTGCGCGGTTAACGGGACTTTTCGTTGATGCGCGAGCCATTTGAGTATAAAATGCCGCCCGCTTCACATCCGTGAGGCAGAACACGCACCTGCTGCTGGGTCGCCTGTAGTAGGGTTTTAAATACAGAGAGAAATCAATGTTCACTATCGAAGCAGAAGTACGTAACGTGCAGGGTAAGGGTGCGAGCCGCCGCCTGCGTACCGCAAACAAGTTCCCGGCTATCGTTTACGGTGGCGAAGCTGCTCCAGTTGCTATTGAACTGGATCACGACAAAGTATGGAACATGCAGACCAAAGCTGAGTTCTACAGCGAAGTTCTGACCATCGTTGTTGGCGGTAAAGAAGAAAAAGTGAAAGTTCAGGCTGTTCAGCGTCACGCGTTCAAGCCAAAACTGACTCACATCGACTTCGTTCGCGCGTAATCGCAAACCTGTCGAGAAAAACCCCGCGTTTGCGGGGTTTTTTTATGGCTGTTACTTACCGCCTGAGGTGCGACGCTGAAGCTGGTCGCGCAGATTCGGCGGCGTGCCTTTAATGGTCAGCGTGTCGGTGGCCGGGTCCCAGAAGATACGTTCCCCGAGCAGCATGGCATCAAAGTTAATGGTTAACCCACCGCCGCTACCGGCAAATTTCGTCAGCTGACGCAGCGTACTGCGATCCGCCGGGAAGCTCTCTTCCAGCTCATAGCCTTTTTCCGCGGTAAATTCCTGGAAGCTGACTTCGCTGACGCCTGCCAGCTCTTTGGACAGCGACTCCAGCTCAATCTCTTCCCCGGCCTGTAACTGCTCGTTGCAGTAGCTGTAAACCTGCTGACGCACGTTTTGACGCTCAGATTTATCAAGCTGCGCCTCAGCCGTAAAGTCATCCACCGCCTGGAGGAGACCTTTGTTCTGCGCTTTGGCATTCAGCCCTTCGCTGGCACCGAGGAAGTCCATAAAGAAATCGGCCACTTTGCGGCCCACGCGACCTTTAAGGAAGGTCAGGTAGCGCGTCGATTCCGGGTTGGTTTCCCATTCGGTTAAATCGATACGCGCCACAATATCCGCATGGTTGATATCCAGGTAGTGCGTTGAGCTGATATCCAGCTGCTCGTTCACGCGCATGCTGCTTAAGTTATTCAGCACGGTGACCAGGAGATACTCTACCGCCAGATAGCGGTAGTGGCAGAACAGGACGATACCGCCATCGGCGAAGGGATATTTCGCCAGCTCGTCACGCAGACGGCCAGTAGCAGCGCGGCTGAATGCCAGGAAATCCTCTTCGCCCTGACGTTGCAGGCGCAGGCTATCCGCCAGTTCGCTCTCTTCGCTGAACAAGCCATAGGCTTTATTTTTCGCGCTGTAGACGCGATGCAACTCCGCCATCATCTCGACAACGGTAGGCGTTGGTTCCAGTAACGAATCGCGCAGCACCACTTCAAGGGTTTGCTCATCACGCTTGATAAGCTGGTGCAAGGCAATCTGGTTGATTTCCAGACTCATGATAAACTCTCCTTTTAGACCGGGCGGTATTCAACCACCACCAACGCATGTGTGCAACAGAAGATAAAAAAGGGGAAAAAAAGCTGTTGCTACGGTAATATGTCGCCCTTCTCCCAACAAACTGATTTTGATTTATGCCACAACATTCCCGCTACAGTGACGAACACGTTGAACAACTGCTCAGTGAGCTGGTCAACGTACTGGAAAAACATAAAACGCCAACCGATCTCTCCCTGATGGTTTTGGGAAATATGGTTACCAACCTGATCAATACCAGCGTTGCTCCGGCTCAGCGTCAGGCGATCGCCAAATCTTTCGCCCAGGCTTTGCAGTCCTCCGTTAGCGACGACCAGGCACACTAAGGGAAACGAACAACAGTTTATGGTGACGAATCGTCAGCGCTACCGTGAAAAAGTCTCCCAGATGGTCAGCTGGGGGCACTGGTTTGCCCTGTTCAACATTCTGTTGGCGATGGTGCTCGGCTGCCGTTATCTGTTTGTGGCGGACTGGCCAACCACATTAACCGGGCGCGTCTACTCGTGGATGAGCCTTGTGGGTCACTTTAGCTTTCTGGTCTTCGCCACCTATCTGCTGATCCTGTTCCCACTGACGTTTATCGTCATGTCGCAGCGGCTGATGCGCTTCCTGTCTGCCATTCTTGCAACGGCGGGCATGACGCTGTTGCTGATCGACAGCGAAGTCTTTACCCGATTCCACCTGCACCTGAATCCTGTCGTCTGGGAGCTGGTGATTAACCCGGATCAGAACGAGACCGCGCGCGACTGGCAGCTGATGTTTATCAGCGTGCCGATTATCCTGCTGATCGAAATGCTGTTCGCCACGTGGAGCTGGCAAAAACTCCGCAGTCTGACCCGACGCCGCCATTATGCGAAGCCCGTCGCGGCGCTCTTTTTCGCCTCATTTATCGGTTCGCACCTGATGTATATCTGGGCAGATGCGAACTTCTACCGCCCGATTACCATGCAGCGCGCAAACCTGCCGCTCTCCTATCCGATGACGGCGCGTCGTTTCCTCGAAAAACACGGCCTGCTGGACGCGCAGGAGTATCAGCGTCGTCTGGTCGAACAGGGTAATCCGGAAGCGGTCAGCGTGCAGTATCCCCTGAGCGATCTGAAATATCGCGACATGGGGCGCGGTCAGAACGTGCTGCTGATTACCGTCGATGGCCTGAACTATTCCCGCTATGAGAAGCAGATGCCAGCGCTGGCTGAATTCGCTGAGAACAATATCGTATTCACTCAGCATATGAGCTCCGGTAATTCGACCGACGCGGGTATTTTCGGCCTGTTCTATGGCATTTCACCGAGCTATATGGACGGCGTGCTGTCGGCCCGTATTCCGGCGGCATTGATTACCGGGCTTAATCAGCAGGGCTACCAGCTGGGGCTGTTCGCCTCTGATGGTTTCAACAGCTCGCTGTACCGCCAGGCGCTGCTGTCTGATTTCTCACTGCCCGCCGCGCAGAGCCAGTCTGACGATCGGACCGCTGACCAGTGGATAGACTGGCTGAAGCGCTATGCGCAGGAAGATAACCGCTGGTTCTCCTGGGTTGCGTTTAACGGCACAACGCTTGATGACAGCAATCAGAAAGGCTTCGCGCGCCGCTATAGCCGTGCGGCGGGCGATGTTGATGCGCAGATCGGCCGCGTGCTGACCGCCCTGCGCGACGCGGGCAAGCTGGATAATACGGTCGTGATTATCACGGCGGGGCATGGCGTGCCGCTCGGCGACGAGGCGAAGGGCATGGAGTGGTCGCGTCCGAACCTGCATGTTCCCCTGGTGATCCACTGGCCGGGCACTCCCGCGCAGCGCATCAACATGCTGACCGACCATAAAGACGTCATGACCACGTTAATGCAGCGGCTGCTGCACGTCAGCACACCGGCAATTGAGTACTCGCAGGGCCAAGACCTCTTTAGCGCCACGCGGCGTCATAACTGGGTCACGGCTGCTGGCGGAAACACGCTGGTGGTGACCACACCGACGTTGTCCCTGGTGTTGAACAGCAACGGCAATTACCAGACGTATAGCCTCGAAGGTGAGAAGCTGAAAGACCAGAAACCGCAGCTCAGTTTGCTGTTGCAGGTGCTGACAGACGAGAAGCGCTTTATCGCTAACTGATTATTTATGAATCAGTTAGCGTTGCTTGCCCCTTGCATTCAAAAAGGAATAGAGTAGTATTCCTTTTATGCGTCGGCACGTAGCGCAGCCTGGTAGCGCACCGTCATGGGGTGTCGGGGGTCGGAGGTTCAAATCCTCTCGTGCCGACCAAAACTACACAAAAAAACCAGCCGCTTATGGCTGGTTTTTTATTGCCTGTCTCCGCATGCGCAATGCTTAGTGTTTTTCACGCCCACCGAGAAAGAAAATCCCCAGCGGAATCGCCAGCAGCACGGTGAACACCAGGCTGTAAACAAAGATCATCGCCGATTGCAGGACAAACATGCTGGTTGTCCAGGCAGAGAGCGGGATGTTGTACTGCTCAATCACACCGACAATGGTTGCTCGCCCCACGCATGCAGCAGCAATCATAAACACAACCAGTAACGCCAGCAGGAACTTGCGGCCTTCAGGTGTCTTCAGTTTTTCCCGTACCATCTCTCCTCCCTTTACAGATAAATAACAATAATTAACGCGTAAAATAACACGATCGCCGCACCGACTCCACTACAGCATTAAACACCAATAAAAGAACACAAAAGCAGTGCATTACTCCGTTTAAAATGAAAATGTGAGTAAATTACGCCAACCATTCACGTATATTATGTTAGTCTTTCCAGGATCGTTTTAACAAAAAGGAATGATAGTGAAAAACGCACCTAAATTTGCCATCGCCCTCATCGCCGCTGCGTGCGCCAGCAGCAGTGCTTTCGCCAGCGAAACCCAGAAAGAGCAGCCGCTGGAAAAAGTTGCTCCGTATCCGCAAGCGGACAAAGGGATGAAGCGCCAGGTTATTCAGCTCCCGGCTCAGCAGGATGAAGCAAATTTCAAAGTTGAGCTGTTAATCGGCCAGACGCTGGAAGTGGACTGCAACCAGCATCGCCTGGGCGGCCAGCTGGAAAGCAAAACGCTGGAAGGCTGGGGCTATGACTACTATGTCTTCGACAAAGTAACCTCGCCAGTCTCCACCATGATGGCGTGCCCGGACGGCAAGAAAGAGAAGAAATTTATTACCGCGTATCTGGGCGATAACAGTCTGCTGCGCTATAACAGCAAGCTGCCGATCGTCGTATATACGCCGGAAAACGTGGATGTGAAATATCGCGTATGGAAGGCGGATGAGACGGTAGGACAAGCGGTAGTTCGTTAAAAATAAGTCGGGTGGCGCTCACGCTTACCCGACCTGGAAAGGGTGCGTTCTGGCGCCCTCACCCCAACCCTCTCCCACCGGGAGAGGGTGAAAACACTAAAAACGGTAACGGATGTTACCGTTTTGCGTTTACCTTACAGCGCGATATCCGCTACCGGCTTGCTTTCCGCCTGAGGCTTCAGCTCTGCCTTTGGCGCAGCATCCGCAGCCTGCGGTTTGACGTATTGCAGTTGCAGAACGCGGCTGGTGTATTCCAGCTCTTGTTCCGTGGCCTCAACGTTACCGTTCAGCTTCGTACCGTAGGATGGAATAATGGTTTTCAGCTTCGCCTGCCATTCCGGGCTGGATACTTTGTCTTTAAACACTTTTTCCATCAGGTGCAGCATGATTGGCGCAGCGGTAGACGCCCCCGGAGATGCCCCCAGCAGCGCGGCAATGGTGCCATCCTTATCGCTTACCACTTCGGTACCCAGACGCAGCACGCCGCCCTCTTTCGGATCGCGTTTGATGATCTGCACACGCTGACCTGCCTGCCACAGACGCCAGTCTTCTTTCTTCGCCTGCGGATAGTACTCTTTCAGCGCCTCGAAGCGTTCTTCATCAGAGAGCATCACCTGGCTAATCAGGTATTTCACCAGATCGAAGTTATCCAGCCCCACGTCCATCATTGGCTTGACGTTTGACGTTGTGGTCGCGCTCAACAGATCCCACAGGGAACCGTTTTTCAGGAACTTGGTGGAGAATGTGGCGAACGGCCCGAACAGCACTACACGCTTACCGTCCAGCATGCGGGTGTCGATATGCGGAACGGACATCGGTGGTGCGCCCACAGAGGCCTGACCGTACACTTTCGCCAGATGACGGTTAACCACTTCCGGGTTTTCCGACACCAGGAACTGGCCGCCAACCGGGAAGCCCGCGTAGTCGTCCGCTTCCGGAATACCGGACTCCTGCAACAGTTTCAGCGCCGCGCCGCCCGCACCGATAAACACGAACTTCGCCTTAATCACATGCTCGGCTTCGTTGTTTTTCAGATCGGCAACGGTCACGCTCCAGCTGTTATCCGCATTGCGCTTGAAACCACGCACTTCGGAGCTGAGTTGCAGGTTAAAGTTCTCTTTTTTCTTCAGAGAGGCCACCAGCTGACGGGTGATTTCACCGTAGTTAACGTCAGTACCAATTTCAGTGCGGGTCGCCGCCACTTTCTGGTTCGGATCGCGGCCTTCCATGACCAGCGGCGCCCACTCTTTGATTTGAGCGTGATCTTCAGAGTATTTCATCCCGCGGAAAAGCGTGCTCTGTTGCAGGGCAGCGTAGCGCGCGCGCAGGAAGTTGACGTTTTGATCGCCCCACACAAAGCTCATGTGCGGTACGGTGTTGATGAAGGAGTGCGGATTGTGCAACACACCGCTGTTCACCTGGTGAGACCAGAACTGACGTGAGATCTGGAACGCTTCGTTGATCTCTACCGCCTTCTCGATACTAATGGAACCGTCCTTTTTCTGCGGCGTATAGTTCAGTTCCATGAGTGCCGAGTGCCCCGTCCCGGCGTTGTTCCAGCCGTTAGAGCTTTCCTGTGCCACGCCATCGAGGCGCTCGACCATGGTCATGGACCAGTTCGGCTCTAATTCCTGAAGATACGTTCCCAGCGTGGCGCTCATGATGCCGCCACCAATTAAAAGGACATCCGTTTCCTGCTCTTTTGGTGCGTAAGCCTTCGCCGCCAGCGAGACGGCGTTCAGCCCCACGGCCAGAGAAAAGAGCACGGCAGTCATTTTTTTCATCATTTATGCCTTAGTTGAATAGTGCTTGATGCGTGGAAATTACAGGTGAAACACGCTGCGGTGGCACGGTAGCAACTTTTAAATATTGTTTAAAGGTTACGAAATTATTGTAATTGTGAAATTTAATGATGGATTGTTTGTAGGGTTTTGGCAGACAGGCTGGCACCCGACGATTTTCCTGGCTATGATGCTGCACTTTGTGATCGCGCGCACGGAAGCCTGCCCCTACCAGCGAATTGTTATGTCATTACCCCACTCGTCTGTACCTCAAGAAGGCCATGTCGCCACTGTTTTACGTTCGCCTCACCGTCTGATGCGCGAAACCCTGGCCGGTGTGATTACCGCGCTGGCGCTGATCCCGGAAGTGATTTCGTTTTCCGTGGTCGCGGGCGTGGATCCGAAAGTGAGTCTTATCGCCTCCGTGGTGCTCTGTTTCGCCCTTTCCCTGCTCGGCGGGCGTCCGGCCATGGTGACGGCGGCGGCAGGTTCCGTCGCGCTGGTGATTGGCCCGATGGTCCATCAACACGGCGTACAGTACATTCTGCCCGCGGTGGTGATGGCAGGCATGATTCAGATCCTGTTCGGCGCGCTGGGTATGGCGCGGCTGATGCGCTTTATTCCCCAGTCGGTGATGACCGGGTTTGTTAACGCCCTTGGCATCTTGATTTTCTTTGCCCAGGTGCCCCATTTCTGGAGCCGAAGCCCGCTGATTGTGGGCCTGTTCGTGCTGACGCTGCTGATTGTGCTGTGGGTGCCACGCTATATCAAAAGCGTGCCCTCCCCGCTGATTGCCATTGTGCTGCTGACTTTGTTCACCGTCACCAGCGGGCAAATTCTGCCGACGGTAGGGGATGAAGGCTCCATGAGCGGCGGTTTGCCGGGCTTTACGCAACTGCTGGTGCCGCTCAATCTGGAAACCCTGAGCATTATCTGGCCGTGCGCGCTAAGTATCGCTTTCGTTGGCCTGCTGGAATCCTTGCTGACGGCAAAACTGGTGGATGAACTGACCGCGACCCCCTCCAGTAAGCGTCGCGAGAGCATCGGTCTGGGCGTGGGGAATATTATGGCCGGGTTCTACGGTGGCATTGCGGGCTGCGCGATGATTGGGCAGACCATCGTAAACGTGGAGATGGGGAAAGGCAGAAGCCGTATCTCCACCCTTGCGGCGGGTATCGTACTGCTGGTGCTGGTTACGGCGCTCAGCGAGGTGATGGCCAAAATCCCGATGGCGGTACTGGCGGGTATTATGGCCATTGTGGCCGTCAAGACCTTTAGCTGGCATAGCGTTCAGCCCGGAACGCTGAAAAACGCGCCGGTGGCTGAAACCGTCGTGATGCTGGTGACGGTTGTGGCAACGGTTTACACCGGCAACCTGGCGATTGGCGTGCTGGGCGGGATTGTGATGATGTTCATCCTCCCTGCCCGACTTAAGCAAAAAGCACTGGCTACAGAAGAAAAATCGTCGCCAGTCCAAGAAAAATAAAGAAACCGCCGGTATCGGTAATGGCGGTGATCATCACGCTCGACCCCACCGCGGGGTCGCGCCCCAGCCGGGTCATCGTCAATGGGATAATCACGCCCATCATCGCCGCCACCAGCAGGTTCAGCACCATCGCCAGCATCATGACCCCGCCCAGCGCCATATCATCGTACAGCCACCAGGTAATACCGCCCATGATGCCGCCCCAGACCAGGCCGTTAATCAGCGCGACGCCCATCTCCCTGAAAATCAGCCACGAAAAATTACCCGGCTGAATGTTTTCCAGCGCCAGGGCGCGAACGATCATGGTGATAGTCTGGTTGCCGGTGTTCCCGCCGATCCCCGCCACAATCGGCATCAGCGACGCCAGGGCCACCAGCTGGGAAATGGTATGTTCGAAGCCGTCAATAACGCGGGACGCCACGAACGCGGTGCATAAATTGATGGCGAGCCACGCCCAGCGGGTTTTGACGGCCTTGCCGACGGAGGCATGAACATCGTCTTCGGCACTGATCCCGCCAAGGGCACGCAGGTCGTTATCGGTCTCTTCATAGACCACGTCAACGATCTCATCGATGGTCAGACGCCCCATCAGCTTGCCCACCGAATCCACCACCGCCGCGCTCACCAGGTCATCACGTTCGAAAGTACGCGCCGCTTTTTCGGCATCGTCTTCCGGCGAGAAGACCATCGGCTCGGTTTCCATGACCTCACTCACCCGCTGCTGGGTGCTGTTCAGCAGGATCGTTTTCAGCTCCAGCTCCCCGAGCAGGGTTTTATCCCGCGAGGTGACGAACAGTTTATCGGTGTTGTCCGGCATACTGCCCAGGCGACGAAGATAGCGCTGCACCGTCCCCAGGGTGACGTCCGGACGCACGGTGATGACGCCAAACTCCATGATCGCGCCGACGCTGTTTTTCTCGTAGTGCATCACCTGACGCACGCGCGCCCGCTCTTCGGCAGGCAGGGAAGCCAGCAGGCGTCCGGTCAGGTTGCGCGGAAGATGCTGAACGAGGTAAATCTGCTCATCGATATCCAGCGTTTGCAGTGCGTCAAGAATGTCCCGGTCGCTCATCTCATCGATAAGGTCATCCCAGACGTTTTCCGAGGCTTCCAGCAGCACCTGACCGCGCTCGTGATCCTGCACCAGCCGCCACAGGGCGTGGCGCTCCTCGGAAGGCAATGCCTCCAGGGTGTCCGCCAGATCCGGAGGTGGTAAATGTGCAACCAGCGCACCTACCTCAGCAATATCGTCGGCCAGCGTGCCGACATCATATTGCTCAGCCAGGGTTAGCTTACCCAATAACGTTGACGTGACCGCTTTATCGGTCGTCAGGAGCCAGATGAGCCGCGCACGCTCCTGGTCACGCTGCCTGGCGCTGTTTTTCTTTAATACCGACATCAATCATAAATCCATTAAATGAGTTGGCGTTAAGCATAGCGCGGGGATATGTAAATAAGAATAAACGGCGGGTCGGGATGGAGAAAAAAACGGCATATATGAAAAATTAGTGTGCCGGGGTTCACCCGGCACAATTGCAATCAGGCCGTACGCGCCACCGCGTCCCGTGACGCCGCATCGCGCTCATCGCCGGTCAGCTCGCTCAGCTTGCCGTCGCGCATCTCCAGCAGACGGTCGGCGTGAATGAAGTAGTGATCGTCATGGCTGATGGCAAAAATGGTTTTTCCCATCGCCTGCATCAGCGGCAGCAGGACCTGATAAAACTCGCGACGGAAGTGCGGGTCCTGATCGGCGGCCCATTCATCCAGAAGGATGATGTCGCGCTCTTCGGCCAGCGCCAGCAGCAGCGCCACGCGCTTCTTCTGCCCTTTCGACAGCTTGAGATTCAGGATTTTGCCATCCTGAAGCTCCAGCTTGTGCGACATTTGCAGGTGCGCAAGCCACTTCTCCACCAGCGCCGGATCCGCCTGCTGCCCTTCCGGTCCCAGCAGCCGGTCGAACAGCCAGACGTCGGTAAATACCGCCGAGAAGAGCTTGCGGTAGTCCTCCGGTTTCTCCGCGCTCAGCGCTTTACCATCCAGCAAAATTTCACCCGACTGCGGCTGGTAGAGGCCCGTCAGCAGCATCGCCAGCGTGGATTTGCCGCTGCCGTTACCGCCGATCAGGAACAGCAGTTCGCCGCGGTGAATGGTCAGGTTGATCGGCCCCACTGAGAAGGCGTTATCCTGATAGCGGAAGGTAACGTTACGCAGCTCCAGCGTTTGCCAGTTCGGGAAGGCCTGCGGGCGCGGGAACTCAGCCTTAAACGGCGCAAGGTCGAACTTCTTCAGCTTGTTGAAGGCCACCTGTGCGCTCAGCAGCGTCGGCAGTGCGCCAACGGCCGACAGCAGCGGCGTGCGTAAAAACAGCAGCGTCAGGGAGTAGGTTGCCGCCACGTTGGTATTCGCCCACCCCAGGCTGTTCGCCATCCAGAACACCAGGCCAATCGCGCCCAGCATCATGATGTTGGACCAGTTCACAGCGCTCAGGTGGAACGTATCGGCGCGAATAATGTGATGACGATATTCGTGCGCATCCGGGATATAGAGATGGTTGAAGATATGTTCGGCGCGCTCGCGGTTCAGCGTCAGCTCTTTACGCCCTTCCAGCACCGTCTGGTAATCGTTATAGAGCTTGTCTTCCGTTTCGCGCAGCACCGCCATGTGCTTATAGACGCGTGATACCAGCAGGAACCCGCCCCAGATGGTAATAACAATCCACAGCGCCGTTACCGCCAGCATTTTGCTGGAGAGCCAGGCGAGATAGGCTGCCGAGCCAAAGGTCAGGATGATCCCCTGCACCAGCTCCGGCAGGCGCACAAAGGCGATGGTAATGGCGCGCACATCGCTGGTCAGCCCCGCCAGCAGAGAAGCACTTCCCAGCTGTTCGATGCGTTCCACTTGAGTATCAAGGATCCGTTTGATGAACTCACTGCGCAGACGGAAAACGAAGTGGTGGCCGAGCGCGGTCAGCGCCAGCTGTGACCCGAGCGTGACTGCCATCAGCAGCAGCAGTAAACCCAGAAATTCCGGCAGGACGGAGAGTGACGTGTCGACCATTTCGATCAAACGCACGTTAATGAAGGCAATCAGGCCGATCCCCAGCGCCGCGCTGGCAAGGCTTAACGCCATCACCGCGATAAAAGGCCAGCGATACTGCCGCCAGACAAGAAGAAGTAGTTGCATGCAGAGCAATCCGGACAAGAAAAATCAGCCAGCAGTGTAAACTGCCTTTCACACACATCAAGAATAATTCTTATTTTTATTCTCTGTACGCTGCCTGGCGGAACGTGAGGTTGTAGCGAAACGCCCCCGCCACCGGGTGATCGCCTGGTTTAAGCGGCTGAATACCGTGATAAAAAAGCCGTGATTCCCCGCCCCAGACCACCACATCGCCATGCTCCAGCATCAGCCGTTTGAGCGGGTCGTTGCGCCGCAGGCCGCCAAACTGAAAGACAGCGGGCAGCCCAAGGGATACCGAGACAATCGGCGCGCGCAGGTCCGGCTCGTCCTTATCCTGATGCAAGGAGAGCTTTGCCCCAACGGCATAGCGGTTAATAAGACAGGCATCGGGTCGAAAATCAGGATAGCCGGCCGCCACGGCGGCATCATGACACAGCGCCTGAAACGCCTCCGGCATCGGCGGCCACGGCTGATCCGTCAGCGGATCGTACGCGGCATATACATAGCCCCGCTCATTCGTCGCCCATCCCAGTTCGCCGCAGTTGGTCATCGCCACGGACATGGTATACCCGCCTGGCGTAACCATATGGCGAAACGGCGAACGGGCGGTGACGGCTTTAATGCCGTCGAACAGCGCCGCCGCGCGGGAAAGCGCGAAGCGTCTCAGGATCGTCGCCCCCGGCGCGAGCGACTCCTGCCAGGGTTCAGCATCAGCAAAAAGATCGAGCATTATTCCTCCGGGTTGTTCGCCTCACGTTTCAACAATAGCATCTTACGCGCTGCTCCCCAGCGATAACCCGACAGCGCACCGTCGTTACGCACCACGCGGTGACAGGGGATGACTATCGCCAGTTTGTTGGCACCGCAGGCCCCCGCCACGGCACGTACGGCATTGGGTTTACCAATGGCCTTCGCCACCTGCTGATAGCTTGCCGTTTTACCGCAGGGGATATCCCGCAGCGCCTGCCAGACCTGCTGCTGGAAGGCGGTACCACGGATATCCAGCGGCAGCGTCAGCGGCGTCGCGCGGCTGTCGACAGAGGCAATAACCTGACGAACACGCCCGGCAAACGCGCCTTCCATCGGTTCACGGACGGCAAGCGGAAACAGTGACAGCAGTTCAGCCGTCAGCCCGGCATCGTCATCACCCAGCAGTATTGCGCAGATCCCGCGCTCGCTTTCGGCCACCAGACAGCGGCCCAGCGAGCAATCACTGATGGCATAGCGGACCGCAGCCTCTCCGTTGCGGTACTGTTTTGCCGTCATGCCCAGCGCGCCATCGGCTTTACGGTAGTAGCTGCTGCCGTCCGGGAAGCCAGCGGCCAGTACGGCGTCGGTGATTTTACCGCCCTGTGCAAGCAGGCTGCGCAGGCGTTGTTCACGCGCGGCCTGCTGCCATGCTTTCGGCGTCATGCCGGTGAAGGATTTAAACAAGCGGTGGAAATGGAACGGACTCATGGCAACCTGCTGCGCCAGTGCCTCCAGGTTCAGCGCGGCATCCTGTTCAAGCAGTCGACAGGCCAGCGCAATGTTGGCCTTTTTCTGCGCCATAGGGTCGACCTGGTCCGGCCTACAGCGCTTACAGGGGCGGAAACCCGCCTGCGCGGCCTGGTGAGCATCAGGATAAAAGCAGACATTTTTACGCAGCGCGTGGCGGGCGCGGCAGGACGGACGACAATAAATGCCGGTCGTCTGCACGGCAAAGACAAACTGGTTATCCGCACGCGGATCGCGGACCAGTACGGCCTGCCAGCGATCCTCATCGGTAAGATAGGTTGTGTTTTTCATCATCGGCTCCTCTTACAAGCATACGCTCAGCTTGCCTGAACGCCACCGAACAAAAACCCGCAACCTTGCTTTTTAATTTTTTTCGCTCACCAGGAAGCTATTGAACTGCGGCGAACTCCAGGTTTTAAATCCGTCAGCCTCTTTGGTGATCATATAGACGGCCAGCCCTTCCTGACGCACCACCTCTTTGGCCTTCTCCGTGCCGAGCACCATCAATCCGGTATCCCAGGCATCCGCTTCCAGCGCGGTTGGGGCTATCACCGTCACGGACACCAGGTTATGGGTAATCGGGCGTCCGGTTTGCGGATCAATCACGTGCGAGATACGTTTGCCATCCAGCTCGTAATAGTTGCGGTAGCTTCCGGAGGTGCTTATACCGTGCCCGTTGATGTCGACAATCGCCTGCACCGCGTTCTGCTGATCGGTTGGTTTTTGGATGGCCACTCGCCACGGCCTGCCGCTGGCGTTCATGCCCCGGCTGACGAGCGCGCCCCCGACGGAAACCAGATAACGCGGAATGCCTTCCTGCGCCATCAGGGCCGCGAGATGATCCGCAGCATACCCCTCGCCTACCGTGGAGAGATCGACAAACAGGTCGGGAATATCTTTTTGCAGGTATTGCTGACCGTACTGGGAGATCACCGCCAGATGCTGTAACCCTGTACGGGCGCGGGCGTCGTCGATGGCGGCTTGATCGGGTGTAGTCACCGGCTGCTTGTTGGGGCCAAATCCCCACAGGTTCACCAGCGGCCCCACGGTCACATCCATTGCGCCGTTGGTTTTGTAGCCCACGCGCATCGATTCCGTGACGATATCGGCCATCGCTTCGCTCACCGGCCACAGCGAGGTGCTGCTGGAGCGATTGAAACGCATCAGCGCTGAGTCATTTTTATAGGTAGAGAGTAGCTGATCGTCGGCATCCAGCTGCGCCTGAATTTTACCGCGTAATTCTTCAGCGCAGGATTTATCAATATCCATCACGCTGACGCGCCAGAAGGTCCCCATGGTTTTCCCTTCCAGCACCGTCGCGGCGGGTACGTCGATTTTTGCGGGCTGTGTGGAAGAGTCACACGCGGTCAGGAGTAAAAAAGTCGCCAGAACGCTGGCGCGTAAAAAAGTCATATCCATTGGTTATTATCCTCATGCCAGGGCGGCAAGAGTACACTAAAACAGCGTATTTGTAAGACCCTAAAAAAGCATGAAAAAAGGGGCCTGTTGGCCCCTTTGTCGCTGTATGAGCAATTAGAACTGGTAAACCAGACCCAGCGCGACGATATCGTCAGTACCGATACCTGCTGCGCGAGTGAAGTCGTTCTCATCAACCAGGTTGATTTTGTAATCAACGTAGGTGGACATGTTTTTGTTGAAGTAGTAAGTCGCGCCAACATCAACATATTTCAGCAGATCCTGGTCGCCGTAGCCGTTTTCCAGGTCCTTACCTTTAGATTGCAGGTACGCCACGGATGGACGCAGACCGAAGTCAAACTGATACTGCGCAACCACTTCGAAGTTCTGCGCTTTGTTAGCCCAGCCCAGGTCGCCCGCACGGGTCGCGTTGTAAGTCTGAGTATACTGTGCAGCCAGGTAGATGTTGTTCGCGTCGTATTTCAGACCACCGGTGTAGGTCTCTGCGCGATCGCCTTCACCGTAGTAGCGCGCAGCGTTCTGGTCAGCAGTACGTTTAGAACTGGTGACTGCCGTACCGATAGCGAAGCCTTCGCCCAGATCATAGGTCAGAGAGCCGCCGTAGCCATCACCGTTCTGACGCAGTGCCTCACGACCGTTGTTGGTCTGGCCTTCGCCGCTTGCGCTGCCGTTTTTACCCTGGTACTGCAACGCGAAGTTCAGACCATCAACCAGACCGAAGAAGTCCTGGTTACGGTAGGTCGCGAAGCCGTTACCACGCTGCTGCATGAAGTTGTCAGAACCGTAGGTATCGCCGCCGAATTCCGGCAGAACGTCGGTCCAGGAAGTTACATCGTAAACAACGCCGTAGTTACGACCATAGTCGAATGAACCCGCATCAGCGAATTTAAGACCTGCGAACGCCACACGCGTCCATGAGTTGTTTTCGTTCTCACCAGAGTTACCCTGGATCTGGTATTCCCACTGGCCGTAACCGGTCAGCTGGTCGTTAACCTGAGTTTCGCCTTTGAAGCCTAGACGCATGTAGGTCTGGTCGCCGTCTGCACTGTCGTCATCAGAGAAATAGTGCAGGCCATCCACTTTACCGTACAGATCTAATTTGTTGCCGTCTTTGTTATAAATTTCAGCCGCATTTGCTGCGCCTGCCACCAGCAGAGCTGGTACCAGGAGGGACAGTACTTTAACTTTCATTTTATTAACCCTCTGTTATATGCCTTATTATTTACCACTGCTTACTGGTCAACCCTCTTAACCAGTCGGCAAGTTCATTCTCCTCAAAAATGCAGAATAATCCAACAGGAATATGATACGAAAACTTTGAAGATGTTTCACTTTACCATCAAGATGTTTCAATTTGTAAATTTGGAGGAACTTTTACAGAGCATTAATAGTTTAAAAATATAGCACGGATAATCAAAACAAAAATATATCGCATTAAATTCAGCAAATTGCCGTAAAAAACAGTACAGCACTGAATGACAAAAAAATTCCCTTCAACACCACTAAAATAACCCTCGCTATCATCATTAACTTTATTTATTACCGTCATTCAGTTCTGAATGTCTGTTTATCCCTAATTGAACCGGATGCTTCGCATTCGGTTTTTTTTTTACCTTTCTTTACGTCAACCTACATTTAATGTGCTACCGCTTGGTAATGATAACGACTATTAACTAAATCCCGAATACGGCTTGCACTTAATTGTTTTTATGCTATCGAAATTAATTTCTTGTTTATTCGTGCTATTTTTCTGCCGGTGCGATGGCGTATTTATACATTTCACGGGGTTTTGTACACCTTTCACCCGGGGACGTTGAAGCCGGTTACCCGGATAAAAAGTCAAGGTTATACCGATAACGACGCTGGAAATTCAGTTATTACCCTTTATACTGCCCTATCCCATTACCGCGCGGCCATTACGGGTTAAACACATCGATGAGTCAGACTGAAACTACCGCCCCGAGCAAATTCTCCCTTCTACCGGGCAGCATCACCCGTTTCTTTCTTCTGTTGATCGTTGTGCTGTTAGTCACAATGGGAGTGATGATCCAGAGCGCCGTTAACACCTGGCTTAAAGATAAAAGCTATCAAATCGTCGATATCACCCATGCGGTGCATAAACGCATTGATACGTGGCGCTATGCGACCTGGCAAATCTACGACAATATCGCTGCCGCGCCTGCCACCTCGTCAGGCGAAGGGTTGCAGGAAACGCGCCTTAAGCAGGATGTGTATTACCTTGAAAAACCGCAGCGCAAGACGGAAGCCCTGATTTTCGGCTCGCACGACAGCGCAACGCTTGAGATGACGCAGCGGATCTCCTCCTATCTGGACACCCTGTGGGGCGCCGAGACCGTACCGTGGTCAATGTATTACCTGAACGGTCAGGACAACAGCATGATCCTGATCTCAACCCTGCCGCTTAAGGATCTCTCGTCGGGCTTTAAAGAGACCACCGTTGGCAGTATTGTCGATTCCCGTCGGGCAGAAATGCTGCAACAGGCCAACGCGCTGGACGAGCGCGAAAGTTTCTCGTCATTACGCCGTCTTGCCTGGCAGAATGGTCACTACTTTACGCTGCGAACCACCTTTAACCAGCCGGGCCATCTGGCGACCGTGGTTGCCTTCGACCTGCCGATTAACGATCTCATCCCACCGGATATGCCGCTGGACAGCTTCCGTCTGGAGCCAGACAATAGCACCCAAAATATGCGCTCGCCGTCGGATAAAGAAGGCGCGGACAGCGTAGCGATCTCATTTAATGGCTCAAAGATTGAGATTGCCTCATCGCTCAACTCAACCGGTATGCGTCTGGTGTGGCAGGTGCCTTTTGGCACCCTGATGCTTGATACTCTGCAAAACATTCTGCTGCCGCTGCTGCTGAATATCGGCCTGCTGGCGCTGGCGCTGTTTGGTTACAGCACCTTCCGTTTCCAGTCGGGCCGCCAGAGCGACTCGACGTCGGTATCAGCCGGGACCAGCAACGAGCTGCGCATTCTTCGTGCCCTGAATGAAGAGATTATTTCCGTGCTGCCGCTTGGGGTGCTCGTTCACGATCAGGAGGCAAACCGCACGGTAATGAGCAATAAAATTGCCGATCACCTTCTGCCGCATCTTAACCTGCAAAATATTACGGCCATGGCGGACCAGCATCAGGGTGTCATCCAGGCCACCATTAATAATGAACTGTATGAGATCCGTCAGTTCCGCAGTCAGGTCGCGTCGCGCACGCAAATCTTCATCATTCGCGATCAGGATCGCGAAGTGCTGGTGAATAAAAAGCTCAAGCAGGCGCAAAGACTGTACGAGAAAAACCAGCATGGCCGCGCCGCGTTTATGCAAAATATTGGCGATGCCTTTAAACAGCCGTTGAAGTCACTCGCCACGCAGATTGCTGATCTGAGCACGCCAGAAAGCCGACAGCTAAGCAGCCAGGCCGATTCACTGGTTCGTCTGGTGGACGAAATCCAGCTTGCGAACATGCTGGAGAATGACATCTGGAAGGGCACCCCTACGCTCTTCTCCATCCAGGACCTGATTGATGAGGTGGTGCCGGAAGTCCTGCCGGTGATCAAGCGCAAGGGACTCCAGCTGCTGATCAACAACCATTTACCGGCCAACGACGAACGTCATGGCGATCGCGATGCCCTGCGTCGCATCCTGATGATGTTGATTCAGTATGCCGTCACCACGACGCAGATCGGCAAGATCACCCTTGAAGTCAGCACCGATGAGTCCACCGACGATCGTCTGACGTTCCGCATCCTGGATACGGGCGAAGGCGTGACCGTGAGCGAAATTGATAACCTGCACTTCCCGTTCCTGAACGATACCCAGCGCGACCACTACGGTAAGGCGAATGCCCTCACCTTCTGGCTTTGCGATCAGCTGGCGCGTAAGCTGGGCGGTCATCTGAACATTAAGGCGCGCGAATCCCTCGGCACCCGCTACTCTTTACACGTTAAAATGGCGGCGAATCCACAGGAAGAGGATGAAGAGCGTCTGCTGGACGATGTGGTGGTGATGGTGGATGTGACCTCCAGTGAGATCCGAAATATCGTCGTACGTCAGCTGGAAAACTGGGGTGCGTCCTGCATTACCCCGGACGAAAGGCTCGCGAGTCAAGAATTTGATCTATTTTTAACTGATAATCCGTCTAATCTTACTGCCTCAGGCTTGCTTTTAAGCGATGATGAGCCAGGCGTGCGGAAAATCGGCCCTGGGCAGCTGCGCGTCAACTTTAATATGAGCAATGCAATGCAGGAAGCTGTATTACAACTGATTGAAGAGAATCTGGCGCAGGAAGAGATCCTGGAGTCACCGTTAGGCGGCGATGAAAATGCCGAACTCCATGCCAGCGGATATTATTCGCTCTTCGTTGATACAGTACCAGATGATGTTAAGCGGTTGTATACTGAGTCCGCTGCGCAGGATTTTGCAGCGCTGGCACAGACAGCACACCGGCTTAAAGGGGTGTTTGCCATGCTTAATCTGGTTCCCGGCAAGCAGTTATGTGAAACGCTGGAACATCTAATTCGTGAGAAAGATGCCTCTGGCATTGAAAAATACATCAGCGACATTGACGCTTACGTCAAGAGCTTGCTGTAGCAAGGTAGCCTTATACATGAACAATATGAACGTAATTATTGCCGATGACCATCCGATTGTACTGTTCGGTATTCGCAAATCACTTGAACAGATCGAGTGGGTGAATGTAGTCGGTGAATTTGAAGATTCCACAGCCCTCATTAACAACCTGCCTAAACTTGATGCGCACGTGCTCATTACCGATCTCTCCATGCCTGGAGATAAATACGGTGATGGGATCACGCTCATCAAATACATTAAACGCCACTTCCCGGACATTTCGATCATTGTTCTGACCATGAACAATAACCCGGCGATCCTGAGCGCCGTTCTGGATCTCGATATTGAAGGGATTGTGCTGAAACAAGGCGCACCTACCGATCTTCCAAAAGCGCTGGCGGCGCTACAGAAAGGGAAGAAATTCACTCCTGAGAGCGTCTCACGCCTGCTTGAAAAAATCAGCGCGGGTGGTTATGGCGACAAGCGTCTCTCGCCTAAAGAGAGTGAAGTTCTGCGTCTGTTCGCTGAAGGTTTCCTGGTCACTGAAATCGCCAAGAAGCTGAACCGCAGTATTAAAACCATCAGTAGCCAGAAAAAATCCGCGATGATGAAGCTGGGTGTGGATAACGATATCGCCCTGCTGAACTATCTCTCTTCCGTGACGCTGAGCGCAACGGACAAAGACTGATCTTCGCTGTCTATGCCGGGTGGCGCTCGCGCTTACCCGGCCTACAAACCCCGCAGGCCCGCGCAAGCGCAGCGCCGCCGGGCACATAAAAAAGGCCCTTTCGGGCCTTTTTTATTGTCTCGCTTTTCGTACCCGCTCCGCATAGACGGATAGCGTCTGCTTCAGTACATCCAGCGTGACCGGCTTCGACAGGCAGCTGTCCATTCCCGACTCCAGACAGCGCTGCTTCTCCTCCGCCAGCGCGTTGGCTGTCACCCCCACCACCGGCAGCGTCAGCCCCAGCTGTCGGATACGCTGCGTCAGACGGTAGCCGTCCATGTTAGGCATGTTCACATCGCTGAGCACAATATCAATATGGTTCTTACTTAAGACATTCAGGGCATCCACGCCATCATTGGCCGTTTTACACTGATAGCCCAGAGAGCCAAGCTGGTCTGCGAGCAGACGACGGTTAATCGGATGATCGTCGACGACCAGAATCATCATATCGTCATTCACCGACGCCAGCTCATCAGGGGAAGCCAGCACGGTGGCGCCGTCGCTGTCTTCAAGCTGCACGCTGTAAATGCGCGCCAGCAAGCCCAGCAGCTCGTGCGGTGTCGCCACGCTGTGCACCCATACTCCAGGCGAACGCTCAAGCGGAATACCGATATGACGGCGGCAGAACATCACCACGCCGCGCCCCGCCCACGCCTGTTCCGGCTCAACGTCGGTGATCAGCATGTCATCCGCGCCCGGCGTCTGGCCTTCGTAGCGCGAAACCCGCACGCCGCTGCTGGTCAGCATTGAGGTCAGGAAATCATGTAAGGAGGCGTTGTGCACCGCCAGCCAGCAGTGCTTATCGCTCAGGCCGTCGACCGTGGTTTTCGCCGGATAATGCGCCGAATAGAGCGGAATACGAATGGTGAACTGGCTGCCCATACCCGGCTCAGTATCGACAGAGATATCCCCGTCCATCATGCTGATAAGCTTCTCGCAAATAGCCAGACCAAGCCCGGTCCCCTGGAAATTACGCTGGACGCCGGTTCCTACCTGGAAGAACGGATCGAACAGGCGAACAACTTCTTTCGCCGGAATCCCCACCCCCGTGTCGCGCACGCGAATGGTCAGGTACTCCCCTGCCCGACAGACGTGCAGCACAATACAGCCGATATCGGTGAATTTGATGGCGTTGCTCAGCAGGTTTGAGATGACCTGTTGCAGACGCATCGGATCGCCATGCAGCGTCAGGGGCACATCCGGCTCGATAAAGCAGTACAGCCCAAGCTGTTTACGCACCACCAGCGGCAGATAGTTAGCGCAGATATGGTTCATCACCTCGCGCGGGGAGAACTCGCGCGGCTCTATTTTCAACTGCTCGGATTCAATTTTAGAGAAGTCGAGAATATCGCTGATGATTTTCAGCAGCAGGCTGGACGAGTTGTTCATGGCCGTCACCAGCCGGTCGACCCCTTTCGGCAGCTCTTTGGTCTGGAGCAGATCGAGGTTACCGATAATACCGTACAGCGGCGTACGCAGCTCATGACTGACGGTCGCGAGGAACATCGATTTCGACTGACTGGCCTGCTCCGCCGCCTGCGCCATATCCTGCAACGACTCTTCCATTTTCACGCGCGCAGAGACGTCCACCAGCACGCAAATCGCCACGTTTTCATTACGGTAGCGCGAATGGACAAAGCTGATTTGCAGGTTGGTGTGGGTGCTGGTCAGCACATCCACAAAGTTAACCTGTTGCCCACAGATGATCTGCGTTAACCGCTGGCGGTCTTCATGCGTTAGCATGTTCAGGTAGTTATGGGCAAGCTCGTTACTGAGGATATTTGTCCCGTCCTGAGTACGCAGGATGCAGATCCCCACCGGTGCCGAGGCGACAATTTTACGGTTAAACTGCTCGTGCTCCTCCAGACGCTGAGCATCCGCCTCCGCCGGAATAAAGATCCGCCGCTCATACATTCTCGCCAGCATAAACAGCGCGACACCTACCGCGATGTTCAACAAAATGGCGTTAAGGATCAGGATGCGAATGCGCTCCAGCACCTTATTCACCGGCAGCGAGTAGACAATGCTCAGCGACGATGGCGGTAAACTTTTCTTGAGCACCAGCTCGCGGAACCCGGAGGTATAGCCAAACCATGACCGCTCCTGCATCCAGCTGGGTTCCACCTTCAGGCGGTTTTCAGGCCCGGTAAGGGAGATGAGCGGATGGCCGTTTTCATCCAGAATGGTCACGCCCATCGGCAGACTGCCCGGCGTGAAGAAGTTTTCCATGCGGATGGTTTGTTCAATCCCCAGCAGCGCTTGCAGGCGGTTTCCGAGGTAAACCGGAGTCAGGGCATAGAAATAGCCGACCCCCATGCGCGGCCCCTGGCTTATCCAGAAGATGTTGTTCCCGCGCTCTTCCTGAGGCGCATTGCGATATTTCACTATGCGCTCATGCAGACTTTTCAGCGCGTCTTCACGTTCGACGGGCATATCCCGCAGGCCGAAATCTGCCATGCAGAGATTTTCGTTGCTAATCAGATAGACGCGGTTCAGATCGTAAGCGGCCGAGAAGTTATCGCGCCAGTAGCGCATAAACCATGACAGGGACTCCAGTGAACCACGCCAGGCTTTGCCCATGGCGGAACAATCGGAATCCGGGAAGAGCGGTTCGAAATCAGGCACTTCGGTTTTTTCATCCCGACCGCGGATGGCAAGAATGCCGTTCTCCGCCGTCAGTCGATTCTCAGCAATATACTTAAGCTCTTTCATCACGTCAGACGTACGCTGGATATAGCGCTGAGCCTGATCCGAGCTCAAATTAAACTCCTGGCGGATCTCCGCTTCTTTCTGGTGTAACGCGTTAACGATGTAAAACACCGAGAGCAGTGCCACCAGCAACCATAGCAGTAGCGCAAGCGCCCGAAACAGATAGCGGGAGACTTTTAACGTGGTACGAAAGGAGACGAGGTATTTCAAAGGGGCGAGGCTCCGCCGTCGGGGTCAAAAAGAATGTGGTTAAGGTAGCGGTAAACGCGGCTTGTCGCAACGTTCACTTGTCTGCTTGCGCAAAACAAAAGGGCCGGAAACCGGCCCTTTATGCGTCAGGAGACGTTACTCGTCAGCGTCATCCGCTGCTTCATCATCGATGTCCGCTTCCGGGGCGATTTCATCATCCCCTTCCGCGACGCTGCCGTCGATAGAGTCGAGCTCTTCGTCATCCACCGGCTCAGCAACGCGTTGCAGACCGACGACGTTTTCATCTTCCGCAGTGCGGATGAGGATAACGCCCTGGGTGTTACGACCTACCACGCTGATCTCAGACACGCGCGTACGCACCAGCGTACCGGCATCGGTGATCATCATGATCTGGTCCGCGTCGTCCACCTGCACCGCGCCAACAACGGAACCGTTGCGCTCGGTCACTTTGATGGAGATAACGCCCTGCGTGCCGCGAGACTTGGTCGGGTATTCGCTTTCCGCCGTACGTTTACCGTAGCCGTTCTGGGTGACGGTCAGGATTGCGCCTTCGCCACGAGGAACGATCAGGGAAACAACGGAGTCTTCACCCGCCAGCTTGATACCACGCACGCCGGTCGCCGTACGACCCATTGCGCGAACGGCGTTCTCTTTGAAGCGCACCACTTTACCGGCGGCAGAGAAGAGCATCACTTCATCAGAACCGGACGTCAGATCCACGCCGATCAGTTCGTCGCCTTCGTTCAGGTTCACCGCGATAATCCCGGCGGAACGTGGACGGCTGAATTCGGTCAGCGCGGTTTTCTTCACGGTACCGCTCGCGGTCGCCATAAAGACGTTCACGCCCTCTTCGTACTCGCGTACTGG
This sequence comes from Enterobacter hormaechei subsp. xiangfangensis, assembly GCF_001729785.1. Lineage (NCBI taxonomy): Bacteria > Pseudomonadati > Pseudomonadota > Gammaproteobacteria > Enterobacterales > Enterobacteriaceae > Enterobacter > Enterobacter hormaechei. The sequence goes on from NZ_CP017183.1 coordinate 3,139,242, forward strand.
CAGAATGGCGGTGATACGTTCGTTCGCTTCCAGCGGCAGCAGGTTGACGATTGGACGTCCACGCGCGCCACGGCTTGCTTCCGGCAGCTGATAGACTTTCATCCAGTACAGACGGCCCCGGCTGGAGAAGCAGAGGATCGTGTCATGGGTGTTCGCCACCAGCAGACGATCAATGAAGTCTTCTTCTTTAATACGCGCCGCAGATTTGCCTTTACCGCCCCGACGCTGAGCTTCGTAGTCGGTCAACGGCTGATACTTCACGTAGCCCTGGTGAGACAGCGTCACTACCACGTCTTCGCGGTTGATCAGATCTTCAATGTTGATATCAGAGCTGTTGGCCGTGATTTCGGTGCGACGCTCGTCGCCGAACTGATCGCGAACCAGCTCCAGCTCTTCACGGATCACTTCCATCAGGCGCTCTGCGCTACCCAGGATATGCAGCAGCTCGGCAATCTGCTCCAGCAGCTCTTTGTACTCGTCGAGCAGTTTTTCATGCTCAAGGCCGGTCAGTTTCTGCAAACGCAGATCCAGAATCGCCTGGGCCTGCTGTTCAGTCAGGTAGTACTGACCGTCACGCACGCCGAATTCCGGCTCCAGCCACTCAGGACGCGCAGCGTCATCGCCGGCACGTTCCAGCATCGCCGCCACGTTGCCCAGATCCCATGGACGCGCAACCAGCGACGCCTTCGCTTCTGCTGGCGTCGGCGCACGGCGGATCAGCTCGATGATCGGGTCGATGTTCGCCAGCGCAACGGCCAGTGCTTCAAGGATATGGGCACGGTCGCGCGCTTTGCGCAGTTCGAAGATGGTACGGCGAGTCACCACTTCACGGCGGTGACGCACGAACGCGCTCAGGATCTCTTTCAGGTTCATGATCTTCGGCTGGCCATGGTGCAGCGCAACCATGTTGATACCGAAGGAGACCTGAAGCTGAGTCTGGGAGTAAAGGTTGTTCAACACAACTTCACCCACCGCGTCGCGCTTGATTTCAATCACGATGCGCATACCGTCTTTGTCAGACTCGTCACGCAGCGCGCTGATGCCTTCAACGCGTTTTTCTTTTACCAGCTCGGCGATTTTTTCAATCAGTCGCGCTTTGTTCACCTGATACGGGATCTCGTGAACAATAATGGTTTCACGGCCGGTTTTGGCGTCCGCTTCCACTTCGGCGCGGGCACGGATGTAAATCTTGCCGCGACCGGTACGGTACGCTTCTTCAATACCGCGACGGCCATTGATGATTGCCGCCGTCGGGAAGTCCGGGCCCGGGATGTGTTCCATCAGCCCTTCAATGCTGATGTCTTCATCGTCAATGTAGGCCAGGCAGCCGTTGATCACTTCCGTGATATTGTGCGGCGGAATGTTGGTTGCCATACCGACGGCGATACCGGACGAACCGTTCACCAGCAGGTTTGGGATCTTCGTTGGCATGACGTCAGGAATTTTTTCCGTGCCGTCGTAGTTATCAACGAAATCAACCGTCTCTTTTTCCAGGTCAGCCATCAGCTCATGGGCAATCTTCGCCAGACGGATTTCCGTATAACGCATTGCCGCGGCGGAGTCGCCGTCGATAGAACCAAAGTTACCCTGACCATCTACCAGCATGTAACGCAGCGAGAAGGGCTGCGCCATACGGACAATGGTGTCGTACACCGCGGAATCACCATGAGGATGGTATTTACCGATTACGTCACCAACGACACGGGCAGATTTTTTGTAGGCTTTATTCCAGTCATTGCCCAATACGTTCATGGCGTATAGTACGCGACGGTGTACCGGCTTCAGGCCATCGCGGACGTCCGGCAGCGCACGGCCAACAATGACCGACATCGCATAGTCCAGATAGGAGCTTTTCAGCTCTTCCTCGATGTTAACCGGTGTAATTTCTCTCGCAAGGTCGCTCATCTAACCGCTATCCCTCTACTGTATCCCGGATTCAAAGGTCGCAAATTATAACACAGCCGCGGTGATACAGGTAAACCTATACGCTTTATTCACAGGGATTGCCTGATATACTCATTTGTCTTGCTAAATAAGGAGTAAAAGCGCCCATGAATGCCGAAAAATCCCCGGTGGCTCACAACGTTGACCACGAAGAGATTGCCAAATTTGAAGCGGTGGCGTCCCGCTGGTGGGATCTCGAAGGTGAGTTCAAACCTCTGCATCGTATTAACCCGCTGCGTCTGGGCTATATCGCGGAGCGTTCCGGCGGTCTGTTCGGTAAGAAAGTGCTCGACGTCGGCTGCGGCGGCGGCATCCTGGCGGAAAGTATGGCGCGTGAAGGGGCCACCGTCACCGGTCTGGACATGGGCTTCGAACCTCTACAGGTTGCGCGTCTTCATGCGCTGGAGTCCGACATACAGGTAGAATACGTTCAGGAAACCGTGGAAGAGCACGCGGCAAAACATGCGCACCAGTATGACGTGGTGACCTGCATGGAGATGCTGGAGCACGTTCCCGATCCGCAGTCGGTCGTCAGCGCCTGTGCAAACCTGGTGAAACCGGGTGGACAGGTCTTCTTCTCGACCATCAACCGCAACGGCAAAGCCTGGCTGATGGCCGTGGTAGGCGCGGAATATGTGCTGCGCATGGTGCCGAAAGGGACGCACGACGTGAAGAAGTTCATCAAGCCTGCCGAACTGCTGGGCTGGGTTGACCAGACATGGCTTAAGGAGCAGCACATGACGGGCCTGCACTACAACCCGTTGACCGATAAATTCAAACTTGCCCCGGGCGTGGATGTTAACTATATGTTGCACACAACCGCCAAAAACGACTAACGTCATTCGTTATTCTTATAAAGATTGCGCGACATCATGTTGCGCAATTCTGACCTCCCGTTGAAGAAATCAGCACTCGATCAAATTTTGAATTTTTTTTCTTAATTATTGACATCTCTTCCAGGCCTTACGGCACGAGGACTTAGCCTTTTTTACCCTTTCACAACCTCAATTTAACGTCAAAATCAACCCTTGTACTGAAAAGAATCCTTACTAGAATACTCACCATATAGCGTTCTTCTTATCGCAAAACCCCTATATGTAGTATTTATCCACAGAGTTAGTCACAAGACGGGTCTGTGGATAAGCGGGGGATATTTTTTATTTCACGGACAGGTAAAAACCCACATGAATCAGAGTCTGCTGGTGACAAAGCGCGACGGTACCACCGAGCGTATCAATCTGGACAAAATCCATCGAGTTCTCGACTGGGCAGCAGAAGGACTGAACAACGTATCTATCTCCCAGGTTGAACTGCGTTCTCACATTCAGTTCTACGACGGCATCAAAACGTCTGATATCCACGAAACCATTATCAAAGCAGCGGCAGATCTGATCTCCCGCGACGCACCGGATTATCAGTACCTCGCTGCGCGTCTGGCGATTTTCCACCTGCGTAAAAAAGCCTACGGTCAGTTCGAGCCGCCGAAGCTTTACGATCACGTAGTGAAAATGGTTGAGCTGGGCAAATACGACACGCATCTGCTGGAAGACTATACGGAAGAAGAGTTCGAGCAGATGAACGGGTTTATCGATCACTGGCGCGACATGAACTTCTCCTACGCGGCGGTGAAGCAGCTCGAAGGCAAATACCTGGTTCAGAACCGTGTAACCGGTGAGATCTACGAAAGCGCCCAGTTCCTCTATATTCTGGTGGCAGCCTGCCTGTTCTCTAATTATCCACGCGAAACCCGTCTGGACTACGTGAAGCGTTTCTACGATGCGGTCTCTACGTTCAAGATTTCTCTGCCTACGCCAATCATGTCTGGCGTGCGTACCCCTACCCGTCAGTTCAGCTCCTGCGTCCTGATCGAGTGTGGTGACAGCCTGGATTCCATCAACGCGACCTCCAGCGCCATCGTGAAATACGTTTCCCAGCGTGCCGGTATCGGCATCAACGCCGGTCGTATCCGTGCGCTTGGCAGCCCAATCCGCGGCGGTGAAGCGTTCCACACCGGCTGTATCCCGTTCTACAAGCACTTCCAGACGGCAGTAAAATCCTGCTCTCAGGGCGGCGTGCGCGGTGGCGCTGCGACCCTGTTCTACCCGATGTGGCACCTGGAAGTGGAAAGCCTGCTGGTTCTGAAGAACAACCGCGGCGTGGAAGGCAACCGCGTGCGTCACATGGACTACGGCGTGCAGATCAACAAGCTGATGTACACCCGCCTGCTGAAAGGGGAAGACATCACCCTGTTCAGCCCATCCGACGTCCCGGGCCTGTATGACGCGTTCTTCGCCGATCAGGATGAGTTCGAGCGTCTGTACACCAAATATGAAAAAGACGACAGCATCCGTAAGCAGCGCGTGAAGGCGGTCGATCTGTTCTCCCTGATGATGCAGGAACGTGCTTCTACCGGCCGTATCTACATCCAGAACGTTGACCACTGCAACACCCACAGCCCGTTCGATCCGGTGGTTGCGCCAGTGCGCCAGTCTAACCTGTGCCTGGAGATCGCCCTGCCGACCAAACCGCTGGACGATGTGAACGACGAAAACGGCGAAATCGCGCTGTGTACGCTCTCTGCGTTCAACCTGGGTGCCATTAAGAGCCTGGACGAGCTGGAAGAGCTGGCGGTGCTGGCTGTTCGTGCCCTCGACGCCCTGCTGGACTACCAGGATTACCCAATCCCGGCGGCAAAACGCGGCGCAATGGGCCGTCGCACTTTAGGTATCGGCGTAATCAACTTCGCCTACTGGCTGGCGAAAAACGGCAAGCGTTACTCCGACGGCAGCGCCAACAATCTGACGCACCAGACGTTCGAAGCGATCCAGTACTACCTGATGAAAGCCTCTAACGAGCTGGCGAAAGAGCAAGGCGCGTGCCCGTGGTTCAACGAAACCACCTACGCGAAAGGCATTCTGCCGATCGACACCTATAAAAAAGACCTGGATGCGATCGTCAGCGAGCCGCTGCACCTCGACTGGGAAGGCCTGCGCGAGTCCATTAAAACTCACGGCCTGCGTAACTCCACGCTCTCTGCCCTGATGCCGTCCGAGACCTCTTCGCAGATCTCCAACGCCACTAACGGTATTGAGCCACCGCGCGGGCACGTCAGCATTAAAGCGTCGAAAGACGGCGTGCTGCGTCAGGTGGTACCGGATTACGAAACGCTGGGTGACAACTACGAGCTGCTGTGGGAAATGCCAAACAACGACGGCTACCTCCAACTGGTGGGTATCATGCAGAAGTTTATCGACCAGTCGATCTCTGCCAATACCAACTACGACCCGACGCGCTTCCCGTCCGGCAAGGTACCGATGCAGCAGCTGCTGAAAGACCTGCTGACCGCCTACAAATTTGGCGTGAAAACGCTGTACTATCACAACACCCGTGATGGTGCGGAAGACGCCCAGGACGACCTGGCGCCGTCAATTCAGGACGATGGCTGCGAAAGCGGCGCATGTAAGATCTAATAAATTCCCTCACCCTAACCCTCTCCCACAGGGAGAGGGAACTCTTTCCCCCTCTCCCTGTGGGAGAGGGCCGGGGTGAGGGGAAATAACACCACAGGACTCACCGCAATGGCATATACCACCTTTTCACAGACGAAAAACGACCAGCTCAAAGAGCCGATGTTCTTCGGCCAGCCGGTCAACGTGGCACGCTACGATCAGCAAAAATATGACATCTTCGAAAAGCTGATTGAAAAGCAACTCTCCTTCTTCTGGCGTCCGGAAGAAGTTGACGTTTCCCGCGACCGTATCGATTTCCAGGCGCTGCCGGAACACGAAAAGCACATCTTCCTCAGCAACCTGAAGTACCAGACGCTGCTGGACTCCATTCAGGGACGTAGTCCGAACGTGGCGCTGCTGCCGCTAATCTCGATTCCTGAGCTGGAAACCTGGGTAGAAACCTGGGCGTTCTCCGAGACGATCCACTCCCGCTCTTACACCCACATCATCCGCAACATTGTGAACGATCCGGCGGTGGTGTTTGACGATATCGTCACCAACGAACAGATCCAGAAGCGCGCCGAAGGCATTGCGCACTACTACGACGAGCTGATCGAGATGACCAGCTACTGGCATCTGCTGGGCGAAGGCACGCATAACGTGAACGGCAAAACCGTTACCGTAAACCTGCGGGCCCTGAAAAAGCAGCTCTATCTGTGCCTGATGAGCGTCAACGCGCTGGAAGCGATCCGCTTCTACGTGAGCTTCGCCTGCTCCTTCGCCTTTGCCGAGCGCAAGCTGATGGAAGGTAACGCCAAAATTATCCGTCTGATCGCCCGTGACGAAGCCCTGCACCTGACCGGCACCCAGCATATGCTAAACCTGCTGCGCAGCGGTGCGGACGACCCGGAGATGGCGGAAATCGCCGAAGAGTGCAAACAGGAGTGCTACGACCTGTTCTTGCAGGCCGCCCAGCAGGAGAAAGAGTGGGCAGACTACCTGTTCCGCGACGGCTCCATGATTGGCCTGAACAAAGACATTCTGTGCCAGTACGTGGAGTACATCACTAACATCCGCATGCAGGCTGTGGGTCTCGATCTGCCATTCCAGACGCGCTCTAACCCAATTCCGTGGATCAATACCTGGCTGGTGTCCGATAACGTGCAGGTTGCGCCGCAGGAAGTGGAAGTGAGTTCTTATCTGGTCGGTCAGATTGACTCTGAAGTCAACACCGACGACCTGAGCGACTTCCAGCTCTGATGAGCCGCGTAACGCTGAGCCTTTCTGGTACAGAGGTGTTGTGCCAGGAAGAGCATCCTTCTCTGCTGGTGGCGCTTGAAGCGCATCAGGTTGAGGTAGAGTACCAGTGTCGTGAAGGCTATTGCGGTTCCTGCCGCTGCCGTCTGGTCGCAGGCCAGGTGGACTGGCTGACCGAACCGCTGGCCTTTATCAGTGAAGGGGAAATTTTGCCCTGCTGCTGCCGGGCAAAAGGCGATATTGAGATCGAGATGTAAAAAAGGGCCTTACGGCCCTTTTTCTATTTTAAGAACGTCACCGCTTTATCCGGGAAATCCGTAAACAGCCCGTCCACGTCCGCCTGCTTATACAACACCTCGTAAAGCTGATTCACATCGGTGGCATATGGCGGCAGCTGATCGGCACGCACCGTGTACGGATGCACCTGCATCTTGCTGGCGTGCGCCTCTTTCACCATCGCCGTCAGCTTCACGTGGCCAGGCGTTGAGCCTTCCGCCACCAGCATGTGATAATCCGGCCCGATGCCGTCGGCGTACTGCGCAATCTGCTTCATCGCGCCCGGCTTAAACATCCAGTCGTAGCTGTAGTTCACCCACTTCCCGTCCGGCTGTTTTTCCTGAGTTTCATTCCAGTCGGTATAGGCAATCAGCTGCACCAGATTGAGATCCATCCCCATCTTCGGCTCCAGCTCAGTTTTGATGCGCTTCAGTTCCGCGGCATCGAAACATTGCAGGAAAACCTTATCCTGCTTGCTGGTGTAGCCGTACTTTTTCAGTACCTCCAGCGTCTTCGCGGCAATGTCCTTCCCTTCCTGATGGTGGAACCATGGGGCTTTGATTTCCGGGTAGATGCCGATGTTTTTACCGGTGGAGTGGTTCAGTCCCTGAACAAACTCAATCTCTTCCTGGAAGGTATGGATCCGGAAGTCAGATTTGCCCATCGGGAAACGTCCCGGATAGACCTGCACCTTCTTGCCGTTTTCAATCTCGAAGCCTTCGGTGAACTTCAGGGAGCGGATCTCCGCCAGCGTGAAGTCGATAGCGTAGTAGCGACCATCTTTACGGGCGCGATCCGGGAAACGCTCCGCCACGTCCGTGACGCGGTCAAGATAATGGTCGTGCAGGACGACCAGCTGGTCGTCCTTCGTCATCACCAGATCCTGCTCCAGATAATCCGCGCCCTGGGCATAGGCCATCGCTTTTGCCGGCAGCGTATGCTCCGGCAGATAACCGCTGGCGCCACGGTGGGCGATCACGATCTTATCTGCCGCCAGCGCGGAGCCTGTCATCAGGCCCGCCAGCAGCAGGCCGGTTGCTAACTGAGTTAATTTCATCGCAATGCTCCTTATTGACGACGCGCCAGCACTTCGGCGTGGTGACGTTTTTCACCAATCATCACAACAACCAGCAGCAGTACCGCCAGCACGCTTCCGCCGATCATCACCATAAAGCCGCCGTCCCAGCCGAAGAAGTCAACGGTATAGCCCACAATGGCGCTCGCCGCGACCGAACCGCCGAGATAGCCGAACAGACCGGTAAAGCCCGCAGCCGTGCCTGCCGCTTTCTTCGGTGCCAGCTCCAGCGCGTGCAGGCCGATCAGCATAACCGGACCATAAATCAGGAAGCCGATGACGATCATACAGGCCATATCCACACCCGGATTACCCGGCGGGTTAAGCCAGTAAACGACCGTCGCGATGGTCACCAGCGTCATAAAGAACACGCCCGTTGCCCCACGGTTGCCCTTAAACACTTTGTCCGACATCCAGCCGCAGATCAGCGTGCCGGGAATGCCCGCGTATTCATACAGGAAATAGGCCCAGGAAGATTTATCCAGCGCGAAGTGCTTCACCTCTTTCAGGTAAGTCGGGGACCAGTCGAGGATGCCGTAACGCAGCAGGTAGACAAACACGTTCGCCACCGCGATGTACCACAGCAGCTTGTTCGGCAGCACGTACTTCATGAAGATCTGCTTTGCCGTCAGCTCTTCTTCGTGCTTCTCGCTGTAATCATCCGGGTAGTCGTTTTTATACTCTTCGATCGGCGGCAGGCCGCAGGACTGTGGGGTGTCGCGCATCAGAGCGAAGGCGATAATCGCCACCAGAATGGCGCCAAAGGCTGGCATATAGAGCGCGGCATGCCAGTCGTTGAACCAGGCCATCCCCAGCAGGAACAGCAGCGGCGGAAGCCCGCCCCCGACGTTATGCGCACAGTTCCAGACCGATACGATTCCACCACGCTCTTTCTGTGACCACCAGTGAACCATGGTGCGTCCGCATGGCGGCCATCCCATCCCCTGGAACCAGCCGCAGAGGAACAGCAGCACGAACATGATGGCAATGCTTGAGGTCGCCCACGGCACAAAGCCCATGAACAGCATCACCGCTGCCGCGAGGATCAGACCGGCGGGCAGGAACACGCGCGGATTCGAACGATCCGACACCGACCCCATAATGAACTTTGAAAAACCGTACGCGATGGAGATCCCCGACAGCGCAAATCCCAGATCGCCGCGAGAGAAGCCCTGCTCCACCAGGTACGGCATGGCGAGCGCAAAGTTTTTACGTACCAGATAGTACGCCGCATACCCGAAGAAGATCCCGAGGAAGATTTGCCAACGCAGACGGCGGTAGAGAGGATCAATCTCTGCCTCTGGCAGTCGCGCCCGATGTGGCGCAGGTTTAAAGATACTGAGCATAACAGCCTCCGTGGCCTTTCAAAAAATGACCGGGCATCTCGCGCCCGGCTACAGAGGCGGCGATGTTAAGAAATCACGGTGAATGTTACTGTGAATCAACGCACAGATTGTTACAGAAATATGACAGAATGCGCAAAAAAGCGCATGAAATCACGTTTCACTTTCGAATTTCGCGCGTTTATGTTCGAAATCAAACAAACCACACGATCAATGTGGCTAAATGCAAAAAAACGAACATAGAGGAAAGGCAATGACAATTCACGATCCACGCTTCAGCGATGTGATTATCATTGGCGGTGGCGCGACGGGTGCCGGCATCGCACGCGACTGCGCCCTGCGGGGATTGAGCGTCACGCTTCTGGAACGCCACGATATCGCCACCGGCGCGACGGGACGTAACCACGGTCTGTTGCACAGCGGCGCCCGCTATGCGGTCACTGACGCTGAGTCAGCGCGCGAGTGTATCGCTGAAAACCAGATCCTCAGGCGCATCGCCCGCCACTGCGTTGAACCGACCAACGGTCTTTTTATCACCCTTCCAGAAGACGACCTCGGCTTTCAGCAAACCTTTATCACCGCCTGCACGGCGGCAGGCATTCAGGCCGAGGCGATCGATCCTGCGCAGGCGCGCCGTCTTGAACCCTCGGTAAACCCGGCGTTACTGGGCGCGGTAAAAGTACCGGACGGAACCGTTGATCCTTTCCGCCTGACCGCCGCCAATATGCTCGACGCGCGGGAACATGGCGCCCAGATCCTGACCGGGCATCACGTCACCGGGCTTATTCGCGAAGGGAATACCGTGCGCGGAGTGCGCGTGTTTGATGCGCAGTACAACGAACACCGCGAGCTGTATGCCGCCGTCGTGGTCAACGCGGCGGGGATCTGGGGCCAGCGCATCGCGGAATACGCGGACCTGTCGGTGCGCATGTTCCCGGCGAAAGGCTCGCTGCTGATCCTCGACCACCGCATCAATAACCATGTCATCAACCGCTGCCGTAAACCGTCTGACGCCGATATCCTCGTGCCGGGGGACACCATTTCGTTAATCGGCACGACCTCAATGCATGTGGACTACAGCGAAATTGATTACAACCGCGTCACCGCTGAAGAGGTGGATATCCTGCTGCGCGAAGGGGAAAAGCTGGCCCCGGTGATGGCGCAGACGCGTATTCTGCGTGCCTACGCGGGCGTGCGTCCCCTCGTCGCCAGCGATAACGATCCGAGCGGGCGTAACGTCAGCCGCGGCATCGTACTGCTCGATCACGCCGAACGTGACGGCATGGACGGATTTATCACCATTACCGGCGGCAAGCTGATGACCTACCGGCTGATGGCCCAGTGGGCCACCGATGCCGTCTGCCGTAAGCTCGGCAACACCGCGCCGTGCGTGACGGCGGAACAGGCCCTGCCCGGCTCGCAGCAATCGACAGAAAAAACGCTGCACAAAATCATTTCACTCCCTGCCCCGCTTCGCGGTTCGGCTATTTACCGCCACGGCGACCGCACCCCGACCTGGCTCGGTGAAGGGCGACTCAGCCGCAGCCTGGTGTGCGAATGCGAAGCCGTGACCGCAGGCGAGGTGCAGTATGCCGTGGAAAACCTGACGGTGAACAACCTGCTCGATTTACGCCGCCGCACGCGCGTCGGGATGGGCACCTGTCAGGGGGAGCTATGCGCCTGCCGTGCCGCCGGGCTGCTGCAACGTTTTCACGCCACCACGTCAACCCAGTCGCTTGCCCAACTCAGCGATTTTTTAAACGAGCGCTGGAAAGGCATTCAGCCCGTCGCCTGGGGCGATGCCCTGCGCGAAAGCGAGTTTACCCGCTGGGTCTATCAGGGGCTTTGCGGTCTGGAGAAGGAGCACAACCATGAAATTTGATACCGTGATTGTGGGTGGGGGGCTGGCGGGCCTGCTGTGCGGCCTCAAACTGACGCAGCGGGGTCTGCGCTGCGCCATTGTCACTCGCGGTCAGAGTGCTCTGCACTTCTCCTCCGGCTCGCTGGATTTACTGGGCGCGCTATCGTTCGCCGATCTGCCGCCTGAACATCCCTACCGCCTGACGGGCGCAGAGAATATGGCCCGCTTTGCCTGCGAAACCGAACACCTGCTCACTGCCTGCGGCGCACGCATGCAGGGTGACGCCGAGCAAAACCATCAGCGCGTCACGCCACTCGGCACCCTGCGCGCCGCCTGGCTTAGCCCGGAAGAGGTGCCTGTCGCTCCCATCGCTGCCGAGCGCGTGCGGGTGGTGGGGATCAGCGGCTTCCTCGATTTCCAGCCACATCTGGCCGCCGCGTCTCTCAGACAGCAGGGTGTTCAGGTGGATACGGCGGAGATTGTTCTCCCCGAACTCGACGTGCTGCGCGAAAACCCCAGCGAGTTTCGTGCGGTGAACATTGCCCGCCTGCTGGATAATGAAAGTTACTGGCCGCAGCTGTACGCGGCGCTTCAACCGCTCGGCGAGACCTGCGACGCCCTGTTTATGCCCGCCTGTTTTGGCTTAACGGACAACCGGCTCTGGCGCTGGCTCTCGGCGCGCCTGCCCTGTACGCTCGGTTTACTGCCGACGCTCCCCCCTTCCGTGCCCGGCATTCGTCTGCACACCCAGCTTCAGCGTCAGTTTGTTGCCCAGGGTGGCGTCTGGATGGCAGGCGACGAGGTGAAAAAAATCACCCTGGCTGAGGGCGCGGTAAGCGAAATCTGGACCCGCAACCACGGCGACATCCCGCTTCGCGCACGCTTTACGGTGCTGGCAAGCGGCAGTTTCTTCAGTAACGGTCTGCTGAGCAGCCGGGATGGCGTGCGTGAGGCGATCCTCGGTCTGGACGTCCGGCAAAGCGCTTCCCGCGCGGACTGGTATCAAAGCGATTTCTTCACCCCGCAGCCCTGGCAGCAGTTCGGCGTGATCGTCGACAGCCAACTGCGCCCGCGGCTGGGCGGGGAACCGGTTGAAAATCTTTACGCCATCGGCTCGGTTCTGGGCGGGTACGATCCCGTGGCGCAGGGCTGCGGTGGCGGCGTCTGCGCCGTCACTGCGCTGCATGTCGCGGAGCAGATTATCCAGCGCAGGGAGGGAGCACAATGAACGACACCCCATTTGAAAGCTGTATCAAATGCACGGTCTGCACCACGGTTTGCCCGGTCAGCGGCGTCGATCCGCGCTATCCCGGCCCGAAACAGGCCGGTCCCGACGGGGAGCGTCTGCGCCTGAAGGATGGCGCGCTCTACGACGAGGCGCTGAAATACTGCATCAACTGCAAACGCTGCGAAGTTGCCTGCCCGTCGGACGTGAAAATAGGCGATATCATCCAGCGCGCCCGCGCCCGCTACAGTACGCAAAAACCGACGCTGCGTGACGCGATACTGAGCCACACCGATCTAATGGGCAGCCTCTCGACGCCTTTCGCGCCGGTCGTCAATGCCGCCACCGCCCTGAAGCCGGTGCGCAGGCTGCTGGATGCGACGCTCAAAATCGACCATCACCGCAGTCTGCCGAAATATTCTCACGGCACCTTCCGCCGCTGGTATAAATCCGTGGCGGCAGAACAGGCGCAGTTCGCTGAGCAGGTCGCCTTCTTCCACGGCTGCTACGTGAACTACAACCATCCGCAGCTGGGAAAAGACCTGCTGAAAGTGCTGAACGCCATGGGGACGGGCGTTCAGCTGCTGAGCAAAGAAAAGTGCTGCGGCGTTCCGCTGATTGCCAACGGTTTCATCGACAAAGCGCGCAAGCAGGCGAGCAGCAACGTCACCTCTTTACGTGAGGCGATCGTCGACAAAGGGATACCGGTACTGGCGACGTCGTCAACCTGTACCTTCACGCTGCGCGATGAATATCCGCATCTGCTGGATGTGGATAACACCGGCCTGCGCGAGCACATTGAGCTGGCGACCCGTTTTCTCTGGCGCAAACTGGACAGCGGGCAGACGTTACCGCTGGGCAAATTGCCGCTGAAGGTGGTATATCACACGCCATGTCATATGGAGAAGATGGGCTGGTCGATCTATACGCTTGAGCTGCTGCGGCTGATCCCGGGGCTGGAGCTGACGGTGCTGGACTCACGCTGCTGCGGCATCGCTGGCACCTACGGATTCAAGCGTGAAAACTACCCAACGTCACAGGCCATTGGCGCGCCGCTGTTCCGGCAGATTGAAGAGAGCGGCGCAGATATCGTGGTGACGGACTGTGAAACCTGCAAGTGGCAGATCGAGATGTCCACCAGCAAACGCTGTGAACATCCCATTACCTTGCTGGCAAAAGCGCTGGCGTAACCGTTGCCGGGGACACTGCCCCGGCACACTCTCACTCTACGAACAGCGATTCCACGACGTTGATCCAGCCGTGCTCACTGGCGACCTCTTTCCCGTTCAGCCAGCGGCGCAGCATGTTCAGCGCCATCATCGCGCACACCTCCTGACGTACGGCCAGGCTGTGGCGGGTAATGCTCATCCTGACGCGCAGGGCGTGCGTTCCTTCCGGCGTTGCCAGGGCAAAGTTGAGGTGCTCCTCATCCAGCCCGCCCACAAACAGCGCCAGTCCGGCGAAATGCTTCACTCTGCGCTCGGATGCCCAGCGCGCCGTCTGCGCCAGCGTCTCCTGCTGGAACGGCACCACTTCACTGGCCAGCAGCGGCGCACCCGCCCGGGTAAGCTGAAGCGCCAGAAGCCCACCGGTAAACTGCTCGCTTAACGTCACGCTCAGCTGGCGGGACTGCAAATGCGCTGCGATCTGCGCCGGCAGCCCTTCCGTGCCTTCGAAAATCAGGCTTTCCCCGGCGACGCGCCGCACTTCCGGCCACAGTGCCAGCATAGCGGCTTTCTCTGACGCCGGTCCGGTCAGCTTCAGTTCAATAATCGGCATGGAGGAGCGATAGCCCATCGACACGCCGGGAGGCAGTTGCAGGTGATCGAGGCTCTGAGCGAGATCGCTTTCCGAGCGACCAAAGGTGGTCAGACGCAGGCACAGCGGCGGTTCAGGCAGCGTAAAGCGCGCGCGCAGACGCGGCAGGATCTGCTGCTCGACCATCACTTTAAATTCCGACGGCACGCCCGGAGTGAAGAACATCAGGCAGCGGTTCAACTGAACGGCAAACCCGCAGGCGGTGCCGACCGGGTTATCAATCAGTTCCGCGCTGGCGGGAATTTCAGCCTGCTTGCGGTTGCTGGGGGCCATCACGCGGCCACGCCCGGAGAAAAAGCGCTCCATCTGCGCCAGCCACGCCTCGTGCAGGACCAGGCCTTCGCCTTTGGCCGTGGCGGCGGCCAGCGCGCTGAGATCGTCGCTGGTAGGTCCCAGCCCGCCGTTCACAATCAGCACGTCGCAGCGTTCGCTGCGCTCGCGCAGAACGTTGACCAGCGACTCAAGGTTGTCACCTACGGTGTTGCGGCGCGTTAACGATAATCCTTGCTCAAAGAAGAGATCGGCGAGCCAGGCGGCATTGGTATCAATGATTTGCCCATGAAGCACTTCGTCGCCAGTGGATAACATTTCCACGTTTATCATTGTGTTCTCCCATTTCAATGGTCAAAACACTATAGCGCAATCAAAGACTGGGGGAAGAGAGAAACTGGCGCGACTGAACGCCGCGCCGAGAGGATTAGAAACCGGCGCTAACGCCAACGTACGGGCCGTCTGCCAGGGCGTTGTCGCGGTTGCCGTCTTTACCGGCCAGGTTCAGATAGCGATAACCCGCTTCGATGGTGATTGGACGCACGATGGTCCAGCGCGCGCCGGCGTTAGCTTCCTGATAGCTGTCGATGCCGCTGGAGAGGGAATCAGGAGAGTAGTAGTACTCACCGAACAGGCCAAAGCTGTCGCCAATTTTCCACTGCAAGCCGCCGCCCACTGCCGCCGCGTAGCCTTCGTCGCCCTCGTTCGGGTTGGTGTAAATGCCTTTACCGCCGACGGTCGCCAGGAAGGGACCCAACGGCACGTTGAAGCCGAGGCCCAGGCTTGCCGCATCGCCGTCGTCGTCGTTATGCGTCCAGCCGCCGGTCATTGCCAGGCCTGCGCTGTCCGTGCCAAGACCGAAGCCCAGATGGGTATAATCTTGTCCCGCCGAGCCGTTGAAGGAAATTGCGTTTGCCGCTGCTGAAACAAACATCAGGCCGCCTAAGCCCATTAATGCCACTTTTTTCATTGTCGTGATCCCGCACAATTTATTCAGAGATGTCCAAAAACCGCGAGATTTTAACCTGCCTGCCTGTGTGATCAATGGACTCCGCGTACGGCAGGCAATTAGTTTGTAACGATTTGATAATATCGGCATTTATATCAGCATCAGAAAGCGCATTTTCACGCTCAGCCCACCCAGATTTTCACTGGGCATCAGCTGAAGATGGCTGCGGTGCAGGCGGGCAATATCGTTAGCCAGCGCCAGGCCAATGCCGGACCCGGCGGCATCACCCACGTTTTCCAGACGATGAAACGGCAGCATGGCCTGGGAGATCTGGTCTTCAGCAATACCCGGTCCGCTGTCCTCCACGCTCAGCTCAACGGCATCGTTAGCCGTGCGCAGGTACACCGTCACGATGCCCTGCTCCGGCGTGTATTTGATCGCGTTCTCCAGCAGGTTGGCGCAGAGTTCACCCAGCAGCACGTCATCACCCTCAATCATTACCGGTTGCTGTACGCCGTCATAACCGAGATCGATACCCTTGCTGCGCGCCTGCGCCAGCCGGGAAAAGCAGCAGTTTTGCACCACCTGCACCAGATCGACAGGGGCAAACTGTCGCTCCCCCTGCTCTTTTCGCTTCACCGCTGAAAGCTGCAACAGCCTTTCCGTCAGCACGATGGTGTTATCCAGCGTGACGTTCATCGCCCGTAAGCTCTCCTGCCACAGGGCCGGATCGTTACGCGTCAGGGCAACCGATACCTGGGTTTTCAGCACCGCCAGCGGCGTTTTGAGCTGGTGTGAGGCGTCAGCATTAAAGCGCGCCTGTCGCGAAAGCACGCCGCGTAACCTGTCGATATAGCGGTTAAATGCCACAATCAGCAGCCGCGTTTCCGACCAGGGCAGCAGCTCCGGCAGCGGGGCCAGTAGCCCGGGCTCACGGCGCACCATCAGCGAAGAGAGCTGCCGCATCGGGCGCAGCACGCGACGCAGCAGCCACGCGGTCAGGACCAGCGTCAGCAGCACCAGCAGCCCCTGCGACACGAGCGAGGAAAACAGCAGCTGAGTGGCCAGATAGCGCCGCGACTGCAACGTTTCGGCGACGTAGATTTCCGCCATGCCGAACACACTCTCCTCGTTAACCGGCTGGAGCAGCTTCGCCACGCGGATCGCCTGCCCGCGATACTCGGTATGATAAAACCACGCCAGCGCCGGATAGTGGGAGGTCCGCGACGTGGAGGGGGGCATATTCGGCAGATCGTCATAGCCGGAGATCGTCCGCCCGTCAGGGTCCACGACCTTGTAGTAGAGGCGATCGTTCATGTTCAGCTCGAAGCTGTCGAGCACGACCCACGGCACGTTCACCTGGAGCTTGCCGTTGTGCACCACCAGCCGCTCTGACACCGTGCGCGCCGAGGATAACAGCGTGCGGTCATAGGCCTGCGTCGCCGCCTGTAGCGCGCTAACGTAGCTGTTAAAGGCTGACAGCCCCCATAACAGCAGCAGCGGCAAACCCAGAAAAAGCAAAAGTTGCAGGTAAAGCGACTGCGGCTTAACCCACTTCATCGCCGCACTCCAGCACGTAGCCCAGCCCCCGGAGGGTGGTGATCCGCACGCCGCTGCCGGTCAGCTTCTTACGCAGGCGGTGAATATAGAGATCGATGCTCTCGGGGCTGACGTCGTCGTTCAGGCTGAATACCTGGTCGAAAAGCTGTTGCCGGGAGACGGGACGGGTCCGGCGGTGCATCAGCACCTTCAGCAAAGAGAGTTCGCGCGGCGTGAGGGAAAGGGGTTCATCGCGCAGCAGAAAAAAGCCTTCATCATCGTACTCCAGCTCTCCCAGCCGCTGGCGCTCCTGGGTTCGCCCTTCACTGCGGCGCAGCAGCGCACGCAGGCGGGCATCAAGCTCCTCCAGCTCGAACGGTTTCGGCAGGTAGTCATCCGCCCCGGCATTCAGCCCCTTAACCCTGTCTGCCACGTTGCTGCGGGCGGTAAGAAACAGCACGGGCAACGTCTGCCCGCGCTTTCTCAGCCGATGCACCACCTCCAGCCCGTCGAAACCGGGCATGCCGATATCAAGGATCGCGACGGCATAGTTTTCTCCCTGCAAAAGATGATCGGCCGCCCGTCCATCGTTGACGCAATCCACGGCAAATCCGTTTTGTACCAGCGCTTTTTCCAGCCAGTGAGCCAGCTCACGATTATCTTCCGCGAGTAAGAGACGCATATCACATCCTGTAAAGTTGGTGTCGCAGTGAAAGGGAAATGAAAGGTTATTGTTTTAACAATCACGCAACGGAACCGCTACAAGGTGGTTCACATAATCAGAAAAAAGACACCCGTACCCGTACTCCCGGTTCTCCGGCGTGAGGATAAACGATGAAAAAACAATTACTTTCTACCCTTGCTGCAAGCGTATTGCTGTTGAGTGCCTCTGTCGTCCAGGCGCAGGACGCGCCATCCCGTACCGAATGTATCGCCCCGGCCAAACCCGGCGGCGGCTTCGACCTGACCTGTAAGCTGATTCAGGTCAGCCTGCTAGAGACGAAGGCCATTGAGAAACCGATGCGCGTTACCTACATGCCCGGCGGCGTGGGCGCGGTAGCCTATAACGCCATCGTCGCCCAGCGCCCTGCCGAAGCGGGCACAGTGGTGGCCTTCTCCGGCGGTTCGCTGCTGAATCTGTCACAGGGGAAATTTGGCCGTTATG
Source organism: Enterobacter hormaechei subsp. xiangfangensis (assembly GCF_001729785.1). NCBI lineage: Bacteria > Pseudomonadati > Pseudomonadota > Gammaproteobacteria > Enterobacterales > Enterobacteriaceae > Enterobacter > Enterobacter hormaechei. The sequence goes on from NZ_CP017183.1 coordinate 3,157,413, forward strand.
ACGTGGACGACGTGCGCTGGCTCGCCACCGTAGGCACCGATTACGGCATGATCGCCGTGCGCGCGGACTCTCCGTGGAAATCCCTGAAAGATCTGCTGACCGCCATGGAAAAAGATCCGAACAGCGTGGTCATTGGCGCAGGCGCCTCTATCGGCAGCCAGGACTGGATGAAAGCCGCGCTGCTGGCGCAGCAGGCCAAAGTGGATCCGCACAAGATGCGTTACGTGGCCTTTGAAGGCGGCGGCGAGCCGGTGACGGCGCTGATGGGCAATCACGTCCAGGCGGTATCGGGCGATCTCAGCGAAATGGTGCCCTACCTGAGCGGGGATAAGATCCGTGTGCTGGCGGTCTTCTCAGAAAACCGTCTGCCGGGCCAGCTGGCAGACGTCCCAACCGCCAAAGAGCAGGGTTATAACCTGGTCTGGCCGATCATCCGCGGCTTCTTCGTCGGGCCAAAAGTGACCGACGCCGAATACCAGTGGTGGGTGGATACCTTCGCAAAACTTCAGCAAACCGAGGAGTTCAAAAAACAGCGCGATCTGCGCGGGCTGTTTGAGTTCAACCTGAACGGCAAGCAGCTGGACGAGTATGTCAAAAAACAGGTGAATGACTACCGCGAACAGGCGAAAGCCTTTGGCCTGGCGAAATAACCGGAGGCGCTATGAGCGATCGCATTTTTGCCGGGATATGGCTGCTGCTCTGCATTGGCGGCATGTTCGTCGCCTGGCAGATCCACAGCGAATACAGCTATGAACCCGTGGGGCCACGCCCCTTTCCCGTCGGCATTGTCGGCCTGATGCTGCTCTGTTCGGTGGCGCTGCTGCTGCGCCATCCGGATACCGTGGAGTGGCCGCCACGCCGAACGCTGCAACGTCTGCTGGTAATGGTGATTGTCCTGCTGATGTACGCGTGGGGCTTTGAATGGCTCGGCTTCCCGATTGCCACCGCCCTGCTGACGATGGTGATTGGCATACTATTTAACGCCTCGCTGCCTGCGGCGGGGATCTCCGGGGTCGTACTGGGCATTTTACTCTGGTACGCCTTCGACCGCCTGCTGGACGTGACCCTGCCGCTTGGCGCATGGTTTAACTAACGGAGCACGCTATGGATACCTGGATCTATCTCTCTCAGGGGTTCGCGGTAGCGATGACCCCGGAAAACCTGGTGATCGCCCTGATCGGCTGTTTCGTCGGGACCATCGTCGGCCTGCTGCCGGGCCTTGGACCTATCAACGGCGTGGCGATTTTACTGCCGCTGGCCTTTGCGCTGCACCTGCCTGCGGAATCGGCGCTGATCCTGCTGGCGACGGTTTATATCGGCTGCGAATACGGGGGGCGTATTTCCTCGATTCTGCTTAACGTGCCCGGCGATGCCGCCGCCATTATGACCGCGCTGGATGGCTATCCAATGGCGCAGCAGGGACGCGGCGGCGTGGCGCTCTCTATTTCCGCCGTCAGCTCGTTCTTTGGCTCCCTGATCGCCATTGGCGGCATCATCCTCTTCGCCCCGGCGCTGGCCCAGTGGTCGCTGGCGTTTGGTCCGGCCGAGTATTTTGCCCTGATGGTGTTCGCCATCGCCTGTCTCGGCAGCATGATGGCGCAGAATCCGCTGAAGTCGTTTTTGTCTGCGTTGATTGGCCTCAGTCTGGCCACCGTCGGCGTGGATGCCAACACCGGGGTTTATCGTTTTACCTTCGACAGCGTTCATCTCTCCGACGGCGTGCAGTTTATCGTCGTGGTGATTGGTCTGTTCTCTGTCTCAGAAATCTTACTGATGCTGGAACATACCAGCAGCGGGCAGACGCTGGTGCGTAAAACCGGACGTATGCTCTTTAATGCCAAAGAGGGGGCGCAGTGTGTGGGTGCCACCCTGCGTTCGTCGGTGATCGGTTTCTTCGTCGGCATTCTGCCCGGCGCGGGGGCTACTATCGCCAGCGCCATCACCTACATGACCGAGAAAAAGCTGAGCGGTAACAGCGACAGCTTCGGCAAAGGCGATATCCGCGGCGTGGCGGCGCCGGAGGCGGCGAATAACGCCTCGGCCTGCGGCTCGTTTATCCCGATGCTGACCCTCGGCGTGCCGGGCTCCGGCACCACGGCGGTAATGATGGGCGCGCTGACGCTCTATAACATCACCCCGGGTCCGGCGATGTTTACCGAGCAGCCCGATATCGTCTGGGGTTTAATTGCCGCCCTGCTGATCGCCAACGTGATGTTGCTGGTAATGAACATCCCGCTGATCGGCCTGTTCACCCGCATGCTGACCATTCCCCTGTGGTTCCTGGTCCCGGCCATCGCCGCCGTCTCTGCGGTTGGGGTGTACGCGGTGCACAGCACCACCTTCGACCTGGTGTTGATGGTGCTGCTCGGCGTGCTGGGCTACATTCTGCGCAAGATGCACTTCCCGATGTCGCCGCTGATTTTAGGGTTTGTGCTGGGGGAAATGCTGGAGCAGAACCTGCGCCGCGCCCTCTCCATCAGCAACGGCAACATGGGGATCCTGTGGGAGAGCAGCGTAACGAAGATCCTGCTGGCAATGGCGATTATGGTGATTGTCGTGCCGCCGGTGCTGCGCTGGATCCGTCGACGCCAGCACAAACCGCAGCCGGATATCGGCTGATTAGCCCCTCAACAGGGCATTGACCCACTGCTTTAACGCCTGGCGGGAGATTTTAATCCCGCCATTTTTCAGTTCTGACGGCAGCGCCAGCCAGTGTACCGGCTGCTCAAAGCGCGCCAGCCTGCCCTGAACCCACTCCGGCAGCAGCGTGATATCCGTGCCCGGCTCGCATTCCACTACCGCCACCGGACGTTGCCCGTACTCAGCATCATCCAGCGGAACGACAAACGCCTGGCTTACCTGCGGATGCGTGGCGATAACGCGCTCCAGCGCTTCCGGCTGGATCCCTTCTCCGCCGCTGAAAAAGAGATTGTCCATTCGGCCCAGAATGGTCAGGCGTCCGTCATGCCACTCGCCGCGATCGCGGGTGGCGAACCAGCCCTGCGCATTGACCAGCGGCAATAATGCGCCGTCTCGCCAGTAGCCCGCCGCCATGCTTTCCGCCCGGATCCAGACTTCACCGTTTACCACCTGAACGTCTCTGCCCGGCAGCGCGCTGCCCACGTCCGGCGCGCCGTCGGCCTCTTTGGCGCAGACGGTGGAGGCGAACTCGGTCAGACCGTAGCCGCAGAATGTACGGATCCTCTGCTCGCGCGCCTGTTCGGTCAGCGCAACGGGGATTTCCGCCCCGCCGAGCAGCACGGCTTTCAGCGCGACGGGATGGTGTGAATTAAGCAGTCGCCACAGCTGCGTTGGCACCAGCGAGGCGTGGGTACAGCCCTGTAGCGCCTGCTCAAGCGGCTGTTTTTCGCGTACGGTGAGACGGCCTCCGCCCTGTAACCAGCGCCACAAAATCCCCTGACCGGAGACGTGAAACAGCGGCAGAGAGAGCAGCCAGTCGTCGCTTTCGCCGTAAGGCATCAGCGCCAGCACCCCTTTTGCGCTGGCAAGGTGGGCGGCACAGGTGTGCACCGCCGCTTTTGGCAAACCGGTGGAGCCGGAGGTGAGCGTCATTGAGGCCAGTCGTTCTGCCCGCCACGTCACGCCCCCCTGCCCCTCGCCCTCTCTTAATGCCAGCGCGGGCAGACCGTCATACTCACCGTTAAGCACCAGCGCAAAACGCAGGGTCATCTGCGGCAGGAGGACGTCCAGCAGCGGACGGGGAAGCTGAGGGTTCACCGGCAAAATGCGGGCGCCGCACTGAAGCAGAGCCAGCCAGGCCAGCAGGGTCTGCGGGTGGTTGTGGGCGAGCAGCATGACGCCGTCACCGTCAGCAACGCCCTGAGACTGAAAACCGGCTGCCAGACGATCGATACGCTTGCCCAGCTGAGTCCAACTGAGCGTTACATCGTCTAAACGCAGCGCGGGTTTATCGGCACGCCGGGTGCGCCAGTGCCGCCACGGCCAGTCGGTAAAACTCATCGCAATGGCTCCAGCGCCCCGACGTCGAGGCACGGCAAGGTGCTGCCAGGCCACTGGCGAATCAGCTGGGCCTGCATCAGGTTTAGCGTATCGAGACCGGGAACGGTGTCCGGCGTTAACCATGCAGCGATGCGCGCCAGCTGCGTCAGGCCGAGGCTGGATTCGATGGATGAACTGATCACCGCCGTCAGCCCTGCGGCATGGGCCGCAGCAACCTGCTCGCGCACCTTGTCGAGGCTGCCGGTCAGCGTTGGCTTAATCACCACGGCCCTGACGCCCGGCTCGGCGGCAAACGCGAAATCGGCTTCGCGCAGGCTCTCATCCCAGGAGATGGCGATGCCGGTTTCCCGGGCGAAGGCGCGAGAGTCGTCGCGCGTTTTGCACGGCTCTTCGAGAAACGCGATGCGGCTGCGGTACGCCGGGTTGACGTACTTCGCAAACTGCTGCGCCCTGAGCGGTGTCCAGGCGCGGTTGGCGTCCAGGCGCAGGTGCAGATCGGGAATGGCTTCCAGTAACAGATTAACCACCATCCCGTCGCGCACCGCTTCGTACAGGCCGACCTTTATTTTCGCCACCTTCTCGCCAGGCATCGCGGAAAGGAGCGCGAAAAGTTCATCCGGATCGCCAGTACAGAGCGGCGCGGCGCGATAGTTCGCCGCCTCCGGCAAACTGCCGTCCAGCTCTGCCAGCGCGCAGCTGATGCCGAACGCGACGGAAGGAACGTCCGGCAGCGCCGGATCTTCTCCCTCGCGCCAGGCGTGCGTCCAGGCCATCAGCGCGGCCTGCGCCTCGTCGAGCGTTTCCAGGCTAAAGCCCGGAAGCGGGGCGATTTCGCCCCACCCTTCCCGCTCGCCCTGCCGGAGATGCATGAAAAAGCCGTCACGGGTTTTTAACCGCCGTTCACGCAGCACCACGCCCGCGTCCATCGGTATCTGCCAGCGGTAAACCTGCGCGCGACGCATTACGGGTTCCGTTTGTATTTGCTGAAGTCCGGCTGGCGTTTTTCGTTGAACGCGTTGCGCCCTTCCTGACCCTCTTCGGTCATATAGAACAGCATGGTGGCGTTGCCCGCCAGCTCCTGAAGGCCCGCCTGACCGTCACAGTCGGCGTTGAGGGCCGCTTTCAGGCAGCGCAGCGCCATTGGGCTGTTTTGCAGCATTTCGCGACACCAGCGCACGGTCTCTTTTTCCAGATCGGCGATCGGCACCACGGTGTTAACCAGCCCCATATCCAGCGCTTCCTGCGCATTGTACTGACGGCACAGGAACCAGATTTCGCGGGCTTTTTTCTGGCCGACAATGCGCGCCATATAGGACGCGCCCCAGCCGCCGTCGAAAGAGCCGACTTTCGGGCCAGTCTGACCGAAAATGGCATTTTCCGCCGCGATCGTCAGGTCACACATCATGTGCAGCACGTGACCGCCGCCGATGGAATACCCTGCCACCATCGCGACCACCGGTTTTGGACAGGTGCGGATCTGGCGCTGGAAATCCAGCACGTTCAGGTGGTGCGTGCCCGCATCATCCTGGTATCCGCCGTAGTCACCGCGGACTTTCTGATCGCCGCCGGAGCAGAAGGCTTTCTCCCCTTCCCCGGTGAGGATGATGACGCCGACAGTGTCGTCATAGCGGGCATCCGCCAGCGCCTGGATCATCTCTTTTACGGTCAACGGACGAAACGCGTTGCGCACCTGTGGACGGTTGATGGTGATTTTGGCGATACCATCGGCGGATTTGTGGTAACGAATGTCGGTATAGCCTTCGGAGCAGTCCTGCCATTCAACCGGCGCGTAAAGCATGTGTTCATCAGGATAGATCATAGCGTGTCCTTTGTTCGATAACGCAGTATCTGAGCCAGACTCGCGGCAACCGCTTCCGGGTTGTCCCGGTGGGCGTTGTGTCCGGCGTGAGGGATAGCATGACGCGTGGCGTTAAGTTCAGCGGCGATAGCTGCAAACTTCCCGTCACGTTCGCCATAGAGATAGTCAAAAGAAAAATCACGCGCGGTGAGCGCGGGACGTAAATCAGGCTGAACGGCAAGCGAGGTGGCTTCCAGCATCTCTGCCAGCCTCGGGCCGTTGTTCCGGCTGCGCAGCGCGATCAGCGCCTTGCGCTGTTCATCAGTAAGGGAGGCAAAGACCGGCTGTTGATACCAGTCGGCAAAGACGGCCTCCAGCGGCTCACTGCGTAAACGTGATGCCCAGCGGCGGTCAGAGGTCAGCCGCGCCTGGCGCGCATCGGGGTCTTGCAGGCCCGGGTGTCCACCTTCCACAATAACCCCGTCTAACCCCGCTGGATGCTGGCAGGCATGGAACATCGCAATGCGGCCGCCGAGGGAGTACCCTATCAGCCAGCACTTTAGTATGTTGTAACTAAAAAGGGTGTGCGTGAGCAAATCGCTCAACTCTGCAAACCCCGTCACGTCAGTATCCGCTGAACCACCGTGCCCGGGCAGGTCAAGGTAGAGCCGGGGGTAGTCATGCAGCGACGCCCCGACAGCCTGCCACTCGCGACAGTCGCCGGAAAAACCATGCAGGAAAACCAGCCAGGGGTAGCCTGGATTTCCTGGCTGGGTGACGCCTGCGAGGATCACAGGTGACTCACCTGCGCCAGCAGATGTTGCAGCTTCTGCGCGCCGTCAGCATCGTTTACCACCAGCTCAATGAGCGTCGCGCCAGGCTGCCGCCAGGCGGTGTTCAGCGCCGTCTCCAGCGCGTCCCAGTTTTCCGGGCGATGGTACTTCAGGCTGAACATGGCGGCGGCGTGTTCGAACTGCACGTTTTGCGGCATCAGATAGAAGCGCTCACGCTCGCTTTGCGGCGTCGGCAGCAACGAGAAAATCTGCCCGCCGTTATTGTTCACAATAATCAGCACGAACGGGGCCGACGCCTGACGCAGGAGCGCCAGCGCGTTGAGATCGTAGAGGGCTGAGAGATCCCCCACAATCGCCAGCGTGGATTTCGCGCTGGCCCTCTGTACGCCAGCGGCGGTGGAGATCAGGCCGTCAATGCCGCTCGCGCCCCGGTTGCTGTACACCGGATAACCCGCCGGCAGCTGCGAAAAGGCGTCAATCAGGCGCACCACCAGGCTGTTACCGACAAAAAGTTGTCCCTGCTCGGGAAGATATTTGCGGATATGGTGCGCCAGCCCGGCTTCACTGAACGCCTCGCACTGCGCTTTGGTGAGTTCCCACGCCTGACGTGACAGCGCCGGGATCTCCACCGCCCAGGGTTTGCGTTTTTCCGCCGGATGCAATTCCAGCCAGCTGTTAATATCGCTCACCAGGCGGCGGCCACGATGGTGCGCCGGGTCAAGGCGTCCTTCGAGCGGGTCCACCAGCCAGTACTCTTCAGGCGTACAGGTGGCCTGCCACTGGAGCAGACGCTTCCCCGTCAGGCTCGATCCCAGCTGGACGACAATCTGCGCCTGCGCCAGCTCGGTGACCGCTTTCGCGTTCCCCAGCCAGAGGTCGGCGCAGGGCAGCGGCTGGCCCGTCTGGGAAAGCACGTCACCAATCAGCGGCCAGCCAAGCGTTTGTGCCCACTCCGCCGCAAGCTTACCTTCCGCCGCACTCATCCGCCCGGCTATCACCACGCCGCGCTTCTGACGCCAGAAGAACCAGTCGCGCTGTTTAGCGCTTTCCAGATGCGTCTGCTCGCGCAGCCAGGTTTTTTCGCTCTCCCACCAGTCTCCCAGCTGCTGTTGCCAGACGAGGCCAGTATCGTTCATTTCACCGTACAGCGGCTCGGCAAACGGGCAGTTAATGTGTAGCCCGCCGCTGCGCAGTGCGTTCATGGCGTGGTCGAGGGTTGAGACCAGCCAGCTGGCGGGAATGTCCTGGGTGGGGCGCGGCAACGAGACCGTCTGTGAAGGATGCGAGGCAAAAATGCCAGGCTGACGAATAGCCTGGTTAGCGCCGCAGTCGATAAGTTCCGGGGGACGGTCGGCGGTGAGTAAAATCAGCTTTTCACCGGTTAATCCCGCTTCAATCAGCGCCGGATAGAGGTTCGCCACCGCCGTGCCGGAGGTGACGATCACCGCCACGGGCGCTTTACTGACTTTCGCCAGCCCGAGCGCCAGATGGCCCAGACCACGCTCATCAAAATGGGTGTGGTGAATAAAAGCCCGGTTTTCCGCGGCAGCAAGGGTGAGCGGCGTGGAGCGAGAGCCCGGGGCAATACACACATGCCTGACACCATGACGGGTCAGGGCTTCAAGGATCACCGCCGCCCAGCGTCGGTTAAAAGAACTTACTGACATGAGATTGTCCAGTATCAAGAATGCGACACAGTATAAATAATAGAAAAAGTCAGAATTTTGATATGAATCGGGATTGCACGAATCAGTATTAATCCCTTAGGAGAAGGGAACGCAGCCCGGCGGCCTTGTTTTCGATCTCCTGCCACTCCTGCTCAGGATCGGAGCCGCTGACGATGCCCGCCCCCGCATAAAGACGCAGCGCAGCGTTGTGAACGCGGGCGGAGCGTAATGCCACACAGAATTCGCTCTGATCGCGCGATAAATAGCCCGCCGAACCGGCGTACCACTCCCGGTCAAACGGCTCGACTTTCGCAATAAATTCTCGGGCCGCCTGTCGCGGCAGCCCGGCCACCGCCGCCGTCGGTTGCAAAATATGCAGACACTGTTCGTCGTCAGGCTGTTTAAGTTCGGTCCAGATACAGCGGCGTAAATGCTGCACCTTGCGCAGACGCAGCACCTGCGCAGGCAGGATCTCCAGCGTCCGGGTATGGTGCTGAAGACGCTGGCAGATATCTTCCACCACCAGCATATTTTCCCGCTGATTTTTATCGTCGTTCATCAGCCAGTCGCCCAGACGCTGGGCCTGCTTATCGTCAGAATGGCTGGCGACGGTGCCTGCCAGCGCTTCAGTGCGCAGCAGCGTGCCGCGTCGCCGCCACAGGCGCTCGGGCGTCGAGCCGAGGAAGGCATTGCTGGCGTCAAAGACCATACAAAAATGATAGCAGTTGAGGTTTAGGGCGCGGCTGGCAGCCATCAGCGCGATGGCGTTCACGGGCTGCTGGCACTGAATGTCTGTAGCACGTGCGAGCACCACTTTCTCAAAATCGCCGCGAGCAAGGGTATCCGTCGCCTGACGAATCAACGCCAGCCAGTCCGGTTTTTCCGGATGATGGGTTTCCTGCACAATCTGCACGGACAACGGGCGGATCGGCGCGGCGTCACGCAGGTTATCGACAAAATTCAGCGCCTCACGGGCATCTTCCCGCAGCGACGTTTCGCTCCACAGTTGCAGACGCAGCGTGGCGACCCCGCCAGACCTTCGCCAGAGAAGGCGCGGTAAAAACAGCTTGCCCTGCGCCGGGTTGAAGGCGTTCAGGCCGCAGATACGGGTGTCATTGGCTACGTCATGGGCATGCAAAAACCGCGAGGCCGAAGCCAGAGAATCAAACTGGGCGAGGCTTCCGAGGGCGGCAAGTTCTTCATCGCCGCTGCGCTGTTGCCAGTAAAACTGAGGATAGCATCGCTGCACACCCAGCCAGGCCAGCGGATCGAAGGCGTCGTTTAACGGGAAAGAGACATCGAAATGGCGTAAACCGGGTATAGCAGGCAATGCTTGCGCAAGCTGAGTGCGCAGGCTTTGCAGCGCGAGGAAAATCGAGTGCACGCGAACCTCTCCCTGTTAAAGCCTTATATTATACGGGGTACTGGCGATAAATAGCAGTACCCACGTGTAGGGAGTGGTTTACCGGCTTAACGACGGGCTAACAGCAGACCCAGCACCAGCCCTACGGCCGCACCGACCCCAATGCCCTGCCACGGTTTTTCATGCACATAATCGTCGGCACGATAAACCGCCTGTTTGGCGCGGTAGTAGTAATTGTCGGAGGCGTTACTGACGCGGTTTTTCACGTCATGCAGCGCCTGCTCGGCGCGGGCTTTGAGCTCAATGTACTTCTGATCGGCAGGATCGCCTGAAGAGCGCAGCACTTCTTCCAGCGTTTCGCTTAGCAGCGTCAGGTCGTCGTCGACTCGGGTATCCCAGGATTGAAATGACATATTTTTCTCCATGTTAGTACACCAGTCCGGTAACTATAGACAACGTATTGCTATTGCGCCTGTTTCGCTTCGCGTGCCATGCCGATGTGTGGGATGCCGTCTTCGTCGTAAATGTCCGTGACCGGGGTAAAACCAAAATGGCCATAGAATGATTGCAAATGCGCCTGCGCGCCCAGGTATAACGCCTTGTCCGGCCACTGTTTCTGGCATGCGTCCAGCGTTTTTTCCATCAGCTGATAGCCCAGCTTTTCACCGCGCGCGCGGCCGCTGATAATGACGCGCCCAATGACGACAGGGTCAAAATCCTGTTCGCTTTTCAGAATCCTCGCATACGCCACCAGCTCGTTATCGCGCCAGCCGAGGATGTGCCGGTTCTCGCCGATTAAGTCATCGCCGTCGATATCCTGATACGGGCAGGTTTGTTCAACCACGAAGACTTCACAGCGCAGCTTGAGCAGGGCGTAGAGTGACTGCACGGTCAGTTCGCTGTGGTGTAGATCTTGCCACTGGATCATGTGTTTCTCCTTCCTGGGGTTCATCACGTTATACTAAACCCCTTCCCATTCGGCAAAGGGCTGATTGCGTTATGGAACTGATTTTTCTGGGTACGTCCGCCGGGGTACCAACCCGCTCACGAAACGTGACGGCGATTCTGCTGGATCTTAAGCATCCTACCCGCGGTGGGCTGTGGCTGTTCGACTGCGGCGAGGGTACGCAGCATCAGCTGCTGCATACCTCATACCACCCGGGGAAAGTGGATAAAATATTTATCACCCATCTGCACGGCGACCATCTGTTTGGCCTGCCGGGCCTGCTGTGCAGCCGTTCGATGGCCGGTAACGCTAACCCGCTGACCATTTATGGCCCCGCGGGTATTCAGGAATTCGTTGAAACCACGCTGCGCCTGAGCGGCTCGTGGACCGATTATCCGCTGGAGGTGTTAGAGATCGGCGAGGGTCTGGTGTTCGATGACGGAGATTACCTGGTGCGCGCTTACCCGCTTAACCATCCGGTGGAATGTTACGGCTATCGCGTTGAGGAGCATGACAAGCCCGGTGCGCTGAACGCCGCCGCGTTGCAGGCCGATGGGGTGAAACCTGGCCCGCTGTTCCAGCGTCTGAAGCACGGCGAGACCGTCACGCTGGAAGACGGGCGCGTCATCAACGGTCAGGATTACCTCGCGCCGCCGCAGCCAGGCAAAAAACTGGCTATTTTTGGGGATACCGCCCCCTGCGCTTCGGCGCTCAGGCTTGCCGGGGGTGTGGATATGATGGTGCATGAGGCGACGCTGGAAGCGGCGATGGAAGAAAAAGCCAACAGCCGGGGGCACAGCTCAACGCGTCAGGCGGCGCAGCTGGCGCGTGAGGCTGGCGTCCGGAAACTGATTGTTACTCACGTCAGCTCACGCTATGACGTCCGCGGCGCTGAAAGCCTGCTGGCAGAGTGTCGGGAAGTATTTCCGGCATGCGAGCTGGCGGAAGATTTTGCTCAGGTCAGCGTTTAGTCCTTCATTTTTCCCTCAGCGTGCCGATAACGATTAAAAGGCCAGCATTTCTCTTGAGGGTAGAATGGATAATTTCCAGAAAGATATTGATGACAGGGCGAACCTGACCCTGTCCAACCGTTTTGAACTGTTGCTGTTCCGTCTTGGCACCTCTCTGAACGAAAATAAATCCGAGCTGTTCGGCATCAACGTGTTCAAATTGCGCGAAATTGTGCCGATGCCGACCTTCACCAAACCGGCGGGAATGAAGTCTCCGCTGATGGGGATGGTGAACATTCGCGACCAGGTGATCCCGGTGATCGATCTGGCCGCCGTCGCCGGCTGCAAGCCAGCCACCGGGCTGAACATCCTGCTGATCACCGAATATGCCCGCAGCGTGCAGGCGTTTGCTGTGGAATCGGTGGAAAACATCATGCGTCTGGACTGGAAGCAGGTGCATGCTGCGGAAACTGCCGTCAGCGGTCGCTACATTACCAGCATTGCCTGCCTGGACGAGAAGACGGATACCAACGATCTGGCGATGGTGCTGGACGTGGAGCAGATCCTGTACGACATCACCCCGGCGAACCACGATCTGCACGCCACCCATCTGGAAACCACCAAATTCAACATCAAGCCTGGCTCTGTCGCGATTGTTGCAGAAGATTCGAAAGTGGCGCGCTCAATGCTGGAGAAGGGATTGCAGGCGATGGAGATCCCGGCCCAGCTGCATATCACCGGCAAAGACGCGTGGGAGAAAATCACTCAGTTGGCCGCGCAGGCTCAGGCTGAGGGCGTCCCCGTTACCGATAAGATTGCCCTGGTATTGACCGACCTCGAAATGCCGGAGATGGACGGCTTTACGCTGACGCGCAAAATCAAAACCGACCCGGTACTGAAAGATATTCCGGTGGTGATCCATTCGTCTCTTTCCGGCAACGCGAACGAAGATCATATTCGCAAAGTGAAGGCGGACGGCTATGTGGCGAAGTTTGAGCTAAATGAGCTATCGTCGGTGATTGAAGAGGTGCTGGACCGCTCGATGAAGAAGATTGAAGGGCCGCTTATAAGCAGGAAGCAGTTAGCTTAGTCGGGTGACGCTTCGCTTACCCGACCTACAAGACCCGTATGCCCTGCAAGCGTAGCGCCCTGGGCATGTTTTACTCTGTGCGGGCTGGTGCCCTCACCCCGGCCCTCTCCCACGGGGAGAGGGAGAAAACAATAAAAAACCCGCCGAGGCGGGTTTTTTGTTTTTACATCAGCGGCATCGCTCGCTGCACGATATCAATCAGCGGCTGCGGATAGATACCGAAGATCAGCACCAGCAGCGCGGAGATTAGCACCACGATACCGCCGGCGCTGTACTGCCAGTTGGACGGCGCATCGCGGTTGAGCTGCTGAGGCGCGCTCAGGTACAGGCTCACGGCAACGCGCAGGTAGTAGTAGAGACCAATCGCGGAGCCGATAACGACACCCGCCGTCAGCCACCACAGACCCGCCTGCACACCGACGGCCAGCACGTAGAACTTACCGATAAAGCCCAGCGTCATTGGGATACCCGCCAGAGAGAGCATCATCACGGTCATTACCGCAGACAGAATCGGACGGTGCCAGAACAGTCCACGGTAGGAGAACAGGGAATCTGCATCCGGGCCACGGTACGGGCTGGACATCAGGCTCACCACGCCGAACGCGCCGAGGCTGCTGAACAGGTAACCGGCCAGATACACACCCACGGTTTCCATCGACATTTCACCGCTTTGCAGCGCAATCAGCGCCACCAGCAGGTAACCCAGATGGGAGATAGAGGAGTAGCCCAGCAGACGCTTGATGTTGGTCTGGCTCAGCGCCATCAGGTTACCGAAGATGATAGAAACGAACGCGATAATGCCCAACACCACGCGAACCGCTTCGCTGTCACCCACCGGGGCGTACAGGAACAGACGCATAACCACGCCGAAGATAGCGATTTTACTCGCCGTCGCCAGGAAGGTAGAGACCGGTGCAGGCGCACCCTGGTAGACGTCTGGCGTCCACAGGTGGAACGGAACCAGAGAGAGTTTAAAGCCAAGGCCAACAATCATCATGCCCAGACCCGCCAGCAGCAGCGGCTCATGCATCATGCCGTCGCCGAGGCTCTTACCGATGGCCAGGAAGGAGAGGTTACCCGTCTGTGCATACAGCAGCGCGATACCGAACAGCAGGAACGACGACGCGGCAGCAGACAGAATGGTGTACTTGATAGCCGCTTCCAGAGAGCGCTTCTGACGGAAGGCGTAACCAATCAGGCCGAACAGCGGCAGTGAGATCAACTCAATACCAAGGAACAGCGCGGCCATGTGGTTCGCGTTCGCCAGCAGAATGCCGCCCAGTGCAGCAATCAGTACCAGCAGGTAAAACTCTTCTTTGTTGTCGTTGTATCCTTCGAGCCACGGGTACGCAAAGGTACAGGTTGCCAGGCTCGCCAGCAGCACCAGACCGGTGTAGAGCATGGCGTAGCCGTCAACGCGCATCAGCGGCGTGACGTCCATCGCTCCCGCCTGGCCAACAAACCAGAGGGAGACTAACGCAGCGTTCAGACCCAGAACGGACAGGGTCGCATTCAGGAAGTGATTGCGTCGCCACGCAATGGAGAGCATCACAACCACCACCGTCAATCCGACGATCAGCAGCGGTAGCAGCGCGATCAGTTGTTGTGGAGTTATTGTCATGGCGAATTACGGCCTTGTAGTAGAAGCAGAATTAACAAACCACTGCTGGATGTTACCCATCGCGGAGTGCGAGGTATCCAGAATCGGCTGCGGATAGAAGCCCAACAGCACCAGCAGTACGACCAGCAGCAGGATGATGAACAGCTCTCGCAGCGACATCCCCGGCAATTCTTGTGCAGCAATTTCACTCTTCGCTTTACCGAAGTAAGCGCGGTGCAGCATCGCCAGCGAGTACACGGAGGCAAACACCAGACCAAAGGTGGAGATGACGGTGATCGTCGGTACCACGTTGAAGCTGCCGAACAGGATCATAAACTCGCCGACGAAGTTACCGGTACCCGGCATACCCAGAGTCGCCACCGCGAAGAACATGGAGAGCGCCGGCAGCCATTTCATTTTGCCCCACAGACCGCCCATCATACGCATGTCGCGGGTATGCAGACGTTCGTACAGCTGACCACACAGGATGAAGAGACCGGCAGCGGACAGGCCGTGCGCAATCATCTGGATCACCGCGCCCTGGTACGCCAGCTGGCTGCCGGTGTAGATGGCAATCAGCACGAAGCCCATGTGGGAAACGGAGGTGTAAGCAATCAGACGTTTGATGTCGTACTGCGTGAAGGCCATCCATGCACCGTAGAAGATACCGATCACGCCCAGCCACATGGCAATCGGCGCGAACTCTGCGGAGGCGTTCGGGAACAGCGGCAGGGAGAAACGCAGCAGACCGTAAGCCGCGGTTTTCAGCAAGATGCCCGCCAGGTCAACGGAACCTGCCGTTGGCGCCTGAGAGTGCGCGTCTGGCAGCCAGCCATGCAGCGGAACCACCGGCATTTTAACCGCGAAGGCGATAAAGAAGCCCAGCATCAGCAGGTATTCCACGCCGTGGGACATCGGGGTCTTCAGCAGGTCTTCGTAGTTGAAGGTCCAGACACCGGTCGCGTTGTAATGCACAAACACCAGCGCCAGGATGGCAATCAGCATCACCAGACCACTCGCCTGGGTATAGATGAAGAACTTGGTGGCCGCCGTGATACGCGTTTTACCGTCGGATGCCTTGTGACCCCACAGCGCGATCAGGAAGTACATCGGCACCAGCATCATCTCCCAGAAGAAGAAGAACAGGAACATGTCGATGGCCAGGAACACGCCGATCACGCCGCCCAGGATCCACATCAGGTTCAGGTGGAAGAAGCCCTGGTATTTTTCGATTTCTCGCCAGGAGCAAAGTACCGCCAGAACGCCGAGCAGACCGGTCAGCACCACCATCAGCAGCGACAGACCGTCAATCGCGAGGTGGATCGTGATACCGAAACGTGGGATCCACGGCAGGATAAACTCAGACTGCCACTGCGGAAGGCCCGCAGACTGGGTCAGTGAGTAGCCACCCTGCAACCACAGTTGCAGGCCAAGCGCGAGCGTCAATCCCATGGTGATCAGCGCGATCCAGCGCGGCATCTTCACGCCAAAGCGTTCGGTCTGCCAGCACAGGAAGCCGCCGATGAAGGGAATTAATATTAGCCAGGGTAGTAACATGGCGATTTACATTCCTTTTTAAGGCCCCCAGCAGGGGCCTGATTTTCAACGAATCGAATAAAATTCACTTTACGATCAACGCAACACCATCAGCAGCGCCAGCACGACAACCGCACCGATGCTCATGGACGCCACATACCAGCGCAGATAACCGTTCTCGCTAAACAGCAGGCCTTTACCTGCAAAGCGAGAGAGGATCGCCGGGATATTCATCAGGCTGTTCAGTGGATCGCGCTTCAGCAGCCACGCAATGCCCAGGAACGGCTTCACGAAGATCATGTCGTACAGCCAGTCGAAGCCCCACGCGTTGTACCACCAGGTGCCCAGCAGACGGCCCGGCGCGCTGTTGGCAACGGCAGTTACCAGCGTGCGTTTGCCCAGCCACAGCCATGCGGCAATCAGGATGCCCGCTATAGCCACTACGCCGGAGGTGATTTCAAGCGTCAGAACGCGACCGTGCTCAAGCTCGGTTGTTGCCGGCAGTACACCCTGCAACGGTGGCACAATCATCGCGCCAACGAAGGTGGACAGGACCAGCAGCACAATCAGCGGCAGGTGGTGGGTAATCCCCTTCCCTGCGTGAGCGTGAATTTGTTCTTTACCGTGGAAGACGATGAAAATCATACGGAAGGTGTACAGGGAGGTCATGAACGCACCGACCAGACCCGCAACCATCAGATTGATATGACCATTCGCCATGGCGCCCGCAAGGATTTCGTCCTTACTGAAGAAGCCCGCGGTAATCAGCGGCAGTGCCGCCAGCGCCGCGCCGCCCACCAGGAAGCAGACATAGACCAGCGGGATGGACTTACGCAGTCCGCCCATTTTGAAGATGTTCTGCTCGTGGTGGCAGGCCAGGATCACCGAACCGGATGAGAGGAACAGCAGCGCTTTAAAGAACGCGTGCGTCATCAGGTGGAAAATGGCTGCGTCCCACGCCTGAACGCCCAGCGCCAGGAACATGTAACCAATCTGGCTCATGGTGGAGTACGCGAGAACGCGTTTGATGTCGGTCTGCACCAGCGCGGCAAAGCCTGCCAGCACCAGCGTAACCGCACCGACAATACCCACCAGATGCAGAATTTCCGGGGTCATCAGGAACAGGCCATGGGTACGCGCAATCAGGTAGACACCGGCGGTAACCATGGTCGCGGCGTGGATCAGCGCGGAGACAGGGGTTGGACCCGCCATCGCGTCGGCCAGCCATGTCTGCAACGGCAGCTGCGCGGATTTACCCACGGCGCCACCCAGCAGCATCAGCGTTGCCCACCACAGCATGTTGTTGCCTGCTTCGAAGTGCGCCGGCGCCAGTTCCACCATTTCGCGGAAGTTCAGCGTGCCCAGTTCGTTGTAGAGAATGAACAGCGCGAAAGCGAGGAAGACGTCACCCACGCGGGTCACGACGAACGCTTTCATGGCCGCTGCGCCATTCTTCGGATCGGTGTAGTAGAAACCGATCAGCAGGTAAGAGCACAGACCCACGCCTTCCCAGCCCAGATACATCAGCAGCAGGTTATCGGCCAGCACCAGAACCACCATGCTGGCGATAAACAGGTTGGTGTAGGCGAAGAAGCGGGAGTATCCCTCTTCACCGCGCATGTACCAGGAGGCGAACATGTGGATCAGGAAGCCGACGCCGGTGACCACGGAGAGCATGGTCAGAGACAGACCATCCAGCACCAGGTTGAAACCGATGTTGAAGTTACCGACCGACATCCAGTTCCACAGCGGTACGCTGTAGGCCTGACGTCCATTGTTAAAGAAGTCGATACCCGCATACGCTGTGACCAGCGCAGCCAGGCCGATAGAGCCAATGCCCACGGTGGCAGACAGATTCTCAGACCAGCGGCCGCGAGAAAACGCCAGCAGCACGAAGCCAATCAGCGGAAAAATAATGGTTAAGGCAAGCATGTTCATCCACGCAACTCACTTACTGAATCGATGTTCAGGTTCTGGCGGCGACGATGGAGCTGTAGCAACAGCGCCAGGCCAATACTCGCTTCAGCAGCCGCGAGGCTGATGGCGAGAATGTACATCACCTGACCATCGGTCTGGCCCCAGTAGCTGCCGGCGACCACAAAGGCCAGCGCGGAAGCGTTGATCATGATTTCCAGACCGATCAGCATAAACAGCAGATTGCGGCGGATAACCAGACCGGTTAAGCCCAGAACGAATAAAATCGCAGCGAGGATCAGTCCATGTGTTAAGGGGATCATGCGCGTTCCTCCGTTTTTCTTTTCGCGCGGTCGTCAGTGCGGTTGCTCAGCACCTCGCCGACACGCTCTTCGCGGCCAACGTGGAAGGCCACAACCAGACCCGCCAGCAGCAGCATCGAGGCCAGCTCAACCGCCAGAACGTACGGACCAAACAGGGTGATACCCACGGCTTTCGCGCTGATTGGCGTCCCGTCGATACCCTGGTCGTTGACGCCCAGAATGGCGTAAACAATCACCGCCAGCATGATGGCCGACAGAATCGCCGGGCCAATCCACACCTGCGGTTTTAACCACTGACGTTCCTGCTCAATTTCAGAGCCGCCCAGGTTGAGCATCATCACCACGAACACGAACAGCACCATGATGGCCCCGGCGTAGACGATGATTTCCAGCGCACCGGCGAAGTGCGCGCCCAGCGCAAAGAACACCCCGGAAATAGCCAGCAGCGAGATGATTAAATACAGCAGCGCATGCACCGGATTGGTGTGCGTGATCACTCGCAGCGTAGCCAGGATGGCGATAAGGCCACAGATATAAAAAGCGAATTCCATTGCCCTCTCCTTACGGTAACAGGCTCTTGACGTCGATAGGCTTAGCTTCGTTCTCAGCTTCGCCTTTATCTTTGCCGTCGATTGCCATACCCGCCATCCGGTAGAAGTTATATTCCGGGTATTTGCCCGGACCGGAAATCAGCAGATCCTCTTTCTCGTACACCAGATCCTGACGCTTGTACTCACCCAGCTCAAAGTCTGGAGTCAGCTGAATCGCCGTGGTTGGGCACGCTTCTTCACACAGACCGCAGAAAATGCAGCGTGAGAAGTTGATGCGGAAGAACTCAGGATACCAGCGGCCGTCTACCGTCTCTGCTTTTTGCAGAGAGATACAGCCCACCGGACACGCTACCGCACACAGGTTACAGGCAACGCAACGCTCGGAACCGTCCGGGTCGCGCGTCAGCACGATACGTCCACGGTAGCGCGGCGGCAGATATACCGGCTCTTCCGGGTACATCCGGGTTTCGCGTTTGGCAAACGCATGCAGGCCGATCATCCAGATACTGCGTACCTGGGTGCCGAAACCTACCAATAATTCTTTTAAGGTCATGATCTCAAAGCCCCTTATGGCTGCTGCCAGAGAATGACAGCCGCCGTTACCAACAAGTTGACGAGCGTCAGCGGCAGGCACACTTTCCAGCCGAAGGACATTACCTGGTCATAACGCGGACGCGGTAACGCTGCGCGAATCAAAATGAACATCATCATGAAGAACGCGGTTTTCAGCGCGAACCAGATGAACGGCGGTAAGAACGGGCCATGCCAGCCACCAAAGAACAGGGTTACCATCAACGCCGAAATGGTGACGATACCGATGTACTCGCCC
This sequence comes from Enterobacter hormaechei subsp. xiangfangensis, assembly GCF_001729785.1. Classification (NCBI taxonomy): domain Bacteria; kingdom Pseudomonadati; phylum Pseudomonadota; class Gammaproteobacteria; order Enterobacterales; family Enterobacteriaceae; genus Enterobacter; species Enterobacter hormaechei. The sequence goes on from NZ_CP017183.1 coordinate 3,176,755, forward strand.
ACGAAGAACAGACCGAACTTCATACCGGAATATTCAATGTGGTAACCGTCGGCCAGTTCCTGTTCGGCTTCTGGCTGGTCAAACGGGTGACGGTGACACACCGCCACGCCCGCGATGGCAAAGGTAATAAACCCAAAGAACTGCGGGATAACGTTCCAGATGTCGGCCTGGTTGTTGACGATGTCGGTCATGTTAAATGAACCGGCCTGCGCCACCACGCCCATCAGGGAGAGACCCAGGAACACTTCGTAGCTCAGCGTCTGCGCGGAAGCACGCATCGCACCCAGCAGCGAGTATTTGTTGTTACTGGACCAGCCTGCGAACAGCACCGCGTAAACCGCGAGGCCTGCCATCATAAGGAAGAACAGAATGCCGATGTTCAGGTCAGCGACCACCCAGGTCGGGCTGACCGGAACGATAGCAAACGCCAGCAGCAGCGAGGTGAAGGCGATCATCGGCGCCAGCGTAAAGATCACGCGGTCCGAGAAGCGCGGAACCCAGTCCTCTTTAAAGAACATCTTGATCATGTCCGCGACCAGCTGGAGTGAACCACCCCAGCCCACGCGGTTCGGTCCGTAACGGTTCTGGAACAGACCGAGCAGACGACGTTCACCAAAGCTCATGAACGCGCCGCAGGTGACCACCACCAGCAGAATCACAACCGCTTTCAGAATGCTCAGCAGGATGTCGATAAGATCCGGCGTTAACCAACTCATGCTTTTGCCTCCTGAAGGTTATCAAGATGCGCACCCGCCAGGACCGGCGCGATGCCAGGCATACCCATCGGCAGACCCACCTGCCCTGCTGACAGGCGTTCAGAAATAATCAGCGGCAGGCTGATTGTCTGGCCGTCGTAGCTAAAGGCAATGTTCGCACCCGCGTTAACGCCAAGCTTCGCGGCATCCGCCGGGTTGAGCTTGATGTACGGCTGCGGCATACGCTGCTGGAATACCGGAGAACGCTGGGACATTTCGTCGCTACCGAACAGATGGTAGTACGGTGCAATACGCCAGTGACCTTCCTGCGCCTGGAAGCTCGCCGGAACGGTGGTGAAGAAGTCCAGACCGGTTTCGGAGGCTTCAATCAGACGCACGCCCGGATCGCCGTGGCGCAGGTGACCGCCCACTTCAGCCTGGAATTTGTTCCATGCCTGCGGGGAGTTCCAGCCCGGTGCCCATGCAAACGGGATTTGCGAACGCGGCGCAGACGGCTGGTTGTTCCCTTCCATCGAGAAGGCGAACATGGTGTCTTTATCCTGCGGCTGACGCGGTTCGTGCACGCTGATGTTGGCGCGCATCGCGGTACGACCGCTGTAGCGGTGCGGCTCACGCGCCAGTTTCTGGCCGCGAATGCGGAAGCTTGCATCCGGCGCGGCATCTTTAATACCCGCCAGCTGAGGCAGTTTCTCAACAACCGCGTCGATAACGTGGTCGAGCTGCGTCCAGTCCACTTCACGGCTCTGCACGGTGCTGTGCAGAGAGTGCAGCCAGCGCCAGCTTTCCAGCATCACGGTGTTGCTGTCGTAGTAGGCCGGGTCATAAACCTGGAAGAAACGCTGGGCGCGACCTTCGTTGTTGATCACCGTCCCGTCACTTTCTGCGAAGCTTGCCGCAGAGAGTACGAGATGCGCTTTGTCCATGATCGCGGTGCGCTGATGGTCGATAACCATCACCAGCGGCGCTCTGGAGAGCGCGGCGTCAACGCGAGCGGCAGAAGCATGGCGATGCAGGTCATTTTCCAGCACCACAACGGCGTCAGCGGCACCGGATTCCAGTTCGCTTAACGCGTCTTCCAGCGAGCCGCCGCCAATCATACCCAGACCGATGCTGTTCACCGCACGGGCAATCATGGTCACACCAACGTCAGCGCCGCGTCCCTTCAGGGCTTTGGCAACGTTCGCTGCGGCCTGAATGATTTCAGCGCTACCGGCGTTGGTACCGGAAATAATCAGCGGTTTCTTCGCCCCCGCCAGCGCCTGAACAATCACGTCGACCTTGTTTTGCAGGTCGCGATCCAGTTCAACGGCCGGCGAGTTGCTGTCCAGCGCGTGGGCAATGGCAAATCCGAGGCGCGCCTGATCTTCAACCGGCGCGCAGTAGGTCCACGCCGCGATATCGTCCAGACGGGTGTTGTCGACGTTAGTCACAAACAGAGGATGCTTCGCGCGCTGACCGATGTTGAGGATGGCCGCAATCTGCCAGTCAGCCACTTTCTGCGCCGCTGCCATTTCACGTGCTTTGCCTTTCACCGCCTGACGAACCGCCAGGGCCGCGCGTGCGCCAGTCTGCGTCAGGTCTTCCCCGAGCACCAGAACCGCATCATAGGATTCGATTTCGCGCAGCGCAGGCGTGTGAACACCGCCTTCACGCAGCACTTTCAGCACCAGCTGGAGACGTTCCTGCTCGCCCTGGGCGATACCGGTGTAGAAGTTTTCCGCCCCAACCAGCTCGCGCAGCGCGAAGTTGCTTTCGATGCTGGCGCGCGGGGAGCCAATGCCGATCACTTTCTTCGACTGACGCAGAATATCTGCCGCGCCCTGCATCGCCTGCTCAGCGTTGAGGGTAATGACGTCATCGCCACGGCGCTGAACTGGCTGACGCGGACGGTCTTTCAGGTTCACATAGCCATAGCCGAAACGACCGCGGTCGCAGAGGAAGTAGTGGTTAACGGTACCGTTGTAACGGTTTTCGATACGACGCAGTTCGCCGTAACGTTCACCCGGGCTGGTGTTACAGCCGAGGGAACACTGCTGGCAGATGCTTGGCGCAAACTGCATGTCCCATTTACGGTTGTAACGTTCAGAGTGGGTTTTATCCGTGAATACGCCGGTCGGACAGATTTCTACCAGGTTACCGGAGAATTCGCTTTCAAGGGTACCGTCTTCCGGACGACCGAAGTAGACGTTGTCATGCGCGCCATACACGCCCAGATCCTGACCGTCTGCATAATCTTTGTAGTAACGCACGCAGCGGTAGCAGGCGATGCAGCGGTTCATTTCGTGAGAGATGAACGGCCCCAGATCCTGGTTACGGTGGGTACGTTTGGTAAAGCGATAGCGACGGAAGCTGTGACCGGTCATGACGGTCATATCCTGAAGGTGGCAGTTACCGCCCTCCTCACACACCGGACAGTCGTGCGGGTGGTTGGTCATCAACCACTCCACCACGCTTTCACGGAACTGTTTGGCTTCTTCGTCATCAATCGAAATAAAGGTGCCTTCGGCGGCTGGCGTCATACAGGACATCACCAGGCGACCACGCGTGTCTTCCGCGTTTTGATATTGCTTCACCGCACACTGGCGGCAAGCACCGACGCTGCCCAGCGCCGGATGCCAGCAAAAGTACGGAATATCGAGGCCAAGAGACAGACAAGCTTCCAGCAGGTTGTCCGCCCCGTTGACTTCGTATTCTTTGCCGTCTACATGAATCGTAGCCATTAGCATGCTTCCAGTTGGCTCGGCCGAAACCGAGCGTTAATCAAAATTCTGTTTTTACCAGCGCGCTTTCAGCAGGTTCGGCTGAATACCATTGATCGAATGGGTATTGCTGAACGGCTGCTTGATGCCTGCTTCGAATTCGTCGCGGAAATATTTAATCGCGCTTTGCAGCGGCTCGACGGCGCCCGGTGCGTGGGCACAGAAGGTTTTACCCGGTCCTAAGAATCGACACAGTTGCTCAAGTGTCTCGATATCGCCAGGCTGGCCTTCGCCACGTTCGATAGCACGCAGGATCTTCACGCTCCACGGCAGACCATCACGGCACGGTGTGCACCAGCCGCAGGACTCGCGGGCGAAGAACTCTTCCAGGTTACGCACCAGGGATACCATGCCGATCTCGTGGTCGACGGCCATCGCCAGCGCGGTACCCAGACGGCTACCTGCTTTACCAATGCTTTCGAACTCCATTGGCAGGTCAAGGTGGGCTTCGGTCAGGAAGTCCGTCCCTGCCCCACCCGGCTGCCAGGCTTTGAATTTCAGGCCATCGCGCATGCCGCCGGCGTAGTCTTCAAGAATTTCCCGTGCGGTGGTGCCGAACGGCAGCTCCCAGACGCCAGGGTTTTTCACCCGACCGGAGAAGCCCATCAGCTTGGTACCAGCATCTTTGCTTGAGGAGATGCCCTGATACCACTCCACGCCGTTCGCAAGGATCGCCGGGACGTTACACAGGGTTTCGACGTTGTTGACGCAGGTCGGTTTACCCCACACGCCGGAGCTTGCCGGGAACGGTGGCTTGGAGCGCGGGTTCGCGCGGCGGCCTTCCAGGGAGTTAATCAGCGCGGTTTCTTCACCGCAGATATAACGCCCGGCACCGGTGTGCACGAACAGCTCGAAGTCAAACCCGGTGCCCAGGATGTTTTTACCCAGCAGTCCCGCTTCGGTGGCTTCGGCAATCGCGCGACGCAGGTTTTCCGCCGCTTCGATGTATTCGCCGCGCAGGAAGATGTAGCCACGGTACGCTTTCAGCGCGAACGCGGAGATCAGCATGCCTTCCACCAGCAGGTGCGGCAGCTGTTCCATCAGCAGACGGTCTTTATAGGTACCCGGCTCCATTTCATCGGCGTTACACAGCAGGTAACGGATGTTCATGGATTCATCTTTCGGCATCAGGCTCCACTTCAGACCGGTGGAGAAGCCCGCACCACCGCGGCCTTTCAGGCCAGACTCTTTCACCGCGTTAACGATGTCGTCCGGCGCCATGCCGCCAAGGGCTTTACGCGCACCGGCATAGCCGTTTTTGCTCTGATATTCGTCGAGCCATACCGGCTGTTTGTCATCACGCAGACGCCAGGTCAGCGGATGCGTCTCAGCAGTACGAATTACAGTTTTCATTTGTACTGCTCCAGCAGGTCAGGAATCGCTTCCGGCGTCAGATGGCTGTGAGTGTCCTCATCAATCATCATGGTCGGCCCCTTGTCGCAGTTACCCAGGCAGCAGGTTGGCAGCAGAGTAAAACGTCCGTCGAAGGTGGTCTGGCCCGGCTTAATATTGAGTTTCTTCTCAATCGCAGCCTGAATGCCCTGATAACCGGTGATGTGGCAGACCACGCTGTCACAGTAGCGGATCACATGGCGGCCTACCGGCTGACGGAAGATCTGGCTGTAGAACGTGGCTACGCCTTCTACGTCACTTGCCGGAATGCCCAGCACTTCTGCGATCGCATAGATCGCCCCATCCGGCACCCAACCACGCTGTTTCTGTACGATTTTCAGCGCTTCAATGGACGCCGCACGCGGGTCTTCGTAGTGGTGCATCTCGTGCTCAATGGCGGCACGCTCTGCTTCACTCAGCTCAAAAGCCTCGGTTTGTGGTTGTTGATTCTCGTGCATAATTAGCGGTCCACATCTGACATAACAAAATCGATACTACCCAGATACACAATCAGGTCGGAGACCAGACTGCCGCGAATGGCGGCCGGGATCTGCTGCAAGTGCGCGAAGCTTGGCGTACGCACGCGGGTGCGGTAGCTCATGGTGCTGCCGTCGCTGGTGAGGTAGTAGCTGTTGATACCCTTGGTCGCTTCAATCATCTGGAAGGATTCCTGTGCCGGCATGACCGGGCCCCAGGAAACTTGCAGGAAGTGGGTGATCAGGGTCTCGATATGTTGCAGCGTGCGCTCTTTCGGTGGCGGCGTCGTCAGCGGGTGATCCGCCTTGAACGGGCCTTCCGGCATGTTGTTGAGGCACTGCTCAAGGATGCGCAGGCTCTGGCGCAGCTCTTCCACTTTCAACATCACGCGGGTGTAGCAGTCGGAAACACCGCCGCCAACCGGGACTTCAAAGTCGAAGTTCTCGTAACCAGAGTAAGGACGCGCTTTACGCACGTCGAAATCAATCCCGGTCGCACGCAGGCCAGCACCGGTAGTCCCCCACTCCAGCGCTTCTTTCGCGCCGTAGGCAGCAACGCCCTGGGAACGGCCTTTCAGGATGGAGTTACGCAGCGCGGCTTTCTCGTAAGACGCCAGACGTTTCGGCATCCAGTCGAGGAATTCACGCAGCAGACGGTCCCAACCGCGCGGCAGATCGTGCGCCACACCACCGATACGGAACCAGGCTGGGTGCATACGGAAACCGGTAATCGCTTCCACCAGATCGTAGATTTTCTGACGGTCGGTAAAGGCGAAGAAGACCGGCGTCATCGCGCCGACGTCCTGAATGAACGTGGAGATGTACAGCAGGTGGCTGTTAATACGGAACAGTTCAGACAGCATTACGCGAATCACGTTAACGCGATCCGGGACGGTGATGCCTGCCAGTTTCTCAACGGCCAGCACGTATGGCATTTCGTTCACGCAGCCGCCGAGGTATTCGATACGGTCGGTATACGGAATGTAGCTGTGCCAGGACTGACGCTCGCCCATCTTCTCGGCACCACGGTGGTGGTAGCCGATGTCAGGGACGCAGTCGACAATCTCTTCGCCATCAAGCTGAAGAATAATACGGAATGCACCGTGCGCAGAGGGGTGGTTTGGACCCAGGTTGAGGAACATGAAGTCCTCGTTTTCGGTGCCGCGCTTCATGCCCCAGTCTTCCGGCTTGAAGGTCAGCGCTTCCATCTCCAGATCCTGCTTGGCTTTGGTTAGCTCAAACGGGTCGAATTCGGTGGCGCGTGCCGGGTAGTCTTTACGCAGCGGGTGGCCGGTCCAGGTCTGCGGCATCATGATGCGCGTCAGATGCGGGTGGCCGTCGAAGGTCATGCCGAACATTTCCCAGGTTTCACGCTCGTACCAGTTGGCGTTCGGGAAAAGTTTGGTGATCGTCGGCAGATGCATGTCGTTTTCAGACAATGCCACCTTGAGCATGATATCCGTATTACGGTCTATTGAGATCAGGTGGTAGAAAACGGAAAAATCCGCAGCAGGGAGACCCTGGCGGTGCGTTCTGAGACGTTCATCCATGCCGTGTAAGTCAAACAGCATGACGTAAGGTTTTGGCAATTTCTTGAGGAAATCGACAACTTCCAGTAATTGCTCACGCTTCACCCAAACAACGGGTACCCCGGTGCGGGTGGCCTGAACAGTAAAGGCATCCGGCCCAAAACGGTTGCGCAGTTCGCCAATGACCGGGTCATCGAGATGATCCCGAGTCTGCCAGGCGGCTTCTTGCGCGGTTAAGTCGGTCATATTGTTCACCATTGCAAATGGTCCGTGGTGACTGTTAAGCCTGGCTTCGCGCTATTTGAGTAGTGATATGCGAAGGTGTTCTCCAGGCCCACAGGCGCAAATTAAATTTCGTCAGGCGTACGCAGGTTGGTGACGGCAATACGTTCACCACGTTTACGCTCGCGCTCAGACTGCATGTTCGCGCGATAGACACCCTGATCGCCAACAACCCATGAAAGCGGGCGTCGTTCTTTACCAATTGACTCCTGGAGCAGCATCAGCGCCTGCATATAGGCCTCTGGACGCGGCGGGCAACCCGGGATGTACACATCCACCGGAATGAACTTATCAACGCCCTGCACAACGGAATAAATGTCGTACATACCGCCGGAGTTTGCACATGCGCCCATGGAGATAACCCATTTTGGCTCCAGCATCTGGTCATAAAGACGCTGAATAACCGGTGCCATCTTGGTAAAGCAGGTCCCTGCCACCACCATCAGGTCAGCCTGACGCGGAGAAGCACGCAGTACCTCGGCCCCAAAACGCGCAACGTCATGCACCGCAGTGAATGACGTCACCATTTCAACGTAGCAGCAAGAAAGGCCAAAGTTGTATGGCCAGATGGAGTTCTTACGACCCCAGTTGACCATGTCGTGCATGGCATGTTCGAGCTTGCCCATGTACACGCTTTTGTTGACTTCTTGCTCCAGGGGGTCGGTTACGATCTCCTGTTTTTGCAGGGGGTAACGGTCATTCTCACCGTTAGGATCTATGCGGGTGAGCGTATAATCCATCTTATTGCCTCGCTGTTACTGCTGACGATTAGAGATACTGTTTTCCGGGTTGATGTGTTCACGGCGTGAACGCACAGGTGTCCAGTCCAGCGCGCCGATACGCACCAGATAAACCAGACCGGCCAGTAACACTAAAATGAAAATTGCGGCCTCGACAAAGCCCACCCAACCACTTTCGCGAATGGAGGTAGACCACGCGAAGAGGTAAAGCGCTTCCACGTCAAAAATGACGAAGAACATGGCTACCAGGTAAAACTTGGCAGACAGGCGTAAGCGAGCGGTACCTACTGAATCAATACCTGATTCGAAAGGTGTGTTTTTGTGCCTTGCGCGGGCGCGACCGCCCAGGAACCAGCCGCCGACTAACATCAGGCAGCACAGGCCAATGGCTACAATAAGAAAGATTGCGAATGCCCAGTGATGAGCGATGACTTCTGTGGATGTTGACATACTCATTGCTTACTCATCAAAAGTGATACCGACGACACTGCTCTTGCTGGCAGATGGGCATCACATCGATTCATGGGGAGGAACAAAATAACCTTACACTAACTGTCAGAAATGAGACATAGACAGCAAAATGATGGGGTTTTTTACTCCTTTCTATAACCTTTTGTCAACTTTAACAAAGGTTTCTTCACATTAAATTACAACGTGCGATTCTCATTAACATTTGGTGCCCTTTAACCCTGGTGGGTACATGACTTTCCGTCAAATGCATCTTGTTGAATCGTGTCCGTTTTGGAAGTAAAAAAAATAACCCTCCTATTTTGACAGGATTTGCCAACGATTCCTCCCCCCAAATGGGAGTATTTTCTTGATCTGAGACACGCTTTTGTTAATTCAATCAAAAAAACAGCAACATATTTCCTGTTTTTTTAACATCGGTGGGGTATGAGGTAAGTTAGAACAGGTCTTGTTTACATCTTAATCAAAAGCATTTTCTGCATTGATAAATAAGCAGTATTTGCTTTATCCCTGTTCCGCCCGCGGTTATGAATAGCAAAAAAAACCACTCGCAGGAAAAAATCATGCGAGTGGCTCTTTTTTGCACTTACATTTTGTTACGAGAATTTTGAGGGAATGATCACTCAAAATCCCCTTCCACGATCAGGGAGTCATCCCCTCCTTCGGGAGTAACAGCCGCGTACTGCCATGGATTGTGGTAGTTTTCCATTGCCTCGAATACCACTTTTGCCAGCTCGTTGTTGCTGGCGGCGTTATGGCACAGCAGGTACTCCGTATCCGGCAACGACGGGAGTCCCTCGGATTGACCCAGCACACGCAGATCGGGGCTCATCATTTCCACCGGACGGGCCGTTACGCCAAGCCCAGCCTTCACCGCCGCTCGCACTGCCGGCAAGGTTGACGCCACGTACGCCAGGCGCCATGGAATACTGGCTTCGTTGAGTGCTGCCAGCACCATATCGCGGAACGGACTGGGATCATCCAGCAGGACCAGGGGTATCGGCTCACCTTTCTGCAATACATACTCCGCGGCACAGTACCAGTGCGTTGGAGAAGTACGCAGCGTCAGGCTGTCAAACTGGCCAGGTCGATGCGTGGTGACCACCAGGTCAACCTCGTTTTCTGTCAGCATCTCAACCATGAAGGCATTGCGTTTAACGCTAACGTCCAGGGCAAGCTTCGGATAAACCGAGCTAATTCGGTTGAGAAGGAAGGGTAAAATGGTATCTGCTGATTCATCTGACGCCCCTAATGTTAACACTCCCTGAAGGTTGCTAAACATTAATGACATACAGGCTTCATCATTAAAGCGCAGTATCTTTCTGGCATAACCCAGAAGCTGAATACCATGTTCTGTTAAAAGCTTATTACGTCCATGACGCGCAAAAAGCTCTTTACCAACCAGTTGTTCCAGCCGCTGCATTTGCTGACTCACGGCGGACTGGGTACGGCAAACGGCGGCAGCAGCTGCTGCAAAAGTGTTGAGATCGGCGACCGCAACAAACGTTCTCAGCAGATCGAGGTCGAGATTCATTATCGGACGATTTGCATTTATCATATCTTTTCACTTTCAGGTTGCTCGTGCGGAGCTGCCCGGGTTGAAGCTGTGTGTAACAGTTAAGCAATTCCTTCTGAAGAGTTTCCCTCGCATCCCGGCCCGGCAGACTGCCTGACAGATAGTTATTGTACTGCGGTATATCACCAGTCAGAAATCACGTTTCATGACGTTATTTTTATTCTCTTGCGTCCAGGATATTTCGTTGTTTGCAGGTCGATGTAAATACCATAAAGAGTAAGACATGTTTTCTGCCATCTATATCGCAGCGTTGCCAGCGTAGCAAGATGTGACTTACCCAATCAGCCAGAGATAACTTTAACAATAACAATCGATTAATACAGAAAAGCAGAAGCCGATATACGTAACAGGCCTATCGCTATGCTGCATTCCCGAAACACATCTTAACCCAAATCCACTATATTTATAAGTCTTATTGCAATATTAAGGAGTTACCGCCAATGATAAGCAACTACACTCTTTTTATTAAAATTAACGAAAGTTGCATTTTCGTCGTTAATAATAAATAAAGTTTAATTTAGATTCAGGCCATTCATTAATAACCCTTAACATTAATTTCACATGAGTAACTTTTAGCCTGGCTTTGCTAATATGGCAATCGGTATCTCAGCATTCAGGTTTTACGAATGATCACTCAGGGGGACTAATGCATCAGCCCGAATCGTCTTTTTATTTACACCAGAATAAAATTCATAGTTACATGCAAATTTTAGCATAAAAAACCCATTAATAACCTTTATTACGATAAATTCAGGCACAAAATCACTACCTCGTTAGAGTAAGCGATCACAGCGACATTCCCCGGTGGAACGAAATCTTCTTCTGTGCGCCCTTCAAAACGAAGCGCGGGGGGAGTACATTGTTCCGTGCACACTTCCACGGCAGGAAGTTGCAATAATAGCGAAAAGGTTAAAGGTTCATGTCCCCTATCGAAAAATCCAGCAAGCTCGACAACGTCTGTTACGACATCCGTGGCCCGGTACTCAAAGAGGCAAAACGCCTTGAAGAGGAAGGCAATAAGGTTCTGAAACTCAACATCGGCAACCCCGCGCCATTTGGTTTTGAAGCGCCGGATGAGATCCTGGTGGATGTGATCCGTAACCTGCCCACTGCACAAGGCTACTGCGATTCAAAAGGGCTTTACTCCGCCCGTAAAGCCATCATGCAGCACTATCAGGCTCGCGGTATGCGCGACGTCACCGTTGAAGATATCTACATTGGCAACGGTGTCTCGGAACTGATCGTTCAGGCGATGCAGGCGCTCCTGAACAGCGGCGATGAAATGCTGGTTCCTGCCCCAGATTATCCGCTGTGGACGGCTGCGGTGTCCCTGTCCAGCGGTAAAGCGGTGCACTACCTGTGCGACGAATCCTCTGACTGGTTCCCGGATCTGGATGATATTCGCGCCAAAATTACCCCGCGCACCCGGGGTATCGTGATCATTAACCCGAATAACCCGACGGGCGCGGTCTATTCAAAAGAGCTGCTGATGGAGATCGTCGAGATCGCCCGCCAGCACAACCTGATCATCTTTGCCGACGAGATTTACGACAAGATCCTGTACGACGCGGCGCAGCACCACTCTATCGCCGCGCTGGCACCCGATCTGCTAACGGTCACCTTTAACGGACTGTCTAAAACTTACCGCGTTGCCGGTTTCCGTCAGGGCTGGATGGTACTGAACGGTCCGAAAAAACATGCGAAAGGCTACATTGAAGGGCTGGAGATGCTGGCATCCATGCGTCTGTGCGCCAACGTACCGGCGCAACATGCGATCCAGACAGCACTCGGCGGCTATCAAAGCATCAGCGAGTTTATCGTTCCAGGCGGCCGCCTGTATGAACAGCGCAACCGTGCATGGGAATTGATTAATGATATTCCGGGCGTCTCCTGCGTGAAGCCTAACGGCGCGCTGTACATGTTCCCGAAAATCGACGCGAAGCGCTTTAATATTCACGACGACCAGAAAATGGTGCTTGACTTCCTGTTGCAGGAAAAAGTGCTGCTGGTTCAGGGTACGGCGTTTAACTGGCCGTGGCCGGATCACGTGCGTATCGTCACCCTGCCGCGCGAAGACGATCTCGAAATGGCCATCAGCCGCTTCGGGCGCTTCCTCTCCGGGTACCATCAGTAGCGCTGACTATCCGCCGGGTAGCGCTGCGCTTACCCGGCCTGCAACATCCGCAAATTTGCATCTTCCCTCTCCTCCCCGCACAATGAAGTCTGTCGCAGTGAAGACATAAGGTAACCTATGAGTCAGAGTCATTTCTTTGCCCACCTCTCCCGCCTGAAACTCATCAACCGCTGGCCGCTGATGCGCAACGTGCGCACTGAAAATGTGTCTGAGCACAGTTTACAGGTTGCCATGGTCGCGCACGCGCTGGCCGCGATTAAAAACCGCAAATTCAACGGGCAGGTGAATGCCGAACGTATCGCCCTGCTGGCGATGTACCACGATGCATCGGAAGTGCTGACCGGCGATCTGCCTACGCCGGTGAAATATTTCAACTCGCAGATTGCCCAGGAATATAAAGCTATTGAGAAGATTGCCCAGCAGAAGCTGATCGACATGGTGCCTGAAGAGCTGCGCGATATCTTCGGGCCGCTCATCGACGAGCATCAGTATACGGAAGAGGAGAAATCCCTGGTTAAGCAGGCCGATGCGCTGTGCGCCTACCTGAAGTGTCTGGAAGAGCTGTCCGCCGGGAATAACGAATTTTTACTGGCAAAAACGCGTCTGGAAAAAACGCTGGAATCTCGTCGCAGCGAAGAGATGGACTACTTTATGCGCGTGTTTGTGCCGAGCTTCCATTTGTCACTGGATGAGATTAGCCAGGATTCGCCGCTGTAGTTTTTTGCCGGGTGGCGGCTCCGCCTTACCCGGCCTACGTTTCTGCACTCACGCTAAAACGGGAATAACACCGGAATTAACACCACGCATACCAGCATTACCAGCACGGTGAACGGCACACCCAGCTTCACGAAATCACTGAACCTATAATTCCCGGGCCCCAGCACCAGCGTATTGACCGGGGAAGAGACCGGCGTCATAAATGCCGCGGACGCCGCCATCGCAACCATCATCGCAAACGGATACGGCGAAACGCCCATCGATTTTGCCATCGCCAGCGCAATGGGCGCCATCAGCACCGCCGTTGCGGTATTGGAGATGAACAAACCAATGGTGGCGCACATGACGAACAGGCAAACCATCATCAGGTACGGACCATATCCCCCGCCCGCGTCCATTAAGCCTTTTACGATCAAATCCACCCCGCCGGTTTTCTGTAGCGCCAGGGCGAAGGGCATCATCCCGACGATGAGAATGATGCTCGGCCAGTGAATCGCTTTGTAAGCGCTTTCGGCGTCGATACAGCGGAATTTGCCCATTAACAGACAGGCGATTATTGCCGCCACCGGGTTAGGGATCTCGTCCGTCAGCATCAGGGCAACCATCAATACCAGGCAAAAAATTGCATGGGGCGCCTGGCTGTGCGCCGGTGATGCATCGCTCTCTTCAATCGGCATATTTAGCACCACAAAATCGCGGCCTTTCTGCCCGAGCTGGCTAATCAGTTTCCAGTTGCCGACCACGAGGAAGATATCCCCCAGCAGGATCGGCTCATCCACCACCGCCCCTTCAAGGGCTACGCCATCGCGCTTCAGGCCTACCACGTTGAGGCCATAGCGGGTACGAAAGCCGATTTCACGCACGGTTTTGCCCAATAACTCCGATTCCGGGATCAGCGACACCTCGGCCATTCCCACATCCAGCGCCTGGTCAGAGAAATACTCGCCGCGCAGGACCATCGGCTCCAGCAGCTGCTCACTACAAAACTCCCGCAGATCCACGTCTGCGGTGGACATATCAATCAGCAGGACGTCACGCGCGCGAAACTCTGACACCCCGTTCACGTTAACGATCACCCGACGAAAACGACGCCAGCGCTCAACCCCGATGACGTTCGCGCCATAGCGTTCGCGTAGCTTAAGGTCATCCAGCCTCTGCCCCACCATAGGCGACCCCGGGCGGATAGCCAGACGTCGGGCACGCCCGGTCAGACGATACTCTTTAATCAGATCGCGGAAAGAGCGCCGCTTCCAGCCCTCTTTGGCTTTATCCTGCTTCTCCCCTTTCAGCGCAAAACGGGTCAATAGCATATAGATAATGCCCATCACCAGTACCACCAGCCCGATCGGCGTAACGCTGAAAAAGCTAAACCCCTCAAGCCCCTCACGGATCAGTTCGCTGTTCACGACGAGGTTCGGCGGCGTCGCGACCAGCGTCATCATGCCGCTGATGAGCCCGGCGAAGCTCAACGGCATCATCAGCCGCGAAGGGGAGATCTGCATCCTCATGCAGACGCTCAGCACGACCGGAATAAAGATGGCCACGACGCCCGTAGAGCTCATAAACGCGCCCAGCCCGGCGACCGTCAGCATCAGGTAAATCAGCATTTTGGTTTCGCTGCTGCCCGCCACTTTCACCAGCCACGACCCCATCATCGTCGCCACGCCGGTGCGTACCAGCCCGTCGCCAATAATAAACAGAGCGGCAATCAAAATAACGTTGGGATCGCTAAACCCGGAAAAGGCTTCCGGCAGGGAAAGGGTACCGCTCAGAACGAATGCGACAATCACAAACAGGGCGACGGCATCCATGCGCACCTTGCCCGTGGCAAAAAGAATGATGGCGATTAACAGCAGGCTCAGGACCCAAATCAGTTCACCGTTCACAACATGTCCTTGTCAGTGGAGGAGAAGCAATTCTGCCATAAAAAAGCCCCGGTAATGCGGGGCTATATCATGGGATTACATTTTTAGCGAGACGGTTACAACTCCGTCTGACGCCTTCGAGACGTCGATGGCGGTCAGGGTGTTAAGCACGAAATCCGCCTCCTCCAGCCGGGGGGAACCCGCCGGGACGTTAACGGCAATGACGTGGCTGCCGGCGTTCAGCCCGGCCAGCACGCCTGCCGCCGCGTCTTCCACCACCACGCACTCTGCTGGCGCAAGGCCGAGCAGTTCAGCGCCGAGCAGGAACGCATCCGGTTCAGGCTTGCCGCGCTTCACGCGCTCAGCGGTAATGAAGACGTCCGGCGTCGGCAAACCTGCCGCCTTATGGCGTGCATGCGCGACGGGAACCGAGCCGGAGGTGACGATAGCCCACGGGATCTGCGCTTCATTCAGGTGCTCAAGCAGTTCGCGCGCACCGGGCAGCGCGGTGATACCCTCGGTATCGGTAGCTTCAATCTGCTCAAGATAGCGGAACTCCGCCTGAATCTCTTCCTCAGAACGTCCCGCAAGGAAGTGCCGCAATGAGGTAATGGCCTGTTTGCCATGGATGAAATTCAGTACGTCCTGATGGTCAATGCCGTGCCGGTCGGCCCAGTGGCACCACGAGCGCTCCACCACCGGCAGCGAATCCACCAGCGTACCGTCCAGATCAAACAGAAAACCTTTACACTGCACACGCACCTCCGTCAGGCATTAATGATTTGTTGAATTTCGTTGCTGCTTAAATGGTACTGGCGCGGACAGGCGTGCCACGCGCTCAGCATACGTTGATACTTATCCCACATCGGGGTCTGGGCGTTGAAGCCGTGCGTACCCGCATCAAAATGGGTGTAGCGCCCTTCGGTATTCACCATAAAGCGTACATAGCTCAGATAGCGCGCTTCCGTCGCAGCATCAAAGCCCAGGAACGTCACGCGGCGCTCGTCAATGGTCTGCTGGTCCTTCAGATTGGTCCAGGACACATGCAGCGCATGGTACATCTCCATGATGTCGATAACGATACGGCAGGTTTCCTCTTTCAGTTCGCCAAATTCGCGATCCAGTTCGCGCATCTGCAAGCCAAAACCACGTTCAACAATGGTTTGCAGGCGGCTGTAGCGCGCAGCGTTATCGGGATCAAGCATAGTCATCATCTTGTACTGGTTAGACAAAATCAGACGTTGAGCATGGGTCATTTCCATCTTTCGACTCCTGTAGCGCATTGCACTGTAAAAAAAAGACACGGTAACTGATTGTTACTGTGCCTTCTTTTGGTCGTCGTTTCGATGATCAATCACAAGTCATCGAGGAATGTTTTATCAAGCTGTTTAAACGCACGCTTGAGGGTATCCGCCAGCGCCTGATAGTCCGGCTTACCTTCAACCGGTGCCAGCGCCTGGCCAGCCTCTTCCAGTTTTCCACGCACTTCATAAAACCAGTGTAAAATAGAAGGCGGAAGTGGCGTGACGGAACGTTTACCTAACCACCATAGCCCCTGCATCGGCAGGCTTAACGCAAAGAGCGCCGTCGCGACGGCAGGGCCAAGCTGCCCACCTAACGCTATCTGCCAGCACAGGGTAAAAACGGCAATCGGGGGCATAAAGCGAATCGCATAGCGCGTGGCGCGAATAGTGCGATTTTCAATAAACATGGGCGCGAGGCGCTTTTCCATCGGCCATGTCTTTGCGTAATGCTGTCCCCGACGAAACAGACTAAAAAAGTTCACGGACGGGATTTCGGGTGTCGACATGGCTGTACCTCAACTTCACATATAAAAATTAAAATTTTCGTGCAAAACCACAACAGGCTATGACAACGTTCAAAATATTTTGTCATCGCTACCCCGTATCGGGTATCCTGTGCCAGCCTGATAGGGCCGTAGACGATAAGCGTTAACTCGTCAAATTATCGCATATTATGCCATTGTCTGAAAAATGTTCAAAATGGCTTAAAATCATAGGTATTTCTTTCATCCTGCCAGAATGTTCGTTTGGCATGATGTTAATCATAAATGTCTGGGTCAGCATGCGTTACGCTTTTAGACTCACTGACGTTTTTTTAGCCACGTATCAATAATAGGTACTTCCATGTCGAGTAAGTTAGTACTGGTTCTGAACTGCGGTAGCTCCTCACTGAAATTCGCCATCATCGATGCGCTCAACGGTGACGAGTACCTCTCTGGTTTGGCCGAATGTTTCCATCTGCCTGAAGCACGTATCAAGTGGAAGATGGACGGCAGCAAACAAGAAGCGGCTTTAGGTGCAGGCGCCGCTCACAGTGAAGCGCTGAACTTTATCGTTAACACTATTCTGGCACAAAAACCAGAACTGTCTGCTCAGCTGACCGCAATTGGTCACCGTATCGTCCACGGCGGCGAAAAATACACCAGTTCCGTGGTAATCGACGACTCCGTGATTCAGGGTATCAAAGACTCTGCGTCTTTCGCACCGCTGCATAACCCGGCTCACCTGATCGGTATCGCTGAAGCACTGAAATCCTTCCCGAGTCTGAAAGACAAAAACGTGGCCGTGTTTGATACTGCGTTCCATCAGACCATGCCGGAAGAGTCTTACCTCTATGCCCTGCCATACAGCCTGTACAAAGAGCACGGCGTCCGTCGTTACGGCGCTCACGGTACCAGCCACTTCTATGTGACTCAGGAAGCCGCAAAAGTGCTGAACAAGCCGGTTGAAGAAGTCAACATTATCACCTGCCACCTGGGCAACGGTGGTTCTGTTTCCGCTATCCGCAACGGTAAGTGTGTTGACACCTCTATGGGTCTGACCCCGCTGGAAGGTCTGGTGATGGGTACCCGTTCCGGTGATATCGACCCGGCGATCATCTTCCACCTGCACGACACCCTGGGCATGAGCGTTGACGACATCAACAAAATGCTGACCAAAGAGTCTGGCCTGCTGGGCCTGACCGAGGTCACCAGCGACTGCCGTTACGTTGAAGACAACTACGCAGAAAAAGCTGACGCTAAACGTGCAATGGACGTTTATTGCCACCGCCTGGCGAAGTACATCGGTTCTTACACCGCGCTGATGGAAGGCCGTCTGGATGCTGTTATCTTCACCGGTGGTATCGGTGAGAACGCGGCAATGGTACGTGAACTGTCCCTGGGCAAACTGGGCGTTCTGGGCTTCGAAGTTGATCATGAGCGTAACCTGGCTGCCCGCTTCGGCAAGTCTGGCTTCATCAACAAAGAAGGCACCCGCCCTGCTATCGTTATTCCAACTAACGAAGAGCTGGTCATCGCGCAAGACGCACACCGCCTGACTGCCTGATTCCACACCGCCAGCAATGCTGGCGGTGCTGTTTTGTAACCCGCCCAACGCGGCGGTAACGAAAGAGGATAAACCGTGTCCCGTACTATTATGCTGATCCCTACCGGAACCAGCGTCGGCCTGACCAGCGTCAGCCTCGGCGTGATCCGCGCTATGGAACGCAAAGGCGTTCGTCTGAGCGTCTTTAAGCCTATCGCCCAGCCACGTGCCGGTGGCGATGCGCCAGACCAGACCACCACCATCGTTCGCAAGAACTCCAATCTGCCAGCGGCTGAACCGTTGAAGATGAGCCACGTTGAATCTCTGCTCTCCAGCAACCAGAAAGACGTGCTGATGGAAGAGATCATTGCCAACTACCACGCAAACGCGCAGGACGCGGAAGTGGTGCTGGTTGAAGGCCTGGTCCCGACCCGTAAACACCAGTTTGCCCAGTCTCTGAACTTTGAAATCGCGAAAACCCTGAACGCAGAGATCGTTTTTGTGATGTCTCAGGGCACGGATACCCCAGAGCAGCTGAAAGAGCGTATCGAACTGACGCGCAGCAGCTTCGGCGGTGCGAAAAACACCAGCATCACCGGCGTGATTGTTAACAAGCTGAACGCGCCAGTAGATGAGCAGGGCCGTACGCGTCCTGACCTGTCCGAAATTTTTGACGACTCCTCCAAAGCGAAAGTCATCAAAGTTGACCCGGCTAAGTTGCAGGATTCCAGCCCGCTGCCTGTTCTGGGCGCGGTGCCATGGAGCTTCGATCTGATTGCCACCCGTGCAATCGATATGGCGCGTCACCTGAACGCCACCGTGATCAACGAAGGCGATATCAACACCCGCCGCGTGAAGTCCGTAACCTTCTGCGCACGTAGCATTCCACACATGCTGGAACACTTCCGCGCAGGTTCACTGCTGGTGACCTCTGCTGACCGTCCAGACGTGCTGGTTGCAGCGTGCCTGGCTGCAATGAACGGCGTGGAAATCGGTGCAATTCTGCTGACCGGCGGCTATGAAATGGACGCGCGTATCAGCAAGCTGTGCGAGCGTGCGTTCGCCACTGGCCTGCCAGTCTTCATGGTGAACACCAACACCTGGCAGACCTCCCTGAGCCTGCAAAGCTTCAACCTCGAAGTGCCGGTTGATGACCACGAGCGTATCGAGAAAGTTCAGGAATACGTTGCGGGCTACATCAATGCGGACTGGATCGAATCCCTGACTGCGACCTCCGAGCGCAGCCGTCGTCTGTCTCCTCCAGCCTTCCGTTACCAGCTGACCGAGCTGGCGCGTAAAGCGGGCAAACGCGTGGTTCTGCCAGAAGGCGACGAACCACGTACCGTTAAAGCGGCAGCCATCTGTGCAGAACGCGGTATCGCGACCTGTGTGCTGCTGGGTAACCCGGATGAGATCAACCGCGTTGCGGCGTCTCAGGGCGTTGAGCTGGGCGCTGGCATTGAGATCGTTGACCCGGAAGTGGTTCGCGAAAGCTACGTTGCTCGCCTGGTTGAACTGCGTAAGAACAAGGGCATGACCGAAGCCGTTGCGCGCGAGCAGCTGGAAGACAACGTCGTGCTGGGTACGCTGATGCTGGAGCAGGACGAAGTTGACGGTCTGGTTTCCGGTGCGGTTCACACCACCGCGAACACCATCCGTCCACCGTTGCAGTTGATCAAAACCGCACCGGGCAGCTCTCTGGTCTCCTCCGTGTTCTTCATGCTGCTGCCTGAACAGGTTTATGTTTACGGCGACTGCGCGATCAACCCGGATCCAACCGCAGAGCAGCTGGCAGAAATCGCTATCCAGTCTGCGGACTCCGCGATTGCCTTCGGTATCGAACCGCGCGTCGCGATGCTCTCATACTCCACCGGTACCTCTGGTGCAGGCAGTGACGTAGAGAAAGTCCGTGAAGCGACCCGCATTGCGCAGGAAAAACGTCCGGATCTGATGATCGACGGCCCGCTCCAGTACGATGCCGCGGTAATGGCTGACGTGGCGAAATCCAAAGCGCCAAACTCGCCGGTTGCAGGTCGCGCTACCGTGTTCATCTTCCCGGATCTGAACACCGGTAACACCACCTATAAAGCGGTACAGCGTTCAGCAGACCTGATCTCCATCGGGCCAATGCTGCAAGGCATGCGCAAACCTGTGAACGACCTGTCCCGTGGTGCGCTGGTAGACGATATCGTCTACACCATCGCGCTGACGGCGATCCAGTCTTCGCAGCAGCAGTAATGTTTTGCCGGATGGCGCTTCGCTTATCCGGCCTACAGGACCGTAGGCCCGGTAAGCGCCAGCGCCACCGGGCAACAAAAAGGCGACCACACGGTCGCCTTTTTTTATTACAACAGCTCCCGCGCCGCCGACACAATGTCATGTGCCGTCAGGCCATACTCCTTTTGCAAGAAGTCCTGCGTGCCCACCTGACCATATCGTTCCTTCACCCCCACCCGACGCAGGGGCACCGGACAAGCTTCCACCAGCACTTCCGCCACCGCCGACCCCAGCCCGTTGTGAATGCTGTGGTTTTCGCAGGTCACAATACGCCCGGTTTTCTCGGCATAGTTTTTCACCAGCATCCGATCGATAGGCTTCAGGGTAAACATGTCGATGACCGCTGCGCTTACCCCCTCCTGCTCCAGCTGGCGCGCCGCCTCCAGCGCTTCCGCCACCATAATGCCGTTAGCAATCAAGGTAATATCGGTTCCCTCGCGCAGCACGTTGCCCTTGCCGATGGTGAAGGTTGACCCCGGGGCATACACGCTCGGGGCCTGTTTACGGATGGTCCTCACCCAGTAGAAGCCTTCCAGGTCGATAAGCTGACGCAGCACATCTTCGAACATCACCGCATCGGTCACCTCCAGCACCACTGAATGCGCCAGACCGCGCACGATGCCCATGTCCTCGAACGACATATGCGTCCCGCCGTTGTGGCAGGCCGTCACGCCCGCATCCGAGGCAATCACCTTCACGTTATTGCGCTGGTAGTCCAGGGACATAAACAGCTGGTCGAAGCAGCGACGGCTGGCAAAGGCGGTAAAGGTATGGACGAACGGCTTACGTCCGGTGAGCGACAGCCCGGCGGCCGTCCCAATCACGTTAGCCTCCATAATGCCGCAGTTGATGACGTGCTGTGGATAATCACGCGCTACGCCGTCCATCGCCATCGAACTCATCAGATCCGCTTCGAGCGCAATAATCTCGCTCCCGGCCTCAATCTGTTTTGCCACAAAACCCGCGTAGACCTTACGCATCTCAACGGCATCTTTCTGTCCTGTCGGTGCAACCTTAATCATGTGAAGCCTCCAGTTGGCGAATCGTCTCGTTGAGCGCCGCTTTGCTCTCCTCAGTTAATCGCAGGTGATGCGAGTTGCTGAGCTGTTCCAGGTATGGCACCCCCTGCCCTTTGATGCTGTCGAGGATCACCACCCGCGGACGCGCATCGGCCGCAGGGATCGGCGCGGTCACCTCCAGCAGCGCCGGAATGTCATCCCCTTTCACCGTTACCACGTCAAAACCAAAGGCGCGGAATTTGCCTTCCAGGTCGAAGGCGCTGATGATTTCGTCCAGCTCGCCGTCGAGCTGCTGTTTGTTCCAGTCCACGAATACCGTCAGGTTGTTCAGTCGATGGTGAGCAATAAACTGGAAGGCTTCCCAGCACTGTCCTTCGTTCAGCTCCCCGTCACCGACGATGCAGAACACCCGGTTTGGCCTTCCTGCCAGCTTGTGCGACAGCGCCATGCCGCCAGCAATGGAGATCCCCTGCCCCAGTGATCCGGTGGTGGCATCCACGCCGCGTGTTTTCAGGCGATCCGGGTGACTTGGCAGACGCGTCCCGTTCTGGTTCAGCGTGCTCAGCTCGTCAATCGGGAAGTAGCCCTTAATCGCCAGCGTACTGTACAGCGCCGGGCCCGCATGGCCTTTCGACAGCACAAAGTAATCGCGCTCTGGCCAGTCCGGATCGGCCGGGTCAATTTTCATCACCGCGCCGTACAGCACCGCCAGCGTTTCAACGACTGACATGCTGCCGCCGTAGTGCCCAAAACCCAGCTGCGTAAGGGATTTCAGCGTCTCAAGGCGAATCTGACGCGCCAGTTCGGTTATTTCATTCTCATTCATGATTTGGCTCCGGGGTTTTCCTGCGCGTTACCGCTGGCAGGTTTGTTTTTAGCGAAGACGTTGTAGGCCACCAGCAGCGCGAACAACACAACAACCAGTCCGGTGATGGCAAACGGCGACAGGAAGCGCGCCAGGTTGCCCAGCACAATCCCGACCGCACCAAAATCAGCGTCCGAGAAGGTCGTATTCGCAAAGCCAATTGCGCCCAGAACAGGCAGCAGCAGGACCGGGAGGAAGGTGATCAGCAGGCCGTTAGCAAAGGCGCCAATCATTGCCCCGCGGCGTCCACCGGTGGCGTTACCAAACACGCCCGCCGTTGCACCGGTGAAGAAATGCGGCACGACGCCCGGCAGGATCAGCACCCAGCTAAACTGACCGCAGATGAACAAGCCCACAATCCCGCCGAGGAAACTAAACAGGAAGCCAATCAGCACCGCGTTTGGCGCATACGGGTAGACTACCGGGCAGTCCAGCGCAGGCCGCGCATTGGGCACCAGTTTTTCCGAGAAGCCAGTAAAGGCCGGGACGATTTCCGCCAGAATCAGGCGCACGCCCTGCAAGATGATGAACACGCCTGCCGCGAAGGTGATGGCCATAATGATGGCGTACACCAGGTAGTTTTGGCCGCCGCTGAAGGTGGCCTCCACGTACTCACGTCCGGCGCTCACCGCCATGATCAGGTAGATAATCATCATGGTCAGGGAGATGGAGATTGAACTGTCACGCAGGAAGCTAAGGTTCTTCGGCAGGTTCATCTCTTCGGTGGAGCGCGAACCTTTACCGACCTTGCTGCCAATCCAGCCGGACAGCACGTAGCCCAGCGTGCCGAAATGACCGAAGGCGATCTCATCGTTGCCGGTAATACGCTTCATATAGCGCTGCGCAATCGCCGGGAAGAAGGCCATAATCAGGCCGAGGATCAACGAGCCGGTAAAGACCAGCCCGACCCCCTCGAAGCCTGCAACCGTCAGGATCACGCCAATCATGCATGCCATGTAGAAGGTGTGATGCCCGGTGAGGAAGATGTATTTCAGGCGGGTAAAGCGCGCAACAATAATATTCGCCACCATCCCGAAGGCCATAATGAGCGCGGTGGAAGCGCCATATTTTTCCAGGGCAATCGACACAATAGCTTCATTGTTGGGAATAATGCCCTGAATATTAAAGGCGTGCTCAAACATACCGCCGAGCGGATTTAATGAGCCCACCAGCACGGTTGCGCCGCCGCCCAGTACAATAAAGCCGAGAATGGTTTTAATTGTGCCTTTTACCACATCCGAAAAGGCTTTTTTCTGCGCCACAAGACCAATCAGGGCAATTAAACCGACCAGCACTGAAGGGACTTTTAAAATATCAACAACGAAGTTCAGCGTTTCAAGGATAAACATATCCACCTCGCCTTATCAGGATTATTGTCTTTCGAACCAGGCGCGCAACTGCGCTTCGAGTTCGTTAATATCGATGATATTGTTGATCACCACCAGCTGGCTTTCCGGCACGCTGGCGCTTGCGGCAATGTCTTTCGCCATTACAAACAGGTCCGCCGCGCCCGGCGTAGCCGAGGAGAGATCGGAGTGTTCAACCTCGGCCTCAATTTCCATTTTTTTGAGCACCTTTTTAATATTCATTTCGACCATAAAACTGCTGCCCAGGCCGGAGCCGCAAATAGCCATGATTTTCATTGTTATCCCCTTTTTTGAGTAGAGTACGCCCCATCACGCTGACGCGTAATGTTGAGATGAATCGGATTAAATAATTAAATCAGAAGCGATCGATGATGGTTTTTATCTCCTCCAGCGTATTCGCCCGATGTAATTCAGCCATATCTTCGTCGCTGGAAAATAATTCCGCTAAGGCTGAGATCATTTCGATATGGCTATGCTTGTCCGGCGCCGCCAGCATCACAATCACATCGACGGGGTCAAACTCACCGGCACCAAAAGAGACACCCTGTTTCAGTTTTAATAATGACAGGCCAAGTCCTTTCGCCCCTTCTTCCGGTCGCGCATGGGGCATTGCCAGCCCTGGAGCCAGCACATAGTAGGGACCTAACGTGTGATGCTGCTCGATGATAGCCGTGACATATTCCGGCGCAATGACCTGCAAATCCAGCAGCGGTTTCGCGCACAGTTCCAGCGCCTGGGGCCAGCTTTCAACGCTATCCTGTAGGATGATGGTTGTATCATATATCCATTTTTTGAGCATTTTTCACTCCCGCTAAAGACCAGACATGGGCAAACTCTATTCAACCCATCAATTAATGACTGCGATCGCGATCACAAAGATAGCGCTATCAACAACTAACATGCAGAACTGTGATAGCGCTATCAAATTACTATCATGGTGCGAAATCACAGCAAAAAAAGGGATTTAAGGCGTATACTGCCTGTCACGTAAAATGAAGGATGAAACTGAATCGCGTCCTGTCAGCAGGAAGATGTATGTCTTTAACCCGAAAACGGCGCAGTACCGGAAAAGTAACGCTCGCGGATGTCGCGCAGCTTGCCGGCGTAGGCACGATGACTGTTTCCCGTGCCCTCCGCACGCCCGAACAGGTTTCCGATAAACTGCGTGAAAAAATTGAAGCCGCGGTGCAGGAGCTGGGATACATGCCCAATCTTGCCGCCAGCGCACTGGCATCGGCATCGTCATGGACGATTGCGATGGTTGTACCCAATCTTTCCGAAGCTGGCTGTTCCGAGATGTTCGCCGGGCTACAGCAGGTGCTCCAGCCAGCCGGATATCAGATCATGCTGGCGGAATCTCAGCATCGTCTTGAACAGGAAGAGAAACTGCTTGAAACGCTGTTGGCCTCGAACATCGCCGCGGCGATACTGCTCAGCGTCGAGCACTCCGATACCGTGCGACACTGGCTAAAAAACGCCTCTATCCCGGTGATGGAAATGGGTGCAATGCGTGCCGATCCGATTGATATGAATATCGGGATTGATAACGTCGCCGCCATGTATGAACTTACCGAGATGGTGATTCAGCGCGGCTACCAGAATATCGGCCTGCTGTGCGCTAACCAGGAACAGTGGATTTTTCAGCAGCATTTGCAGGGCTGGTACAAGGCGATGCTGCGCCACCACCTGGCGCCGAACAGAGTGATTAATGCCGCCATGCCGCCGAACTTCTCCACCGGCGCGGCACAATTGCCAGAGTTCCTGCTGGCGTGGCCGGAGCTGGATGCGCTGGTGTGCGTATCAGATGAACTGGCCTGCGGCGCGCTATATGAGTGCCAGCGTCGGCGCATCAAGGTGCCGGACGATTTAGCGGTCGTAGGTTTTGGCGACAGCGACGTCAGCCGCGTCTGTCAGCCGCCGCTGACGACGATGGCAGTACCGCATCGCAAGATTGGGATTGAAGCCGGGAAAGCGTTACTGGAACGTCTTAATGACGGAGACTGGCGCGACCATAAACCCATCGCGTCCAGCCTGTGTCTGCGGGAAAGCTGTTAAGGCTTACTCAGCCTCTTCCTCTTTTTCCGCCTTATTTTCCGGTTTAGCGGATTCGTTTTTGGCGTTGCGGGTCATCCACAGCGCCAGTGCTTTAAGGGAATCCGGCGTGAATTCGTCGCAACGCGCGGTGATCTCTTCCGGCGTCATCCAGCTGACTTCGCTCACTTCCTCTTCCTGCAAGGCGAACGGACCGTGGGAAACGCAGCTAAACAGCCCGCCCCAGACGCGGCAATGCTCATCTTCGAAATAAAACTGCCCGTGCTCGGCAAACGGCACGCCAGCGATACCTAACTCTTCTTCCGCTTCACGACGCGCGGAATCCAGCAGCACTTCATCGGCCTGCACGACGCCACCCGCTGTGGCATCCAGCATACCAGGAAGAAAATCTTTGGTGTCGGTGCGACGCTGGACCAGAATCTTGCCCATGCCGTCATGAACAACGATGTACGTCGCGCGGTGACGCAGACGCTCCGCACGCATTTGTTCGCGGCTGGCCTGCGCGATCACTTCATTTTCTTCGCTGACAATGTCAACCCATTCAGTACTTGCCAAATGATTCTGCTCCACCATCGGGAAACCTTCTCGTCTAAGCGCTCTTTCGGCGCGTTTGCAGTTGTGGTGTAACTTACGGATTAATCGCTATCTGCGCAATAACTTGCTGATCATTAAGTGCGATAACGCTTAATGTCCCGTCTTCATACATGCCGTAGCTTGCCGGGTTGCCGCCTTTAGGAATGCTGACAGACCCGGGGTTAAAGTGATAAAACGCCCCGCGCTTTTCCGCCACCGGAATATGAGTATGACCATAAACCAGGACATCGCCAGCGGCGAGTGACGGCAGGTTATCCGGGCCGAACAGGTGCCCGTGGGTCAGGAACAAACGGCTGTTTTCCATCAACACCTGTTGCCAGGGAGCGGTAATGGGAAAATGCAGCAGCATCTGGTCAACTTCACTGTCACAGTTGCCGCGAACGGCGATAATGCGCGAGGCAAAATGATTAAGTTTTTCCGCCACCTGCGCGGGAGCATAGCCTTCCGGCAACGCATTGCGTGGGCCGTGGTTTAACACATCGCCCAGGATCACCAGCCACTGCGCCCCGCTTTGGGCGAACAGAGAAAGCACGCGTTCGGTCGCGGGCAGCGATCCATGAATATCCGACGCAAACATCAGTTTCATCAGTTACTCCTCGGGAATACAGACTGCCCCTATCATACCTCAAGCGTCCCGTCTTATCAGCCCGCGCGCTTAGCAGAGAGTGCCAGATAGCGCTGTACCGACGCGCGTTGCCACTGGAATGTGGCGTAATCCACCAGCAGTTGTGGGACGTCATCCCCGTTGAGGATCAGGCGATTGAGCATCAGCGCCAGATCGGTGTCGGCAATACACCACTCGCCAAACAGGTTGGGGTTACCCTGCGCCAGCAGCGATGACGCAGTTTCAATCAGCTTCCGGGCGCTGGATAAGCCTTCCTCACTGAGGGCGGGCTTGTTGACGCCAGCGAACACCACGTCCGTGGAGCGTTCTGTGCGAATCGGCACCAGGTCGCTACGCAGCCACGCCTGGATCTGGCGGGCGCGGGCGCGCTTTTGCAGATCGTGAGGATAGATGCGTTCCCACTCAGGCGGGGCAAATCGGTCCTCAAGGTACTCGTCAATCGCCGAAGATTCACTCAACTCAAAACCGTCGATCTCCAGCACAGGGACTCGGCGAGTGAGCGCGTAGCCCTGCCACTGAGGCTTCAGGTGTTCGCCGCTGTCCAGGTCAACGGTTTTCAGAGTAAAAGTAAGCCCCTTTTCTGCCAGCGCCACATAAACGCTCATGACATAAGGAGAAAAAAAGTTCGCATCGGACCACAACGTTATTACAGGCTGGCTCATAACATCCTCTTCGGCTGATCGGTTTTCACTCAACATATAATCTCTTTGCCTCGCTGTCACTTGATGAAAACTCACGATTTACAACAAGCACCTATACTGATTTTTCATGGCAACACTATTCGCACTGACAGGAGTTGAGAATGATAGATCTCTATTATGCCCCCACCCCTAATGGCCATAAGATCACACTCTTTCTTGAAGAAGCCGAAGTGGACTACCGGATCATTCGCGTGGATATCAGTAAAGGCGACCAGTTCCGCCCCGTTTTTCTGGCCATCTCGCCCAACAATAAAATTCCGGCCATCATTGATAACCTGCCCTCTGACGGCGGCAAACCGTTAAGCCTGTTTGAGTCCGGAGAGATTTTGCTCTATCTGGCAGAGAAAACCGGCAAGCTCCTGAGCGGTGAGTTACGCGAGCGTCATCACACGCTGCAATGGTTATTCTGGCAGTCGAGCGGCCTCGGGCCGATGCTGGGGCAGAATCACCACTTTACGGCCTATGCGCCGCAGACGATCCCTTACGCCATTGAGCGATATCAGGTCGAAACCCAGCGCCTGTACGGGGTACTGAACCGTCGGCTGGAAAAATCACCGTGGCTGGGAGGTGAGCATTACAGCATCGCAGATATCGCCTGCTGGCCGTGGATCAACACCCATGAACGCCACCGGATCGACCTGGCCACTTATCCGGCGGTGAACAACTGGTTTGAGCGCATCCGGACCCGCCCGGCCACCGAACGCGCCATGCAAAAAATCCATCAGATTTGATCCTGCGCCCCGTTGGGTGCAGGTGTTCTCCTCATGTATGATGAGGTGAAAATACTGACACGGAGAAGACCTGCAATGTCCCAGCATGACGCTATTATTCGTATAAAAAACTTACGCTTACGCACGTTCATTGGTATCAAAGAGGAGGAGATCGCGAATCGCCAGGATATCGTGGTGAATGTGGTGATCCACTACCCGGCAGACAAGGCGCGCGCCAGCGAAGACATCAATGACGCGTTGAACTATCGCACGATCACCAAAAGCATCATCCAGTACGTAGAGAACAACCGTTTTGCGCTACTGGAAAAATTAACTCAGGATGTGCTCGACATCGCACGCGAACACCACTGGGTCACTTATGCTGAAGTGGAGATCGATAAACTTCACGCCCTGCGCTACGCCGACTCCGTCTCCATGACGTTAAGCTGGCAGCGCCAGGCGTAAACCTGGAGGTTGTATGAAGATCCTGCTCACCGGCGGTACGGGCCTGATTGGTCGCCATCTCATTCCACGTTTACAGGCGTTGCATCACGACATTACCGTGGTCACGCGCAGCCCGGAGAAAGCGCGCCAGGTGCTGGGCACCGGCGTTGAGATCTGGAAAGGCCTGGCGGAAAGGCAGGATCTGAACGGCTTTGACGCCGTCATCAACCTTGCAGGCGAACCAATCGCCGATAAACGCTGGACCGAAGAGCAAAAACAGCGTTTATGCAGCAGTCGCTGGAATATGACCGAAAGGCTGGCTGAGCTGATTCGCAACAGCGAGACGCCGCCCTCGGTGCTGATTTCAGGCTCTGCTACAGGCTACTATGGCGATCTTGGTGAAGTGGTGGTGACCGAAGAAGAGCCGCCGCACAACGAGTTTACCCATAAACTCTGCGCCCAATGGGAGCGTATCGCCTGCGGGGCGCAGAGCGATAACACCCGCGTCTGCCTGCTGCGCACCGGCGTGGTGCTTGCTCCGAAAGGCGGTATTCTCGGTAAAATGTTGCCGCCGTTTAAAATGGGGCTTGGCGGGCCCATCGGAAACGGTCGTCAGTATCTGGCGTGGATCCATATCGACGATATGGTCAACGGTATTCTCTGGCTGCTGGATAACGACCTGCGCGGGCCGTTTAACATGGTGTCTCCGTATCCGGTACGTAATGAACAATTTGCTCATGCCCTGGGTCATGCCCTGCATCGCCCGGCGGTGCTGCGCGTGCCTGCGACGGCGATTCGTCTGCTGATGGGTGAGTCTTCGGTGCTGGTACTGGGCGGGCAACGCGCGCTGCCAAAACGGCTGGAAGCGGCCGGGTTTACGTTCCGCTGGTATGACCTGGAAGAGGCGCTGGGGGATGTGGTGCAGTGAATATGTTAGAGTTATACGCCATGTCTGGATGATATGGCGTAACTATGGCAACCATCACCACAACCCGGCTTAACCTCACCCCTTTCGAACCTTCTGACTGGGCATTCTTCCGCTCTCTGCGCGAAGACCCCGCCATCATGCGCTATATGGCCGCTATTACACCGGAAAAAGAGACGCGCCGCGTATTTGCCGCACGCCTGATGGCGGAGCATGTCTTTGTAATCCGTCTGCACAACGACGTTAAGCCGCTCGGGGATATCGGCCTGCAAATCAGTGCGGCGAACCGTGAAGAGGCGGATATTGGCTACACGGTTGTGCCTGCCGCGCAGGGAAAAGGCATTGCCAGCGAAGCGCTGCGCGCGGTGTGTGAGTATGCATTTAACCAGACGGGCGTGAAGGCGATAAACGCGTACGTGCTGGCGGATAACGTCGGGTCGGTGCGAGTCCTTGAGAAAGCGGGTTTTGTGCGCACGCAGGTGCTGGAGAAGGCGTACGAGATTAACGGCGTACGGTATGACGACTGGGTGTATCGGCTCGAGTGTTGAATGCCGGGCGGCACTGCGTTTGCCCGGCCTACGGTTTTTGTAGGCCCGGTAAGCGAAGCGCCACCGGGCAATTGGGCGGCTCTGCGGCCTGATGCCCTCTCCCCGGCCCTCTCCCACAGGGAGAGGGAGAAAGGCCAAACCTACTTCAACGAGCCTTTCAGGAACTGCTGCAAACGCGGACTTTGCGGGTTCGCCAGCACCTCGTCCGGATGCCCCTGCTCTTCTATCTTGCCCTGATGCAGGAAGATAACGTGGTTAGAAACGTTACGGGCGAAGCCCATCTCGTGCGTCACCACCACCATCGTTTTGCCCTCTTCCGCCAGCTTCTGCATGATGCGCAGCACTTCGCCAACGAGTTCAGGATCCAGCGCGGAAGTCGGTTCGTCAAACAGCAACACTTCCGGCTCCATCGCCAGCGCACGGGCGATGGAAACACGCTGCTGCTGTCCCCCTGACAGGTGCACCGGATATTTGATCTGCTGCCGCTCGTCGATACCCACTTTCGCCAGGTATTTGACCGCACGCTCGCGGGCTTCCTGCTTGCTTAAGCCGAGCACCTGAACCGGCGCTTCCATCACGTTCTCCAGCACCGTCATGTGGCTCCAGAGGTTGAAGTGCTGGAACACCATCGTCAGGCGTGTACGCAGCAGGCGCAGCTGGTTTTTATCCGCCACTTTAAGCTGGCCGTCTTTATCACGGACCATGTTGATGTTCTGTCCGCTCACCACAATCGACCCTTCGCTCGGCTTTTCGAGGAAGTTGATGCAGCGCAGGAAGGTACTTTTACCCGAACCTGATGAGCCGATAATACTGATCACGTCGCCCGCGTTAGCCTCCAGCGACACCCCTTTCAGCACTTCATGTTCGCCGTAGCGCTTGTGCAAATCAATTACGTTTAATTTGTTCTCAGCCATCATAAATTCTCAGTGCGTCGACGGTTTTATATGCTGCAACCAGCGTTTTTCAGCCTTACGGAACAGGCTGATCAGGACGTAAGAAATGATCAAATAGAGCACTGCCGCAATGCCAAACGCCGTAAACGGCTGGTAGGTGGCAGAGTTAATATCGCGGGCAATCTTTAACAGATCCGGTACCGTGGCGGTAAACGCCAGTGCCGTCGAATGCAGCATTAAAATCACTTCGTTGCTGTACGCCGGCAGCGCAATACGCAGCGCCGAAGGCAGAATAATACAACGGTAGAGCTTCACGGACGAGAAGCCGTACGCGCGCGCCGCCTCGATCTCACCGTGCGGCACAGAACGGATGGCCCCGGCGAAGATCTCGGTGGTATAGGCGCAGGTATTGAGGGTCAGTGCCAGCACCGTACAGTTCAGACCGCTGCGGAAGAACGCGTTCAGCATCTCGGTGCCTTTCACGATCTCCAGCGTGTACATCCCGGAATAGAACACCAGCAGCTGTACGTACAGCGGCGTACCGCGAAACACGTAGGTGAACAGCCAGATAGGGAACTGAATAAATTTATTGTTCGACACGCGGCCAATGGCGAGAAACACCGCCAGAATGCCGCCCATTACCACCGAGGAGATCAGCAGCCACAGCGTGATCGCCACGCCAGTAAAGCGGTAGCCATCTGTCCAAAGCAGGGATTTCCAGTACTCCTGAATAATCTCAATCACAGGTCAGCCCTCTTCACACCCACGGAGTAGCGACGTTCGAGCAGAAGCAGCACACCATTGGAGACGGTCGTAAAGACCAGATAGATTACGCCGCAAACCACCGCAAAATAGAACGGTTCCCAGGTGCTTTTACCTGCCAGCTGCGTGGCCTTCACCACATCTTCCAGACCCAGCAGGGAGACCAGCGCCGTTGCCTTGAGAATAACCTGCCAGTTGTTCCCGATGCCCGGCAGCGCGTAGCGCATCATGGCCGGGAACATGATCCGGCGAAACGTTTGTGAGGAGGTAAAACCGTAGGCGGTCGCCGCTTCAATATGCCCTTTCGGCACGGCCATGTAAGCGCCGCGGAAAGTCTCAGTGAAATAGGCACCGTAGATAAAACCAAGGGTAATAATACCGGCCACCATCGGGTCGATATCGATCTGCTCCATGCCGATGGCATCCGTCACGCCGTTAAGTGCGATTTGCAGGCCGTAAAAGATCAGCAGCATCAGCACCAGGTCAGGCACGCCGCGAATCAGCGTGGTATAGCCTTCAAATATCAGCGCCAGCGGTCTGTTGGCGGATAATTTTGCCCCCGCGCCCGCCAGGCCTATCAGCACCGCCAGCACCACGGAGCTGATAGCCAGCTCAAGGGTGACAAGCGCGCCCTGTAAAATAACGCCAGAAAATCCGTACAGCATACCGCGTGCCCTGTCGTCTCGTGAGTGGTGGAACCGTGTCTTTTCCCCTCCCGGAACGGGAGGGGCCGCACGTTATCAGACGGGGCGATTAGCCGCCGTAAACATTAAAATCGAAGTACTTTTTCGCCAGCTTTTCATAGGTGCCGTCCGCGCGCATCTCGGCGAACGCTTTGTTCAGGGCTTCACGCAGTTCGTTGTCTTCTTTACGCAGGCCCATACCGGTGCCAACGCCAAAGAGTTTTTCGTCCTTAATGGACGGACCGCCGAACTTGTAATCTTTACCCACAGGCTGTTTCAGGAAGCCTTCGCTTGCCGCTACTTCATCCTGGAATGCTGCATCAATGCGGCCTGCCGTCAGGTCTGCGTAGATGTTTTCCTGGCCCTGGTAAGAGACAATTTCAATCCCCTTTGGTGCCCAGTGCTCGTTGCCGTAGGTTTCCTGCGTAGTACCCTGCAACACGCCCACGCGTTTGCCTTTCAGAAATTCAAGGGTTGGCTGAATGTCAGAGGATTTCGCCACCACCAGACGTGAGTCCGCCGCGTAGAGTTTGTCCGTGAAGGCAATCTCCTGCTGACGTTTTTCTGTGATGGACAGGGAGGACATGATCACGTCAATTTTCTTCGCTTTCAGAGACGGGATCAGCGCATCCAGCGGGTTTTCAACGTAGGTACATTGCGCTTTAATGCGTTTGCAAAGCTCGTTAGCCAGATCGATGTCAAAACCGACCAGTTCCCCCTTCGCATTCTTCGATTCGAAAGGTGCATAGGTTGGGTCAGTTCCAATACGAATTTTCTGCGGAATTGCTGCGAATGCCGCGGTGGCGCTGGAAAAAGCCAGTACCAGAGAAAGTGACAACACCAGTTTTTTCATATCTGTCCTCAACAAACTGTCTTAATACGAGATTTTTACGACGACGGGGTGTTGTTAATGTGCCATTAATCCCCTCATTCAGGCAAAGATTAATGCCTTTGAACGGGAATTTTTGCATTATAAATGCTTAACTATGCATACAGCGATCCAGCATGGTGCATGCGTTGCACCATACTGGAACGCAACCCCGCAGAGATGCACCACTTCAGTGCATCTCATTCAGGAATTAATCACCGTAGACGTTGAAATCGAAGTATTTCTTCGCCAGTTTGTCGTAGGTACCGTCTTTACGCAGCTCATTAAACGCTTTGTCGAAGGCGGCTTTCAGCTCGGTATCATCCTTACGCAGGCCAATACCGGTACCGTCGCCAAAGTATTTTTTGTCTTTTACCGACGGGCCGGCAAAGGAGTACTCTTTACCCGCAGGCTGTTTCAGGAAGCCTTCGCTCGCGGCGACTTCATCCTGAAACGCCGCATCCAGACGGCCTGCCGCCAGGTCAGAGTAGATCAGATCCTGGTTCTGGTAAGCCACCACATCGACGCCCTTCTCGCGCCAGTTAGCATTGGCGTAACCTTCCTGGGTCGAGCCCTGAAGCACGCCAACATGTTTGCCTTTCAGCGAGTCGATGGTCGGCTGGATTGGCGAGCCTTTCGCGGCAATCAGACGTGAGTCGGCAGCGTAGAGCTTCTCAGAGAAGGCAATCTCCTGCTGACGTTTTTCCGTGATGGAGAGAGAAGAGATAATGGCATCAATTTTCTTGGCTTTCAGCGACGGGATCAGCGCGTCAAAGTCACTGCCCACCCATGTGCATTTCACTTCCATGCGTTTGCACATCTCATTTCCCAGATCGATATCAAACCCCACGAAGTCGCCTTTCGCATCCTTGGAGGAGAATGGCGCGTAGGTTGCGTCTGTACCGATACGAACTGTCTGTGGAAGCGCTGCATAGCTACTTGCTGCCGCACTCAAGCCCACGAGCAAAGACAGAGCCAGAACCGTCTTCTTCATACATTTACCCTCAAGAACCGTGATTTTATTATGGTTTATGTTGTGTGTTGTGTTGCAGGCTGCTCTTGCAGGTCTTATGCCACATTGTCGTCGGGATAGAACTACGACGTTAAATATGTTAATAAAACGTTGCGATACTGCCTTAATGGTGAAAGATAGCAGGTCTGCCGAACGAACCGGAAAGAGAAAAAAGGAAAAAGCGAATTAAATGTCGAGGATATGATCGCGGTTGCAGTTTTGCCCTGAAACAGGGCAAATTGTCTTTTCATGCACCTTGTTTGTGCACAGATTCACGCCCCCTGCCAGCGGGTAAAGAGATCTTCCGGCAGGTCGATATCGAACTGATCCAGCACGCGGTTAACGGTCTGGTTGATGACATCATCCAGCGTTTGCGGACGATGATAGAACGCGGGGACCGGCGGCATAATCACGGCCCCCAGTTCGGCTGCCTGCGTCATTAAACGCAGATGTCCCAGGTGCAGCGGCGTTTCCCGCACGCAGAGCACCAGAGGACGACGCTCTTTCAGCACCACATCCGCTGCACGCGTCACCAGCGTGTCGGTATAGCTGTTTACAATGCCGGAAAGGGTTTTAATCGAACAGGGCAAAATAACCATGCCGGCCGTTTTAAACGAGCCCGAAGAGATGCTGGCGGCGATATCGCGGGCATCGTGGACAACGTCAGACAGGGCCTGAACGTCGCGCAGAGAGAGATCGGTTTCAAGAGAGAGGGTCTGACGCGCCGCCTGGCTCATCACCAGATGGGTTTCTACGCCTGCAACGTCACGCAGCACCTGTAACAACCGGACGCCATAAATCGCGCCGCTGGCACCGCTGATCCCTACAATGAGTCGTTTCATGATTTTCGCCCTTGCTGATTTCAGGGCAGACTGTGCAGGATTTTACGGGGAGTTGCAAGTGAGGGCGAGCGCCCTCACCTGCATACGCATCAACCTTCGTTGTGCATCTCTAAGCTTTCGAGATCGTTTTGCAGCTGGACGGCTTTCGCATCGTCGTTACGCAGAGAATCCAGATAGTCGAGATACTGCTGGTCAACGTCTTTCGTCACGTAGATCCCATTGAATACCGAGCATTCGAACTGCTGAATATCCGGGTTCTCGGCGCGCACCGCGTCGATCAGATCGTTCAGATCCTGGAAAATCAGACCGTCGGCACCGATGATCTGCCGGATTTCGTCTACTTCACGACCGTGAGCAATCAGCTCGTTAGCGGTTGGCATATCAATGCCATACACGTTCGGGAAACGAATTTCCGGCGCTGCGGAGGCAAGATACACTTTCTTCGCCCCGGCCTCACGCGCCATCTCGATGATCTGCTCAGACGTCGTGCCGCGCACAATAGAGTCGTCCACCAGCAGCACGTTCTTGTCGCGGAACTCGGCGCGGTTAGCGTTCAGCTTACGACGTACTGACTTACGACGCAGCTGCTGGCCCGGCATGATAAAGGTGCGGCCCACGTAGCGGTTTTTCACGAAGCCCTGACGGTACGGCTTGTCCAGAATACGGGCAATCTCCAGCGCGATATCACAGGAGGTTTCAGGGATTGGGATGACGACGTCGATGTCGAGATCGTCCCACTCGCGGGCAATCTTCTCGCCCAGCTTCGTCCCCATATTGACGCGCGCGCTGTAAACGGAAATCTTGTCGATGAACGAGTCCGGACGCGCGAAGTAAACGTATTCGAACAGGCACGGGTTGCTCACCGGATTGTCGGCGCACTGACGGGTAAACAGCTGGCCCTTCTCAGTGATGTAGACCGCTTCGCCTGGCGCGACATCACGCAGGAATTCGAAGCCCAGAGTATCCAGCGCCACGCTTTCGGAGGCAACCATGTACTCGGAACGGCCATCGCCGAGATCACGTTTGCCGAGCACCAGCGGGCGAATGCCGTTTGGATCGCGGAAGGCTACCATGCCATGACCGATGATCATCGCCACGCAAGCATACGCGCCACGGATCTGGCGATTAGTCGCGGCAACGGCAGCAAAAATGTTGTCTGCTTCCAGCGGATAATGGCGGAAGTTATCCAGCTCGCTGGCAAAGATATTGAGCAGGATTTCAGAATCAGAGGTGGTGTTAATGTGGCGACGTTTCTCTTCAAACAGCTTTTTACGCAGCTCGTGGGCATTGGTCAGATTGCCATTGTGGGCAAGCGTGATGCCATACGGGGAGTTAACGTAAAAAGGCTGAGCCTCAGAGGCGCTGGAACTGCCAGCAGTAGGATAACGAACGTGACCGATCCCCATATTACCTTGCAGACGCTGCATATGGCGGGCTTCAAATACATCGTTTACCAGGCCGTTCGCCTTGCGTAAACGGAAGCAGTTGTTTGCATCAATGGTGATGATACCCGCAGCATCCTGCCCACGGTGCTGAAGCACCGTTAACGCGTCATAAATCGACTGGTTTACCGGCATGAAACCGGCGATACCGACAATACCGCACATTCGTCTTTTCCTCGTTAAGCCACATCTCAGGGTTTATGCCCTGGGCAAGAAACTCGACGAGCTTTGCAGATAGTCAAAGAACCATCTGATGATGAAGCTGAACTCCGGAATGAGCTGCGA
Source organism: Enterobacter hormaechei subsp. xiangfangensis (assembly GCF_001729785.1). Taxonomy (NCBI): domain Bacteria; kingdom Pseudomonadati; phylum Pseudomonadota; class Gammaproteobacteria; order Enterobacterales; family Enterobacteriaceae; genus Enterobacter; species Enterobacter hormaechei. The sequence continues at coordinate 3,213,652 of NZ_CP017183.1, forward strand.
TTTTTGCCAGTCTTCACTTTTGGAGAACCCGGTAAAGGTATCCAGGAAGAACAGGATCGCGGCCACAATGAGCACGCCTCGCAACGCGCCGAAACAGATGCCGAGCACCCTGTCCGTTCCTGACAGACCGGTTTTCTCGACCAGCTGACCTATCACGTAATTGACGATAGCGCCGACAATCAGCGTCGCGATAAACAGCACCGCGATGGCGATTCCGTTTCGGACCAGTTCATCTTCAAAGCCCGTGAACCAGACAGACAGGTAAGTGTAGTAATGACTGGCAACAAAGAAAGCACAACCCCAGGTTACCAGCGATAACGCTTCACGAACAAAGCCACGGATCAGGCTAACCAGACAGGAAAAACCAATCACCGCAATGATGGCGTAATCAATCCAGACCATATGTGTCCCACGATTTAACGCCCTGTCATCCAGTTCGGGGCGAATTCTAACAGAAAAAGAAAACGTTTGCGTAGGGATTTCCTTCCCACGCGTAAATAAAAAAGGCGCTGAAAAAACGCTCAACGCCCCGCACCTTTGACGTTTCTGTGAACGTCTGCCTCCCCCTCACCTCGGCCCTCTCCCTCAAGGGAGAGGGAGTAAACCGACCCCTCGCCCCTTTGGGGAGAGGGCCAGGGTGAGGGGATAATTTCTATCAGTTGGCGCTGTAGTTCATCACCACACCGCTCAGGCCGGAGATTTGCTTCAGCTCGCCAAGCGAACCTTTGAGCTTATCTTTCGACGCATCCGGCCCCACGAGGATACGCGTAATTTTACCCTGTACCGGCGTGGTGGGTGAAGTATAAACACGGTATCCCGCGCCGCGCAGTTTACTCACGATCTCATTGACCTTATCTGCATTTTTCAACGCACCGAGCTGAACGACATAGGCTTTGCCGGTAGGGGCCGCGTCCTGTTTTGCCTGCGGTGGCGTTTCTGAAGCGGCTGCCAGTTGCTCGGCCGCTTTATCCCGCTGCGGTTTCGGCTGCGGCTTCTCCACCGGTTTCGGCTTCTCAACAGGCTTAGGCTGTTCTACCGGCACCGGATCAATCTCGATGTTATTGTTCGTCGCCAGGCGCGAGGGATCGAGCGACGGCGCGGCTGCATCACCTGCGCGCACCTCTTCCGCTGCGCCTTCTGGCGGCTGGGCAGGCAGCGCCTGCGTTGCCGCTGGCAGCATATCGGGCTCGTCGCGATCGCCCGGTTTGGGTACCAGCGGAATGGCCGCAAATTCATCCTGGTAATGCTTTTTCTGCCCGTCGAGCAATCCCGGGAGAATAATCACCCCGAGCGCGACCAGCACAATGGTTCCTGTTAAACGGTTCTGAAACTTACTCGCCACCGGTTCTCCCCGCGTCCATCACTTCCATGACATGTGCCACCGTGTGGAATGACCCACACACCAGCACGGTATCTTCTGGTTTAGCCTCCGCCATCGCGGCACGCCAGGCCGAAACCACACTGCTGTAGATTTCGCCTTTGCCGAGATGTTCCATCAACTGCTCAGCAGTCGCGCCGCGCGGCCCTTCCAGAGGAGCACAATACCAGCTATCGACCACACTCTCCATGCAGGCCAGCGTGCCGCCGATATCTTTATCATGAAGCATACCGATAACCGCCAGCACGCGCCCGGTTTTTGGTAACGATTTAAGACGTCCTGCGAGGTACGCCGCCGCATGCGGGTTATGTGCAACATCCAGAATCAGACGCGGTGACTCACTCACAATCTGAAAACGTCCTGGTAACAGTGCGTTCTGAATGCCATCGCGGATTGCCTGCTCGCTTACCGCTAATCCGCTGGCGCGCAGGGCTGCCAGCGCAGTCGCCGCGTTAGGCTGTGGCACCTGCGGCAGGGGCAGACTCTCCAGCACGCCCTGCGCATCGCTGAAGCGCCAGCCGTTGTCCTGCACCTCATACTGCCAGTCCACGCCGCGACGCAGCAGACGAGCGCCCTTCTCTTTCGCTACCTCAGCGATGGTATGTGGCATGTCCGGTTCGCCTACCACGGCAGGCTTATTGGCCCGGAAAATACCGGCCTTCTCACGGCCAATGCTCTCGCGGTCCGGGCCCAGCCAGTCGGTGTGATCCAGCGCGATGCTGGTGACGACGGCGACATCCGCATCCACCATATTGGTGGCATCCAGACGCCCGCCCAGCCCCACTTCCAGGATCACCACGTCCAGCTGCGCCTGCTTAAACAGCCACAGCGCCGACAGGGTGCCATATTCGAAATAGGTTAATGAGGTTTCGCCGCGCGCCGCTTCGATAGCGGCAAACGACGCCGTATGGGCCGATTCCGCCAGCTCGGTGTTTTGCACCCGCACGCGCTCGGTATAGCGCACCAGATGCGGCGAGCTGTAAACGCCAACTTTGTACCCCGCCGCCATCAGGACAGATTCCAGCGTGCGGCAGGTGGTGCCTTTACCGTTAGTGCCGGCGACGGTAAACACGAAAGGCGCGGGTTTCAGCACGTCAAGACGCGCGGCAACCTGGCTTACGCGCTCAAGGCCCATGTCGATAGTTTTACTGTGCAGGTTTTCCAGATAAGAAAGCCACGCGGCCAGGGGCGACGTGGCTTGAGGAATGCTTTTATTTTCCATGATGCCCGGTTGTCATTAACGGTTTAGAAAGCAAAAGGGCAGCGCCATTCGGCCCTGCCCTTTTCAGTTATCAGGCCTCGGGTTCCTGATCCGGTACCACCACGCCTTCGCGCGGCTCGTCCGGGTTAGGCGCTGGCAGATTCATCAGCTTCGCCAGAATGCTGGCCAGTTTCAGGCGCATTTCCGGACGGCGGACGATCATATCGATAGCGCCTTTCTCAATGAGGAACTCACTGCGCTGGAAGCCCGGCGGCAGTTTCTCACGTACGGTCTGCTCGATAACGCGAGGACCGGCAAAGCCGATCAGCGCTTTTGGCTCCGCGATGTTCAGGTCGCCCAGCATGGCGAAGCTTGCAGAAACGCCGCCCATGGTTGGGTCGGTCAGTACCGAAATGTACGGCAGACCGCGCTCCTGCATTTTCGCCAGCGCCGCAGAGGTTTTCGCCATCTGCATCAGGGACATCAGCGCTTCCTGCATACGTGCGCCACCGGAGGCGGAGAAGCAGATCAGCGGGCAGTTGTCTTCCAGCGCCTGCTCAACGGCACGCACGAAACGCGCGCCGACCACGGAGCCCATTGAGCCGCCCATAAAGGAGAACTCAAACGCGGCGGCAACCACCGGCATTTCATGCAGGGTGCCTTTCATGACGATTAGCGCGTCTTTCTCGCCGGTCTCTTTCTGCGCAGAGGCCAGACGATCTTTGTATTTTTTGGAGTCGCGGAACTTGAGCACATCTTTTGGCTCCAGTTCGCTGCCCAGTTCTACCAGAGAACCTTCGTCCAGCAGGCTATGCAGGCGGTTGCGCGCCGACATACGCATATGGTGGTCACACTTCGGACACACCTCAAGATTGCGTTCCAGCTCTGCGCGATACAGAACCTGGCCGCAGCTATCACACTTCGTCCATACCCCTTCAGGAATGCTCGCTTTACGCGTTGGGGTAATGTTGCTTTTAATTCGTTCAATCCAGCTCATTGATAACCTTTCTGCCTGAACCTGGTCGTATGCCAGTTTTGCTGTAAGAGGCGAATAATGCCATTTTTGCCTCCAACAGACCATGAATGTTGCACATTAAAACATAACAGCCCGAAACTTTGGATAAAAAAGTGGTCGAACCGCCAGCGTGCATTTACTTCGCTTGCTTTGCCGCCGCGCGTTTGTGACGGATAATTTCGATGACGCCAGGCAGTACGGAAAGCACAATAATCGCTACAATCAGTAACTTAAGGTTTTCCTGAACCACCGGCAGATCGCCAAACAGGTAGCCTGCATAGGTGAACAGCAGCACCCACAGCAGCGCGCCCACCACGTTGTACATGGCAAAATGACGATAGGACATGTGACCCATTCCCGCCACAAACGGTGCAAATGTACGCACAATAGGCACAAAACGGGCAAGGATAATGGTCTTACCGCCATGGCGCTCATAGAACGCATGGGTCTTATCTAAATAACTGCGGCGGAAAATCTTCGAGTCCGGATTACTGAACAACCGCTCGCCAAACACCCGCCCGATGGTGTAGTTGACCGCATCACCAACAATCGCGGCGATGATCATCAGGACGACCATCAGATGGACATTCAGGTCATTCGTTGGCAGTGCGGATAACGCGCCCGCCACGAACAGCAGTGAATCTCCAGGCAGGAACGGCGTAACCACAAGGCCGGTTTCACAGAACAGAATGAGGAACAGAATGGCGTAAACCCAGACGCCGTACTGCGCGACCAGCTCCGCCAGGTGAACATCAATATGCAGGATGAAATCAATCAGAAAACGTATTACGTCCATATTGTCTAAGCCCTAATTGCACCTTTGTTTAGTCCGCTAAAAACAGCGGGCCCATTGGCGGTTTTGGCAGGTCGAACCGGTCCGGATAATCCACCGAAACCAGATACAGCCCTTCCGCTTTCGCCGTTGCTGCCGCAAGCGTTCTGTCCTTCGCTGCAAGCAGTTCTGCAATCCAGCTCTCCGGCTGGTGTCCGGCGCCCACTTCCATCAGGCTGCCCACAATATTCCGCACCATATGATGTACAAAGGCATTGGCTTTGATATCCACCACCACATACGCGCCATACCGACTGACGTTAATGTGCATGACGTTACGCCACGGCGTACGGGACTGACACTGCACCGCACGAAACGACGTAAAATCATTCTCTCCAATCAGACACTGCGCCGCACGCTGCATACGTTCTGCATCCAGCGGTTCATAAAAATGCGTCACGCCCTGGCTTAACACCGCCGGGCGCAGGCGCTGGTTATAGATGACATAACGGTAGCGCCGCGCCGTCGCGCTGAAACGCGCGTGAAAATCATCCGGCACAGCTTTCACCCAACGCACGGCAATGTCACCAGGCAAATTCGCATTTACACCCAGCGTCCAGGCCGCGTCTTTGCGCACGGAGGTGGTGTCAAAATGCACCACCTGCCCCGTGCCGTGAACGCCGGCATCGGTGCGGCCCGCGCAGAAGACGCTTATCGGTTCATTCGCTACCTGAGAGAGCGCTTTCTCCAGCTTCTCCTGGACGCTGCGCACCTCATTCTGCCGCTGCCAGCCATAGTATTTACTGCCATCGTATTCAATGCCGAGGGCAATTCTGTGGACCGGCTTTTGTTCCACATCTGACATCAGTACAGATACTCCTGCACCAGTTTTTCCGCGATTTTGACCGCCATCAGCGCGCCGCCGAAACGCACGTTGTCGGCAACAGACCAGAACTGCACCTGCTCAGGCATACCGTAATCGTTACGCACACAGCCCACAGAGAGATGCGCGCTGCCGGTGGCGTCGCACACCTGCGTCGGGAATTCGCTCTCTTCGGACAGGACAATGTCCTCTCCGCGGCCAAACGCGTCGCGGGCTTCTTCAGCCGCCAGCGGACGCAGGGCTTCAAACCCGACCATCTGCGCGTGGCCGTAAAAGACCGGAGACTGCACGACATTCGCGGAGATCATCAGCCCGTCATCCTGCAAAATTTTGCGTGCTTCATCGACGATACGACGCTCTTCCCGCACCGAACCTTCACGATCCGGCAGTAGCGGCAGCATGTTGAACGCCAGCTGGCGGCCAAAGAAATCATCTTCGTCGATCGGGATACCGTTCAGCAGCTTCGCGCTCTGCCCTGCCAGTGCGTCTACGGCTTTTTTGCCGTTAGCGGAGGCTGACAGCAGGCTGGTCACGGAAATACGCGACAGGCCACCGTCGTCGATCAGCGGCTTCAGCGCGGTCAGCAGCTGGCTGGTGAGGCTGTTCGGTACTGCAATGATGTTGCGGTTGCGGTAGTCAGCCAGCACAAACGGGTTGACGTCCGGCACCACCAGCGGCACATCCGGCTCCAGGGAGAACAGGCCGCTCAGGTCGATCACCAGACAGCCTGAATTTGTCGCTTCTTCAATGTAAGACGCCGTGGCTTGCGCACCTGCGGCAAAAAACGCCAGCTGAGCCTGCGTCCAGTCAAACGCGGCGGCGTCCTGCACCATCAAGGATTTCCCGCCGAAACGCAGCTGTTCTCCTGCGCTGTCGGTACGCGCCAGTGCGTAAATCTCACCCACCGGGAACTGACGCTCAGCAAGGGTTTCAAGCAGGGCTTCGCCCACGGCGCCAGTGGCACCCAAAATGGCAATGTTCCAGCCTTCAGACATGGTGGTTTACTCCAGAAATAAAAAGCGTCCCTGCCGGAACATCCGACAGGGAGCATTAAGAAGACATTAACGTGCCGGGTGGTGAACGGCGTTAAATCCCAGTTTATGCAGCAGCCCCGCCGCTGACGCGTCATCGCACATGACATACAGGGAAGACCACTCGCGGCGCTCAAGGTAATTTTTGCGTAGCTTGTCAAACTCACCCGGAATACCCGCCACTTTACGCAGCAGCGCGTCATCGCGGCGCACATCATACACCAAATGCACCAGTCTTTTCAGCGTTGCCTCATCCAGCAGGCCATGAAGGGTAATGCGGCCAAATTCCGGGGCGGGCAGCAGCGTATCCAGCGCCACCTGCTGCGGATGGCCGATAAAGGCGCTGTAAGCCTCAAACACCTGGGTTGTGCCACGCGCTTTGCCTTCAAGGGTATAACCCGCGATATGTGCGGTACCCACGTCTACCTTATCCAGCAATGCGACGTTGAGATCAGGCTCTGGCTCCCAGACGTCCAGCACGACGCTAAGCTCTTGTCCTTCGTCGAGACATGCCAGCAGCGCCGCGTTATCCACCACCGGTCCCCGGCAGGCATTTATCAGAATAGTGCCAGCCTTCAGACGGCGGATCAGCTTTTCGTCGGCCAGGTGCAGGGTCTTATACGGCCCCTCTTTAAAGAGCGGCGTATGGAAGGTGATGACGTCGCACTCGTCGACCAGCTCATCCAGTGTGCGGAAGTCGCCTTCATCACCGTTATCCTTACGCGGCGGATCGCACAGCAGGGTGCGGATTCCCCAGGCTTCCAGACGCTTTTGCAGACGTCCGCCCACGTTGCCCACACCCACAATCCCGACGGTGCGATCTTTCAGCGTAAAACCATCGCGCTCGGCCAGCATCAATAGCGAGGAGAAAACATATTCCACGACGGCAATGGCGTTACAGCCTGGCGCCGCGGAAAAACCAATCCCCGCCTGCTTAAGCCACTGGTCATCCACATGATCGGTCCCGGCCGTTGCCGTCCCGACAAATTTAACCCCTTTGCCGGTGAGCAGCGCCTCATTTACTTTAGTCACCGAGCGCACCATCAGGGCGTCTGCATCGTCCAGTTCGCTGACCGGAATCGGGCGACCAGGGACAGCCTTAACCTCACCCAGGCGGCTGAACAGCTCACGGGCGTAAGGCATATTTTCATCAACGAGGATTTTCACGTCTGAGTACCTGTTTGAGAGGAAGTAAACCTGCCAAGTGTGCCATAATCTCGCCGCCGGGCATATATCTCCGCCCGGTTACGCAGAGTTTGACTTTAAGGATTTTTGACGATGCAGCCCATTTCAGGTACGCCTCCGCGCCCTCCGGGTGAAGGCCCCGTAACGCCCAACACGCCAGGCGAACAACCGCTCTCCACGCAGCAACGCACCGTACTGGAGCGTCTGATCACGCGTCTTATTGCGTTGACCTCACAGCAAAACGCAGAGGTGTGGGCCGGCGTGAAGCACGATTTGGGCGTCAGAAACGATGCGCCGCTACAGTCGCGCCATTTCCCTGCCGCCGAACAAAACCTGAACCAGCGTCTTACCAGCGCACAGCAGCAACATACCACCCGCCAGATTATCTCGCAGCTGACCGAGCTGTTGGGCCAGGGGAATAATCGCCAGGCGGTGAGTGATTTTATCCGTCAACAGTACGGTCATACCGCCCTGAGCCAGCTTTCGCCGGAACAGCTGAAAACCGTGTTGACCCTGCTGCAAAGCAATCAGCTTTCTATCCCGCAGCCGCAACAGCGCCCGTCTACAGAACGGCCATTGCAGCCTGCGGAGCATAATACGCTCAAGCAGATGGTCACTAAGCTGGCTGCCGCAACCGGCGAACCAACAAAGCTTATCTGGCAATCCATGCTGGAACTTTCCGGTGTGAAAGCGGGCGAGATGATCCCGGCAAAACAGTTTACCCATCTGGTCACCTGGCTCCAGGCGCGTCAGACGCTCAGCACCCAGAGCGCCCCGACCCTGCACAGCGTACAGGCGGCGCTGAAACAACCGCTGGAACCGCACGAGTTCGATACGATCCGGGATTACGCTCAGCAGAGCTGGCAGGCTACGCCGCAAACGGTGCTGACCACCGCCCAGGTGCAGGATGTGCTCAATCAGATCTTTGTTCGCCGCGCCGAGCGGGAAGGCGGCGTGCCGGAGGTAAGAAACATTCAGCCGATCTACAGCCCGCTGTTTGCCCCCGTAGTTGATACGTTCAAAACGCTTTCTGCCCGTCCGGGATTGATGTTGATCGCGTTGGTGATTGCGCTGGCGATTTTCTGGCTGGTTGCGTGAGGATTTGCCCGGTGGCGCTTCGCTTACCGGGTCTACAACGGCTCGAACCGTAGGCCGGGTAAGGCGAAGCCGCCACCCGGCAACATACTACCGCTTGCGAAACGCCACCATCGTCACCACAATCCCCACCACCGCTGACACCGCACCGGCGAGAAATACGGAAGGATAGCCAAACGACGTTGCAAGCAGCCCCGCCAGCGGCCCGGTGATGCCGTATGAGATATCCTGAAACGCCGCATAGCCGCCCAGCGCCGTGCCGCGCACCTGCGGAGCCACGCGCTTCACCACTTCAACGCCCAGCGCCGGGAAGATCAGCGAGCAGCCGCAGCCGGTTAACGCCGCACCCAGCAGCGCAACGGATGCAGAGGGCGCCTGCCAGAGCAGTACCAGACCCACGGTCTCAATGACAAGTGACGACACGGCCACCTTCACGCCGCCAAAGCGATCCGGCATCCAGCCAAACAGCACGCGCATCAATACAAACGCGCCGCCAAAGGCCGTCAGCGTAAAGCCCGCCATCGCCCAGCCGCGGCTCATGAAATAGAGGGAGACAAAGGTACCAATAACCGCGAAGCCCACCCCCTGAAGCGCCAGCCCAAGCCCCGGCTGCCAGATTTGCCCCACCACGCTCCACAGCGAAGGACGCTCGCCTTTATGGGCGGGCACCTTACGCACCGAACCGTTAAACGCCCACGCCAGCAGCGGCAATACCATGGTGGTGCCTGCCAGCGCCGCAAAACCAAACTGGCTGTGGATCAGCAGCCCCAGCGGCGCGCCTGCCGCCAGTGCGCCGTAAATCGCCATCCCGTTCCAGGACATCACTTTTCCGGAACGCGCAGGTCCCACCAGCCCCATTCCCCAGGTCAGGGTGCCGGTCAGCAGCTGGCTTTCGCCAAAGCCGAGGATCAGGCGCCCTACCACCAGCAGCGCGAATTTATACGCTGCATCTATTGGCAACAGCGCCGCCAGCAGCCAGGCTCCCCCGCCAGCCCGCAGGCAAACATGCCCTGCAACGCCGAGCGTTTTGCGCCGTGCTGATCCGCCAGGCGACCGGCGTAGCCCCGGGTTAATACCGTCGCTAAAAACTGAATGCCCACCGCAATGCCGACCATGGTGTTGCCATAGCCCAGCTCCTGGTGAACGAACAAGGGGATCACCGGCAGCGGCAGGCCAACCGTCATATAGGTCAGAAACACCGCAAAGGCGATGCGGAAAAGGGAAAGGTTCCCGGAAGGAGCGCTCTTCTCAGGGGTAACAGCCTTCATGCATAACTCCGTGTTCAGGCATAAAAAAAGGGAGCCGCGCGGCTCCCTTCTACTATACCTTCAAACGCTTACGCTTTCAGCTTACGCATCACCAGCGTGGCGTTGGTGCCGCCGAAACCGAAGCTGTTGGACATAACGGTCGTCAGCTCACGTTCGGTGGTTTCAGTCACGATGTTCAGGCCAGCCGCCTGCTCGTCCATCTCTTCGATGTTGATGCTTGGCGCGATAAAGCCGTTTTCCAGCATCAGCAGAGAGTAGATCGCTTCCTGCACGCCCGCCGCGCCCAGAGAGTGACCGGTCATGGCTTTGGTTGCAGAGATAGCCGGGCTGTTGTCGCCGAACACTTCACGGATCGCACCCAGCTCTTTCACGTCGCCTACCGGCGTTGAGGTGCCGTGGGAGTTCAGGTAGTCGATTGGAGTATCAACACCGTGCATCGCCATCTTCATGCAGCGCACCGCGCCTTCACCGGATGGAGCAACCATGTCAGCGCCGTCAGACGTTGCGCCGTAGCCCACGATCTCAGCATAGATGTGCGCGCCACGCGCCAGCGCGTGTTCCAGCTCTTCAACCACAACCATACCGCCGCCGCCAGCGATAACAAAACCGTCGCGGTGTGCATCATAAGTACGGGACGCTTTGTCTGGCGTTTCGTTGTATTTAGTGGACAGTGCGCCCATCGCGTCGAACTCACAGGCCATTTCCCAGCCCAGCTCTTCGCCACCGCCAGCAAATACGATGTCCTGTTTGCCCAGTTGGATCTGCTCAACCGCATTACCGATACAGTGTGCGGAGGTCGCACATGCGGAGCTGATGGAGTAGTTCACACCGTGGATTTTGAACGGCGTTGCCAGGCACGCGGAAACCGCTGAACCCATGGCTTTGGTCACAACATATGGACCGACCGCTTTCAGGCCGCGCGGGCTGCGCATGGCGTCAGCACCGAACACCTGAGCTTTAGAAGAACCGCCGGAACCTGCAATCAGGCCCACGCGTGGGTTGTTCTGGTAAACGTCTTCGCTCAGACCAGAATCCTTGATCGCTTCCTGCATGGAAAGATAGGCGTAGATAGAGGCATCGTTCATGAAACGAACCACTTTACGGTCAATTAAACCGGTGGTGTCCAGTTTAACGTTACCCCATACGTGGCTACGCATTCCAGAATCTTTAAACTCTTCAGAGAAAGTGATCCCGGAGCGTCCTTCACGCAGAGATGCCAGGACTTCCTGCTGGTTATTACCGATGCTGGAAACGATGCCCAGGCCAGTAATCACTGCACGTTTCATTCAATACCTCTGTAAGTCGCACTATAAAAAGTTTCGAGTCGCACAATAGCGTACACTTGTACGCCGAACAAGTCCGATCAGCCATTTTCTGTGGAAATTTGCACCGATGGGCTCACATCGCTAAGATCGTGCCACTGCCTGTCGGACGAGTAACTTACGTGAAACAAAACGCCATACAACCTGCCAACCTCGAATTCAACGCTGAGGGTACACCTGTTTCCCGAGATTTTGATGACGTCTACTTTTCTAATGATAACGGACTGGAAGAGACGCGCTATGTCTTCCTCGAAGGAAATCATCTCAGCACCCGCTTCCCTGAACATCCGCGCAGGCTGTTCGTCGTGGCGGAGAGCGGTTTCGGCACCGGGCTGAATTTTCTGACCCTCTGGCAGGCATTCGATTGTTTTCGCGCTGCATACCCCGAGGCTACCTTACAAAGATTACATTTCATCAGTTTCGAAAAATTTCCGCTTACCGCGCACGATCTGCGGCTTGCCCATCAGCGCTGGCCGGAGCTTGCCCACTGGGCGGAACAGCTTCAGACCCAGTGGCCACCGGCTATCGGCGGCTGTCATCGTCTGATTCTGGATGACGGACGCGTCACCCTCGACCTGTGGCTGGGCGATATTAACGACCTGACCGATAAGCTTGATGACTCAATGAATCAGAAAGTGGACGCCTGGTTCCTGGACGGTTTTGCGCCCGCTAAAAACCCGGACATGTGGAGCCCGCACCTGTTCAGCGCCATGGCACGTCTGGCGCGCCCGGGCGCGACGCTTGCTACCTTCACCTCCGCGGGCTTTGTCCGTCGTGGGTTGCAGGAGGCGGGGTTTACCATGCGGAAAACCAAAGGCTTTGGCCGCAAACGCGACATGCTGGTCGGGGTGATGGAACAGGATCTGGCGATCCCGGCGCAGGCCCCCTGGTTTGCCCGCCGCGCCAGCACCTCGCGTGAGGTCGCTATTGTGGGCGGGGGTATTGCCAGCGCCCTGCTCTCGCTGGCGCTGCTGCACCGTGGCTGGCAGGTGACGCTCTACTGCGCTGACGAGGCGCCGGCGACGGGCGCATCAGGCAACCGTCAGGGCGCGCTTTATCCCTTATTAAGTGCACACGATCCGGCACTGTTCCAGTTCTTCCCGGCGGCGTTTACGTTTGCTCGCCGCCTTTACGATAGCCTGCCTGTTGCGTTCGACCACGACTGGTGCGGCGTGACGCAGCTCGGCTGGGATGAGAAGAGCCAGCAGAAAATCACACAAATGCTGTCGCTGGGGCTGCCGGAGGACATCGCCCATGCAGTGACGGCACAGCAGGTTGCTGAGACCGCTGGTGTCGACACCGGCTGCGGCGGAATTCAGTATCCACTCGGCGGCTGGCTATGTCCGGCTGAACTGACTTCTGCGGCGATAGCCCTCGGGCAGTCGCGTGGGTTGACAGTGCATTATGCCCATAAGGTTCAATCGCTAAGCCGCACTGCGCACTGGGAACTGCGTTTCGCTGACGGTAAAGAGGCCCAGCATGCCAGCGTTGTGCTGGCCAACGGACATCATATCAGCCAGTTTACCCAGACAGCATCATTGCCGGTTTATCCAGTCGGCGGCCAGGTGAGCCATATCCCGACTGCGCCCCAACTGAGCAAACTGCGTCAGGTGCTGTGTTACGACGGCTACCTGACGCCGCAAAATCCCTCCAACGGCCATCACTGCATCGGCGCCAGCTACCATCGCGGTGAAACAGATATGCATTACAGCGAAGCGGATCAGCAGCAAAACCGCCAGCGCCTGGTCGACAGTTTTCCGGATGCGTCGTGGGCGAAAGAGGTTGATGTCAGTGAGGGTCAGGCGCGCTGCGGCGTACGCTGCGCGACCCGCGATCACCTGCCGATGGCGGGAAACGTGCCGGACTATGACGCCACGCTTGAAGTCTATCAGGATCTTGCAGACAGCAAAGAAACGGCGGTAAGTGCGCCCGTTCACCCCGAGCTGTTTATGCTGGGTGGCTTAGGCTCGCGGGGATTGTGCTCCGCGCCGCTGCTGGCTGAAGCGTTAGCCGCGCAAATGAGCGACGAGCCGGTTCCGCTGGACAGGGTTACGCTCGCGGGGCTGAATCCAAACCGACTGTGGGTGCGGAAATTGCTGAAGGGGAAAATGGTCAAGTAGGGTGCGGTCTGGTGCCCTCACCCCGGCCCTCTCCCTGTGGGAGAGGGCGGTGATACACTTACTTCGCTTTCGCCTGCTGGAACAAATTATCCCACATGCCCAGCACTAAAGACTGGTCGCGCGGAGAGAGTTCCCCGGCCTGAATAGCGTTTTCCAGGCTGCGAGTGACTTCCGCGTGAACGGCGTCGGCAGAGTGATCGTCCCCGGCTTCCAGCGCGGCTACCGCCAGCGTCAGGTGACCACGCAGATAACCGCTGGCGAACAGCTCATCATCACTGGCGTGTTCCACCATGTCATCAATTAACGCCAGAATGCGTGATTCAAATTCTGCGATCATCTTCTTTCCTCTGTTAAAGATCTTCCGGCCACGGGAAGCGTTCCGCCGTGATCTCCGGCGTGTGGTAATAATTCTGTAAAGCCTCGATCAGGCGTGCCGGACGTGCCGGGATGCCTTTCTCAAGATATTCCATCACCTGCGCATGAACGCGGCGCTGGAAGACGATACGGTCTGGCTCGAAGTCGCCTTCGAGGTTGTCACAGCTCACGTTGAACGGGAAACCCGCCGCCACGCATAACAGCCATTCCAGCGCCTGGGGTTTCACCTCCACATCTTCAAACTGCCCCTGGGTGGCGGCGTCGCGCCCGTCCGGGCAGTACCAGTAACCAAAGTCCACCAGCTCGCGACGCGCTTTCCCGGCGATACACCAGTGCGAAATTTCGTGCAAACCGCTGGCGTAAAAGCCGTGGGCAAAGATGATGCGGTTATACGGAACCTCGTCATCAGCTGGAAGATAGATCGGTTCGTCGTCGCCTTTAATCAGACGGGTATTAAAATCATCAGCAAAACAGCTATCGAAGATCTCAATCAGCTGTTCGTAGTTATGCGTACTGTTCATTAGTTCATCCCCAACCAGGTGAGGATCTCCTGTCCATGGCTGTCATAAAGAAGTTTGGCGCTCATCACCGCCGAGACGACAACAATCATCGGGCGGATCAGCTTTTGCCCTTTGCTTAATACCAGACGCGAGCCTGCGCGCGCGCCCAAAAACTGCCCTGCCATCATCACAAACCCGGTTGCCCAGATAACCTTGCCGCCAATGATAAACAGCAGCAGACCGCCAACGTTGGAGGTCGCGTTGAGGACTTTGGCGTGGGCGGTGGATTTGGCGAGGTTGAACCCGGCCAGCGTCACGAATGCCAGCGCGTAAAACGAGCCTGCCCCCGGGCCAAAGAAGCCATCGTAAAAACCGACGCAGCCACCGGCGATCAGCGCAAACGGCAGGCCGTGAAGGCGACGCTGTCGATCTTCTTCCCCGAGCTTTGGCATGAGTAAGAAATAGAGGCCGATACAGATAACCAGCAGCGGCAGGATCTGGCGCAGAATGTCGGACTGTACGTGCTGGACCAGCAGCGCGCCCGCCGTTGAGCCAATAAACGTCATCAGGATATTGAGCTTCTGATCGGCGAGATTCACAACTTTACGCCGAATGAAATAGAGCGACGAGGAGAGCGAACCGCCGCATGCCTGGAGTTTGTTGGTGGCAAGCGCCTGGGCAGGGCTCATGCCTGCCGCCAGCAACGCCGGAACGGTGAGCAACCCGCCGCCGCCCGCCAGGGCATCGATAAATCCGGCTAACATTGCAACAAAAAAGAGCACCGCCAGCAGCAGCGGTGACACCATGAACAGGTCGACGAAATTATCCATTAAAGTACATGCTCATCCAGTAGCGCCTGGCAGGAAGGCGGCAACGGAGGCGGTGTCTTCTTCTCAGGCTTAGAGGTTCCAGGCTTGGCTGGTTCAAACCAGCTTTGCAGTTCGTAACCACAACCATCGCCAGGCGGTGGCAGCGGCTGATCTTCACATTCCAGGCTGTTCGCCGGGCAGCGCAGGCGAACATGCATATGGGCACGATGCTGGAACCACGGGCGCACTTTACGCAACCAGTCGCGATCCGTTCCCGCATCCAGGCAAAGCTGCTGCTTGATGGCCGGATTAACAAAGATCCGCGTGACGTCGTTATCCTTTGCCGCCAGCTTAATCATGCTGGAAATTTCCGGCGACCATCGCGAGGCGACGACACGTTTACCGTCGGCCGAGACCAGATCCAGCACCTGCGGTTTCAGCAGTTGCGCTGAGCTCCAGCGCGTTTTCGGCAATTGCAGGAAGATATCCACATCCAGTCCGGTCTGGTGGCTGGCGTGACCGCCGTTAAAGCGGCCACCGGCAGGCATCCCCATATCGCCAATCAGCATCGTGCCCAGCCCCAGATTATGCACCTGGTTGCCAAGACGCTGAATAAAAAGCACCAGGTCAGGATGGCCGAAATAACGGCGCTGGTCGGTGCGCATCACCTGATAGGTATCCGATTGCAGCGGAAGTTCCTGCGCGCCGACGATACACCCGTTGGAGAAAGCGCCAATGGACTGCGCGCTCCCCGCTACCGGATGGGTGATTTTCTGCCACGGCGTAGCGGCCAGGCTTGCTCCACTGACCAGCAGCGCCAGCAGAGCGATTGCGGTTTTTTTCATAGTTACCAGCGTGGAATGGTGGTCGTCACATCCGCATTCTGCGCGCGCTGGCGCAGGAAGTGATCCATCAGCACGATCGCCAGCATCGCTTCTGCGATCGGTACCGCGCGGATCCCCACGCACGGATCGTGACGCCCTTTGGTGATCATCTCAACTTCATCGCCAGCGCGGTTAATCGTGTGGCCCGGCACGGTAATGCTGGACGTGGGCTTCAGCGCGATATTGGCAATAATTTGCTGCCCGCTGCTGATGCCGCCCAGAATGCCGCCCGCATGGTTGCTCTGGAAACCCGCCTTCGTGATTTCGTCGCGGTTCTGGCTGCCGCGAAGCTTAACCACGTCAAAACCGTCGCCGATTTCAACGCCTTTCACCGCGTTGATGCTCATCAGCGCGTGGGCGATGTCGGCGTCAAGGCGGTCAAATACCGGCTCGCCCCAGCCAGCCGGCACGCCGTCGGCTACCACGGTGACTTTCGCACCAATGGAATCGCCCTCTTTTTTCAGGCCACGCATCAGCTCATCCAGCGCGTCCAGCTTGTCGGCATCGGCGCAGAAGAACGGGTTAAGTTCTACCTGATCCCAGTCTTTGATTGCCAGCGGAATGTCGCCCATCTGGGTCAGACAGCCGCGGATAACGATGCCGAATTTCTGCTGGAGATATTTTTTGGCAATCGCCCCTGCCGCCACGCGCATCGCGGTTTCACGTGCGGAAGAACGTCCGCCGCCGCGATAGTCGCGAAAGCCATATTTTTGTTCGTAGGTGTAATCAGCGTGGCCCGGACGGAAGACGTCTTTAATCGCGCCGTAGTCCTGAGAACGCTGATCGGTGTTTTCAATCAGCAGACCAATGCTGGTCCCGGTGGTA
Source organism: Enterobacter hormaechei subsp. xiangfangensis (assembly GCF_001729785.1). Lineage (NCBI taxonomy): Bacteria > Pseudomonadati > Pseudomonadota > Gammaproteobacteria > Enterobacterales > Enterobacteriaceae > Enterobacter > Enterobacter hormaechei. The sequence continues at coordinate 3,230,315 of NZ_CP017183.1, forward strand.
CGGCCTTCAAATACGCCGGAGAGAATTTTGACCTGGTCCGGCTCGCGACGCTGCGTGGTGTAGCGAGAGGTACCCGGACGCCGACGGTCAAGGTCATGCTGTAAATCGGCTTCGGTCAGTTCGATGCCTGGCGGGACGCCATCAACGATACAACCCAGTGCCAGACCGTGCGACTCGCCAAAGGTGGTCACACGGAATACCTGTCCAATACTGTTTCCTGCCATCACGGCTCCGATGTTGTTGTTTGTGTTTGAGCGTTGTGAAACGGGCCGAAGCCCGCTGGATTAATCTTTGTAAATACTGAAGTATTCGCGTGCATCAAGCAGCTGCGCCTTGGTCAGCATAAAGACGCCGTCACCGCCGTTGTCGAACTCAAGCCAGGTGAACGGCACATCCGGGTACTGCTCTATCAGATGTACCATGCTGTTGCCCACTTCACAAATCAGAACGCCGTCGTCGGTCAGATAATCCGGCGCGCAGGCCAGGATGCGGCGGGTCAGCTTCAGCCCGTCAGAGCCGGACGCCAGACCCAGCTCCGGCTCGTGACGGTACTCGTTCGGCAGGTCGGACATGTCTTCTGCATCCACGTACGGCGGATTGGTGACGATCAGGTCGTATTGCAGCGTCGGCAGGTCGCGGAACAGGTCAGAGCGGATAGGCGTGACGTGATGAATCAGCCCGTGCTCTTCAATGTTGTGTTCGGTGACGGCCAGCGCGTCGGTGGAGATATCGACGGCGTCCACTTCCGCTTCCGGGAAGGCGTACGCGCAGGCAATGGCGATGCAGCCGCTGCCGGTGCACATATCAAGAATGTGCTGCGGCTGATGGTTAATCAGGCCGTCAAAGTGGTTGTTGATCAGCTCGCCAATCGGCGAGCGCGGCACCAGCACGCGTTCATCAACATAGAACTCATGGCCGCAGAACCAGGCTTTGTTGGTCAGGTAAGCCACCGGAATGCGCTCGTTCACGCGACGGATCACGCGCTCAACGATGCGGTGTTTTTCGCTGGAGGTCAGGCGCGCGGTGCGCATGTCTTCCGGAATATCCAGCGGCAGATAGAGAGACGGCAGCACCAGCTGAACGGCCTCATCCCACGGGTTATCCGTACCGTGGCCGTACCAGATATTGGCGGCGCTGAAGCGGCTAACCGACCAGCGCAACATGTCCTGTATGGTATGCAGCTCGTTTACTGCTTCATCGACAAAAATTTTATCCACTCTTTCCTCCAGGGCATGCTCGCATAATTTTCGGCGGCTAGTTTGCCATGAAGACGGCGATAAATCAGCAATGACGCGTGTCGCTTGAGGTTAAAAAATGCGTTTAGTCGGGTACACTATCGGAAATACGAGATGAGAATGACGAATGAAAAAGAAAACATCGCTCAGCGAGGAGGATCAGGCTCTCTTCCGCCAGCTGATGACCGGGACGCGTCAAATCACGCACGACACCATTGTCCATCGCCCGCAGCGTAAAAAAGTCAGCGAGGTTCCGGTCAAACGTCTGCTCCAGGAGCAGGCCGATAACAGCCACTATTTTTCAGATGAGTTTCAGCCGCTGCTCAATACTCAGGGTGCGGTGAAATACGTGCGCGAAGACGTCAGCCATTTTGAACTGAAAAAATTACGCCGGGGAGATTACTCGCCGGAGCTGTTCCTCGATCTGCATGGGTTGACCCAGATGCAGGCGAAACAGGAGCTGGGGGCGTTGATCGCGGCATGTCGTCGCGAGCATGTTTTTTGCGCCTGCGTAATGCACGGCCACGGCAAACATATTCTTAAGCAACAGACACCGCTGTGGCTGGCTCAGCACCCGCACGTGATGGCGTTTCATCAGGCACCCAAAGAGTACGGCGGAGATGCCGCATTGCTGGTATTGATTGAAGTGGAGGAGTGGCAGCCGCCAGAGTTGCCCTGACAGGATGGCGGGAGGCACGCTGCACCCCGCCATATCGCACGTCACGTCAGATGGCTTTTGCCATCTTCAGGTTGCACGGACTCATTTGCCAGTTAAAGACCCCTTTGCCGGTTTCGTCGAGGGTGACGTTGGCAATGGCGGACGTAGTGAACATCGGTGGCGTTTCGCCCGGGCACAGCTCAGATACCAGATAGCCGACCAGCGGCAGGTGGGAAATGACCAGTGCGGAAGCGACACCTTCATTGCACAGCGCCTGAAGATAAGCACTGACAAGGCCAACATCGCCACACGGCGTAAGTTCAGGGAGCACATCCACACTGGATGGCAGGTTCATACACTCCCCTACCACATCCAGCGTCTGTTCTGCCCGCAGGAACGGACTCACCAGAACGCGTTCAATGTCCACTTTTTGACCTTTAAGCCATGTCGCCATCTGACGGGATTCGTCGCAGCCACAGACGGTTAAAGGACGTACTGAGTCACTGGCGGCATCGAGTGCCGCGTCGCCGTGACGCATGATAAAAACTTGCATATTGCACCGCTTTTGTTAACCAGAATCACCGGCGTTGACTACCCGCGATTAATGCTCTGAGGTAGAAAACCCGATGGCCGGGCATTGTGCCTGATCCATTCGGTGAATGAAACGCTGTTTTTTACCTCAATGGCGTAAGTATAGTCAATCTCTGTTTACAATTTCGCCAGAACAGGTTCCATCACCTCAGGATTTACCCTTCTTTGACTTCAGTTTACGCAATCAGTTTCCCTTACGGGCCAGAATGTCTGACCCCGTTCCGCCATCTGCAATAATTCGTCACAAGGTGTAAACCGTGGACCATATTGCGAGGCCAGACGTTGCAGAATCGCAACCACTTCACCCGCCCCGAGGGTATCCATATACCGGAACGGACCGCCAAGGAATGGCGGAAAACCGATACCAAACACGGCGCCGATGTCGCCGTCGCGTGCGCTCTTGATCACCTGCTCACCAAAGCAGCGCGCCGCTTCATTGAGCATCATCATTACGCAGCGCTCAGCACACTGAACCGCCGACAATTTTGCCTGACCCGTGACAGGAATAAGCGCATAAACCGAAGGGTCGACCTGTTTCTTGCTTTTACGCCCTTTCGCGGCGTAAAGATAGAAACCGCGTTCATTTTTTCTGCCTTTGCGATCGTCCTTCAAAATTGCAGAAACAAAGTTTGCAGGCGGCGCAAAACGATCGCCATAAGCCGCTTCCAGCACAGGGATAATTTTAGTCCCCGTATCAATTCCTACCTCATCCAAAAGTTGGATTGGGCCGACGGGGAAACCAAACTTCACCAGAGCGTCATCGACGTGCTCAATTTTCTCCCCTTCCGTCAGCAACCGCATCGCTTCGTTAATGTACGGCGCCAGAATGCGGTTGACGTAGAAGCCGGCTTTGTCCGCGACCACAATCGGGGTTTTGCCCTGTTTTTTCGCCAGCTTCACCACGGTGGCAATAGTTTGCGGGCTGGTTGTGGCATGCGGGATAACCTCCACCAGCGGCATTTTTTCGACAGGGCTGAAATAGTGCAGCCCTATTACCTTCTCCGGGCGCACGGCTTTCGCCGCGATGTCGCCGATCGGCAAAGACGAGGTGTTTGACGCGAAAATGGTGTGCGGCGCGCAGTGCTGTTCAACGTCCGCCACCATCTGCTGCTTAAGGGCCAGATCTTCGAACACGGCTTCAATCACCAGATCGCGGTGTGCAAACCCACTGTAGTCGGTGGCGCCAGTGATCATCGCGAGGGTTTTATCGCGCTCACTGGCCTTGATATGGCGGCGTTTCACTTTGCGATCAAGGTTCTGCCAGCTGTACTGCAACGCGTGGTTGATACCCTTAGGGTTGATATCTTTGATACGTACGGGCAATTTGCCTTTGCTGGCGGTGACAAATGCGATGCCGCCGCCCATCAGCCCACCACCCAGAACGCCAATGGCGCGCAGCGGAGCCGGTTCAGCTTCACTGCCCGGATCTTTTTTAACCTCCGTGCTGGCAAAGAAAATGCCGCGCAGCGCCTGCGACTGCGGCGTCATCGCCAGCTCGCCAAAGGCTTTCGCTTCCGCAGCATAACCGCTGCTGCTGCCCTGCGATAAACCGGTTTCAATCACCTTCAGAATGCGCGTCGCTGCCGGATAGTTCCCTTTGGTTTTTTGCTCGGTTTTTTTACCCACCATATTGAACAGCAGCGTGCGCCCCAGCGGCCCGGCGAGGATACGCTCGCGCACCGGCAGAGGGCGTTTCGCCTGACGACCTTTCAGCGCCCGCTCAACGGCGGCCTCAAGCAAGATGGCGTGCGGAACGACCTCATCAACCAGACCCGTCTTTAACGCCTGACGGGCGCGCAGCTGTTTACCGGTTAAAATCATCTCCAGCGCCGTACTGACGCCCACCAGACGCGGCAGGCGCTGCGTGCCACCTGAACCGGGCAGCAATCCAAGCTGTACCTCCGGCAGTCCGAGTACCGTTTTCGCATCGTCGGTACAAATGCGGCTGTGACAGGCCAGCGCCAGCTCAAGCCCACCGCCCAGGCAGGCCCCGTGGATCGCAGCGACAACGGGTATCGACAGCGCATGGATCTCCGCCATTACCTGCTGCCCCTGACGCGCCAGGTCTTCTGCTTCCTGAGCGCTTTTCGCCCGGGCAATCATGTTGATATCGGCCCCGGCAATAAAGTTATCCGGCTTTGCCGAGATAAATACCAGGCCACGTATCGCTTTGTTTTCGCGGATCTGTCTGAGCATCGCACGCACCTGAACGCCGAACTCGGCCTTCAGGGTGTTCATCTTTTCGTCGGGTACATCAATGGTGATAACAGCCACGTTATCAAGGCGAACAGCCAGGTTAAATGCAGATGTCGTTTCCATTATTCAGCCTCCAGAACCATTGCTGCACCCAGGCCGCCCGCCGCACAGGCGGTAACGAGACCAAAACCGCCGCCGCGGCGACGCAGCTCGTGCAAAGTCTGGGTTATCATTCTCGCGCCGGTCGCCGCAAATGGATGGCCGTAGGCGATGGATCCGCCAAGCACGTTAAACTTACTCTGATCCACTTCGCCGGTCGCGTGGGCGCGGCCCAGTACATCGCGCGCGAAGCGCTCGCTTGCCAGCAGCTGAATGTTTGCCAGGGTTTGTGCGGCAAAGGCTTCGTGCATATCGATCAGGGTTAAGTCAGCCAGCGTCAACCCCGCACGCTCCAGCGCCAGGGGCGTGGACCAGGCCGGACCGAGCAGCATGTCCTGCCAGACATCAATGGCGGTAAAGGCGTAGCTACGCAAATAGCCCAGCGGTGTGATGCCAAGCTCTTTCGCCCGGGATTCCGTCATCAGGATCACGGCGGCGGCACCGTCCGTCAGTGGCGTACTGTTGGCCGCCGTAACGGTGCCATGTTTACGATCAAACGCCGGGCGCAGTTTTGCGTAATCCTCCAGCGTCGAGGTGCCACGGATATTGTTATCTTCCACCAGCGGTTCGCGGAAAGGCGGGATATAAGCCGTCATAACCTCGTCGGCAAGTTTGCCTTCCGACCAGGCCTTCGCAGCGAGCTGATGCGAGCGATGCGCCAGTGCATCCTGCTGTTCGCGGGTAATACCGTAGGTTTTTGCCATCTGCTCGGCAGTGTCGCCCATACGCAGGCCGGTGGAGTATTCAGCAACGGCAGGTGGCACGGGCATGAGGTCACGCAGGCGTAAACGCGAGAAGAGTTTAAGCTTTGCACCGGTAGTGCGAGCTTTGTTGGCATCCACGAGGATGCGGGCCAGCTGTTTGCTGACGCCGATGGGCAGCACGGAGGAGGAATCCGCGCCGCCGGCGATCCCCGCGCGAATGGTCCCCGCCATCAGGCTTTCCGCCACGTTCGCCACCGCCTGGAAACTGGTGGCGCAGGCGCGGCTGACGCTGTAGGCGTCGGTATGAACATTCATGCCGGTGCCCAGCACGATTTCACGCGCGATATTGGGCGCTTCCGGCATCTGCACCACCTGGCCGAAAACCAGTTGCTCAATAACCTCTGGCGGGATCTCGCTGCGAGCCAGCATCTCCCCCACTACCATTTTTCCCAGATCGACTGCCGGTATACCGTGAAACGCGGTTGCCTGACGCGCAAACGGCGTACGTAACCCGCTGATAATGGCAATGCGGTCACCGTGTCGGGTGATAAGCGGTAATGCCTGACTCATAACACTCCCCTGTAAAAAAATTTTGCGCGCACATTAAGTGGTCTGACCTGATAACAGTCTTAACTATTTTTTTACATTGAGCCAATCGGGGAAGCGAAAAATTGCGAGCTAAGGCACAGAGAAGAAAAAGAAAATGCCCCTGCATGGCAGAGGCATTTGTGAGATTTGTTGCCGGGTTGCGGCGTTGCCTTACCCGGCCTACACGATCATAGGCCCGTGCAAAAAGTATTAACGCAGGCCTAACTGGAAGATCAGCGTTTCTGCTTCGCAGGCGAACACAAAGTCGATATCCAGCTGCACGCCGCCTTCCACTTCCGTGAAGGTGGATTTGATTTCACACGGATCGGATTCGACTTCACGCGCGCGCTGGCTCAGCGCGGCCAGCGTCTCTTCCGCTTCAGCACGGTTAGGGAATACGCGGCTGTAAGAGGCGGTGCAATCGGTGTTGTCCATAATGGTGCCAACATCCATACAGCAGCAAACCGGGGTTTCATCAGCACTGCATTTACTCATAGCTCAATTTCCTCTGTATTCGCGCAGGGCGCGAGATAAACACGATGCGTCTATTTTACGCCCCCGGACGAGCCCCCTCCAGCCGTTAATGGCGCAAAATCGGATAAGTGAGCAATATCACACTAAAAAATGATCTAAAACAAAATTCCCCTTTTCAGAGGAATCGCACTGGTCACAATTTTGCCAACCAGATCTCGTTTCAAGAAACATATCTGAAAATATTAATAAACAAACTTGCAACATCCCAGCTGGTCAGACCTATACTCTCGCCACTGGTCTGATTTGTAAGTCATACCTCAGACCCTACACTTCGCGCTCCTGTTACGGTATGTAACAATTATTGAATAAAAATAACTCAATGAGGTTATGGTCATGAGCCAGAAAACCCTGTTCAAACAAACTGCTTTAGCAGTTGCAGTGGCAATCGTCTCAACGTCCGCCTGGTCAGCGGGCTTCCAGTTAAACGAATTTTCTTCCTCTGGCCTTGGCCGTGCGTATTCCGGGGAAGGTGCGATTGCCGATGACGCAGGCAACGCGAGCCGTAACCCGGCGCTGATCATGATGTTTGATCGCCCTACCTTCTCTGCCGGTGCGGTTTACATCGATCCTGATGTCAATATTTCTGGCAAATCTCAGTTCACCGGCGCAGATCTGAAGGCGGATAACATTGCGCCGACCGCGTGGGTGCCTAACCTGCACTTTGTTGCGCCAATCAATGAACAGTTTGGTTGGGGTGCCTCTGTCACCTCTAACTATGGCCTGGCAACGGAGTTCAATAACAACTATCCGGCCGGGGAATACGGCGGTAAAACCGACCTGACGACCCTGAACCTCAACCTGAGCGGCGCATATCGTCTGAACGATAACTGGAGCTTTGGTCTGGGCTTTGATGCTGTCTACGCCGATGCAAAAATCGAGCGTTACTCCGGGGAGCAAACTGCTGCGCTGCCGAAAAACAGCAATAAAATTGCCAGCCTGAAAGGCGATGAATGGGGCTACGGCTGGAACGCCGGTATCCTGTATGAACTGGATAAAAACAACCGCTGGGGTCTGACCTACCGCTCAGAAGTGAAGATTGACTTCGATGGCGATTACAAAAGCGGCATCCTGAGCCCAGTCAACGGTATGGTACCGGGCGCAGGCACCACCATTCCATGGGGTACCTCGAATCAAACCGTACCGGGTTCACTGTCACTGCATCTGCCAGAAATGTGGGAAGTGTCAGGTTATAACCGCGTTGCGCCGCAGTGGGCTATTCACTATAGCCTCGCGTATACCAGCTGGAGCCAGTTCCAGGAGCTGAAAGCCACCGGCAGCAACGGCCAGACGCTGTTCTATAAAGACGAAAGCTTCCACGATGCTTACCGTATCGCACTTGGTACGACCTATTATATGGATGACAACTGGACGTTCCGTACTGGCGTGGCATTTGATGACAGCCCGGTACCGGCAGATAAGCGTTCTATCTCCATTCCGGATCAGGACCGTTTCTGGGTGAGTGCGGGGGCAACCTACGCGTTCAACGAGAATGCCTCTATCGACGCGGGCGTGTCGTACATGCATGGACAGAAAGTGACCTTCCAGGAAGGCCCTTACGAGTTTACCTCTGAAGGTAAAGCCTGGCTGTTTGGTACCAACTTCAACTACGCGTTCTAATTCCAACACGATTAAAAAAGGTGAGCATCGCTCACCTTTTTTATTTATTCCGAATCGATATCTTTTAATTCGTTCTCGATGGCTTTCGCGTTCGGATTATCTTCCGGCTTCAGCTTACCGCCGTTGGCTATAAAGTCATGGTTCTGGAAGTAGGCCTCGCGGACCATGATGTACGGATCGGAAGACTGACGCAGCAGACCGTCAGAGTCCAGCAGTTGCGCACGTGTTTCAATTCCTTCCACGGTCCATTTACCAATCGACAGCGGCCAGGTGAGCCATGACAGCACCGGATACAACGTATCCACCATGTCGCCGCCATCATCACGCACGGTAAAGCTGCCGTAGAATGGCAGGTGCACATACGGCCCATAACCTACGCCATAATGCCCCAGCGTGCTGCCGAAACGGTGCGGCTGTTCACGCTGTAATTTCGGGTTCGCCATGCCCGCGACATCAATTAAGCCGCCCATACCCAGCAGGGAGTTCAGGAAGAAGCGGGTGAAATGCACCATCCCCTGATACGGGTCGCCCTGGAGGAAGTAGTTGACCATAACCGCTGGCTCTTCCAGGTTACTGGTAAAGTTGCTCAGCCCGTTACGCGCCGGCTGCGGAACGTAGTCACGCCATGCCACGGCAACCGGACGAACCAGATACGGATCCAGCACATTATAGTTAAAGCTGTACATTGAACGGTTAAATCCTTCGAGAGGATCGGAGCGTCCCGTTTGCTCGCCAGAGCTGGCGCAGCCCACAAGCATTGTTACGCCCAGCGCAAGCGCCGACAGCCGAAGCTTCATAAATTTCTCCCTGTTCAATATGGCTATCGTTGAATGCCATCTGTGACGGAGCCGGTGATGCTCCGCCTGAAACGTGCAAGTGATTGTAACAGCACGCTTACCGATGTCTACGAGGACAATGACGACCCGCTCGCGTCATCACGCTAATTTCAGCATAGCCTGTCTTTCAGAATTCGTTTCGCTGGCAATTTTATATTGGCTTTGAAAGAGATGTCTCACCTTTATTGCCATTTACAGCAATTTAAGAGCATCCCCACGGGCAAGGCGCTAAAAGCCGCTACGCTTAAATGAGCAATTACCCCGAAGGAGCTGTTATGAAAGACATTAACGAAGAAAAAATTGGCGAGAACAATGAAGAACTTGAGATTGAAAGTGAGGAGAAAGACCGGGGAGAAGAGATAGAAGTCGACGAAGATCGCCTGCCGTCACGCGCCATGGCTATTCATGAGCATATTCGCCAGGACGGGGAAAAAGAGATGGAGCGCGACGCGATGGCCCTGCTGTGGTCAGCCATTGCAGCCGGTCTGTCAATGGGCGCCTCTTTGCTCGCCAAAGGGATATTTCACGTTCAGCTGGAAGGCGTACCGGGCGGGTTTTTGCTGGAAAATTTAGGCTACACGTTCGGCTTTATTATCGTCATTATGGCGAGACAGCAGCTTTTTACGGAGAATACCGTCACTGCCGTACTGCCCGTCATGCAAAATCCGACCCTCGGTAATTTCGGTTTACTGATGCGCCTGTGGAGCGTCGTGCTGCTGGGGAACCTCATCGGTACGGGTATAGCCGCCTGGGCGTTCGAGTATATGCCAATATTTGATGAACCGACCCGCGACGCATTTGTGAAAATTGGCATGGATGTGATGAAAAACACGCCGGTTGAAATGTTCTCTAATGCTATAATTTCCGGCTGGATCATCGCCACTATGGTGTGGATGTTCCCCTCAGCGGGCAGCGCGAAAATCGTGGTGATTATCCTGATGACCTGGCTTATCGCACTCGCCGATACCACGCACATTGTTGTCGGAACCGTTGAAATCCTTTATCTGGTATTTAACGGCACACTCCACTGGAGCGACTTTTTCTGGCCGTTCGCCCTGCCAACCCTCGCAGGCAACATTTGTGGCGGGACCTTTATCTTTGCGCTGTTGAGCCATGCGCAAATCCGTAACGACATGTCCAACAAGCGTAAGGCCGAGCTTAAGGCTCAGGAAAAAAAGGATAAAACTGCCGAAAAATCGGCGTGAACGGTGACTCTTTGACCAGTCAGGCGGCAATGCGCTTAACGAAAAGTGTAAATAACGCTATACTCTTGCCGCTTCGTCCCCTTAGTTAAATGGATATAACGAGCCCCTCCTAAGGGCTAGTTGCAGGTTCGATTCCTGCAGGGGACACTTCTGTCTTTCCTTACGCCCCCTTCCAAAGCTCCACGCAGTTTCGGCCACGCCGTTTCGCGCCGTATAAGGCTTCATCCGCCGCCTGAATCAATCGCTCGTAATCGGGATGCCCGTTGAACATCGCCACGCCTATCGAGAGGGAGAGCGGGATAATATCGCCGGTTGGGGAGTTAACCTTGATTTTTTCCACCCGCCTGCGGATACGCTCGGCGATTCGCAGCGCGTCCACCTCTGAGATTTCCGTTAGCACAATCAGAAATTCATCGCCGCCGTAGCGAAAAACGTAATCACAGGTTCGCACGTTGTCGTAGAACGCGCCGGAGACTTTTCGCAGGATCTCGTCCCCGGTATTGTGCCCCCAGGTATCGTTGATTTGTTTAAATTTGTCGACGTCAATCAGCAGCGTCGAGAGCTTTGTTCCCGCCCGGGTGGCATGCAGGATTTCGCGTTTGAAGATGGTTGGCAGGAAACGGCGATTCAACAGGCGGGTCAGGACATCAACCCCCACCTCGTGTCGCGACACTTCGTCAAACAGTTCGCGCAAAAGCGTGATGATTTGCGAGAGCGTATTACGCATTCGCTGCAAGAATTTATCCCGCTGCGCTTTATCACTCAGACCCTGCCCTGAAAGACGGACCTCGTTAAAAAGGTCATCGAATTCCTGAATCAGACGAGAGATATGACCAGCCTCAGCGATCCCGCTGAAATAGTGCCGACCTTTATGGCTAAACCACAGTCCAAATTCAGACTGCCCCAGCGGCAGACTGTTGCCGATACTGGAATTAAGCGTGATCTTATACAGAAGCACCATTTCCCATGACAGCAGCGCCGCGGTCTGTCTCTCCTTCTCCTCTTCTGCGTTCTCCATTAAGGAAAAGATGCGGTAATTTTCGTCCTCTTTCGCCGCATTGTTCTCGCTAAATACATAGGCCCGCGACATCACTTCCATGGCCAGATCGATACTGTTAATCGCGTAGTGATAAATATGCAGCTTCACCTCAGGCGAATGGGCGCTGGTAGTAATGACAGGTAACAGCAGCTTTTTCAGAACACGGAAGCCCATTTCAACTAAATCAACCGAAATACCAATACGGGCATGAACATCCGCAGCGCGCTGCTGCGCCCGCATCTGCTCTTCAACCTGCTCCACACGGCATGAGAGCACATCAATAAGCCAGCGACGAAGCGCCTCCTGAAGCTGCCTCTCCACCTGTTCGGTGGTCAGGAATTCAGCTGCCGACGGATCTGCCAGCACAACACGATAGAATTCAGCGACCAGGGGCGTTGCGTTGTCCCTGGCAAGCTCAGTCGCAAGCCGATGCACATCGGGATCGGTTTCATTAATTAGCTTCACCCATTCTTCTTTCACCGTTTGCAGGTAGGTTTCCATGGTCTGCACCTTCAGGAGGCATGCGGGAACGCAGATTTAACAATAGCAAAATCAAACCACTCCGCAATTGCCGCTTTTTTAAACAAAAACGAGTGATAGCTCATAATGTATAACGGTGCTACATTATGCCGCCCACCCAAGTCAGCAATGGCCAGGCAACGTCGTAAAGAACGGTAAAGCCTGCAACCATGACCTCGTCCTACGGTCTTAATGGCACGTGGTATCGCGAAGTCTGCGCTACCTTCACAGGCTTTACATAGGTTCCACTATTTTGTCTCAATCCAAATTTCAGCGGGCGTTTCTGCACCCGCGCTACTGGTTTACGTGGTTTGGCCTTGGCGTACTTTGGCTGCTGGTTCAACTTCCTTATCCCGTGATCCGTTTCCTGGGTTCGAAGCTCGGCAGCGCATCGCGTCACTTCCTTAAGCGTCGTGAGTCCATTGCCCGAAAAAATCTCGAACTTTGCTTTCCGCATTACAATGCGCAGCAGCGCGAAACGCTGATTGCGGAAAACTTTAAATCTATCGGTATGGCGCTGCTTGAAACCGGTATGGCCTGGTTCTGGCCAGACGAGCGTGTCCGTAAATGGTTTGACGTGGAAGGTCTGGATAACCTGAAACGTGCCCAGATGCAAAACCGCGGCGTGATGGTTGTGGGTGTGCATTTTATGTCGCTTGAGCTGGGTGGCCGCGTTATGGGCCTTTGTCAGCCGATGATGGCAACCTATCGCCCGCATAACAGCGCGCTGATGGAATGGGTACAAACGCGGGGCCGCATGCGTTCAAATAAGGCGATGATCAGCCGTAACAATTTGCGCGGTATGGTTGGCGCCCTGAAAAAAGGTGAAGCAGTCTGGTTTGCCCCGGATCAGGACTACGGTCCTAAAGGCAGCAGCTTTGCCCCTTTCTTTGCGGTTAAAGATGTCGCTACGACGAACGGTACCTTTGTGATTTCACGTCTCTCAGGCGCCGCGATGTTGACGGTGACCATGGTCAGAAAAGCGGATAAGTCAGGCTATCGTCTGCATATCTCCCCAGAGATGGCGAACTATCCTGAAGATGAGAGTGAAGCCGCGACCTTTATCAATAAGGTGATTGAGTTTGAGATTATGCGTGCGCCTGAGCAGTATCTGTGGATGCACCGCCGCTTTAAAACCCGTCCCCTGGGCGAAGCCTCACTCTATATCTGACCCCTTTCGAAGGTTAGTTTCGCTAAGAAACTAACCTTTTCAAACACCTGTAATCACAGTGCGTAACGGCTTTTATCGACCGTCGCTCAACAGGCATTTATTGCGTACCGAAATCAAACTGTCGCCGTTCCACGACACTCGTAAGTGTCGGAAATTATTTAAAAAAATGCCTCTTGTCACTCCTGAAATTTAGGCGTACATTAGCGCCGTCTGGCGACAGGAAAGCACAGAATTCAGAGCTGAAGTTAGCGACGTAACGGGATAATTCCGATTTCCCCTTTCGCATGATTTCAACTCTCTATACTCAGTTGGACTCTGTTTTTTTAATGCGTACCGGAAGATACGCGGAGCGATGAAACGTGAAATATTTCTTTATGGGCATTTCGGTTATTGTTTTAGTTTGGGCCGGAACGTTTGCTCTGATGATCTAGTTAAGAAAATGCAGTCAAAAAAACAGGCGCCGTTGGCGCCTGTTTTTTTTGGGGTCTGTTACGACTCGGGTTGTTCCGCAACGCTCTTCGCTGCAAGCAGGCCATCCGCACGGAACATGCTTTTAATGCCCCGCACTGCCTGACGGATACGGTCGCTGTTTTCAATCAGCGCGAAACGCACATGCGTGTCACCGTAGTCACCAAAGCCAATGCCTGGAGAGACGCAAACCTTCGCGTCCTGAAGCAGTTTTTTGGCAAATTCCAGAGAACCCATCGCCGCATACGGCTCAGGAATTTTCGCCCAGACGTACATAGAGGCTTTAGGCATTTCCACCATCCAGCCTGCTTCATGAAGCCCTTTTACCAGCACATCTCGGCGGCGTTTATACTGAGCGGCAATATCGAGCACGCATTGCTGATCCCCTTCCAGCGCCGCGATGGCCGCGACCTGTAACGGCGTAAAGGTGCCATAGTCATGGTAGCTTTTAATACGCGCCAGGGCACTCACCAGCGTTTTGTTTCCCACCATAAAACCAATTCGCCAGCCCGCCATGTTGTAGCTTTTCGACAGGGTGAAAAACTCAACCGCCACATCACGGGCACCCGGTACCTGCATAATTGACGGCGCTTTCCAGCCATCATAAACGATATCGGCGTAGGCGAGATCGTGTACCACCAGCACGTCGTAACGCTTAGCCAGCGCGACCACTTTCTCGAAGAATTCGAGTTCAACGCATTGTGCCGTTGGGTTTGACGGGAAACCGAGGATCATCATTTTCGGCTTCGGATAGCTTTCACGAATCGCCCGTTCCAGCTCGTTAAAGAAGTCGACGCCTTCCACCAGCGGGACAGAACGCACCTGCGCCCCGGCAATCACCGCCCCATAGATGTGAATCGGGTAGCTCGGATTCGGCACCAGTACGGTATCGCCGTGATCCAGCGTCGCCAGCATCAGGTGGGCCAGCCCCTCTTTGGAGCCAATGGTCACAATCGCTTCATTTTCAGGATCGATATCGACCTGATAACGATCCTGATACCAGCGGGAGATCGCCCGACGTAAGCGTGGAATGCCGCGTGAGGTAGAATACCCATGGGTATCGGGACGCTGGGCAACCGTGCAGAGTTTCTCAACAATGTGCGGCGGCGTTGGGCCGTCAGGGTTACCCATACTGAAATCGATAATGTCTTCGCCGCGCCGACGCGCAGCCATTTTCAGTTCAGCAGTAATATTGAAAACATAAGGGGGGAGACGATCGATACGCGTAAAACGGCGTTCAGGACTGAATTCAGCCATAGATTCCTCAGAGTCACGTTAGCGCCCGGACCGTCCGAGCGACGCTGCCACCCGTGTGGCGTGCTTAGAAAATAACCTGAAGAAAAAGACGCTGTCGAGAGGATAACGGCAAAACAATATTTTGCGCTAAAACGGGAATGCGATTGCAGTGAAAAGCGGAACCCTTATCGCGAACAGGCAGTTTTAAGCGCTACAATTTAACACAATATTTTCAGTATCGTTACCTGACGTTTCTCCCCAAACGGAAAAGCGCCGGCTTTCAGTCAAAAGCCAGCAATCCCCTTTGAGAATTATGGTTTTTCCCCATTTGATAAATCTGATGGATAGCTGGTCATCAGGCCCTATGTTTTCTATCATAGATTTTTCCCGTTTTCCCAGGCCTGACCGTGCACGAAATCTTCAATATGCTCCTCGCGGTGTTCGACCGCGCGGCATTAATGCTGATCTGTCTCTTTTTCCTTATCCGCATCCGCTTGTTCCGCGAACTGTTGCATAAATCTGCCCATTCGCCAAAAGAGCTGCTGGCCGTCACGTTTATCTTTTCGATGTTTGCCCTGTTCAGCACCTGGTCCGGGGTGCCGGTAGAAGGCTCGCTGGTGAACGTGCGCATCATCGCCGTCATGTCGGGCGGGATCCTCTTTGGTCCCTGGGTCGGGATTATCACAGGCATTATCGCTGGCACCCATCGATACCTGATTGATATTGGCGGCGTGACGGCAGTTCCCTGCTTTATCACCAGCATTATTGCCGGGCTGCTCTCGGGCTGGATTAACCGCAAAATCCCGAAAAAGCAGCACTGGCGTGCGGGGATTATCGCGGGGATGGTCTGCGAAACGCTGACCATGATCCTGGTCATCGTCTGGGCGCCAACCGTTGCGCTGGGGCTGGATATCGTCTCGAAGATCGGTATTCCGATGATCCTCGGGAGCGTCTGTATCGGTTTTATCGTGCTGCTGGTGCAAAGCGTGGAAGGCGAAAAAGAGGCCAGCGCCGCGCGTCAGGCCAAGCTGGCGCTGGATATCGCCAACAAGACGCTGCCGCTTTTCCGGCACGTTAACGCCGAATCTTTACGTCAGGTTTGCGATATCATCCGCCGTGATATTCATGCCGATGCGGTCGCTATCACCAATATTGATCACGTGCTGGCTTACGTTGGCGTTGGTGAGCACAATTATCGCGACAGCGACGACACCATCAGCCCGACCACCAGACAGGCGATTAACTACGGAAAAATCATCATTAAAAACAATGACGAAGCCCACCGGACGCCAGAGATCCACTCAATGCTGGTGATCCCGCTGTGGGAAAAAGGCGTGGTCACGGGGACGCTGAAAATTTACTACTGTCATGCGCACCAAATCACCTCCTCGCTCCAGGAGATGGCGATTGGCCTGTCGCAGATCATCTCCACTCAACTTGAGGTTTCGCGTGCAGAGCAGCTGCGCGAGATGGCAAATAAGGCAGAGCTGCGCGCCCTGCAAAGCAAGATCAATCCCCATTTCCTGTTTAACGCGCTGAACGCTATCTCCTCTTCCATCCGTCTGAATCCGGATACCGCGCGGCAGCTGATATTTAATCTGTCGCGCTATCTTCGCTACAACATTGAGCTAAAAGACGACGAGCAGATCGACATCAAAAAAGAGCTGTATCAAATCAAGGATTACATCGCGATCGAGCAGGCTCGCTTTGGCGATAAGCTGACGGTCATTTACGATATTGATGAAGAGGTCAACTGCGTGATCCCAAGCCTGCTGATCCAGCCTCTGGTGGAAAACGCCATTGTTCACGGTATTCAGCCGTGTAAAGGCAAAGGCGTGGTAACAATTAGCGTAACGGAAAGCGGTAACCGCGTGCGTATCGCCGTGCGCGATACCGGGCACGGCATCGATCCGAAAGTTATCGAACGCGTCAAATCAAACGAAATGCCGGGCAACAAGATCGGACTGCTGAATGTGCATCACCGGGTCAAACTGCTGTACGGTGACGGGCTGCATATTCACCGCCTTGAGCCGGGCACCGAAATTGCCTTTTATGTTCCGAATGAGCGAACGCCCGTGAATGCCCCCATATCCTTGTTGCCGTAGGCCGGAGTAACAGATGAAAGTCATCATCGTAGAAGATGAATTTCTGGCTCAACAGGAGTTGAGCTGGCTTATCAAAACCCACAGCCAGATGGAGATTGTTGGCTGTTTTGAGGATGGTCTGGACGTGCTGAAATTTTTACAGCATAACCGGGTCGACGCGATATTCCTCGATATTAATATTCCGTCGCTGGACGGCGTCCTGCTGGCGCAAAATATCAATCAGTTCGCCCACAAGCCGTTTATTGTGTTTGTCACCGCGTGGAAAGAGCATGCCGTGGAGGCCTTCGAGCTTGAGGCGTTTGACTATATTCTAAAGCCGTACCAGGAGTCGCGTATTATCAGCATGCTGCATAAGCTGGAAGCCGCGTGGCAGCAGCAGTCCTTACCCGCCAGTGCCAGCCCGGCAGCGCGGGAAAACGACACGATTAATCTGGTGAAGGACGAACGGATCATCGTCACGCCTGTCGACGATATTTACTATGCCGAAGCGCATGAAAAAATGACATTTGTCTATACGCGGCGTGAATCCTACGTCATGGCGATGAACATCACCGAATTCTGCAATAAACTCCCGGCCGCCCACTTCTTCCGCTGCCACCGCTCGTTCTGCGTCAACCTGAACAAGATCCGCGAAATCGAACCCTGGTTTAACAACACCTATATATTGCGGCTGAAGGATCTGGATTTTCAGGTGCCGGTAAGCCGCAGCAGAGTGAAAGAGTTCCGCCAGCTCATGCACCTGTAGCACGTTCCCTCTCCCGCAGGAGAGGGAAATGAGCGTCAGAGGATCTGACCAAGAACCTGACGCAGATGCGCGCCGGATCCCAGTAAGCCTGGGTTGTCGTGGACAATCAGGTAAACAGGAATGTCCTGGACATAGCTCCTGAAGCGGCCTTTGTCTTCGAAGCCGCCACGGAAGCCGGAGGCGGTAAAGAAATCGAGGAAGCGCGGCACGATCCCGCCCGCAATATAGACCCCGCCAAAGGTGCCAAGGTTCAGCGCCAGGTTGCCGCCAAAACGCCCCATGATGACGCAGAACAGCGACAAAGCACGGCGGCAGTCAATACAGCTGTCGGCCAGCGCGCGTTCGGTCACATCTTTCGGTTGCAGATTTTCCGGCAGACGACCGTCTGATTTGACAATCGCCCGATACAGGTTCACCAGACCCGGACCAGAAAGCACCCGCTCGGCCGACACGTGACCAATCTCGGCGCGTAGCTCCTCAAGAATAATGCCCTCTTCTTCGCTGTTCGGCGCAAAATCCACGTGACCGCCCTCGCCCGGCAGGCTGACCCAGCGTTTGTCGACGTGGACCAGGTGCGCCACCCCCAGACCGGTTCCCGCGCCGTAAACGGCAATCGGTTTGCCTTCAACCGGGGCCGTACCGCCGAACTGAATCAGATGCTCTGGTTTAAGCATTGGGATAGCCATGGAAACCGCAGTGAAGTCGTTGATAATTTCAAGGTGCGAGAAGCCGAGGTTTTTCCGCATTTCGGCAATTGAGAAGGCCCACGTGTGGTTGGTCATCGCCACCCAGTCGCCGGTAATCGGACAGGCGATGGCGATACAACCGTCTTCAACGCTCACTTTATGCTCTTCCAGATAGACGCGAACCACCGCTTCCAGGCTTGGGTAATCCAGCCCTGAATAGGTTTTCGCCTGAGAAATTTCACCGCTGTTCACATCGCACAGGGCAAGGCGCGCGTTGGTGCCGCCTACATCACCTACCAAAGCATACTTTGTCATTCTTCTACTGCTCCGCTAAAGTCAGAATAAATCTTTGGGACACTGTAAATTCAAGGCGTGATAACAACAACGACCAGAAGGTGACTGCCCATGGATTATCGATCTTCGTCACATAATAACTTTACCGTTTCAGCACCTTTTGCACTATTGCCACAATGCTGATTGTGCAAAGTAACGTTAAGCCGTTTTGTACAAGGAAATCATCATGCTCCATCCGCGAGCCAGAACCATGCTGTTATTGGCTGTCCCGGCGCTGATTATTGGCGTGGCGTCGAGCCTGGTGCTCATCGTCGTCATGAAAGTGGCGGCGGTGCTGCAAACGATTTTATGGACCGCGCTTCCGGTAAAACTCGGCATCAGCAGTGACTCGCCGGGCTGGATCATGGTGATGCTGACCCTGACCGGGATTGCCGTAGGGCTGGTGATCCGCTATAGCCCGGGCCATGCCGGGCCGGACCCGGCACTGGAACCCTTGATTGGCGCGCCTGTCTCCCCCTCGGCTCTGCCGGGGCTTATCATCGCGCTGATAATCGGTCTTGCGGGCGGCGTAAGCCTCGGGCCTGAACATCCCATTATGGCGGTGAATATCGCGCTGGCGGTCTTTCTGGGGGCGCGTCTTTTCCCGCGCGTTGGCGCGCTGGACTGGACGATCCTGGCCTCCGCTGGCACCATCGGGGCGCTGTTTGGCACTCCGGTCGCGGCTGCGCTCATTTTTTCGCAAACGCTCAGCAGTGATCATGAGGTGCCGCTTTGGGATAAACTCTTCGCGCCGCTAATGGCCGCCGCTGCGGGAGCCCTCACCACCAGCCTGTTTTTCCATCCCCATTTTTCACTCTCCATTCCCCACTACGGCCAGATGCAACTCACCGATATTTTCAGCGGCGCCGTCGTCGTCGCGATCGCCATTGCGTTGGGGATGGTCGCGGTGTGGTGTCTTCCTCGCCTGCATCGCCTGATGCACAGGCTGAAGCATCCGGTGCTGATTCTGGGCATGGGGGGTTTTATTCTGGGCGTTTTAGGCGCTATCGGCGGGACGGTTACGCTGTTTAAGGGTCTGGACGAGATGCAGCAGCTGGCCTTCAGCCAGGTCTTCAGCGTCTCAGATTATCTGCTGTTCGCGCTGGTGAAACTGGCGGCGCTGGTGGTCGCGGCGGCCTGTGGTTTCCGGGGAGGTCGTATCTTCCCGGCGGTATTTGTTGGCGTCGCGCTGGGGCTGATGCTGCATGAGCACGTTGACGCTGTCCCTGCGGCGATTACCGTCTCCTGCTCCATTCTGGGGCTGGTACTGGTGGTCACGCGCGATGCGTGGCTGAGCCTGTTTATGGCGGCCGTTGTCGTGCCGGATACCACGCTTCTGCCGCTGCTCTGTATCGTGATGTTGCCCGCCTGGCTCCTGCTGGCGGGCAAACCGATGCTGATGGCATGGCGAAACGACAGGTAATCAGGCGTTATTGCGCGCCTCCAGCGCTTTGGTCAGCGCGCTCAGCAGCGGCGGAATATCGGCTTTCGGCAGCATGACCTCGATCAGCGAAAACCGCTCATGGTGTGCCACTTTATCCAGCACCTCCGCCAGCGCTTCCGCTTCGCTGACGCGCCAGCACTCTGCCTGAGGCGCCAGGCTCAGCGCCTGCGGTATCTGCGTCCAGTTCCAGAGGGCAATATCGTTATAGCGCTGCTCCGGCCCGTGGATGGCCCTTTCCACCGTGTATCCTTCGTTGTTAAGCACCAGAATAATCGGGCGCTGCTTGTCGCGCAGCATGGATCCCAGCTCCTGAATGGTCAACTGCGCGGCGCCGTCGCCCGTCAGGACAATCACGCGTCGGTTCGGACACGCCGTTTGCCCGCCAAACGCCGCCGCCAGCGTGTAGCCAATCGATCCCCACAGCGGCTGGACGATAAAGTTCACGTCCGCCGGTAAACGCAGATCGATAGCGCCGAAAGCAGACGTCCCCTGGTCAGCCAGAATAATGTCTCCGGGGCGAATAAACGTTTGCAGGGTACGCCAGAAGCTCTCCTGAGTCAGCGCCCCTTCAATAGTCGGGAACGAAAAGCTGCTGTGATCCGATGGCGCTCGCGTATCACGAACATAGGTTTTACACAGCGCTGTCAGCGTTTCAATGGCCTCCCTCATCGGGATACCCGTAAACCAGACGTCGCCGACGCGGGACGCGTGAGGCTGAACCTCTATCGTCTGGTCTGGCGTAAGCTGGTGGGTAAATCCGGCAGTGAGCGTATCGGTAAAGCGCGTGCCAATGCACAGCACCGTATCAGCACCCTCGATGGCCTCTTTGACCGGCGCGGCGCTCGCCGATCCGCTGTAGGTGCCGTAAAAACCGCTCTGTCGTTCGTCAAAAATGCCCTTGCCCATCAGCATGGTGGCGTGTGCCATCGGCACCTCTTTCACCCACGTCTGAAGGGCCGCGCGCAGACCGTGGCGGAGTACCAGGAAGTCCGCTAACAGCGCGGTGCGTTTGCTCGTAGACAAGCGCTTTTCGGCAGCCTCACGGAACGCCTGCAAGCAGGCTGAATCGGCCGGTGCGGGGTTAACAGTGAGAGCGCTTACAGGAGGTGTAGAGGCTTTTTTCGCCACATCGGCGGGCAGCATCAGATAGCCCGGACGGCGCTCCCGCAGCATGGTGGTCAGGACTCTGTCAATTTCATAGCAGGCGTTTTGTTCCGTAAGCACCGCCTGCGCAACGGTGATGGGTTCGCTCATATGATAGAAGTGGCGGAACTCGCCGTCGCCCAACGTATGGTGCAGTAACTCTCCTCGCTGCTGCGCCGCCATACCCGGGGCCCCTACAATATGGAGGACGGGAACATGTTCGGCAAAGCTGCCCGCCACACCGTTCATGGCGCTTAACTCCCCAACGCCGAATGTCGTCAGGAGTGCGGCAAAGCCCTTACAGCGGGCATAGCCGTCTGCGGCGTAAGACGCGTTCAGTTCGTTGGCACAGCCCACCCAGCAGATGTCCGGGCTGTCTATCACGTGATCGAGAAATTGCAGGTTATAGTCGCCCGGCACGCCAAACAGATGATCGGCACCACAATCTGTTAGTCGGTCCAGCAGGTAATCGGCGACGCAATAGGGGGTACGCATATTATAAGTGTCCTTCTGACGTTGACCTCACTCTGAGTATTAAATAAGCGTGAAGCGTGTCCAGAATTGACGACAATCAGGGGCTGGAAAGAATGCTTTACGAAAAAAGCTGCGCTATGCTCATTTTCTTCAGATTAGTGTAAACGTATACACGGATGTTTCTTTCCAGCGCCAGAGGTCTCACAAATGGGTTATCAGCCTGACAAAAATCGTTATCAGACAATGCAATATCGCCGCTGTGGGCAAAGCGGTCTTAAGCTTCCCGCCATCTCGTTGGGGCTGTGGCATAATTTTGGCGACGCGACGTTGCTCGAAAACAGCCGTCAACTTTTACAGCGTGCTTTCAATTTGGGTATTACGCATTTTGACCTTGCCAATAATTACGGCCCGCCTCCTGGTTCGGCCGAACGTAATTTTGGGCGCATTTTGCAGGAGGATTTCCTGCCCTGGCGCGATGAGCTGATCATCTCCACTAAAGCGGGCTACACCATGTGGGACGGGCCTTACGGTGACTGGGGCTCGCGTAAATATCTGGTCGCAAGCCTGGACCAGAGCCTCAAGCGTATGGGGCTGGAGTATGTCGATATCTTCTATCACCACCGCCCGGATCCACACACGCCGCTACGTGAAACCATGAAAGCGCTTGACCATGTGGTGCGTCAGGGCAAAGCGCTGTACATCGGTCTGTCCAACTACCCGGCAGAAATGGCACGGCAGGCGATTGAAATAATGGAGGATCTGGGCACGCCATGTTTGATCCACCAGCCGAAGTACTCCATGTTTGAACGTGCGCCTGAAGAGGGGTTGCTGGACGTGTTGCAGCAAAAAGGGGTGGGATGTATCCCCTTCTCTCCACTGGCGGGCGGACAGTTGACCGATCGCTATCTGAACGGCATCCCAGCGGATTCTCGCGCAGCAAGCGGCAGTAAGTTCCTTAATCCGGAACAGATCACCGACAAAAAGCTGGAAAAGGTACGTAAGCTGAATGCGCTGGCGGAAAAACGGGGGCAAAAGCTGTCGCAAATGGCACTGGCCTGGATCCTGCGCCACGATGCGGTGACATCCGTGCTCATCGGCGCAAGCAAGACCGGACAAATTGATGATGCAGCAGGCGTGCTTGAAAATTGTCGGTTCACGGCAGAAGAGCTCAAGACGATAGATACGATCCTGTCCAGTTCAGATTAAAAACACTTTTAGCAAAAAGTGCTCTCGTTCATGATTTAGGAGTTGAGGCGATGAAACGAATGTTTACCAACTCGTAAAATTGCGTTAACAGGCCGCACAGCGGCCCCGATCGTGAAGGAGAAGAGTATGTTCAGGTCACTGATTCTTGCAGCGGTATTACTGGCTTCGGCCCCGCTGGTCGCCAATGCGGGCGAAATCACCCTGTTGCCATCGATTAAATTACAAATTGGCGATCGTGATGACTACGGCAGATACTGGGACGGTGGCTACTGGCGCGACCGTGACTACTGGCATCGCCATTATGAATGGCGTCAAAACCGCTGGTGGAAACACGATAACGGCTATCACCGTGGCTGGGATAAGCGTAAGGCTTACGAACGCGGCTACCGCGAAGGCTGGAAAGATCGTGACGACCGCCGTGGCGGCTGGGGTCACGGAAAAGGCAGAGGCCACGGTCACGGCCATCACCATTAACAACAAAAAGGAGCCTTCCGGCTCCTTTTTCTTTTACAGGCCTGCGGCTGTGCCTATCAGCAACCACAAGTTTAACGCCACCACCACGACCACAATGGCCCACCCGGCGCGTTTCACCCACGTCGAATTCACCAGATCGCCCATCAGTGATTTGTTGCTGGTGAAGATCAGCAGCGGCACCAGCGCCAGCGCAATCCCGAAACTCAGCAGCACCTGACTCATCACCAGAATGCGGGTCGGATCCAGTCCCATCAGGATCACAACAAAGGAAGGCAGCATCGTGACCGAGCGGCGAACCCACAGCGGAATATGGAAACGTACGAACCCCTGCATCACCACCTGCCCGGCCAGTGTCCCCACAACCGTAGATGAAAGGCCCGCAGCAACCAGGCTTAAACCAAAAATAGTGGCAGCGGCATGACTCAGCAACGGCTCCAGCGTCAGGTAAGCCTGGTCAAGATCGGCAACCCCGGTATGCCCGTTAAAGTGGAACGCGGCGGCGGCGGTGGCCATCATCGCCAGATTCACAAATCCGGCAATGGTCATCGCGATAGCCACATCCCATTTCGAGGCGGAGTAGCGCTCTTTACTCGTCCCGCCATGCAGATTCTGGGTTAATGAAGAGTGTAGATAAATGACGTGCGGCATAATTGTCGCCCCCAGCACCCCGGCAGCCAGAAAAACGGCTTCAGAAGTGGGTAACGACGGGATCACCATCCCTTTCGTCAGCTGCGCCAGATTCGGCTGGGAGAAAATCAGCTCAACAATATAGGCGGCAGCGACGAACAGCAGCAGGCCGCCGATAACTTTCTCCAGCGGTTTTTGCCCCCGCCGCTGGAGCATCAGAATCAGGAAAGTGGCGATACCGGTTAGCACGGCCCCCTGAAGCAGAGATACGCCCAGAATAAGCTTAAAGCCGATCGCCGCCCCGATAAACTCGGCGAGATCGGTGGCCATGGCGATAATTTCCGCCTGAACCCAGTAAAACCAAACTGCCGGACGTGGATAATGATCGCGGATTTGCTCCGCCAGGTTTTTTCCGGTAGCAATACCCAGCTTCGCGGAGAGCATCTGAATCAGCATCGCCATCAGATTGGCCCAGACCACAACCCACAGCAGTTTATAGCCGAAACTGGCCCCGGCCTGAATGTTGGTCGCAAAATTACCCGGATCGATGTAGCCAATCGCGGCAATGAATGCCGGTCCCATTAATGCGAGCCGCAGCTTGCGTGCCGCTCTGCCGCTGCTACTCTCTACGCGACTATTCGTCATTTCTGCCTCTGGAAATATAGCCTTTGCTATGTTTTATGCTATCAAAATGAGAATGATTATCAAGTTCATTTGAAATGGTTAACATGATTTCTCTGATAGCCAGGAACGATAGACAGGCAGGTGGAGCAAGGTCACAGAATGTGAAAATGCGCAGACATTTGTGAAGCGTAGCACACAAACTTAACTTTTCACTCATTTACCTAACATAACAAAAATGTATTGTTGATCACTATTTTTGAGACTCGTCACAGGATGTAACTATAGTGTGGGCTTGATCTCGTTTTCTTTGTGCTTGTTACATAGAATGTGCACGGAAATTAAACCTGCCTCATATTTGGAGCAAATATGGACCGCGTCCTTCATTTTGTCCTGGCACTTGTTGTCGTTACTGCACTTGCATTGCTGGTCAGCACAGACCGCAAAAAAATTCGTATTCGCTATGTTGTCCAGCTGCTGGTCATTGAAGTTTTACTTGCGTGGTTCTTCCTGAACTCCAACGTAGGCCTCGGCTTCGTGAAAGGCTTCTCCGAAATGTTCGAAAAACTGCTCGGATTTGCCAACGAAGGGACCAACTTCGTCTTTGGCAGCATGAACGATCAGGGTCTGGCCTTCTTCTTCCTGAAGGTACTCTGCCCTATCGTCTTCATCTCTGCCCTGATCGGTATCCTTCAGCACATCCGCGTTCTTCCGGTGGTTATCCGTGCGATCGGCTTCCTGTTATCGAAAGTTAACGGCATGGGTAAACTGGAATCCTTTAACGCAGTCAGCTCACTGATCCTCGGTCAGTCTGAGAACTTCATTGCGTATAAAGATATCCTCGGCAAGATGTCCCGTAACCGCATGTACACCATGGCGGCAACCGCAATGTCTACCGTTTCCATGTCTATCGTGGGCGCGTATATGACCATGCTGGAACCAAAATACGTGGTTGCGGCCCTGGTTCTGAACATGTTCAGCACCTTTATCGTTCTTTCGCTGATTAACCCGTACCGCGTGGATGCCAGCGAAGAGAACATTCAGATGTCTAACCTGCACGAGGGGCAGAGCTTCTTCGAAATGCTGGGTGAATACATTCTGGCGGGTTTCAAGGTTGCAATTATCGTTGCCGCGATGCTGATTGGCTTTATCGCGCTGATCGCTGCGCTGAACGCCCTGTTTGCGGCCGTACTCGGTATCTCCTTCCAGGGTATTCTGGGCTACATCTTTTACCCGGTTGCCTGGGTGATGGGCGTGCCCGCTCACGAAGCGTTGCAAGTGGGCAGTATCATGGCAACGAAACTGGTATCCAACGAATTCGTGGCGATGATGGATCTCCAGAAGATTGCCAGCACACTCTCCCCACGTGCGGAAGGGATCCTGTCCGTCTTCCTGGTCTCCTTCGCGAACTTCTCTTCCATCGGTATCATCGCTGGCGCGATTAAAGGCCTGAACGAAGAGCAGGGTAACGTGGTTTCTCGCTTTGGCCTGAAGCTGGTTTACGGTTCAACGCTGGTGAGCGTCCTGTCTGCCTCTATTGCAGCACTGGTTCTCTAATTCATACCGCGTAATAAAAACCGGGAGTCCTCGCTCCCGGTTTTTTTATGCTTCCAGCGCCGCCAGAGGCTGGGGTTTACCAATCAAATAGCCCTGCAAATAATCTACGCCAAATCGCAACAACATCTCGCGTTGTTCAGCCGTTTCCACATATTCAGCCACCACACACAGCGATTTCGTTTTTGCCATGTTGCAAATGGACTGCACGATCATCGCATCCATGCTGTCGGTGCAGATATCTTTCACGAAGCAACCATCGATCTTAATGATATCGGCCTCCAGCCGCTTCAGGCGCTCAAAGTTGGC
This sequence comes from Enterobacter hormaechei subsp. xiangfangensis, assembly GCF_001729785.1. Taxonomy (NCBI): domain Bacteria; kingdom Pseudomonadati; phylum Pseudomonadota; class Gammaproteobacteria; order Enterobacterales; family Enterobacteriaceae; genus Enterobacter; species Enterobacter hormaechei. The sequence continues at coordinate 3,256,792 of NZ_CP017183.1, forward strand.
ATAGCCGGTACCAAAGTCGTCTATGGCAATGCGGAAGCCGTAATCACGCAGCTGCTGGATATTTTTGATGCTGCTTCCCGAGTCTGAGAAAGCCTGTTCCTCGGTGATCTCAATGATGATATTTTGCGGCGCAATGGCGTAGCGTTCAAAAAGCGCGATGATCTCAGCCGCAATCTCATTTTGCATCAGCGTCAGCGGCATTAGATTGACGGAGAAGCGCGTTCCTGCACGTCCGGACGGATGGCTGCGCATCCACATCAGCAATTTTTCCAACACGTTCAGGTCAAACCGGTGGCTCAGGTTGAACTGAGCAATCAGCGGAATAAAGCGGTCAGGGGTGATGATCTCGCCATCGCTTTCCAGCCTGGAGAGGATTTCAAAGTACCCTTCTCCGCGCGCGTTGTGAATTGGCTGGGCGTAAAGGTGAAGACCGCCGATATCAAGGGCGCGTTTTATGCGGGCCAGCATTAGCACCCTGTCCGTCGTCTGACCAGAGACATCATCCAGACTGTTGGTTAACGCCAGAACGTTATGCCCGCCACAGGATTGCTCGGACAGCCAGCTCAGCTGACCCAGCGTGTGGTGCAGGCTTTCCCCATCCGGCACTTCGCCCCAGGAGGCGCCAAACTCAATGTCGAGCTCAGTCTTGTTCCAGACAATCTTACGGCTGTTCAGATGATCAACCATATATTGCAGACGTTCAGCCGTGCCCGGACCCAACAAGACCACCACCAGCTCACTGCCTGGCAACTGAAAGAGCTTCTCGTCTTTTTGCAATAACGGTTGCAGCGACGCGGTGATCATCTTTTTACAGTGTACACGCATGAGGATGCCGTAATGACGGCTCAGAAATTCCAGATTATCCAGGCGCAGGCAGCAGATTTTGGCTTCGGGATGGTGCTGTAAAAACACTTCCAGCGCACGAATGTTAGGCAGACCGGTGAGCGGATCGGTAAGCGCCCTCTCCTGCCACCCCTGTTTCAGCCATTCACTTTTCTGATAGATCCGCGACATGTAAAGCAGGCAGATGGCGAAAGAGATCAGTACCGACAAGATAAAGGAGAGCGAGTGGCCCGATTCAACGCCATTAAGAAAATTATAATTGTAGGTCAACAGCATGAGCGCCGAGGCCGCCCAGAGTAAAGAGATGAGCGCATAGCTCAGACGACCAATCCCCAGGGTAAAAAGAATAAAAACGATTGGCATCAAATAACCAGCAATAAACTGTGACTCGAAAGGCGCGCACAAAATAGCGATCATCGAGACCAACAGCATCAGCCACACAACGATAAATAACACTTTTTTGTGACAAAAGAGGGGCTTCACGCTTCGCCGCCAGAATGTTCGGGCATACCGGGGATTAATTATCATTCTTAACGGGTAGTAGAACATCATGGTGAAAATCAGGGCGGCACAAATCAGGCTTTGAATATCGATAACGTTATAAATTGCAGAGCCTTCGCCGAAATAGGAGGAGATTGTCACCGGAAAATCAAATAAATATCCCGCCAGATACATCGATAATTTGATGCCTACAGGAACCACAAATCCGAGCCAGAAAATACGTATACCGATGTACTTATTCGGGATGCTGTGTCGCCAGCGTTTGCCCAGCATCAGACGGATGACGCCACAGGCAGCGAAGACGGCAAACGTCTGACAAATTAATAACACGGAAGATTGTAGTAATGCTAAATCAAAGTAATAAATGTTAGTAACACTAAATCCAATCAGTAAAGGAATGATTGCCCGACGTCCAAATAACAATACGATGGCGAGCATGGCGCTTAAGGGCAACCACGCTAAATAAACATCATTTTCGTTGACGATAGCGCGCGGGGAGATATAACGGGAAAAGGGGATCGTAATCAGGCTTAACGCCAGGACAATCATAAATATTTTTACATTATTGTAAATTTTTCTATTCATTAATCCGTGTGATCTATTTAACCATCGTCTTATTGACCGGATGGATAATAGGTTTATTAATTGCACGAATCAAGTTCAGGTCTATTTATAGACTTGTTTATTGATTTGGATTGAGGTGATGTATAGAAAACGACATTGCTGGCAACAAAAAGAGTCTAAACATTTTACAAGATATAAAAAAAACCCCCGTCTTGCGACGAGGGTTTAAATTTTGGTGGAGCTAAGCGGGATCGAACCGCTGACCTCTTGCATGCCATGCAAGCGCTCTCCCAGCTGAGCTATAGCCCCACATGTTACTTTACCTACCGCACTCTGTTGGGTTCAGAGTTTGGTGGAGCTAAGCGGGATCGAACCGCTGACCTCCTGCATGCCATGCAGGCGCTCTCCCAGCTGAGCTATAGCCCCGTCGTAAAGCTGTCATGTTGACGGGCGGCATAATATGAATTCCGCCGCAGAGTGTCAACGGCAAATTCAACCTCCGCCTTTCAACCGCCGAAAAATCATGCAAATGAATCACTTTGCGAGCCTGCTCGCAGCCAGGAGTTAAGCTTGTCACGTTTTCACGTAAAACGGTGCTATAAAATGAACCACTAATTAACCCCACAGATATTCAGGAAATTGTATGATCAAGGAACGAATGACGCCAGAAGAGTTAGCCCTGCTGACTGGCTATAGCCGACAGACCATCAATAAATGGGTACGCAAAGAGGGTTGGATTACATCGCCAAAGCCAGGCGTTCAGGGTGGCAAGGCGCGTCTGGTACACGTCAATGAAAAAGTGCGCGACTTTATTCGCAGCGCGCGCAGGGCAACAGAGACGCCGGAACTGCCAGATACGTACCACGAGGGCTCGCTTCATGCCCTGCTACTGACGCTGGCGAATGAAATGACGCCGGAAGAGCAAAAGCAGATGACATCGCTGTTACTGCGGGAAGGGATTACCGGCTTGTTACAACGTTTAGGGATTCGCGACCAACGCTGATATGAAAAGATTACGCAGCAAAATGACCACGGAAGAGCTGGCGGACAGTCTGGGCGTAGCCCGACAAACCGTTAATCGCTGGATACGACAGAAGGGATGGAAAACGGAGGGTATCAACGGTGTAAAAGGCGGAAGAGCGAGGGTGATATGTATTGATGCGCACGTTAAGGAGCACATCATTAGCCTTCCTGCCATTCGTAACCGTCGGGCTGTTTACCATGTGGCGGAAAGCCCTTCCCACTACGGCGTGGCAACCTCATCCAGCCTGCTTCCACAAATTATCGACTCGCTGGAAAACATGACGACTGTCGAACAGGAACGTTTGCACAAGTTGCTCGCTCGTGAAGGGTTGCAGGGTTTTCTCACGCGTCTTGGTATTGCTGAATAACAGGCATAAAAAAACGGCAGGTTACCCTGCCGTTTTTTGTATTACACGAGCATTACTGCTGGCTTTCGCGCTCAGCAATAAAGTCCAGCGCTTTGTTGATACGCGCAACGCTACGTGATTTGCCGATGGCATGAACGGTCACGTCCAGCGCCGGAGACTGGCCTGCCCCCGTCACCGCAACGCGCAGCGGCATACCGACTTTACCCATGCCAATTTCCAGCTCATCAGCGGTAGCCTGAATTGCGTGGTGAACATTTTCCGCAGTCCATTCGGTAATGGCTTCGAGTTTGTCACGCACCACTTCCAGCGGCTGACGCGCAACCGGACGCAGGTGTTTCTTGGCCGCGTCGGCGTCGAACGCGTCAAACTCTTCATAGAAGTAACGGCAGCTTTCAGCAATTTCTTTCAGCGTTTTGCAACGCTCGCCAAGCAGCTTCACCAGATCCGCCAGTTCAGGGCCCGTACGGGTATCGATGTTTGCCTGTTCAATGTGCCATTGCAGATAAGTCGCTACATATTCTGGCTGCATGGTATTGATGTAGTGATGGTTCAGCCACAGCAGTTTGTCAGTGTTGAACGCGCTGGCTGATTTGCTCACCGAGTTCAGAGAGAACAGCTCGATCATCTCTTCGCGGCTGAAGATCTCCTGGTCACCATGAGCCCAGCCCAGACGCACCAGGTAGTTCAGCAGCGCTTCCGGCAGATAGCCGTCATCACGGTACTGCATCACGCTCACCGCGCCATGACGTTTGGACAGCTTTTTACCGTCGTCACCGTTGATCATTGATACGTGCGCATACACCGGTACAGGCGCGTTCAGCGCTTTCAGAATGTTGATCTGACGCGGGGTGTTATTGATATGGTCTTCACCACGGATCACGTGAGTGATTTCCATATCCCAGTCGTCCACAACTACGCAGAAGTTATAGGTTGGCGATCCGTCAGTACGACGAATGATGAGGTCATCCAGCTCCTGGTTGCTGAATTCGATCGGACCACGGATCTGGTCATCAAAGATAACAGAGCCATCCTGCGGGTTAGCAAAACGCACTACGCAAGGCTCATCAGCAGCATGCTCGCTGTGGTCATGGCGGCAACGACCGTCATAACGCGGTTTTTCGCCTTTTGCCATTTGCTCTTCGCGCAGCGCATCCAGACGCTCCCTGGAGCAGTAACACTTATAGGCCGTGCCTGCCACCAGCATCTCGTCAATTACGGCGTTATAGCGGTCAAAACGTTTGGTCTGGAAGTATGGGCCTTCGTCCCACGCCAGATTCAGCCAGTTCATCCCATCCATAATGGCTTCAATTGCTTCCGGCGTTGAGCGCTCCAGATCGGTGTCTTCAATACGCAGCACAAACTCACCGTTGTTGTGACGTGCGAAAAGCCAGGAGTAGAGAGCGGTACGTGCACCACCGACATGCAGATAGCCTGTCGGGCTCGGCGCGAAGCGAGTTTTGATTTTCATGAAATGGCCTTACGTTATAAAGATGCCGGTAATCGGCAAATTCCGGGAAGAAAACAATGGGCAATATTCTATCACTGTGGGCCGATTCCTCAATGTCGATCACTTTATCCGGTTCGAGATTGCTGTTTTTGTTTATAAATCATGCGCCACAGTCCGTTTTGCGATCGTTTTGACTAATTTTACGACGAACGAATAAAAACTTTAGAAAATGCGTTGACTCATTTTCAACTCTCCCTATAATGCGACTCCACACAGCGGGGGTGATTAGCTCAGTTGGTAGAGCATCTCCTTTACACGGAGGGGGTCGGCGGTTCGAGCCCGTCATCACCCACCATCTACTTCGGTAGACTCGCAGTGTAGATAAGAATTGAGATTGGGCGATTAGCTCAGTTGGTAGAGCATCTCCTTTACACGGAGGGGGTCGGCGGTTCGAGCCCGTCATCGCCCACCATTCTCACCTTATCGCAGCAGTTCCGAAATGGGCGATTAGCTCAGTTGGTAGAGCATCTCCTTTACACGGAGGGGGTCGGCGGTTCGAGCCCGTCATCGCCCACCATTTCGGGTCGTTAGCTCAGTTGGTAGAGCAGTTGACTTTTAATCAATTGGTCGCAGGTTCGAATCCTGCACGACCCACCAATGTAAAAAAGCGCCCTAAAGGCGCTTTTTTGCTATCTGCGACATAGCACATCCCCATTGCAGCCAGACCGCTTGTTTTACTCAAGCTCACGCCTTCTTTGCCGATACCTCTATTTTATGGCGAAAAGGATCTCAATATGACAACTCTTAAGCCCGTTTCTCTGTCGGCGATGGAAATCGGCAGCGTAGATAACAGCTCCGGCGGAAACGACATTGCTTCTCAAATCACCCGTCTGACCAAACAGATAACGAAAGTCACTCAGCAGCTCAAAGAAGTGGCCATGGGTGATGCCACAGCAGAAGAAAAGCAAAAGCAGCAAGAATTACTCGAATCTCAGCTGGCTATGTTGCAGGCACAGCTGGCGCAATTGCAGCGTCAGCAGGCCGAAGAGGCGATGCCAAAGCAGGAAAAAGGTGAGGCAGTCGCGGAAGGCATCAATAAGCCCTCCGCAGAACATCAAATTAATATCTACGTCTGATTATTGGTTTCGTTAAAAAGTGGATCGCGTGTGCGGGCCTCCATCAAACGTTCGGCCTGCATACGCACCACATCCCAGCAGGCATGCGCCGCGCCGGAAAGAGACCTGTTTTTACGGCGTACCAGCATCAGCTGGCGTTCGACACAGGGTACGAAACGCTTCACCGTTAAACGACTCCCCTGCGGCAGTGGCAGCGCCAGCGCCGGCAGAACGCTGATGCCAATCCCCGCTTCGACCATGGGGAACAGCGTGGCAGGATGCCCGATCTCCTGCACAATGGTTGCCTTAACACCCTGCGCGGTCAGTGCGGCATCTATCAGCGGGCGGCTGCCTGATGCATAATCCTGTAACACCAGGTTTGCCCCCTGCAAGGCCTGCCAGGCCACCTGCGGCAGCGATGCCAGAGGATCATCATCGCGGCAGAGCAATAAAAAGGGCTCCGAGAGTACCACTTCACATTCCAGGTCGCTTACCGCTCCGGGATCAATAACGATGCCAAAATCCACATCCCCCTGACGGATACTCTCAAGTACCCACTGCTGCGGCCTGTCATGCAAAACAAAATCAATATCCGGATAGCGGTGATTACTTTCAGCGATGCACTGGGGAATAAGATGCGCCGAAATCGTCTGGCTCGCCGCCACTCTCACGGTGCCGGAAAGCTGTTGGCCGAGCCGGCCGACATCCCTGAGCGTACTGTTCAGTTCATCCAGCAGCCTCTCCAGACGCATTGCCAGCTGCTGTCCCGCTTCGGTGAGCACCACTTCTCGCGTCGTGCGGTCGAGCAGCTTCACGCCCGTTTGCGTTTCAAGCTCCTTAACGCTATGGCTCACCGCCGACTGGCTGAGGCCAATGATCTCCCCTGCCCGGCTAAAGCTGCGGGCCTGCGCGACGGTGACGAAAACGCGAAGCTGACGTAACGAATAATTCATCTGTTTAATTCATGAATGGATGCAATAAATCAATTTTATTTCTCAAAGGGAAGAAAGCACAATAGCGGCATCTGTTTTCAGGAGTGATTATGAAACTTTTTCGTATCCTTGATCCGTTTACGCTGACCCTGATTGGTGTCGTCTTGCTGGCCTCGTTCTTCCCGGCGCGGGGCAGTTTCGTTCCGGTTATTGAAGGACTGACCACGGCAGCCATTGCCCTGCTGTTCTTTATGCATGGCGCCAAACTCTCCCGGGAAGCCATTATTGCAGGCGGTAGCCACTGGCGACTGCATCTGTGGGTAATGTGCAGCACTTTTATCCTCTTCCCGGTTCTGGGCGTGCTGTTCGCCTGGTGGGCGCCGGTGAATGTCGATCCGGCGCTGTATACCGGTTTCCTTTATCTGTGCATTTTGCCGGCCACCGTGCAGTCTGCAATTGCCTTTACCTCGCTGGCGGGCGGTAACGTCGCGGCGGCGGTTTGTTCTGCTTCCGCTTCCAGCCTGCTCGGGATCTTTGTTTCACCGCTGCTGGTCGGTCTGCTAATGAACATGCACGGGGCGGAAGGCAATCTGGAGCAGGTGGGTAAAATTTGTCTGCAACTGCTGCTGCCGTTTGTGCTCGGACACTTATCCCGTCCCTGGATTGGGGAGTTTGTGGCGAAACATAAAAAATGGATCGGGAAAACGGACCAAAGCTCCATTCTGCTGGTGGTTTACACGGCCTTCAGCGAAGCCGTGGTGAACGGCATCTGGCACAGGGTGGGTGCTGGATCGCTGCTGTTTATTGTGGTGGTAAGCATCGTTCTGCTGGCCATTGTCATCGCGGTTAACGTCTTTGTGGCCCGCAAATGCGGCTTCAACAAGGCCGATGAAATCACCATTGTATTTTGCGGATCGAAAAAGAGCCTCGCCAACGGGATCCCGATGGCCAATATCCTGTTCCCGACGTCCGTCATTGGGATGATGGTGTTGCCGCTGATGATTTTCCATCAGATCCAGCTGATGGTGTGTGCGGTACTGGCGCGGCGTTACAAGGCGCAGACTGAAAAGCTGGCGCAGGAAGAGACCCACGCCGCGAAAGTTTAAGGACGTTTCAGGGGCTGAACCAGCTGGGTCAGCCCCTCTGTTTTGATCAGTAACGTGATAGCCATCAGCTCGCCCAGACGCCCGGCGGGGAACTCATCCTTACGGGCAAACCACAGCAGATACTCTTCCGGTAAATCAATCAGCCTGCGACCCTTATATTTACCGAACGGCATCTCTGTATTGGCGATCTCAACGAGCTGCTCTTTTTCCACGTCACTCTCCTAACAGGCGCATCATTTCCGCTTCGTCGATTATCTCGATGCCAAGCTCCTGCGCTTTTGCCAGCTTCGAACCGGCCGCTTCCCCGGCAATCACCAGGTCGGTTTTCTTCGATACGCTGCCCGCCACTTTTGCCCCCAGCGCCACCAGGCGCGCTTTCGCGTCATCGCGTGAAAGCTGACTCAGGCTGCCGGTCAGCACCACCGTTTTACCGGCAAACGGACTGTCGATCTCTTCGGCATTAACCACTACCGGTGCGGGCCAGTGAATGCCCTGTTCCAGTAATTTACCGATCACTTCACGGTTGCTCTCTTCGGCGAAGAAGTTGAAAACGTGGGTGGCGACCACAATGCCGACATCAGGGACTTTCTGTAGCTCGTCGATGGTGGCTTTCTCCAGCGCGTCCAGCGTGCCGAAATACGCCGCCAGCCCTGCCGCCGTCGCCTCTCCGACTTCACGAATGCCGAGCGCGTAAAGGAAACGGGCAAAGGTGGTGTTTTTGGCCGCCTCGAGCGCGTTAACAATGTTCTGGGCAGATTTCGGTCCCATACGATCAAGACCGGTCAGCTTACCTGCCGTCAGGGTAAAGAGGTCCGCAGGCGTATGGACGTACTCTTTCTCAACTAACTGGTCGATAATCTTGTCACCCATTCCGTCCACGTCCATCGCCCGGCGGGAGACGAAGTGCTTCAGGGACTCTTTACGCTGCGCGCCGCAGATTAACCCGCCCGTACAGCGCGTTACCGCTTCACCTTCCACGCGCTCAACGTCAGAACCACATACCGGACAGTGGGCTGGAAACTCGATGGCACGGGTGTCGGCAGGACGTTCAGACTCCACAACGTTAACCACCTGTGGGATCACATCACCCGCGCGGCGAATCACCACTTTGTCACCAATTCGCAGCCCCAGACGCGCAATTTCATCGGCGTTATGCAGCGTGGCGTTACTTACCAGCACGCCAGCCACCTGCACAGGCTCCAGACGCGCCACAGGCGTAATGGCCCCCGTACGTCCGACCTGAAACTCCACGTCGCGAACGAAGGTCATCTGCTCTTGCGCCGGAAACTTAAAGGCCACCGCCCAGCGTGGCGCACGTGCCACAAATCCCAACTGTTCCTGCAACGCCAGCGAATTAACCTTGATCACCACGCCGTCAATATCAAACCCGAGCGTGGGACGATCCTCTTCAACCTTGTGATAGAACGCCAGCACCGCCTCCGGAGAGTCGCAGAGCTGCACGCGGTTGCTTACCGGTAATCCCCACTCTTTGAACTGCATTAAACGCCCCAGGTGGGTATCTGGCAGGTCACCGCCTTCCAGGATCCCGACGCCGTAGCAGAAGAAAGTAAGCGGTCGCTTCGCGGTGATACGCGTATCGAGCTGACGCAGCGAACCTGCCGCCGCGTTACGCGGGTTAGCAAACACTTTCCCGCCGGTACGGCGCGCTTCTTCGTTGATCTTCTCGAAGCCCGCCTGCGGAAGGAACACTTCCCCGCGCACTTCCAGCCGGGCGGGAATGTTATCGCCACGCAGTTTCAGCGGGATCGCACGAATAGTGCGCACATTGGTGGTGATGTCTTCCCCGGTAGTGCCGTCGCCGCGCGTTGCGGCACGCACCATCACGCCGTTCTCATAAAGAATACTGACGGCCAGACCATCCAGCTTTAGCTCGCAGCACCAGCTCAGATTGTCGACGCTCTTCAGGCGATCCTGCACGCGCTTGTTGAAAGCCAGAAAACTCTCTTCATCAAACACGTTATCCAGCGACAGCATCGGCACTTCGTGGCGCACCTGGCTGAAAGCGCCCAGCGGTTTCGCACCGACGCGCTGCGTTGGAGAATCGGGCGTAATCAGTTCGGGGTGCTGCGCTTCCAGCTCGCGCAGTTCACGCATCAGGCGGTCATACTCCGCATCCGGCACTTCCGGTGCGTCCATAACATGATAGAGATATTCATGATGGCGAAGTGTGGTTCGCAGTTCAGTAAGTTGTTGTTCGATTGAGTCCATATCGCACCATCAATGAGAAAAACCCCCGACAGGCGGGGGTTGAGGAGGAGTTGAAGTTAACGCGACGATTACGCGTTCGCTTCCTTAACTTCGCGGATGCGGTCCTGATACTCGCGCAGTTTCTGCGGCGTCATCATTCGACGCTGATCGTCGAGCACCACACCGCCCACTTCGTCGGCGATGTGCTGAGCGGACTGTAGCATCAGCTTAAAGTTTTGCAGCTCGTCACCGTAGGACGGCACCTGCATAAAGATCGTAACGCCTGGCGTGACGAAATCACCGGTCATTTCCGGGTCAAACGTGCCTGGATTGACCATATTGGCCAGGCTGAACAGCGCCGGACCGCTGCCGTCAGGACTCAGGTGGCGATGGAAAATATTCATGTCGCCGAACTTGAAGCCTGCCTGTTGGATGCTGTTAAGCAGCACATCACCGTTCAGATGGGTGCCATGATGAGCAGCCACGTTCATAATGATCACCGCTTCTTTACGCTGCGGCTTTTCAACAACCGGTTCTGGCTCTGCAACCGGCTCTGGCTCAGCGCGCGGGGCGGGCTGTGGCGCAGGCGGTTCAGGCTGCGGCTGCGGTTGTTGTACCGGCTGCGGCTGCTGAACAGGCTGTGGCTGATGCACTGGCTGCGGCTGCTGAACAGGCTGTGGCTGATGCACTGGCTGCGGCTGCTGAACAGGCTGTGGCTGATGCACTGGCTGTGCAGGCTGTTGGACAGGTTGCGGCTGTACAGGCTGTGGCGCAACGGGCTGCTGTTGCACAGGCTGGTGCGGCGGATGACGAACAGGTTCTTCCACTGGCGGCGGCGCTGGCTGGCGCGGCTGGGCAGAGGCATACGGTGGTTGATACTGGTGCTGCGGAGCGCGGGGGGCTTCATGCTCTCCATGCGCTGCGCCGGGCGCAGTATTGACCCGATGAACACGAACTTCACCCACGCCGTCGTCGTCAAGACCGTCGATGTCGTCTTCAACGTCATCGTCGTCACGACTGGACTTCATGCGCTTCAGTGGACGATCGCGAAACATAGAGGAACGCTCTTTACGGCTGGTCCAGAAACCATGTACCAGTAAAGCGATTATGGCGATCGCGCCAACAATGATTAATATCAGACGCAAATCCTGCATCATTATATTCTCTGTTGTTCTAACACCTTGCCACCACGGCAAACATTTACTCACTAAGAGTATTTGCCGTTTACGTCAAGTGCAAGTGTATGCAGAGCATTCACAGCATAAAGATGAACTAAATCGTGCTTTTTGCTGGTTTTTCGAACATTTCCGAACTGGTCATTGGCCCGTAACTGGATAATATAGGCGGGCAATTCCACTGGTTGTGTAAAAAGGAGTACAGCCTGGTATGGTTTCAACATCTTCTTCTGCCCCACGCAGCGGGGTCTGGTACTTTTCTCAGGGCTGGAAACTGGTCTCCCTGCCGGGCATTCGACGCTTCGTTATTTTGCCGTTACTGATCAACATTATTCTGATGGGCGGGGCCTTCTGGTGGCTGTTCACCAGACTGGAAACGTGGATCCCTTCCCTGATGAGCTATGTGCCGGACTGGTTACAGTGGCTAGACTACCTGCTCTGGCCGATTGCGGTTATCTCCGTGCTGCTGGTTTTCGGCTATTTCTTTTCGACGATAGCAAACTGGATAGCCGCGCCGTTCAACGGTCTGCTGGCCGAACAGCTTGAAGCGCGCCTGACCGGTGCGACGCCACCTGACACGGGCGTATTGGGGCTCGTGAAAGATCTCCCCCGCATCATGAAGCGTGAATGGCAGAAGTTCGCCTGGTACCTGCCGCGGGCGATTGTGCTGCTTATCCTTTATTTTGTACCCGGGATTGGCCAGACGGTCGCGCCCGTGCTGTGGTTCCTGTTCAGCGCCTGGATGCTCGCTATCCAGTACTGTGATTATCCGTTCGATAACCACAAAGTGCCGTTTAAAGAGATGCGCACTGCCCTGCGCACTCAGAAGGTTGCCAATATGCAGTTTGGCGCGCTGACCAGCCTGTTTACCATGATCCCTTTCCTGAATTTGTTCATCATGCCCGTTGCCGTATGCGGCGCGACGGCGATGTGGGTGGACTGCTACCGTGCTAAGCACGCGTTATGGAAGTAATGCAAAAATGTGTAAAAGAGGGGTGGCTTATGCCGCCCCTTATTCCATACTGATCCCCATTATTTCCTTGCAGCATATAGATATGCGATTTCCTTACTTCCCCATACCTGTTCAACAGGTATGCTGGGTCGGTATCCCAATTTCATACAGTTAAGGACAGGCCATGAGTAAGATTTATGAAGACAACTCGCTGACTATCGGTCATACGCCCCTGGTTCGACTGAACCGTATCGGTAATGGACGCATTCTGGCGAAGGTCGAATCTCGTAACCCAAGCTTCAGCGTTAAATGCCGTATCGGTGCGAATATGATTTGGGATGCTGAAAAGCGTGGCGTGCTGAAACCTGGCGTTGAGCTGGTTGAACCCACCAGCGGCAATACCGGTATCGCTCTGGCCTATGTTGCGGCGGCGCGTGGCTATAAGCTGACGCTGACTATGCCTGAAACCATGAGCATTGAGCGTCGTAAGCTGCTGAAAGCGCTGGGTGCGAACCTGGTCCTGACCGAAGGCGCGAAAGGCATGAAGGGCGCGATTCAGAAGGCCGAAGAAATCGTCGCCAGCGATCCTGCAAAATATCTGCTGCTCCAGCAGTTCAGCAACCCGGCCAACCCGGAAATTCATGAGAAAACCACCGGCCCGGAAATCTGGGAAGATACCGACGGTCAGGTTGATGTGTTTATCTCCGGCGTAGGCACCGGCGGTACGCTGACCGGGGTGTCTCGCTATATTAAAGGCACGAAAGGTAAAAAAGATCTGATTACCGTTGCCGTTGAGCCAACCGACTCGCCGGTTATCGCTCAGGCGCTGGCAGGCGAAGAGATCAAACCAGGTCCGCACAAAATCCAGGGTATCGGGGCTGGCTTTATTCCAGGCAACCTCGATCTGAAGCTGATCGATAAAGTGGTCGCCATCACCAATGAAGAAGCCATCTCTACGGCGCGTCGCCTGATGGACGAGGAAGGCATTCTGGCGGGTATCTCTTCCGGTGCGGCGGTTGCGGCAGCGCTCAAACTGCTGGAAGACGAAATCTTTACCAATAAGAACATTGTGGTTATCCTACCGTCTTCGGGTGAGCGTTACTTAAGCACAGCACTGTTTGCCGATCTCTTCACAGAGAAAGAACTGCAACAGTGATGCCAGCATGTTAAAAACGCGTAAAAAAGCACCTTTTCAGGTGCTTTTTTGTGGCCTGCTTCAAAGTTTTACCCCTCCTGGCATTGCTTCACCCCGTTGGGTCTGGTATTTAAACCAGCAATTATTTTGATGCGCGAAATTAATCGGTGAACGAAATAGCGCTGCTGAATCGATTTTATGATTTGGTTCAAGTCTTGCTTTCACTGCATAATGTTTAATGACGATTGAAACGTCAGCGCTAACTATACAGGCTAAAGTTAAGTCGCCAGGCTAGACTTTAGTTCCACAACACTAAACCTATAAGTTGGGGAAATACAATGTTCCAGCAAGAAGTTACCATTACCGCTCCGAACGGTCTGCACACCCGCCCTGCTGCTCAGTTTGTTAAAGAAGCGAAAGGCTTCACTTCTGAAATCACTGTGACTTCCAACGGCAAAAGCGCTAGCGCAAAAAGCCTGTTCAAGCTGCAAACTCTGGGCCTGACTCAGGGTACCGTTGTTACCATCTCCGCTGAAGGTGAAGACGAGCAGAAAGCAGTTGAGCATCTGGTTAAGCTGATGGCTGAACTCGAGTAAGTTTACCGGGTTCTTTTCAATATCAGTCACAAGTAAGGTAGGGTTATGATTTCAGGCATTTTAGCATCCCCGGGTATCGCTTTCGGCAAAGCATTGCTGCTGAAAGAAGACGAAATCGTCATTGACCGGAAAAAAATTTCTGCCGACAAGGTTGATCAGGAAGTTGAACGTTTTCTGAGCGGTCGTGCCAAGGCATCTGCGCAACTGGAAGCGATTAAAACTAAAGCTGGCGAAACTTTCGGTGAAGAAAAAGAAGCCATCTTCGAAGGGCACATTATGCTGCTCGAAGATGAGGAGCTGGAGCAGGAAATCATAGCCCTGATTAAAGATAAAGGCATGACGGCCGACGCGGCTGCGCATGAAGTTATCGAAGGTCAGGCATCTGCCCTGGAAGAGCTGGACGATGAATACCTGAAAGAGCGTGCGGCTGACGTACGTGACATCGGTAAGCGCCTGCTGCGCAACATCCTGGGTCTGGCCATCATCGATCTGAGCGCGATTCAGGACGAAGTGATCCTGGTTGCCGCTGACCTGACCCCGTCTGAAACCGCACAGCTGAACCTGAACAAGGTGCTGGGTTTCATTACTGATGCAGGTGGACGTACTTCCCACACCTCTATCATGGCGCGTTCTCTGGAGCTGCCAGCCATTGTGGGTACCGGTAGCGTTACCTCTCAGGTTAAAAACGACGACTATCTGATTCTGGATGCCGTAAACAATGTGGTTTACGTCAACCCAACTAACGATGTGATCGAGCAACTGCGCGCCGTTCAGGAGCAGGTTGCTACCGAGAAAGCGGAACTCGCTAAACTGAAAGATCTGCCAGCCATCACGCTGGACGGCCATCAGGTTGAAGTGTGCGCTAACATCGGTACCGTACGTGACGTTGACGGCGCTGAGCGCAACGGCGCGGAAGGTGTGGGTCTGTATCGTACTGAATTCCTGTTCATGGATCGCGACGCTCTGCCAACGGAAGAAGAGCAGTTTGCAGCGTACAAAGCGGTTGCGGAAGCGTGCGGCTCGCAGGCGGTTATCGTCCGTACCATGGACATCGGTGGCGACAAAGAGCTGCCGTACATGAACTTCCCGAAAGAAGAGAACCCGTTCCTGGGCTGGCGTGCCGTGCGTATCGCCATGGATCGCAAAGAGATCCTGCGTGACCAGGTTCGCGCTATTCTGCGTGCCTCCGCTTTCGGTAAACTGCGCATCATGTTCCCGATGATCATCTCTGTTGAAGAAGTGCGTGCACTGAAGAAAGAGATCGAAATCTACAAACAGGAACTGCGCGACGAAGGTAAAGCATTTGACGAATCCATTGAGATCGGCGTGATGGTGGAAACACCGGCAGCCGCGACCATTGCGCGTCATTTAGCCAAAGAAGTTGATTTCTTTAGTATCGGTACCAATGATTTAACGCAGTACACCCTGGCAGTTGACCGTGGTAATGATATGATTTCACATCTCTACCAGCCAATGTCACCGTCCGTACTGAATTTGATCAAGCAAGTTATTGATGCTTCTCATGCAGAAGGTAAATGGACTGGCATGTGTGGTGAGCTTGCAGGCGACGAACGTGCTACACTTCTGTTGCTGGGTATGGGTCTGGACGAATTCTCTATGAGCGCCATTTCCATCCCGCGCATTAAGAAGATTATCCGTAACACGAACTTCGAAGATGCGAAGGTGTTAGCAGAGCAGGCTCTTGCTCAACCGACAACGGACGAGTTAATGACGCTGGTTAACAAGTTCATTGAAGAAAAAACAATCTGCTAATCCACGAGATGCGGCCCAATTTACTGCTTAGGAGAAGATCATGGGTTTGTTCGATAAACTGAAATCTCTGGTTTCTGATGACAAGAAAGACTCCGGAACTATTGAGATTGTTGCTCCGCTCTCCGGCGAGATCGTCAACATCGAAGACGTGCCGGATGTAGTGTTTGCTGAGAAAATCGTTGGTGATGGCATTGCTATCAAACCAACTGGCAACAAAATGGTTGCTCCAGTTGACGGCACCATCGGTAAAATTTTTGAAACCAACCATGCGTTCTCTATCGAATCCGATAGCGGTATCGAACTGTTCGTTCACTTCGGTATCGACACCGTTGAACTGAAAGGCGAAGGCTTCAAACGTATCGCGGAAGAAGGCCAGCGTGTTAAAGTTGGCGACCCGGTAATTGAATTCGATCTGCCACTGCTGGAAGAAAAAGCGAAGTCTACCCTGACTCCGGTTGTTATCTCCAACATGGACGAAATCAAAGAACTGATCAAACTGTCTGGCAGCGTTACCGTGGGTGAAACCCCGGTTATCCGCATCAAGAAGTAATTCTTGCCGCACGGTAAAATGGCGCCTTCGGGCGCCATTTTTGTTTATGCAGGCAGGATAAGCTCGTCATAGCCTTTCGACTGCGTATAGATCATCACGTCAGTCACCCTGTCGCCCGCCATGCGAATGGCGTCGGCCACGGTTTTACCCCCGACGATACCGCTCACCAGCTCCGAACAGAACAGATCCCCCGTCCCTTTCAGGTCCGTCTCAACGCGCGGGTGTGCGCTTACGGTAACGCCTTCTTCGCTCACCAGCACGACGTGGATATTCTGCGGATCGTCAGCCACTGGCGCACTAGTGATAGCCACCCATTTCAGCGAGTTGGACAGCAGCCCCTGCGCGGCGGCAATGGCGCTCTCCGGCGTACGGCACGGTTTGCCGCTCAGCACTTCCAGTTCATACACGTTGGGCGTAATGCCCTGGGCCAGCGGGAGCAGATGCTCACGGTAAGCTTCAGGAATATCCGGCTTCACGTACATCCCGCTGTCGATATCCCCGATTACCGGGTCAACCAGCACCAGCAGATCGGGATGTTGCACTTTGATCGCCTTCAGCCACTGCGCCAGCAGCACAATCTGGCTGGCACTGCCCATATACCCGGTTGTCACCGCTTTTAACTCGCGTAAAATCTCACGCTCTCCCAGCGCCTTCAGGTAGCCGCTGAACCACTCGTCCGGGATCACCCCGCCGTAGAAGGTGTCGTAGTGTGGCGTATTGCTGAACAGCACCGTCGGCACGGCGGTAACGTTCAGCCGGTGGGTGCGAATATTCGGCACCGCGATGCTGTTTCCCACGCTGCCGTACACCACCTGCGACTGTACGGCGACAATATCGGTTTGCTGCGCCCGGGTGTTATCCCGGAATAAAATCATCTCCATGACGCTTAAATCCCCGCCCCCTGCGAATAACTCTCTTCACCAAAGACGCCGGTAGACAGGTAACGGTCGCCGCGATCGCAAATAATCGCTACGACCACCGCTCCCGGCGTGGACTCAGCCACCCGGATCGCGCCCGCTACGGCACCGCCAGAGCTGACGCCGCAGAAGATGCCTTCACGTACGGCCAGCTCACGCATGGTATTTTCCGCCTCGCGCTGATGAATATCCAGCACCTGGTCCACAAGCTGCGCATTAAAGATGCCCGGCATATACTCCGCCGGCCAGCGGCGGATGCCCGGAATACTGCTCCCCTCTTCCGGTTGCAGGCCGACAATCGTCACTGGCTTATCTTGTTCACGCAGAAAGCGTGACACACCGGTGATCGTGCCCGTGGTCCCCATGCTGGAGACAAAGTGGGTGATGCGCCCGGCGGTTTGCTGCCAGATTTCCGGGCCGGTGGTGGTGTAGTGCGCGTACGGGTTGTCCGGGTTGTTGAACTGGTCGAGCAGCTTGCCTTCCCCGCGCTCCGCCATCGCTAACGCTAAATCTCGCGCCCCTTCCATCCCCTGCTCTTTGCTCACCAGAATCAGCTCGGCCCCGTAGGCACGCATGGCGGCACGGCGCTCCTGGCTCATGTTATCCGGCATCAGCAGCTTCATACGATAGCCTTTCAGGGCGGCTATCATCGCCAGTGCGATACCGGTGTTACCGCTGGTGGCTTCGATCAGCACATCGCCGGGCTTTATCTCGCCGCGCTTTTCGGCCTGAACAATCATCGACAGCGCCGCCCGGTCTTTCACCGACCCCGCCGGGTTATTGCCTTCAAGTTTGACCCAGATTTCGCTGCCGTTGTCACACCCCATGCGCTGAAGTTTGACCAGAGGGGTGTTGCCGATGGTGTGTTCGAGTGTATTCACGATTTTTACTCAATAAAAAGCCCGGTAAGCATCACGCCACCGGGCGAAAAACATACTCAATAACCTATCAGGCTGACTCCGCCAGAGCAATATCCTCGCGCGTCTCGATGCGCTCGTTGCCGTGATAAATGCGTGCGTGTTGCAGCCCCACAAACAGGCGTTCCCCCCGGTGCGGCGGCTCGTCGTCACGCATAACCACGGTCAGCGGCTCGGTGTACCAGCCCAGGGGCTGTACCACCAATTGGGTGTAGTGGCCTTTAGGGCTAGCTTCCAGCACCTGCACCGGAAGCGGTGAATCCAGGCTGGTACGGCGGCTGACGTCCACTTCCCACGGACGCAGGAACAGATCCACCGGCCCCTGATGCGCGGAGGTATACCCCAGCGGCCAGCGGTGCGCGCCAACGTGGAACTGACCGCCGCGAATGGTGCCCTGAAGGCGGTTTACTTCTCCCATAAACTCCAGCACAAAGCGGGTCGCCGGTTCACGCCAGAGCTGCTCTGGCTCGTCAACCTGCTCAATGTTGCCCTGACTCATTACCACCACGCGGTCGGCCACTTCCATCGCCTCTTCCTGATCGTGGGTCACGAAAACGCTAGTGAACTGGAGTTCCTCATGCAGCTGACGCAGCCAACGGCGCAGCTCTTTACGCACCTGCGCATCCAGCGCGCCAAACGGTTCGTCCAGTAGCAGGATTTGCGGTTCAACGGCTAACGCACGCGCCAGCGCCACGCGCTGCTTCTGCCCGCCGGAAAGCTGAGCCGGGAAGCGGTCCGCCAGATGTGCAAGCTGCACCATCTCCAGCAGTTTGGTCACTTTCGCTTTGATGGCGGCGGCATCTGGACGTTCACGACGCGGCAGCACGGTCAGGCCAAACGCAATGTTGTCAAATACCGTCATGTGGCGGAACAGCGCGTAATGCTGGAATACAAAGCCCACTTTACGGTCGCGGGCATGCAGGCGGCTCACGTCCGTACCGTGGAAGCGGATATGTCCGCTGGTCTGGTGCTCAAGCCCGGCGATAATACGCAGCAGCGTGGTTTTACCGGAGCCAGACGGCCCCAGCAGCGCCACCATTTGTCCGGAAGGGACATCCAGCGAGATATCATTCAGCACCTGGGTGCGACCAAAAGACTTCTTAATATTGGCAATCTCAATGCTCATGATTTCCCTCCTGATGCTGACGTTTTTCCTGATTCTCTAAACGCCACTGCACCACACTCTTCAAAAACAGGGTCAAAATGGCCATCAGCGTCAGCAACGCTGCGGCAGTAAAGGAACCGACAGTGTTGTAGTCCTGTTCCAGTAATTCAATCTGTAACGGCAGCGACAGGGTTTCGCCGCGAATCGAGCCGGATACTACCGACACCGCGCCAAACTCACCGATCGCACGGGCGTTGGTCAGCACCACGCCGTAAAGCAGTGCCCAGCGGATATTCGGCAGCGTGACGCGGCGGAACATCTGCCAGCCGGAAGCGCCGAGCAGCACCGCGGCTTCATCTTCATGGCTGCCCTGGCTGAGCATCACTGGCACCAGCTCGCGCACCACGAACGGACAGGTGACAAAGACGGTCACCAGCACCATCCCCGGCCAAGCGAACATGATTTGCAGGTCGTGTTCATCCAGCCAGCCGCCCAGCGGGCCATTGGAGCCGTAGAAGAGCAGATAAACCAGACCCGCCACCACAGGAGACACCGCAAACGGGATATCCAGCAGGGTCAGCAGCAGCTGACGCCCCGGGAAGTTAAAGCGCGTTACCAGCCAGGCCAGCAATACGCCAAACACCAGATTCACCGGGACAGTGATCAGGGCAATCATCACCGTCAGCCAGATGGCGTGGAGCATGTCCGGATCGGCCAGATTTTGCAGCGCGGGCATAATCCCTTTGCTGAAGGCCTGTACGAAGATGTACACCATCGGCACGACGAGAATGAATGCGGAGACCAGCACGCCGGTACCAATCAGAAACCATTTGCCCCAGTTGATGCGGGGCGCGTCATAGCGCTTCAATTGCGTAACTTCCGCCATCAGTGACCTACCACACGTCGACCAAAGCGACTTTGCAGAGTGTTAATCGAAAACAGTAGCAGCAGCGACGCGGCAAGGATCACCGAGGCAATCGCGCTCGCGGCCGGATAATCAAACTCCTGCAAACGGACAAAAATCATCAGCGAGGTCACTTCGGTTTTCCACGCGATGTTCCCGGCGATAAAAATGACCGCGCCAAATTCACCGAGGCTGCGGGTAAAGGAGAGCGCCACCCCCGCCAGCAAGGCCGGAGAAAGTTCCGGCAGAACAACCTTACGGAAACTCTGCCAGCGCGTGGCGCCCAGGGTTTCCGCGGCCTCTTCGTATTCGGGTCCTAACTCTTCCAGCACCGGCTGCACGGTACGCACCACAAACGGGATGCTGGTAAAGGCCATCGCCACCGCGATACCGAGCCAGGTATAGGTCACTTTGATATCAAACTTCGCCAGCCACTCACCGTAAAAGCCGTTCACGGAAAACAGCGACGCCAGCGTCAAACCGGCCACTGCCGTCGGCAGGGCAAAGGGCAGATCCATCAACGCGTCGAGCAGCGTGCGGCCCGGGAAGCGATAGCGGGTTAAGATCCACGCCATCAGCAGGCCAAACACGCCGTTAAAAATCGAGGCCACGAACGCAGACAGCAGCGTGACCTTATAGGCCGCCACCACCTGAGGATTGGTGACCACTTCCCAGTACTGGGACCAGCTCATCTCAGAGAGCTGCATCACCAGAGCGCTGAGCGGTAACAATAAAATCAGACAGACGAACAGCAGGCTGGTCCCGAGGCTTAAGGTAAAACCCGGCAGCACACGTCTTGTTGATCCTGCAAACATTACTTACGCCCCGCCGCCAGCAATTTGTCTAACTCACCGCCGCTGGCAAAATGCGTTTTCATCACCTCAGGCCAGGCACCGAAATGGTCTTCCACGCGGAACAGCTCGGTCTGCGGGAATTTGTCTTTCAGCTTGTTCATCACGTCCGGATTATTAACGCGGTAGTAATAGTCAGTAATCACCGTCTGCGCCTGCGGGCTGTACAGATAGTTGAGATAGGCTTTTGCCGCTTTATCAGTGCCGTTGGCTTTGACGTTTTTATCCACCCACGCCACCGGGAACTCGGCCAGAATGTTGGTTTTCGGGATAACCACTTCGAAGCCCTGCGCTTCGTACTGTTTACGAATATTGTTCACTTCGGATTCAAAGCTGATCAGCACGTCGCCCAGCCCGCGCTCGGCGAAAGTGGTGGTTGCGCCCCGGCCGCCGGTATCAAACACCTCGACGTTTTTCAGGAACTGGGTCATAAACTGTTCGGTTTTCGCTTTATCGTTACCGTCAGCTTTGTCCGCCGCGCCCCACGCCGCCAGATAGGTGTAACGTGCGTTGCCGGAGGTTTTCGGATTCGGGAAGATCAGCTTGACGTCAGAACGCACCAGGTCGTTCCAGTCGTGTATGTTTTTCGGGTTGCCCTTGCGCACCAGGAAGCCCATGGTGGAGTAGAACGGCGAACTGTTGTTCGGCAGGCGGCTTTGCCAGTCCGCCGGGATCAGCTTGCCTTTGTCGTGCAGGATCTGCACATCCGTGACCTGGTTGTAGGTCACCACATCGGCTTTCAGCCCCTGCAAAATGGCCAGCGCCTGCTTGGATGAGCCAGCGTGCGACTGTTTGATGGTCAGCTTGTCGCCGTTGTTCTCTTTCGCCCACTGCTGTTCAAATGCGGGATTAAGGGCGGCAAACAGCTCGCGCGAAACATCATAAGAACTGTTCAGCAACTCGGTTGCCTGCGCCTGCGCCACCAGCAGTAAACCTGCCAGTGCCAGCGATCCTTTTTTCAGTACAGTAACGGCCATTGCGCACCCTTATAAATGTGATGACTATCTTATAGTCATAATATTTATAACGGAGTCTAAAGGAGTAACGGTTTTATATACCGTTTAGTGATTTAGAAGCAGAAAAGGGAATAAGAGTGCGAGAGAAATTGCCGGGTGGCGCTAACGCTTACCCGGCCTACGAATGGAGAGCGATTTACAGCGCCAGCAGGCGCTCAACGGACGGCGCAAAGTAGTAGCCGCCAGTCACCGGACGGGTGAAGCGCAGCATGGCGTCACGCTTGCCGTCGGTATCGCCAAACATGCTCAGCAGCTGCTGTTCGATGTTGTAGAGCCGCGCGCAGTAAGCGCAGAAGTACAGGCCGTGCGTACCGCTCGCGGTGCCGTACGGCAGGCTCTGGCGAACAATCTTCAGCCCCTTACCGTCTTCTTTAAGGTCAACGCGGGACAGGTGGGACGTGACCGGACGCGCATCGCCGTCAATCTCTTCATTGGCGTCTTTGGTGCGGCCAATCATCATCTCCTGGTCATGCACGCTCATGCGGTTGAGCTGCCTGAGGTTATGCTCCCAGCGCTGGACGAACACGTAGCTGCCGCCCGCGTCCACGCCATCCTTGATTACAGCCACCTCGCGACGCGTCTCTTCCCCGGCCGGGTTTTCGGTGCCGTCGACGAAGCCGCTCAAATCGCGCTCTTCCACCCAGCGGAAACCGTGGATCTCTTCCTGCACGTCGATGCTGTCACCAAAGGCCTCAATCGCTGCCTGAGCGATGGAGAAGTTCACGTCATGGCGCAGGGAGAGGATATGGATCAGGACGTCATACTGGGTGGCGGGCGCAAGACCTTTGCCATAAGGAATAAAATCTTTCAGCTCTTCTGCGCCTTCGCCGCCGCTCAGCTGACGCCAGACGGTATTGCCAAAGGCAACCACCGCGCCCAGATGGGCTTCGGGGAATTTGGCCTGGAAGGTGGCCAGTTTATCAACGAAAACTTTGCTGGCCGCGCGCAGGGCATCCACATCCCCTTTGACGTTGGCTTCAATCCAAATCGCCGCGCGGCAATGTTCTGGCAAAATGCCACTCTGAACCTGAGACATCGCTCCTCCTGAAAAAAAGATGCCACGACTGCGTGGCATTGATGGCGGCTATTATACCTGGATTTCAGCGAGGCGGCTTGCTCAGGCGCAAATTACTGCTTCCAGATAATTTTGCTCACTTTCCACTTTTTCAGGGTGTCGTCAGACGGCATTAACCCTTCCGGACCGTTCCAGGTGCCGCTGAATACATAGCTAATGTGCTGGCTGCCGTCGGCCTTACACTCGACCGCCACGCTCTCCTCCGACGGCACACTGGCGCAGTGGCCAAACGCTTTCTGGTAGAGCTCGCCAAACGGCGTACCTATCTTCACGCCACCTGAGGTCGGGATCTCTTCATCCATCACCGCAATGCGGTTGACCGTACCTTTATCGCCGTTGATGACCATTGCCACCTTGTCATCTTTCAACGCTTCGAAATAGCGCACGATGTTGCCGTTCTCGGTTTTCATGCCGCTGCGCAGGCGATAATCACTGCCGATGGCATCCTGAATGGCATCCTGATCCAGCGCCGTCGAGGCGGTAATTTTGCCCACGCCCTGCTCGGTCACTTCCGTTGAGGATCCAAACCAGTTCCACGGATAGGCCGCAGACCAGTTGATGGATGAGAGCGTGGAACAGCCGGTTAACGCCAGCGGGAGAGCGCATAAAAGTAAACGCAGCGATTTCATTGAGACGTCCTTACGTAGTAAATCAACGCTTGTTGGAGTGCAGTATCGGCAAAAAGTGCCGTTTTAATCTGACTCTTGCGTAAAACAGGCGCGTAAACGGGGATTCGTGACCAGCCACAGCAGCGCGACAATATCCGCCACCACCAGCGCAATCCCGATACCCGAAAGCGGCTCGCCGTACAGCCAGAGCACGGGCTGCCAGACCAGGAGCACAACCTGCGCCAGAATCAATAGCCAGCGAAGTGCGCGCCAGAAGCGCGGGAGGAACTGCCGCCGTCCGCTGCACAGGAACGCCAGCACCGCCGGTACACCGGGCAGTAACCCCAGCCAGAACGCATCGTGATCGGGATAAAAGAGATTCAGTAGCGTATCGCCCTGCCCGCGCGACGCGCCAGCCATCACGAACAGCACCCAGGTGCGGGCCTGCAACAGCAGAACGCACCAGAACAAAAAAGGCAGACGCAGACGACCGTGAACATCATAGTCGCCAGGGTGGAACTCAGTACTCTTCATCTTCGATCAGGCGCTTACCCAGCGTCAGTACATCCGCATGCTCGTAGCCCAGGCGTTCATACATGCCCAGCACCACGTCGTTATCTTCCCGCACCATGATCTGGATTTTCGGACAGCCGCGGGCGATCAGCTTCTTTTCCAGACGGTTAAGCAGCGCGTTGGCGATGCCGCGCGCGCGGTATTCCGGGTGCACGCCCAGATAGTAGGCCGAGCCGCGGTGGCCGTCGTACCCGCCCATCACTGTCCCGACTACTTCGCCGTTGACCTCAGCGACCAGAAACAGACTGACGTCGTGATTCACCTTCCGTTCGATGTCCATCTCCGGATCGTTCCATGGACGCAGCAGATCGCAGCGCTCCCAAAGGGTGATCACCTCTTCGAAATCTTCCTGGCGAAAAACGCGTATCTCCATGGTATTAACCGCCTTTTCGGGTTTAAAAACAGTGATTATGGCGTGAACAGGGCATTTAGCCAATAACCGGGGAAAAACTCGCCAAAATTTGGCATAATGTCACTTTGTCACGTATTGAAATGAAAAGTAAAACAATTCTCAATAAGGAATGTCGTCACGCAAAACGCGATACGATATAACACCAGGACCCCAATTTTTACAATTCAGGCCGCATGAGCACATTCAAACCATTAAAAGCACTCACATCGCGTCGTCAGGTTCTCAAAGCGGGGCTGGCGGCCTTAACGTTAACGGGCATCGCAAAGCAGGCTCAGGCAAAAGACGAGAGCACGCTTAAAACCAGTAACGGACACAGCAAACCGAAAACCAAAAAAGCCGGCGCAAAGCGTCTGGTCATGCTCGATCCAGGCCACGGCGGGATCGACACCGGCGCCATTGGCCGAAACGGTTCGAAAGAAAAACACGTCGTGCTGGCAATTGCAAAAAATGTGCGCGCAATTTTACGCAGCAACGGTATTGACGCCCGCCTGACGCGCACGGGCGACACGTTTATCCCACTGTACGATCGCGTGGAGATTGCCCACAAGCACGGCGCAGACCTGTTTATGTCCATTCACGCGGATGGCTTCACAAACCCTTCCGCCGCAGGCGCCTCGGTGTTCGCTCTCTCCAACCGTGGCGCCAGTAGCGCCATGGCGAAATACCTCTCCGATCGTGAAAACCGGGCGGATGAAGTGGCCGGGAAAAAAGCTACCGACAAAGACCATCTGTTACAGCAGGTTCTGTTTGATCTCGTGCAGACCGATACCATCAAAAACAGCCTGACGCTCGGCTCGCATATCCTTAAACGGATTAAGCCCGTGCACCGTCTGCACAGCAAAAGCACCGAGCAGGCCGCGTTTGTGGTGCTGAAGTCCCCGTCCATACCGTCCGTGCTGGTGGAAACCTCGTTCATTACCAACCCGGAAGAAGAGCGTTTACTCGGCACCACGGCGTTTCGTCAGAAGATCGCGAACGCCATCGCCTCCGGGGTCATCAGTTATTTCAACTGGTTCGATAATCAAAAAGCGCACTCCAGGAAACGTTGATGAAACCGAATGCACAGCTGGTCAAAACTTTCCTGATGCAGCTACAGGACGCGATTTGCCAGAAACTTTCCGCCGCAGACGGCGGTGAATTCCAGGAAGACGCCTGGCAGCGCGAAGCGGGCGGCGGCGGGCGCAGCCGCGTGCTGCGTAACGGCGGTATTTTTGAACAGGCCGGGGTCAACTTCTCCCACGTCCACGGTGATGCAATGCCAGCGTCCGCCACGGCGCATCGGCCTGAACTGGCGGGCCGCAGCTTCGAGGCGATGGGCGTCTCGCTGGTAGTGCATCCGCATAACCCGTTTGTGCCAACCAGCCACGCCAACGTGCGCTTTTTCATCGCGGAAAAACCGGGGGCCGATCCGGTCTGGTGGTTTGGTGGCGGTTTCGACTTAACGCCTTACTATGGCTTCGAAGAGGACGCCGTGCACTGGCACACCACCGCGCGCGACCTCTGCCTGCCGTTTGGCGAAGACGTTTACCCGAAATACAAAAAATGGTGCGATGACTATTTCTATCTGAAGCACCGCGACGAGCAGCGCGGCATCGGCGGACTGTTCTTTGACGATCTCAACACCCCGGATTTTGATACCGCATTCAGCTTTATGCGCGCGGTGGGTGAAGGCTTTACCAACGCCTATATTCCGATTGTCGAACGCCGCAAAGACACCGACTACGGCGTGCGCGAGCGTGAGTTCCAGCTTTACCGCCGCGGGCGCTACGTGGAGTTTAACCTGGTATGGGATCGCGGGACGCTGTTTGGCCTGCAAACCGGTGGGCGCACGGAGTCCATTCTGATGTCGATGCCGCCGCTGGTGCGCTGGGAATACAGCTACGCGCCAAAAGAAGGCAGCCCGGAGGCTGCCTTGAGTGAGTTTATTCGGGTTCGGGACTGGGTGTAACCCTTACCCCTCACCCCGGCCCTCTCCCCAAAGGGGCGAGGGTGAAAAGACGGCTCGGAGCTGTCCCCTCTCCCCTCAGGGGAGAGGGTTAGGGTGAGGGGTGGGGTTAATTACAGCGGCTGCGTCTGTGCCTCAACCACCGCCAGCGCCACCATGTTGACGATACGACGCACGGAGGCAATCGGCGTTAACACATGCACCGGTTTTGACACCCCCATCAGCACTGGCCCTACGGTCACCCCTTCAGAACTCGACACACGCAGCAGGTTATAGCTGATACGCGCCGCTTCTACGTTCGGCATAATCAGCACGTTCGCCGAGCCTTTCAGCGGGCTGTCCGGCATACGTTCATTACGAATGCTCTCCACCAGCGCGGCGTCGCCGTGCATCTCGCCGTCGATCATCAGCTCCGGCGCACGCTCGCGCACCAGGTCCAGCGTCTGGCGCATTTTGCACGCCGCCGCGGATTTGGATGACCCGAAGTTAGAGTGCGACAGCAGCGCCACTTTCGGCTCGATACCAAAGCGGCGCACGGTTTCCGCCGCCATCACGGTGATTTCCGCCAGTTCCTCCGGGGAAGGATCGTCGTTGACGTAGGTATCGGCGATAAAGGTGTTACCGCTTGGCAGCAGCAGCGCGTTCATTGCGCCGGCAGTATGGACGCCCTCGCGATAGCCGAAGATCTCCTGCACCACGCTGAAATGCTCATGGTACTCGCCGATGGTGCCGCAGATCAGCGCATCCGCCTCACCGCGATGAACCATGATCGCGCCGATCACCGTGGTATTGCTGATCACCGCCCGCTGCGCCTGCTCCTGGGTGATCCCGCGACGCTTCATGATCGAATAGTATTCGTTCCAGTACTCTTTGAAGCGCGGATCGGATTCGTTATTGACGATCTCAAAGTCGACGCCCGGCTTAATTTGCAGGCCCAGCTTCTGAATACGCATCTCGATCACGCTCGGACGACCAATCAGGATCGGTTTCGCCAGCCCTAAGGTGATCAGCTCCTGCGTGGCATGCAGCACCCGCGCCTCTTCCCCTTCCGCCAGCACCACGCGCTTCGCGTCAGCGCGCGCCTGGGAGAAGATCGGCTTCATAAACAGGTTGGTTTTGTAGACGAACTCGGTGAGTTTATCGACGTAGGCATCGAAATCTTCAATCGGCCGCGTCGCCACGCCGGAGTCCATCGCCGCTTTAGCCACCGCTGGCGCGATCTTCACGATCAGACGCGGGTCAAACGGTTTAGGGATGATGTAGTCGGGGCCGAAGCTCAGATCCTGATCGCCGTAGGCGGAGGCCACCACTTCGCTCTGCTCGGCGTGCGCCAGCTCTGCGATAGCATGAACGGCAGCCAGCTTCATCTCTTCGTTGATCGCCGTGGCGCCGACGTCCAGCGCACCGCGGAAGATGAACGGGAAGCAGAGCACGTTGTTCACCTGGTTCGGGTAGTCCGAACGTCCGGTACAGATGATCGCGTCTTCACGCACCGCCTTCGCCAGCGGCGGCAGAATTTCCGGCTCCGGGTTCGCCAGGGCCAGGATCATTGGCGCGCGCGCCATCTTCTGCACCATCTCCTGGGTCAGTACTTTCGGGCCTGAACAGCCGAGGAAAATGTCAGCACCATCAATCACGTCTTCTAGCGTGCGCTTGCCATCGTCTTCCACCGCATAGGCCGCCTTGGTTTCCGCCATGTTTGGCTCGCGGTCTTTGTAAATCACGCCCTTGGAGTCGCAGACCACGATGTTGTGTTTCTGCATGCCCAGCGCCACCAGCAGGTTCATACAGGCGATGGCCGCGGCGCCTGCGCCGGAGACCACCATGCGCACGTCGGAGAGATTTTTCTCTACCACGCGCAGGCCGTTCAGAATGGCGGCGGTACTGATAATCGCCGTGCCGTGCTGGTCGTCATGGAACACGGGAATGTTCATACGCTCGCGCAGCTTCTGCTCGATATAGAAACATTCCGGCGCTTTGATGTCTTCCAGGTTGATGCCGCCGAAGGTCGGCTCCAGCGCCGCCACCACGTTGATGAATTTATCCGGATCCAGTTCGTCCACTTCGATATCGAAGACGTCGATACCGGCAAATTTCTTAAACAGAACGCCCTTCCCTTCCATCACCGGCTTACCGGCCAGCGCACCGATGTTCCCTAACCCCAGCACCGCCGTACCGTTAGAGATAACGGCCACCAGGTTGCCGCGCGCGGTGTATTTGTACGCTGCCAGCGGATCTTTTTCGATTTCCAGGCACGGAGCAGCCACGCCCGGCGAGTAGGCCAGCGCCAGATCGCGCTGGGTCGCCAGCGGTTTGGTCGGGGATACCTGGATTTTACCCGGAACAGGAAACTCATGAAAATCGAGAGCGCTTTGTTTTAACTGATCATCCATCTTGTTATTCCTTTCACGTTTCGGTCAAAAAGGGTGATGTTGACGTTCCTATGCACACCCTGGTGTGCCGCATAGTATCGCCGCAGGCAGGCTCCTAAACTTTGAAGGCTGCCAAACTCTCACCATTGCAGAATAAAAATTGTTATCAATTTATAACAGCCATGTTACCCGTCTCAGAAAGCAATGCCTCCCCCGTCTGCTATGCTTTTTTGTTAAGTCCATCATGATTTTCTCAGAAGTGTGAACTAACGCACTCGACTAACTCTTTTATTTCCAAGGAGTAATTATGAACCAGCTAGACGGCATCAAACAATTTACCACCGTGGTTGCAGACAGCGGCGACATCGAGTCGATTCGTCACTACCAGCCGGAAGACGCGACCACCAATCCCTCTCTGCTGCTCAAGGCGGCCGGTCTTGCGCACTTTAGTCATCTGATTGATGACGCCCTTGCCTATGGCAAACAGCGCGGGAAAACGCAGGAGCAGCAGGTCGCCGAGGCCAGCGACAAGCTGGCGGTCAATATCGGTGCGGAAATTCTTAAAAGCATACCGGGACGCGTCTCCACCGAAGTGGACGCCCGCCTCTCGTTTGACCAGGAAAAGAGCATCAGCAAGGCTCGCCGCCTGGTGGAACTCTACCAGGAGCAGGGGATCGATAAATCACGCATCCTGATCAAGCTTGCCTCTACCTGGGAAGGCATCCGCGCGGCGGAAGTGCTGGAGAAAGAGGGGATCCACTGCAACCTGACGCTGCTGTTTTCCTTCGCCCAGGCGCGTGCCTGCGCCGAAGCGGGCGTGTTCCTGATTTCACCGTTTGTCGGACGTATCTACGACTGGTATCAGGCGAAACAGCCAATGGATCCGTACGTGGTGGAAGAAGATCCTGGCGTAAAATCGGTGCGTAATATCTACGATTATTACAAGCAGCACCGCTACGAAACCATCGTGATGGGGGCCAGCTTCCGCCGCACGGAGCAGATCCTGGCGCTCGCGGGCTGCGACCGGCTGACCATCTCCCCTGACCTGCTGAAAAAGCTTCAGGAGAGTGAAGAGACGGTGATCCGCAAGCTTGTGCCGACCTCCACCGTTCTGCCAAAACCAAAACCCATGACCGAAGCGGAATTCCGCTGGGAGCACAATCAGGACCCAATGGCCGTGGAAAAACTGGCGGACGGCATCCGTCAGTTCGCCGTCGACCAGCGCAAACTCGAAGATCTTCTCGCTGCCAAACTTTAACCTTGCCACGGAGTGAACTATGTCCCGTAAAGAGCTCGCCAACGCCATTCGCGCCCTCAGCATGGATGCCGTACAAAAAGCCAATTCCGGCCACCCTGGCGCCCCCATGGGTATGGCTGATATTGCCGAAGTGCTGTGGAACGACTTCCTCAAGCACAACCCGACCGATCCGACCTGGTACGATCGCGACCGTTTTATTCTCTCCAACGGTCACGCATCGATGCTGCTCTACAGCCTGCTGCACCTCTCCGGCTACGATCTGCCGCTTGAGGAGTTAAAAAACTTCCGCCAGCTGCACTCCAAAACGCCGGGCCACCCGGAGATCGGCTATACGCCGGGCGTTGAAACCACTACCGGCCCGCTGGGCCAGGGGCTGGCGAATGCCGTCGGCCTGGCGATTGCAGAGCGTACGCTGGCCGCGCAGTTCAACCAGCCCGACCACGAGATTGTCGATCACTACACCTATGTCTTTATGGGTGATGGCTGCCTGATGGAGGGGATCTCCCACGAGGTCTGCTCGCTGGCGGGCACCCTGGGCCTGGGCAAGCTGATTGGCTTCTACGATCACAACGGTATCTCCATTGACGGGGAAACCGAGGGCTGGTTTACCGACGACACGGCGAAACGCTTTGAAGCCTATCACTGGCACGTGGTGCACGAGATCGACGGTCACGATCCTGAGGCGGTGAAAAAAGCGATTCAGGAAGCGCAGAGCGTGAAGGACAAACCGTCCCTGATCATCTGCCGCACCACCATCGGCTTCGGCTCGCCGAACAAAGCGGGCAAAGAAGAGGCGCACGGCGCGGCGCTGGGTGAAGAGGAAGTGGCGCTGACCCGCCAGAAACTGGGCTGGAAACACCCGGCCTTTGAGATCCCAAAAGAGATCTACAAGGCCTGGGATGCTCGCGAAACAGGTGAAAAAGCGCAGCAGGCCTGGAACGAGAAGTTTGCCGCTTACAAAAAAGCGTATCCGGAGCTGGCGGCTGAGTTTACCCGCCGCATGAGCGGCGGCCTGCCGGAAGACTGGGAAGAGAAAACCCAGGCGATGATTGAAAACCTGCAATCCAACCCGGCGAAAATTGCCACCCGTAAGGCATCACAAAACACCCTGAACGCAATTGGCCCAATCCTGCCCGAACTGCTGGGCGGATCGGCGGATCTGGCGCCAAGTAACCTTACCATCTGGTCCGGCTCTAAATCCCTGAAGGAGGACATTGCCGGGAACTACATCCACTACGGCGTGCGCGAGTTCGGGATGACCGCCATTGCCAACGGCATCGCCCACCATGGCGGCTTCGTGCCGTACACCGCTACCTTCCTGATGTTTGTCGAATATGCCCGTAACGCGGCGCGTATGGCGGCTCTGATGAAGGCGCGGCAAATCATGGTGTACACCCACGACTCCATCGGACTGGGTGAAGATGGGCCGACGCACCAGGCGGTAGAGCAGCTGGCGAGCCTGCGCCTGACGCCAAACTTCAGTACCTGGCGTCCGTGCGATCAGGTTGAAGCGGCAGTGGGCTGGAAGCTGGCCGTAGAGCGTCATAACGGACCCACGGCGCTGATCCTGTCGCGCCAGAACCTGGCGCAGATCGAGCGCACGCCGGAGCAGGTGAAAAATATCGCCCGCGGCGGGTACATCCTGAAAGACAGCGGCGGCAAGCCAGACGTGATCCTGATTGCCACCGGTTCAGAGGTGGAAATCACGGTAAAAGCGGCGGAGAAACTGACCGCCGAGGGTCACGCGGTGCGCGTGGTTTCCCTGCCTTCAACGGATATCTTTGATGCCCAGGATGAGGCGTACCGCGAATCGGTGCTGCCTTCAAACGTCGCGGCGCGCGTGGCGGTTGAAGCTGGCATTGCCGACTACTGGTACAAATATGTGGGTCTGAAAGGGGCGATTGTCGGCATGAAGGGTTACGGTGAATCCGCCCCGGCCGATAAGCTGTTTCCGTACTTCGGCTTTACCGTTGAGAACGTAGTGGAGAAGGCGCTGAGCGTGCTGTAGTGCGATCTGCGTTGCCGGGTGGCGGCTGCGCCTGACCCGGCCTACAAATCGGCAAAACCCTACCTTGTGATCCACAGCGTGGGCCAGGCATCTGGCCCATTCCAGTTATCACAGCTTGGCTCTTCCGCGTAGCGTACCAGACGGAAGCGCTGGCCGTTAAAACGCCAGCGGGTCTGGATCCCACAGTCGCCAATCCCGCGTCCCAGCGCCAGCGTGGTCAGCTCGCGCGTTTTTTCATCGAAGCTGGCATTCATCAGCTCCATGTCGCTACTCTGGCTGGAAGGGGTAAACGGCAGACGCAATCTCACGCTCCTGGCCGCAAACGGTTTTTTACGCGACACCAGCCACGCCAGGTCGACGGTGTTGTACGCCCCCGCCTCACAGCTGATGATCATCAGCGCTTTGTCATCGGTCAGCGCGGTCACGCGCACCTCACGCCGGTTCGGATCGAGAGAGCACTGGCTGTGGTTCATGCGCCAGTTACCGTAATCCAGCAGATCGTTCAATTCGTTATGCGTCAGCGGCGTTGGCGTGGGGTTCACCACCGCCACCTTTTTTAATGCCGGCGCAGGCGGCACGCTCAGCGGTGGACTATCCCCTTTTTTAATCCATGCCGTTTCACTTCCGACGCGTTTTTGCTGGGCATCGATAAACAGCAGCGCCGCTTTCAGCCCGGCCAGAGAGATTGTCTGCTTCCCCCCGCGCAGAGTCAGCGCCTGACCTTCCTGAATGGTTTTCAGAAACGTGGTGATGGTGCCCGTATCGTCTGTTTTAAGATGCCAGGGGGTTAACTGCCAGTGTTGCGACGTGAGTTTAAGCGGCACATTGTCGAGCAGCAGGCGCGGGGCGATGTCAGGCTCTTTCACCGGAGGCGCCGAAAGCCCACCGAGATCAATGCGCAGGCTGGCGTCCGTTTTTGCCCCCGCACTGCGGCTCAGCGACATGACCAGACCGCGATGCTCGCCAGTGTTGCGCGCTACGCAGAAGTTCTGGTTATTGCAGGTCACCTGCCAGTCTGAAAAAGACTGCTGCGCAGGCGCAGCCCACACCCGAGGCGCGGGAAGCACGCAAATGAAGAAGAGAAGAAAAACGCAGTAGCGCATGAACGGCACAGCCCCGCAAACGAATAGGTCAATCTGGGGCGTATCTTCGTGCCCTGGGCGGGCTGGCTCAATCGGATTTATCGGATAGATTTATCTGAAATACAACTTATCGCGCTTCCGCCGCGGCATTCATCAGCCCGCTGGTTTGCAGATATTGCAACAGGATCACCGCTTTACCGTCGCGGATCTCGCCGCGTTTCACCATGTCAACAGCCTTAGCGAAAGGCATTTCCAGCACTTCAATGTCTTCGTCGTCCACGCCACCGCCCCGGTGCGTGCGCTGGGCATCGGTATATTCCGCAATGAAGAAGTGGATCAGCTCGGTGACCCCGCCAGGGGACATAAACAGCTCAAAGACTTTCTGCACCGTCCCCACCTCAAAACCCGTCTCTTCAATGGCTTCTTTGCGGATACACACTTCCGGCTCATCGTCGTCCAGCAGACCTGCACAGGTTTCAATCAGACGTCCGTCCGCGTTGCCATTGACCCATGTCGCGATGCG
Source organism: Enterobacter hormaechei subsp. xiangfangensis (assembly GCF_001729785.1). Taxonomy (NCBI): domain Bacteria; kingdom Pseudomonadati; phylum Pseudomonadota; class Gammaproteobacteria; order Enterobacterales; family Enterobacteriaceae; genus Enterobacter; species Enterobacter hormaechei. The sequence continues at coordinate 3,290,646 of NZ_CP017183.1, forward strand.
AAACTGGCGGATCAGCACTACGCTTTGCTTTTCACGGTTATACAGCAGAATGGTTGCACCATTGCCCCGGTCGTAGACTTCGCGTTTATGGCGAATGACGTCCCCGTTCTTACGGGTGAGATCGTAAGTGATGTTACGCAGGACAAAGTAATTTTCAGAAAGGATTTTGTCTTTAATAACGCTAATGTTCAGAGACATACGGGCTCCACGGCAAAATGAGTCTGTTTATACTACGCTGTGAAGCCCGCTTTGTCGCCCGTCTGCGTTAATGCATGTTGCGCGGCGGCACGCCAAGCCAGTCCATGATCCCCTGCGCGGCATGGCGCCCTTCCGCCATCGCGGTGACCACCAGATCTGCACCGCGTACCGCATCACCGCCAGCAAAAATCTGCGGATTCGAGGTCTGGTAGCGATAACGGCTCTCCACGGAGGCCCTGATGCGCCCCCAGTCGTCGGTGTCGACGCCCTGCGCCTGAAGCCACGGCATGGCGTGCGGATTAAACCCAAACGCCATGATCACCGCATCCGCTGGCATGACAAACTCACTGCCCGCCACCGGGACAGGACGCCGCCGCCCCTGCGCATCCGGCTCGCCCAGACGGGTGCGCAGCATCCGGATACCGTTGACCTTTCCGTCGGTATCCAGCGTGAGCTCAACCGGCTGGACATTAAATTCAAAGGCCGCGCCCTCTTCTTTCGCGTTTTTAACCTCTTTCTTTGAGCCCGGCATGTTGGCCTCGTCCCGCCGATAGGCGCAGGTGACTTTCGCCGCGCCATGTCGCAGCGCGGTGCGCACGCAGTCCATCGCCGTATCGCCCCCGCCCAGCACCACCACGTTTAACCCCTGCGTGTCGATAAACGGCTCGTCTGCGGCAGGGTCAAGGCCCATCACGTTCCGCGTGTTCGCCACTAAAAACGGCAGCGCGTCGTACACGCCCGGCGCGTCTTCGTGAGGGATACCCGCTTTCATGGAACGATAGGTCCCTACGCCGATGAACAGGGCATCGTAGTCGTTTTGCAGTTGGGCCATCGATACGTCTTTTCCCACCTCGCAGTTCAGCTCGAAGCGGATGCCCATCGCGCTGAATATCTCTCTGCGCCGCGCTAACAGGGATTTATCCAGCTTGAAGGCCGGAATACCAAAGGTCAGCAATCCGCCGATTTCCGGATGGCGATCGTAGACCGTCACACCGACGCCGCTGCGCACCAGTACGTCGGCGCAGGCCAGCCCTGCCGGACCGGCACCGATGATGGCGACGCGCTTACCGACCGGTTTAACGTGGCTGACGTCCGGCGTCCAGCCCATCGCCAGCGCCCGATCCGAGATATACCGTTCGATATTCCCGATGGTTACCGCCCCTGACGCATCCCGCAGGGTGCAGGCGCCTTCACATAATCGATCCTGTGGACAGACGCGGCCGGTAATTTCCGGTAAACAGTTAGTCTGGTGAGAAAGCTCAGCCGCACCGACGATATCCCCCGCCCCGATCCGCTCAATCCACTGTGGAATATGGTTATGCAGCGGGCAGGTCCACTCGCAAATGCTGTGGTCGCCACATTTCAGGCACCGGGATGCTTCGCGCTGCGCCTGTTCCGGGCGAAACGGCAAGTAGATCTCGTTAAAATGGCCGGCGCGCGCGTCGGGGCTGAGCTTATCCGGCTCACCGCGCGCCGGGGTGTTTTGCATCTGTTGCCGTTTGGTTTGCGGAGGGACTGACTGAACCGCCTCGCTGTGCCACGGCAGCGCGTCCAGCCTTGCGCTGCGCTGTCGGCGCTGTTTAACCAGCTTATCCAGCACGGCTGGGGTGGCGAGCGTAAGCACCTCTGCCGGGCAGTTTTCAACGCAGGCCGGGCCTTGCGGCCTTTCCAGGCAGAGGTCGCATTTGTGCGCCGAGGCCTTTACGCTGTCGTTTTCCAGCGGGGCGATCAGCATGTCCATCGTGCCAAACGGACAGGCCACCACGCAGGCTTTACAGCCAATGCATTTTTGTTGATTGACCTGTACGCTGTCGCTGTGTTGCGTGATGGCTCCGTTCGGGCAGCTTTGCGCGCAGGGCGCGTTTTCACAGTGGTGGCAGGTCACGGGGCTTTTTCGCAAGCCTGAGGTAAGGACCGTAATGCGGGGATGAAAATGGCGCTCGCTCAGCGCGTGCTGCTCCCCGTTGTGCGCCATCACACAGGCAACTTCGCAGGTGCGACAACCGATACACTGTTGAGCGTTGGCCATAATAAAACGATTCATAACAACACCTGTTTTTGGTTCAATAACCTTATTCTTTCTATTGTTATCGTATTTACCCACAGTGGCATGGCGACGCAATGTTCAAATGCCCTGGAAGGCGAACTATTTCCAGTGAACCTGTGGCAGATCAATTTAATTCAGGAAGCCGATGAGTGACCGTTAAACGCCCCGTATCGGGAAGCCTGGCTCGGGCTTTCTTTTCGATGATTGTCTTGTCCGTTCTGATCAGCGCCATTGCGCTGGTTACACTCGCCAGCAGCCAGCGCGACGCCGAGGCGATTAACATCGCCGGATCGCTGCGCATGCAGAGCTACCGCCTGGGCTACGAAATGCAGCGCGCCAGCCCGTCGCTGGCAGGGCACCGCGCGGTCTGGCAGAAAACGCTGAGCGCGCCTGCGTTGCAGAAGCTAAACCGCTGGTATGTGCCAGAGGACGTCAAACAGCGTTACCAGCAGTTGCAGCTTGGCTGGCAGGAGATGGACACGCGTATCGCCAGCGGCGATACCGGGTGGTATCAGAGCCACATAGAGGATTTCGTGGGCCGGATAGATGCCTTTGTGCTGGCGCTACAGCACTACACCGAACATAAGATACAGCTGGTGATTTTCATGTCGCTGACGGGCGGCCTGGGCATCCTGCTGCTGGCGGTGATGACCCTGCGGCGCATCCGCCGTCAGGTTGTGCTGCCGCTGAATAATCTGGTGGCAGCGAGCGAGCGTATCGAACAGGGGCAGTTCGATACCCCCGCGCCGGATATTATGCTTCCCAACGAGCTGGGCCAGCTTTCCCGCGCCTTCAACCATATGTCGGCGGAATTACACACCCTGTACCGTTCCCTGGAGCACTCCGTTGCTGAAAAAACCCGCCACCTGAATGAAGCGCATCAGCAGCTCGAAATGCTGTTCAAATGCTCACAGGCGTTGAATACCGGGCAGATAGACAGCCACTGCTTCCGGCATATTTTGCAGATTGTGCATGACTATACGCAGATGAATTACCTGCAATTGCGCACCAGTGACGACTGGCAGCTTTACGAAGGACAGGAGTCCCCGGGCGAGAAAATGCACAATTTACCGGTATTAATGCAGGACACCCTGTACGGCGAACTGCGCTGGCAAAGCGCGACCGGGGATGTTCCGCTGCCGCTCATGGAAAGCGTGGCGACGATGCTGGGCCGGGGGCTCTATTTCAATCAGGCGCAGAAACATTATCAGCAGTTGCTGCTGATGGAAGAGCGCGCCACCATCGCGCGCGAGTTGCATGATTCGCTGGCGCAGGTGCTCTCCTATTTGCGTATTCAGCTTACGCTGCTGAAGCATGCCGTGCCGGGCGACAATGCCCCGGCGCAGGCCATCATTACGGACTTCTCCCGCGAGCTGAATAACGCCTGGCATCAGCTACGCGAGCTGCTCACCACCTTCCGCCTGACGCTCAATCACGCCAATCTTCCTGCCGCGCTACAGGAGTCTCTTGACGGGTTGCAAAGCCAGACCAGCGCGAAGTTGGTGCTCGACTGCCGTCTCTCATCGCTGGCGCTGGACGCGCAAAAACAGGTGCACCTCTTACAGATTGTGCGTGAGGCAGTGCTGAATGCGATTAAACATGCCGACGCGAGCGAGATTGTGGTCAGCTGCGTCACCACCGCGGACGGCACTCACACGGTCACGATCCGCGACAACGGTATTGGTATCGGCGACGCCAGTGAACCGCCGGGGCATTACGGGCTGAATATCATGCGCGAACGCGCGGGACGGCTCGGCGGGACATTACACTTTTCTCAGCCGCCACAGGGTGGGACACAGGTCAGCGTAACGTTCCGGACGCCTGCGGCGCAGGCTGAAAAATAGTGGGAAAGAAGGCGCGCTGAAAAAAGCGCATGATAATTTACATTATCTCCTTTATTTCTCCACGTTTGACCTGGGCCTTACCGCTAAAGTTAGGCGGGCAATAAACAATAATGACGTGCAGCAAAACGAGGTCACACTTTAATGGCGAATTTTTTCATCGATCGCCCCATTTTTGCCTGGGTGCTTGCAATCCTGTTGTGTCTGACGGGTGTCCTGGCGATTACTTCCCTTCCTGTTGAGCAATACCCCGACCTCGCGCCCCCCAACGTGCGTATCACGGCGAACTATCCTGGCGCCTCGGCACAGACGCTGGAAAATACCGTCACGCAGGTTATCGAGCAGAACATGACGGGTCTTGATAACCTGATGTACATGTCCTCGCAGAGCAGTGCCACGGGCCAGGCGACGGTAACCCTGAGCTTTACGGCGGGCACGGATCCGGATGAAGCGGTGCAGCAGGTGCAAAACCAGCTGCAATCGGCCCTGCGTAAACTGCCTCAGGCGGTGCAGAACCAGGGGGTGACCGTGCGTAAAACCGGTGACACCAATATTTTGACCATCGCGTTTGTTTCAACCGATGGCTCGATGGATAAGCAGGACATCGCGGACTACGTCGCCAGTAATATTCAGGACCCGCTCAGCCGTATCAACGGCGTGGGTGATATCGACGCCTACGGCTCGCAGTACTCCATGCGTATCTGGCTGGATCCCAACAAGCTGAACAGCGTGCAGATGACCGCTAAAGATGTCACCGACGCTATCGAATCGCAGAACGCCCAGATTGCCGTGGGGCAGCTCGGCGGTACGCCGTCCGTGGACAACCAGGCGCTTAACGCCACCATCAACTCCCAGTCGCTGCTCCAGACACCTGACCAGTTCCGCAATATTACTCTGCGCGTGAATCAGGACGGTTCGGAAGTGCGTCTGGGGGATGTCGCCACCGTGGAAATGGGGGCGGAAAAATATGACTACCTGAGTCGCTTTAACGGCAATGCCGCGTCCGGACTGGGGGTAAAACTGGCCTCCGGCGCCAACGAAATGGCGACCGCGCAGCGGGTGTTAGAGCGTCTGGATGAACTGTCGCATTACTTCCCGCACGGACTGGAGTACAAAGTCGCCTACGAAACCACCTCATTCGTAAAAGCCTCCATCGAAGATGTGGTGAAAACCCTGCTCGAAGCTATCGCGCTGGTGTTCCTCGTGATGTACCTGTTCCTGCAAAACTTCCGCGCCACGCTGATCCCCACCATTGCGGTGCCGGTGGTGCTGCTGGGAACCTTTGCGGTGCTGTATGCCTTCGGTTACAGCATCAACACCCTGACCATGTTCGCCATGGTGCTGGCCATCGGCCTGCTGGTGGATGATGCCATCGTGGTGGTGGAAAACGTCGAGCGCATTATGAGCGAGGAAGGGCTTTCGCCCCGCGAGGCCACGCGCAAATCGATGGGACAAATTCAGGGCGCGCTGGTCGGTATCGCCATGGTGCTGTCGGCGGTATTTATCCCGATGGCATTTTTTGGCGGCACCACGGGCGCGATTTATCGCCAGTTCTCGATCACCATCGTCTCTGCAATGGTGCTCTCCGTACTCGTGGCAATGATCCTTACCCCTGCCCTGTGCGCGACGCTGCTCAAACCGCTGCATAAGGGCGAACACCACGGTCAAAAAGGCTTCTTCGGCTGGTTTAACCGCATGTTTAACCGCAATGCGGCGCGCTATGAAGCGGGCGTGGGTAAAGTACTGCACCGCAGCGTGCGCTGGATGGTGGTTTATGTCCTGCTGCTCGGCGGCATGGTGTTCCTGTTCCTGCGGCTGCCAACCTCGTTCCTGCCGCTGGAAGATCGCGGCATGTTTATTACCTCCGTACAGTTACCGAGCGGCTCGACCCAGCAGCAGACCCTGAAAGTGGTGCAGAAGGTTGAGAACTACTTCCATACTCAGGAGAAAGATAACGTGGTCTCCGTCTTCTCCACCGTCGGCTCTGGCCCCGGCGGTAACGGGCAGAACGTGGCGCGTATGTTTGTGCGCCTGAAAGACTGGGACCAGCGCGACAGCGATACCGGCTCCTCCTTTGCCATCATTGAGCGTGCAACCAAAGCGTTCAACAAAATCAAGGAAGCGCGCGTTTTCGCCAGCAGCCCGCCCGCCATCAGCGGCCTGGGCAGCTCAGCCGGGTTTGATATGGAGCTTCAGGATCACGCGGGTGCCGGGCATGACGCGTTGATGGCTGCTCGCGATAAACTGCTCGAGCTGGCCGGGAAAGATCCGCAGCTTACCCGCGTTCGTCATAACGGTCTGGATGACAGCCCTCAGCTACAGGTGGATATTGACCAGCGTAAAGCGCAGGCGCTGGGCGTCTCCATCGACGACATTAACGACACCCTGCAAACGGCATGGGGCTCAAGCTACGTAAATGACTTTATGGATCGCGGCCGCGTGAAGAAGGTCTACGTTCAGTCTGCCGCCAAATACCGCATGCTGCCGGACGATATCAACCGCTGGTATGTGCGCAATAACACCGGCGGCATGGTGCCGTTCTCGGCGTTTGCGACGTCACGCTGGGAGACCGGTTCGCCGCGTCTGGAGCGTTACAACGGCTATTCGGCGCTGGAGATTGTCGGTGAAGCCGCGCCGGGCGTCAGTACCGGTACCGCAATGGACATTATGGAAAAACTGGTTCAGCAGTTACCGACCGGCTTTGGCCTGGAGTGGACGGCGATGTCTTACCAGGAACGGCTTTCCGGCGCTCAGGCGCCTGCCCTGTATGCTCTTTCGCTGCTGGTGGTATTCCTCTGCCTGGCGGCGCTGTATGAAAGCTGGTCAGTGCCGTTCTCGGTGATGCTGGTGGTGCCTCTCGGGGTCATCGGCGCGCTGCTGGCAACCTGGATGCGCGGCCTGGAAAATGATGTCTATTTCCAGGTCGGACTCCTCACCGTGATCGGATTGTCGGCAAAAAACGCCATTCTGATCGTCGAATTTGCCAATGAGATGAATGCCAAAGGTCACGAACTGATGGCCGCCACGCTGCACGCCTGTCGTCAGCGCCTGCGTCCGATCCTGATGACCTCTCTGGCGTTTGTATTTGGCGTCCTGCCGATGGCCACCAGCTCCGGCGCAGGCTCCAGCAGCCAGCACGCAGTGGGTACGGGCGTTATGGGGGGAATGATATCCGCGACGATACTGGCTATCTATTTCGTACCGCTGTTCTTTGTGCTGATACGTCGTCGTTTCCCGCTGAAGGATAAGCCGGAATAACCCGTTGAAATAAAAAAGGCGGCTTTACAGGCCGCCTTTTTATTGTGTGATTCTTTCACACTATGGTTATTTTAGTTAATTAAGTGCTCTTGCATTTCTTACCGGAAATTCATTTACGAAGCATGCCTTCGATAAAATCTTTCCAGTTCCCCAGTTCACGTTCAATCATAACAACCTCTCTTATTATTATGCGCATTCTACGAAAACGTATCATCATTGTGAAGCCACTTTAACCGATTGCTGTGATTGAGCCCCGCTGTACTGGTAGGTTTAGGATCACTATGAGCGTTGCCGGGTAAATTTTATGTGACCTACAGCAATATTTTGAAATAGTCGGAAAAATGACAGCATTTTTAATTTCCCCCTGAGTTTATTGGCAATTTAAACAGGGTGGACAACTATGCTTAAAAGATGAAAGACTATTCAGCTTACAGCTGTTCGTTGAATTATGGAGAATTGTAAATCCCGAAAAATTCCGAATGTGTTATATTCCACTTAAGGATATATCTTCGAAAATATTGAACATTAAATCCACAAAAGAACAAAAGGATTCACTATGGTTGTGATGTACGGCATTAAGAATTGCGACACGATTAAAAAAGCCCGCCGCTGGCTGGAAGCACACAACATCGACTATCGCTTCCACGATTACCGTGCCGACGGGCTTGACCCCGCGTTTCTCCATTCCGCCATCAACGAACTGGGATGGGAAGCGCTGCTGAATACCCGCGGGACCACCTGGCGAAAACTGGATGAATCTCTCCGGGCCACGATCAACGACGCCGACAGCGCAGCCAAATTGATGCTTGAAATGCCGGCAATCATCAAACGCCCATTGCTCTGCAAGCCAGGTCAGCCTATGCTGCTGGGTTTCAGTGAAACCCTTTATTCAGATTTATTCGTTGAGGTGTAGTCTATGTCATGCCCGGTCATTGAGCTGACTCAGCAGCTTATTCGCCGTCCTTCCCTTAGCCCGGACGACGCAGGTTGTCAGGCATTAATGATTGAGCGCCTGCGTGCCATCGGTTTTACCGTGGAGCACATGGATTTTGGCGATACGCAGAACTTCTGGGCATGGCGCGGTCAGGGGGAGACGCTGGCGTTTGCCGGACATACTGACGTAGTTCCCGCGGGCGACGCAGACCGCTGGATCAACCCGCCTTTTGAGCCGACCATTCGAGACGGCATGCTTTTCGGACGCGGCGCTGCGGACATGAAAGGTTCCCTGGCTGCGATGGTCGTGGCGGCAGAGCGTTTCGTCGCCCAGCATCCGAACCATAAAAACCGTCTTGCGTTTTTGATTACCTCCGATGAAGAAGCCAGCGCCCACAACGGCACCGTGAAGGTCGTTGAGGCGCTGATGGCGCGCAATGAACGTCTGGACTACTGTCTGGTGGGCGAACCGTCCAGCACCGAAGTGGTGGGCGATGTGGTGAAAAATGGCCGCCGTGGATCCCTGACCTGCAATTTGACTATTCATGGCGTGCAGGGCCACGTTGCCTATCCGCACCTGGCGGATAACCCGGTACACCGCGCCGCGCCGATGCTGAACGAACTGGTGAGCATTGAATGGGATAAAGGCAATGAATTTTTCCCGCCAACCAGCATGCAGATAGCCAACATCAAGGCTGGCACCGGCAGCAACAACGTCATTCCCGGCGATCTCTTCGTCCAGTTTAACTTCCGCTTCAGCACCGAACTGACTGACGAGATGATCAAAGCGCGAGTGATTGCGCTGCTCGAGAAATATCAGCTGCGCTATACCCTCGACTGGTGGCTGTCTGGCCAGCCGTTCCTGACGCAGCGCGGTAAACTGGTGGATGCGGTAGTGAACGCCATTGCGCACTATAATGAAATTAAGCCACAACTGCTGACAACGGGCGGCACGTCTGACGGACGCTTTATCGCCCGCATGGGCGCACAGGTTGTCGAACTGGGTCCGGTTAACGCGACGATTCACAAAATCAATGAATGCGTGAACGCTGCCGATTTACAACTGCTGGCCCGCATGTATCAACGTATTATGGAGCAACTCGTCGCCTGACGGGTGCTTAAAGAGGATTAGCGAATGGACTGGCTTTCAAAGTACTGGTGGATTCTGGTGTTGGTATTTCTGGTAGGCGTGCTGCTTAACGTGATTAAAGATCTCAAGCGCGTTGACCACAAAAAGTTCCTTGCCAACAAACCGGATCTTCCGCCGCACCGTGATTTTAACGACAAGTGGGACGATGAAGACGACTGGCCGAAGAAGGACCAGAAGAAGTAATTGTACACACCCCTCACCCCCGGCCCCTCTCCCCAGAGGGACGAGGGGGGTTTTGTTCCCTCTCCCTTTGGGGAGAGGGGAAATGTTTAAATAAACTCGACGATATCATCGTCATTCGGCTTAGCGCCGCTGAGCGCTTCATCAAAGTAGTGCTTCGGTACGGTATAACGCAGATGATCGAGCGCGAACTGCATGCTGCGATCGTCAATGGCATGCCCCAGATCGTCTACGATATCCAGCGTCACATCTCCGCCCTCGCGCATCAGCGTCTCCTGGGCGGCTACTGCATGCGAAAGCTCAATTACCCGGTCTTCACCCCCATGAATGAGATGGATCGTAGTCTGCGTGGTCGCGCTTTGCGGTAACGTCGCAAAACGCCCGTTAAAGGCAATCACGCGGGACACCAGTCCGGGCTGCGCTTTTACGCTTTCCAGCGACATGATTGAACCCTGAGAGAAGCCAATCAGCGCCGTTGCGTCGGCGCCTACGCCGCTCTGCTGCTGCCAGTAACGCACGGTATCGATAAAGGCTGGCATAACGGCATCAATACGCGCCTGACGATTCTCCTCCGTCACGCCCTCGACGGAAAACCACTGCCGGCCGTCCGGACCGCACGGCTCCACGCCGCCGATGCTGACGATCAGCGCGTGTGGGAAAACGGGTGCAAACCAGCTGCCAATCTGTCCCATATTGACGGCATTGTCGCCCACGCCATGAAACAGAAGCAGGAGCTGTTTAGCAGGCGTATCCGGGCTTTGCACAACAAAATGGTCATGTTTCATGGCGATCTCCTTAATTGATAAGCAGGATTTTACGCCTCTGCGGGGTAATGACCATGCCACTTTACTGAAGAAGTCATTGAAAAAATTGCCATTGCAAAATGTCGGCTTTCAGCTGCTGGCTACGGGAGTAATCAAGCCTTTCAAGCGCGTGTGCGGTTTCCTCGCGTAGCTTCGCCAGCAGCGCTTTGCGCCCGAAATCGTGCGTATTCCCTTCCATTTTCCCGCGCAGCGCCGGGAGTGGGATGTCCACGGCTAACACCAATCGCGTTAGCGCCGCAACCGAGGTTGAAAACGCCCGGTGAGCAAAGGCAAACCCCGCCAGCTCCAGCCAGTCATCACTATTAAGGGTAGCTTCCCATGCATCCGTCACCGGGATCTTTTCGCCATTCCAGGCCGACAGGACGCGCATATCACGACATAAACGCTGATGCGCCTGTTCGCAGAGCTGATGCCCCGCCTCGCTCAGCGGCAGCAACGCCATCGCCGTATAGCACCCGCTGCTGGCTTCCCGGTGGCTGCCCATCCGCACCAGCACAAACCCGCACTGCCGCCAGAAACGCCACAGCTCGTCGGTATAGCCAAAGCTGACCGAGAGATAATCTTCTCCGCTGGCACTGCGGATCAGCCGCTGGCCGATGCCTTCCCGCTGGCGATGGGGATGAACCGCAATGCGGCTGACGCGTCGGCCTTTCAGCGTCGCCGCGAGCGGCGAACCGCCGTGCGCCGCCAGCGACTGCGCCACCAGATTTCCACGCGGCCGACGAAACCCCGCCCATACTGCGCGGCTAAGTTCAGGGGGTAATCCCCCCTCCTCCACCAGCCAGAGCGCGCCCGCGATCTCCGCGCCCGCCTGAGCAACAGCAAAGTGCTGGCCGGGGGCGTCCATCATCCGGCGTAAATCGAGGGGGGACGTTCGGTAGTGCGCGGCACACAGCAGTTCATACACGCCTGCCCCGCGCGCCGGATCGTTCTCCCATATCCCGGGCTCCAGCGACGTTAAACGTACCTCCCCTGCCGGTTTGCGATCGATAAGCGCATCGTCGAACAGCAGCGCGTTCGCCACTATCCGCTCAAGGGGGCATCCGGCAGCCCAGCGAACTGGCGTGGATAAGGTATAACGCCGCAGCCCGCTGAACCGGGCGCAGAACTTCAGCAGGAATCCCCTGCCCGTGCCTTCATAACCCTGCACCGTGGTGGTCAGCAACACGCGGGGAAAGCGCGACACCAGCTTCTCCAGCAGCGGGCCGGGGATAGCGGCTGCCTCATCGACAATCAGCCAGTCAGCTTCTGTGGTGGAGGCCAGCAGCGCATCCGGGGCCATAAAGTGAAAACGTTCCCCGGCGAAACGCGCGATGACATCCGTCGCCCCTTTTGCCGGTGCCGTCACTACTGCACTCCCCTGAATGCCGCTCAGCAACATGCCCGCCAGGGCGGACTTTCCGCGTCCGCGCGGCGCCGTCACGGCGGCCACGCCCGCAGGCATGGTCAGAAGAGCGTCGAGGATTTCAGCCTGCTCGCGCTGCGGTTCACCGCTGGCGGGCTGCCAGGCGGGTAAATCTGGCGCAACGGGAAGGCACAGAGGACGATGTTGATGCCAGACGATGGCATCTGAATCGGCGGTAAGCATCCGGCAAAAGTGGTGAACAAAGTGCGTGGTGGCGATCGGCTCTGCGCTGTCGCTCCAGCGCAGAGAATCCCTGTCGGGCCTGTCGGCCCAGACGGAGAACGGCGGCACCAGCAGCACCAGAAGGCTTCCGGCGCGCAGGGTCCCGCTGAGGGCGGCGAAGGCCGAGACGTCAAACCCGTCTCGCGCGTCAAAAACGGCGTGCAGGTATTCACGTCCCAGCAGGCCGCTGATGGCCTTAGAGGGGTTTTCCTCCAGCCACAGCCAGTCTCCTGGTAACGTATCGCGCAGATGGGTCACCTGGCTCAACGTCCACGCTTCATCGCCGCTGAGCACCACCAGCCGGCGGTGCCCGGTACGCTGAAGCTGGTTAACCAGCTGTTCAAACCCCAACATCACATAGCTTTGCCGAAGGTATTACACTGCGACGGGTTGCCGCTGTCGAAGCCACGCTTAAACCAGCTGTAGCGCTGCTCTGAGGTGCCATGGGTAAAGCTGTCCGGCACAACGCGCCCCTGGCTCTGCTGCTGCAAGCGATCGTCACCAATCGCCTGTGCGGCATTCAGGGCCTCTTCCAGATCGCCTGTTTCCAGCACGCCCTGCTGCTGCATGCTATGTCCCCAGACGCCAGCGAAGCAGTCGGCCTGAAGCTCCATGCGTACGGAAAGACGATTCACCTCCGCCTGAGACGCATTCTGCTGCATCTGACGCACTTTAGGCTCAATGCCGAGGAGCTTCTGCACATGGTGGCCGACTTCATGCGCGATCACGTAGCCCTGGGCAAAATCGCCGTCGGCGCCCAGCTTGCTTTTCATGTCGTCATAGAAGGAGAGATCGATATAGACGGTGCTGTCCGCCGGGCAGTAGAACGGCCCCATAACGGACTGCCCGGTGCCACAGCCGGTGCGGGTTGCGCCCCGGTACATCACCAGTTTTGGCGGCTGATAAGTCCGCCCCATTTTCTCGAACTGCTGACCCCAGGTATCTTCGGTCGTCGCGAGAATAACGGAAGTAAATTTCGCCGCTTCATCTTCATTTGGGCTGATGGAGCGCTGAGAATACTGCTGCTGTTGCCCGGTTTCACCGGTCATCAAACCGGTCAGGTCGACACCGTAGTAGCCCGCCACCAGCACGACGACCAGCAGAATAATGCCGCCCTTGCCGCTGGGTAACCGGAAACCTGGCCCGCCCATAGACGGACCACCGCCACCACTGCTGCGTCTGTCTTCTACGTTGTCACTTTCACGACGCCCTTGCCAGCGCATAAACACCTCGAACTATTCCATTTATAATAGCTATGATCGTAGGCGGTTAATGAAAGGATTACCATAGTAAACAAGGATAAGACGCCAAAGGATGCCAACATCCTTTGGCAAATGCGCAGTTTAGTCGAGCTTAACGCCTAAACGGTGAGCAACCGCTTCGTACGCTTCGACCACGCCACCCAGACTCTGGCGGAAACGGTCTTTGTCCATTTTATCCAGCGTCTCTTTGTCCCACAGGCGGCTGCCGTCCGGAGAGAATTCGTCGCCCAGCACCACTTCGCCTTTGTACAGACCGAACTCCAGCTTGAAGTCGACCAGGATCAGGCCCGCGTCATCAAACAGCTTTTTCAGCACGTCGTTGGCTTTGTAGGTCAGTTCCTGCATGCGCGCCAGGTTCTCTTTGCTTACCCAGCCGAAGGTTTCACAGTAGGATTCGTTGACCATCGGGTCATGCATGGCGTCGTTTTTCAGGAACAGATCGAACAGCGGTGGATTCAGTTCGATACCTTCTTCGATGCCCAGACGCTTCACCAGGGAGCCTGCGGCACGGTTACGGATCACGCACTCAACCGGCACCATATCCAGTTTTTTTACCAGACATTCCGTATCGGACAACAACGCTTCCATCTGAGTCGGGATACCGGCTTCGGCCAGTTTGGTCATAATGAAGTGGTTGAACTTGTTGTTCACCATGCCCTTACGATCGAACTGCTCAATGCGTGCGCCGTCTCCTGCTGACGTATCATTGCGGAATTCGAGCACCAACAGATCCGGGTTTTCCGTGCTGTATACGGTTTTCGCTTTGCCACGATACAACTCAGCTTGCTTCTGCATCTTCATTACTCCTGGTGTGATGATTTGTATTCAAAACTGGCCATATTATGCCACGCACACGTTTGCGTAGCACGAAAATAAAAAGGGCTGGAATAACCAGCCCTCACTATTATTTGCTGAATGCGGCCTGGAAGGCAGCGACCAGCGCATCGTTCTGCGCCTGGGTCAGCGTGTGTCCTTTCGGATCGATAAATTGCAGGCTGCTGCGGTTATCGAGGTCGCCGACCTGGATTTTGTAGTCACCGGAAGGCAGCTGTGGATCGCTTGCCCCCAACTCCTGCCAGGCGCTATCAGACAGCGGCTTATAGGTCGCTGTGATACTGCCCGTTGAACGGGTGCTGTCAGTCACCTTCATGCCCACTTTTTCAAGCGTTGCTGGCAGACGCTGCCAGGTCTGGTTAAACGGCGCACGCACCACCAGCATCGGCAGACCGGTATCGTCTGCACCGCTCTGCACGTCAAAGGTTGAGCCGTTACGGTTCTGCGCGGCGTTTGCGGCATCGGTAGCGTTCTTATCCAGACCCGCTGCAATCACGTTCAGCATTTCAGTGCTGTAGCGCTGCATGGCGGACGGATCGGCAACCGGTTTACCTGCCTGCTCAAGATTCAACAGCTTAACGGTAACCGCCTGCTGATAACCCTGCGGCTTAACGGAGACTTGATAACGACCACGGTACTGCTGGTCTTCATCGAGACGGTTCCACTCAATCCAGTCGGTAGTTAAAGCTTGGCTGGCGTCGTCGCGTTTATCAATCGTATAGTTTTTCGACTGAATGACGCTTACAACCTGCGGCCACAGCGTTGTACCGCGTGCGCTTTCCACCAGCAGAGAAGCTGTATCACCGGTGAACTGCGTGCGCGCGCCGCTCACGAGCGCCAGAGGCTGAGCTGGCGGACGAATATCGAGCGCTTTACCCACCAGGCCGCTGCCGTTGGTAACCGGAATATTATAATCACCGTTCTGGATCGGCAGGATCATGCCGGCAGGCGCGTGAAGTTCAGCAAGCGGCGGCGCATCCAGATAGGATTCATCACCGCTCACCTGGCGCTTGTAGCGCGAGTCTGAACTACAGGCAGCGAGGAGCATAACAAGCGAAACACCCGCAACCTTCGCCAGGCGCGACTTCTGTACTGAATAAGCCATCAAATCTCCCTAAACTTTACAGCAAACCGGCATGCTTCAGCGCGCCAGCGACAATTTCACGACCGTGGTCGGTAATCGGTGTCATTGGCAGACGCAGCGTGTCGGTTGCTACAAGCCCCAACTCCTTACATGCCCATTTCACTGGGATCGGATTGGGTTCGACAAATAATTTATTGTGCAACGGCATCAGACGCTGATTAATCACGCGAGCTTCATCAAAGTGACCGGCTGCGGCCAGTTTGCACATGTCAGCCATATCGCGCGCCGCCACGTTCGCCGTCACGGAAATCACGCCGTTACCACCGAGCTGCATAAAGTCCAGCGCGGTCGCATCATCACCGCTCAACAGGATAAAGTCGTCTGAAACCAGCTCTTTGATCTGATGAACGCGGCTTAAGTTCCCTGTCGCCTCTTTAATCCCGATAATATTTTTTACTTTCGAGAGACGGCCAACGGTTTCCGGCAGCATATCGCAACCGGTACGGGACGGAACATTATACAGAATTTGTGGCAAGTCAGTATGTTCAGCGATGGCTTTGAAATGCTGGAACAAACCTTCCTGAGTAGGACGGTTGTAATAAGGGGTCACCGTCAGACAGCCGACAATGCCGCTGTCGTTAAAACGTTGGGTCAGACTGATAGCTTCTGCGGTTGCGTTTGCGCCCGTCCCCGCGATGACCGGAATACGCCCGTCCGCCAGTTCCAGGGTCAGCATCACAACGTCGCCGTGCTCTTCGTGGCTCAGCGTAGCGGATTCACCGGTAGTCCCTACCGAAACGATCGCCGAGGTTCCATTGGCGACATGGTAATCAATGAGCTTCTTCATGCTTGACCGGCAGACATTACCTTTTTCATCCATCGGTGTAACAAGCGCGACAATACTTCCCGTGAACATGAGCCATCCTCTGTGCGAACAAGAGCCTCAATGTTACGTTTGGAACTGTAATAAAAGCAAGCGACCTGAGGCTCTCAGGCGGTTGTATGCATGTTTTTTTTATGCTTTCCTTAGGAAGACTTAACCACGCAAAGGAAGAACAGGTTTGACAACCTCATCACAACATTACCTGGTTATCACTGCGCTGGGTGCTGACAGGCCGGGTATCGTGAATACCATCACTCGCCACGTGAGCAGCTGCGGCTGCAACATCGAAGACAGCCGGCTGGCTATGCTTGGCGAAGAGTTCACGTTCATCATGCTGCTTTCCGGAACATGGAATGCCATTACCCTCATCGAATCTACCCTGCCGCTGAAAGGCGCAGAGCTGGATTTACTGATTGTGATGAAGCGCACCACCGCGCGCCCGCGTCCGGCTCTGCCTGCCACGGTCTGGGTACAGGTTGAAGTGCCTGATTCACCTCATCTGATTGAACGTTTTACGGCGCTGTTTGACAGCCATCAGATGAACATTGCCGAACTGGTTTCCCGCACGCAGCCGGGCGATGAAAACGCAATCCCGACGCTGTTTATTCAAATTACCGCACACAGCCCTGCCTCGCAGGATGCGTCAAATATCGAGCAAGCGTTCAAAGCCCTCTGTACAGAATTACACGCGCAAGGCAGTATAAGCGTCGTCGATTATTCGCAGCACGAACAGGATGGAGTTGAGTAATGAACCCACTGAAAGCCGGTGATATCGCACCGAAATTTAGCTTACCGGATCAAGACGGCGAGCAAGTAAATTTGACCGACTTCCAGGGACAGCGTGTTCTGGTCTATTTCTACCCGAAAGCCATGACCCCGGGCTGTACCGTACAGGCCTGCGGTCTACGCGACAACATGGATGAGTTGAAAAAGGTCGGTGTGGAAGTGCTGGGCATCAGCACCGATAAGCCAGAGAAGCTGTCACGTTTTGCGGAAAAAGAGCTGCTGAACTTCACGCTGCTTTCCGATGAAGACCACCAGGTTTGCGAGCAGTTTGGCGTCTGGGGTGAGAAGTCCTTTATGGGCAAAACGTACGACGGTATTCACCGTATCAGCTTCCTGATTGGCGCTGACGGTAGAGTTGAGCACGTGTTTGATGATTTCAAAACCAGCAACCACCACGACGTGGTGTTGAAGTGGCTGAAAGAAAGTGCCTGAAAGTGAGTGTCGGGTGGCGGCTTCGCCTTACCCGACCTACAAGAATAAGTAGGCCGGGTAAGCGCAGCGCCACCCGGCAAAACTACTTCTCCTCCACCGCCGGCACATCCGGCCACGCGTGGACCACGGCTTTAATCAGCGTCGCCAGCGGAATGGCGAAGAACACGCCCCAGAATCCCCACAGCCCGCCGAAAATCACCACTGACAGGATAATCACCAGCGGATGCAGGTTAACGGCTTCTGAGAACAGCACCGGTACCAGCAGGTTCCCATCCAGTCCCTGAATAATCAGGTATACGGCGAAACAGCTCCAGAACTCCGTACCCAGACCAAACTGGAACAGCGCCACACCGACTACCGGAATGGTCACCACAAACGCGCCGATATACGGGATCAGAACCGAGAATCCGACCAGCACCGCCAGCAGCAGCGAGTAGTTCAGCCCGAAGATCACGAAGCCAATCCAGGTCGCCACGCCCACCACAATCATCTCCAGCACTTTGCCGCGAATGTAGTTGGTGATCTGCTGGTTCATCTCCTGCCAGACCTGACCGGCGAGACCGCGATTGCGCGGCAGCACGCGGCGCACCGCGTTCAGCATCTGCTCTTTATCTTTGACCAGGAAAAACACCATTAGCGGCACGAGAACAAGGTAAACCGCCAGCGTCAGCAACCCCACCAGCGAGGCCAGAGAGTATTTCACCACCGAATCACCCATGGTCATGATGCGGGCGCGCATGTTTTCGGCCATCGCATCGATAATCCCGGCGTCCATCAGCGCAGGATAGCGGCGCGGCAGCGTGGCGGCAAAATCAGACAGTTTATTCAGCATGCCGGGCATATCACGGATCAGGTAGATCCCCTGTTGCCAGGCGATGGGCATCACCACGAAGGACATCAGCAGCAGAATACCGACAAACAGCACCAGGACAATGCTGGTCGCCCAGCGGCGGGAACAGCCGATATGTTCCAGACGCGCGGTGGGCCACTCCAACAGATACGCCAGTACAATCGCCACCAGTAGCGGTGCCAGCAGGCCACTAAAGAAGAACAGGATACCGAATCCGGCAACCAGAATGACCAGCAAAGCAATGGCTTCCGGGTCGCTAAACCGACGCCGATACCACTGCATTAACATTTCGAGCATACAACCCTTCCCTGAATCGAATGGCGGGAGTGAGACGGTGAATTGTATCTAACTGTCACAAAAAAGACTTTCCTTTTTGTTTCACTGTCAGGTTTCGCAAAACCCTGATGAATGGGATTTTCTTCATCTCTTAACACGGCTACACTCGCAGAGCAGCGGAGATGAACGTTATGCGGGTTCATCGGTCAAATTAGCACATCCAAAATACAGGACAGTGGTTATGTTCAGGCAGTTGAGAAAAACACTGGTTGCGACACTGATTGCCGCCGTGACGGTGGGTCAGGTGTTGCCCGCTTTCGCTGACTCGTCCGATTCATTGCCGGACATGGGCACCACGGCAGGAAGCACGCTCTCCATCGGGCAGGAGATGCAGATGGGTGATTATTACGTACGCCAGCTGCGCGGCAGTGCTCCGCTGATTAACGACCCTTTGCTGGTGCAGTACATCAACGGTCTGGGGATGCGGCTGGTGGCGCACGCCGACTCGGTAAAAACGCCCTTCCATTTCTATTTAATCAATAACGACGAAATCAACGCCTTCGCCTTCTTTGGCGGGAACGTGGTGCTGCATTCGGCGCTGTTCCGTTATTCCGATAACGAAAGCCAGCTGGCGTCCGTCATGGCGCACGAAATTTCGCACGTCACCCAGCGCCATCTGGCGCGTGCGATGGAAGATCAGAAGCGTAACGCCCCCCTGACCTGGGTGGGCGCGCTGGGTTCCATTTTGCTGGCGATGGCCAGCCCGCAGGCCGGGATGGCGGCGCTTACCGGGACGCTGGCGGGGACGCGTCAGGGGATGATCAGCTTTACCCAGCAGAACGAGCAGGAAGCAGACCGCATCGGCATTCAGGTTTTACAGCGTTCCGGCTTTGACCCGCAGGCCATGCCGAGCTTCCTGGAAAAACTGCTCGACCAGGCACGCTACTCGTCGCGCCCGCCTGAAATTCTGTTGACCCACCCGCTGCCGGAAAGCCGACTCTCGGATGCCCGTAACCGTGCCAACCAGATGCGTCCGGTCGTGGTGCAGTCTTCGCAGGATTTCTACATGGCCAAAGTGAGAACGCTTGGCATGTACAACTCCGGACGTAATCAGCTCACCAGCGATCTGCTGGACGCGCTGGCGAAAGGCAACGTGCGCGAGAAAAACGCGGCGCAGTATGGTCAGGCGCTCCAGGCGATGGAGGCCAGCAAGTACGATGAAGCGCGTAAAGCGCTACAGCCGCTGCTGGCGTCGGCGCCTGACAATCCATGGTATCTTGACCTCGCCACCGATATCGATCTGGGGCAGAAAAAAGCGACCGATGCGATCAATCGTCTGAAAGGGGCGAAAGACATTCGCAACAATCCGGTATTGCAGCTTAACCTGGCGAACGCCTACCTACAGGGCGGCCAGCCCGGCGAGGCGGTGACCATTCTGAACCGCTACACCTTTAACAATAAAGATGACCAGAACGGCTGGGAACTGCTCGCCCAGGCCCAGGGGCAACTGGGTAACCGCGATCAGGAGCTGGCCGCGCGTGCGGAAGGCCTGGCGCTGGCGGGTCGCCTCGATCAGGCCATTTCCCTGTTGAGCAGCGCCAGCTCACAGGTGAAGCTTGGCAGCCTGCAACAGGCCCGCTACGATGCGCGAATCGACCAGCTGCGCGGCCTGCAACAACGCTTTAAGCCGTACGAGAAGATGTAATAAAGGAGAAGTCATGACAGACGCGGTAAAAATTTACCATAACCCTCGCTGCTCCAAGAGCCGCGAGACGCTGAATCTGCTGAAGTCTAACGGCATCGATCCGGAAGTGGTGTTGTATCTGGAGACGCCGCCGGATGCGCAGACGATCCGCCAGCTGCTGAAGATGCTTAACATGGGCAGCGCACGCGACCTGATGCGTCAGAAAGAAGATCTGTATAAGTCGCTTAATCTGAACGATACCAGTCTCACAGAAGATCGGCTGATTCAGGCGATGGTCGACAATCCAAAGCTGATTGAGCGCCCGATTGTGGTGGCGAACGGCAAGGCGCGTATCGGCCGTCCGCCGGAAGACGTGCTCGGGATCGTCTAATCGTTACGCCGCAGCGCTTCCAGAAACGCCTGCGGCGTACGCTCTCCCAGCTTTTTCTGCGCTTTTCCCCGGTTGTAAAACTCACACAGTTGGATCAACAGCGCTTCCGCCGGTTCACTGTTCACCCGCGGAATGATCTCACGTAACGGCACGGTGGCCTGAAGGGCAAGATAATACTGTGAATGCACTTTTACGGTGACGTTATGCTCCGGCAAGTTCACTGCCAGCCCAAAAGTCTCAACAGATTGAATATCAGCCGGACAGGCAGCCAGCACCTCGTTCGTCCAGCGGGTCAGCAACTGCGGCGAGACACCGGCATAAAGCCGGGCGTAGCACCAGCCGCTAACGGGTTCACGCGCCCAGAGCAGGTGTTGCTCCCCACCGTCGTCCATATGCAGCGATAGCGGCTGATGATGCAGAAGTAGCTTCTGCGGCATGATACCGGCCTTCAGCGCCTTTTTGCCCTGCAACGACGCCCCCTTTTGTCTTACCGAAGCCGGTTTGAGGTAGCGGTTCAGGGTCGCGCGGGAAACGGCGATCCCGAGTCCGTCATTCACCAGCAGCAGCAGTTCATCCAGCGGTGCACCGGTGATATCACGCAGAGCATTTATCAGTGCTGCCTGCTCTTGTCTCAACGCTTTATGTATCACTTTTGGCGTGGTGTGGTTATCCGAAACCTGGTCGCGGTTGCGCCAGCGCCTGACGGTGGTGACCGAGATACCCAACTCAACGGCAAGCTCTCTGTCGCTTTTATCTGACTGCTGAAGATAACGACGGATACGCGGTGTGGTGGTGGCGTTGGCATGCAGTTTGATTTCCATCGCGTCTCTCTCCGCAACTAATCTTATGAGATTTATATCAGAGCAGCGAATGCTTTGTGACCGATTTCACCTTTCGCTCGCCGCGCTTCACTGATAATCCACAGACATAACATAAACAACACCTCTCAATCTTGTACGGAGTTCACAATGAACAATGTTCTGGGATTTCTTGAAGCAAAACTGATGCCGCTGGCGGCGAAAACGGCCCAGCAGCGTCATCTTGGGGCCATTCGTGGGGCCTACGTTTCATTCATGCCGTTTATCATCGTCGGCTCCATCCTGCTGGTGATCTCCTCCTTTCCGAATCAGGCCTATCAGCAGTTTATGTCTCAGGCCTTTGGTGAGAGCTGGAGTGCGATTATAGAGATCCCGTTTAACGCGGTGTTCTCAACCATGTCGCTGTTTATCAGCTTCCTGGTGGCCTACCGCCTGGCTGAGCATTATGGCGAGGACCGCATCTCCTGCGGCATCCTGGCGCTGGTCGCGTTTCTGATCCTGACGCCCTTTATCAAAGTGGCGGAAAACGGCGGCATTACCGTGATGCCGGTGGAGTGGATTGGCAGCAAAGGGCTGTTCGTGGCGATGATCGGTTCCCTGCTGTGGACGGAACTGTTCTGCTGGCTGAAGCGCAAAAAGCTGGTCATCGAAATGCCGGACGGCGTGCCTCCTGCGGTGCAGGAGTCGTTCGCGGCCCTGATCCCGGCCCTGCTGGTGATGATTCTGGTGCTGCTTATCCGCATCATCTTTGAAAACACCCACTACCACACCATCCACCAGTTTATTTATGAAGTGGTTGCCACCCCGGTGCGCCACTACGGCACCTCTTATTTCGGGGCGCTGATGACCGTATTCAGCATCACCATTCTGTGGTCAGTGGGCATTAACTCAGGTTCGATGATCAACGGGATTATTCGTCCGCTGTGGATGGAGAACCAGACCGACAACATCGCCGCGATTCAGGCGGGAACGACGCCGCCGCACATCATCACCGAACAGTTTTTTGACATGATCTGGATGGGCGGCGCGGGCGCCACGCTGTCGCTGGTGATTGCGATGCTGATTTTCGCCCGCAGCAAAAACATGCGCGAAGTGGCGCGCCTCGGTGCGGGTGCCTCGGTGTTTAACATCAACGAACCGATTCTCTTTGGCCTGCCGGTGATCATGAACCCAATCATGCTCATCCCGTTCAATCTGGTGCCGCTGGTGCTGGTCACCGTGCAGTATGCGGCGATGAAAATTGGTGCGGTCGCCGTCACCACCGGGGTGTTTATCCCCTGGACGCTGCCGCCGGTTATTAGCGGCTTTATCGTCACCGGGCACCTGAGCGGCAGCGTGATGCAGCTGATCAACCTGCTGATTGGCGCCATGCTGTACCTGCCTTTCATGCGTATCCTGGATAAACAGTACCGCGCGGCGGAAATAGCCAGCGTTACGCAAACCGACACCACCCTTGCAAAACAGGAGTAAAGCATGTGGGGAATTATCGCAACCTGGCGAATGGCGCTTGAAGGCGTCACGGAATCTGCGTCTGCGCTGGCTGCGGGCAAACCGGTCGCTGCGGCGGTAGTGGATGCCGTCGCCGCCGTCGAGGACTTTCCGCTGTATAAATCCGTCGGCTACGGCGGGCTGCCGACAGAGAACGGCGAGGTGGAGCTGGACGCGGCCTATATGGACGGCGACACGCTGGCGTTCGGCGCCGTGGGCAATCTGGTGGATATCGCCAACCCGGTGCGCGTGGCGCACGCGCTCAGCCGTCAGCGCTATAACAGCCTGCTGGTCGGCCAGGGCGCGCGCGAATGGGCGCTGAGTCAGGGCTTTGCCGATAAAACCATGCTCACGGATCGCGCCATGCAACACTACCGTAAGCGCTGCCGCGAAACGCTGGATAAGGGGTTAAGCCCCTACGACGGACATGACACCGTCGGCATCATCGGCCTCGATAAACAGGGCTCGATGAGCGTCGCCACTTCCACCAGCGGCCTGTTTATGAAAAAACGCGGTCGCCTCGGTGACTCACCCATCATCGGCTCCGGCTTTTACTGCGACAGCGAAACCGGCGCGGCCACCGCCACGGGCGTCGGTGAAGATCTGATGAAGGGCTGTACCAGCTACGAAATCGTTCGCCGGATGGCGCAAGGCATGACGCCGCAGCAGGCGGCGGATTCGGTCGTGTTCGAACTGGAAGACAAACTGATGTCGCGCTTCGGTCGCGCGGGCGATCTCTCCGTGGTGTGCATGAACAGCAAAGGAGAATTTGGCGCCGCGACCAACATCAAAACCTTCTCGTTCGTGGTGGCGACGGCTCGCCAGCCCCTCACCGTTTTCCGTACTGAACGCCTGCGGGAGAAAACGCACTATCACGCGGTAGATGAGGAGTGGATGCAGGCCTATGCCGCGCGGATCCGCGCACCGATTGAGGAGTTATGATGATCACGTACCAGTTTATCAACGCGCTTTCAGACGCGAAGCCGCAGAGCCATTTGATTGCGCGCGCTGACAGTTCCCTGTTACCGGATAGCGCTCTTATCGCTGAAATGCGCCAGCAGAGCACCGTCGCGGACGCGCGCTTTGGCTGCGCGCCGTTTGCCCGCATCACTCTGTTGCCGGATGCGCTCTGGCATGACGCCCTGACCGAAGGGTTGATCACGGCCCTGCGACCGCTGCTTACCGCCCCCGCCAGCGCCGAACTCGTGCTGGACGTGACGGATATCGACGATGTGGTGCTGGCGCAGGTACTGCGTTTTCTCTTTAATCAGGCGCACATGCTCAGTGACCTGAAGCTGAAGAAGACGGACGAAGCGCTGCGCCTTACCTGCATCACTGCCCTCTGCCTGCCGGAACAGCAGGCGAAGCTGGAGACGACCTTCCGCCAGCAGCAGGCCATTGCGCTCGGCATGGTTGCGGCACGACGTCTGGCGGATATGCCATCCGACCGCTGTACGCCGCAGTTTGTGGTGGAAGAGGCGCAAAAACTGTGTGCCGCCAGCCCTGCTCTGCGCTGCGAGGTGTTGGATGAAAAGCAAATTGTTGAGCAGGGGCTGGGGCTACTGCACGCCGTTGGCAAAGGGGCGACCTGCCCGCCTCGCCTGCTGGCTATTCACTATAACGGCGTGTCTGATGGCCCGGTGCGCTGCTACGTGGGAAAAGGCATTACCTTTGACACCGGCGGCCTGTGGCTGAAGGAAGGCGCGGGCATGTACACCATGAAATATGACATGTGCGGCGCGGCTAACGTGCTCGGGCTGATGCTGACCGTTGCGGAGCAGAAATTACCCGTGCGCATCATGGGCGTGCTGGCGCTGGCGGAAAACGCCATCGGCCCCGACGCCATGCAGCCCGGCACGGTGGCAACAGCCTGCAACGGCATTACGGTGGAAATCAACAACACCGATGCCGAGGGCCGGCTGGTGCTGGCAGACGCTATCGCCTGGGCGAGTCAGCGCCATCCGCAGGCGCATTATATTATTGATATGGCGACCTTAACCGGAGCGGTGGTGAAAGCGCTGGGGTATGAGCTGAGCGGGCTGATGACCCAGGATGAGCCGTTGCGTCAGGCACTGACGCTCGCGGGCAAACGGAGCGGCGACGAGGTGTGGTCCCTGCCGCTGGATGCGAGGCTGAGAAAGCAAACCGACAGCGCGATTGCCGATCTGTGCAACACGCCGACCAACAATGCGGCGATCAGCGCCTCGGCGGCGTGGCTGCTGCACCATTTCTGCCCGCCGACTATTCCGTGGGCGCATCTGGATATCAGCGGGACGGCGCTGTGGCGAGAAAACGGACGGAGCGTGGCGTCGGGAAGACCGATTCCGCTGCTGGTGGAGCACTTGTTGGGGGATCTTTAGCCGGGTGGCGGCTGCGCCTTACCCGGCCTGCAAGGTATGACGGGTTTTCGTAGGCCCGGTAAGCGCAGCGCCACCGGGCAAAAAACTCAAAGCTTAAGAATATCTTTCACAAACGGAATGGTCAGCTTGCGCTGGGCGGTGATGGAGGCGCGATCGAGCTGATCGAGCGTATCAAAGAGCGTGCGCATCTCCCGATCCAGACGCTTGAGCAGGAAGCGCCCTACGTCTTCCGGCAGTTCAAATCCGCGCAGTCTGGCGCGCAACTGAAGTGCCTGGAGTTTGTCTTCATCCGACAGCGGTTGCAGCTTGTAGATTTGCCCCCAATCCAGACGAGACGCCAGATCCGGCAGCCCCAGATTGAGCTGGCGCGGCGGACGATCGCCGGTGATCAGCAGCCGGGTTTTGCCCGACTCCAGAATGCGGTTGTAGAGGTTAAAGATCGCCATTTCCCACGGTTCGTCCCCCGCCACGCATTCGATATTATCGATGCAGACCAGGGAGAGATGTTCCATGCCCTCCAGCACCTCAGGCACAAACCAGGTGCGTTTATCCAGCGGCACATAGCCTACCGCGTCACCGCGCGCCGAAAGCTCCGCACAGGCGGCATGCAGCAGGTGGCTGCGTCCCGCGCCTTCGCGTGACCAGATATAGATGTATCCGCTGTGTTCCTGGCGCAGCACGTTTTGCAGTGCAGCCAGTAAAGAGGGGTTATCACCCGGCCAGAAACTCGCGAAAGTTTCATCGTCAGGGAGATAAAGTGGCAGAGAGAGCTGTGCCGGTCCGTTCAGAAATACCTCAACCAGAGATCTTACATAAAATCGGAATGGAGTTTAACACGGAACCTGCAAGGAGAGAACCGGGCGATCCTTCGCCCGGCATGACGATCAATGTGGCGCTTTTTCGCTGTCGTCCGCGTCCAGCACCACCTCTTCCGGGCGGATCACCGAGATCAGCTTGAAAATCAGGCTCAGGCCGACGCCGACGATGGTCGCCAGCGCCATACCCTTCAGCTCTGCCGCGCCGATGTGCACCTTCGCGCCGCTCACGCCGATAATCAGGATAACGGAGGTCAGGATCAGGTTCTGCGCCTTGCTGTAATCCACTTTGGATTCAATCAGCACGCGAATACCGGAGGCACCGATCACCCCGTACAGCAGCAGAGAAACGCCGCCCATCACCGGCACCGGGATAATCTGGATCGCTGCCGCCAGTTTACCAACGCAGGAGAGCAGAATGGCGATGATCGCCGCGCCGCCGATAACCCAGGTGCTGTAGACGCGGGTGATCGCCATTACGCCGATATTCTCACCGTAAGTCGTGTTTGGCGTGGAGCCGAAGAAACCAGAGATGATGGTGGAGAAACCGTTGGCAAACATGGAGCGATGCAGGCCCGGGTCGCGGATCAGGTCGCGCTTCACGATGTTCGCCGTCACCACCAGGTGGCCGACGTGCTCAGCAATCACCACCAGCGCAGCAGGCAGAATGGTGAAAATGGCGAACCATTCAAAGCGCGGGGTGTAGAAGGTTGGCAGCGCGAACCAGTGCGCCTCGGCAATCGGGGTGGTATCCACAACGCCCATCACGAAGGAGAGCGCGTAACCCGCCAGCACGCCGATCAGGATTGGGATAATCGCCATAAAGCCGCGGAAGAGGACGGAACCGAATACCGTCACGCCCAGCGTCACCAGCGAAATAATAATGGTTTTAGAATCCGGTGACTGACCGTCCGCAGGCAGCAGCCCAGCCATGTTCGCCGCGACACCCGCCAGCTCCAGGCCGATGACGGCAACGATGGCCCCCATTGCCGCAGGCGGGAACATCACGTCCAGCCAGCCGGTACCGGCTTTCTTCACGATGAAGGAGACCAGGCAGAACAGCACGCCGCACATGATGAAGCCGCCCAGCGCGACCTCATAACCCAGCGGCAGCAACAGCAGTACCGGGGAGATAAACGCGAAGCTCGACCCGAGATAGGCCGGGATTTTGCCTTTACAGATGAAGAGGTAAAGCAGCGTACCGATGCCGTTAAACAGCAGCACGGTAGCCGGGTTAATGTGAAACAGGATTGGCACCAGCACGGTTGCGCCAAACATGGCGAACAGGTGCTGCAAACTAAGCGGGATTGTCTGTAAAAGCGGCGGTCTTTCACTCACCCCGATAGCACGGCGCGTCATAGTGTTTTCCTCTGAGTGTCATTGTTGGCTTTTATTCAAAAAAAAGCCGACTATCAAAGTCGGCTTCTTTATCGTTATTCGATTATTTAGTACCAAAAATCTTATCGCCGGCATCGCCGAGCCCCGGGATGATGTACCCGTGCTCGTTCAGTCCCTGGTCGACAGACGCGGTATAGAGTTCAACGTCCGGGTGCGCTTTTTCCAGCGCCGCGATACCTTCCGGCGCCGCAACCAGTACCAGCACTTTGATGCTGCTGCATCCCGCTTTTTTCAGCAGGTCGATGGTGGCGATCATCGAACCGCCGGTCGCGAGCATCGGGTCAACCACCAGCGCCATACGCTCATCGATGTTAGAGACCAGCTTCTGGAAGTACGGGACCGGCTCAAGCGTCTCTTCGTTACGGTAGATACCCACCACGCTGATACGCGCGCTTGGGACGTGCTCCAGCACGCCTTCCATCATGCCCAGACCCGCACGCAGGATTGGCACCACGGTAATTTTTTTACCTTTGATCTGCTCAACCTGTACCGGGCCGTTCCAGCCTTCGATGGTCACTTTTTCCGTTTCCAGATCAGAGGTCGCTTCGTAGGTCAGCAGGCTACCCACTTCAGAAGCCAGTTCGCGAAAACGCTTCGTGCTGATGTCATGCTCACGCATCAGGCCCAACTTGTGTTTAACGAGTGGGTGTTTCACTTCCACAATCTTCATTCTCTTTCTCCTCTGAGGTGGCATCCGCAAAAAAATCGCGGGATTATACCGCTTTTTTCGGATTGCGCCATACCCATCTTGCTTGACATACATCAATCAAAAACAAAAAAGCCGGAGGCGAGGCTCCGGCTTGGGGCGGGATTCTGCCGGGTGGCGCTAACGCTTACCCGGCCTGGACATCCCGTAGGCCCGGTAAGCGCAGCGCCACCGGGCAATTATAGCTGCTCTCCGTTGCTGGCAATCACCTGCTTATACCAGTCGAACGATTTCTTCTTGCTGCGGTTCAGCGTACCGTTACCTTCGTTATCTTTATCGACAAAGATAAAGCCGTAGCGTTTCTTCATCTCGCCGGTGCCGGCAGAGACCAGGTCGATACAGCCCCACGGCGTGTAGCCCATCAGATCCACGCCGTCTTCCACCACCGCTTTTTTCATCTCGCGGATGTGGGCGGAAAGGTAGTCAATGCGGTACTGGTCGTTCACCGTGCCGTCGCTCTCCTGCACGTCGATCGCGCCAAAACCGTTTTCCACAATAAACAGCGGCAGCTGATAGTGATCCCAGAACCAGTTCAGGGAGTAGCGCAGCCCGACAGGATCGATCTGCCAGCCCCAGTCCGATTTCTGCACGTACGGGTTAGAAACCAGGCTCTTGCTCTCGTCGTAATCCAGCGTCGGATTATCCGCCGTCGCTTTGGTAGCGAAAGACATGTAGTAGCTGAACCCGATGTAATCCACGCAGCCCTGGGTCAGCGCCACTTTATCTTCTTCGGTAATATCCAGCGCGAAGCCGCGACGTTCAAAGTAGTTGAGCAGATGCTGCGGATACTTGCCGCGCACGTGAACGTCGGTGAACCAGTAGCGGCGATGCATGGCGTTCATCGCCATCATCATGTCGTCCGGGGCACAGGTCAGCGGATAGATGGGGCACATGGCAATCATGCAGCCGATTTGCAGTGACGGGTTGATCTCGCGCCCCGCCTTCACCGCCAGAGCACTGGCCACCAGCTCATAGTGCGCCGCCTGGAACATCACCGGCTCGCGATCTTCTCCCGGCGCATATTTCAGCCCGGAGTTGGTAAACGGCGCAAAGTCTTCGTGGAAGTTGGCCTGGTTGTTGATCTCGTTAAAGGTCATCCAGTACTTCACTTTATGCTGGTAGCGCTCAAAAACGACCTTCGCGAAGCGGACAAAGAAGTCGATCAGCTTACGGTTGCGCCAGCCGCCGTATTCCGTCACCAGGTGGAAAGGCATCTCGAAGTGGGAAAGCGTGATCACCGGCTCGATGCCGTGCTTCAGGCACTCGTCGAACAAATCGTCATAGAATTGGAGTCCCGCTTCGTTCGGCTCCAGCTCGTCGCCTTTCGGGAAGATACGCGTCCAGGCGATGGAGGTGCGAAAGCATTTGAACCCCATTTCGGCAAAGAGTTTGATGTCTTCTTTATAGCGGTGATAGAAGTCGATGGCTTCGTGGTTTGGGTAATTTTTCCCCTCCATCACGCCGTTGGTGATTTCACGCGGTACCCCATGGGCACCTGCCGTCATGACATCGGCAACGCTCACGCCCTTGCCGCCCTCTTTCCAGCCGCCTTCAAGCTGGTGCGCCGCAACGGCCCCACCCCACAGAAAACCTGCTTTAAATCCTGACATTCGCTATCCCTCATTCTGCGTTATTTTCTGCAAAAACAGTTACAGAAACCGGTTTCAGTTTGATGATGTGCAAAGGGGATTGCCGTTGCAAGCAGATCGCCGAAACCGGTTTCATTTTCGTGAACAGAGTCAAGTTTGTTGCCCTGTACAGGCCGCACAGAAAAAAAGATCCCCACGCCGAGAATAGGCTCGCAAACGTTTGCCTGGACTGTTAGAATTGCGCCGATTTTTCTTACTAGCTATGCAATCGCGTGGGGATTTAAGCCGTGACCAACAAAACTTCTCTCAGCTACAAAGATGCCGGTGTTGATATTGACGCAGGTAATGCGCTGGTTGACCGAATCAAAGGTGTGGTGAAAAAAACCCGCCGCCCGGAAGTGATGGGTGGCCTGGGTGGATTCGGCGCACTGTGCGCGCTGCCGCAAAAATATCGTGAACCTGTGCTGGTCTCGGGTACGGATGGTGTCGGTACAAAACTGCGCCTGGCGATGGATCTTAAGCGTCACGATACGATTGGTATCGATCTGGTGGCGATGTGCGTCAACGACCTGGTGGTACAGGGCGCTGAGCCGCTGTTCTTCCTGGATTACTACGCGACCGGCAAGCTGGACGTGGATACCGCAGCCAGCGTCATTAACGGTATCGCCGAAGGCTGCCTGCAATCCGGCTGTGCGCTGGTCGGCGGTGAAACCGCAGAAATGCCTGGCATGTATCACGGTGAAGATTATGACGTCGCAGGCTTCTGCGTCGGCGTGGTAGAAAAATCAGAAATTATCGACGGCAGCAAAGTGGCTGACGGCGATGTGCTGGTTGCGCTGGCCTCCAGCGGTCCGCACTCCAACGGCTACTCTCTGGTGCGTAAGATCCTCGAAGTGAGCGGTTGCGACCCGCTGACCACCGAGCTGGACGGCAAACCGCTGGCCGATCACCTGCTGGCCCCGACCCGCATCTACGTGAAAAACGTGCTGGAGCTGATTGAGAACGTTGACGTGCACGCCATCGCTCACCTTACCGGCGGCGGCTTCTGGGAAAACATTCCGCGCGTGCTGCCGGATAATACCCAGGCGGTGATCGACGCCTCCTCATGGCAGTGGCCGTCCGTCTTCAACTGGCTGCAAACCGCAGGCAACGTGAGCGAGCATGAAATGTACCGCACCTTTAACTGCGGCGTGGGCATGGTTATCGCCCTGCCCGCCAGCGAAGCGGATAAAGCGATTAAGCTGCTGACAGAAAAAGGTGAAAACGCGTGGAAAATCGGTACGATTAAAGCTTCCGATTCCGAACAGCGTGTGGTCATTGAATGAAAAACATCGTGGTGCTCATTTCCGGCAACGGAAGCAATTTGCAGGCAATCATAGACGCCTGCAAACAGAAGAAAATCAATGGCACCATTCGGGCAGTATTCAGCAACAAGGCCGATGCATTCGGCCTTGAGCGCGCGCGGGAAGCGAACATTCCTGCGCACGCGCTGGAAGCCAGCCAGTTCGCCGGGCGTGAAGCCTTTGACCGTGAGCTGGTGCAGGAGATTGACGCCTACGCGCCTGACGTGGTGGTGCTGGCAGGCTACATGCGCATCCTGAGCCCGGCTTTTGTTGCACACTACGCCGGACGACTGCTCAATATCCACCCTTCCCTGCTGCCAAAATACCCCGGTCTGCACACCCATCGTCAGGTGCTGGAGAACGGCGATGAGGAGCATGGTACCTCCGTGCATTTCGTCACCGACGAGCTGGACGGCGGTCCGGTCATTTTGCAGGCAAAAGTACCGGTCTTTGACGGCGACAACGAAGACGACGTGACCGAACGTGTGCAGACGCAGGAACACGCCATTTATCCGCTGGTGGTAAGCTGGTTTGTCGATGGACGTCTGGAGATGCGCAACGGCGCAGCCTGGCTGGACGGCGTGAAGTTGCCCCCGCAGGGTTATGCTGCCGAAGAGTAGTGTGTTTGAATTGCCCGGCGGCGCTTCGCTTGCACGGGCCTACGGTCCCGTAGGTCGTGGTAAGCGCAGCGCCACCCGACATCCCCTCCCCCAACCCTCTAAATTCCCCAATAAAAAAATAACTGTCATACTTTTCTGGCACTGTTGGACATATCGTGGAAATGCTCGCCATAATAAGGACGAGACGGATTTACCACGTCCTGTGATTGAACTGGAGTGTGAGCTGTAATGGGTCAGGAAAAGTTATACATCGAGAAAGAGCTAAGCTGGTTAGCATTCAACGAACGTGTACTTCAGGAAGCGGCCGATAAAACCAACCCGCTGATTGAACGTATGCGTTTTTTAGGCATCTATTCCAACAATCTGGATGAGTTCTACAAGGTTCGCTTCGCCGAACTGAAACGCCGAATCATCATCAGCGAAGAACAGGGCTTAAACTCCCACTCGCGACATCTGCTTGGAAAAATCCAGTCTCGCGTCATGAAAGCCGATCAGGAATTTGATGGCCTCTATAACGAGCTGCTGCTGGAAATGGCACGCAACCAAATCTTCCTGATCAACGAACGCCAGCTCTCCGCGAATCAGCAAAACTGGCTGCGCCACTATTTTAAACATTATCTGCGCCAGCATATCACCCCGATTCTGATCAACCGTGAAACCGATCTGGTGCAGTTCCTGAAAGATGACTACACCTATCTGGCGGTAGAAATCATTCGTGGTGAGACCATTAACTACGCGCTGCTGGAAATACCGTCTGATAAAGTCCCACGCTTTGTAAACCTGCCGCCGGAAACCCCGCGCCGACGTAAACCGATGATCCTGCTGGATAACATCCTGCGCTACTGCCTGGACGATATCTTCAAAGGCTTCTTCGATTACGACGCGCTCAACGCCTACTCTATGAAGATGACCCGTGACGCCGAGTACGATCTGGTGCATGAGATGGAAGCCAGCCTGATGGAGCTGATGTCTTCCAGCCTCAAGCAGCGCCTGACGGCGGAGCCGGTGCGGTTTGTCTATCAGCGTGATATGCCGGACGCAATGGTGGAGATGCTGCGCGATAAGCTGACCATCTCCCGCTACGACTCCATTATTCCCGGCGGGCGTTACCACAACTTTAAAGATTTCATTGGCTTCCCGAACGTCGGCAAAGCCAATCTGGTGAACAAACCGCTGCCGCGCCTGCGCCATATCTGGTTCGATAAGTTCCGCAACGGGTTCGACGCCATCCGCGAACGGGATGTACTGCTCTACTATCCGTATCATACCTTTGAGCACGTGCTGGAATTGCTGCGTCAGGCCTCATTCGATCCGAACGTGCTGGCGATTAAAATCAATATTTATCGCGTGGCGAAAGATTCCCGCATCATCGATGCGATGATCCACGCGGCGCACAACGGCAAGAAAGTGACCGTGGTAGTTGAGCTCCAGGCTCGCTTCGACGAAGAGGCCAACATCCACTGGGCGCGCCGACTGACGGAAGCGGGCGTGCACGTCATCTTCTCCGCGCCGGGGCTGAAAATTCACGCCAAGCTGTTCCTGATCTCCCGTAAAGAGGGTGACGACGTGGTGCGCTACGCCCATATCGGTACCGGGAACTTTAACGAGAAAACCGCGAGAATCTACACCGACTATTCGCTGCTGACTGCCGATGCCCGCATCACCAACGAAGTGCGTCGGGTGTTCAACTTCATTGAGAACCCGTACCGCCCGGTGAGCTTCGATTATCTGCTGGTGTCACCGCAGAACTCACGGCGCCTGCTGTACGATATGATCGACAAAGAGATTGCCAATGCGCAGAACGGCTTGTCGTCCGGCATCACGCTGAAGCTTAACAATCTGGTGGACAAAGGGCTGGTGGACCGCCTGTACGCGGCCTCCAGCTCTGGCGTTCCGGTAAATCTGCTCATTCGCGGCATGTGCTCGCTCATTCCGGAACTGGAAGGCATTAGCGATAACATCCGCGTGATCAGCATTGTGGATCGCTATCTTGAACACGATCGCGTCTATATTTTCGATAACGCCGGTGATAAGCGCGTATACCTCTCGTCCGCCGACTGGATGACGCGTAACATTGATTACCGTATTGAAGTGGCGGCACCGCTGCTGGATCCTCGCCTGAAGCAGCGTATCCTGGACATTATCGAGATCCTGTTCAGCGATACGGTGAAAGCACGTTATATCGACAAAGAACTCAGTAATCGCTATGTACCGCGCGGCAATCGCCGTAAAGTGCGCTCGCAGCTGGCGATTTACGATTACATTAAATCACTTGAGCAACCCGATTAACCTATGCCAATAAACGATAATACCCCACGCCCGCAGGAGTTCGCTGCGGTCGATCTTGGCTCAAACAGTTTCCATATGGTCATCGCCCGCGAGGTGGATGGCGCGATGCAGATCATCGGTCGTCTGAAGCAGCGTGTGCATCTGGCCGATGGTCTCGACGCACGTAACATGCTGAGCGAAGAGGCTATGGAGCGCGGGCTGAACTGCCTGTCGCTGTTCGCAGAACGTCTGCAAGGCTTTTCACCGTCCAGCGTCTGCATCGTTGGAACGCATACGCTACGCCAGGCGCTGAACGCGCCGGAATTTCTTAAGCGCGCGGAAAAGGTTATCCCCTACCCGATTGAGATCATCTCCGGTAACGAAGAAGCGCGCCTGATTTTTATGGGCGTGGAGCATACGCAGCCGGAAAAAGGCCGCAAGCTGGTGATTGATATCGGCGGTGGCTCCACGGAACTGGTGATTGGCGAAGACTTCGAACCGCGTCTGGTGGAAAGCCGCCGTATGGGCTGCGTCAGCTTCGCGCAGATGTATTTCCCGGGCGGCGTCATCACCCGCGAAAACTTCCAGCGCGCGCGCATGGCCGCCGTTCAAAAACTGGAAAATCTGGCCTGGCAATACCGTATTCAGGGCTGGAACGTGGCGCTGGGCGCATCAGGGTCGATTAAAGCGGCCCATGAAGTGCTGCTGGCGATGGGTGAAAAAGACGGGTTTATTACGCCCGAGCGCCTGGTGAAACTCACCGAAGAGGTGCTTAAGCATAAGAGCTTCGACGCCCTGAGTTTGCCGGGTCTGTCCGACGAACGCAAAGCCGTGTTCGTACCGGGGCTGGCGATCCTCTGCGGCGTGTTTGACGCGCTGGCGATCAAAGAGCTGCGTCTCTCTGACGGCGCCCTGCGTGAAGGCGTGCTGTATGAGATGGAAGGACGTTTCCGTCATCAGGATATTCGCAGCCGTACCGCGCAGAGCCTGGCCAACCAGTACAACATCGACCGTGAACAGGCGAAGCGCGTTCTCGAAACCACGGTGCAGATGTACGAGCAGTGGGAGGAGCAAAATCCTAAGCTGGCGCATCCGCAGCTGGCCGCACTGTTAAAATGGGCCGCCATGCTGCACGAGGTGGGGCTGAACATTAACCACAGCGGAATGCATCGCCATTCAGCCTATATTCTGCAAAACAGCGATCTGCCTGGCTTCAACCAGGAGCAGCAAACCATGATGGCGACGCTGGTCCGCTATCACCGCAAAGCCATCAAGCTCGACGATCTGCCGCGCTTTACGTTGTTTAAGAAAAAGCAGTTCCTGCCGCTCATTCAGCTGTTGCGCCTGGGCGTATTGCTCAATAATCAGCGACAGGCGACCACCACGCCGCCGACGCTGAAGCTAAAAACGGATGACTATCACTGGACGCTGAGCTTCCCGCACGACTGGTTCAGCCAGAACGCGCTGGTACTGCTGGATCTGGAAAAAGAGCAGCAGTACTGGGAAGCGGTCACCGGCTGGCTGTTGAAGATTGAAGAAGAGAGTTCAGAGGCGGCAGCGTAACGGCTCAGGCGCTCTCCTGAGAAGGCTCCGTGTCGAGCAACGTATCAAGCTCAGCCGGCAACCCAATCAAATAGCCCTGCACATAATCGATACCTAGCGCGTGCACCGCGCTACGTATCTCTTCTGTTTCCACATATTCCGCCACCACCAGCATTTTCTTCATCCGGGCCAGATGGCAAATAGAAGCCACAATCTGGTAATCCAGGCTGTTGCTGACAATATTGCGAATAAAACCGCCGTCGATTTTGAGGATGTCGGCGTCCACGCTTTTTAACCGCGCATAGCTGGCGTAGCCGGTGCCAAAATCATCAATGGCGATCCGGATGCCCATTTTTTGTAATTTCCTGAGGGTAGACGCCGCCAGATCCGCATGACCAAAGGCGCTGCTTTCGGTCACTTCAAAGATCAACTGCCATGCTTCAACGGCGTATTTAGCTAACAGGCGGCTCACTTCAAGCGGGAACTGCGCCCGGTAGACGGTAGAAGGTGCGAGGTTGATCGCAAAGCGCTGGCCCGGCAACCGCTGGCGGTGCTGTGCCAGGAAACTCAACGTACGCTCCAGTACCCATAAATCGACACGCGACGATAAACCAAATTCCTGTGCTATGGGCAGGAACTGTTCGGGAAAGATCAGCGCCCCATTATCATCACGCATTCGCAGCAGCACCTCGTGATAACAATCGCCGCGCAGCCCGCGAACGGGTTGAACCAGCAGGGTAAAAGCGTCCTGCTCCAGCGCGGCCTGTAAACGGCTCATCATCGCGACCTTATCTTTCAGGCTACGCTGCAAGTGAACAGCCCCGCGCTGCTGAAGATTTTCCGGGTGGTTGGTAGAAAGGGAGAGATCGGCCACGATGCCCAGCTCCCCCAGCACCAGATAGAGGTGATTGACGGGTGAGCGCACATAGCAATAGCTTATGCCGACCTGAGGCTGTACCGGCATACCATCCCAGACAAAAACGAACTGCTTGATATGCTCGTCCAGCGTCTCAATGCGCTGTTGATGCGACTCCGCATCCAGACGCACCGCCATGTCATACCCGGTGAGGTGATAGACTCGCTCATTGGGCTGAAGAGTGCCGTTTATCCATTGCGCCAGCTGCTGTTTATACTGGATCCGCAGCATCACGCCGTAATTGCGTCCCAGTACCTCCAGCTCGGGCACGCGCAGTAAACAGAGCGCTGACCACGGATGACTGGCCAGCTCGCGCGACAGCGCCCGCAGGTTGGGCATATGCACCACCGGATCGAGAAAAGCCTGACTGCGGGAGCGAATATTGATGGCGCGCTGGCGTGTCGCCAGCATCGACATGTACGTCACAACGAAGGAAAAGACCAGATAGCTGGATGAGGTGATCGCCAGCTGAATGCCATACCCCTCTTGCACCGGAATGTAGTGATAAAAAAAGTGAATCGACACCAGCAGGACCGGCGTCCAGATGAGTGACATCAGCTTGTAGCCAAAGCGCATCGCCCCCCAGAGCATCACGGGCATCAGCAGGGACAAGGTGTAGTTGGTACTGAAAATGGAACTGTTTGCATTCATGGGCAGCAGCAGCATGACCAGCAACCCGCCCAGGGCTAAAAACCACACCACAAACTCAACGGCCGTCACCTTTTTGTCTATTTGCGCGCGGAGCTGGGACATCAGTCCCTTGATATAGCGCGGATGCCGTATCAGGCGGATCAGCAGGTAGCTTAGCGGCACGCCCGTCAGCCCGCTCACCAGTAGCCCCTGATAGTTAATAAGTGTCCGAATATTGAGGGGATTTAGCCCCGCGAGGCTCTGGCGGCTCTCATAAATGCCGAGATAAACCGCAAACTGAAACAGCACCAGAAAAAGCGTTGCCGGACAAAATACCTGCCAGAAAATACGCTGCCCCATCAGGCGTATGTCACCGTAAGCGGTCATATTACGCCGGGGCGCAAATACGCGATAACCGCCCCAGCTGAGCACCAGAGGAACGATAAAATGCAGAATGCCAGCCACGGTTTCAAATAACCCAACGGAGGGGTAATAACGTAAAAATAGCGATACCACCACCCCGGGGAGGGCTTCCAGGCCAAAGAACAACATCAGCGCCAGCAGAAAAGAGAGCGGGAGATAATAGAGCGCAACGATACCGTCGCCCAGCTGCGTTAAGGTATTAGCCACACTTAGTACCGGGAGTAACACGACGGGTAAAATAAGAGGAAGTGCCCACCAGCGGTCTTTATTTTGCTTCAGGATGTGGTGAATATTCATAGATGCTCGTTTACAACCCTTGCGCTCCAGAGGGTAAAGGAAGACAGGCATCCAACCTGACGTACACGTTGCCCGGAAAATTCCTGGCAAGCACAGTGGAGGAGGGATTTTAAATATCAACGACGGGATGCGGTTGACCTAAATCAAATTAATTTATCTGAATAAACCTTTCTTACGTTTTTTTTGAATATTTTTCCTGTAATTATCAATGCGATAAATAAAAGCGTTGTTTTTAATAACATAAATTAATGTAAGCATTGACGGTATTTTACATTTCGCCGAATTGACCCAGACTTGCGGCTGTGCCTTAATAGCCGTATCGCCCAAAAGGGTATACTCAGGAAAAGAAAGTGAGTCAGGCTACGCGTATGCGAAAACGACATCGATTTAACACCCGGATGACCCGCATCATACTGCTCATCAGTTTCCTGTTTTTCTTTGGCCGCTTTGTTTATTCCTCCATTGGCGCCTGGTATCACCATCAGGACAAAATTCAGTCGCAGCAATCAGGCCTCGTTGTGGATTCGCCCGAGCGCTAACGTCCATGTTCACGCTGTAACAGCCGAATAATTACCGTCATCCCTTTGCTGAGGATCTTATCCTGACGCATCACTATCGCCAGTTGCCGGCGCAGAACGGGCGTTAACGATTGAACGCGTAATCCCTCCCGGTCGTCGGCATGCTCCACCGCCATTCGCGGCACAATACTGTAGCCCAGCCCTGCACGTACCATGCGTTTGATGGCCTCAATACTGCCAAGCTGCATAACCGGTGAGACGGCTAGTCCGCGGGCTTCAAACCAGCCGTCAATCAACGTTCGCGTACCGCTGCCCGACTCAAACGCAATGAGCGGCTGAGCGTATAAAGAGTCTGGCGTAAACTGCTCCCCTTCTTCCGGCTGAACCTGCGCGCCAATCCAGACAAACTCTTCCTGCATCGCGTGCATAATCGCCAACGTACGACCGCTCGCCGGTAGCGTGACCAGCCCCATATCCAGCCGATTCTCCTCAATCGCCCTGACGATATCTGGCGTATTTCCCGTCGTCACTCCGATCCGTAACAGGGGATACTCCTCACGAAGCTGCTGCAACAGCGCTGGAAGCAGATGAATACAGGCCGTCGCGCCCGTGCCGAGCGTGATGGTGCCGCTCACTTCCTGATTGAACGCGCTAACCGAACGAATTGTCTCCTCAACCGCCAGTTCAAGACGTTCACCGTGCACCCGTAGCGCCTCACCGGCAGCAGTGGCTTTGATTCCACGCCCCGTACGTTCGATCAGCCGCGTCTGAAGAAACTGCTCCAGCTGGCGTATTTGCAGGCTGACGGCGGGCTGGGAAATACCCATTACATCTGCTGCCGCAGAAAAGCTGCCGCGTTGAACGACCAGACGAAAAGTGGCGAGGTGTCCCAGATTGAGCGTCGTCATGCAAAGTTTCTCTTATAGGGTGAATAAGGATACGGCTCTGCCAGCACAATACCGCGCCCTGTATGCTCGGGACAACTGCCTAACGGAATGAAAAATAATGGAAACACCTGCACTCCCTCGCCGTCTTGCGCTCACTGCGGGATGTAATCAACTCATTAACTGGGGGATCTCCTTTTACATGCCGGGAACCTTTGCTCATGCCATTACAGCAGACCGAAGCTGGTCGTCCCCCAAAATCTATCTTGGCCTGACGCTGGCCATGCTGGTTATGGCTATTGTCTCGCCGTTTGTCGCTCCTCTGCTGGCGCGTTTTGGTGGACAAAGGGTGGTAATGAGCGGGACCTTGCTGATCGCCGTAAGCTGTCTGTCAATGGCCTTTACGCCCACACTTTCAGGCTGGTATGGCGCCTGGTTGCTGACCGGCATCGGGATGCGCCTGTCGCTGTATGATGCGCTTTTCTCCGCTCTTGTGAACCTATACGGACCGCAGGCACGCAGGACAATCTCTCGTGTCACCCTGGCAGGCGGGCTGGCGTCCGCTGTCTTTTGGCCGCTGGGAGACGCCTTACTGAACGTGATGGGTTGGCAGGATGCGCTGAAGATCTACGCCCTGTTCGGTCTGCTCAGTGCCCTGCTTCTTCGGCGCTTCCCGCGCCAGCGCTTTACGGTCAAGCCCAAAGCATGTACGCAGGTTTCCCCTCTTGACAGGCGTAATGGCTGGCTTTATGCAACCTTCATTGCTCTCATCACCTTCGTCTCTAACGGCACCTCTACACACCTTCCCGAATTTATCGCCAGCTTCGGCCTGCCGGTCGCCGTCGGCATGCTGTGGGGAATGGGGCAGACCGGTGCGCGCCTTATGGAGGTGCTGGCAGGGGCGCGCCTCACTCCGCTAAAACTGACGCTTTTCACTGCGCTCGCCATGCCGCTTTGTTTTCTCATCGGACTGAGCAGCGACATGCTGGCCTGGTGTGCCGCCGGATTTGTGTTCGGCTTTGGTGCCATTAACGGGCTGGTGACTATCGTCAAAGCGACGCTACCCCTGGAACTGTTTAGTACAGAGCGCTATGCCAGCCGCACCGGGCTGCTGCTTATTCCAGGCCAACTGATGGCAGCCGCCTCTCCGTTTGCGTATGCGTGGCTGAATAAGTCGCTGGGTATAACAGGCGGAATGTGGGTTTCCGCAGGACTGACGCTGGTCATTGCGGGGTTCGCAGTGGCGCTCGTGCGCAGCCCAGGCAAACAAACTGTATCGCACTGTATCCCGAGCGCTACGCTGACAAACCGGTACAAAACGCCCGCAGAAGCAAACATCCCCGATACATAAAAATGGTCTTCTGTATCCCTCGCCATAATAAACTGATGAGGAGAGACACAGATGATTCGTCGATATTTCCTGCTTCCTGTATTTGCGCTGACGTCCTTTGCTGACGCACTGGCCGCACCGTTGGATGGCCTGAGCGCTGCTGATGTTAATGGCCCGGCCGCCGTAGCGCCGCAGGAAAAACCCCAGCCGCCAGCAAAACTGATCGTCGACCCACCGCTGGCGGGACCGCTGAGTAAAGGTGCGGTCTTTATTCAGTACCGCGTCGAAAACCTGCGCATTGAACCTGTATTTGGACCCGACGCGCTGAAAGTCACTCCGCGTATCGGCCATATTCACGTTGTGGTGGATGACGCGCCCTGGCACTGGGCTGATACCAGCGGCGAGCCGGTGATCCTGGTCGGGCTGCCCGCCGGGAAACACAAAGTAACCATCATCGTTGCCGACCCGACGCATAAGCCCATCGACCATAAAACCGTTGAGTTCACCGTGCCGCCACACGCCGCGGTCCATCACTTTTAAGGAGCCTGTTATGAAAGCATTGTCTGTATTAACAGCGGCGCTGCTGGCGGTTTCCACCAGCGCGCTGGCAGAGACGAAAGCCAGCGTGGTGCTGGTGCACGGGGCGTTTGCCGACGGCAGCAGCTGGAATAAGGTGATTACCCGGCTGCAAAAACACCATAACGAGGTCATTGCGGTACAACTTCCGCTCACGTCTCTGAAAGATGATGTCGCCGCCACGCAGCGTGCTATCGCCCGGGCTCATGGAGACGTTGTGCTGGTCGGGCACTCCTGGGGCGGGTCGGTAATCAGCGAAGCGGGCAATAATGCGCGGGTGAAGTCTCTGGTTTACGTTGCCGCTTTTGCGCCGGATTCCGGCCAGTCGACCGCAGATCTGGCAGACAGTTATCCTGCTCCGCCAGGGAGCGCCAGCCTCGCTAAAACGTCAGAGGGGTATTTATATCTGCCGACAAAAGCGGTCAGCGAGAATTTTGCCCCTGACGTGAAGGACGTTGAGCGCAGCGTGATTGCCGCGACGCAAAGCCCTATTAAGGCCGATGCGTTTGGGGAGAAAGTCGCGCATGCCGCCTGGCATGACAAACCGAGCTGGTATGTGATCAGCAAAAATGACCGGATGATCAATCCTGAGCTTGAGCGCGCAATGGCGAAGAAAATCAACGCCAACACCACGGAGGTAGCGGCAAGCCATGTATCGATGGTCAGCCAGCCGGACGTCGTTACCCGTACGATTGAACAGGCGTTATCGGGTCAACAGTGATAAAAAAGCCCGCATGATGAACGGTCCGACTTCGGGCCACGCCATCCTGCGGGCTTTATGCACTTCTGGCTCCTGCAACGGGGTTATGTGCGGTTTTGTCACAAACGCGCCTTCCCCCTCTCTTAACCATCAGAAGCTGTACGTCACCTTCAAACTTCCCACAGGAGACGTTTTTCGCTGAACAATGGGGCTATCGCCAGCCTCTCCCGTCAGCTGCGTAACGCCAGCTGCGGCAAGCAGGCTCCAGCGGGAGGTGAGCTTATGAGTCCAGTCCAGGTTCAGCGAATACGCATATAGTCCCGATCCGGCATCGTGTCGGGCAAAACCCGATGCGGCCGACTGGGCGGCATTCACCCCGTAATAGGTTTGCACGTACTTACTGGATCCCCAGCTACCGGTCAGCGCCAGCGTTAACGCATTTTTCGGAGATGTATAGAACGGGCTGGCAATGCCGAAATGCACAGCTTCACCATTGTCTCTCTCAGAAACCGGGACCTCTGCCTGCAACTGCACGGTCAGCCAGTCAGTCACCCTGTATCCCAGCCCTGGCACAACGATAGCTGAGCCTTTAATGTCACCCATTCCTCGCAGGTCGTCGCTGCCGGAGGCGATCGAATCGCTGCTTACGTCGCGATCCTTACGTCCTGCGCGATAGCTCAGCGCTGCGTTGTAGTCCAGGTTACCGAAGCTGTTGCCGTAGCCGATCCCCCGCGTGGTGCTGACAAAAAAACCATTGGCCATCGCGTAATCAACCACCTGAGCCGCAGAGACCCGGCTCTTGTCCGAACCGGAATAGCGTGGCGCAACATCCACGCCGCCTCCCAGGGTTAACACGTTGCCCTGAGGCTGATCTGCCGCCAGGGTCGGGGTAGCCAGTAACGCCAGGACGGCCCCCGGCAAGATGCTTTTCATGCTGCGACCGATGCGTGAACGGGGGAAACTATTACGCAGTGTGATGTTTCTCATTAAAGAAGCCCTTTGGATTCAGATGATTGCGATACAAGCGGTGTTAAACGCCAGAGCGCTCATTCTGAATACTCACCCTAAGGTTCTTATGAGCCGTAAATGAAGAAATGCTAAAGCACGTGAAGGTTCTGTAAACCCTGAAGAATTCCTGTTACCGTTTTTTCTTCAGTTGTTCTTCATGCACTGTTGATACAGTTACCAATGTGAAAATTCTACTAATTGAAGACGACCTGGATCTCGGCAATGGCGTGCGTATCGCCCTTGCAGATCAAGGATTTGATGTCATATGGGTACGCCGCAAAGAGGATGCGCTGCATCAGCTTGGGATCTGCGTGCCGGAACTTATTTTGCTCGACCTGGGGCTGCCCGATGGCGATGGCATGAGCCTGATGACGCGCCTCCGTCAACAGCTTAAGGGCGTCCCCGTCATCATCCTGACGGCGCGAGGCACGCTACAGGACCGCCTGTGCGGGCTGGATGCAGGTGCAGACGATTATCTGGTCAAACCTTTTGTTCTCGCCGAACTGCTGGCGCGCGTGAGAGCCCTTGCGCGGCGCAGTTACGGTTTTGAAAATGAGGCAATAGAAATTCGCGGTTTGTCGCTTCATATTCCGACGCGTCGCGTAACGGTGAGCGCACGCCACGTTGAGCTGACGGCAAGCGAATATGCGCTGCTTGAAACGTTAATGCTGCGCGCCGATCGCGTGCTTACGCGACGGTATCTGGAAGAAAGGATATTTGGCACGAAAGAAAACCTCAGCAACGCGCTTGACGTGCATATGGGTAACCTGCGGCGAAAAATTGGCGATGGCTTTGTGCGAACGGTAAGAGGCGTTGGGTATGTCATTGATACCGTACCCGTTCAGAAGGCGGCAGGTTGATGCGTAATTTTTGGCACCACCTCCGGCTTCCCACGCTGGTCAGGCGAATGCTGGTCGCCCAGATGCTGCTGCTTACGTTGCTCTGGTGTCTCTTTTTAACCTTCATTTTGCTGGAAGACCTGCGTAGCCCTCCCATACTGACGGGCAGTGAGACTTATGAAACCGTTTTTTCCCTGGTGGAGAGTATGGACGATCGT
Organism: Enterobacter hormaechei subsp. xiangfangensis; assembly: GCF_001729785.1. NCBI lineage: Bacteria > Pseudomonadati > Pseudomonadota > Gammaproteobacteria > Enterobacterales > Enterobacteriaceae > Enterobacter > Enterobacter hormaechei. Next base: position 3,334,472 of record NZ_CP017183.1, read on the forward strand.
CCGCAGGCGCGTGATGCCGTGCTGGCAGCGTTCAGCAAGGCTCTGCGGGAGGGCTATGGCGGCGGCGAAGATCCGGAGCTGTCCATCAACCTCATTGTTCGCAAGAATAACGAGATTATTTTTTCTTCGGATGGTGCGCCAACGGGGGTAAAAAATAGCCGTCTGGGGGTCATGCAGCATGTCCAGAGTGAGGACCATACATGGACAAGCCGTACCCTCAAATCCGCGCACTCCGACGTGGAGGTCACCCTTTTTACCCCTGCCGGTAGCTGGAATTTCTTTATCTATCTGAACTCGCGCGGCTACTACGTCATGCCGCTGATGATATGCATCCCTTTTCTTCTGTTCCCCGCGTGGCTGTCCATCCGCATCGCGATGCGCCCCTGGAACAAGGTGGTAGATGAAATTTCATTGCGCACGCCGGACGATCTCTCGCCTTTAAAAGCCGTCCCCAGACACAGAGAGCTTCGCCAGACGGTCGACGCGATTAATGACTTTCTGGCCAGGGTGCGGGAAAGCGCCGAAAGGGAAAAAATGTTTATTGCCGATGCCGCTCACGAACTGCGTACGCCTCTGGCCGCGATGCGGATCAACGTCGAGGCATTGCAGTCCTGGGTCATCAGCGAAAGCCAGCAGGAACTGCTTGCGGGCATTGTTCGCAGCAATAGCCGTGCTGCGCGTCTCGTCAATCAGCTTCTGCTGATGATGCACAGCGAAGCACACATCAGCACGGTGATGTCGCCTGTGCCGCTGACAACGCTTATTCAGGAGCGAATGGCTGCCCTGGAACCGCTGGCGTCCGGACGCAGAATTGAGTTTGAATTCTTCGCCGACGATGAAATCCATGTCGCAGGCATTCGGGAACGTCTGGTGTCGCTGATCGACAATTTAATTGAGAATGCCGTGAAGTACAGCCCTGAGGGTGGACGCATTGAGGTACAACTGCAATCGCGTGATAAATGCGCTCAGCTGCGCGTCTCAGACGCGGGCCCCGGTATCCCGATTGAACTGCGGGAGCGCGTGTTCGACAGATTTTTCCGCGATCCTAATCAGACCCAAAGCGGGAGTGGACTGGGGCTTGCCATCGTCAAAGCCGTTACGCAGCAACACAACGGCAGGGTCAATCTGAGTACGTCAGCCGAAGGTGGTCTTATGGTGACCGTTGATTTCCCGAATCCGGCGTTCGCATGAACGTAAACCCGGCGCTACACGTCCTGACATGTGTCAGCGCAGCGTTACTTCACGTATGCCGCAGATTGCTTCAATAAAATTACCGTATTTGTTATATTGTTACTTACTGATTATTCACCTCTGCGGTGCCAAAAAGAACAAGATTCACCGCAACCCAGGACAGAAAAATGTTAGATTACCGCTTCCCGACAGCTTTGCAGATGGTTCTCAGCGTAGCGATGGCGGAGCAATCGGGTGAACGTTCGACGAGTGCAATCCTGGCCTACGGCCTGGAGGCGAATCCGAGCTTTATCCGCAAGTTAATGGTTCCGCTCGCCCGCGACGGCATTATCGTCTCCACGCTTGGCCGCAACGGCTCTATTCACCTTGGCCGCCCGGCTGAAGAGATCACCCTGCGTGATATCTACCTTTCCGTCACTGAAGATAAAAAGCTGTGGGCGTCCCGTCCTGACGTCCCGGCCCGCTGCGTGGTCAGCGCCAACGCCTGCTGGTACTTCAAATCAATCGCTGATGAAGCGGAGCAGGCTTCGTTAGCGGTTTTAGCGCGCCATACCGTCGCCAGCGCACTGGAAGAGGTGAAAAAAGCCGATACCAGCGGGTGCGATCCGGTGCCGGAACTCTGTACGCAGCATAAAAAAGCGCCTTAATCCTGACAGACTGCGAAAAAAAAAGCCGCCTTCATTGTGAAGGTGGCTTTTTGCTATCTGCTACGTCCTACGCAGGCAACACCTCTCTTTCCGCTTTGCCGCGCGTCACGAACTTACGCAGCGTCACGTAAAAGACCGGCGTCAGGAACAGACCAAACAGCGTCACGCCCAGCATCCCGGAAAAGACGGTGATCCCGGTGACGCCGCGCACTTCTGCCCCTGCCCCGTGACCAAGGATCAGTGGAATAGTCCCGGCAATAAAGGCGATAGAAGTCATTACAATCGGGCGTAAACGCAGGCGGCACGCCTCCAGCGCAGCCTCCATGATGCCTTTGCCCTGAATTTCCAGTTCGCGGGCAAACTCAACGATAAGAATCGCGTTTTTACAGGCCAGCCCCATCAGCACAACCAGCCCTACCTGCACAAAGACGTTGTTATCGCCCCCGGTCAGCCAGACGCCGAACAGCGCGGAGAGCATCGTCATCGGCACGATGAGGATCACCGCCAGCGGCAGCGTCCAGCTTTCATACAGCGCCGCCAGCACCAGGAACGCCAGCAGCACTGCGACCGGGAAGACGATCAGCGCCGTGTTGCCCTGGGTGGCCTGCTGGAAGCTCAGGTCCGTCCATTCAATATTCATCCCGTTCGGCAGGATCTGCTTAGACATAGCGTCCAGCTGCGTCATCGCCTGCGCGGAAGAGAGCACGCGCGGGTCGGCATCACCAATCAGATCCGCCGCCGGGTAGCCGTTGTAGCGGATCACCGGGTCCGGACCGTAGGTGGTCGTGATGTTCACCATACTGCCAATCGGCACCATTTCGCCCTGGCTGTTGCGGGTACGCAGATTCGCAATATCTTCCACGCTGTCGCGGAACTGCCCGTCGGCCTGCGCCATCACGCGCCAGGTACGCCCGAACTGGTTGAAATCATTGACGTACGACGAGCCCAGATAGGTTTGCAGCGTCCCGAAGAGATCGGTCAGCGACACGCCCTGCGCTTTCGCCTTATCGCGGTCAACCTGGACGTCCAACTGCGGCACGTTAGCCTGGTAGGTTGAGATGGGGAAATGCATCCCCGGCGTCTGCATAATCGCCCCGGACATGGTGTTCACCGCGTTTTGCAGCGCGCCATAGCCCAGACCAGCGCGATCCTGTATGTACAGCGAATAGCCCGACCCCTGACCCAGCCCTAAAATCGGCGGCGGCAGAATCGAGAAGCCAAAGCCCTGCTGGATTTGCGCGATTTTCGCGTTGATCTCCGCGTTAATTTCCGCCGCGGAATGTTTACGCTGGTCGAACGGCTTCAGGCCAAAAAAGACCGTCCCGGTGTTCGGCGTATTGGTGAACTGGAGCGCATTCAGGCCAGGAAACGCGACCGCATAATCCACGCCTTCGGTATTCATCCCGATTTCGCTCATTTTGCGGATCACCGCATCGGTACGCGCCAGCGACGAGCCTTCCGGCATTTTCACGCCGCCAATCAGGTACAGCTTATCCTGCGTCGGAATAAACCCGCCGGGAACGGCTTTAAACATCACCCCCGCAGCGCAAAGCAGCAGCAAATAAACCACAAACACCGCCCCGCGTCGGCCGAGCGTTTTGCTCACCAGCCCCTGATAGCCAGTCGAGCTGCGGTGGAAAAAGCGGTTAAACGGACGGAAAATCCAGCCGAACAGACGATCGATAAGCCGGGTCGGGAAATCTTTCGGGGCGCCATGCGGCTTCAACAGCAGCGCGGCCAGCGCTGGCGAGAGCGTCAGCGAGTTGATGGCGGAGATCACCGTGGAAATGGCTATCGTTACCGCAAACTGTTTGTAAAACTGACCGGTCACGCCGGAGAGGAACGCCATCGGAACGAATACCGCACAGAGCACCAGCGCAATGGCAATAATCGGCCCGGACACCTCACGCATCGCCTGATGCGCTGCCGCAAGTGGGGCGAGCCCCTCTTCGATATTTCGTTCGACGTTTTCCACCACCACGATGGCATCGTCCACTACGATACCAATCGCCAGCACCAGCCCGAATAGACTCAGGGTATTCAGCGAAAAGCCCAGCAGGTAGAGAATACTGAAGGTACCCACTACCGATACCGGCACCGCAATCAGCGGGATAATCGACGCGCGCCATGTTTGCAGGAACAGGATCACCACCAGCACGACCAGCACCACCGCTTCCAGCAGCGTTTGCACCACCGCGCGGATCGAGTCGCGTACAAATACCGTCGGGTCGTACGGCGCCGCCCATTTCATATCGTCCGGGAATCGCGTCGATAGTTCGTCCATTTTGGCGCGCACCGCGTTAGACAGATCGATGGCGTTCGCCCCAGGAGACTGGAAGATACCAATCCCGACCGCATCTTTATTGTTCAGCTGGGAACGCAGGGCATAGCTCCCGGAACCCATTTCAATCCGCGCCACGTCGCGCAGGCGGACGACCGTACCATCCTGCGTTGTTTTCAGGACAATATTGCCAAACTCTTCTTCGGTATGCAGGCGGCCCTGGGCGTTAATGGAGATCAGGAAGTCGCTCTCTTTCGGCAGCGGCTCGGCGCCAAGCTGACCGGCGGAGACCTGCACGTTCTGCTCCTGCATCGCCGTCACTACGTCCGAAGCGGTCAGACCGCGGGCAGCCACCTTGTTCGGATCCAGCCAGACGCGCATCGCGTATTCACCCGAGCCAAAAATCTGGATCTGACCCACGCCGGGCAGACGCGCCAGCTCGTCCTTCACCTTCAGCGTGGCGTAGTTACGCATATACAGTGAATCGTACTTACCACCAGGCGAAAACAGATGCACCACCAGCGTCAGCGTGGGCGACTGTTTCTGAGTCGTGATGCCCAAACGCCGCACGTCTTCCGGCAGACGCGCCTCGGCCTGCGCGACGCGGTTTTGCACCTGAACCTGCGCCTGATCCGGATCGGTGCCCGGGCGGAAGGTGACGGTAGTCACCAGCACGCCGTCGGAGCCCGCGACGGATTTCATGTACATCATGTTTTCAACGCCGTTGATCGCCTCTTCCAGCGGTGTTGCCACGGTCTCAGCAATCACTTTCGGGTTGGCGCCCGGATACTCGGCGCGCACCTGCACGCTTGGCGGCACGACGTCAGGGTATTCGCTCACCGGCAGCAGCGGGATGGCGATTAATCCTGTGATAAAAATCAGAATCGACAGTACGGCGGCAAAAATCGGCCTGTCGATGAAAAAACGGGAAAAGTCCATGGATTGGATTCTCAGGTAAGGGATCAGTTGAGGGCGGCGCTGGCGGTCATGGCAACGGTTTTTGCATTAACCGGCATACCCGGCATAAACACTTTTTGTAAACCATCGACGATGACTTTATCCCCGGGATTCAGCCCCTGCTGTACGATACGTAAACCTTCGGCCAGACGCCCGGGCGTGATGTCGCGGCGCTGCGCTTTTCCGTCTTTATCCACGATATAGACGTATTTACGATCCTGATCGGTCAGCACCGCCTTATCGTCAACAAGCGTGGCTTTAAATTCCGCACTGCCCGGCAGGCGTACGCGGGCAAACAGTCCCGGCGTGAACTGACGCTGTGAGTTATCCAGCAGCGCGCGCATGCGGATGGTCCCCGTACCCGGCGTAAGCTGGTTATCCAGGAAATCCACTTTGCCCTGATGGGGATAGCCCTCTTCGCCCGTCAGGCCAATCTCCACCGGCAGCGCCGTGTGATTGCTGGACGCCCCCTGCCCGCTGCGGGCCAGGTTTTGATAGTGAAGGTAGGTTGACTCGTCCACGTCAAAGTAGACGTACACCGTCTTCTGCGAGACCAGCGTGGTGAGGACGCTGGCGGTATCGCCCGCAGTCACCAGGTTCCCGCTGGTGATCAGCGCCCGGCTGGCGCGACCATCGATAGGCGCAGTCACTTTGGTGAAGTCCAGGTTGAGCTGGGCTGCGTCAACCGCCGCCTGCGCGGCGCGAATGTCGGCCTGCGCCTGAACGGCAGCCGAGCGACGCTGCTCCCACTCTTCCCGTGAGACCAGATGGGTATTGATCAACTTATCGGTACGGTTGGCTTCACTTTGCGCGAGGCTGGCCTGCGTTTTGGCTCTTGCCAGGTTCGCCTGCGCCTGTTCCAGCGCGGCGCGATAGGTTCGGTCATCGATGGTGAACAGCACCTCGCCCTTCTTCACTTCCTGGCCGTCGGTGTAATTCACTTTCTCAATGTAGCCGGACACGCGCGGACGCAGCTGAACGCTTTCCACCGCTTCAATGCGACCGTTAAAGCTGTCCCACTGGCTAATGGATTTCACCACCACGTCAGCAGCGCTGACAACGGGCGCTTGCGGCGCGGCATTTTGCGCGACGCTGTCATCGCACCCGACGAGAAGCACGGAGAGTAAAACCACCCCCATCGCGCTCAGATGAAAGTTACCCCAGGTTTTTTGCAGGCTCATTATTTTTATTCCGGTTATTGTAGCCGCCGGGCAAGACGCAGCGGGAGACGCCGCGCCACTTCCTTTGTCCGGTAGCTGGCTTAAGGCCATTTGTGTCGTTCATCGCCACAAAACTGTAACAGTTGCGAATACACTATTCGCGGCGATTGTAGGAAGGCGCTTAACTAAGTGCAAGAATAATTGTTGCACTTTATGTGCTATTTGCGGCAAAGGTAAATCACGTGTTTTGAACAGGGATTTAAATGCAACAATAAAACTTGCAATTAATGTAAAAACGGGTCACCTTTAAGTGCAACAAACAAAGATGCTTTTTAATGCGTGGCGTAGGGGGAAGCAAGATGAATACGGGTGCATTCATTCACGATTTACTCGACTGGATCGACAACAACCTCGATAGCCGTCTGGACATTGAAACCGTCTCCAGGCGAGCCGGCTATTCGAAATGGCACCTCCAGCGGCTTTTCAAAGAACATACCGGCTCCCCTCTCGCCGAATATATTCGCGCGCAAAAGCTGCAAAAATCGGTTGAGCGCTTAGCCCACAGCGATGAACCGATTCTGAACGTGGCGATCGCGCTGGGCTTTGACTCTCAGCAGTCCTTCAATCGCAGCTTTAAGCGTCAGTATGGTCAGGCGCCAGGGGCATGGCGACGCAGTATCGGCTGCCGTGGATCCCGGCAGATGAGCCAGTAGCTCACGTCCCGTTCGGATATCAGCTACAAAAGAAAAACCCTCTGTAAACAGAGGGTTTTATCAGTCTTACCTGCTTATAACTTCGCAGGAAAGGTTATGGGCTTACTCCCACTCGATCGTCGCCGGTGGCTTGCCGCTGATGTCATACACGACACGCGATATGCCATTGACTTCATTGATTATTCTGTTAGACACGCGGCCTAAGAAGTCATACGGCAGGTGCGCCCAGTGCGCGGTCATGAAGTCGATGGTTTCCACCGCACGCAGGGAAACAACCCAGTCGTACTTACGGCCATCGCCCATCACGCCGACGGAGCGTACCGGCAGGAACACGGTGAACGCCTGGCTCACTTTGTTGTACAGGTCAGCTTTGTGGAGCTCTTCGATGAAGATCGCGTCCGCGCGACGCAGCAGGTCGCAGTACTCTTTCTTCACTTCGCCCAGCACGCGTACGCCGAGGCCCGGGCCCGGGAATGGGTGACGGTAGAGCATGTCGTACGGCAGCCCCAGCTCCAGACCGATTTTACGCACTTCGTCTTTGAACAGCTCACGCAGCGGTTCCACCAGACCCATCTTCATCTCTTTCGGCAGGCCGCCCACGTTGTGGTGAGATTTGATAACGTGCGCTTTACCGGTTGCGGAGGCCGCAGACTCGATCACGTCAGGGTAGATAGTGCCCTGCGCCAGCCATTTCACGTCTTCCAGCTTCAGCGCTTCTTCGTCGAACACTTCCACGAACACGCGACCGATGATCTTACGTTTCGCTTCCGGATCGTTCTCGCCTTTCAGCGCGTCCAGGAAACGCTGCTCGCCTTCCACGTGAACGATGTTCAGACCGAAGTGGTCGCCAAACATGTCCATAACCTGCTTCGCTTCGTTCAGGCGCAGCAGGCCGTTATCCACGAAGACACAGGTCAGGTTTTTGCCGATGGCGCGGTGCAGCAGCATCGCGGTCACAGAGGAGTCCACGCCACCGGAGAGGCCGAGGATCACTTTGTCATCGCCAACCTGCTGGCGGATACGCTCCACGGCGTCGTCGATGATTTTTGCCGGGGTCCACAGGGCTTCACACTGGCAGATGTCACGCACGAAGCGCTCCAGCATGCGCATACCCTGACGGGTGTGGGTCACTTCGGGGTGGAACTGCACGCCGTAGAAACGTTTTTCTTCGTTCGCCATGATGGCGAACGGGCAGCTTTCGGTGCTGGCAACGGTCACGAAGTCGGATGGGATGGCGGTGACTTTGTCGCCGTGGCTCATCCACACGTCCAGCAGCGGCTTGCCGTCTGCGGTCAGGGAGTCTTCGATACCGCGCACCAGCGCGCTGTCGGTGACAACTTCAACCTGCGCGTAGCCGAACTCACGCTCGTTAGAGCCTTCTACGTGGCCGCCCAGCTGCATCGCCATGGTCTGCATACCGTAGCAAACGCCGAACACCGGTACGCCCGCTTCGAACACGTACTGCGGCGCGCGCGGGCTGTTCTCTTCGGTGGTGCTTTCCGGGCCGCCGGACAGGATGATGCCGCTTGGATTGAATTCGCGAATCTGTGCTTCCGTGACATCCCACGCCCACAGCTCACAGTAAACGCCCAGCTCACGCACGCGGCGCGCCACCAGCTGAGTGTACTGAGAACCAAAGTCCAGGATGAGAATGCGATGTTTATGAATGTTTTCCGTCATTGACGCTAATTCCGAGGCAAGTGAAACAAAACAAAGCGCCCGGCATTGAGCCGGGCGCGGAAATTTATCAGGAGCCCAGACGGTAGTTCGGGGACTCTTTGGTGATCGTCACGTCGTGAACGTGGCTCTCCTGGATACCCGCACCGCTGATGCGTACGAATTCCGCTTTGGTACGCAGCAGGTCAATGGTACCACAGCCGGTCAGACCCATACAGGAGCGCAGGCCGCCCATCTGCTGGTGAATGATCTCTTTCAGGCGGCCTTTATACGCCACGCGACCTTCGATACCTTCCGGTACCAGTTTGTCAGCAGCGTTATCGGTCTGGAAGTAACGGTCGGAGGAACCTTTGGACATCGCGCCCAGGGAGCCCATACCGCGGTAGGATTTATAAGAACGCCCCTGGTAGAGTTCGATTTCACCCGGAGATTCTTCGGTACCGGCCAGCATGGAGCCCACCATCACGGCTGCGGCACCTGCGGCGATCGCTTTGGCGATGTCACCAGAGAAGCGGATACCGCCGTCCGCGATAACCGGAATACCGGTGCCTTCCAGCGCTTCAACCGCGTCAGAAACCGCCGTGATCTGCGGCACGCCTACGCCAGTGACGATACGGGTGGTACAGATAGAGCCAGGGCCGATACCCACTTTCACCGCGCTGCAACCCGCTTCCGCCAGCGCGCGAGCGCCTGCGCCTGTTGCCACGTTACCGCCGATAATCTGGAGATCCGGGTATTTAGCACGGGTTTCACGAATACGTTGCAGAACGCCTTCGGAGTGGCCGTGGGAGGAGTCAATCAGCAGCACGTCAACGCCCGCGGCAACCAGCGCGTCAACGCGCTCTTCGTTACCTGCGCCCGCGCCAACCGCAGCGCCGACGCGCAGACGGCCATGCTCGTCTTTACAGGCGTTCGGTTTACGTTCTGCTTTCTGGAAATCTTTAACGGTGATCATGCCGCGCAGGTGGAAGTTCGCGTCCACAACCAGCGCTTTCTCAACGCGTTTTTCGTGCATTTTCGCCAGCACCACGTCGCGGGTTTCGCCTTCACGCACGGTCACCAGACGCTCTTTTGGCGTCATGTAGACGCTTACAGGCTGGTTCAGGTCAGTCACGAAACGCACGTCACGACCGGTAATGATGCCGACCAGTTCGTTGTCTTCAGTGACTACCGGGTAGCCTGCAAAGCCGTTACGCTCGGTCAGGGCTTTCACTTCGTGCAGCGTGGTGGTTGGCAGAACGGTCTGAGGATCGGACACGATACCGGATTCATGCTTCTTCACGCGGCGAACTTCTTCCGCCTGACGCTCGATAGACATGTTTTTGTGGATAAAGCCAATGCCGCCTTCCTGTGCCAGGGCGATAGCCAGACGCGCTTCAGTCACGGTGTCCATTGCTGCGGAGAGCATAGGAATGTTCAGACGAATGGTTTTCGTCAACTGCGTGCTGAGGTCGGCAGTATTCGGCAGAACGGTGGAGTGAGCGGGAACGAGGAGGACGTCGTCAAACGTCAGTGCTTCTTTAGCGATACGTAGCATGGGCAATATCTCTGACCTGGGTGGTTAAATATTGCCGTGGCATTATACAGAGCGTAACCGATTGCATCCACACTTTTTTGAAAAAAATGCTTGCGCTCACCTCTCAGCAGGTTACTATCGACTGAATAACTTGCTGATTTAGAATTTGATCCCGCTCACATGTTATCCTCTCAATCCCCCTCAATCTATACTGTCAGCCGCCTTAATCAGACGGTGCGTTTGCTGCTTGAGCAGGAAATGGGACAGGTCTGGATCAGCGGTGAAATCTCTAACTTCACGCAGCCTGCTTCCGGTCACTGGTACTTTACGCTGAAAGACGACACCGCTCAGGTGCGCTGCGCGATGTTCCGCAACAGCAACCGTCGCGTGACGTTCCGTCCTCAGCATGGCCAGCAGGTTCTGGTTCGCGCCAACATTACCCTGTATGAGCCGCGCGGCGATTATCAGATTATCGTCGAGAGCATGCAGCCCGCCGGTGAAGGCTTGCTGCAACAGAAGTACGAGCAGCTAAAAGCCATGCTTTCGGCTGAGGGATTGTTCGACCAGCAGTTTAAAAAACCCCTTCCCTCACCAGCCCACTGCGTTGGGGTTATCACGTCGAAAACCGGTGCGGCCCTGCACGATATTTTGCACGTCCTTAAGCGCCGTGACCCTTCCCTGCCCGTCATTATCTACCCGACTGCCGTTCAGGGTGACGATGCGCCGGGGCAGATCGTGCGCGCCATTGAGCTGGCGAATGCGCGTCAGGAGTGTGATGTCCTGATCGTCGGGCGCGGCGGCGGCTCGCTGGAAGACCTGTGGAGCTTTAACGACGAGCGCGTGGCGCGGGCAATCTTTGCCAGCCTTATCCCGGTGGTGAGCGCCGTCGGTCACGAAACGGATGTGACGATTGCCGATTTTGTCGCGGATTTACGCGCGCCCACGCCGTCCGCGGCGGCAGAGGTAGTCAGCCGTAACCAGCAGGAGCTGCTGCGTCAGATCCAGAACGGGCAGCAGCGCCTGGAGATGGCGATGGACTACTTCCTCGCCAACCGTACCCGCCGCTTTACCCAGCTTCACCATCGTCTGCAACAGCAGCATCCGCAATTTCGTCTGGCGCGTCAGCAAACCGTGCTGGAACGTCTGCGTCAGCGGATGAACTTCGCGCTGGATAACCAGCTTAAGCGGGCGGTATCTCGCCAGCAGCGCGTCACGCAGCGTCTGAACCAGCAAAACCCGCAGCCGAAGATTTATCGCGCACAAACGCGTATCCAGCAGCTTGAGTTCCGCCTCGCGGAAAATATCCGCTCACGCCTGAGCACCACGCGCGAGCGTTTGGGCAATGCGGTCACCCATCTGGAAGCCGTCAGCCCGCTCTCCACGCTGGCTCGCGGCTATAGTGTGACCACCGCGACGGACGGCAAAGTGCTGAAACAAACGAAACAGGTTAAAGCCGGGGATGTGCTCACCACCCGGCTTTCTGACGGCTGGGTCGAGAGTGAGGTAAAAGAGATCAAACCGGTGAAAAAAACGCGCCAGCGTAAAAGCGGATAAATCTTCGCCGGTTACAAACTATACTGCTGCTATTGCCTTTTTTGATAAGGAGAGCAGCATGCCCCATCTTCATAGCGTCATCCCTCCGTATATTCTTCGTCGTATTATCGAAAGCGGTTCAGAGCCCCAGCAGCGCTGCGCCCGTCAGACATTAACCCATGTGCAAACCCTGATGGCGCATATGCCGGGCAAACCCGCCGCGCCGCATGTGAATAAAGCCGGTCAGCTTGAGCGTGACATCTACGATGCGAAACAGACCCAGGAGCTGCCGGGTAGCCAGGTGCGCTATGAAGGCCAGCCCTCCAACGGCGATGTGGCGGTGGATGAAGCGTACGATTATCTGGGGATCACCCATGATTTCTTCTGGAAGGAGTATCAGCGGGATTCGCTCGATAATAAGGGGCTGATCCTGACCGGCACCGTGCATTACGGCCGTGAGTATCAAAACGCCTTCTGGAACGGCCAGCAGATGGTCTTTGGCGATGGCGACGGGGAAATCTTCAACCGCTTCACCATTGCCATCGACGTGGTGGCGCATGAGCTGAGCCACGGTGTGACGGAGACCGAAGCCGGGCTCATTTACTTTGAACAATCTGGCGCGCTGAACGAGTCGTTATCCGACGTGTTTGGTTCGCTGGTGAAGCAATACTATCTTAAGCAAACCGCCGACCAGGCAGACTGGCTGATTGGCGAAGGGCTGCTGGCAGCGGGGATTAACGGCAAAGGGCTGCGCTCAATGTCTGAACCCGGCACCGCCTACGACGATCCCCTCCTTGGCAAAGACCCGCAGCCCGCGCACATGAAAGATTTTATCAAAACGCGCGAGGATAACGGCGGCGTACACCTTAACTCTGGCATCCCCAACCGGGCGTTTTACCTGGCCGCAACGGCAATCGGTGGCTACGCCTGGGAAAAAGCGGGTTATGCCTGGTACGACACGGTTTGCGATCGCAACCTGGCGCAGGATGCGGATTTTGACGCTTTCGCAAAACTGACGATCGCCCACGGCGAGAAACGCTCCGGTAGCGACGTTGGGGCGGCCATTAAACAAGCCTGGGAACAGGTGGGAGTACTGTAATGCAGGTACCGGAACTGACGGATGACGCCGTGGTTGAGCTGGCCCGGGAAGGCGGCGTCGCCTTTATTCCTAAGCTGAGCGGTCAGCGCACAATCGCCCTCTCCACGCTCAACGAGGCGCAGCGTCAGCGCGTGGTAAATATTCTGGAACAGGCTATCCCGCGCGGACAGCCACCGGGCCAGGCGTCGTCTCCGGGCAGCGGCGATCAGCGCTATTTTCGCATTCAGATAATCTGGACCCGGCACAATCAGGCGCAGTATACCGATATTATTGTGCTGGTTCCGGAGCAGGAAGCGCCGGAATCGCTGATTGAGCTATGGCAAAAAGGAGAAGGCTGCGTGTGCGATTAAGCCCCAGCCCTGACGAACTCGACGCGTTTTTTTGAGATCAGCCCGTGGCCGTTCTGACAGAAGTAATCCACCGTGCCGCAGGCCTTGAGTACCTGAAGCGGCTGATGGCAGTCAGGGCAGCGCGCTTCGAGGGGAATATCTTTATTGCAGCTGTCGCAGTGCGCGATACCGTTTTGCGGCTCGAGCGCTGCGTGGCAATCCGGACAGGTAATCGACATGCTCTCTCCTGTTGAGTTGGGCCGGGACAGGACAACTGCCCCGGCAGACTGAATAGTATCAGGCTTCGGTAGCCGGTTTAGTTTGCGCATTTTCCAGCATGCGACGTACCGGAACAATGAGGACGATCAGCACCGCAGCACAAATCAGCAGCGCAATGGAGCAACGGGCAAAGAGGTCTGGCAGCATATCCAGCTGGTCGGCCTTCACGTGACCGCCAATCAGCCCCGCAGCCAGGTTACCCAGCGCACTGGCGCAGAACCACAGGCCCATCATCTGGCCGCGCATTCTTTCCGGCGCCAGCAGGGTCATGGTCGCCAGACCAATCGGACTCAGGCACAGTTCCCCGAGCGTCAGCATCAGGATACTACCCACCAGCCAGAACGGAGAAACCCCTGCCCCACCGTTGCTCAGTACGTTCTGCGCCGCCAGCATCATCAGGCCAAAGCCCGCCGCTGCACACAGAATACCGATCACGAACTTGGTGATGCTGCTCGGACGAATGTTTTTGCTCGCCAGCTTCGGCCATGCCCAGCTAAATACCGGGGCCAGCAGAATGATGAACAGGGCATTAATCGACTGGAACCACACCGCCGGGATCTCAAAATCACCGATCATGCGGTTAGTGTAGTCGTTGGCGAACAGGTTGAAGGAGGTTGGCTTCTGCTCGAACGCGGACCAGAAGAACGCGGCGGAGACCAGCAGAATAAAGCACACCAGCAGCCTTGCGCGCTCTTTGCGATTCAGCCCGGCGAAGATGAACAGATAGATGAAGTAGAGCGCGACGGAGGCGGCAATCACATACACCAGCACGCTGGCGACCGCGACCGGATTAATCACAATCACGCCCTGGGCAATCAACGTAACGATGATTGCAACACCCACTGCCAGCGCCAGCAGCCAGGCGCCCACGCCGTTACGTTTCACTACCGGACTGTTCCAGGTGGAGTCCAGACCGACTTCGCTGTCGTAACGCTTCATGGCCGGAACGGCAAACACGCGGAAGATAATCAGGGCGACCAGCATCCCAATACCACCGATACCAAAGCCCCAGTGCCAGCCGTGGGTTTTAATCAGCCAGCCGGAAATCAGAGGGGCAATGAACGAGCCCATGTTGATGCCCATATAGAACAGCGAGAAACCGCCGTCACGACGCGCATCGCCCTTTTTGTACAGTGTCCCCACCATGACCGAGATACAGGTCTTGAACAGGCCGGAGCCGAGCACGATAAACATCAGGCCGATGAAGAACAGGTTGTCGCCCATGATGGCCGACAGGGCAATCGACAGGTGCCCAAGCGCAATCAAAATCGAACCGTACCAGACGGCCCGCTGCTGGCCGAGCCAGTTATCCGCCAGCCAGCCGCCCGGCAGCGCGGCGAGGTACATGGTGCCGGCAAAAATACCGACAATCGCCGAGGCGTTTTCACGCGCCAGGCCCATTCCGCCGTCATACACGGTGGCGGCCATAAACAGGATCAGTAGCGGGCGAATACCGTAAAACGAGAAACGCTCCCACATCTCGGTGAAGAACAGCGAACCGAGCGGATAAGGATGGCCGAAGAAGGTTCGGCTCTCTTTTTGATTAACAGAGGATTGCATAATTCTCCCGAAAAGGTATGTGTCGTGCTTGTAAACACCAGCATGTACGCCGAACGGTTACGTATCCGATCGATTTTTTACATGCGGCGAAATGTTGGTTAACCATTTGATAACCAGGCGCTAGTTTTGTCTAGTACCGAACCCTGGACTTTAAGACGAAAATTCGACGATTGTCTACTTTCTTAGATATAAACATGGTTCAAAGCGAATAGTGATTGACATCACACAGGGAAGGCGGGCCTTTTGAATGAGCGAAAAAAAAACCCGCGACAGGCGCGGGTTTTAGTGAGATCGGTAAGGATTATTTGCTTTTCTTAATGTGCTTAATCAAACGCTTACGCTTACGCATCTGGTTCGGCGTCAGGGTGTTGCGTTTATTCGCAAACGGGTTTTCCCCTTCCTTGAACTGAATACGGATAGGCGTACCCATCACGTCCAGCGACTTGCGGAAGTAGTTCATCAGGTACCGTTTGTAGGAGTCCGGCAGATCCTTCACCTGGTTACCGTGGATCACCACGATAGGCGGGTTATATCCCCCGGCGTGAGCATATTTCAGCTTCACGCGACGACCGCGCACCAGCGGCGGCTGGTGGTCTTCAGCAGCCATGTTCATGATACGGGTCAGCATCGCCGTGCTCTGACGGCGGGTAGAGCTGTCATAAGCTTCACGAACGGATTCGAACAGGTTGCCGACACCACTCCCGTGCAGGGCAGAGATAAAGTGAACGCGGGCAAAGTCGATAAAGCCCAGACGGAAGTCCAGCGTCTCTTTCACCTGCTCGCGCACTTCATTGCTCAGGCCGTCCCACTTGTTGACGACGATAACCAGTGAGCGCCCACTATTGAGGATAAAGCCGAGCAGAGAGAGATCCTGATCGGAGATACCTTCACGTGCGTCAATAACCAGCAGCACCACGTTGGCGTCTTCAATCGCCTGAAGGGTCTTGATCACCGAGAATTTTTCCACCACATCGGTGATTTTCCCGCGCTTACGCACCCCTGCGGTGTCGATAAGTACGTACTCACGTTCATCGCGCTGCATTGGAATGTAGATGCTGTCACGCGTTGTGCCTGGCATGTCGTAAACCACCACGCGCTCTTCGCCGAGAATACGGTTAGTAAGCGTAGACTTACCCACGTTTGGGCGACCCACGATAGCCAGCTTGATAGGCAGATCCTGCGGGTTGAAGTCGTCTTCCGGCTCTTCCTCTCCTTCTTCTCCGGCTTCAAACTGCGCCCAGTATTCAGCGTCCTCGTCCACCTCTTCCGGTGGGTTTACTTCATCAACCCACGGCAGCAGAACGGTTTCCAGCAGGCTGGTGACGCCACGGCCATGCGAGGCCGCGATAGGATAAATATCGCCCAGGCCTAAAGACCAGAAATCCGCAATGGCCTGATCGGCATCGATGCCGTCAGTTTTGTTCGCCACCAGGAAGGTTGGCTTTTCGCGTGAACGCAGATGTTTAGCGATAGCAGAATCCGCGGGCATCAGGCCAGCGCGAGCATCCACCATAAACAGAACGACATCCGCTTCTTCGATAGCCAGCAGAGATTGCTCTGCCATGCGGGTTTCTACGCCGTCTTCCGTACCGTCAATACCCCCGGTATCGATACAGATGAACTCGCGTCCTTCCACCTCTGCACGACCGTACTTACGGTCACGCGTCAGCCCCGGGAAATCCGCAACCAGCGCATCACGGGTGCGTGTTAAACGGTTAAAAAGAGTGGATTTTCCAACGTTAGGGCGCCCGACAAGCGCGACCACAGGTACCATGTTTGAAGCCTCATAAAATTCAAAATAACGTCGCTTTCGCAGCGTTTTTAAAAATGTCAAAACGGCTCCTGAGTGAACAGGAGCCGTTTAGTATACTACAACCGCCGGGTAATTAACGCGTGATCGCGTACAGCGTGCCGTCTTTTGCCTGAATCAGCAGTTTGCCGTCAGCCACAACGGGCTCCGTCAGGAAGCCTGAGCTATCCACTTTCTGCTGTGCCACGAAGCGGCCATTCTCTGGATCGATCCAGTGCATATAGCCTTCGCTGTCGCCCACCACCAGGCTGCCGTTATACAGTGCCGGTGCGGTCAGCAGACGGTGCAGCAGATCGCTTTGCGTCCACAGCGTTACGCCACCTTCGGTGCTCAGCGCCAGCAGGCGGTCGTTCTGATCCACCATATAAATACGGTTGCCGTCGACGATGAAATCGTTCACGGAACCCAGCTCACGTTTCCACATGATCTGGCCGCTACGCAGGTCCAGCGCCGTCAGGTTGCCGTTATACGCCAGCGCGTAAACCACACCGTCGACGATAACTGGCGTGGTGTCCACGTCACTCAGACGGTCGATTTCAGTTGAACCGGTCGCCTGGGAAATACGCTGCTGCCAGATCATCTGGCCCTGCTGCATCAGTACCGCGCTGACTCGGCCGTTGTCACCGCCCACAATGGCGGCACCAAATGCGGTCGCCGGAGCAGATTCACCACGCAGAGACAGCGCTGGCATATCCAGGTTAACCGTCCATTTTACCAGACCATCGGCTTCGTTCAGCGCCTGCAACTGGCCGTTGCTGGTATGGATCAGCACCAGGCCGTCGCTAACAACCGGACGCGACAAGGATTCACCGGCAACGGTGGTCTGCCATGCAACCGAACCGTCGCTGGCATTCAGCGCGTAAACCTGCGCTTTTTCGCTGCCCACATACACGTGACCGCCAGTAACGGTCAGGCCGCCAGAAAGCAGTGCAGGTTTACGGGAGAACCAGCCGTCTTTTTCCGCCAGGTTAATGGACCACACTTCTTTTCCGTCATCAGCGTTCAGCGCTTTAACGGTGCCTTTGCGATCGGCCGCATAGACAACGCCGTCAGCAAATGCCGGGTGCAGGTTGGAATAAAAATCGCCAATACCATCGCCTACGGAAGTGTCCCAGGCGGTAGATGGGGTGAACTGGTTTTCAACCGTCGGCAGCGGGGACATTTTAACAACGTCTTCTTCGCCACTGAACAGTGAACAACCACTCAATAACGTAACAGAAAGCAGTCCTGGCAGAAGTAATTTACGCAATTGCATTGGGTCCCTCTCAGACGGACAAATTATTTATTTTCATCTGCATCATTTCGCTCAGCGCAGGTGAAGCTTTACTATCCACGCCAGCTTGCCACGCTTTACGCGCGCCCGCTTTATCACCCTTACTCAGCAGTGCTTCACCGCGAAGATCGGCAACAATAGCGGCAAAGCCTTCGCCTTTGATGGTATCAAGCGTTTTGAGCGCGTCGTCGGCTTTTTTCTGCTGAACCTGGATACGCGCCAGACGCAGATTGATCACCGCTTTCAGATTATCGTCACTGGCAGCAGCAAGCCCCTGAGACAGTTGCGCAGCGGCTTTGTCCAGTTCGTTTTTATCAACATACTGCTGAGCCACTTCCAGCGCAGCCAGCGCGCCGTAGGTGTTTTTGTTGTCAGCGGCAAATTTCTCCGCAGCCGTCAGCGTTTGCGGCTGATCGGCACGGATTGCGCTAACGGTATTTTCGTAGTTCAGGGACGAACCGCGAGCAGAGTCAGCCTGATGATTGTTCCAGTAACGCCAGCCTACCAGCGCACCAACACCTAAAATAACCCCTACAACCAGTGCTTTGCCGTTTTCAGCAAAGAAGCGTTTAACCGCATCAACCTGGTCGTGTTCGTTCTCGTAAATTTCCACGCAGTCCTTCTCCTTAGCCCAATAGAGTGCGCAAGTGCGCCGCAACGCCATCCTGCGTTACCGTAGTTTGCTCACCAGAGCGCAGGTCTTTAACTACCACTTCGCCGATGGCCACTTCGGACTCACCCAGCACCAGTGCGATACTTGCGCCCCACTTATCGGCACGAGCAAACTGTTTTTTAAAGTTGCCGCCGCCGTGGTTGGTCATCAGCTTAACGTCCGGCAGCGCATCGCGCACGCGTTCGGCAAGCTGCATTGCCGCAGACTGCGTATCCGCACCTGAGGCCACCAGGTATATATCGACAACAGGATCGGCTTTAAATTCCGGATTAACTGCCTGAACCAGCAAAACAAGTCGCTCAAGGCCCATCGCGAAGCCTACTGCCGGTGCTGCGCGACCACCCAGTTGCTCGACCAGACCGTCATAACGACCGCCAGCACAGACGGTGCCCTGCGAACCGAGGCTGGTGGTGACCCACTCAAATACGGTGCGGTTGTAGTAGTCCAGACCGCGCACCAGACGCTGGTTAACGGTATAAGCAATGCCCGCCGCTTCAAGCAGCTTGCACAGGCCGGCAAAGTGTTCGCGAGAATCTTCATCCAGGTAGTCACCCAGCGCTGGCGCATCGTTCAGCAGCGCCTGTACGTCAGGATTTTTGGAATCGAGTACGCGCAGCGGGTTGCTGTACATACGACGCTTACAGTCTTCGTCGAGCTTCTCTTTGTGCTGTTCCAGGAACGCCACCAGCGCATCGCGATAGTTCGCACGCGCTTCCAGAGAACCGATAGAGTTCAGCTCCAGGGAAACGTGCTCAGAAATACCGAGCGCACGCCACCAGCGGGCAGTCAGCATAATCAGTTCGGCATCGATATCTGGTCCTTGCAGACCAAACACTTCCACGCCAAGCTGGTTGAACTGACGGTAGCGGCCTTTTTGCGGACGTTCGTGGCGGAACATCGGGCCGATATACCACAGGCGCTGCTCCTGATTGTACAGGAGACCATGTTCGATGCCGGCGCGTACGCAACCCGCCGTCCCCTCAGGACGCAGGGTCAGGCTGTCGCCGTTGCGGTCCTCAAAGGTATACATCTCTTTTTCAACCACGTCGGTTACTTCGCCGATCGCGCGTTTGAATAACGGGGTCTGCTCTACAATCGGCAAACGAATTTCGCTGTAACCGTAGCTGCCGAGCACCTGCTTCAGTGTGCCTTCAATGCGCTGCCAGATGGCGGTTTCGCCAGGCAGATAATCGTTCATGCCGCGGATGGCTTGAATGTTTTTTGCCACGTTTATTCTCTTTCTATATACAAAAAAGAACCCAAAGAATGGGTTCAATCATACATGGGAAGCAGCCTGCTTCCCATCACGTTATTTTTCAACCTGCTGAACGCTGATGCGCTGCGCTTCGTCCATCATCGTCGCTTTTGCACGAATGCGGGCTTCGAGCTGGTCGATCATGTCACTATTATCCAGACGATCTTTACGAACGCCATCCTCATAGAGACCACTTTTCTTGTTACCGCCGGTCACGCCCAGCGTGGACACCAGCGCTTCACCCGGACCGTTCACCACGCAGCCGATGATGGAAACGTCCATCGGGGTGATGATGTCTTCCAGGCGCTGCTCCAGAGCATTCACGGTGCCGATCACGTCAAACTCCTGACGTGAACAGGTTGGGCAGGCGATGAAGTTGATCCCACGCGCGCGGATACGCAGTGATTTCAGGATGTCGAATCCGACTTTGATCTCTTCCACCGGATCGGCGGCCAGGGAGACGCGTAACGTGTCGCCGATGCCTTCAGAGAGCAGCAGGCCGAGACCAATCGCAGATTTTACCGAACCGCTGCGCAGACCGCCCGCCTCGGTGATGCCAAGATGCAGCGGCTGATCGATCTGTTTTGCCAGCAGACGATACGATTCAACGGCCAGGAAGACGTCAGACGCTTTCACGCTCACTTTAAACTGATCGAAGTTAAGGCGATCCAGATGATCGACGTGACGCATTGCGGATTCGAGCAGCGCCTGCGGCGTCGGCTCCCCGTACTTTTCCTGGAGATCTTTTTCCAGAGAGCCAGCGTTTACGCCGATACGGATTGGAATGTTTTTGTCGCGGGCGCAGTCAACCACCATGCGAATGCGCTCTTCGTTGCCGATGTTGCCTGGGTTAATACGCAGACAATCGACACCGTATTCAGCGACTTTCAGCGCGATACGGTAATCGAAGTGAATATCGGCAACCAGCGGAACACTCACCTGCTGCTTGATCAGTTTGAACGCCTCGGCGGCGTCCATGGTAGGCACAGAGACGCGAACAATGTCCGCGCCGACGCGTTCTAATGCTTTGATTTGATTGACCGTCGCTTCTACATCCGTAGTACGCGTATTGGTCATCGACTGGACGGCGATAGGCGCCCCATCGCCGATTGGCACGTTCCCAACGTAAATCCGTTTCGATTTTCTACGTTGAATAGGAGCCTGGTTATGCATGTAAAATCTCCCGCATTGCCCGTCTGTTACTGTGCTGCTGATTGTTCGGCATTAACGGTAAGACGCGCAACCTGGTTAGTTCTGATAAAGCGGCTCAGATCGACAGGTTTTCCTTGATACTGGATGTGTACCGCTGCCGGTGCGCCGATTTTAAGCTTGTAAGGTGCCTGGCCCGTTAGATTTAACGTGCCATCTTTACGTTGCAGGCCGCTGAACAGCTTTTTACCTGTCGCGTCAGTCACTTCCAGCCAGCAATCAGCCGTAAAATTCATCACCAGCGCATTCGGGTCCACGGCAGGTGCCGCCGTGCCAGCCGGGTCAGTTGGCAGTGACGCCGCGGTGTTCTCTGCCGGTGCCGTTGCCGCAGGGGCGGTATCAACATTGGCCTGAGAAGGTGATACGACCGCGTTCTGATCCTGGGTCTGGGTGGCTGGCGCGGTATTCGCCGTCGCTTCTGGCGTCGCCGCTGGCTCGGTTGCAGGCGTGTTGCTTGCTGCCGACTGAGGTTCGCTGGAGGTCGCCCCTTCGGTGCTCAACGGCACGCTTTGCGCGCCGTTATTACCAGACTGATTAAGCTCAGCGGAGGACTGATCGGCCATGGTGGTGATCTCTTCCTGCTGCGCTTTGTGGTTTTGCCACCACCATGCGCCCGTCAGGCCGACAACCACAAACAGGACCAGCCAGGTAAAGCTCATCAGCCAGCCATCGCGTTTTTTACGACGTTTACCCAGAGAGAAGCTTTGCATCGGCGCAACTTTTGCCGCACGCACAGGCGCCTGCTTCTCCATCATCGGCAGTAATTCGTCTTCAGGGATATGAACCAGTTTGGCGTAAGAACGGATATAACCGCGCAGAAACGTTGAAGCCAGATCGGCGGGTGCCTTATCTTCTTCAATATCGCGAACGGTGGAAACCTTCAGGCACAGGCGTTCTGCAACGGCTTGCTGGCTAAGTCCGAGTTGTTCACGGGCGTTGCGAAGACGAACGCCAGTGGAGAGTGCTGCATTTTGATCGTGAGTGGCTTCAGTATTCATTCGCTACAACTACTGGTACGTGAAAATAAGGGTTCAGGTGCCGGTGAGTCACAATGCCACCCGCACCGCGAAACTTTAGGTCAGTTAACCTGGAACAAACAGTATAAGACTGTCGGGCCGCAGATGACAGCGCTGGCAGGCCTTCACGCTAAACTGTTGTTACGTCGTTACATACTGCCCGAAAGTCGTATGAAACGCACCGTAATTATTAATCAGTCGTGATGATTGTGACTGAATATTCAGTAAATTAATGCTTCACGGCGCAAAAAATGCGCCGTGTCTGCATAATAATCAAACGGTTTTAACCGCGATTGACTCACCCTGCATACGCTTACGCAGCGTACGTTTGGTACGGTCAATAACGTCACCCGCCAGCTGGCCACAGGCTGCGTCGATATCGTCGCCACGCGTTTTACGTACGATGGTGGTGAAACCATACTCCATCAGCACTTTTGAGAAGCGATCGATACGGCTGTTCGAGCTACGGCCATACGGCGCGCCCGGGAACGGGTTCCATGGGATCAGGTTGATCTTGCATGGCGTATCTTTCAGCAGTTCAGCCAGCTCATGTGCATGCTCGGTACCGTCGTTAACATGATCCAGCATCACGTATTCAATGGTCACGCGGCCCTGGTTAGCGTTGGATTTCTCCAGGTAACGGCGCACGCCAGCCAGGAAGGTTTCGATATTGTACTTTTTGTTGATCGGCACAATTTCGTCACGGATGGCGTCGTTTGGCGCGTGAAGAGAGATGGCCAGCGCAACGTCAATCATATCGCCCAGTTTGTCCAGCGCAGGCACCACGCCGGAAGTAGAGAGCGTAACGCGGCGCTTGGACAGGCCAAAACCGAAATCGTCGAGCATAATTTCCATCGCCGGAACGACGTTGGTCAGGTTGAGCAGCGGTTCACCCATCCCCATCATCACCACGTTGGTGATTGGACGTGTACCGGTGACTTTCGCCGCGCCCACGATTTTCGCGGCACGCCAGACCTGGCCGATGATTTCCGACACGCGCAGGTTACGGTTAAAGCCCTGCTGCGCCGTAGAGCAGAATTTGCACTCCAGCGCACAACCCACCTGAGAAGAGACGCACAGCGTGGCGCGATCGTCTTCCGGGATATACACGGTTTCAACGCGCTGATCGCCAACGGCAATGGCCCACTTGATGGTGCCATCTGAAGAGCGCTGCTCTTCCACCACTTCCGGTGCGCGGATTTCAGCCACTTCTTTAAGCTTATTGCGCAGCACTTTGTTGATGTCCGTCATGTCATCAAAGTTGTCGCTGCAATAGTGGTACATCCATTTCATGACCTGATCGGCACGAAACGGCTTCTCGCCCATCTCTTTAAAGAACTCGCGCATCTGCTGACGGTTCAGGTCCAGCAGGTTAATTTTTCCATTTTTATTGGGAACCGCAGGAATGGCGACTTCGGAGGTATTCACTAATTCAGACATAATTTTTTCCGGCCTCGTTGTTACACGTTGTGGCCCTTGGTGGGTTGAAAAGAAACGCCCCGGTAAGCAGTCTGCTCGTCCGGGGCGTTGCATTGTACAAAGTCTGGCGCAGGGATGCCACGTTTGCACGCGGCATTTACGAAATTATTAGCGAGTGCGCGGGCACACTTCGCCTTCAGCGAAGAAGAACGCGATTTCGCGCGCAGCAGATTCAACAGAGTCGGAACCGTGGGTGCCGTTCTCGGTGAAGCTGTCTGCGTAGTCGGCGCGCAGAGTACCTGCCAGTGCGTTGTCCGGGTTGGTTGCACCCAGCAGATCGCGGTGACGCTGTACCGCGTTTTCGCCTTCCAGTACGGATACCACGATTGGGCCAGAAGTCATGAACTCGACCAGACCGTCAAAGAATGGGCGACCTTCGTGCTCAGCGTAGAAACCGCGAGCCTGTTCAACGGTCAGGTGCAGCATTTTGGTGCCAACGATCTTAAACCCTGCTGATTCAAAGCGAGCGAAGATGCTGCCAATAACGTTTTTTGCCACCGCGTTTGGTTTGATGATGGAAAAAGTACGTTCAATAGCCATTGATAACCTCTGTAAAATGTTCTGTTGTTTTTGCATACCTGAGTATGGTGTGGCGCGGATTATAAAGAGCAATAGCGCCATTGCCTATGGTTATGCATAACATTTTTTTAAAATGAGACGAAGATTAGCAACAGCTCGTATTTCGCATACCGTGTTGATGATGAAAACAGAGCGGACACTGCTTTTCATCAGACGTAAATGACCAGAAATGACGGTGGCACGTCAGGCAAACGGCTTCATATGCCGGTATGGTCACGCTTTTCGCTGTTCCTTCTGTTTGCGTCACGTTTATCGCCGCATGCTGGCATACCGCTTCGCAGCCGCCGCACCCCGTACAGCGTCCGGTTTCCACGACCAGTTCAGTGTTCTCAAACCGAATCGCGTTTTCCGTACAACTCCGCCAGCACGCGCCGCAGAGTACGCAGGATTCGGTATCGAGAGTTATCTCTGCCTCGCTAAACGCAGAAAACGCCCTGCGCAGATCACGCTGACCGGGCACGACGCTACAGACCCGGACATCCTCACGGGGAACGTGCATCAGCGCACGCCGGGCGGTATTAACCTCGTTGACGGGTATATGTTTAAACGCCCACGCCGCTTCACCGCGTCGACGAAGCGCCAGATTCAGCCGGGCAATAGCCAGCAACCAGTCAGGATTCTGCTCCGCGTCGATACTGATAAAACGAACGTGGTACTGCGCGTGCCACAGCAGAAGCTCATTCACCCCTGGCGCACGGTCAGTAAACGGCCCAACAAGCGTATCGCCACTCAGAAAGCGTTTTCGCGGCGTGATGCCGGTGATGGCCCCAGCGGGGCAGACGAACAGGCAGTCACCGCATTCAATACAGCGGCTGTCATCAACCGAGACGCCTGAGTCGGTAAAAGAAAAAGCCTGCACGGGACAGACGTCCGCGCAGGCACAGCAGGAAGAGTGGCGAAAACGACGACGGACGCACGCATGCGTCACGTCCATCGCCGGGGCAAAGGTTAATCCGCCCATCAGCCAATACTGAAGAAAACAAAGCGCAGCATCAGCTCACCCACAATTAGCAAGGCGCTGCCCAACAGCATTGTGCCTCGCGCCGCTTTTAAGCCGCCCGCAGCAAAGCACAGCATACCCGCAACGGATACGCACCAGCTCAGCAGATGAACGGTTCGCAGTTGCTCCAGCATCTGTAGCGGTGCGTGAGGGAACGTCACCACGGTGTGGTCCATAGCCGTAATATCTGCCAGCCAGACGGGCTGCATCACCAGACGCACAAGCACCAGCAGCGTGATAATGACAACCGCCGCACGCACGGTTGACTGGGAACGCGTCCCAACGGCCATGCAGGCTGAGCCGATAATCCCCACCGAACCGATAAACAGCACCAGAGTGTTAACATGCTGCCATGTCACCACGGATGCGTGCATGTAGATCTGCGCCATGCAGAACACATCGACTAAACCAACCAGACCTGCCACAACCAACAGTGGCTTCCAGCCTGGCTTTTTGACAAACATCAGCAGCGTTGCGAAGCCAAGCGCCGCAAGATAAAGACTGGCAAAGATAATCTCACGGCTCAGCCAGGAGCTGGATACGTGGCGCAGCGCGTTAAGAGCATTAAGCGGATAGCCCATGTGCAGCGCGGAGGCGAGCAGCCCCAGGCTCGCCAGCACAAACGCTCCGGCAGCCGGCAGCAGCGCGCTACGTTGCGTGCTTCCGAACGCCAGCCACAGCGTAACGCCAACCGATCCTTGCAGGAACAGCGTAAAAATCAGCAGCGGTAACTCATGCATGACATTTCCCCTCTTTCTCTGCGCCCTGATGCGCTTTGATCACCAGGTTTGGTTTGGTGATGGAGGAATCAGGCAAGCCTTTCACATCACAGACCGCACCATACTTCGCCCGCAGTTCATCAATCGGCCCGAATTTAATCGCTTCGAGTGGACAGGTTGCCACACAGACGGGCTGCTCTCCCTTCGCCTGGAGATCCACGCAGAAATCACATTTGGACATCTGCCCGGTCTGCTCGTTGAGCTGTGGCGCGCCGTAAGGGCAAGACCACGCGCAGTAGCCGCAGCCGACGCACTTATCAGTATCAACGCGCACAATGCCGTCTCCCGGACGCTTGTGCATCGCCGTGGTCGGACAGTTTTTAGTGCAGATTGGGTCTGCACAGTGGTTACAGGAAATAGAGAGCGTGTAGGCAAACACATTGTTGCTGACGCCGCCCTGCCCGGTTGGGATGAAATTCCCGCCATTGACTTCATAAACGCGACGGAAACGACGTCCGACCTCAAGGTTGTTTTTATCTTTGCACGCCACCTGGCATGCCTTGCAGCCCGAGCAGCGAGAAGAGTCGATATAAAAACCCAGCTGTTTGTCGCTCACCGGTGCGTAATGTTTAAACTGACTCATGCTTTAGCTACCTCCACCAGCATGGTTTGATGGGAATTCCCTTTCGCAAGCGCGGTAATACGGGCGGAACTGAGCACGTTCGCGCAGCCGCCTTTATCGATACCCTGCTCGTCCGGCTGCCACCAGGCGCCTGCCTGCATGGCCACCACGCCTGGAATGATGCGCGGCGTGACCTCCGCCGGGATCTCGCAAATGCCGCGCGCGTTATGAATACGCACGGTATCCCCCTGCGCAATGCCGCGCTTTTGCGCATCCTGCGGGTTGATCCACAGCTTTTGCTGCTGCGCCTCAATTAACCACGGGTTGGCGTACTGGGTGGAGTTAGCGCGGTTTTTCCCTTTCCAGGTGATCAGCTGGAGCGGGAAGGTTTTCGCCAGCTCGTCTTCCGGCCCTTCATGGGCAGGCACGTAGTGCGACAGCGCCGGAATTTCCGGGTGATGCATGTCGTACAGACGCTTCGAGAAGATCTCAATTTTTCCGGACGGCGTCGGGAACGGATGATTCTGCGGATCGCGAATGTTGTCTTCAAAGGCAACGTACGGCGCGCTTTTGAAAAGATGCTGACGCGTCTTCTGTAGCGTCGCGAAGTCCGGCAGGTTTTCATCCGGCATGGACAGCCGCGTCTGCTCCCAGATGTGCTCAATCCACGCTTTTTCGTCACGGCCCTCGCTGAACGCTGGCTCGACGCCAAGCTTAGCAGCGACCTCCCGCAGCCAGTCGTAGTCTGAACGGCGTTCGAATTCAGGTTCAATGAGCTTTTCTGACAGGATCAGATAGCTTGCCGTGCCCCAGGTTTCGCCGATATTCCAGCGTTCCATAAAGCTGGTTTCCGGCAAAAGCAGGTCGGCGTATCTGGCGCTAGGCGTCATAAACAGATCGCTTGCGACGATAAACTCGATTTTCGACTCGTCTTCCAGGACACGGGTTGCCTGATGAAGATCCGGGTTCTGGTTAGCCAGATAATTGCCCGCCAGCGAGAACAGGATGCGGATATTGCTGTCCAGCTTCTCAGCATCCTTCAGGCCATCTTCCGCGGTTACCTTAGAAGCATCATCAGCAGCCTGCACCCAGTTCATGACCGAAATTTTGGCTTTGACCGGGTTGTCCGGCATCTCTGGCCCGGCCGCAAATTTGCGGTTTGCGCAGCCTCCATAGCCTGCTGCCCAGCCGCCTTTCACCCCAACGTTACCCGTCAGCGTGGCCAGTATCGTCGAGCCGCGCGCGGTGCGCTCGCCGCAGTTGTGACGCTGCGGTCCCCAGCCCTGGATCAGCGCGGCGGGTTTGGTGGTTGCGTAGTCGCGCGCCAGCTGACGAATAGTTTGTGCAGGCACGTGAGTGATTTTCTCTGCCCACTCGGGCGTTTTCGCCACGCCATCCTTTGCACCGCTCAGGTAAGCCATCAGGGATTCATTGGCCGGAACGCCTTCTGGCATGGCGTCTTCGTCAAAGCCCAGGGTGTAGCGTTGAATAAAGTCGCGATCGTGCAGATTCTCCGTGACGATCACATACATCATCGCGTCCATCAGGGCGTTGTCCGTGGCAGGAAGCAATGGGATCCACTGATCGGCAAGGGAGGAAACCGTATCGGAATAGCGTGGGTCAACAACGATAAAGCGCGTGCCGTTTTGCTTCATCTTCTGGTAGAAGTGGTTGCTGTGCCCGAAGATGGTTTCCGTCGGGTTATGCCCCCAGAGAATGACCAGTTTGGTGTCCAGCAGCGTGTCCAGAGAGCTGCCGCTGGCGGCGGTGCCATAGGTATACGGCGTTGCCGCCGCCGTGTTACCCATACTGACCGAGTGATAGCTTTCGAGATAGCCGCCGGTTAAGTTGAGCAGACGACGAACCATTTTATCGCCGGAAAAGGTCCCGCCGGACACCGCGGTGCCCACATGAACATAGCGTGACGCAGCACCGTATTTTTGCGTAATAGTTTTTAATTGATTCGCAATAAGGGTGGTGGCTTCATCCCAGGTAATACGTTCGAATTTTCCTTCGCCACGTTTACCCACGCGTTTCATTGGATATTTAAGCCGATCGGGATGATAAACAAATTTCCGATAAGCCCGACCACGAACGCAGGCGCGCATCACTGGCATCTGCGGATCCAGCGCGTTATCCGGTCGCGTTGAAATTCGGGTCACAACGCCATCACTGACGTGAGCACGAATATCACACTTGCCGCCGCAGTCAAACGTACTACAGGTTTGCACCACTTTTTCTTCAGGCGTAGCGTCTGAAACCGCCGCGTCCTGTGCCTGTACTTTGCCGGTTTTGACGACAAACGGCAGGGCGGCGAGCGCCGACCCTGCCTGAATAAAATGACGCCGGGATATGGCGGGAATAAGCCCTTCTCCCTGATGTTTATTTTTTTTCATTGCTCGTTCCTTCAAATAAAAACGCATTCTCGTTTTTTTTCAGGAACGAATATTGATAATTATCAAGCTAACTCTTGAGG
This sequence comes from Enterobacter hormaechei subsp. xiangfangensis, assembly GCF_001729785.1. Lineage (NCBI taxonomy): Bacteria > Pseudomonadati > Pseudomonadota > Gammaproteobacteria > Enterobacterales > Enterobacteriaceae > Enterobacter > Enterobacter hormaechei. The sequence goes on from NZ_CP017183.1 coordinate 3,363,525, forward strand.
AGTAACACTTAGCGATCTAATTCAAAATTCACCGTCACCGTTTGTCCTGTTTCATCTAATACAATTAATTGATATTTACCAGGCAAATATAATTGCAGTGAATAATTCTTCTGATGCCCGTCCAGCGGTTCGCCATTCAAAAACCACCATCGTTGCCCCTCCCCGCCGCTGGTTAAAACGTTGAGGGTAATATTTTTCTCACCTGGAAGACGTTTAATTACCGCCCCTTCTCTGACGCCTGACAACATCAGCGGCGCCGCATTATGGTTATCCAGCGGAGGGCAAATTGCTGAACGGGCGGGGAGACGAGCAGCCCGTTTTTCGGCAGCAGGCAGCCAGGGCTCCAGCGGCAGCGGCCAGACATCCAGCACTTTTTCTGTCGCATCAGGACAATCCGCCGCAACGCGTTTGCCTTCTTTATCCAGCCAGACCGGGAAACGGATCCCGCGAATACCTTCCTGTTCCGGCAGCAGCAGCGTAGGCGGTTCACTGCCTTCCAGCAGCCAGGTTGACAGCCGACGCCGACAGTTTTCGCTCCCTTCAGGCAGGGACTGGCCCCCCGGCCAGCAAATCACGCCCCGTCCTACGCTTGCGGGACGCGGATCGCGCGGCAGGCGCGCTTCATCCACCATCGAGCGGGACTGAAGCATGTTATTGACCTGATTCAGGAGCGGTACCGCGCTGGCGAAACCAAACTGCCCGGCAACGGGCGTGCCGTCCGGGCGTCCGGTCCAGATTCCGATGACATAGCGGGCATTCAGGCCGATGGCCCAGGCATCCCGGTAGCCATAGCTGGTGCCCGTTTTCCACGCCAGCGGCGCTACCTGGGGCAGCGCACTGTCCGGCAGGGGCTGTGCTTCATTAGCGAGAATGCGACGAATAATCCACGCCGCCCCCTGCGATAACAGCGGACGTTCGATCAGCGGATCGCCCGGCTGTAAACGCAGCCGGCCCGCCTTACCCTGACGCGCAAAGGCGCTATAGGCGGCAGCGATATCAGCCAGGCGTGCGCCTGCGCCCCCCAGGATCAGAGAGAGGTTGGGCTGTGCCCCCGCAGGCAGAATGAGCGGTAATCCCGCGTTGCTCAGCATTCCGGCAAAACGTTTTGGGCCGTACGCTTCCAGAACCTGCACCGCAGGCAGGTTGAGGGAACGCACCAGGGCTTCGCTCATACTGACCGGCCCATGGAAGCCGCTGTCAAAGTTGCCGGGACGATAATCCCCCGTTTTTCTTGGAACATCCTGTAATAACGAAGCGGGATGGATCAGACCATCGTCCAGCGCCATGCCATAGATGAATGGTTTGAGAACCGATCCCGGCGATCGGATCGCATTGACCATATCTACGTGGCTGAAACGGCTGTCATCATTGATATCTACCGAGCCTACCCAGCCACGCACTTTCATGGATGTATGATCCACGACGATCATCGCCAGCGAACTGCGGGCGGGCAGGCGTGATTTCCAGTTCATTGCCAGCTCTTCAAGCTGTCGTTGCAATGCTGCATCCAGCGTGGTGACTATTTTTGTGTCACGACTTTTACTCAGCATCATGCGGGAAAAGAGCGGCGCCAGTTGCGGCATCTGCCGGGGGGCCAGCCAGACCGGCTCTTCACGGGACTCTTTCACCTGCTTCTCAGACCAGACGCCCTGAGTCAGCATGCGGTCGAGTACTTTGTTCCGCGCCGCTTCGGCACGTTCCGGCCAGCGGTCCGGGCGCAGACGGCTGGGTGCTTGTGGTAGTACAGCCAGCAGCGCCGCGTCGGAATAGCTCAGCTGAGACGGCGGTTTGCCAAGGTAAGTCCAGCTTGCCGCGCCCACGCCCTGCAACGTGCCGCCAAACGGGGCACGGTTCAGATACAGCGTCAGGATTTCACGCTTGGAGAGATGCCATTCCAGCTGCATCGCCCGCCACAGCTGACGAATTTTACCGCCAAAGGTTCGCGGATGCGGATCCAGAAGGCGTGCCACCTGCATGGTAAGCGTGCTCCCGCCAGAAACCACTCTCCCGGAGGTGAGATCCTGCCAGGCGGCACGCAGTACAGATAGCGGATTGACGCCCGGGTGATCCCAGAACCAGCGATCTTCATACTGGATCAGCGCCTCAAGATAGCGTGGGGAAACCTCTTTAATGGTAACCGGATAGCGCCAGATGCCTTCGCTGTCGGCAAAACGCCACAACGGAACACCCTGCTCATCCACCACCACTCGCGCAGGGTTGACCTCTTTCAGGGGCAACGGCCACACGCGGTCAGCGACGACAATCAGCCCCCCTGAAACGAGAAGCGCTCCCGCCAGCCACAGCCAGTGGGAGCGAATCAGGCGTGCTATCCGCATCTTACGGAACAACGATCAGCGGGCCACTGGCCGCCCCCGTTGCCCGCCACTGCGGAACGTACATGGACTCGACCATCGGAACAGGCACCTGGTAGGTTCCCGGCGTAACGGCACGGGCCAGGTAAACCAGCGTGACCGGCTGACCTTCATTGACCGGCACCGCGGCCACAAAGCGATCGTCGCGGAATTCCATGTGCTGAATATCAGACTGTTGCATCTGATTCAGCAGGTTTTGCACTTCACTGCCGCTGTCCTGCAAGCTGGCACTGCTGCTCGCCAGATTCTGGTTTTCCAGCTCCAGACCTGCCGGGAGCAGATCCACCACCAGCGCATCCGGCACGTTCTGGCTGGCCTTCACTTCCAGCCATACCAGAACCAGTTCACCGCTCTTCAGAGAAGAGAGCGACTTGCTGCTGCCGTCTGTCGCCAGGATATGACGTTCAATCTGCAAGACATTAGAGGATGGCTGAGGCGCATACTCCGGATAGCCAGTAGTGTCCAGTCGTACCCACAGCGGCGTAGTGCCGGTATTCGTCATCTTCAACGCACCAATCTGATCGCCGTTCAGGTTTTCTACCTGCGCTTTATCACTGCTCTGGGTCTGTTCAGAGAGAGAGGTCGTTGCCTGCCACGCACCTGACAAGGTTTGCAGTGATCGTCCGGCCAGGAACAGCGCATTGCTCTCCTGGGTAGACAGCCAGCGCTGGCTGAACGCGTCTTCAGATAACGCGTTCAGCAGCCTGTTTTGCGCATCCGGCAGCAGCTTGTACTCTTCCAGCAGGGAGAGCATCAGGGCATTATCACGCAGCTGGCTGCCGTAATCCGCCATCCAGTTTCGGCTGTCGTTACGGGGTGTTTTGAGAGCCAGATCCAGCGCCTGCTGGCTGCGCGGTGCATCCCCCATCAGTTTGAGTGCCATGCCCAGCTGCATCAACGGAAGCCCGGAAGCAGCCTGAGCGTGGCGCTCCCAGATTTCACGCAGCGCACCGAGCGGCGCTTTTTGCTGACGCGCCAGCACCAGCGAAGCATACGCCTGGACAGCAAATTTGCTGGCCTGGGTGTCGTCGCTGTAGCGGATGGACATCATGCCCGGATCCTGTAAATAGCGCAGCAGTCGGCTGTTGGCGTTATTCACCGCCTCGGCAGGCACGCTGTAACCCTGCTCCCCTGCCCGCACCAGGAAGTCCGTGACATAGGCGGTCAGCCAGTACTCTTCCGGGCCGTTTTTATCCCACAAGGCAAAACCGCCATCGTCACGCTGCATTTGCAGTAGACGGGAGATCCCGATATCAATGGCCGCACGGCGTTTATCGTCGGTATCGCCTTTAATGCCCAGTGCCTTCAGCTGTGCCGCGTTGGTGTAGAGGGACGGGAACAGGCCGCTGGTGGTCTGCTCAAGACATCCATACGGATAGGCCTGAAGTTCACGTATGTAGCGCGCCAGGTTCAAAGGTGGTTTACCGCTGAGCAACAGCTGCCCCTGTAGCGTGGCAGGCGAGAAACCTTCGATATGCTGTGCTGGCGCACTCCAGGATTCGCCAGGATTCAGCATCGTGCCCGTATTCACGGTTTGCGCCGGGAATGCGGGACGCACGCCAATTTTCCAGCTCTTCTGCTGCGGCGCAAACGTCTCACCTGGGAGCTGAAGGCCCGTCACCTGAGCAGTCACTTCCCCATCGCCATAGCCCTCCAGGGCACGCACCGGTATAAACAGGGTGCTACGTGCGCCAGGCGGCAGCTTAACCGGCTCTGGCTGAGCACCTTCGAGCGACAACTTACCGGCTGCGGTTAACGCAATGTTCAGCGTTTGCGGCTGGTCAGTCAGGTTAGTCAGGTCCAGCGTCAGGCGGGAGGTATCGCCACTTGCGAGGAACCGCGGCGTGTTAAGCTCGGTGATAATCGGAGCCGCCACAATGATTTTGCTTTCGCTGCTGCCGAAATCGTCTTCCGTCCAGGCCTGCGCCATCAGACGCAGTTCACCGTTGAAATCGCCAATCGGCATCGTGATGGTACCTTCGCCGTTGGCATCAAGCGTAACCGGCTGCGCCTGCTGGGCAATAATGGTGACATGGTTCACCGGTGGCTTACCGCCGCGTTTCAGTTCATCGCCGTCTCCGCCAAAGCGCAGTGCGGCCAGACGTCCCTGACCTTCAATCACCTGGCCGTAAACATCATAGATGTCCGCGCCATAGCGCTTCTGACCGAAGAAAGCTTGCCACGGATCCGGCGTGACGTAGTCGGTAATGTTCAGCACGCCGCTATCGACAGCCGAGACCAGCACGTTCACCTTCTGTGGCACAGCCCCCTCTTTTACGCTGGCTTTCACTTTCACAGAAAGCGTCTGGTTCGGACGCATTTTTTGCGGGTTATCCAGTGCGATGTTCAGGCGACGATTTTCGTCCCCCATTGGCAGATGCAGCAGGCCAACCGCCCGTTTTGGCGTGGCGGATTTTGATTTATCGCCAGGACGAACCACCAGCGTGCTGAGATAGAGATCGTGACGTTTCCAGGCCTTGTCGACCGGGATAGCGAGATCCAGACCGTTAGCCGGTACGTCGATCTCTTTCCACCACAACGGCCCTTCACTGGACTCGATCATCGCATAGCCCTTGCCTGCGGCCGGCGCGGCGATGTGCAGTTGGATGGTATCGCCTGGCTGATAGGATGGCTTATCCAGTTTCAGCGTCACGCGGTCAGGGCGCGCGGCCCCGGTGCCGTCGCTGTTATCCTGCCAGCTGTAGCCTGCCCAGAAGCGCACGCTGCTGACCATGTCATCAGGGGCTTTCACTTCCAGACGGTATGAGCCCCACTCCACCGGGAAGGTGACTTTACCGGTTTCATCGGCCTTGAGGTTTAGCTCCTGCTCGCCCTCAACCAGATCTTTTTGATCAAACTGAGACTGCCAGCCCTCACTCTCGGACCAGTTCCAGAAGTAGTCACGACGCTCGCGAATCAGTCGTACCTGTAATCCGGAAACGGCCTTTTTGGCTCCGCTGGCATCGGCATAGACGATGTCGAAGCTGGCGTTGCCGTTCTCGTCGACGATCGGCTGGTTGACGGTAGTATCGGTGCGGTAGTCGTAAACCGCCTTGCTGGCGAACTGAGGGCGAATACCCGGCAGCTCAGCCGCCGGCCAGATAGCCTGCTCAGCGCGTCGCGTTACCGGACGCCCACCTGATTCCAGCAGGCTGGCCTGCAAAATCAGTTGCAGCGGCGAGTGCGCCTCTTTCCACTGGCTTTCGGTGGTAACCTGTCCGCGCCCCTGTTCGTCCAGCGTAAGCTGCACTTCATCCAGGCTGCGGCTCAGGTTCTCCTCGGCAATATCACCGAACTGGAAGCCAGGCAGCGCAGGCACCGCGTCACGTAGCGGACGCAGGAAAAGCTGGCCTTGCAGAGAATTGCCGTTAGCTGGCGCGCCGTACAGGTAATAGCCCACAACGTTAAAGTCCACATCCTCCTGCGGGGAAACCGGCGTTTTTTGCCCGGTCAGATTCAGCGCCATACGCTCAGGCATAAAATCTTCGACGTGGAAATCCCACATGCGCTGCTGGTTATCCCCCGTATTCGCGCGAATATGCCACATGCCGGTCTGGGCGCCGCTATCAAGCGAATAGTTGAAGCGATAAAGGCCGTTCTCAGGTTGCACAACGACCGTACGCGCTACCTGGCCGTCCGGACGCAGCACGTCAAGTTTTACCGGCTGCTCGGGAAGCGGTTTGCCATCGCTGTCGCGAAGCAGGCCGTTCAGGATCACCGTTTCACCCGGACGATAGAGATCGCGCGGGCCAAACATAAAGAACTGTTTGCTGTAACCCGGGTTACCGGCGATATCAAACTCCGCCAGATCCAGCGCCGGAAGTTTGAGATCAAGAAGCGTGGTCTGGCCATCTTTACTGGCCAGGATCAGCGCGGCTTCTTTATCGGTTTCCAGTTTCGCATGACCATCGGCGTCGCTGTTCGCCTCGGCCAGAGTCTGCCCTTTATCGTTCAGAAGGGTAATGGTCACGCCTGACTGCGCCGCACCGTTTTCAAGACTCTGGGTGAAGATGTCCAGGCGGTTATGATAACGGTGAGCGGACAGCCCAATATCACTTAAGGTAAAGAGCGTCGCGGCGTTACTGTAGTTATAGTGACCAGCCTGATTCATCACGGCGATATAGACGCCAGACTGCTGGAGCGGCTTAATATCTTTAAGCGGCAGGAGCAGTTTTTCACGCGTGTTGCGCGCCGGGTTGAGGTCGAAACGGCCGGTGTAGACCAGTTCCGCCATCTTCAGCAGATTGTCAGATTCCCAGTTGGTCAGCGAGTTACGGTACTCCCACTGGCTGACAAACGAGGCCAGCGACTCCGGCTTCACGCGATAAAAGTTCACGTCCACATTGTTGACGTTGAGCGCCATCACCGGCAACCCTTCCACCACCTTACCCGGCAGCAGCGAGCCGCGGCTGGCGAATCCGACCGTCGGTTCAACATCCCGGGTGGTAATCGCTTTTTCATAGTCAATGCCGAATGTCGCTTTGTTCAGCGCCAGCAAATCACGTTCGACGGTGACAACCAGATTACGATTCGGCTCCAGATGGCGCAGGCGCAGCTCTTTCAGATTGGGGGCCAGTTCCCAGGCGCCGTCCACTTTGCCGCTTTTTTTATCCACCACATGTACCGTTTTCGCAAAATCCTGGCTGGGATCCAGCGGTACAGAGAAGGTCAGAACCAGCGTCGCGGCGCCGTCGAGTTGCACTTCAGAGGCATCCAGCAGCGTCAACGCCTTACCCTGACTCTGCGCGGCCAGCTTAGCCAGCTTTTCAGGATCCGGTGTCGCCGGGGTTTTCTGTTCTGATGCAGTAGACGCTGCGGGGGCAGCGGCCTGAGGTTTGTCGTCGCTGTTATCACAGCCGACAAGCGTAAAGGTGGTGAGCAGCGCGAGAGAGATCGCAGCTAAGCGAAACGGTTTCATCCTGTGTCCCTGGCCTGAGGGGCCTGTTGGTCATCGTCCGGATAAGTATTATCCGCAAGTTTCGTTAATACAAAAAGTCCAATTTTATAATCTGGAAAGCACCTCGCAGAATGGCATCACGCCGCTACGCCGTGATGGAACCGCGATCACAGCGCATAACGTTACATGTTACCTTTCACGTCATTTGTTTTTAAAACAAGAAGATAGCTGGATAAGCTCGCATCAGGCCTGCTAGTTTTATGACCATGACGCACCCTGAGTGCGCGGTTCAATAAGAGAGAAAGCCATGAAACGAGCCGTGAACGCCCTACAAAATTTCGGAAAATCACTTTACGGACCTGTACTTATCTTACCCATCGTCGGCCTGTTTATCGCCTTTGGGAATGTGCTGGGTAACGGCAATCTGGCCGAGTACCTGCCGTTTCTTGGCCACCCGCTGATCCAGAGTGTCGGCCAGCTGATCGCCAAGTCTGCCGTGTCGGTGCTGGTCAACCTGGCGCTGGTGTTTGCCGTTGGGATCCCCATTGGACTGGCAACCCGAGACAAAGGCTACGCGGCGCTGATTGGGCTGGTAACTTTTATCGTGTTTATCAATGCCATGAACGTGACGTTACAGCTTCAGGGGGAACTGGCCCCTGCGGAACAGATGAAAGCCGCCGGACAAAGCATGGTGCTGGGCGTCCAGGTGCTGGAAATGGGCGTTTTCGCCGGGATCCTGACCGGGGCGCTCTCCGGTTATCTGTACAACAAATATTCCGGTGTCCAGTTTAACGGCGCGATGGCGATTTACTCCGGCCACTGCTTTGTCGCGATTGTAATGCTGCCTGTCTCTATGCTGCTCGGCGTGATCATGAGCGAACTCTGGCCGTACGCACAGCATGGAATTAGCGCCCTGGCGCTGGCGATCAAAGCGTCCGGTCCGTTTGGCGTGGCGATCTACGGTTTCCTTGAACGCATTCTGGTGCCGACGGGCCTGCATCATCTGGTCTATACGCCGTTCCTGTATACCGAACTGGGCGGTACGCAGGAGGTGTGCGGTACGGCTTACCAGGGCGCGCGCAATATCTACTTCGCCGAGATGGCCTGCCCGGACGTGAAGCAGCTCAGCAGTACCGTGGTGTGGGATGCGCGCGGCATCAGCAAGATGTTCGGCCTTCCTGCCGCCGCGCTGGCGATGTACATGACCGCGAAGCCAGAGCGTAAAGCGATTGCGAAAGCGATTCTGATCCCGGCGGCGCTGACCTCGCTGCTGGTCGGCGTAACCGAGCCGATTGAGTTCTCCTTCCTGTTTGTCGCCCCGCTGCTGTTCGTGGTGCATGCGGTGCTGACCGGTATCGGCATGATGCTGTTCTCGCTGTTTGGCGTTCACGCCATCGGCGCCAACGGGATTATCGATTTCATCCTCTACAACCTGCCGCTCGGCACGGAGAAGTCCAACTGGCCCATGTACATCGTGGTCGGGCTGATCATGTTCGCCCTTTATTTTGTGGTGTTCCGCTTCCTTATCCTGCGCTTCAACATGAAAACGCCGGGGCGTGAAGATGAGGACCAGGAGACACGCCTTTACAGCAAGCAGGAGTACCAGGCGAAGGGCAATAACGACGGGCTGGGCGAATCGATCGTTGTGGGTCTGGGCGGTCGGGAAAATATAGAGGTAGTGGATAACTGCTACACCCGCTTACGCGTCACGGTGAAGGACGTCGCCATCATCGACGAACCGCGCCTGAAAGCGACCGGCGCGAAAGGGATTATCAAACAAGGTAACAACGTTCAGGTGGTCTACGGGCTGCATGTCAAAAAAATGCGAGAAGCCGTTGAGACGTTTCTCTGAAAGGAGCTAAAGATGTTTACACCCCCATTTATTCTGTCGATTGCCGGCGGCGGTAGCACTTACACGCCAGGTATTGTGAAAAGCCTGATGGTGCGTCTGCACGATTTCCCTCTGGCAGAGATCCGCCTGTATGACATTGACGAGGCGCGCCAGAACACCATCGCGCCCGTGGTGGAGAAGGTTATTCGCGACCACAGCCAGAGCATCAAATTTACGGTCACCAGCGACCCAGAAGTGGCCTTTAGCGGCGCGCATTTTGTCTTCGCCCAGATGCGCGTCGGGCAGTACAAGATGCGCGAGCAGGATGAAAAAATTCCGCTGCGTCACGGCGTGGTGGGCCAGGAAACCTGCGGCCCCGGCGGGCTGGCCTACGGCCTGCGCACGATCCTGCCGATGGTGGAGCTTATCGATCTGGTCGATCGCTACGCGCACGAGAAAGCCTGGATCGTGAACTACTCCAACCCGGCGGCGATTGTCGCTGAGGGTGTGCGTCGCCTGCGCCCCAACGCACGCGTGCTGAACATCTGCGATATGCCGGTTGCCGCGATGCGCAATATGGGTGCCATTCTGGGCGTGGATCGTCATAAACTGGAGGTGGACTATTTTGGCCTAAACCACTTCGGCTGGTTTACCCGCGTGCTGGTGGACGGCGAAGACAAGCTCCCGGCGCTGCGTAAGCATATCGCGAAGTTTGGCCTGCTGACGGAAGATGCCGCAAAAACCGACCCGCAGCATTCCGATCCGTCATGGGTGAAAACCTGGCGCAACATCAAGCCGATTATGGATAACTTCCCGGAGTACCTGCCGAACCCGTATCTACAGTACTACCTGATGCCAAACCAGATTGTGGAGCATCAAAACCCGGACTATACCCGCGCCAACGAAGTGATGAACGGGCGCGAGAAAAAGCTGTTCGCCGCCGCCGAAGAGTACCAGCGCAGCGGGATCTTACCGGACGCCTTCCACGTAGGTGTTCACGGCGAATTTATCGTCGATGTCGCCTGCTCGCTGGCATTCAACCTGCGCCAACGCCATCTGGTGATGGTGGAAAACCGCGGGGCGATTACCAACCTGCCGTACGATGCGGTGGTGGAAGTGCCTGCCTATATCACTTCCGAAGGGCCGGAGCCTGTCCGCGTGGGTCAGGTGCCGCTGTTCCACCAGACGCTCCTGCAACAGCAGCTGGCCTCTGAACAGCTGCTGGTTGAGGCAACCATCGAAGGCAGCTACGAGAAAGCGTTGCAGGCGTTCACTCTGAACCGCACCGTGCCAACCATGGAGCACGCGAAAGCGATTCTGGATGAGATGATCGAAGCCAACCGCGACTACTGGCCTGCGCTGCAAAAGGCCTGGCAGGACGGTGAAGCGGTGAAAAAATAGGGGCTTGCTCGCGAGTTGAACGTGGTTAGCTTGTCGGTGTCAGAAAAAACACCGACAATCCTTTTTTACGGAAAAGAATGGAGGCAACCATGTCCACCTCATATTTTGTCGCTGCCGACTGGCTGATTGAGCACGGCGACGACCCGGAAGTTCAGATTATCGACGCGCGCATGGCCCCTCCGGGCCAGGAGCATCGTGACGTTCCCGCTGAATACCGGGCAGGGCACCTGCCTGGCGCGGTATTTTTTGATATCGAAGCCCTCTCCGATCACACCTCTCCCCTGCCGCACATGCTGCCTCGCCCGGAAGCGTTTTCCGTGGCGATGCGCGAGCTGGGCATCAGCAAAGATAAACATCTTGTTGTTTACGATGAAGGTAATCTGTTTTCCGCGCCGCGAGCGTGGTGGATGCTGAAAAACTTCGGCGTGGAAAAGGTATCGATTCTGGCGGGCGGACTTGCAGGCTGGAAGCGCGACGAACTACCGCTTCAGCAGGGTGACGTCACGCTGCCGGAAGGGGAATTTGATGCCACGTTTGACGCTAACGTGGTCAAGCGCCTGACCGACGTGCTGGTCGTGAGCCACGAAAACACGGCGCAAATCGTCGATGCGCGTCCCGCTCCACGTTTCAACGCAGAAGCGGACGAGCCGCGACCGGGACTGAAACGAGGACATATCCCGGGGGCGCTGAACGTGCCGTGGGGCGATCTGGTGTTTGAAGGCGAGCTGAAAACCACCGATGAATTGCGTGCCATTTTTGAACGTCAGGGCGTGGATTTGCATCGTCCGGTTATTGCAAGCTGCGGCTCCGGCGTAACGGCCTGCGTGGTGATCCTGGCGCTGGCAACCCTTGGCGCAAATGACGTGACCCTGTACGACGGCGCCTGGAGTGAATGGGGTGCACGAGACGATCTGCCGGTTGAACCGGCGAAATAATGGATAACCGCCTGGCAACGCTGTTAACGCGCGGGTCGTCGCTGACCCGCGCGGAGTATCGCGTCCTCGCCCACCTCACTGAGCATCCATTGCTGGTGGGCAACATCACGGTGCGCGAGCTGGCGCAGGCGACATTTGTCTCTACCGCGACGATTATGCGGCTGTGCCAGAAGCTGGGGTTTAGCGGCTTTAGCGAGTTTATCTGGCACTGCAAGCAGCTGCTTTCTGACACGCCGCATATCACCGTACAGCCTGAGCAACATGCGGAAATGCCCGCGCTTTTTACCCGGTTCGTTGCCAACTATCAGCAGACCTTCCAGTGGGTCACTCAGGACAAACGCCAGCAGTTTGCCAGCCTGCTGCGCCAGAAAGAGAGCTTCTTTCTCTACGGCGCCGGGTTTTCGTACCTTTTTGCCGAGTACCTGACCAAGAAGTTGCAGGTGCTAGGAAAAACGGCGTTCATCTCCGGGCCGGGAGACAGCCGGAATATTTTTCTCAGCAACGCCGCGCGCTATCAGGTGTTTATTGCCGTTTCACGCAGCGGCGAAACGGAGCAGGTACTGGATAAAGCGCGGATCGCCAAAAACGTCGGCATGACGATCGTCGCGTTTACCCGCGCGTCGGCCAATACGCTGGCGGGTATGGCGGACGTGCATTTTGCTCTCTATGACGAAGCGGTACATTTCGCCGCCGAAGCCGCAGGTGTGACGTCGTTTGAGTCGAATCTGGTGCTGCTGATGGATTTACTGCTGCTGGAAGCAACGGGGTGAAGATCACCCCGCTGTAATCAGATAATGCGGTTGGTCTTAAGATCGCGCAGGAAGCCGCCCCAGCGACGCTCGTAGAACGGGGTGATGTGCTCGGTAATAAAGTGGCTGATCCCCTTCTCACCTTTCTTCACCTGACAGATATCAATCGGCTCATCGCCCGGCAGGGTGTCGGTCGCCACGCTTCCCGCCGCCTGGATGATCTCGTCGATATCGCCGTCGGCCTCAATCCCTATCAGCAGAACAGGCTTTTCGTCAGCGCTCTCTTTGATGGAGCAGAGAAACGCGCGTTTTACCGGCTTGATGGTTTTAAACAGCGTGGTCAGGGAGTCAATCATCTGCGCGGGCGGCTCGGCCACTTCAGACAGCAGCAGCGTTTCGCCCCCTTCCAGCACCTCCTGAGTGCTGAGCGGGTTGCCCTCGTCACCAATCAGGTGGCTGATTTCGCGCGGAGTAAACTCTTTCCCGGTCGGCAGTTTGGCGTTGAGGAACAGCGTCTGCCCCAGGGTCATTTCGAACAACGTGCGCACCGGCATCACCACGAACGCCTGTTCGTCTTCTACCGCTTCCTGCAAGGCCTCGAGCGAGGTAAAGAACGGGATCACCGACGTGCCGTCGTCTTTCTCCCAGTGCAGCAGATCCAGCGCGCTGTCTTCGACAACCTGCTCCCCTTCCGCTGCGGTGCCCGGCACCCAGACGGTGGATTCCAGCAGCGTGCGGAAAAAGGCCGGACGGTGGGCGGGCTCGGTCGCCGCCTGCTCCAACAGGGTTTCTAATTCGTTTTTGGTTTCTGACATAACAATTCCAGATGTCGAATTTCCCCCTCACCCCTGCCCTCTCCCATGGGGAGAGGGTTAGGGTGAGGGCAAAGAGCATTACTCAGCCGTCAGCAGGTTCGCTACGGTACGCACGCCCAGACCGGTCGCACCCGCAGACCACTGCTCAACCGCCGCTTTACGGTAGGTTGCGGAGCAGTCAATGTGCAGCCAGCCTTCATGGTAGTTCTCAACGAAGTGAGACAGGAAGCCTGCTGCGGTGCTTGCCCCCGCCGGGTACGCTGCGCTCGCGGTGTTGTTCAGCTCGGCGAAGTTAGACGGCAGCTGGCTGCGGTGGAACTCGGCCAGCGGCAGACGCCAGAACGGTTCGTTTTCCGCCGCCGCGCTGGCCAGCAGGCGAGCGGCCAGCTTGTCGTCGAAGCTGAACAGGGCGTGATAGTCATTACCCAGGGCAGTTTTCGCCGCGCCGGTCAGGGTCGCCATGTCGATAATCAGCTCCGGCTTCTGCGCAGAGGCGTCGATCAGGCCATCGGCCAGCACCAGACGGCCTTCGGCGTCGGTGTTCATCACCTCAACGTTTTTACCGTTGCGGTAGCGAATGATGTCGCCCAGCTTGAAGGCGTTGCCGCTCACCATGTTGTCCGCGCAGCACAGGTAGAGCTTCACGCGCTTGTTCAGGCCACGGGTGATGGCGAAGGCCAGCGCGCCGGTAATGGTCGCCGCGCCGCCCATGTCGGACTTCATGGAGTCCATGAATGCGCTCTGCTTCAGGCTGTAGCCGCCGGTGTCGAAGGTGATGCCTTTCCCGACCAGACAGGCAAAGACCGGGGCTTCTTTGTCGCCGGTTGGGTTGTAATCCAGCGCCAGCAGGACCGGAGGACGCTCTGAGCCACGGCCCACGGTGTGGATACCCATGTAGTTCTGCTCGCGCAGGTCTTCCCCTTTAGTGATGCGGTAGGACATCTTTTCGCCCGCCACACCGCACAGCAGGTCAACGGCGCGCTGCGCCAGCTGTTCCGGCCCCAGCTCTTCCGCCGGTGCGTTAATGGTGTCGCGCACCCAGTCGATAATGTTCAGGCGGCTTTCCAGCTCTTTCTGACCGGCTTCGTCGAGGTTCGCCCACTCAATTTTACGGGTGCCTTTCGGCCCTTTGTAGCCTGCCCAGAACGCCCAGCTGCGGTCGGTGTCCCAACCTTCCCCTTCCAGCGACACATGCTTAATGCCAAGGCCGTCAATCTTACGCGCGGCGCGCTGGATCAGGCCCAAATCATCGTTGCCCGTCAGGTGCAGGGTAATGCCGTCGTTATTAATGCTGTAGGTGGCTTTCTCGCCCCAGCGCGCGTCGGCAGGCTGATTCGAGAGCGTAATCTTCATCGCTTCGGTCATTTTATTTATCCTTATTAGCAACTAGCAAACGGGCCGCCTGAAGGCAGCCCGTTTTGTTATTTATTCTGCTTCATCTAACCAGACTAACAGAATCGCCTCCAGAATTTTTTCATTGGATGCGTTAGGATCGTCGTCGAAATCCTCTAAATCGCAGATCCACTGGTGCATGTCGGTGAATCGTACGGTCTTCGGATCGAGATCCGGGTTCGCGTCGTAGAGCGCTTCGCCGATTTCACGGCTGTCTGTCCACTTCAGTCCCATATTAGTGCTCGCGTGCGTGGTTGATGGTGTAGCGTGGGAACTCCACGACCAGATCTTCATCGGTCACCGCGGCCTGGCAGCTTAAGCGGCTGTCTGGCTCCAGACCCCATGCTTTATCCAGCATGTCGTCTTCGTCTTCGGTGCTCTCGGCGAGAGAGTCGAAACCTTCACGCACGATGCAGTGGCAGGTGGTGCAGGCACAGGATTTTTCACAGGCGTGTTCCACTTCGATACCTGCACGCAGGGCTACATCGAGAATGGTTTCACCGGTCTTCGCTTCCAGAACAGCACCATCCGGACAGAGGTCCGCATGAGGCAAAATTACAATCTTTGGCATATTAAACCTCGTCCACGGACTGGCCTTTCAGCGCGACGCGGACAGATTTGTCCATGCGGCGAGCAGCGAAGTCCTGGGTTTGTTTATCAACGTTTTTAATGGCTTCTTCTATCGCGTCAGCGTCATTGCCTTCGGCCACGGCGCTTAAGCGCGCGGCAGCGTCGTCAATCACCTGGCGCTCAGCGGCGCTTAACAGCGCGGCATCGGCAGCGAGCGCCCCGTTCAGGCTTTCCAGCACGCGTGCGGCTTCAACTTTTTGTTCAGCCAGCATACGCGCCTTCACATCCTGCTCGGCGTAGCTCATTGAATCCTGGATCATGGAGGCGATTTCGCCATCGGTCAGGCCGTAGGACGGCTTCACCTGGATGGATGATTCCACGCCGGTGGATTTTTCCATCGCCGTCACGCTCAGCAGGCCATCCGCATCAACCTGGAAGGTGACGCGAATATGCGCCCCGCCAGCTGGCAGCGCCGGGATGCCGCGCAGCGCAAAGCGCGCCAGGGAGCGGCAGTCCTGCACCAGCTCACGCTCGCCCTGCATCACGTGGATGGACATCGCGGTCTGGCCGTCTTTAAAGGTGGTGAACTCCTGCGCACGCGCCACCGGAATGGTGGTGTTACGCGGGATCACTTTCTCCACCAGGCCGCCCATGGTTTCTAAACCGAGAGACAGCGGGATGACGTCCAGCAGCAGCATTTCGCTGTCCGGCTTGTTGCCGACCAGAATATCGGCCTGGATAGCGGCGCCGACGGCAACCACTTTGTCCGGGTCGATAGAGGTCAACGGCGTGCGGCCAAAGAATTCCCCCACGCGCTCGCGTACCAGCGGCACGCGGGTTGAGCCGCCAACCATGACCACTTCCAGCACCTCGTTAGCCTCAACGCCTGCATCCTTCAATGCGCGACGGCAGGCCAGCAGGGTACGCTTAACCAGAGGCGCAATCAGTTCGCTGAACCGATCGCGGGTAATCTCACCCTGCCAGCCTGCGACGTTCACGCTGACGGACTGTGCATCGCTCAGGGCGATTTTGGCGTCGATGGCCGCATCCAGCAGTTCACGCTGCACGTGCGCATCGCTGCGATCGCTGATGCCCGCCTGCTCGCGGATGTAATCTGCCAGCAGATGGTCGAAGTCATCGCCGCCGAGCGCGGAATCTCCGCCGGTCGCCAGCACTTCGAACACGCCGCGGCTCAGGCGCAGGATTGAGATATCGAACGTCCCGCCGCCGAGATCGTAAACCGCGATCACCCCTTCCTGACCGGAGTCGAGGCCGTAGGCAATCGCCGCCGCCGTCGGTTCGTTCAGCAGACGCAGCACGTGCAAGCCCGCCAGACGCGCGGCGTCTTTGGTGCCCTGACGCTGTGCATCGTCGAAATAGGCCGGAACGGTGATCACCACGCCGTCCAGATCGCCGCCGAGCGTCGCTGTGGCGCGTGCCGCCAGCGCTTTAAGGATGTCAGCAGAAACGCGAATCGGGTTCAGCAAACCGGCTGACGTCGCGATCATCGGCAGGCCGTTTTCGCTGGCCTGTAGCTGATACGGCAGATGCGGGTAACGGGTCTGGATATCAGCCAGCGAGCGGCCCATCATGCGCTTAACCGAGCTGATGGTATTGGCCGGATCGCGCGCGGCGTTAGCGCGGGCATCAAACCCGACCGCGTGACCCTGCTGCTGGTAGTGGACTACGGAAGGCAGCAGATGGCGCCCCTGCTCGTCAGCCAGCGTTTCCGCCTGGCCGCTGCGCACGGTCGCCACGAGGGAATTGGTGGTGCCCAGGTCAATACCGACCGCCAGACGACGCTGGTGCGGTGCGGCACTTAAGCCAGGCTCACTAATTTGTAATAAGGCCATAATTGCTTCCGAAATTAAAAATCGAGCAGCTTTTCTTCGAGTTGTTCAGCACTGCTTCGCAGTTTATCGAGAAAACGGAGTTTGCGCACAGTGTCTGCCGCCACGTCCCAGGTCTCGTTGTTCAGTTGCTCCACCATCTGCTGATGGCGGGTATCGAACATACCCTTTACGCGCGTGATAAAGCTTTCCAGGCGCGCTTCGTCTTTAGCCTGTTCAATTTCATCCAGCTCTTCGCGCAGCTCCAGCTGTTCCATCAGAAAGGCGGCGTCGCGCACGGTATGCTGTTCGCTCGCCAGATCGAAACCGTGAAGCGAGAGCAGATATTCTGCACGCGCCAGCGGATGACGCAGCGTTTGCCAGGCCTGGTTGATGGTGGCGGAGTGTGATACCGCAGCCAGTTGCTCTGCCTGCGTCCCGCTGGCGAATTTATCCGGATGGTACTGACGCTGGAGATCCTGAAAACGGACCGTCAGCGCCTGGAGATCGATCGGGTATTGAGCGGGTAGTCCGAAGAGAGTGAAGTAATCCATAACAATCTCAGGGGTAGCCTGTTAGAACAAACCCCACGCGTAGCAAAGCCACGGTGGGGTTTCGGATGACGCGCGGTTAAACGTGGAAGCTTTCGCCGCAACCACACTCGTCTTTGACGTTCGGGTTCGTGAATTTGAACCCTTCGTTCAGGCCTTCTTTTACGAAGTCCAGCTGAGTGCCGTTGAGGAATTGCAGGCTTTTGCCATCGACCACCACCTTCACGCCCTTGTCTTCAAACACGGTGTCATCAGACGCCGGTTCGTCAACAAACTCCAGTACGTAAGCCATACCAGAACAGCCGGAGGTACGTACGCCCAGTCGCAGGCCAAAGCCTTTACCACGGTTCGCCAGAAAAGAGCTTACTCGCGCGGCAGCGCTGTCGCTAAGGGTAATCGACATACTCAAACCTCAATTATTTTGCTTCACGTTTGCTTTTGTAATCCGCAATGGCGGCTTTGATCGCGTCTTCTGCCAGAATTGAGCAGTGAATTTTCACCGGCGGCAGTTCGAGTTCTTCAGCAATATCCGTGTTCTTGATTGCCTGTGCTTCGTCCAGAGACTTGCCCTTCACCCATTCGGTGACCAGGGAGCTGGACGCGATAGCAGAACCGCAGCCGTAGGTCTTGAAGCGCGCGTCTTCAATGATACCTTCATTGTTGACTTTGATCTGCAACTTCATCACGTCGCCACATGCTGGCGCACCGACCATGCCGCTACCAACAGATTCGTCGCTGTTGTCAAAAGAGCCAACGTTGCGCGGGTTTTCGTAATGATCGATGACTTTTTCGCTGTATGCCATGATTGAATTCTCCTTATGTACCGATTAGTGATGTGACCATTCAATGCTGTTCAGATCCACGCCCTGCTTGAACATTTCCCACAGTGGAGAAAGGTCGCGCAGACGGCCGATGGAGTTACGAACCAGCTTGATGGTGTAGTCAATCTCTTCTTCGGTAGTAAAACGACCTAAAGAGAAACGGATAGAGCTGTGTGCCAGCTCGTCAGTCATACCCAGCGCGCGCAGTACGTAGGATGGCTCCAGGCTTGCAGAGGTACAGGCAGAGCCGGAAGAAACGGCCAGGTCTTTCAGCGCCATGATCAGCGACTCGCCTTCAACATAGTTGAAGCTGACGTTGAGGATGTTCGGCGCGCCCTGCTCGAGATCGCCGTTCAGATACACTTCTTCCATATCTTTCACGCCGTCCCACAGACGGTTACGCAGCGTGCGCAGGCGTGCCATCTCGGTTTCCATCTCTTCTTTTGCAATGCGGTAGGCTTCGCCCATGCCCACGATCTGGTGAACAGGCAGCGTACCGGAACGCATGCCGCGCTCGTGACCGCCGCCGTGCATCTGTGCTTCGATGCGAATACGTGGCTTACGACGAACGTACAGCGCGCCGATACCTTTCGGACCATAGATTTTGTGACCGGAGAAGGACATCAGGTCCACTTTCAGCTGGCTCAGGTCGATAGGCAGTTTGCCCACGCTCTGGGTCGCGTCCACGTGGTAGATGATACCGCGCGCGCGGCACATTTCGCCGATGGTCGCG
The DNA here is from genome assembly GCF_001729785.1 of Enterobacter hormaechei subsp. xiangfangensis. Lineage (NCBI taxonomy): Bacteria > Pseudomonadati > Pseudomonadota > Gammaproteobacteria > Enterobacterales > Enterobacteriaceae > Enterobacter > Enterobacter hormaechei. Next base: position 3,382,421 of record NZ_CP017183.1, read on the forward strand.
ATGTCTTGTACCACGCCGATTTCGTTGTTGACGTGCATGATGGAGACCAGAATGGTGTCATCACGCATCGCCGCTTCGAGCTCTTTCAGATCGATAATGCCGTTGCTCTGTGGCGCCAGATAGGTGACTTCGAACCCTTCACGCTCCAGCTGACGGCAGGTGTCCAGCACGGCTTTGTGTTCGGTTTTGCTGGTGATGATGTGCTTGCCTTTTTTCTGATAAAAGTTGGCTGCACCCTTAATCGCCAGGTTGTCGGATTCGGTCGCACCGGAGGTGAAAACAATTTCACGCGGGTCGGCACCGACCAGGTCAGCAATCTGATTACGGGCGATATCAACCGCCTCTTCAGCATGCCAGCCAAAACGGTGTGAACGGGAAGCTGGGTTACCAAAGTTTCCGTCCAGGGTCAGACACTGCATCATTTTCTCGGCAACACGCGGGTCCACCGGCGTGGTTGCGGAGTAATCGAGATAAATCGGTAATTTCATTGCTCTATAAACTCCGTACATCGCTTCAATGCAAGGAATCAGGCAACCGGCTGGATGTACGACCGAGTACGCGGGGTGTGACCACCCCGGCCTGATTCTGAATACTTATCTTTTTAATTACGCGCGCAGTTTAACGTCGATGGCGTCCTGCGTGCGGGTGCTGCGCTGTGAATCCTGACTATGCTGACGCCCAGAGACATCCAGAACTTCCTGGTTATTCACCAGCTCACCGAGGGTGATGTTGTTCAGGAAGCCGGTCAGACGGTCGCTCAGATCGCGCCACAGCGCGTGGGTCAGGCATTTATCGCCGCCCTGACAGCCGCCTTTACCCTGGCAACGGGTCGCGTCAACGGATTCGTCAACCGCGCTAATCACTTCGCCAACCGCAATACTGCCCGCGTCTTTACCCAGCAGATAACCGCCGCCCGGGCCACGAACGCTGGACACCAGTCCATTTTTACGCAGTCTGGAGAACAGCTGTTCCAGGTAAGAGAGGGAGATCCCTTGTCGTTCAGAAATATCAGCCAACGGAACCGGGCCCGCTTCGGAGTTGAGCGCAACGTCCAGCATCGCGGTCACGGCATAACGCCCTTTAGATGTCAGTCTCATGTCTTACTTAACCTCAAACTCGCCCCTGCCCGGGGTTTTTTATTGTAAAATGGGGGTATTGCATAGCAGGGCCAAGTCTGACATTCCTGACTAAATTGGTCAACTATTTACTTGACTGTTTTAGTCAGGTATTTAACCTTCTGTGCCTTCATAATATAGGTGCGGCCTGATGCCCTCACCCCAGCCCTCTCCCACGGGGAGAGGGGGAAATCGACACTACGCTTTGTTCTTCTGCTCAATCGACGCCAGAATCCCGCGCAGGATGTTCAGCTCCTGGCTTTCCGGGCGGGCGCGGGTGAACATACGGCGCAGCTTGTTCATCACCTGGCCCGGGTGGCCTTCACGGATAAAGCCGGTTGAGAGCAGCGTCTGCTCCAGATGACCGTAGAAGCGCTCCAGATCGTCCACCAGCGGGTAGGCCGTCTCTTCTTTAGGTTCGACCGGTTTCTCCTGCGTCGCCAGCCATGCCATGCGCACTTCGTAGGCAATGACCTGCACCGCCATCGCCAGGTTCAGCGAGCTGTATTCCGGATTGGCGGCAATCGCCACGTGGTAGTGACACTTCTGTAGTTCCTCGTTGGTCAGGCCAACGCGTTCACGACCAAACACCAGCGCAACCGGCGCCTGTTCCGCTTCTGAGATACTTTTCAGGCCGCATTCGCGCGGGTCCAGCATCGGCCAGGGCAGCGTACGGGAGCGCGCGCTGGTCCCCACCACCAGACTGCAACCGGCCAGGGCTTCGTCCAGGGTGTCCACGATCTGCGCATTCCCGATCACGTCGCTGGCGCCGGCCGCCAGAGCAATAGCCTGAGAGTCTGGTTTCACCAGCGGATTAACCAGCCACAGGTTCGTTAAGCCCATGGTTTTCATAGCGCGGGCCACAGAGCCCATGTTGCCGGTGTGCGATGTTTCGACCAGCACGATTCGAATGTTTTGCAGCATAATTTTTAGATGTCTGGATTCAGTGTCTGAAGAATATTCGGGCATATTATCATAAACGAGAGACATAATCCGATCCCGCTGCTATACTCTGCGCCGATTTTCCTGTTCTTTAACATCCAGTGAGAGAGACCGATGCATCCGATGCTGACCATCGCCGTGCGCGCAGCGCGCAAGGCGGGTAATGTAATTGCCAAACACTACGAAACCCCAGACTCCGTAGAAACCAGCCAGAAAGGCAGCAATGATTTCGTGACGAACGTCGATAAAGCCGCAGAAGCGATTATTATCGAAACGATCCGCAAATCTTACCCGCAGCACACCATCATCACCGAAGAAAGCGGTGAACATGAAGGTACCGATCAGGATGTTCAATGGGTTATCGATCCACTGGATGGCACCACCAACTTCGTTAAACGCCTGCCACACTTCTCTGTGTCTATTGCAGTACGCATCAAAGGCCGTACTGAAGTCGCTGTTGTTTACGATCCAATGCGTAACGAACTGTTCACCGCAACCCGCGGTCAGGGCGCGCAGCTGAACGGCTACCGTCTGCGTTGCAGCAATGCACGCGATCTCGACGGCACCATTCTGGCGACTGGCTTCCCGTTCAAGGCGAAGCAGCACGCAACCACCTATATGAATATCCTGGGCAAGCTGTTCACCGAATGCGCGGACTTCCGTCGCACTGGCTCTGCTGCACTGGATCTGGCCTACGTGGCGACCGGCCGCGTTGACGGTTACTTTGAGCTGTCACTGAAGCCGTGGGACTTCGCGGCGGGCGAGCTGATCGCACGTGAAGCTGGCGCGATTGTTTGCGACTTCACCGGCGGCCATAACTATATGTCTACCGGCAACATCGTTGCAGGTAACCCGCGCGTTGTTAAAGCCATGCTGGCAAACATGCGTGATGAACTGAGCGATGCGCTGAAGCGTTAATTCAGTCTGTTAAGCCCGGTGGCGCTACGCTTACCGGGCCTACAACACGCCTCAGATACGGCTAGAAAGGCCGCAACCCCCTTCCCACCGGCAGCGCGCTCATCCACATCGTGACCGCAGCCACCAGCAGAATCACCCCGCCCGCCAACGCAAGCGTCGTCCAGCCAACCTGTCGCCACAATACCGGCGTTTTATTGCCGCTGAGTTTTACCGCCAGCTGACGGAAGCTGTGCACCAGCAAGGCTAACGAAGAGATCGTCAGAGACGTTCCCGCCGCCATCGCCAGCGCCGAGAGCATGCCCCAGCCAAATACGCCTGTCACTTTGCTGAACAACAGCACCATGATTGCGCCCGAGCACGGACGCATCCCCATTGAGAGCACAATCATCAGACGCGCACGCCAGTCGTCACCATTCTGTAATTGTTCCTGCGTCGGCAGATGCTGATGCCCGCACCCGCAGTTTTCATGGTGAACGTGATGCGGCGTAAAGGCTTTGAATTTTGGTTTTTGCAGCAACGCGCGCAATTTTTTCAGCGCCCGCCAGCAGAGGATCAACCCCAGCACGCCTACCAGCGCGTAACTCCCCTTCTCCAGCCAGAAGCTGCTCATATGCAGCTGGCGAGCCGGCAGCTGTAGCAGCGAGAGGACGACCACGACCAGCGCAATCGCCACCCCGCCCTGAAGTAAAGAAGAAGCCAGCGTCAGGCCGATACTCGATTTCAGCTTCGACGGATGCGTGGCAAGCCAGGTCGTGATGACAATTTTGCCGTGCCCCGGTCCCAGGGCATGCAGCACGCCATAGATAAAGCTGAACGCCAGAAGAGCGCCGCCCGCTTTGGTCGGATTTTCCGCCACGGCTTTCAGCAGCACGCTCATCTGCTGATTAACTTCCCGCTGCCAGAGGACGCTTTTCACCATCACCTGCGGCCATGCCTGCCACAGCCAGAGCGCGCCGCCAACCGCTAACAACAAAAAGAGCGCCAGAGGCCAGAGGTGTAGCCAGCGACGCGGCTTACTGACGGGAGAGGAGATCACTGACATTGTAACGTCACCTCCTGCGCGAACTGTTTACCCAGCTCCATGTCCTCAGGCGGGGCATCTGCTTTATCCAGCGAGATCGCAAAGTTCAGCGTCTCTTCGCTGGGTTTAGGGGTGTGCACGCCAATTTTGCAGCTTTTTTGCAGCGCGTCCGGCAGCCGTACGTCGCTGTCTTTGTCATAGCGCATATCGACATAGTAGGTAGGGTCAAAAGTGGAAAAGCGGTACGTTTGCCCGGCCAGCGGCTGAGGATGCGCCAGCGCAAGCACGAACGTCAGCACCGCCTGATGACCTTCGCGGGTCATGCCGTACTCCGTGGGACGGTTAAGAAATTTCACCTTTTGTCCGTTGTGCCAGAACTCGGTGAAGTAGTGCTGACCCAGCACGTTGGCCATCACCTCCGCCGCCAGCTTTTTCCAGATCTCATCGCCGGGCTTTGCGTTTCCGGCATCGTACAGCAGGTCGGCGGAGGTGATTTCATCCATCGTCCAGTGCATCTTCAGGCCACTGAGCTGCGTGCCGTCCGTCACCAGTTCGGTTTTCAGGCTGATAAAACTGTGAGGATGTGCGCCGGCGGCGAAAGTGAAAACCGCCAAAAATAACGCTACCGCGCTTTGTTTAACTATTTGCATCTGTTCCTCACGTCAAAAATTCTGTGATGTTCGCCAGCAATCCTGAGTGAAAGGCCTGCCGGTGCGCTTTTCAGCGCCCATCCTTTAGCTATTCTTATCAAACATTCACACTGGATACCCGACAGATGATGACGACGCTTGAAATTCCATCTGTGCTTTCCAGTTCGCAGCGCCGCTGCCAGGTGCTTTTGATGCTTTACCTGCCCGATGCTGCCGTCACCGCACAGAGCATAATCGCTGCCAACGGCGTGGACGACGTCATGGCACGGCAAGATATAGCCGAGACGCGCGATGAAATCCAGCGCTATCATCGGCTTGATATCGTCACGCACCATGATGGCTGCTACCGAATTGAGGGTTCCGCCCTTAATCAACGTTTGTGCCTGCTGCACTGGCTGCGCAGGGCGCTTCGGCTCTGTCCACATTTTGTCGCCCAACAGTTTACCCCTGCCTTAAAAACCGCGCTCAAACAGCACGGCATTGCCCGCCCGCTTTATGACGATGCGAACCTTCGGGCGCTTATCAACTTTTGTGCGCGCAAGCTTCAGCGCCAGTTTGAGTCCCGCGACGTACAATTTTTACAGCTCTATCTGCAATATTGTCTGATTCAGCATCATCTGGGCAATACGCCGGAGTTTTCGCCCGTTCAGCGCAGCTGGACGCAGTCCCGAGGGGAATACTTTACGGCGCAGGAAATTGTCCGCCACTGGAAACGGCGCGTCCCGCAGGGAACGCACAGCGATGAACAGCTGTTCCTGGCGCTGCTGTTTATGATGCTTCGCACACCCGACCCGGTGATGGATAAACACCAGCAGGATCAGCGCCTGCGTCGCGCCATCGTGCGTATGATTGCCCGCTTCCGGGCGCAAACCGGGATGAACTTCAGCGATGAGCAAGGGCTGACCGATCAGCTTTATATCCATCTGGCTCAGGCGCTGGACCGCTCCTTATTTGACATCGGCATCGACAACAGTCTGCCGGAAGAGATCCACCGTTTATACCCCCGGCTGCTGCGCACCACTAAAGAGGCGCTGTTTGAGCTGGAAGCCGAATTTGGTCTGCGATTCTCCGGTGAAGAGATGGCTCTGGTGGCGGTGATTTTTGGTGCCTGGCTGATGCAGGAGACCGACCTGCATGAAAAACAGGTGGTCCTGTTAACGGGGGAAGATAAAGCCTGCGAAGAGTTAATTGAGCAGCAGCTTCGCGAGCTGACGCTTCTGCCGCTCAATATTCGTTATCTTAGCCTGGAGGCGTTTAAGAAGGAGGGCGCCCCCCGCGAGGCAGCGCTGGTCATTACGCCTTATCCAACCGCCCTGCCGCTGTTCTCGCCGCCGCTCATTCATGCCGTTGAGACCCTGAACACGCAGCAGCAGGAACACATTCGCGTTATGCTCGAATCGTAGTTACGTGCGAGCAGCGACTTTAGGGCGAATAACGATGGCCGGTAAAGCGACCAGCGCCATCACCCAGAACACACCGTGCCCCAGGTGCTGATAGAGGAAACCGGCAAATACGGTCATCACCGCAATACTGCCGCCCATCGCCACCGCTGAATAGACCGCCTGAAGACGAATAACGTCCCCACCCTCTCGCGCCGCGATGTAGCGCATCGCCGCCAGATGGCAGACGGTGAAGGTTCCACAGTGCAGAATTTGCGCCATAATCAGCCACGGCAGCTCCGTCGTCCAGCCCATGATGCCCCAGCGCGCCACGCCGCACACGGCGGAAAGCAGCAGCAGGTCACGCGCCCCGAAACGACGGAACAGTTTTTGGCTCAGCGCGAAGATAATAACCTCCGCCACCACGCCGAGCGACCACAGGTAGCCTACCGCAGAAGCCGAGTAACCCGCCCCCTGCCAGTAGATGGCGCTGAAGCCATAATAGGCCGCATGCGCCCCCTGAAGCAGACAGACGCAGGCCAGGAAACGCCAGCTTTGCGCCACCAGCGAGCGCCAGGCGGGCCAGCCGGCGCTCTCCTGATGGCGGCTTTCGCCCTGCGGCATCACCGACGGACGCAGCAACATACCGAGCAGCATTGAGGCGATGCCGAGCGTTAGCAGCGCCAGAATGGCACGATAGTCATAGAGGCTGACCAGTTTCCCGACCAGCGCAGAGCCGATCACGAAGGCAATCGATCCCCACAGGCGCACGCGGCCATAGTCCATGGTGATCTGCTTTTGCCAGGTGTTCGCCAGGGCATCCGTCAGCGGCACCAGCGGGGAGAAGAACAGATTAAAGCCAACCATTACCACCATCAGCCAGGCAAACTGGTGGCTAACCCAGAAGCAGACTGCAAAGACCAGCGTCAGCAGGGCCAGAATTCGCACCGCTTTAATCAGTAAGGAGGGATCGCTGACGCGGGGCGCAATCAGCAGACTACCCAGGAAGCGTGCCACCAGCCCCGCGCCCAGCAGGATGCCAATGGTCTCAGGCGTCAGACCAATTCCCTTGAGCCAGACGCTCCAGAAAGGCAGAAAAATACCGTAACTAAAGAAATAGGTGAAATAGCTGAGCGCCAGCCAGCGCGTGGAATGCAAGACCATGAATCCCTCCCGAAATGGAGGCGATAGTCTGGCGTTAATCCCTGACTTTAGCAAGTCGTTAGCGCGCTATAAATTAACTAACAATTAACATCATCACCAGCCGGACAGCGTATGGCGAGAGCGGTAAAACTGTATTACGTTTATAAGACATCGCCTGAAGAGGTCGTTTGCCATGAACAGCTTACGTTATTTCGATTTCGGCTCCTCTCGTTCTCTCCTGCTTTTAATTGCCCGCATTGCTATCGTGGTCCTGTTTATTATTTTCGGTTATCCCAAGCTGACGGGGTTTAGCGGCACCGTTCAGTATATGACGTCGCTCGGCGCCCCCATGCCCATGCTGGCCGCGATTATTGCGGTGGTGATGGAAGTCCCCGCCGCGATTCTAATCGTGCTGGGCTTTTTCACCCGCCCTCTCGCGGTGATCTTTGTCTTCTATACGCTGGGAACGGCGGTGATTGGTCACCACTACTGGGATATGACGGGCGATGCGGTCCTGCCAAATATGATTAACTTCTACAAAAATGTGAGTATCGCTGGCGCATTTATTTTGCTGGCGATTACCGGGCCGGGGGCCATCTCCCTCGATCGACGTTAGCCCATAAAAAAAGGCCGCATGAGCGGCCTTTTTCAGTTCTGCAACGCAGAGAATTATGCGTACACCGGGAAGCGTGCGCAGATGTCCAGCACTTTACCTTTAACGCGCTCGATAACCGCGTCGTCATTGATGTTGTCCAGAACGTCACACATCCAGCCCGCCAGCTCTTTTACTTCCGCTTCTTTAAAGCCACGACGAGTTACGGCCGGAGAACCGATACGGATACCGGAGGTCACGAACGGGCTCTTCGGATCGTTTGGCACGCTGTTTTTGTTCACGGTGATGTTGGCGCGGCCGAGGGCTGCGTCAGCTTCTTTACCGGTCAGATTCTTATCAACCAGGTCCAGCAGAAACAGGTGGTTTTCAGTCCCGCCAGAGACCACTTTGTAGCCACGATTCAGGAACACTTCCACCATCGCTTTGGCGTTTTTAGCAACCTGCTGCTGATAAACCTTGAACTCTGGCTCCATCGCTTCTTTCAGCGCGACGGCTTTCGCGGCGATAACGTGCATCAGCGGGCCGCCCTGGGCGCTTGGGAATACGGCGGAGTTCAGCTTTTTGTACAGCTCTTCGTCACCGCCTTTCGCCAGGATCAGCCCACCGCGTGGACCCGCCAGGGTTTTGTGGGTGGTGGTGGTCACAACGTGCGCATGTGGAACCGGGTTCGGGTAAACGCCTGCCGCAATCAGACCGGCAACGTGCGCCATGTCGACGAACAGGTACGCGCCGATGCTGTCAGCGATTTCACGCATTTTTGCCCAGTCAACGATGCCAGAATAAGCAGAGAAACCACCGATGATCATCTTCGGCTTGTGCTCTTTGGCCTGCTTCGCCATATCTTCGTAGTCAATTTTACCGGACTCATCAATACCGTAAGGGATGATGTTGTACAGTTTGCCAGAGAAGTTAACCGGGGAGCCGTGAGTCAGGTGGCCGCCCTGCGCCAGGTTCATACCCAGAACGGTATCGCCCGGCTGCAACAGCGCGGTGTAAACAGCGAAGTTAGCCTGAGAGCCAGAGTGCGGCTGGACGTTCGCGTAGTCAGCGCCAAAGAGTTCTTTCGCACGGTCAATCGCCAGCTGCTCAACGATATCAACGTATTCGCAACCGCCGTAATAGCGCTTGCCCGGATAACCTTCAGCATATTTGTTGGTCAGCTGAGAACCCTGCGCCTGCATCACGCGCGGGCTGGTGTAGTTTTCGGAGGCGATCAGTTCGATGTGCTCTTCCTGACGTACTTTTTCCTGCTCCATAGCCTGCCACAGTTCGGCATCATAATCGGCAATGTTCATTTCACGCTTTAACATCCGCATCTCCTGACTCAGCTAACAAGTAAATTTTTGGCCTGAAAAGGCAGTCCTGTTGGACGACGGGCAACAGTATAACTGAATAGTTCTGCGATAACAGGTCTTGACAAACGATTTTACGCAAACGTTTACCTCCACGCCACGCAAGGGTTTGAGCAATAAAGCTCTCGCCATTCTCGACGGATTTCTTTTCAGCTTTGTGATGCATATTTTTCACGTTGCAAAGAACCATTTACATTGCAGGGGTATTTTTATAAGATGCATATAAAATACATCATTAAAGTAACATCAGAAGGAAGCTGCTATGCTCGACGCCCAAACCATCGCTACCGTAAAAGCCACAATCCCCCTGCTGGTTGAAACGGGTCCTAAACTGACCGCCCATTTCTACGATCGCATGTTCGCGCATAACCCGGAGCTCAAAGAGATTTTCAACATGAGCAACCAGCGTAACGGCGATCAGCGCGAAGCGCTGTTTAACGCTATTGCCGCCTATGCCAGCAACATCGAAAACCTGCCGGCTCTGCTGCCTGCGGTGGAAAAAATCGCGCAGAAGCACACCAGCTTCCAGATCAAACCTGAGCAGTACAACATCGTCGGCAGTCACCTGCTGGCGACCCTGGACGAAATGTTCAGCCCGGGCCAGGAAGTACTGGATGCCTGGGGGAAGGCCTATGGCGTACTGGCAAACATATTCATCAACCGTGAAGCACAGATCTACAGCGAAAACGCCAGCAAGAATGGCGGCTGGGAAGGCACGCGCGCCTTCCGCATCGTTGAGAAAACCCCGCGCAGCGCACTGATCACCAGCTTTGAGTTTGAGCCAGTTGACGGTCAGCCAGTTGCCGATTACCAGCCGGGCCAGTATCTGGGCGTCTGGCTGAAGCCTGAAGGCTTCCCGCATCAGGAGATTCGCCAGTACTCCCTGACCCGCAAGCCAGACGGCAAAGGCTATCGCATTGCGGTTAAACGTGAGGAAGGTGGTCAGGTATCCAACTGGCTCCATAACGAAGCCAGCGTGGGCGACGTGGTCCATCTGGCGGCACCGGCGGGCGATTTCTTTATGGCCGTTGAAACGAATACCCCGGTGACGCTGATCTCCGCAGGCGTGGGTCAGACGCCAATGCTGGCGATGCTGGATACGCTGGCGAAAGCAAACCACAGCGCGCAGGTTAACTGGTTCCACGCGGCGGAGAACGGTGATGTTCACGCCTTCGCGGACGAGGTGAAAGCGCTGGGAGCGGGTCTGCCACACTTTACCGCGCATACCTGGTATCGTTTACCCACGGAAGCCGACCGCGCAGCGGCTCGTTTCGACAGCGAAGGCCTGATGAATTTAGGGCAGCATGAAGGGGCGTTCAGCGCACCGGGGATGCAGTTCTACGTTTGTGGGCCGGTAGCGTTTATGCAGTATGCCGCGAAGCAGCTGGTAGACCTGGGCGTGAATAAAGACAACATTCATTACGAATGTTTCGGCCCGCATAAAGTGCTGTAATGCAAAAAGCCCCTCAACGAGGGGCTTTTTTTTCGCCGGGTGGCAGCTGCGCCTTACCCGGCCTACCAAATCTTTTTTAAATCGCCGCGTCGTCTTCTTCGCCGGTACGGATACGGATCACGCGCGCCACGTCAAAGACGAAGATTTTCCCGTCGCCAATTTTACCGGTCTGCGCCGTGCGGATGATGGTATCCACACAGGTATCGACGATATCATCGCTCACCACGATCTCGATTTTCACTTTCGGCAGAAAGTCCACCATGTACTCTGCGCCACGGTATAGCTCGGTGTGGCCCTTCTGACGACCAAAACCTTTCACTTCAGTTACGGTCATCCCGGTGATGCCTACTTCTGCCAGCGCTTCACGTACATCATCCAGTTTGAAAGGTTTAATAATCGCATCAATCTTTTTCATGGTGGGTCCTTAAACTCTTGCCAGTAAGCAGCCTCGTAATCGGTTGCTCACAGTATCATATTCAGGCGAATTTTGCGGTATTACTCTTTAAAATCGTTCGCTTCCAGCTCGTGGCGTGAAAGCAATTTATAAAACTCGGTACGGTTACGCCCGGCCATGCGCGCCGCATGGGTTACGTTGCCTTTGGTGATTTGCAGCAGCTTGCGCAGATAGTTCAGCTCGAACTGGTTTCGCGCTTCCGCAAACGTCGGTAAGGCCGTGTTTTCCCCCTCGAGCGCCTGCTCCACCAGCGCATCGCTGATCACCGGCGATGACGTCAGCGCCACGCACTGCTCAATCACGTTCACCAGCTGGCGTACGTTGCCCGGCCAGCTTGCCGTCATCAGGCGTTTCATCGCATCGGTGGAGAACGCGCGCACGAATGGTTTGTGGCGGTCAGCGGCCTGGCGCAAAAGGTGATTTGCCAGCAGCGGGATATCTTCCGCACGCTCGGCCAGCGCCGGGATTTTCAGGTTGACGACATTCAGTCGATAGTAGAGATCTTCGCGGAACTCGTTGCGCGCCATCACCTTGGGCAAATCGCGATGGGTAGCGGAAATAATGCGCACGTTGATATCGATATCGCGGTTGCTGCCAAGCGGACGCACTTTCCGCTCCTGCAACACGCGCAGCAGTTTGACCTGCAACGGCGCGGGCATATCGCCAATTTCATCAAGGAACAGCGTGCCCCCCTCAGCCGCCTGGAACAGCCCTTCACGGCTGCTCACCGCGCCGGTAAAGGCGCCGCGGGCATGGCCGAAGAGCTCAGACTCAAGCAGTTGTTCCGGCAGCGCGCCACAGTTGATGGCAATAAAGGCATTTTTACTGCGTGGGCTGGCGTTGTGGATCGCCTGGGCCAGGATCTCTTTCCCGGTCCCGCTCTGGCCGTTGATCAGCACGCTAACGTCGGATTGCGCCACCATCCGCGCCTGTTCCAGCAGGCGCAGCATCACAGGGCTACGCGTCACGATGGATTCACGCCAGCCGTCGTCGCCGGATGGCGCAGCGTGCTCAAGAGCACTGTCGATCGCTTTATAGAGGGCGTCTTTATCCACCGGTTTGGTGAGGAAGCTGAATACCCCCTGCTGCGTCGCGGCCACCGCATCAGGAATAGATCCGTGAGCGGTGAGGATAATCACCGGCATCCCGGGCTGCTGCTTCTGGATCTCCGTGAACAGTTGCAGGCCATCCATTTCATCCATGCGCAAATCGCTGATCACCAGATCGATTTTCTCGCGGCTGAGCACTTTCAGCCCCTCCTGCCCGCTTTCAGCGGTGACCACGCTGTAGCCTTCGCTGACCAGACGCATCCCCAGCAGCTTTAACAGCCCGGGATCGTCATCCACCAGTAACAGATGGGCAGGTTTACGGCTTGTCATGGCTTCACATCCTCTTGTTTCGGCGTCTCACTGTCTGGCGTCGTGGCAGAGTTGCCTTTCGACCCATCGGGCAGATAGCTGCCTGCCGGCTTACGCGTCGAGAGCTGTCTTTCGATATCGGTCAGATTTTCGAGCTTGCGGGTGGTGGTTTCCAGCTGCTCGCGCAGCGACTCCTGCTGCTGGCGAAGCGCATCAAGCTCGCTGTCGCTCGACTGCTGCAATTTGCTGTAGCGGAAACGCTCTTCGGACAGCTGTAATTGCAGGGTTTGTCCGTCCCGCCAGAGCTGATAAACCGGGCGCACCTGGGGGGGAATATTGATCACGTAAGTATCCAGCCGCGTCACGTTGGCGCGGCGTTCGACAGGCGTGATTCTGGCATCCGCCATCACGATCCCGCGTTTAAACGCGTCCTGCCAGGTATCGTCCATCAGCATCGCCGCCTGGGCACGGGCCTCGGCGGGCGCCAGTCGCTGGGCGCAGTCTATTCCGCGCAGCCAGAACAGCGGATTGGATTCAACATCACGCCCCGACAGGCTCCAGATATCATCGCAACGTGTTGAAAGGAAATCGGCCAGCTGTTGTTGCGGCCATTTATCTTCCTGTTTGTGGCTAATCGCACTTTTTGGTGCATGGGTTACACAGCCGGCCAGCAGTAAGCAGGGCAGGCTGAGGCGCACATTTTTGCTGGAAAACACCGCGCGCAGTGCGCGGTAAAAGACGTGTGACATACTCACCAGGTTGTTATTCATTTCATTGATTTTTCCGGCTCAAGAGGCAGTTCGATACGAAAACAGACATCGGCGCGTTCATCACTCACGATGTTAAGCTCACCCTGCATGCGTCGTATGCAGTCGCGGGCAATACTCAGCCCCAGACCACTTCCTTTTACCGCACCTTTTCGCTGATGACTCCCCTGGAAGAAGGGCTCAAAGATCATCGTTTTTTCATCATCCGGAATCGGGCTTCCCGTATTCGCTACGTCAATAAATACCCGCGAACCGTTGTTATTGCTTCTGATATAAATGGTACCGGATTCAGTACCATAGTGCACCGCATTGGAATAAAGATTATCCAGTACGCTCATTAGGAGCATCGGCTCTGCCAGGCAGGATGGCGCATTGAGATCCACCTGGGTATGCATCATTTTAGCTCTTGCTGGCAGGCTATGGGCGGAGATCACCATGTCCACCAGCGGTTCAATCTCAACGCTTTCAAGCACCACAGCACCATCCGCCAGCTTGCGGTTATAGTCCAGCAGTTGTTCAATAAGTTTTTGTAAATTGCGGCTACTGGCATCCAGAATCGCCACGATCTCTTTTTGCTCAGGGGTTAACGGTCCCGCTACTTCGTCTGCCAGCAGCTCCGTGCCTTCACGCATACTGGCCAGCGGTGTTTTGAGTTCGTGTGAGATATGGCGCAGGAACTGATGACGCTGCGATTCCAGCCACGCCAGGCGTTCAGAAAGCCAGATGATGCGCTGACCGACCGAGCGCAGCTCGCGCGGGCCTTTAAAAACAACCGTATCCCCGAGAGATTTGCCCTCCCCCAGGCGGTTAATCATCCGCTGGATCCCCTTTACCGGGCCGATGATCATGCGGGTAAAGAGCAGTACCAGCCCAAGGCTGACGAGGAACAGCACCAGCGCCTGCCAGCCGAAGAACTGGCCGCGCTCGGCAATCTCCTGCTGGAGTTGTTGACCACGGGAAAAGATAACCGTACGGGTGGACTGCACCATCTCCGTATTGGCGTTCGCGAAGGCTTCAAGTCGGGCGGCGGCGGCGGCATCAGGACCGCTGTTTTTGCACTGGAGCTGCGCCAGATCGTTCAGATCCTGACGCAGCGCCTGATAGAGTTTGTCATCCGGCAAGACCCCGGCATGGGCATCCAGCATTTCGCTGTAGCGTTTACGCTGGTTCTGATAGACGCTCTCCAGCGTACGGTCGTCCAGCACGCAGTACTGGCGATAGCTACGCTCCATCTCCAGCGCGGCGTTGGTCATTGCCTCGCTACGGCGGGCATCAATAAGCGTGGTGCGGTTAGTCAGGGCCGCCTGGGCACTTAACGCATTCAGGCTTTGCCATGCCTGCCACGCCAGAACCAGCAAAGGTAGCAGGATCAGCAGGAAGGCCATCATAACGAGCTGTCGCAGGGAGCGAGGGAAAGCGGGCCAGCGTTTCAACACATTACTCTCATCATCCGGGTTTGAGGAGAGCGTAACTGAGTCTGCCCTTCAGATACAACAAAGCCGGGTAAAAACCCGGCTTTGTCATGGAATAAGGCGGTGCCTAACTCGACGTTTCGCCCTGGCCTGATAAAGCATTGCAATAATCAGTAGTTGGACGGCAGGCACCTTTTTGTGCGTCATTCGAAGTTTATGTAGCACGTCCCGAAGGGGCTGACATAAGAAGGTGAATGAGCCACTGGCTACTATTATGCAACATGCGTGCCAGATTGCAAACTTTGATACTATCCTTATGATTAATAATTGTTTTATTATTAAAATGCATTGCTTGTCAGGTGAATGATTTCCAGGCTAAGTGTCGCTATTAAGCAACACCTTAATGGAAACCTGTCCTGCCATAGATAAATCAACAATTTATATGTCTCTTATTGGAGACACTCAATCCAGAGGATTGTCGCAATTTTGCGACAGGTACAAAAAAGCCCGGTGGCGCTCGCGCTTACCGGGCCTACAGTCAGGGCGTTGAAACTTAACCCAGTTGTTTACGCGCGTTGCGGAAAATGCGCATCCACGGGCTGTCCTCGCCCCAGTTTTCCGGGTGCCAGGAGTTGCTCACGGTGCGGAAGACACGCTCCGGGTGCGGCATCATGATCGTCACCCGACCGCTTTCGCTGGTGACCGCGGTAATGCCATTTGCCGAACCGTTCGGGTTAGCCGGATAGGTTTCGGTGACCTTGCCGAAGTTATCAACAAAGCGCAGCGCCACCAGTCCTTTGCTTTCAAGCTGAGCCAGGTGCGCTGCATCACGCACTTCAACCTGACCTTCACCGTGCGAAACCGCGATTGGCATCTGTGAACCGACCATTCCCTGCAACAGCAGAGACGGGCTTTGGGTCACTTCTACCAGGCTGAAGCGCGCTTCGAAGCGGTCAGACTGGTTACGCACAAAGCGCGGCCAGGCTTCGCTGCCCGGGATCAGCTCGCGCAGGTTAGACATCATCTGACAGCCGTTACACACGCCCAGCGCCAGCGTCTGCGGACGGTGGAAGAAGGTTTCGAACTCGTCACGCACGCGGCTGTTGAACAGAATAGACTTCGCCCAGCCTTCGCCCGCGCCCAGCACGTCACCGTAGGAGAACCCCCCGCAGGCAACCAGCGCCTGGAAATCATCCAGCCCGGTACGCCCGGCCAGCAGGTCGCTCATGTGGACGTCGATGGCATCAAAGCCCGCGCGGTGGAAGGCCGCAGCCATCTCAACGTGGGAGTTAACGCCCTGCTCGCGCAGCACCGCCACTTTCGGACGCGCACCGGTCGCAATGTACGGCGCAGCGATGTCTTCATTGATGTCGAAGGAGAGCTTCACGTTGAGGCCTGGATCGTTGTCGTTCGCCTTCGCGTTGTGTTCCTGATCGGCGCATTCCGGGTTGTCACGCAGCCGCTGCATCTGCCAGGTGGTTTCTGCCCACCACATGCGCAGCGTGGTGCGGCTTTCGCTGAACACAGCGTGACCGTCGGCCTCAATGACGAAGCGGTCGCCCTGAACGGCTTTCCCCAGATAGTGGACGCAGTCTGCCAGACCGTGCTTCGCCAGAATCGCTTCCACCGCCTCGCGGTCTGCGGCGCGAACCTGAATCACCGCACCCAGCTCTTCGTTAAACAGCGCCGCCAGGCGGTCTTCGCCAAGCGTTGCAATGTTCGCTTCCACGCCGCAGTGGCCGGTGAAGGCCATCTCTGCCAGGGTCACCAGCAGGCCGCCGTCGGAACGGTCGTGGTAGGCCAGCAGCTTGCGCTGTGCCACTAGCGCCTGAATTGCGTCGTAGAAGCCTTTTAGCTGGGCGACGTCGCGCACGTCGGCTGACTTGTCGCCAAGTTGACGGTAAACCTGCGCCAGCGCGGTGGCGCCCAGGGCGTTATGGCCTTTGCCGAGGTCAATCAACAGCAGGGCGTTATCTTCAGTGGAAAGCTGCGGCGTAACGGTATGACGTACGTCTTCCACGCGCGCAAACGCGGTGATCACCAGCGACAGCGGAGAGGTCATCTCGCGCTGCTCGTTACCCTCCTGCCAGCGGGTTTTCATCGACATGGAGTCTTTACCCACCGGAATGGTCAGGCCGAGGGCTGGGCACAGTTCCTCACCCACCGCTTTCACGGCTTCATACAGGCCGGCGTCTTCACCAGGGTGACCGGCTGCCGCCATCCAGTTCGCGGAAAGTTTGATACGTTTGATGTCGCCAATCTGCGTCGCCGCGATGTTGGTCAGCGCTTCACCAACCGCCAGTCGTGCAGAGGCGGCGAAGTCCAGCAGCGCCACTGGGGTGCGTTCGCCCAGCGCCATCGCTTCGCCGTAGTAGCTGTCGAGGCTCGCGGTGGTCACGGCGCAGTTAGCGACCGGGATCTGCCACGGGCCAACCATCTGATCGCGGGATACCATACCGGTAACGGTACGGTCGCCGATGGTCACCAGGAAGGTTTTCTCTGCCACAGCAGGCAGGTGCAGCACGCGGTTGACCGCTTGTGCCACGGTGATGCCCTGGCGATCCAGCGCTTTGCCCGCCGCTTTACGGGTGGTTACGTCGCGGGTCATCTTCGGCGTTTTGCCGAGCAGCACGTCCAGCGGCAGATCGATCGGCTGGTTGTCGAAATGGGTGTCACTCAGAGTCAGGTGCTGCTCTTCGGTCGCTTCACCGATGACGGCATACGGCGCGCGCTCGCGGCGGCACAGCTCGTCAAACAGCGGCAGCTGATCCGCCGCAACGGCCAACACGTAGCGCTCCTGGGATTCGTTACACCAGATTTCCAGCGGGCTCATGCCAGGCTCATCGCTCAGGATGTCACGCAGGTTGAAACGACCACCGCGGCCGCCGTCGCTCACCAGCTCCGGCATGGCGTTGGACAGACCGCCCGCTCCTACGTCGTGGATAAAGAGAATCGGGTTAGCATCGCCCAGCTGCCAGCAGCGGTCGATCACTTCCTGACAGCGACGCTCCATCTCCGGGTTGTCACGCTGCACGGACGCGAAGTCAAGATCCGCATCAGACTGACCGGAGGCCATCGAAGAGGCCGCACCGCCGCCCAGACCGATATTCATCGCCGGGCCGCCGAGCACGATCAGCTTCGCGCCGACGACGATCTCGCCTTTTTGCACGTGATCGGCACGGATGTTGCCGATCCCGCCCGCCAGCATGATCGGTTTGTGGTAGCCGCGCAGCTCTTCGCCGTTGTGGCTGTCCACTTTCTCTTCATAGGTACGGAAGTAACCGTTCAGCGCCGGACGACCAAATTCGTTGTTAAACGCCGCGCCGCCCAGCGGGCCTTCGGTCATGATATCCAGCGCGGTCACGATGCGCTCTGGCTTGCCGAAATCTTCTTCCCACGGCTGTTCAAAGCCCGGGATACGCAGGTTGGAGACGGAGAAACCGACCAGACCCGCTTTTGGTTTCGCGCCGCGACCGGTCGCCCCTTCGTCACGGATTTCACCGCCGGAGCCGGTCGCCGCACCCGGCCATGGGGAGATCGCCGTCGGGTGGTTGTGGGTTTCCACTTTCATCAGGATATGCGCGGGCTCCTGATGGAAGTCATAGCGCCCTGCTTCGCGATCGGCGAAGAAGCGGCCCACCTCGGAACCTTCCATCACCGCGGCGTTGTCTTTATAGGCAGACAGCACGTGGTCAGGGGTTTGCTCCATGGTGTTTTTGATCATTTTGAACAGCGACTTCGGCTGCTGTTCGCCGTCGATAATCCAGTCGGCGTTGAAAATCTTGTGGCGGCAGTGCTCGGAGTTGGCCTGCGCGAACATATACAGTTCGATGTCGTTCGGGTTGCGATTCAGCTTAACGAATGCATCCTGAAGGTAGTCGATTTCATCCTCTGCGAGTGCCAGACCAAGACGCAGGTTTGCGTCAATCAGCGCCTGACGGCCCTGCCCCAGCAGATCCACGCTCTGTACCGGCGCAGGCTGATGGTGGGAGAACAGTTTCTGCGCATCATCCAGAGAGTCAAACACGCTCTCCATCATGCGGTCGTGCAGTTCAGCCGCAACCGCCTGCCACTGCGCGTCGCTCAGGGTAGAGGCTTCCACGTAGTACGCCACACCGCGCTCCAGACGGTTAATCTGGTTCAGGCCGCAGTTGTGAGCGATGTCTGTTGCTTTGGAAGACCAGGGGGAGATGGTGCCAGGGCGTGGCGTGGCGAGGATTAATTTGCCGGTCGGCGTATGGCTGCTCAGGCTTGGGCCATATTTAAGCAGACGTTCCAGCTGTACGCGCTCCTCTGCATTCAGGGGGGCATTCAGGTCAGCAAAATGGACATACTCAGCGTAAATATTGCTTACCGGAAGGTCGGCCGCCTGAAAACGTGCCAGCAGTTTGGTAATACGGAAGGCAGACAGTGCAGGCGAACCACGCAGAATTTCCATCATAAGTCTCTCGTCTTCGAAGCGCCGGGGCGCTTACAGTGTGCGCAAGGGGGGAAAACGGGCGTCATTATAGAGAATCCTGAGCGCCGACGAAACCGTTTGCGTCGAAATAAAATCAACCTTTATGTTTAACAATAGATGTGACCTGTCTCTCTAATTGGTTGCCAACTGGCGCTACTTTGCGCAAAATGCCGCTCAATCAATGGCAAACTCTACTCTTAACATGACTACAGCACACTGAGGCAACCGGCGTCGCAGAGAATTAACTAATTGAAAAAATTAAAGATTAATTATCTGCTCATCGGCATTGTTACGTTGCTGCTGGCAGTGGCCCTCTGGCCGTCTATCCCCTGGTTCGGCAAGGCCGAAAACCGTATCGCCGCCATTCAGGAGCGGGGGGAGTTGCGCGTCAGTACCCTCTCCTCCCCGCTTATTTACGACGATATCAACGGTAAAACCATCGGTCTTGATTACGAACTGGCACAGCTGTTTGCGGACTATCTGGGCGTGAAGCTGAAAGTTACCGTGCGGCAGAACATCAACCAGCTGTTTGATGATTTGGACCATGACCGTGCCGATATTCTCGCCGCAGGTCTGGTGTACAACAGCGAACGCAGCAAAAACTATCAGCCGGGCCCGACCTACTACTCCGTGTCGCAGCAGGTGGTTTATCGTGTGGGTAGCCTGCGCCCGCGCTCACTGGCCGACATCACCGACCAGCAATTGACCATTGCGCCAGGCCATGTGGTGATTGACGATCTGCGGGCGTTGAAAGAGAAAAAATACCCTAACCTCAGCTGGACGGTCGATCCTAAACTCGGCACGACCGAATTGCTGGAGCAGGTAAAAGATAAAAAGCTGGCCTATACCATTGCTGATTCGGTGGCGATCAGTCTTTTCCAGCGCGTTCATCCTGAAATCGCCGTGGCGCTGGATGTGACCGACGAACAGCCGGTGACCTGGTTTACCCAGCTGGACGACGATCAAACCGTCTCTGCGGCCATGCTCGATTTCTTTAATTCCATCAATGAAGACGGCACCCTGGCGCGTCTGGAAGAGAAATATCTCGGTCACGGGGACGATTTTGATTACGTTGACACCCGCACCTTCCTGCGCGCGGTGGACAGCGTGCTGCCGGACCTGCAACCGCTGTTTGAGAAGTACGCCCAGGAGATTGACTGGAAGCTGCTGGCGGCAATTTCCTACCAGGAATCGCACTGGGATGCTCAGGCCACCTCCCCCACGGGCGTGCGCGGGTTGATGATGCTCACCAAAAATACCGCCCAGAGCCTCGGCATCAGCGACCGGACCGATGCGGAACAGAGCATCAGCGGCGGCGCGCAGTATTTACAGGATATGATGGCGAAAGTGCCGGAGACGGTCCCGGAAGGGGAGCGGATCTGGTTTGCGCTAGCCGCCTATAACATGGGGTATGCGCATATGCTCGACGCGCGGGCGCTGACGGCGAAAACCAAAGGTAACCCGGACAGTTGGTCAGATGTAAAACAGCGCCTGCCGCTGCTTAGCCAGAAACAGTGGTACCAGAAGCTGACGTATGGCTATGCGCGCGGCCATGAAGCGTATGCCTACGTGGAAAATATTCGTAAGTATCAGATAAGCCTGGTGGGATATCTGCTGGAGAAAGAAAAAGAGGCGGCCGAGGCGCAACAGCTGGCTGAAAGCTATCCGGTGGTCGCACCGGAAGAGCTTAATCACCCTGCGGTTTCAATTCTGCCTTTTGTTGCTTTTTCTGCTGCCGACGCATTCGAAAAAAGTCACTTAACAGACCCGAACATTCTGGTGCAAGTACCCCGCCGATAGTTTTCACCTGGTGGTTCATCCCCGGATGCCCAAGTACGTCCATCAGTGAACCAGCAGCGCCCGTCTTTTCATCCCGCGCGCCAAACACCAGCGTACCGATTCGGCTGTGCACCATCGCCCCGGAGCACATTACGCACGGCTCAAGGGTGACATACAGGGTGGTATCAAGCAGACGATAGTTTTGCAGCACCAGTCCGCCCTGACGCAGCGCCATAATTTCAGCATGCGCGGTAGGATCGTGACGGCCAATCGGACGGTTCCACCCTTCCCCAATCACCTGATTGTTATGGACCAGTACCGCGCCCACGGGCACTTCGCCCTCTTCCCAGGCGCGCTGAGCCAGCGCCAGCGCATGGCGCATCCAGTATTCATGATTGTGTTCAGGGTTGGACAAGGGCTGATACTCCAGTCGAAAAGCGGGCGGCATTATACACAGCCGGTACAGATAAGACTATTCGAGTTGCTGAAGTTCGCCCAGAGGCGTGACGCGCCAGCGGTGCTGGCAAAAATAGAGCAGCGGGTTGTCCTGCTTGCTGTCGCTGTAGCCGCTGTACAGACGCAGCGGCGTACCGATGCGTTTCTCCAGCTGCACCACTTTTTCATGTCCGAGGCAGCGCAGGGTGAGCACCCAGCCGCCGTAGCCGCGCGCGATCTGCGTGGCGATAAGATTTACGCGCGGCAGCCAGGGCGTATCAAAATAGACTTGCTCCACCAGCGTCTGCGGGGAGCCAGTAATCAGCCAGATATCGGCATCATTGGCGTCGAGATAGCTGGTCAGGCGCGCCTGTACCACGGGAAACGCGGCGACGTGCTCGCGAAACCAGTGCGCAAAATCCTGTTCGAGCTGCTTGAGGCGCGCTTCGCTATGACCAAACGTGCATCCCCAGAGCAGCAGGCTCATCGGCCAGCGCGCTGCACGGCCTTTCACCAGCAGCGCGATGCCAATAACGGGTAACAGGGGTAATACGAGCAACGCGTTAAGGGGCTGGCGCCGTAGCAGGTAGCGCATAAAGGTGCCGAACATATCCTGCTGATGCAGCGTTCCATCCAGATCAAAAAAGACAACGCGACGCTCGTGACTGGCCAAACCTTACTCCTCTGGGTCGTTGAATCCTAACAGCCAGGTAAACAGGAACCCGGCGATCACCGCTACCAGATAGCCTAACAGATAGAGCATCACTTTTCCGGTCACGATGGTTAATGCCAGCGGTAACCCGGAGATCCCGAAGGTAATGACGGTCGCCACTTTCCAGTAGCTGATTAACGCCCCG
Source organism: Enterobacter hormaechei subsp. xiangfangensis (assembly GCF_001729785.1). Taxonomy (NCBI): domain Bacteria; kingdom Pseudomonadati; phylum Pseudomonadota; class Gammaproteobacteria; order Enterobacterales; family Enterobacteriaceae; genus Enterobacter; species Enterobacter hormaechei. The sequence goes on from NZ_CP017183.1 coordinate 3,404,528, forward strand.
CCCACCGCCCCACCGAGACAAGCGGCCAGGAACGGCTTACCCAGCGGCAAGGTCACGCCGAAAATCAGCGGCTCGCCGATACCGAGCAACCCGACCGGCAGCGCCCCTTTAATGACCTTTTTTAAACGCGCGTTGCGGGTTTTCATCAGCACCGCGATGGCCGCGCCGACCTGCCCAACGCCCGCCATCGACAGGATCGGCAGCAGGGCGTTATAGCCGTGCGCCTGTACCAGTTCGACGTGAATCGGCACCAGCCCCTGATGCAGACCGGTCAGCACTAACGGCAGGAAGGTCCCGGACAGCACGGCCCCCACCAGCAGCCCGCCGCGATCGATCGCCAGAGACGCGCCGTGGGCGATGGCTTCAGAGATCGCGCCGCCTAACGGTTGCAGCGCCACAATCGCCACGCTCCCGGTAATCAATGTGGTCAGCAGCGGGTTGAGGATCAGTTCAATCGAGCCTGGCAGCAACGCGCGTAGCTTTTTCTCAATCCAGCACATCAGAATGACCACCAGCAGCACGGCAATCACCCCACCGCGGCCAGGCTGAAGCGCCTCGCCAAACAGCGTAATCTGCGCCAGCTGCGGGCTGGAGAGGATACCCGCCATTACGCCGCCCATCGCCAGCGAGCCGCCGAACACTTTGGCCGTGTTCACCCCCACCAGAATATTCATGATGGCAAACACCGCGCTGCCGAAAATCGCCAGAATACCCAGCAGGTTCGGATACTGGGTGGCGAAATTCCCGACAATATCCGGACGCTTGAGGATATTGATAATCCCGGTGATCAGCCCCGACGCGATAAACGCCGGGATAAGAGGAATAAAGACGTTTGCCAGCTGGCGCAGCGCATCGCTCATGGGGGCTTTGTATTTGGCTTTCGCCTGCGCTTTGGTGCGTTCCGCGTCGTCAAAGGCGGGAGCCGTTTCACCGCCCGTCATCAGGGCGCGCATGGCATCAACCACCTGCGCCGCTTTGCCCGGACCGACAATCAGCTGGTGCTGTTGCCCCTGTTTAACGTACCCGCTCACGCCAGGGAGCTGCTTCAGGCGCGTTAAATCAAGCTTTTCGTCGTTGTACACCTCGACGCGTACACGCGTCATGCAGTTTTCCAGACGCTGAATATTTTTTTCCCCACCGATCCCAAGCAGGATGTCGCTGGCGAGCGCTGCTGTTTTGTCCATAAACGCCTCTTATTGATGTTCTAATGCCGCCCGTAAAAACCCGTGATGGGCTTCAAGCCTGGCTCTGGCCGCGGCTGCATCCAGCCCGGTTAATATCATCAGAATGGCGGGTTTTACATCGTGATCGGTCTGCTGAAGCACCTTTTCCGCCTCTTCACGACTGGCGCCTGTCGCTTCCATCACCATGCGGCAGGCTCTGTCCACCAGCTTGACGTTGGTGGCCTGCATATCCACCATCAGGTTTTGGTAGACCTTGCCAAATTTCACCATCGCGCCGGTGGAGATCATATTGAGCACCAGCTTCTGTGCGGTTCCGGATTTCAGGCGCGTGGAGCCGGTGAGCGCTTCCGGCCCGACGACCGGAGAGATGGCAATGGCGGCCACCTGCGCAATCGGCGAGCCCGGGTTACAGGAGATGGCCACCGTGGTACATCCCGTCTGTCTGGCGTATTCCAGCCCACCAATGACGTACGGCGTACGACCAGAAGCCGCCAGCCCGACGACCAGATCCTGCGCGGTCAGGTTCAGCGCCCTGAGATCGTCCTCCCCAAGCTGTTTATTGTCTTCTGCCCCTTCCACCGCTTTCAGCAGCGCGCCGGGGCCACCGGCAATCAGGCCAACGACCAGACCGTGCGGAACGCCAAAGGTCGGGGGACATTCTGAGGCATCCAGCACACCGAGGCGCCCACTGGTACCCGCCCCCATGTAAATAATGCGTCCTCCTGCTTTCAGAGCGTCGGCAGCGGCGTCTACGGCTTTCGCCACCTCGGGCAATGTCTCTTTGACTGCCAGCGCGACGAGGGTATCCTGTTGATTAAAGCGGTTTACCAGCTCCAGCGTGGACAGTGCATCAAGATCCATGGTTTGCGGGTTACGCGTTTCAGAAACAAGAGAGCCTAGATTCATGTTATTTACCTCTGGAATTTTTAATTCATAATAAACGCACTATAATGGAATATAAAATTCATTCAGGCGAGCATAATTCGTATTTGCGCAGGTAATCACATTTTCGCCAGGAGACCGTATGAACTGTTTAATTCGTATTCGCCAGCGCTACGCAGGGTTTGCCCAGAGTGACAAAAAGCTGGCGGATTATTTACTTTCCCAGCCCGATCGCGCGCGACACCTCAGCTCCCAGCAGCTGGCAGGCGAAGCCGGGGTGAGCCAGTCGAGCGTGGTGAAATTTGCCCAAAAGATAGGCTATAAAGGCTTTCCGGCGCTAAAACTGGCGATCAGTGAAGCACTGGTAAGCAACCCTAATCCGCAGTCAATGCCGGTGCATAACCAGATCCGCGGCGACGATCCGATGCGTCTGGTCGGCGAAAAGCTGATCAAAGAGAACGTGGCGGCAATGCATGCCACGCTGGATGTGAACACGGAAGAGAAGCTGCTGGAAAGCGTAGCCATGCTTCGCGACGCGCGGCGTATTGTATTGACCGGGATCGGTGCGTCCGGACTGGTTGCGCGTAACTTTGGCTGGAAGCTGACAAAAATCGGCTATAACGCCATCGTTGAACAGGATATGCACGCGCTGCTGGCGACCGTGCAGGCCATGGATCCTGACGATTTACTGCTGGCCATCTCCTATTCCGGCGAGCGCCGTGAAATTAATATGGCTACCGACGAAGCCCTGCGCGTAGGAGGAAAAATTCTGGCCATTACTGGCTTCAGCCCGAATGCGCTCCAGCAGCGGGCCACCCGCTGTCTGTATACCATCGCCGAGGAACAGGCCACTCGCAGCGCGGCGATTTCGTCGACGAGTGCGCAGATGATGCTGACGGACCTGCTGTTTATGGCGCTGGTTCAGCAGGATCTGGAGCGTGCGCCAGAGCGTATTCGTCACAGCGAAGAGCTGGTAAAAAAACTGGTTTGAACAACGAATGAGCGTATAATGCCCGCCCTGTTTGTGATGTTTCTGAGAATTTCCTGATGGCGCTGTTAATCACCAAAAAATGCATCAACTGCGATATGTGCGAACCCGAATGCCCGAACGAGGCGATTTCGATGGGCGACAGCATTTATGAGATTAACAGCGACCGCTGCACCGAGTGCATTGGCCACTATGAGACGCCGACCTGCCAGAAGGTGTGCCCCATTCCCAATACGATCTTAAAAGATCCGGCACATGTCGAGAACGAAGAACAGCTGTGGGATAAGTTTGTCCTGATGCACCATGCGGACAAAATTTAACCTTCGATAATCACCGTCGCACAGGCGTAGTGGCGTTCATCTGCAAGCGTTACGTGCATGTGCGCCACGCCCAGCTTCTCCGCCAGCTTAAGCGCCTCGCCCCATAAACGCAGACGTGGCTTACCCAGCTCATCGTTAAACACTTCAAACTGGTTAAACGCCAGGCCGTTACGAATGCCCGTGCCGAACGCTTTCGCCGCCGCCTCTTTTACCGCGAAACGCTTTGCCAGAAAGCGCACCGGCTGCTGATGCGCCTCCCAGATAGCCCATTCGTTATCGCTCAGCACGCGTCTTGCGAGGCGATCGCCGCTCCGGGCGATCACCGCTTCGATGCGGGCTATTTCAACGATGTCGGTGCCTAAGCCCAGAATAGCCATTACTGACGCGCTTCCAGCATCAGGCGCTTCATCTCGGAAACCGCTTCTTTCAGGCCGCTCATCACCGCACGACCAATAATGGCGTGGCCGATGTTCAGCTCGTGCATTTCCGGCAGGGCAGCGATGGCTTTTACGTTGTGATAGGTCAGGCCGTGACCGGCGTTAACCTTCAGTCCCAGGCTCGCGGCGTAGGTTGCCGCTTTGGCGATCCGCTCCAGCTCTTTCGCCTGCGCTGCGTCGTTTTCAGCATCGGCATAGCAGCCGGTGTGAATTTCAATATACGGCGCGCCCACGTCGGCAGCGGCTTTAATCTGGGTGAAATCGGCGTCGATAAACAGTGAAACCAGGATACCGGCATCCGCCAGGCGTTTGCAGGCATCGCGCATTTTGTCGAGCTGCCCGGCCACATCCAGACCGCCTTCGGTGGTCACTTCCTGTCGTTTTTCCGGCACCAGGCAGCAGAAATGCGGCTTCGTATCGCAGGCAATCGTCAGCATCTCTTCCGTTACTGCCATCTCCAGATTCATGCGGGTATCCAGCGTCTGGCGCAGGATACGCACGTCGCGATCGGTGATGTGGCGACGGTCTTCACGCAGATGGACGGTAATGCCGTCCGCCCCAGCCTGCTCGGCGATAAACGCCGCCTGAACCGGATCCGGATACGCCGTGCCGCGCGCGTTGCGCAGGGTGGCAATGTGATCGATGTTGACGCCTAACAGTAATTCAGCCATGACAATCCTCGGTATTTTTGTTCATTTACCTTCTCCCTCTCCCTCCGGGAGAGGGCTGGGGTGAGGGGTAAAACATTAGCGTTTCGGCATAAACTGCCTGAATAATTCGCGGCTCTTTAAAGGTTTGCCCCCAAGATACGGCTTGAGCGCAATTCGGGTAAAGCGTTTTGCCGCACGCAGGGTGTCGGCGTCCGGGAACTCGCGTTCATACAGTGCTCTGAGCTGGCGCCCGGTAAAGGTGCTGTTATCGACGACGACACTGGCAATAAAGCCCTTTTCCTCACGATAGCGATAGGTCATGGTATCTTCTACCTCGTCCCCACTCCCCGCGCAGTGCAGAAAATCAACACCGTATCCAAGGTGACCGAGCAGCGCCAGCTCGAAACGACGCAGCACAGGCTCAGGAGTGCCGGTTGCGCCAGCGAGCGACTGGATACAGTGCAGGTAATCAAAGAAAAGTTCAGAGAAGCGGGTCTCATGTTCAAGCACCCGTGAGATGAGTTCGTTGACGTACAAACCGCTGTAGAGCGTGATACCAGAAAGAGGAAGCGCGAGGGAAACGGCTTCAGCACTGCGGAGGGTTTTGACTTCCCCTCGCCCGCCAAAGCGGACCAGCAGTGGGGTGAAAGGCTGCAAGGCACCTTTGAGATTAGAACGTCTGGAACGTGCGCCTTTGGCAACAAGGCGCACGCGACCGGACTCTTCCGTGAAGACGTCCAGCATCAGGCTGGTTTCGCTCCAGGGACGACTATGCAGGACAAAGGCGCGCTGCCATCCATCCATATGCTCGTCGTCTTAGGTTACTGATCTTCGCCGTAACCGAGGCTGCGCAGCGCACGCTCATCATCGGCCCAGCCAGATTTCACTTTCACCCACAGTTCCAGGTGAACCGGTGCTTCAAACATGTCCTGCATGTCTTTACGGGCTTCGATTCCGATAGTTTTGATCTTGGCGCCTTTATTACCGATCACCATCTTCTTCTGCCCTTCACGCTCAACGAGGATCAGACCGTTAATATCGTAACCGCCGCGCTCGTTGCTCTGGAAACGCTCGATCTCCACCGTCACAGAGTACGGCAGTTCAGCGCCCAGGAAACGCATCAGCTTCTCACGGATGATTTCAGACGCCATAAAACGCTGAGAGCGATCGGTGATGTAGTCTTCAGGGAAGTGATGAGTCGCTTCCGGCAGATGCTTGCGCACGATGCCCGCGATGGTATCAACGTTCAGACCCGTCTCCGCAGACAGCGGAACGATGTCGAGGAAGTTCATCTGGCTGCCCAGCCATTGCAGGTGCGGCAGCAGATCGGCTTTTTCCTGCACATTGTCCACTTTATTGACCGCAAGGATCACCGGCGTTTTGCCGTCGCGCAGCTTGTTCAGGACCATTTCGTCGTCCGGCGTCCAGCGGGTGCCTTCCACAACGAAAATCACCAGCTCTACGTCGCCAATGGAGCTGCTCGCCGCCTTGTTCATCAGACGGTTGATGGCGCGCTTCTCTTCCATGTGCAGGCCCGGGGTATCGACGTAAATCGCCTGATACGCGCCTTCAGTATGGATACCGACGATGCGGTGACGCGTGGTCTGCGCCTTACGCGAGGTGATAGAAATCTTCTGCCCAAGCAGATTATTCAGCAGGGTGGATTTGCCAACGTTCGGACGTCCGACGATGGCAATAAATCCGCAATAGGTTTTGTCGATGCTCATTCCAGCTCCAGCATTTTTAACGCCTGTTCGGCGGCAGCCTGTTCAGCCTTACGACGACTTGAACCCGTGCCGACCACCGGTTCACTCAGGCCACTGACCTGGCAATGGATGGTAAATTCCTGATCGTGCGCTTCGCCACGTACCTGCACCACCAGATAGGATGGCAGCGGCAGATGACGACCCTGCAAATATTCTTGCAGACGCGTTTTAGGATCTTTTTGTTTATCGCCCGGGCTGATTTCGTCCAGGCGGGTCTGATACCAGTTCAGGATCAGCTTTTCTACGGTCTGGATATCGCTGTCCAGGAACACGCCACCGATCAATGCCTCGACCGTATCGGCAAGGATGGATTCACGACGGAAACCACCACTTTTCAGCTCACCTGGCCCCAGACGCAGACATTCACCCAGCTCAAACTCGCGTGCGATTTCAGCGAGGGTATTGCCGCGCACCAGCGTGGCGCGCATGCGGCTCATATCACCTTCGTCCACACGCGGAAAACGATGATAAAGCGCATTTGCAATCACGAAACTTAAAATAGAGTCGCCTAAAAACTCGAGACGCTCATTATGTTTGCTGCTGGCACTGCGATGGGTTAATGCCTGTTGCAACAACTCCTGATGATGAAAAGTGTAGCCCAGCTTCCGTTGAAGCCGATTAATTACGATGGGGTTCATGCGATACCAATAAATGAATGCGTCAAAAATGCAGCACACGAAACCGACCTGAGAAAACCAACGCGGTTTCGTGTGCCGTGGCACCCTTGCAGGGCCAACCTTAAACTTCGGGGGAATATTCTATACACAACGACAGGGGATGTCGTTAGTTCAAAGAGATTTATCGCTGAAATAATTCACGTAGCGGCGAATAAAAGCCGCTACGTGTTATTTTTGACGAAAATTAATGAATTCCGCCAATACGATTCAGGCGAACGCCGGTCGGCCACTCGCCTTCCTGCTTCTCAAAACTCATCCAGATAGCCGTTGCTTTACCGACCAGATTCGCTTCCGGCACAAAGCCCCAGTAACGGCTGTCCGCAGAGTTATCGCGGTTGTCACCCATCATGAAGTAGTGTCCCGGTGGCACAATCCAGGTCGCCAGCTGTTGGCCTGGCTGCTGGTAGTACATTGCCAGTTGATCCTGTGCGATTGGCACGGTCAGAATGCGGTGAGTGACATCGCCCAGCGTTTCTTTCCGTTCAACCAGACGAATACCGTTCTCTTTGGTTTCACCTTTGGGCACCTGGAAGAATCCGCTGGTCGCTTCACCGCCGTTACGGCGGGCAAAGGTCTGCACAAAATCACTTGGCTCAACGTTGGAGTAAGTGACTGGCAGCGCATTTTCACATGCAGTTCCAGAGCTACAGCCTGGCTGAATGGTCACCTCTTTCGCCACCGGATCGTAGGTTACTTTATCGCCCGGCAGACCTACCGCGCGTTTAATATAATCCAGCCGTGGATCTTCCGGATATTTAAACACCACGATGTCGCCACGTTTCGGATGACCCGTTTCGATCAGCGTTTTCTGGTAGATCGGATCTTTGATGCCATAGGCAAACTTCTCAACCAGAATGAAATCACCGATCAGCAGCGTTGGCATCATCGATCCTGACGGGATCTGGAACGGTTCATAGATAAATGAACGCACCACCAGCACAATCGCCAGCACCGGGAATACCGATGCCCCTGTTTCCAGCCAGCCCGGTTTTGGGCCGACTTTTTTCAGGGTTTTCGCGTCCAGCGCATCGCCCGTGGCTGCCTGCGCGGCAGCCTGACGTTCACGGCGTTTTGGGGCGAAGATAAACTTATCCAGGCACCACAACAGACCTGTCACCAGGGTAGCGATGACCAGGATCAGGGCAAACATGTTCGCCATGCCAACTCCTTAAGGTTATTTACCGTTACCGTCTTTACCAACATGAAGGATGGCAAGGAATGCTTCCTGCGGCAGCTCAACGTTACCGACCTGCTTCATACGCTTCTTACCTTCTTTCTGCTTCTGCAACAGCTTTTTCTTACGGCTGACGTCGCCGCCATAGCACTTAGCCAGAACGTTTTTACGCAGCTGCTTCACGGTTGAACGGGCAATGATGTGGTTACCAATGGCCGCCTGAATCGCAATGTCAAACTGCTGACGCGGGATGAGATCTTTCATCTTCTCAACCAGCTCACGACCACGGTACGGTGCGTTATCGTTGTGGGTGATCAGCGCCAGGGCATCAACACGCTCGCCGTTGATCAGTACATCCACGCGAACCATGTTCGAGGCCTGGAAGCGTTTGAAGTTGTAGTCCAGCGACGCATAGCCACGGGAGGTAGACTTCAGACGGTCGAAGAAGTCGAGCACTACTTCCGCCATCGGAATTTCATAGGTCAGCGCCACCTGGTTACCGTGGTAAACCATGTTGGTCTGCACGCCACGCTTCTCAATACACAGGGTGATCACGTTGCCGAGGAACTCCTGCGGCAGCAGCATGTGACACTCTGCGATAGGCTCGCGCAGTTCCTGAATATTATTCAGTGGCGGGAGCTTGGACGGGCTGTCGACGTAGATCACCTCTTTAGACGTGGTTTCTACTTCGTAGACAACCGTCGGGGCGGTGGTGATCAGATCCAGATCGTATTCACGCTCCAGACGTTCCTGAATGATCTCCATGTGCAGCAGACCGAGGAAGCCACAGCGGAAGCCGAAGCCCAGCGCCGTTGAGCTTTCTGGCTCGTAGAACAGGGAGGCATCGTTGAGGCTCAGCTTTCCGAGCGCATCGCGGAAGTTTTCGTAATCGTCAGAGCTGACCGGGAACAGACCCGCATAAACCTGCGGTTTCACCTTTTTGAAGCCTGGCAGCGCTTTATCTGCCGGGTTACGTGCACCGGTCAGGGTATCACCCACCGGCGCGCCGAGGATGTCTTTAATGGCACAGACCAGCCAGCCCACTTCGCCGCATTTCAGCTCGGTACGGTCAACCTGTTTTGGCGTGAAGATGCCCAGACGGTCAGCGTTGTAGACCTGGCCGGTGCTCATGACCTTGATTTTGTCGCCTTTACGCATGGTGCCGTTTTTAATACGCACCAGCGAAACAACGCCGAGGTAGTTATCAAACCAGGAGTCGATGATCAGCGCCTGTAGCGGCGCATCCGGGTCACCTTCCGGCGGCGGAATATCACGCACCAGACGTTCCAGTACATCCGGAACGCCGACGCCGGTTTTCGCCGAGCAGCGCACTGCATCGGTCGCATCAATACCGACGATGTCTTCAATCTCTTCCGCTACGCGCTCAGGATCGGCGGCTGGCAGGTCGATTTTATTCAGAACCGGCACCACTTCGAGATCCATTTCCATGGCGGTGTAGCAGTTTGCCAGCGTCTGGGCCTCTACGCCCTGTCCGGCATCCACCACCAGCAGCGCGCCTTCGCAGGCCGCCAGCGAGCGTGACACTTCATAAGAGAAGTCAACGTGCCCTGGGGTGTCGATAAAGTTCAGCTGATAGGTTTCACCATCGGAAGCTTTATAGTCGAGCGTCACGCTCTGCGCTTTGATGGTAATACCGCGTTCGCGTTCCAGGTCCATGGAGTCCAGAACCTGGGCTGCCATTTCACGATCAGACAGGCCACCGCAAATCTGGATAATACGGTCAGACAGCGTCGACTTACCGTGGTCAATGTGAGCAATGATGGAGAAATTTCTTATGTTCTTCATATGTATGGATTTATTTACTCGCTATGCGGATTAAATCTTCTTGATGGACACAGCGGTGGACACTCCACAGTAACTACCCCATCAACGACTGGCATGCATATTACACTGTAGCGCCCAAATCGTCAGCATACGATCTCCTGTTCATTGAGTGATAACGAGTGCCTACAGTTAAGCAATGTAAATTAAATTGTTGGGCAGTCATCATCACCCAGCGCGCGGTTGATGAAGAACGTCACTCTGCCAAGCACCTCCCCCTTCCAGAGCAGCACCTTCGCTCGCTTCGCCATCATCTGTCATGAGTGACAGCCCCATCAGATTGGCAAACTGTGTGTGGCAGTCGCACAGAATCAACAACACATCACTTGGCGTCTTCTTCATTACAGGTTCGATTACCGCAAAGCCTTTATCAGTTTCGAAGCTCGCTCTGCAACTCTTACTATCGCCCCATCACCGGCCATTCGCCGCCCGTTTTGCATAAGACGGGCGGCAGTTTACTTAACTCGTTCTATTAAGGATATTGCGTGTTTTACTCAGCTTTTTTTATCTTCTTTTTCTGCCTCGTAAATTGCTCCTATACTTCAATTTTCACTCATTGTTCCGTACACAGCCAATAGAGCAGTCAAGTAATTCTATTTTGTAAACAAGCTTGGTAACCTGAGTCTGTCGCTGACCCAGTAAGTTTTAAGCCTATTTTCAAGAATCACTGAGGGGAGGTACTAGTTGAGATACCGAGTAGTTTATAAATTACGTTTTGAGTTAGCTTTTAGCTTTCACAACCGAAAACTCGCAAATCCATTTCAACACACTTATATACTTCCGCTTGTAAAGTATTGGACCAGACGTTGACATTCTCAATAACAATCAAGAGATTCTTGCTTCAACGGAAGTTGAATTAACCTTCCTCCACAAGCATAAACGACATGCCCTGCCGCTTAAAATTCATCACATAGTACAACATCATCACGGAAAAAAACCGTTACAAGAGTTTACTTTCTCGGCGAATAATTTCACCACCTAGCCACTCTTGTTTGTATATCAACTGCCTGACAAATTCGTATCTCATACTCAGAGTCTTATCGTTCTTGGCAGATACAGAATCCATCAAGTTCACAACCTCAACAACTGCGTGATTTTTACAAATTGCCGTGGTTGCTTTATGGATATTATCAAGTCTTATCCTTGCTGCCTTTGATCTTACTCTATCAATTTTACCTTTGGTTTTTAGCCAATTTTTGCTGTATTTCTTTCTTCTCGCCAGTGTTTTATTGAGACGGATTAACTTTTTCCTTTCTTCCGCTTGGTAAGTGTTATCACCGCCAACCCCAGATGACAGATGAACGCTATTCACATTATTAAGTACAATTGTAGTTTTGATATCAGAGGGGTGTATTGGATCAGGAACTGTTTGATCTGTATTAAAACTGATATACCATTTCCCCTGATTAAGGGAAATAGTTGCATTTTTTAAATCACCAATGATTTCACGGCTCTTGCGATACTTTACCCAGCCGACTTTAGGGAGAGATACCAGTTTTTTTTCTTGATCTACTCTAACCCTTTGGCATGGTATACGGAAAGAATCATGCCGACCTTTCTTTTTAAACTTTGGATATTGTGATTTGCCGGTGAAAAAGTTTCTGAATGCTCTGTCTAAATCTCTTAACGATTGCTGTAAACACTGAGATGGAGCTTCTTTCAACCAAGAAAGGCTCTCTTCATTCTTCCATTGCACTAATTCAGAAGCCAGCTGATTGTAGCCTATGAATTTTTTACCCGAACGGTAACTCTCGTTAAGAAGAGCAAGGCCTTTGTTGTAAACAAAACGACAGGAACCAGCAAAGGCCAAAAAGTCAGATAACTGACCTTTGTTTGGTTCAAGCAAAAATTTGAATGCCTGTTTTTTAATCACAACTGGACCTGTGTAAACGGAGCGAAACTGGTGAAATGCTAAATCATCGTGCGAGCTTTGATTAAAGGATTTGACTACTTTTAACGACCTTATTCAGCCAATAAAAAAGCCCCACATATATGGGGCTTTGACACTTAATATGAAATTAGCCTTGCAGCAGAGACAGAACCTGCTGAGGAACCTGGTTAGCTTTGGACAGCACGGAGTTACCAGCCTGCTGAATGATCTGCGCTTTGGACATATTCGACACTTCAGTCGCATAGTCGGCATCCTGAATACGGGACTGCGCTTCAGACAGGTTAGTGGTAGTGTTGTTAAGGTTGGTCACAGCAGAGCTCAGACGGTTCTGTACTGCACCCAGAGAAGAACGGAACTTATCGATAGAGGCAATAGCATCGTCCAGCGCTTTCAGTGGGTCAGCAGTGGTTGCTGCTTTAGTTGCTGCATCTGTGGTGAATTTCCCATCTTCCTGTACATATACAGCCTTACCGGAATTGTTAGTAATGGAGCCGTCTTTCTGCAGGAAAATCTCAGTTTCATTCTTGGCAGCTAACGTACCGTCAGTCTGAGTGTAAGCTTGCTTAGCACCAATTGTAACTTTGCCAGTATTAGCTGCTACTGTCGTTGTGCCAGTTGTGAAACCAGTCGTTTTGGTAGCAGACTGCATAGCTTCAGCGCTGATTCGGGCACCAGTAACTACAATTGCACCACTCTGACCAGCAACAGTTGCACCCGCTAATTTGATTTCAGTCTTATCTTCGGTCGTAATGGTGACTGGAACTGCCGCCGCAGGAGTAGTTGTGTTTTGAGTAAGAGCATCAAGAGTTGCAGGCTTAATATCAGCACCAGCATTGTTCTGAGTCAGGTTGCCATCAATACCAATGAAAAGCTTGGAACCATCTTTCGCAGTGATTTTACCATCGCTTGACAGAACAACATCTACAGATGTTGTACCAATCTTAACGTTCAGATTAGCGGTATCACCTGCTTTAGGAGTCAGGATAGATTGTAACTTGGCGCTATTACTTGGAGTTGTTGCGTCACCAGCTGCAATAGTAGCATTGAATGTAAAATCATTAGTATCTTTATGATACGTATAGTTACTACCAGTAACAGCGTCGAAACCACTGGTAATATTAGCATTAACTACGGCAGTATCACCTAAGCCAGCAAACACGTCAGCTACGGTAGATTCGTTCAATCCCGCGCTTACTGTATACTTAGTTACGCCATTAGCATCTGCAGCAGGAGCAGCGATAGAACCGCCAGCAGCTGTTGTAGTGAGCTGAGCAGCTGTCAAATCAGCTTTAGTTGCTGCCTTATTAGCTACTGAACCTTCACCATTAACGTTAAAGCCAGTCAGGTTCAGAGTAGACGAGTCAATTTTTTTCAGGTCGATAGTGATGGTCTGGCCATCGTTCGCGCCAACCTGAATTTTCATGGAGCCGTCTTTTGCCAGCACGTTCACACCGTTGAACTGAGTCTGACCGGAAACGCGGTCAATTTCGTCCAGACGGGATTTGATTTCGTCCTGGATGGAGTCCAGGTCAGACTGGGAGTTAGTACCTGTAGAAGACTGAACGGTAAGTTCACGGATACGCTGTAAGTTGTTGTTGATTTCAGACAGTGCGCCTTCAGTGGTCTGCGCAACAGAAATACCGTCATTGGCGTTACGCGCAGCCTGAGTCAGACCTTTAATGTTAGAGGTGAAGCGGTTGGCAATCGCCTGGCCAGCAGCGTCATCTTTTGCACTATTGATACGCAGGCCGGATGACAGACGCTCAATGGCTGTTGACATCGCAGACTGGTTCTTGTTGATGTTGTTCTGAGTGATCAGCGAGAGGCTGTTGGTATTGATGACTTGTGCCATGATAGTAATTCCTATTTGACTGAACTTAAATTAAGTTTACGGCTTGCACCATTTGGCTCCTGCGCCGCTATGTTCACTATCGGCAAAGTATTCTGGACCTTTAGAAGAAAAAGTGAAAACCGTCCCCATCTGCTTTCAGGCCCCAAGCGAAACAGAACTGTATGCTTGTGATAATTTCGTTTTAATGCCCTTCAACCCACCATAATAAAGCCATATAATTCAATATGTTGAGCATCGTAAATAAACTATCTCGTTTGACAAACTGGCTACCTCTTATAAACCTCTAATCTCTTCATTTCTCAGCACTCAACAAGCGAGCATAACCCGATGCTCCGATGGTAAGACCTATCCAAGGCGCAAATGCTTAGCTATCTCATCGGATGGCACCTTGTTTTATCTGTCTTTTTTAGTAGGTGTATGTAAGATGGTTTTACATTACAGTCATTCTCTGTCTAATACATGATCAGGAGATTTGTTCAGTGAATGTTTCCGCCCGTTTTGTTATACTCTTAAATCTTGCATGCGCTGCTTTATTATTTACTCTACTCAATGCCAGGTTTGATTTATTCTGATCAGGATCTCATTTTACTTACTCGAAATCCCTCCTAAGATTCATGCATGTACATATCTTACATCCAATCGAGTAGTAAATCGAAAAGCATCAGGGATGAATAATGACTTGATAAAGGACGTGCTCATAGACCATCGCCCTAACCTTCCATACACAGGTGGGTATGTAGTGTATGAACCCCCGTCCATCTAGTTCCTTCCGATCACCCTTAAAGCACTTTTCATGGTGATGTTTTTCCTTGTTACATATTTGGATGCTTGTTTTAAGGCATTATTCATTGCTATTACAGTCACAGGCCTAGCTAATCCTTTAACTCGATTTGATCTACTCTGGAAAACATAAATATCAGAAGGATTGCAATCCTTTCTGTACGCAATTAACTTAGAAAGCAATAAATTTAATCTAATTGTTCGTGGCTCAAATTTTGGAGTTCCAGCCAAGTGCAGCATGTCATCTTCGATATCGGAATATCTAATAGTAATCACCCTGCTGCCTTCAGCACGGAGAGAAAACAATGTTAGCCATAAGTCTGCCCATGTTGATGAGATTTTAGACAATTCAAAGTGAATAGCCCTAAACTCTTCAGGTGTAATAGAATCTGTTTTTGCCATGAATACCCCCAATGCTCAACCCAACCGCTTACCAAAATTTCAACAACTTTATTACATCATTTCAATACTTTATTCCGAAAATTGGATTAAATGTTCAATATTTTTTTCCTCTACCCCTACCGCGCCGGAAATTTTTTATACAAGGTGCACACCGCAACGTCGTAAATAATCGCCACCTGCTTTCTGTCCATTCCGTTTGCGATCAGCCTGCCAGCCTGCGCCCATTGCTCAGGGGTTAACTTCGGCCTTCTGCCGCCTATGCGCCCTTTCTCCCGGGCTGCCGCCAGTCCTGCCCGGGTGCGTTCCACGATTAACTCCCTCTCCATCTCGGCCAAGGCTGACATGATGTGGAATATGAAACGCCCCATTGGGCTGGAAGTGTCGATGCTGTCCGTAAGGCTTTTGAAGTGGATGCCGCGCTGCCGGAGTTCGTCGACCAGCAGTACCAGATTTCGCATGCTTCGCCCGAGGCGATCCAGCTTCCACACTACCAGCGTATCGCCCTCACTCAGCGTACGAAGAAGCTTTTTAAGCGCTGGCCGGTTCGCTACCGTCCCGCTCATTTTTTCCTCAAAAACCTGTTCACATCCTGCGCGTTCGAGAGCTTGTCGCTGAAGATCTGTGTTTTGGTCATTTGTTGACACCCTAACGTAGCCAATTTGCATATTTTTCACCCAATATTTTCTGCAAAAAAATCAGGTGAAGTTATCGGCATGGATGCCGCAGGGCAATCTATAAAACGTCGGTTTGGGAAGTAGCGCAACGAAAGAGGCTCAATCCTCCACAATTGACACCACAGTCGGGGTTACGTTGATTAACGGTGCATGGGGTCTTGGCGCTGGAGGTGTAAACTCAATTTCCTGGGGAGATATTGCAAGGCAAGGTAGATCCTCATTCGTTTCCAGTCAGACCGACGCTCCAGCTCAAAATACATTATTTTATGGAGTAAATGCATCTCACCATGCCGATGCAGGTTATGCTGCACAGTTTGCAGCCAGGGGGCAAATTGGTTTCTTTTGGCGCACTCGAGAGGCTCTCAGTTTCAATGCCTGGCGAAAAGTTTACGATGATGGTAATACCACCAAAGCCAGCGACGGAACTCTTAAGGCTGCTTCACCGGTTGCCCGTATTGTGAAAAGCCAGGAGGAATGTCAACGCACTGATATAGATGAATCAGGTTTTGTCTGGTGCGGGTGCGGTACGGCGAACGCCGAGGCTGAAGGGATCAAAATCTCTCGGCTGGATGTTGGGGTATATATTCTTACCGGTTCGGATGGACTGGCATCAGAAGGCTGGCAGCTGCTGCCGCCAATGGACCCTGGCGGCATGGGCGAGATGGGTGTTGTTGAAGCGGAGCAGACTGAAAGCGGCGGACTGACTATCCGCTTGTTTAAACAGAAATACATGCTGAGCGATGGCGTGGAGATCGTCAAAACGAAAGGGGAACCGATGGACGTGCCGGTGAACAGTTGGATCGATGTTCGCCTGGATATGCCAGATGATTCTGCCTTTAATCAGCGGATAAATCAGGAACTTCAGCCATAGCCACACGCTGATTCCAGATACTGTTTTGCGGCATCTCTACCCGGACACTGACAAACTGATCGGCCGGAATATCGGCCGGTTCACCATCTACTAAACCTTCCCGTGAGTTCCTCGCAAATATCGGTGCTGTCGGGTATTCCCGGTGGAATGTTTTCACGAGCACTGACCCGTCGGCATTTACCTCGTAGTCAAGCCATATTAATGCCTGCCCATTGCGATCTTTAGGGATAACAAACCCACCATCAACACCTCCCCAGGCAGCATCTGAGTTCATTCCCATGCAGCCCTCGATCAGATACTCTCCAGTTTTCATGCGAGTTACAGTACAACCTTCCGATTCTTCATTAGTTTCACATCTACCGCTGCTGAAAATCTTAACGACGGGTGAGGCCGTTTTAAGGAAACCATTGCTATCGACAGTCGTGTTAAGTGTTGTCTTGGCTATAGCTCTCCAGTCTTCTGATCCAGATGAAACTTTATTGAAATAAATTTGGCCATCTTGCCTGACGAAAATATTAAATTTAGTTGGGGAGCTATACATAATCCCAACCCCAGCCCCCCAATGCCCAAAGAAATTGGAGCCCGTTGTATTATTTTGTCTGTAAAACCCCGTTGAATCTGTAGCCACTTGGCCATTAGTGCTGACAGATGGATACGTTGCTCCTAACCCAAAACTTTTAGTGCCATCATTCGTTGATGTAAGCACCTGATTCAGTCCTGCCCCAGAATCAAGAATAGCTGCACTTCCCAAACCGACCTTTATTCACCCGCATCGGCAATCATGGCCAGCTCTGCTGCTCTGATTTTTTGGTTGTATAAAGAATCGGCAGGCATTTCGACACGAACGGATACAAACTGGTCGCGGGGGATGTCGGCCGGATCACCATCACTTACGCCTTCTATTTCGTTCCTGCCGAAAGCTGGCGCATCAGGGTGAGTACGGTGATAGGTTTTCACCAGTAAAGAACCATCGGCGTTAACTTCATAATCCAGCCAGATAAGCGGTTGCTTGTTGCGATCGGTTGGGATGTCAAAACCTCCATCGATGCCGCCCCATGCTGCGTCTGAGTTCAGCCCCTGACACCCTTCCACCAGATATTGGCCGGTAGCCAGACGGGTTACAGTGCAGCCCTCTGATTCGTCATTAGTTTCAAACGAACCGTCTGCAAACAACTTAACTACTGGGGAGGCAGCCTTAACAGGCTGACCTGCGGGGAATGTGTGCGTCACTTTGGTATTAAACCCCGATGTTCCCTGAAGTGCCGCTATCTTTCGTTCCTGTAGAGCGATTGGCGAGCTGTTCGCGGTCACCCATACTTCCCCGCTGGTCGTCGTCAGTAAAACGCCATACTCCGCCATTTATGCCCTCTCGATCTGGAAAATGAGATAAGCCGCTGCCGCAGGCTCAGTCCCTGCTGAGTAGTCGGTATCGCCTACTGCTGACACTGTTGCGGTTCCCCCTGAAATGGTGATCTTCCTCCGACTCGTACCAAACTGTTCGCCGTTCATGCTCTGAAAATAGGTCAGCCTGCAACCCGGTGGAAGCGCTACGGTGTAAGAGGCTGTTTTCTGGTTCTGGGCCAGCTGGAGATAGCCACAAACGCTGACAGGCTTAACGCCATAATTATTAACATTGCCTGAGGCGTCCCATGTCTGAACACCATATTCCGCCATCCAGTCCTCCTGAAAAAAAAGAGGCCCCGTAAGAGGCCTCCCGTTACCATGTGCCAGTGATTCTCCCTATCTGCACCCTCAACACATTGTTGGCATCCTTGACACTGATCGTTTGATTAGTCTGCTTCATGGCCCCCTCACCAGCTGTCGAACCGTAGTTCTCAAACGTACCTCCCTTATCCAGCCTCCATCCGACTGAGCCAGCGACATAGTTATTGGACTGGATGTAGTTGCCGATCTTGTTGTTGTTGATGGTGCCATCACCTATCAGCGCGTCTCTGATGAACACCTGCCCGTTCTGAATAACGAACGGAAGCGTAACGGTCGCTCCGGCCTGGTGAGTAGAAGATGTCACGAATCTGCGGATATGTTGGAGCGAAGTAGCCCTGGTTGATTTTCGGATGCTCCCACATCCCTTTACAGATGCCGCCACAACCCACCCACGTCTTGCCGGAACCGAACCCGGCAACGTAGGCTTTGAATTTGTGCTGCATCGCGAGGAAACGCGCCTGAGGAATGTTAAGTGTCGGGCTGATCCCCATCTTCCGCCCTCGCGTCCACTACGTTGATATTAATCTGCACTGGGGTCGGTTCGTCATCATCACCATCACCGGCCAGCTCTTTGCGGAGTTTTTCCACTTCCAGCAACCGGCGGTCGATTTCGATCTGCTGGAGACGCTGAGCGAACTCGCTATCCGCCAGGCCAAGCCGTTTCATTACGGCTTCGAACATTCGCTCACGGCTGATAGCGGTTATCTCGACGCCGTTCTTACCGACTTTTACGCCGGAGTAAGCGAGCCGAGAAGTTGCCGGGAGCTTTCGTGTATCAGGGAAATACGGTTGACCAATACCATCGCCGTTACAGCGCGGACAGCCAGGGTTAGCTTCTCTGGTGTGATCGTAGCCATAGCCGCCTACATCGACGGGCTCGCGACTTTTCCGTTCAAGCGCTTCGAGGCGTTTCTCTTCGAACTCCACCATATCGCGCCACTGGTACTGGTGACCGAATCCCCAGCAGTAACGACACGCGCCGCGACGATACTGTGAAAGCTGGTTTGCATCGAAGGTGGCGAGCTGCCAAATCTGCGCGAGGACTTCATCGGCACCGCCAAGCGTGCGCGCAATGGAGGCTTTCTGCTGATGCGCAATGGCCTGCGCAACGTTAGGATTCGTTATGAGCTGACGGCCGTAGTTTGGGTCACTATAACCAGCACGTGCAGCGGCAGCGGTGGCGTTGTTGTCCTTCAGATACTCCGCGACAAATAAGCACTGCTGAGCAGTAAGTCCATCATCATCCACCAGTTCATTTGCGCTTTTATCTTTCTGCGCAGTGCGCATTTTTTTCTGCGCAGGTTTTTGCGCAGAAGTTTTTTTGATATATCGTCGGGCGGTAGCGTAGTTCAGTCCCTGCGCTTCACACCATTCCTTTGGTGATACGCCGGTTGCGGCATGTTCGGACAGGAACCGTTGCTGAAGCTCTCCCCAGTCCGGTTTTGCCATTATTCACTCCAATAAAAAAAGCCACCAGCGAGTGCCAGTGGCTTGAATGTGGTAATCAGAAATGGGTTCGAACCGTTGGGACAAACAATATTAAGCGCTCACCCGCTGGATTAAAGTAGCATCACGCTTCGTCTGGCCGATATGAACTCCTGTATCACTCTACTGACGTATAGAACCAAGCATGCCCCATCCTACTGCTACGCGCCAGTCTCGCTGCTTTCAACCAAGCAGAGCATCATAAGCCTCGATAATTTCTTTCCTGCTCACGTATCTGTCGGCTGCCACCAATATGGCTCCACTTTCGCCTTTCAGAAAAGTTGAAAAAAAAATCACCACATCCAAACACCTCACCTCATCATTAGCATACAGATAAAGAATCTTGCTCCGATAACTTCGAATTTTCAGCAACTTAGCAGGCTCATCATCAGCAAAAATCAATAGCTGTGCCATAAAATCTCCTTCTACACATAATTCCTTACAAGAGAAGATTGTTAGTCCCATGAACACTCAATCACATTGACGAATCTTTTGCCTGTGATTTACGTTACCTTTAATAGCCCAAAAGTCTTTTTTAACTCATTCACCTGAATTCAATTCTGAAAGAAGTGAAAATGGCAGCAAACAAATCACCAGGAGTTTAACTTTCTTTAATTAGTTATAGTGCAGAATGCTTAACCCTGTATATAGAGTTCGCTTCTTCGCACTTTTCTTTCAAGTATATGAACCGGGTGGATACTTCACTGTTTGAGCAGTTCGTTACAATGCAGTAACCCTCTACCCATGCCTTTTCATCCTTTTCGGCAAACAAACTTTCGAAAATGGCAGCCCAAGTGCTGTTAGGCATGCGTTCCAGTTCAAAATACTTCATTGTCCCTCCCTCACGAAGGGTTCTGTACTCATCCAATCCTAAGATTTTCATACTGCATCTCACGGTCTTTTTAATGTTATGATTTCTAGCATCATATCCAGGCTTTTCCTACCCCAAAATCCATGGGACTCTGCATTTTATCATCATTAGCAACCAGCAGATGAGCTTTGTAATAGATGAAGAATGCGCATAAGAAAGCCATAGCTATTCATGTGACATGCCTGTCCTCAGTATTGGATTTAGGTTACCTCCTGGATAAAAACTTACCCATCAACATTAAAAATACAACGATTCCAACAGGCACTCCAACAATAGGTGTAGCGAACGCGCTTACTCCCACGGCGGCAACCATACCTCCCAAAGTACTAAACATGATGGGTATGATTAACATAATGATAGCCTGGGGTATTCCTGCCTTCCAGAGGAGTAACACCATAATGACAACAAAGAACACCATGAGAAAAGGCATTGTTTGCCCCCTTAATTAAACACACTCTCTATATAACGACCATTTGGAAAATTTATTTAGTTATCTTTCAATTAAGGCCTACTTGCAGTTCGCCTGCCACGCTTTGTTATGCGCCAGGATGTCGCGCTTCGTCTGCCTGTCCAGTACATCCCAGTCGTGCGCTGTGCAGTAGATGGGTTTAACCCAGTCGCAAGACGTATCGGCTACCTCAACCCTTACGGGTCCAGTTGTCCCGCAGCTCGCGATCAACATCGTCGTCAGACATATGGTTAACAGTCTGCTGTACATTGCTGGCCTCTTTCGTTGCTTCTACCCGGCGTTCGGCTGCTGCGACCGTTGCCGCTGCGTTATCTTTGGTGCGCTGCTGGTCGGCTTTCGCTTCAGCTTTGCTGGTGCCGCGAATATGGCCCAGGCCAAAAGCGCCTGCAATGGCGGAAATCACCAGTGCGGCCAGCCCGATTATCGTTTCGATACCCACTCTCACCTCACACCAAAACTGATTTCGCCAGATTAAACAGCGCACGGCGTTTATCCAGCCCGTTGCGGCCGCCATTGATTAACAGTGTCACGCGCTCAATGTCGCCGGAATGAAGAAGGCAACCGCGGGAGGCATAGAACCATGCGGCAGAGCGCGCGGCGTATTCATCCTTTTCAAGCAGCTCCGGATGAGTAACAAGGTCCAGTTTCAACGCCTGGCCACAACTGCGATAGTTGCTCAGGCCGGTAATCTGTTTCAGCCCACGACCGCGATATTTCCAGCCATCACCAGCGACCTGATTGCCAAGGTGTTCTTTTCCCCACTCACCACCGTATACCAGATTGGCGATCGCTTTCTGGTTTGCCGGTTGCGTTGCCGTTCTGCCAAGTGCGGCGGATTGCTGTTGAGTGATGCGGTGGCTGCCGAACGTCGGTACCAGGTTTTCAACCGCGTAATTCAGGTTCTCCACCAGTCGGGTAAATCTGGTGCTTTCATGCCCCATCTGGGCAATAAACATGGCCTGATCAAGCGGTGCGGTGATGCCGTATTCCTTCATGGCGGCGTCGATATGCGGAAACCAGCGCGCAGCTAATCCGGCGCTGATACCAGCCGCCTTCTGAAATTGTGATTGGTTCATTAGTGCCTCAGATGATCAACCAGACGTGCAACGTTGCCTTTGACGGCCACCAGCACGGAAAGGAATATGATATTGGCCGCAATGGTGGCCCATGATGAATGCGGGTAGATCCCACACAGGTACGCCAGCGGTACAGCGCTGTAAGTGACGGTAATCAGCCAGGCTAAACGCGAAATCCATGGCCGATGCCGCGAATCACCACGGCGGTAAAACATCAGAGTAATTACAACTCCGGCGCAGAGCAGCGCGTTGATAGTTGCTGTTGGGTCATTTAGTACCACCTGAACCTCCCCGGCGCGTTATCAGCGCCACCAGCGAGCCGATGTCCTGCTTGTTCAGGAACGTAAGGATTTGAACGGCTAACGCAGAAGCTATTACGGCACCAATAGCATCCAGAGGCTTCTCGGTGTACCCCGTCCAGCATGTGAGTTTTGCCCCCAACAACCCCGAACAAAGAATGCCGACGATATACGACACGAAGAAGTATGCCAGGCGACGTAACACACTCAGGTCAGCCGCTGTCGCTATGTAGAATACTGCGCCTGCAAATGCTCCAAAAACAACACCGTAATCAGTTCCGGTCAATAGACCGTAAACACTGGCTCCAGTCAAAGCTAAACCGGCCAGCCCTGTGCCGGAAAATGGATCGGACATAGGTCTCCCCTCATATAGCTGTGTATCCTCTCAGTAATGAGGGGAATAAAAAAAGCCCGCACGGGAGCGGGCAACGAATGCAGATATTTATTTTTTTCAATTTCAGAACGAAGATTATCGGCAGTATTGGGAAAGACTTTAGACAATAAAAACCCGGCGCGGTGGCCGGGCAGAAAGTTTATAATTCTGGCTTGATACGGCCAAAAACTTTTTCAATGCCGGCCTCATACTCCTCTTTGTTGTCGCTCATTGCTGCAACGCCAAGAAGTTTGCCGATGTGTTGTCGTAAGGCCTTGACGCCAATTTCAGAAAGGAAGAGGTGTAACTTATCTGATTGCTTTCCATTCTCATCCCTACTGGCGCGAATTTGCTCTAATATCTTCCCCTTACTCTTAGCCAGTGGGACGTAAATTTGCATATTAGTCAACTGTCCAAAGCGGATCGGCCTGCCTTTTTCCGGACGATTAAGTCCATATAACCGATACCATTCCTCATACAACTCGTCGGGAAACTCTTTCTCATATTGGCGGGCTTCCTCTCGTACAAATGCCTTAAAAGCATCGATTACCTCTTGAACTTCAGGTCGATAACCGGCCAATGCATAGGCTACGCCTTTTATACCTGATTTAGCGGAAGCATTTATTAGTTTTTGAGCTGTATCGGCAGCAGGGATTCTAGACGGTGGCAGAGCATCGGCACTTTTTGCATCTATCAGCGCCTTTCCGATATCAACGATCACATCAATATCAAACCCATGAGCGTTATTGATGTTTTTGGACTGCCCACTATATTGAAAATTAATAGGATTTTCAATTTTCGCTTTTAAACTTGGACCACCAAACTCCTTCATGTAACCAGCGCTTAGTAGTTTATCGACATCCCTTGCGAAGTTGCCGATACCTAAAAGTCGAGCAAGTCCAGCCTTAGTAACTACTGCGGTTTTCGATTCATCACTTAAGACATAACACTCAGCATCTATTCCAAATTCATCTTTGAAATTACCCATATGGGTGGCTTTGTGAATTTTATCCCTCCACCTTGCAGCAGCAGCCTTTTTGGCAATGTCAGAACGCTGCTCTTTAGTAAGAGACTTCGCCCTGGCAACCCCGCCCTTAGCTTTACCCTTTGGATCTTTCTTGTCGCCTGACATATGCAAGCACCTTTCTGTAAAACATGCTTGCATAGTCAAGAGCATATAAAAGGCCGACGGATGGTAGCCTTCAGTAAACGAATGTTGTAGTGCTTAATGGTCCACCATCGAGGATTCGAACCTTGAACCACAGAGGTAGAAGCTCCGTGCACTGACCAGTGGAAAAAAAAGACCAGCATTGGGTTGCTGGTCATGGGTCATGCAGTTGTCTCTGCGAAGCGGGTGTCTCCCCACCCAGTATTTTCAGTATCGAGAGCATTATCGAATGCCACTTTAACTATAGCATCGCGGTAAAAAATCGCTTTGCCATATTCCTATGGCTCACACTCGGAAGGTTCTGTGACCCATCGTGTAACTCATGACGCGGATATGGCAAAGGCACGCCGGATCACGACCAGAAATTTTAATTAAATAGCTTGCGAATGGTGCCGATAACCTGATCACCAAATGATGATGTGTCATCTTTAAGCGTACCAGTCAAAAATGGATAACGAGGAAAACCATTAATGCATAAAAAATTGAAGTTAGCAGGAGCATTTTTATTAGCTATTTCTTCTCTTCCTGCATACACAGCTGACAAAATTGACGGCTGGATCTTTCTGACAAATACAAACAATTTCAACTTCTATGGTAAGGAACGTTCATTGACTGAAAACAAAGGTATTCGGTCAATAATCATACAAGAAGTTCCAATTTCCAAGAACTCCAGTGCGAAAATTCTCTACTCTCATTTCACCATTCCTTCTAAAGCATGCAAAAATGAGTTTGGTGAAATAACAATGTATGAAATGAGCGGAAAAGTTGCTGGAAAATATGATTATGTTAAAGGTGGCTCAAGTGCAGCCGCTTACATAGCTGATCTTGTCTGTGGAAATTAATGAATTAGCTACAAAAACCCGCACTAAAGCGGGTTTAATTTCATTTGGTCGCAATAATCAACTGTGGAAATCATACAGGACATTTTTATGCAAAGTCAACCCTAACATGCAAAAATGCGTCGTCATTTGCTTCGATCATATTATTAAGTTGTTGCCTTCTCGAATTCGACAGCCGCTTGACATTCCCACTTGCGCAGCGTGTCCACAAGCATTTCAAAGAGTGGTTTCCAGTTACGCGACCATGATGACTGATGAAGGTCAGGGAGTCGCTTCAGAATGACGCGATATACCGTCGCCGAGGAGATAGCAGAGAAGCCAATACCAGAGCAACGTTCACACGTTTTGAAAACTGGTACGCCACGTTCCTTCGTTGCTTTACGGTCCACCACTTCACCTATGCCGCCGCAACGACAACGGGCGCTTATCGTTCCCTTGCCTTCGCAAACATCACAGACCGCCGGTACAACCTCTGTTACCTCTGTCCACAGCTCCCAGTCAGACGGACGAACGGCACGGGAGCGGCTGGCCCAGTATGGCGCTTTACCCCAAGGGTACGAAACCTTGCGGGTGACCTGCTCTTTAGTGGTCCGGCCGGTACCACAACAGCTGTGACACATCACGCTGGTAGCCGCCGAACAGGAATACTCCGCGAAAGCAAACTGCGCCAGCGTCAACATGCAGGCTCCGAGCTTATCGCCAGCGGCTTTGCGGACATTTTTAGGGGCGTTTTTAATGGCAAACTGCGCCAGCGCCTGAACTGCGAGTTGTTCATCTGTTTTGCTAATGCCGGCTTTGCCGAAGAAAGCAGCCAGGCCGAAGCGCGCACGGCTGCTGGTGGTGCCAATGGCCGCCATAACATCAGTGCCGGTGAGACGATCCGGAGAGGTTCCCTTTACATCTTCGCTGATATGCATTCCCTGAGGACTAAAATGTTTAAGTGCTGCTTCCAGTTTCATGTGCCCCTCTGCTTTGATTCAATTCTGATGTAATTACGGAAGATGCGGTAATCCACCAGCACCGATCCCCGGTAGCGGTAAATGCGAAGGCGCTGCCAGCGCGCGCGTAGTACCTCAAGCGTTTCTGGCTTCATGTGGCCTCCCCGATGATAATTTGCCCGGTTTCTCCCCAGATTTTGGTAACCCGCCCGTCCCAGACATGGCTATCCTCGTCAAACACTGCATCCAGCAAAGCTTTTTCCAAGTTGTCTTTGTCCGGCTTTTGTTGATGAGGCTGGCCGACATATTGCTCCCGCTTTGCCTTGCTCCAGCTCTTTGGCATGGGGATAACGAAAGTGACGTGATATCCGGCTTCAGGCAATTTAATGCCCAGCAGCCGGACCTGCTCTTTGTATGCCCAGTAAGCAGCCGTTGCCGGGCGTTTATGCCATCGGTCTCGCTGGGTCATTCGGGGTTTGCCAATCGGCGTAATTTCGTAAATTTTCATGCGGGCACCACCAGCCCGCGGCGGGCAACTTCAATCACTGTCAGAACAATCGCGCGGTCCATAAGCTGCCGACGCTCATCTCTGTTCAGCTTATTTCCGTTATCAATGCTGTCATGACAGCAAACGCAGAGCGCAGCTGTCGCACAGTCATCGGTTTTTAATCCCATGCCTTTCCCTTCGTTCCGGTGTGCCACCTGCGTCCCCCATGCTCCACAAAGAACACAACGCTCGATCTGGCCGACGGCGGCGAGCCATTTTTTGCTGCGATAAATAGCCATGCTCACCCCCATATCCGGTTTTGCCACCGGCGATTTATACGCGGTGGTTTATTGCCTTCAGGCAGCCGGGCGCTGACGGTCCAGGTGAGATAATCTGAGTTCAGGTTGCGCTCTACCTTCACGCCGCGGCGCTGGTATTCCGCAATAAGTTCTTCGGACTGCTGGGTTGTGCAATCGGTATGATGGAACCAGGTCTTCTTCATTCCCGTCACCCCGCGAAGCTCATGAGTTGCGCAGCGGCGTTCTCCGCCTCGCGCTGGTCCCTGAATGCCTTGGATAATATCCAGCGCCAGAGGACATCAAGCGCGGCCTTGTACAGCTGCTGGATCTCAATTTCGTCCATGTTGGCGAATGAAATACTGCGTGGGTGCTTCTGAAGTGTGCCATCCGGAAGTTTGATAGCGTCATGATGCCCGGCCTGAATAGTCACCCAGGCGCGGTATGCATCGAAGGATTTACAGAGGCTGATCCCGTTTGTTACGCGGCGGCTCGCAACCTGCTCAAGATAGTGCTCAGCGGCATCGAGCAGTGCGCCTTCGTTTCCGCCATAGGAAGCCAGGAATTTAGCGTAGCCGGTAACCAGCTTGCGCTCGTTGGAGGAGATTGCGCCGCCGGTAGGCTCCCAGTATTCGAAGCCCAGATTCAGCAGAGCGAAGAAGCGACGATGAAACGCAGGATTGCGTACCTGTTTGAAGTCGGCCACCAGCACGGCGCCGAGCTTGATTTTTGATTGCAGCAAATCGCTGGTCTCCGGCGTAGCCGGGATCAGGATCCCTGAGGACTGCTTAATGAGTTGTAACTGCGCCATGGTGTTCACTCCGTGGCGCATCGCGGTCAGGTTGCTGGTTGTTCAGGCCAGCTCAAGAATTATGATTGCGTACGTAGTGACAAGTCAATTTTTAGAAGCCATTTCCCTTACAACTTCCATAATGGTTTCTTTGGACCAGTAATGATCATCCCTGCTTAGTTTTCTGTGAGTTATGGAGCAATCTTTGGTGGAAATTATATAGCGCTCTTCCGCCCCCAACTTGAAGGACAGCAACTCCCTTCCTTTCCCATCGGTTATGGTCACTCGCAGATCTGACTGAACTACACCCTCCACGGAATCCCCCTGAGCGACATACAGACGCGATTAGAAATTGTCGGCAGCAGCATCAAAGGGATTCGCAAATTGCGGTATTCTAAAAATGCGCGCTACCCCTGAGTACACCCTTAATAGAACCAGTCGTCTGCACTTTCCCAGGTTTCCTGAAGGATACCTTCAACCGTCTTCTTCGCTTCCTTTGCCCCACCATAAACGCTTAACCCATCCGAACCAGCACGACGAACAACCAGACTGCAATCCTCGAACTGATTCCGCAGCCGTTTTAGCAGTTCTTTTTCCAGCGCTGGCATTGCTCCATCTGGAAGTTTCTTTGTGCGATCAATGGTTAACTCAATTTTCATGGTGGCCTCCTTTGCACATACTGTGTTTTTATACAGTAACCCGCAAACTCAGAATGATCAACCTGTTAAGAGCACAAAATGTTAAAAATAGAAGGCTTTGGACATAAAAAAACCTGCCGAATAAGGCAGGTTATTAGTTGCTTTAACATACGTTGCTCAATAGCACTGGAATACCGTAAAGCGATGCGCGCTATCGCAACCGGATTCGACACAGGTGAATGGCCAGCACCTATCACTGCCGACTACACCGACGAACTGAACGACTTCGACCAGCGCCGCCTCGAAGCGCTGCGTACTCAGGCATAAGGGGAATGATGATGGAAAACATGAATATCGTAACTGCTGAGCAGCAGGCTCCAAACACAATCTCTGCCAGCAATGCAATTTTCAATGTGCAGGCTCTTGGGCAGCTTACCGCCTTTGCAAACCTGATGGCTGACTCTCAGGTTACTGTTCCTGCACACCTGGCAGGGAAGCCTGCCGATTGCATGGCGATTGTCATGCAGGCTATGCAATGGGGTATGAATCCTTACGCAGTGGCGCAAAAAACACATCTGGTTAACGGCGTACTGGGATATGAAGCTCAACTGATCAACGCTGTGATTGCCAGTTCAAGCGCTATTCGCGGACGCTTCCACTACCGCTACGGCGGCGAATGGGAGCGATGCGCAAAAACGAAAGAGATTCAGCGTAAAAAGCATGGGAAAAACGGGGAATACACTGTCACAGAACGCATCCGTGGCTGGAATGATGAAGATGAAAACGGCTTATTTGTACAGGTTGGCGCCATTTTGCGAGGTGAATCTGAAATCACCTGGGGTGAACCTGTTTACCTTTCAGGAATTGTCACTCGCAACTCACCGCTCTGGGTTTCCAATCCTAAGCAACAGATCGCTTATCTGGCGGTGAAGTACTGGGCTCGCCTGTATTGCCCTGAAGTCATCCTCGGCGTCTATAGTCCGGACGAAGTTGAGCAGCGCACTGAGAAAGAAATAAATCCGGCGCCGCAGCGAATGAGCATGGCTGAAATTGCTGCGGACAACGTATCTAGCCCACAGAATACGCATCAGTCTTCAGAAAATATCGACACTCTGGCCAAGGATTTCCGCGACCGCATTGAAGCCGCTCAGGACGTAGATAGCGCCAAAGCGGTCCGTGCCGACATCGAAACCGCTAAAGCGACGCTTGGATCCGCACTGTTCACCGAGCTGAAAAACAAAGCCGTTAAGCGGTACTACCTGGTCGATGCACGTAACAAGGTTGAGGCGGCTATCAACTCCCTACCTTCTCCGGAAGAACCGGACGCGATAGAGCGGTTCACGGAAGCCGAGCGTGTGCTCGCATCTTCAAAGCGTCACCTAGGCGACGAGCTGCACGATCAGTTCAGCATCACCCTGGCGGATATGAAACCGGAATACGTGGACTAAGGGAGGCGGGAGGGTCCGCCCTCCCAGTAACGATATGACGAAAATTATTGAACGTGGGATGATTTTTAACGGCGAGATGGTGCGCGCCATCCTCGACGGCCGTAAGACCCAGACACGTAGGATTATTAAGGACTGCACGGTCGGAAGAGACCCAATTTCAAAATTCATTCAGATCGGGAAGAAGTTTATCGGTTGTTACCCGGAAGATGTTCCCGAACTAATCAGGGAATGCTGCACGTACGGAGTACCAGGCGATCGCATATGGGTGCGGGAGACCTTCCAAGGGCCTCTCTTTGATTTCGAGCAAATGGAAGCCTATCAGGAAGATTCTTCGAAATTCAAAAAGCCAGAATTTTGTGTCTACAAAGCTGATGGAAAGCCAGCTCCTGAGTTTTTTGACGCTGACGACAATCTGCATTGTGGCTGGCGCCCGTCAATCCACATGCCGCGCTGGGCGTCCCGCATCACGCTGGAGATTACCGGCGTTCGGGTCGAGCAGTTAAAGAGCATCAGCGAAGAGGAGGCCCGATCAGAAGGTGTTGCCCGATTGCGTGAAGGTTTTTGGAAACATTACCAGCCGGGCTGGACGCAGCATCAGCTAAGCGCCAGGGGATCATTCGCTACGCTCTGGGATTCCATTTACGGCTCTGGTGAATGGGATAGAAATCCTTGGGTCTGGGTGGTCGAGTTTAACCGTATCGAAGGAGATGAGCATGCGACTAATTAATCGTGGTAGTCAGCAATCCCCGTTAGCGCGTCAGGCATGCGAAATCGCGCTGGCTGCTCACCAGCAAAGATACGGCGACTATGGGCGCAGCAAGATGAAAGAGACGTATACGGTGAAGGTTGAAGGCGTGAAGGTCTGGGTGGAGGTGGTGAACCGCAAGGCGAGCTATGTGGCCACGGCAATGACAGGCATGCGCCGCTTGCGTGCCCTTCCCGGCCAGGCGTCCTGATAAAGAATTATCAAACGGCCCCGGTTGGGGCCCTTGGAGAACGAAGATGAGCAAAGCAACGAATAAATTTGAGCTGATGAGCACTAAAGACATCTGCGGGCAGCTGTGTATTTCCTCACGTACGCTCGAACGCTACAGGAAAAGAGCCCCAAACGAGAACCCTTTCCCTGAGCCAGATTGCGCTTACATGGGTGGACCCAATAAATGGCTCAGAACCAAAGTCACCGCCTGGCAGATTAAAGAGATGTCACGATCAACCCGTAAGCCGATGTCTCACCTGAACCTAACCCGTGATGATAAAGGCCGTCTCACCCGACCTGACGCGGCGTGAACTCCAGAATGTCGGGCTCGACGATGCTCATAAGTCGGGCCCACCACTTACCATATGCCACTCTCATTTCCTCAACATAGGTGTGCTTGTCGTACACTGACCACACACCAGGCAGTTTGTGGCCAAGCATTATTTCGGCGATATGCGGCTCGGTTAGCTCTGAGAAATTCGTTCGCGCAGTCCTGCGCAGATCATGAATAGTAAAGTGTGGGACCTGCTCGTTATAGGCCTTGAGCATGAACTTAACCAGGTTACTGCTGATGCTCATATGGAAGCCTTCACTCATCGGCTTGTCTTCATATTTTGAAAAAACAAAGCGTCCTGGCGCCAGCTCAATGGCCCGTTTTATCAGCGGGAGCATTTCCGGGATGATAGGTCGAATTATCGGTTTCTTTGTCTTCCGCCCTGTCTTGTGGTTTTCCCATGGAACAGTCCAGATCCCTTCTTCAAAATCAAAGTGTGCGACTTCAGCCTGCCGGAGTTCGCCAACCCTGCACGCCCATATCAGAGACAATTTATAGAGGATCTTGTTTCGCTCAATGAGGCGGGAATCCTCAATGGCTCGCCAGACAATCGCCAGTTCTTTACGGTCCAGGGTTCGCTCACCCATTTGTTTCTGGATGCCGAAATCACGCCCAGACATTTCTGACAGCGGGTTAACTTCCAGCAGTTGCCGTTTCACTGCCCAGGAATAACACTGTCGGCCGTTGCTGATCACGCGCCGGGTGATCTCGCTGTAACCCTGGGCCAATCTGTCCAGGACAGTGAGCCAGTTGTGTAGCGTGAGCTGATGCGCAGGGTATTTCCCGAGCTTGGGGAAAACGTGCAGTTCAAACGAGCGGAGGACCTGCCCGGCTGATTCTTTCTGAATGCAGACCATTGAGTGCCATTCACGGAACAGCTCTTCGAAGGTGTACTGGCTGTTAATCTTGGCTTTATCGAGGCTTTGCCTGATCCGAGGGTTTTCGCCACGGGCAAGAATAGCTGCCCACTTTGCGACTTCATCGCGCGCGGCTTTTAATCCGAACTCCGGATAGCTGCCGATCGTCATCTTGTCCTGTTTGCCCAGGAAGCGGAATCGGTAGAAAAAAGTAACGGCCCCCTTTTTGGAGATGCGTACCCACAGACCATCACGGTCTGCCTTTTCTTCAACTTTGTCTCGTTCGCGCCCAAGGCACGACTTTAGATAACTATCTGAAATAGCCATGATTTGTCCCTGCGTGTGTCCATCAGAACGGGAGGTTATGTGTCCATCATAGAATATGGACGCACTGGTGGACACAAAAACCATGACTTATGATGTCGTAGGTTGACTGTACATGCAAACAGTATAATTTTTGGAAAGGCTGATTTGATGGGGATCTTGAGGCGTTTTTGTCGGAGGTTTGCGAAGGCTGGCGGGGTATCAATTATCGATGTGAGCAATGATCGAAAAGTTACGTATGTTCTTCATATAGTTAAATAATTATGCCTTACGAATTCCTGGAGGCCGCTGTTCTTAGCCTGACGTTTTTCAGTGCGAAAACGCAGCATTCTACACTACATCCTCGTCAGCTGGAACTGCACTTAGAGCCAGGTATAGCGCGAAGAGACGGCGTTTTCTTTATGGCGATGTAAATAATAATAAAGCCCGGCAGATCACCGGGCCTCAGAAGAGAGCGTCTCAACACGAAGTTGGTCGGGTGCCAGTGCAACGCTGAGGATGACAGGCTGCCACGCTTCCCGGGCGGCAAGCCTTGGGGAAACGCCTTTAGCAAGCCAGAACCCGCCCACGCCGCCCAACGCGGCCCCGCACATGGCGGCCAAATCTGTGCCGAACAGCATCTGGAAAACCCCGCCCATCACGAACAGGCCTGCGAGCGGAGAAAGGTAAACCAGCATGGCGGAAGTGAGCAGGCTACCTTCAGCGATGCCGAGCTCCACTTTTTGCCCTGCCACCAGCGGCTGAGCGCTCGGCACAGTAATAGTGTGCGACGTTTGCGGCCCCAGCTTATTCAACACGCGGCTGCCGCAACCGGCTCGCGAAGCGCAACTGCTGCATGATGCTTGAACGTCACAGCTAACAAGCGCTACGCCATCCTGCCAGGATACGACCGTGGCCCACTCTTTAATCATTGCGCAGCCCTGAATTTAATGCTGTCTGAAATACGTTTTGCCGTTGGCGGCGGTAATTCACCGACAATGGTAATTTCCGCATTATCGCGCACCGTCGTGCTGACCGTCCGGCGACCGGTACGGAGCATCTGTTCGGAACTGTTCGCCGTAGCGCGATTAATATTCACCGAGAAGCTAAACAGCCCATCGGAATAGAGTCGCGACTCAACCGGAGTTTCGATAGTAGGCAGCTGGCGACGACTGCTGGAAACTTCGCTGAACCCTTGCGGGATCCAGGATGGTACCCAGTTAAAATTGACAGAATCGCCGGCAGGCACGGAAAGCAAAGGCGGCAGGCTGGCTTTGGCCAGATTCTGCATGCTGTTGCCGACCTGACTGTTTACGTCAAAGGAGATCACACGGAACTGCTCCAGCGTTTCACCGTCGCGATCGAGCAGATCAACGCGCATCGGCAGCTTCGTCTCTGCGTCAATCCAGACGATATAGCTGTAACGCGTCCCATCCCGCGCAACAACGCGGATCACTTCGCACAGCCTGTCGGCAATACGCGTTCGCCCCACCGAGATAAAATCATAGTAGGGGGCGAGACGTTTAAAATCGGTGTAAATGAGCGACGGCAGGGAGTCAACGATGTAGTCACCATTGAGCGTAAACGGCTCAAGGCCAGGCTCGAAATAGCTGATTTCGTTCCCACGCTGGACCACTTCCCGACGCGGGCCATCCATCTGTAAAAGCTGGGCGAGCGGCTGGTTATCAAGGCGGGCGTGGCGATAGCGTAACGATTCGACACCCTGCTTATTGATGCTGATAAATGCCAACTCGTAATTGAGTGACTGGCTGGCCAGATTCATTTGCTGCAACAACGCCCCGGATGAAACATCAGCCGAGGCGTTAGCAGAGAAGAACAGGCTACCCGCCATCAAAGACATGGCGAACCAAAGTTGCTTCATTACTGCGATTGCGTTCCTAAAGTTTGGTTTCCTGGCACCTGCACAGCAGCCTGCTGGGTTTGGGCCTGCTCAAACTGAAGCTGCTCGGAGTGCAGACGGCGCTGCAACTCGTAATCCTGCAACATCGCATTAATGCGACGGCGCTGCTCCTGTACCTGCTGTTGCTGTCCGCCGCTTGCGGAGGCATCTGCCGGTACGCCCAGGCTAACCGGGCTGGCTTTACCCATCATCGGCAGCGTATTAAACACTGGCGCTTCAGGTTGCTGATTGGCTTCAGACTGAGTGTTATAGTGCTGGACCCCAACGATAACTGCAAGCGATACGCACGCAGCGACCCCCATCTGGGTGAGCTGGCTGGCCCATGGACGCACCTTGTGCCAGAACGGCATTTTCTGCCACTGGTGAGGTGCAGGCTGCGCTTCAGGAATCAGCGGCGTGGTCTGATGAACAGGTTCGTTCTCAATGGCCGCCATAACGCGTGCTGAGATATCGAAATGGAGAACCTCACTGGTATCACCGCGCAGCGTGTCGCGGATAAGATGATAGCTCTCCCAGGTCTGTTGCATTTCGGGAGAATGAGACAACTCATCGAGCAGCTCATTATCCAGCGTTTCACCATCCATTAAAGCGGAAAGTTTTTCTTTCTGCATGCCTAATACCTTTTCCAGTATCCCGCTATCGTCAACGCCTGATAAGCGGTTGAACTTTATTATCAATGGCTTCTCGCGCACGGAAAATTCGTGAACGAACCGTGCCGACCGGACAATCCATGATGGCGGCTATCTCTTCATAGCTTAGGCCATCCAGCTCCCGTAACGTAATTGCCATGCGTAAATCTTCCGGGAGCGACTCGATCGTGCGAAAAACGATTTGTCTCAGTTCTTCTGACAACATTAAGTTCTCAGGGTTCGAAATTTCTTTCAGCGCGCCGCCACTTTCGAAGTTTTCTGCGTCGATAGCGTCAACATCACTTGAAGGCGGACGCCGGCCCTGAGCAACCAAATAATTCTTAGCCGTATTGACTGCAATACGATACAGCCAGGTATAAAAAGCACTATCCCCCCGGAATGAATCCAGCGCGCGATAGGCCTTAATAAAAGACTCTTGTACAACATCAGGAACATCGCCTGACGGTACATAGCGGGAAACCAGACTCGCTACCTTATGCTGGTAGCGCACCACCAGTAGGTTAAAAGCTTTCTGATCTCCCTTCTGGACCCGTTCAACCAGGACCTGGTCCGTTAACTGCTCGCTCATCCGAGGTAATGTCTCCCCAAACCAAATTCCACGCGTTATCGAAACGCCACTCTAACAACATTGCACTTTGAGCAAGCACCGAATTAGAGTGTCTGTTCTTCAATAAGTTCCGTAACGCCTTTGTTTTTGTTCATCGCGCCGCAGACCATTCATTTTCTCTCATTATAAGTCTGTTCACGATACGCACCCGCTTTCTGACAAGAATCATTAACTTTATCGTCAGAAGAGTAACGCAACACAGGCTTTATTTCACCACAAAATCTGAAGCTAACGATCTGCTTCGCAAAATATTTCCGGCCATTTAGCGCAGATTTAACCTCCGGGATTCCGTTTAGTCATTGCAACACACCTCAAAAAAAACGTGCGATATCTCGCATCGCAATGCTATTCTCCCCACACCATGTTTAGTAAATTAAACAAACATCATGAACACGACGCCTGAACTTCATTGTGATGTACTGATCATTGGCAGCGGTGCTGCCGGCCTCTCCCTCGCACTGCGCCTGGCGGAACATCAGAACGTAATCGTGCTGAGTAAAGGGCCGATGAGCGAAGGTTCCACCTTCTATGCACAAGGCGGTATTGCCGCGGTGTTTGATGAAACGGATAGCATTGCCTCGCACGTAGAAGACACCCTGATTGCCGGTGCTGGGATCGTGGATGAGCATGCCGCAGAGTTTGTCGCCAGCAATGCCCGCCACTGCGTGCAATGGCTTATCGATCAGGGCGTGCTGTTTGATACGCAGGTTCAGCCTAATGGTGAAGAGAGCTATCACCTGACCCGTGAAGGCGGGCACAGCCACCGCCGTATTCTGCACGCTGCTGATGCAACCGGAAAAGCGGTTGAAACCACGCTGGTCAGCAAAGCCCTCAGCCATCCCAATATTCGGGTACTGGAGCGCAGCAACGCCGTCGACCTGATTATTTCCGATAAAATTGGCCTGCCCGGCACGCGCCGTGTTGTCGGCGCATGGGTGTGGAATCGGAATAAAGAGAAGGTGGAAACCTGCCTGGCAAAAGCCGTTGTGCTGGCCACCGGCGGCGCCTCCAAGGTTTACCAGTACACGACTAACCCGGATATCGCCTCCGGAGACGGTATCGCCATGGCCTGGCGCGCAGGTTGCCGCGTGGCGAATCTGGAGTTTAATCAGTTCCATCCTACCGCCCTGTTCCACCCGCAGGCGCGTAACTTCCTGTTAACTGAAGCGTTGCGTGGCGAAGGCGCGTATCTGAAGCGTCCGGACGGTTCCAGGTTTATGCCGGACTTCGACCCCCGAGGTGAACTGGCACCGCGGGATATCGTGGCCCGCGCCATTGACCACGAGATGAAGCGGCTTGGCGTGGACTGTATGTATCTGGACATTAGCCATAAACCGGCAGACTTTATTCGCCAGCACTTCCCGATGATTTATGAAAAGCTGCTGAGTCTGGGTATTGATCTAACCCGCGATCCGGTGCCGATTGTACCTGCCGCCCACTATACCTGTGGCGGGGTGATGGTTGACGATCATGGTCGTACCGACGTGGATGGTTTGTATGCGATCGGCGAGGTCAGCTATACCGGCCTGCATGGTGCGAATCGCATGGCCTCAAACTCGCTGCTGGAGTGTCTGGTGTATGGGTGGTCGGCTGCGGAAGATATTACCAAACGCATGCCCTATGCACGTCCGACAACACACTTGCCGGCATGGGATGAAAGTCGGGTAGAAAACCCGGACGAACTGGTGGTAATCCAGCATAACTGGCACGAGCTGCGGCTTTTCATGTGGGATTATGTCGGGATTGTACGTACAACGAAGCGTCTGGAACGCGCGTTACGCCGCATCATGATGTTGCAGCAGGAAATCGATGAATATTACGCCAACTTCCGCGTTTCTAATAATCTGCTGGAGCTGCGCAACCTTGTGCAGGTTGCCGAGCTGATTGTGCGCTGTGCAATGATGCGCAAAGAGAGCCGTGGCCTGCATTATACGCTGGACTATCCCGAACCGCTTGAAACGTCCGGGCCGTCGGTGTTGACGCCGCAGGTTCACATAAACAGATAAAAGGCCTGGGTCAGAGCTGTGTAATCTTCGGAATAACGCTGGTCTGGCCCACGAATGACCATCCTGTCGATAAAGCACTCGCCCTCTTTCGGCGAGAGTGCCAGCAACACGCGGTGCGGTAAGCGTCCTTCCGTATCCGAAATATCGGTACGAAGACGCAGATTCCAGCCGATCTCATGTGCGATCTCAATGAAGGTATTACCCGTGCTTTCAGGCAAGACCACGCAGAAAAATCCCTCTTCCGAGATGAGCTCCGCCGCACTGGTCAGTAGCGCCTTGTGATCGAGCGAGCCGGTGTAACGTGCCTGCTCGCGTTCCGGCGTGCCACATTCCACGCCTGGCGTGAAATACGGCGGATTGCTGACAATCAAATCGTAACGCGCGGTCTGCTCCGGCGCCCAGGTCAGGACATCGGCGCATTCTACCCTGATGCGTTCTGCCCACGGAGAGTCGGCAGCGTTTTCACTTGCCTGCCGGGCCGCCTGAGGATCAAGCTCAACGGCATCGATCGTGACGTGTTCTTCCGTTCGCTGCGCCAGCATCAGCGCCTGAAGTCCGCTGCCCGTACCAATATCCAGAATGCGTTTTACACCTGCGACAGGAGCCCATGCCCCCAGTAAAATACCGTCTGTACCGACTTTCATCGCACAACGATCGTGCGCCACAAAAAACTGTTTAAACGTAAAACCATCGCGGCGCAACTGCGCTTTGAGTTGAGACATGTCAGGGCAACCTTCTGAGTGAAACTGGAGTAGCATAGGGGAAAGCGAAGTGGTCGAAAAGCGATATCCATACAAACAGATGAAGATTACAGCCGTAACGTCTATAATCAGCGCCCCACACAGAGGTAGAACATGACTGTAACGACTTTTTCCGAACTTGAACTCGATGAAAGCCTGCTCAATGCCCTTGAGAGCAAAGGCTTTACACGCCCGACCGCCATTCAGGCCGCGGCCATTCCGCCTGCGCTTGAGGGCCGCGATGTGCTCGGTTCTGCGCCAACCGGCACGGGGAAGACAGCAGCCTACTTGCTGCCTGTGTTGCAGCATTTGCTCGACTTTCCGCGTAAAAAATCAGGCCCGCCGCGCATTTTGATCCTGACCCCGACCCGTGAACTGGCGATGCAGGTTGCCGAACACGCGCGTGAGCTGGCGGCGAACACCCATCTGGATATCGCGACCATCACCGGCGGCGTAGCGTATATGAACCACGCCGAAGTGTTCAGCGAAAACCAGGATATCGTTGTCGCGACGACAGGCCGTCTGCTGCAATACATAAAAGAAGAGAACTTCGACTGCCGCGCAGTGGAAACGCTGATTCTCGATGAAGCTGACCGCATGCTGGACATGGGCTTTGCCCAGGATATCGAACACATCGCGGGTGAAACGCGCTGGCGTAACCAGACAATGCTGTTCTCGGCAACCCTTGAAGGGGATGCCATTAAAGATTTCGCCGAACGTCTGCTGGAAGATCCGGTGGAAGTGTCCGCTACGCCATCGACCCGTGAGCGTAAGAAGATCCACCAGTGGTACTACCGCGCAGATAACCTTGAGCATAAGGTTGAGTTGTTGAAACACCTGCTGAAGCAGGAAGAGGCAACCCGTACCATCGTATTCGTACGCAAACGTGAGCGCGTGCATGAACTGGCAGAAATGCTGCGCAATGCCGGTATCAACAACTGCTATCTCGAAGGTGAAATGGCGCAGGTTAAGCGTACCGAAGGGATTAAGCGCCTGACCGATGGCCGCGTGAATGTGCTGGTTGCCACCGACGTTGCCGCGCGCGGGATCGACATCCCGGACGTGAGCCACGTGATCAACTTTGATATGCCGCGCAGCGGTGATACTTACCTGCAC
Organism: Enterobacter hormaechei subsp. xiangfangensis; assembly: GCF_001729785.1. Taxonomy (NCBI): domain Bacteria; kingdom Pseudomonadati; phylum Pseudomonadota; class Gammaproteobacteria; order Enterobacterales; family Enterobacteriaceae; genus Enterobacter; species Enterobacter hormaechei. The sequence continues at coordinate 3,443,330 of NZ_CP017183.1, forward strand.
CGTATTGGTCGTACCGGCCGTGCGGGCCGCAAAGGTATTGCTATCTCTCTGGTAGAAGCGCACGACCATTTGCTGCTACAGAAAATTGGCCGCTACGTTGAGGAGCCGCTGAAAGCTCGCGTGATTGACGGACTTCGTCCGACCACACGTGCGCCGAGTGAAAAAATGACGGGTAAACCGTCCAAGAAAGCGCTCGCGAAACGTGCTGAGAGAAAAGAGAAAGAAAAAGAGAAGCCGCGCGTTAAACAGCGCCACCGCGATACCAAAAATATTGGTAAGCGCCGTAAGCCAAGCTCTGCTGCGTCAGAGACAAAAACGGAAGAGTAAAAAAAGCCGGGACATTCCCGGCTTTTTTATTCCACCCCCAAAGCTGAAACCTTACAGGCTTTCAGTAAAGGTACGCGCGATAACGTCGCGCTGCTGTTCCGGGGTCAGAGAGTTGAAACGCACCGCATAGCCAGACACACGGATGGTCAGCTGCGGGTATTTTTCCGGGTGCTCAACGGCATCCATCAGCGTTTCGCGACGCAGGACGTTAACGTTCAGGTGCTGACCACCTTCCACGCGTACTTCTGGCTGCACTTGCATTGGAATTTCACGGTATTCAATTTCGCCCAGTTTGCTCACCGGAACGATTTCGTCTTCCGCAAAACCTGCTTTCGCTACTACACAGCGCGCTTCGTTTTTCTCGCTGTCCAGCAGCCAGAAAGAGTTCAGCAGATCGTCATTTGCAGCTTTAGTAATCTGGATACCTGTAATCATGTGTTGCCTCCCTTAGGCTACATTAACTGATGCTGGCCTTTTGCGGCCAATTGGTAAAACCATTGTTTGTTGTGTGTATATATAACATTCAGACCCGGGTGATTTATTGATTTAAATCAACAAAACCACCAACCACACAAAGAGTGTGGTCTGTATTTTTTGTTTTAGATCAATTTTAAAGGTTTACCAATTCAACTTATCCTGCCTGGTTTTCAACATAAATTGAGTCACTTAGCCTGCTTTTCCGCGGGTAATTTTGCTCGTTGGGGTTTAACAGGTAAGCTAGACACAGAATGAGATTCGCAGGAGAGCGAGATGACAACACCTTTAACCTGGCATGACGTGCTGGCTGAAGAGAAGCAGCAGCCCTATTTTATAAATACCCTCAGTACCGTTGCGGCTGAACGGCAGGCCGGCCAGACAATTTATCCGCCGCAGAAAGATGTGTTTAACGCCTTCCGCTACACCGAACTGAGCGATGTAAAGGTGGTTATCCTGGGGCAGGATCCGTACCACGGCCCCGGGCAGGCTCACGGACTGGCATTTTCCGTGCGTCCGGGCGTGGCCATCCCACCTTCTCTGCTGAATATGTATAAAGAGCTGGAAGGAACGATTCCGGGTTTCACCCGTCCTAATCACGGTTATCTGGAAAGCTGGGCGCGCCAGGGCGTGCTGTTGCTGAATACAGTATTAACTGTCCGGGCGGGTCAGGCACACTCCCACGCCAGTCTGGGATGGGAAACCTTTACCGATAAGGTTATCAGCCTGATCAATGAGCATCGTGAAGGCGTCGTGTTTTTACTCTGGGGTTCGCATGCTCAAAAGAAAGGGGCGATTATCGATCGTCAGCGTCATCACGTGCTGAAGGCGCCGCACCCGTCGCCGCTGTCTGCGCATCGTGGTTTCTTTGGCAGTAATCATTTTGTTCTGACGAATGAGTGGCTGGAAAAGCGTGGCGAAAAGCCGATTGACTGGATGCCTGTGTTACCGGCAGAGAGCGAGTAGGGTTTGAATGTGCCGGGTCAGGCCCGGCACATAAAAGGCTTATGCCTTGTTCTGACGCCACCATTCCGCCAGCAGCACGCCGGTCGCAACGGATACGTTCAGGCTTTCAACGTTGCCAGTGCCGTCGATAGAGACGCTCAGGTCAGCGCTGGAGAGTGCCGCATCAGACAGACCATCGCGCTCCTGACCTAACACCAGCACCATTTTGCGCGGCAACGTCGCTTTAAACAACGGCGTAGCGGCACGGCTTGAGGTGGTGACAATGGTGTAGCCCGCGTTACGGAATTGTTCAAGGGCTTCCAGCACGCTGTCGCCGGTGATCGGCTGAACGTGCTCTGCACCACCTTCCGCGGTACGAATCGCCGCACCGGATTCCAGCAGCGCGGCATCCTGCAACAGAACGCCTTTTACGCCAAAGTGCGCGCAGCTACGCATCATAGCGCCCAGGTTATGCGGGTTACCCACATCTTCCAGCGCCAGCACGCAGTCATCGGCATCCGCCTGGCTAACCCACTGCTGCACGGTAGTGCCGTTACGTTTTTTGATCAGGAAGCAGACGCCGCCGTGGTGTTCTGTACCGGACGCTTTTGTCAACTCGGCATCGTCAACCACGTGGTAGGCTTTGCGGTTCGCCGCCATCCAGCGCAGCGCTTCTTTAAAGCGCGGGGTCACGCTCTGGATAAACCATGCACGAACGATACACTCCGGGCGGCTCTGGAACAGGGCCTGACAGGCGTTCTCACCGTAGACACGGGTCTCTTCCGCACGCTGACGACGCAGCACTTCCGGATCGATAAAGCTTTTTCCGCTGATACCGCCGTGATCGGCTTTTTCGGTCGTCTCTTCACCGGGCGCGCGAGAAACGGTACGCCATGGCGATCCACCGTCGCGGACAAAATCATCGCGTTTGCGATCGTCACGCTTACGGTCATCACGTTTGCGGTCATCGCCGCGGTTATTTCTGTCATCGCGGGCGGGGCGACGGCCACCGTCTGCACGAGAAGACGCCGGACGCCCGCCACCTTTTCCGGTACGCGGATTTTGGGTGCGTTTATCAGAGTCATCATCACTGCGGACATACATCACTTTGACCTTGCCGCTTTTGTTTTTCATTTCGTCGTTCATGCTTTTCTCCACCAGCGCTGCGCGAAGCGCGCAGATTACCCGATGTGCAAGCTCATAGCCATAATTTCGTACAAAAGCCTGTGACTATTGTTCCCATTGAATAAAACGCGTTGTCGTTTCATACAGGCTCACTGATAATATGTAACATATCAGAAACATTATCGGCGTTCTGCCGTTGTTCCACGGCTCTATCAGAGGTTAGTTATGAATACCGTATGTGCCAACTGTCAGGCTTTAAACCGCATTCCGGACGATCGGATGGATGACGGTGCGAAATGCGGGCGTTGTGGCCACGAATTATTTGATGGCGATGTCATTAACGCGACGGGTGCTACGCTGGACAAACTCCTCAAGGACGATCTGCCTGTTGTGGTCGATTTCTGGGCACCGTGGTGCGGCCCCTGCCGTAACTTTGCGCCCATCTTCGAAGACGTGGCTGAAGAGCGCAGCGGGAAAATGCGTTTTGTCAAAGTGAATACCGAAGCGGAACGTGAACTCAGCGCCCGTTTTCGCATTCGCAGCATTCCAACCATTATGATTTTCAAAAATGGTGAAGTGATCGACATGCTCAATGGTGCAGTACCAAAAGCGCCTTTCGACAGCTGGTTAAACGAATCCCTGTAACATTCGCGGGGCATATCTTGTGCCCCGTTCTCTCCTCTGCGAAAATGGGGTTTTTCCTGCCTTTTCGCCCATGACTGATAACGCTGTACTTCAATTACGCGCCGAGCGCCTTGCGCGCGCCACCCGCCCTTTTCTGGCCCGAGGCAATCGTATTCGCCGCTGCCAGCGCTGCCTTTTACCGCTGAAAGTGTGTCTGTGCGAAACGCTTGCGCCGAGCGAGGCGAAAAGCCGCTTTTGTCTGGTCATGTTCGATACCGAACCGATGAAGCCCAGCAACACAGGGCGTTTGATCGCCGATATTCTACCCAACACCGCAGCGTTTCAGTGGTCGCGCACTGAGCCACCTCAGGCTCTGCTCGACCTGGTGGCAAGCCCGGACTATCAGCCCATGGTCGTTTTCCCGGCATCATATGCAGGCGAACAACGTCAGGTACTTACGGCGCCACCATCCGGTAAGCCGCCGCTGTTTATTATGCTCGACGGCACCTGGACCGAAGCAAGAAAGATGTTTCGCAAAAGCCCTTATCTTGATGCGCTGCCGGTGATTTCCGTCGATCTGTCGCGTGTTTCGGCCTATCGCTTGCGTGAAGCGCATGCCGACGGTCAATATTGCACCGCTGAAGTCGCCATAGCGCTACTGGATCTGGCGGGCGATACCCAGGCGGCCGGCGCGCTGGGCAGTCACTTCTCCTGCTTCCGCGAACGTTATCTTGCGGGAAAAACCGTTCATAAGGGTAGCGTCACAGCAACTGAGGCAGAAAGCGTTTAAAATCATCAGGTCGCTTGCATTCACAGGAGGCCTGCATGAGCCAGAGAGGGTTAGAAGCGCTACTCCGTCCGAAATCCATTGCCGTTATTGGCGCCTCGATGAAACCGGACCGCGCAGGGTATCTGATGATGCGCAATCTGCTGGCTGGCGGGTTTAACGGCCCGGTCATGCCCGTTACGCCCGCTTATAAGGCGGTACAGGGGGTGCTGGCGTGGCCGGACGTGCAAAGTTTACCGTTTGTTCCCGACCTCGCCGTGCTCTGTACGCATGCGAAACGAAACCTCGAATTGCTTGAGTCGCTCGGTCAGAAAGGCTGTAAAACCTGCATTATTCTTTCCTCGCCTCCTGAACAGCAGCCCGAACTGCTGGCCTGCGCCAGCCGCTACCAGATGCGCATTCTTGGTCCAAATAGCCTCGGTCTGCTTGCGCCCTGGCAAGGGCTGAATGCCAGTTTTTCCCCGGTTCCGATCCGTAAAGGCAAACTGGCCTTTATTTCACAGTCGGCAGCGGTATCCAATACCATCCTCGACTGGGCGCAGCAGCGTGAGATGGGCTTTTCCTATTTCATTGCCCTCGGCGACAGCCTGGACATTGACGTCGATGAGCTGTTGGATTTCCTGGCGCGTGACAGCAAAACCAGCGCTATCCTGCTCTACCTTGAACACCTGAGCGACGCCCGTCGTTTTGTGTCGGCGTCGCGTAGCGCATCACGTAATAAACCGATTCTGGTCATCAAAAGCGGGCGCAGCCCCGCGGCTCAGCGCCTGCTACATTCCCGTTCCGGGATGGATCCCGCATGGGATGCAGCGATCCAGCGCGCCGGTTTATTGCGGGTACAGGATACGCACGAGCTTTTTTCCGCCGTCGAAACGTTAAGCCACATGCGCCCCCTGCGCGGTGAAAAGCTGATGATTGTCAGCAACGGTGCAGCTCCCGCCGCCCTGGCGCTGGACGAGCTCTGGCTACGCAACGGCAAGCTGGCCACGCTGGGTGAAGAGACGCTCCAGCGCCTGCGGGATGCGTTACCGGGAAGCGTTGTTCCCGATAATCCCCTCGATTTGCGCGATGATGCCAGCAGCGATCGTTACATTAAGGCGATCACGATTTTGCTGGATAGCCAGGACTTTGATGCGCTGATGATTATCCATTCGCCCAGCGCGGTTGCGCCAGGCAGCGAAAGTGCGCGTGCGCTGATTGAGGCGGTCCGAAACCATCCCCGCGGTAAATACGTTACCCTGCTGACCAACTGGTGCGGCGAATTCTCCTCGCAGGAGGCACGGCGTCTGTTTAGTGAAGCCGGGTTGCCAACCTACCGTACCCCAGAGGGCACCATTACCGCGTTTATGCATATGGTTGAATACCGCCGCAACCAGAAGCAGCTGCGTGAAACGCCTGCCCTGCCGGGCAATCTCACCGCAAATTCGGTGGATGTGCACAGGCTATTGCAGCAGGCCATCGAAGAGGGCGCCACTTCCCTTGACACACATGAGGTACAACCCATTCTTGGCAGTTATGGAATGCAAACCCTGCCCACCTGGATTGCCGGCGACAGCGCTGAGGCGGTACATATTGCTGAGCAGATTGGTTATCCGGTCGCGCTGAAGCTGCGCTCTCCCGATATTCCGCACAAATCGGATGTGCAGGGCGTCATGCTGTATCTGCGCACCGCGACAGAAGTACAACAGGCCGCGGATGCCATTATCGATCGCGTAAAAATGACGTGGCCACAGGCCAGGATCCACGGCCTGCTGGTGCAGAGCATGGCCAACCGTGCGGGTGCGCAGGAGCTGCGCGTGGTTGTCGAACACGATCCGGTTTTTGGCCCGCTCATTATGCTGGGTGATGGCGGCGTTGAGTGGCGGCCAGAAGAACAGGCGGTTGTCGCGCTTCCCCCTCTGAACATGAACCTGGCGCGTTATTTAATTATTCAGGCCATCAAAAGCAAAAAAATCCGCGGGAGAAGCGCTCTGCGGCCGCTTGATATCGCCGGGTTAAGCCAGTTTCTGGTGAAGGTCTCCAACCTCATTGTTGACTGTGCGGAGATCCAGCGCCTGGATATTCACCCCCTTCTTGCCTCCGGAAATGAATTTACCGCCCTGGACGTGACGCTGGATATTGCGCCCTATATCGGTGACCCGGAAAGCCGTCTCGCCATTCGTCCTTATCCTCTTCATCTGGAAGAGTGGGTGGAGATGAAAAATGGGGAGCGGGCGCTGTTTCGCCCTATCCTGCCGGAAGACGAGCCGCTGCTGCGGGCGTTCATCTCGCAGGTGACGAAGGAAGATTTGTACTATCGCTATTTCAGCGAAATCAATGAATTTACCCACGACGATTTAGCCAATATGACCCAGATCGACTACGATCGAGAAATGGCGATTGTGGCGGTCCGCCGTTCCGGAGCGGGAGAGGAGATCCTCGGCGTGACGCGCGCTATTTCCGACCCGGATAACGTGGATGCGGAGTTTGCCGTACTGGTGCGTTCCGATCTTAAGGGTTTGGGGTTGGGCAGACGGCTGCTCGAAAAACTCATTGGTTATACGCGCGATCACGGATTGTCACGCCTGAATGGCATTACTATGCCAAACAATCGGGGTATGGTGACCCTGGCGCGGAAGCTCGGTTTTGACGTTGATATCCAGCTGGATGAAGGCATTGTCTCTCTGTCCCTCAGCCTGACTTCGACGGATAAACAAGAGTAAGCTGCTGGAAATGTTACCCACTTTTACCGGCACTGGGGTATCATTGTCCGCTTATGTTGTTTGCCTGGTACAGACAACCCTTCAATGAACAGAGAAGAAACGCACTGTGATGTTGTCAAAATTTAAGCGTAATAAACATCAACAACACCTTGCTCAACTACCGAAGATTTCTCAGTCAGTTGATGATGTAGAGTTCTTTTATGCTCCCGCTCATTTCCGGGAGACGCTTCTTGAAAAGATTGCCAGCGCTACGCGACGTATTTGCATTGTGGCGCTCTATCTTGAACAAGATGAAGGTGGGCGTGCGATCCTGAACGCGCTCTATGAAGCGAAACGTCAGCGTCCGGAACTGGATGTTCGCGTGCTGGTTGACTGGCACCGTGCTCAGCGTGGCCGTATTGGTGCGGCTGCCTCGAATACCAATGCTGACTGGTATTGCCGCACGGCCCAGGAAAATCCGGGTATTGATATCCCGGTGTATGGCGTACCGGTGAATACCCGTGAAGCGCTTGGCGTTCTTCATTTTAAAGGATTTATCATTGATGACAGCGTCCTTTATAGCGGCGCCAGCCTGAATGATGTGTATCTCCATCAGCTCGATAAATACCGCTACGATCGCTACCATCTGATCCGCAATCCGCAGATGGCTGACATCATGTTCAACTGGGTTGATAAAAACCTGGTTCATGGTCGGGGTGTGCACCGTCTTGACGATCCTCATCGCCCGAAAAGCCCGGAAATCAAAAACGACGTTCGCTCCTTCCGCCAGGAACTGCGCGATGCGGTTTATCGTTTTCAGGGTGATGCCAGTAATGAAGAACTGTCCGTTACGCCTCTGGTAGGCCTGGGAAAATCCAGCCTGCTGAACAAGACCATCTTTCATTTGATGCCCTGCGCTGAGCATAAGCTCACCATCTGCACCCCGTACTTCAACCTTCCCGCCGTTCTGGTGCGTAATATCATTCAGCTGTTGCGTGATGGTAAAAAGGTGGAAATCATTGTCGGGGATAAAACGGCAAATGACTTTTTCATTCCGGAAGATCAGCCTTTCAAGATCATCGGCGCACTGCCTTATCTCTATGAGATTAACCTGCGCCGCTTCCTGAGCCGTTTACAGTACTATGTGAACACGGACCAGCTGGTTGTGCGTCTCTGGAAAGATGAAGACAACAGCTATCACCTCAAAGGGATGTGGGTGGATGACGAGTGGATGCTGCTGACCGGTAATAACCTGAACCCACGCGCCTGGCGTCTGGATCTGGAAAACGCCATCCTTATTCATGATCCTCAGCATGCGTTAGCCGCGAAACGCGATCGTGAGCTGGAGCTTATACGCACGCATACCACCGTGGTTCGTCATTATCGCGATCTGCAAAGCATCGCTGATTATCCGGTGAAAGTTCGCAAGCTGATTCGCCGTCTACGTCGGATCCGTATCGACCGCCTCATCAGCCGCATTCTGTAATACACGAGCCCTGTCATCGACGGGGCTTTTTTATGGAGTCTGTTAATGCGTACGCCTTTCCTGATAATCCCTCTTTTCCTGACCGGTTGCAGCCATATGGCTAATGATAACTGGTCGGGTCAGGATAAAGCTCAACACTTTCTGGCGTCTGCAATGTTGTCCGCTGCGGGTAATGAGTATGCGCTGCACCAGGGGTATAGCCGGGATCGAAGTGCCACAATGGGCCTGATGTTCTCCATCAGCCTGGGGGCATCAAAAGAACTTTGGGATAGCCGCCCCTCGGGAAGCGGCTGGAGCTGGAAAGATTTTGCCTGGGACGTAGCCGGGGCAACAACCGGCTACGCCGTCTGGCAGATGGCGCATTATTAAAGGCGGATCCCTTTTCCTTTACGATGCAGCATCAGGGAGACAATAAACGCCAGCGCCCCCATGATGGTGACATACCAGAAGAAGGTCGTTTCACTGCCCCATGACTTTAGGGATAGCGCGACATATTCTGCTGATCCGCCAAACAGGGCGTTAGCGACCGCATAAGAGAGGCCTACGCCCAGCGCCCTCACCTGTGCGGGAAACATTTCCGCTTTCAAAATGCCACTGATTGCCGTGTAAAAACTAATAATAATAAGTGCCACCATAATCAAAGCGAAAGCGGCATACGGAGAGGTTGTATGCTGTAGCGCCGTCAAAAGCGGAACAGTCCCCAGGGTGAGCATGCCACCAAAAATCAGCATGGAGGTGCGGCGACCTATTTTGTCCGACAGCGCGCCAACAATCGGCTGGATGAGCATAAAGACCAGTAACGCCACCGTCATGACGACACTCGCAACGTTAGCATGCATGCCCGTCGTGTTGACCAGATATTTTTGCATATAGGTGGTGAAGGTATAGAAGCTTAGCGAGCCTGCGGCGGTAAAGCCTAATACCATCAAAAATGCTTTGCGGTTACGCCACAACCCTTTCATCGAACCGGCTTCTTTCAGCGCCCTGACCTCCTGCTGGGAGGTTTCATCAAGCTGACGGCGTAACCACAGCGCCACAACCGCCAGGGCGGCCCCCAGGGCAAACGGTATGCGCCAGCCCCAGGCGCGTAAATCTTCATCGCTAAGGATTTGTTGAAGGATCACCACAACCAGTAACGCCAGTAGCTGTCCGCCAATGAGGGTTACATACTGGAATGATGCATAGAAACCTTTGCGCCCTTCAACAGCCACTTCGCTCATGTATGTCGCGCTGGTGCCGTATTCGCCACCCACTGACAGCCCCTGGAACAGACGTGCCAGCAACAGCAACGCCGGTGCCCATGTTCCGATTGTGTCATATCCGGGCAAGCAGGCAATCACCAGCGAGCCGACGCACATCAGGCACACAGAGATGAGCATGGATGTCTTGCGCCCTTTCCTGTCCGCGATCCTGCCGAACAGCCATCCGCCAATGGGACGCATCAGGAACCCGGCGGCAAAAACGCCTGCGGTTTGCAGAAGCTGCGTTGTGGTGTTCCCTGATGGGAAAAAGATATGCGCAAAGTAGAGTGAACAGAATGAATAGACGTAAAAATCAAACCACTCTACAAGGTTCCCCGATGAGGCTCCAACAATTGCCCAAACCCGACGGCGAGTATCCTTGCCTGCTAAACTGGTATTATCCGTATCTGCACTGGCTACGGTTTCTGTCATTTTAAAATCCCCTGTCTCACATTGCGGGCCATTGCCCACAAACAGTAAAACCGGATTTAAAACGAATCGTTAGGTAAATAAAATGTTTCCAATATGTTTCATTGGATTTTGTGAACTCGATCAGGTATCGAATTATTAGCGGACGTAGTAATTATCCCCACGCTTGCTGGTGAGCCTTTTTTCGCTGCAAATAATCTTCATCGGCACGAATTTTATCCCACCACGTTTTGAATACCGCAGCGGCCTCTGCTTTTACTGGATCGTGATCGAGGGGTTTGACCTGGCGCTTCTCATCATACTTTTTTCCGCCTTTATGATTGGCGTATCGCCGGGCACGGGTGTATCCCATCTGTATGAATTTACGCGCCATATCCATACCTACAAAATCGTTATTCCTGCGGTACTCTTCAAAGAGGGCGTAGATCTCTTCTGCCGAACGCGCTGCGACTTCAGCATTTTTATAACGCCAGTGTGGAAGGATTTCGCTTTTATAAGGCTCGACCATCAATACGCCCTGCTCACCCCGGCCCACCTGATACCGTTCGGGATGTTCGCGAAAATTAATATTGGCAAAATCTTGTTGATAATCAAAGGGACGAGTCAAAGCGGCACCATTGTTAAAATTGTTTTAACAATTGTAGGCCGGATAAGGGGAAGCCGCCATCCGGCATGTTTTCCGCGCCCAAAGCAAAAAACCCCGTACCTTACGGTACGGGGTTTTTCTTGTTTGATGCCTGGCAGTTCCCTACTCTCACATGGGGAGACCCCACACTACCATCGGCGCTACGGCGTTTCACTTCTGAGTTCGGCATGGGGTCAGGTGGGACCACCGCGCTACAGCCGCCAGGCAAATTCTTGTGCTCTGTCCTGTGTCTTTCGCACTGATACTGCGTTGGCTGCTCTCGTAAAGTCAGTCACATACCTCAGTATGCTCCTTCCTTTCCTTCGTTTGCCGCCTTGTCTCAGCGCAAAATCCTTCGGACTCTGAATCTAAGCTGAAAATTTCGTCTCTTCGCCAAAACATCTTCGGCGTTGTAAGGTTAAGCCTCACGGTTCATTAGTATCGGTTAGCTCAACGCATCGCTGCGCTTACACACCCGACCTATCAACGTCGTCGTCTTCAACGTTCCTTCAGGAGACTTAAAGTCTCAGGGAGAACTCATCTCGGGGCAAGTTTCGTGCTTAGATGCTTTCAGCACTTATCTCTTCCGCATTTAGCTACCGGGCAGTGCCATTGGCATGACAACCCGAACACCAGTGATGCGTCCACTCCGGTCCTCTCGTACTAGGAGCAGCCCCCCTCAATTCTCCAGCGCCCACGGCAGATAGGGACCGAACTGTCTCACGACGTTCTAAACCCAGCTCGCGTACCACTTTAAATGGCGAACAGCCATACCCTTGGGACCTACTTCAGCCCCAGGATGTGATGAGCCGACATCGAGGTGCCAAACACCGCCGTCGATATGAACTCTTGGGCGGTATCAGCCTGTTATCCCCGGAGTACCTTTTATCCGTTGAGCGATGGCCCTTCCATTCAGAACCACCGGATCACTATGACCTGCTTTCGCACCTGCTCGCGCCGTCACGCTCGCAGTCAAGCTGGCTTATGCCATTGCACTAACCTCCTGATGTCCGACCAGGATTAGCCAACCTTCGTGCTCCTCCGTTACTCTTTGGGAGGAGACCGCCCCAGTCAAACTACCCACCAGACACTGTCCGCAACCCGGATCACGGGTCTACGTTAGAACACCAGCCATTAAAGGGTGGTATTTCAAGGACGGCTCCACGCAGACTGGCGTCCACGCTTCAAAGCCTCCCACCTATCCTACACATCAAGGACCAGTGTTCAGTGTCAAGCTATAGTAAAGGTTCACGGGGTCTTTCCGTCTTGCCGCGGGTACACTGCATCTTCACAGCGAGTTCAATTTCACTGAGTCTCGGGTGGAGACAGCCTGGCCATCATTACGCCATTCGTGCAGGTCGGAACTTACCCGACAAGGAATTTCGCTACCTTAGGACCGTTATAGTTACGGCCGCCGTTTACCGGGGCTTCGATCAAGAGCTTCGCGTTGCCGCTAACCCCATCAATTAACCTTCCGGCACCGGGCAGGCGTCACACCGTATACGTCCACTTTCGTGTTTGCACAGTGCTGTGTTTTTAATAAACAGTTGCAGCCAGCTGGTATCTTCGACTGATTTCAGCTCCGTCCGCAGGGACTTCACCTACCTATCAGCGTGCCTTCTCCCGAAGTTACGGCACCATTTTGCCTAGTTCCTTCACCCGAGTTCTCTCAAGCGCCTTGGTATTCTCTACCTGACCACCTGTGTCGGTTTGGGGTACGATTTCGTGTTACCTGATGCTTAGAGGCTTTTCCTGGAAGCAGGGCATTTATCACTTCAGCACCGTAGTGCCTCGTCATCACACCTCAGCGTTAAAAGGTACCGGATTTACCTGGAACCTCCGCCTACATGCTTAAACCGGGACAACCGTCGCCCGGCTGACATAGCCTTCTCCGTCCCCCCTTCGCAGTAACACCAAGTACAGGAATATTAACCTGTTTCCCATCGACTACGCCTTTCGGCCTCGCCTTAGGGGTCGACTCACCCTGCCCCGATTAACGTTGGACAGGAACCCTTGGTCTTCCGGCGAGCGGGCTTTTCACCCGCTTTATCGTTACTTATGTCAGCATTCGCACTTCTGATACCTCCAGCATGCCTCACAGCACACCTTCAACGGCTTACAGAACGCTCCCCTACCCAACAACGCATAAGCGTCGCTGCCGCAGCTTCGGTGCATGGTTTAGCCCCGTTACATCTTCCGCGCAGGCCGACTCGACCAGTGAGCTATTACGCTTTCTTTAAATGATGGCTGCTTCTAAGCCAACATCCTGGCTGTCTGTGCCTTCCCACATCGTTTCCCACTTAACCATGACTTTGGGACCTTAGCTGGCGGTCTGGGTTGTTTCCCTCTTCACGACGGACGTTAGCACCCGCCGTGTGTCTCCCGTGATAACATTCTTCGGTATTCGTAGTTTGCATCGGGTTGGTAAGCCGGGATGGCCCCCTAGCCGAAACAGTGCTCTACCCCCGAAGATGAGTTCACGAGGCGCTACCTAAATAGCTTTCGGGGAGAACCAGCTATCTCCCGGTTTGATTGGCCTTTCACCCCCAGCCACAGGTCATCCGCTAATTTTTCAACATTAGTCGGTTCGGTCCTCCAGTTAGTGTTACCCAACCTTCAACCTGCCCATGGCTAGATCACCGGGTTTCGGGTCTATACCCTGCAACTTAACGCCCAGTTAAGACTCGGTTTCCCTTCGGCTCCCCTATACGGTTAACCTTGCTACAGAATATAAGTCGCTGACCCATTATACAAAAGGTACGCAGTCACCCCATAAAGAGGCTCCCACTGCTTGTACGTACACGGTTTCAGGTTCTTTTTCACTCCCCTCGCCGGGGTTCTTTTCGCCTTTCCCTCACGGTACTGGTTCACTATCGGTCAGTCAGGAGTATTTAGCCTTGGAGGATGGTCCCCCCATATTCAGACAGGATACCACGTGTCCCGCCCTACTCTTCGAGTTCACAGCAAGTGTGTTTTCGTGTACGGGACTATCACCCTGTACCGTCGGACTTTCCAGACCGTTCCACTAACACACAAGCTGATTCAGACTCCGGGCTGCTCCCCGTTCGCTCGCCGCTACTGGGGGAATCTCGGTTGATTTCTTTTCCTCGGGGTACTTAGATGTTTCAGTTCCCCCGGTTCGCCTCGTTAACCTATGTATTCAGTTAACGATAGTGTGTCGAAACACACTGGGTTTCCCCATTCGGACATCGCCGGGTCAAAGGTTCATATCACCTCGCCGGCGCTTTTCGCAGATTAGCACGTCCTTCATCGCCTCTGACTGCCAGGGCATCCACCGTGTACGCTTAGTCGCTTAACCTCACAACCCGAAGATGTTTCACTTCTGATTGCGAAAATTTGAGAGACTCGAACACACATGAGCTGTGTGTCGTTTCAATTTTCAGCTTGATCCAGATTTTTAAAGAGCAAATATCTCAAACGTGACTCGCAAGTCAGTTTTGAGATATGACGGCAGGTGACTTTCACTCACGAACCAGCAAGTGGCGTCCCCTAGGGGATTCGAACCCCTGTTACCGCCGTGAAAGGGCGGTGTCCTGGGCCTCTAGACGAAGGGGACGTACAGTCTCAATCGCAAGACGCCTTGCTATTTACTTTTCATCAGACAATCTGTGTGGACACTACAAAGGCAGGTTCTTTAAGGTAAGGAGGTGATCCAACCGCAGGTTCCCCTACGGTTACCTTGTTACGACTTCACCCCAGTCATGAATCACAAAGTGGTAAGCGCCCTCCCGAAGGTTAAGCTACCTACTTCTTTTGCAACCCACTCCCATGGTGTGACGGGCGGTGTGTACAAGGCCCGGGAACGTATTCACCGTGGCATTCTGATCCACGATTACTAGCGATTCCGACTTCATGGAGTCGAGTTGCAGACTCCAATCCGGACTACGACGCACTTTATGAGGTCCGCTTGCTCTCGCGAGGTCGCTTCTCTTTGTATGCGCCATTGTAGCACGTGTGTAGCCCTACTCGTAAGGGCCATGATGACTTGACGTCATCCCCACCTTCCTCCAGTTTATCACTGGCAGTCTCCTTTGAGTTCCCGGCCGGACCGCTGGCAACAAAGGATAAGGGTTGCGCTCGTTGCGGGACTTAACCCAACATTTCACAACACGAGCTGACGACAGCCATGCAGCACCTGTCTCAGAGTTCCCGAAGGCACCAAAGCATCTCTGCTAAGTTCTCTGGATGTCAAGAGTAGGTAAGGTTCTTCGCGTTGCATCGAATTAAACCACATGCTCCACCGCTTGTGCGGGCCCCCGTCAATTCATTTGAGTTTTAACCTTGCGGCCGTACTCCCCAGGCGGTCGACTTAACGCGTTAGCTCCGGAAGCCACGCCTCAAGGGCACAACCTCCAAGTCGACATCGTTTACGGCGTGGACTACCAGGGTATCTAATCCTGTTTGCTCCCCACGCTTTCGCACCTGAGCGTCAGTCTTTGTCCAGGGGGCCGCCTTCGCCACCGGTATTCCTCCAGATCTCTACGCATTTCACCGCTACACCTGGAATTCTACCCCCCTCTACAAGACTCTAGCCTGCCAGTTTCGAATGCAGTTCCCAGGTTGAGCCCGGGGATTTCACATCCGACTTGACAGACCGCCTGCGTGCGCTTTACGCCCAGTAATTCCGATTAACGCTTGCACCCTCCGTATTACCGCGGCTGCTGGCACGGAGTTAGCCGGTGCTTCTTCTGCGGGTAACGTCAATCGACAAGGTTATTAACCTTATCGCCTTCCTCCCCGCTGAAAGTACTTTACAACCCGAAGGCCTTCTTCATACACGCGGCATGGCTGCATCAGGCTTGCGCCCATTGTGCAATATTCCCCACTGCTGCCTCCCGTAGGAGTCTGGACCGTGTCTCAGTTCCAGTGTGGCTGGTCATCCTCTCAGACCAGCTAGGGATCGTCGCCTAGGTGAGCCGTTACCCCACCTACTAGCTAATCCCATCTGGGCACATCCGATGGCAAGAGGCCCGAAGGTCCCCCTCTTTGGTCTTGCGACGTTATGCGGTATTAGCTACCGTTTCCAGTAGTTATCCCCCTCCATCAGGCAGTTTCCCAGACATTACTCACCCGTCCGCCACTCGTCAGCGAAGCAGCAAGCTGCTTCCTGTTACCGTTCGACTTGCATGTGTTAGGCCTGCCGCCAGCGTTCAATCTGAGCCATGATCAAACTCTTCAATTTAAAAGTTTGATGCTCAATGAATTAAACTTCGTAATGAATTACGTGTTCACTCGTTGAGACTTGGTATTCATTTAGTGTCCGAGGACGTTAAGAATCCATGTCACTTTGAGTGCCCACACAGATTGTCTGATAAATTGTTAAAGAGCAGTGCCGCTTCGTTTTCGCTGCGGCGCGGGGTGTGCATATTACGCTTTCCCGCTTCAGAGTCAAGCGTTTGTTTTGCTTTTCTCTGCTGACCCGGCGGCGTGTGTGCCGTTGTTCCGTGTCAGTGGAGGCGCATTATAGGGAGTTATTCTGAGGCTGCAAGTGCAAAGTGAAAATTATTTACCGACTGCTCACTTTCCAGGCAAAACACATCTCAGACATTAATTCTTGCCTGGTTTTTAAACAAAAACGAGCCGCAAGCGGCCCGTTTTTGCGTTTTGTGACTTACTGCACTGCCACAATTCGGTCTTCGTTGGCTTCCAGACGGATAACTTTGCCCGGAACCAGCTCCCCAGAGAGGATTTGCTGCGCCAGCGGGTTTTCGATCTGCTGCTGGATAGCACGTTTTAACGGACGCGCACCATAAACAGGATCGTAACCATTCTCGCTCAGCAGTTTCAGCGCATCGTCGGAAATGTGGATTTCATACCCACGCTCTTCCAGACGTTTGTACAGACGCTGCAACTGGATCTGCGCAATCGACGCAATGTGTTTCTCACCCAGCGGATGGAACACGACCACTTCATCAATACGGTTGATGAACTCCGGACGGAAGTTTTGGCTGACCACACCCAGCACCAGATCTTTCATATGGCTGTAATCCAGCTCACCGAAGCGTTCCTGAATTAAATCGGAACCCAGGTTCGAGGTCATGATCACCACCGTGTTACGGAAGTCAACCGTTCTCCCCTGCCCGTCCGTCAGGCGTCCATCATCCAGTACCTGCAACAGGATGTTAAATACGTCAGGATGTGCCTTTTCCACTTCATCCAGCAGGATGACGGAATAAGGACGACGGCGAACCGCTTCCGTCAGATAACCGCCCTCTTCATAACCGACATATCCCGGAGGCGCACCGACCAGACGCGAGACGGCGTGTTTCTCCATAAACTCGGACATATCGATACGCACCATCGCGTCATCGCTGTCGAACATAAAGTTAGCCAGCGCTTTACACAGCTCGGTTTTACCGACACCGGTTGGCCCCAGGAACAGGAACGAGCCGATTGGACGATTCGGATCGGACAGCCCCGCACGGCTACGACGAATGGCGTTAGATACCGCTTCGACCGCTTCGTTCTGTCCAATGACGCGCTGATGCAGATCCTGCTCCATACGCAGCAGTTTCTCGCGTTCGCTTTCCATCATGCGAGCCACAGGAATACCCGTCCAGCGCGCCAGCACTTCGGCAATCTCGGCATCCGTCACTTTATTACGCAACAGACGCATGGTTTTGCCTTCCGATTGCGTGGCGATCTCAAGTTGTTTTTCCAGCTCAGGGATCTTGCCGTACTGTAGTTCGGACATCCGTGCCAGATCCCCTACGCGACGCGCCTGCTCAATGGCAATTTTAGCCTGCTCCAGCTCCGCCTTGATTGTCTGGGTGCCAGAGAGGGAGGCTTTCTCAGCTTTCCACTCTTCTTCCAGCTCAGAATACTGACGCTCTTTCTCGTCCAGTTCTTCGTTGAGCATATCAAGGCGTTTCTTGCTCGCTTCATCAGACTCTTTGCTCAGCGCCTGCTGTTCCAGCTTGAGCTGGATAATACGGCGATCGAGTCGGTCCAGCTCTTCCGGTTTCGAGTCAATCTGCATACGGATGCTGGACGCCGCTTCATCGATAAGGTCAATGGCTTTATCCGGCAACTGACGGTCGGCAATGTAACGATGCGAAAGCGTCGCCGCCGCAACGATGGCCGGGTCGGTGATCTGCACGTGATGGTGCAGCTCATAACGCTCTTTCAGACCACGCAAAATGGCGATGGTATCTTCAACGCTTGGTTCAGCGACAAACACCTTCTGGAAACGACGCTCCAGCGCGGCATCTTTCTCAATGTACTGACGATACTCGTCAAGCGTAGTGGCGCCGACGCAGTGAAGTTCACCGCGCGCCAGAGCAGGTTTCAGCATGTTCCCGGCATCCATTGCGCCGTCAGCTTTACCCGCCCCCACCATGGTGTGCAGTTCGTCGATAAACAGGATGACGTTACCTTCCTGTTTCGCCAGATCGTTCAGCACGCCTTTCAGACGCTCTTCAAATTCACCGCGGTATTTCGCCCCGGCCACCAGCGCGCCCATATCCAGCGCCAGTACGCGACGGCCTTTCAGCCCTTCGGGCACTTCGCCATTAACGATACGCTGCGCCAGCCCTTCAACAATGGCGGTTTTACCGACGCCTGGCTCACCAATCAGCACCGGGTTGTTTTTGGTACGACGTTGCAGTACCTGGATTGTCCGGCGGATTTCTTCGTCGCGGCCGATCACCGGGTCAAGTTTGCCCTGCTCGGCACGTTCGGTCAGGTCGACCGTAAATTTCTTCAAAGCCTGACGTTGGTCTTCGGCTCCCTGGTCGTTCACGCTTTCACCTCCGCGCATGTTCTCAATCGCCTGGGTCACATTAGCGGTGGTTGCACCGGCGGATTTCAGCAGGTCGGTTAAGGTACCGCGTGATTCAAGCGCCGCCAGAACAAAGAGCTCTGACGAAATAAAGTTGTCCCCACGTTTTTGCGCCAGCTTGTCGCAAAGGTTCAGCACGCGCACCAGATCCTGCGACGGCTGCACGTCGCCGCCGGTACCTTCTACCTGCGGTAAACGGCTCAGCGCCTGATCGATGGCGGTGCGTAACTGGCCGGCATTAATGCCAGCGGACGTTAATAAAGGACGTACCGATCCCCCTTCCTGATTCAGCAAGGCGCTCATTAGATGAAGAGGTTCGATAAATTGGTTGTCGTGCCCCAGTGCAAGGGACTGGGCATCGGCGAGAGCAAGCTGGAATTTATTAGTAAGACGATCCAGACGCATAACTCCTCCCATAACAGGTCAAATTTGCTACTGGAGATTAAATGAGGTCATCCCTCAATTATTCAAGGTTAATAACCTGAATTATGTGAAAAGAAAACGGCGCGTACCGGATCGTCTTGATTCTTTAGGTTATATCAGCCAAATGAAACTTGCCATACGGCCTGTCGTCTTGTCGCGGCGATAGGAGAAAAAATCACCCTTTTCGGTGAAGGTACAGCGATCTCCGCCGAAGATTTGGGTCACACCGACGTTATTCAGGCGCTGGCGGGCAAGCTGGTAAATATCGGCCAGATATTTATCTCCGGAAGCCACAAACGCTTCGACCGCTTGTGGATCTTTTTCCATAAAGGCATCGCGCACTTCGGGCCCGACCTCAAATGCCTGCGGGCCAATCGCCGGGCCAAGCCAGGCGATGAGATTTGCAGAATCGTCCTGGAAGCAGGCGACGGTCTCTTCCAGCACGCCTTCGCACAGGCCTCGCCATCCGGCGTGGGCAGCAGCCACTTCAGTTCCTGCCTGATTGCAGAACAACACCGGCAGGCAATCAGCAGTCATCACCGCGCAAACCGTTCCCGGCGTATTGCTGTACGAAGCATCGGCGCGTTTAGACGCATAGGGCTCACCCGTCAGCTTCAGCACCGCTTTACCGTGCACCTGCTCAAGCCAGACCGGTTTTGAAGGAAGGTTTCCCGCAGCAAAGAGGCGTTTACGGTTCTCTTCAACGTGCTCCAGGTTATCGCCACAGTGCGCACCGAGGTTCAAAGACTCCCACGCGCCCTGGCTCACGCCACCGATACGGGTTGAACTACAGGCGGCCACGCCTTCAGGCAGTGGCCACTCCGGGACAATCAGTTTGGTCATAACCAGTCCACGTGATCCTTATGTTCTTCGAAATCTGCGCGCATCGCGTCGATAAGTTCCACCATATCCTGTGGGATCGGCGCATGCCATTCCATCTGAATTCCGGTGATTGGGTGGTAAAGACGCAGCATCGTCGCATGCAGCGCCTGGCGATCGAATTTACGCAGCACGGAGATGAATTCATCCGATGCGCCCTTTGGTGGACGCGGACGACCGCCGTAAACCGGGTCACCCACCAGCGGATGGGTAATATGCGCCATGTGCACGCGGATCTGGTGAGTACGCCCGGTTTCCAGGCGCAGACGCAGGCGCGTATGAATACGGAAATGTTCCATGATGCGGTAATGGGTCACCGCCGGTTTGCCCATCGGGTGTACGGACATATGCGTACGCTTGGTTGGGTGACGGCTGATAGGCTCTTCCACCGTGCCGCCAGAGGTCATATGACCAATCGCCACCGCTTCATACTCACGGGTGATTTCGCGCAGTTGCAACGATTCCACCAGGCGAGTCTGGGCGGGAACCGTCTTCGCCACCACCATCAGACCCGTGGTGTCTTTATCCAGACGGTGAACAATACCGGCACGCGGTACGTCGGCAATCGGCGGATAATAATGAAGGAGTGCGTTAAGTACCGTACCGTCAGGATTGCCCGCGCCCGGGTGAACAACAAAGTCGCGCGGCTTGTTGATGACCAGAATGTCGTCATCTTCGTAGACGATATCCAGCGGGATATCCTGCGGCTCGAAGCGGATTTCCTCTTCGATTTCAGCATTGATGGCGACAGCTTCCCCACCAAACACTTTCTCTTTTGGTTTGTCCCAGATCTTGCCGTTTACCAGCACGCGCTGGTCAAGGATCCATTCTTTTATGCGTGAACGCGAATAATCAGGGAACAATTCGGCCAAAGCCTGATCTAAGCGTTGACCGAGCTGATTTTCGGAGACTGTTGCGGTGAGTTCTACTCGTTGTGCCATAAACTGCTTCTTCGTTTAACGTTGGGTTTTACGGCTTTGCCGTTTAATATAGTGTGCTATTGTAGCTGGTCTTAATCGGGAGCAGGAACTGAGTTTCTCCCGGACAAACATTTGAGGAAAGTCAAAACGTCATGACGCGCATGAAATATCTGGTGGCAGCGGCCACGTTGAGCCTGGCTTTGGTGGGCTGCTCCGGTTCGAATGAACAGGTCCCTGACAATCCGCCGAATGAAATCTATGCGACTGCACAACAAAAGTTGCAGGACGGTAACTGGAAACAGGCGATAACGCAACTGGAAGCGTTGGATAATCGCTATCCGTTTGGTCCGTATTCGCAGCAGGTACAGTTAGATCTTATCTACGCCTACTACAAAAATGCCGATCTGCCGCTGGCTCAGGCAACGATCGATCGTTTCATGCGTCTGAACCCTACCCATCCTAACATCGATTACGTGATGTACATGCGCGGCCTGACTAACATGGCGCTGGATGACAGTGCATTGCAGGGCTTCTTCGGGGTGGATCGTTCAGACCGTGACCCGCAACATGCGCGTGATGCTTTCAATGACTTCTCCAAACTGGTGCGTAGCTACCCGAACAGCCAGTACATTACCGATGCCACTAAGCGTCTGGTGTTCCTGAAAGATCGTCTGGCGAAATATGAGTACTCCGTTGCGGAATACTACACCCGCCGTGGCGCATGGGTTGCCGTGGTTAACCGTGTAGAAGGCATGCTGCGTGATTATCCGGATACCCAAGCCACGCGTGATGGCCTGAAGCTGATGGAAAATGCGTATCGCCAGATGCAGATGACGGCTCAGGCTGACAAAGTGGCGAAAATCATCGCCGCGAACAGCAGCAACACCTGATACCGCTACAACGCATAACGGCAGCCCGCGGGCTGCCGTTTTTTTATTCTTTCAGACTTACGCTGAAGCGGTTTAGCTTCAACACATCCATTCAACTATGACCGCAATTGTTGGCTTCGACAAGGTAAATCTCACCTCTTCCTGCCCTGCCTCACAAAAAAGATTCCCTGACAAAAACCGACAAAATAACGTGATCTAAATCACACATTTTGACATTGGGTCGGGTATGCTGGAATCACCAAGACGGAAAGACAAGAGGTAAAATTTATGACAATGAACATTACCAGTAAACAAATGGAAATTACTCCGGCAATCCGCCAGCACGTCGCAGACCGTCTCGCCAAACTGGATAAATGGCAAACACATTTGATTAATCCACATATCATCCTGTCCAAGGAGCCGCAGGGTTTCATCGCTGATGCAACTATCAATACTCCAAACGGCCATCTGGTCGCCAGCGCAAAACACGAGGATATGTACACCGCAATTAACGATTTGATCAACAAGCTGGAACGGCAGCTCAATAAAGTGCAACACAAAGGTGAAGCACGTCGCGCCGCAACCTCGGTGAAAGACGCCAGCTTCGCGGAAGAAGTTGAAGAAGAGTAATCCTCTAAAATTGAGTGTACCGACAACGCGCCTTCGGGCGCGTTTTTTATTGACAGGATCAAAACAGTGCAGGTACTTTAACCCTATCAATTTCAGGATGACTTTATGAAACAGACGCCGTTTTTCTTCGCATTCTTTTTTACCTTCCCCTGACCGGGAGGCGTTTCGTCGTGTGATAAAGAATGCGAAGACGAACAACAAGGCCTCCCACACCGGGAGGCCTTTTTTATTGATAACGATAAAATGAGACAGACAACACTATGACACCGGAAAACCCGCTCCTGGATTTACGCGTAAAAATCAGTGCACTCGACGAAAAATTACTGGCCCTGCTGGCAGAACGCCGCGCACTCGCCGTTGAAGTGGGAAAAGCCAAGCTCGAGTCCCATCGGCCGGTGCGCGATATCGATCGCGAACGTGATTTACTGGAACGGTTGATTCAACTCGGCAAAGCGCATCATCTGGATGCGCACTACATCACCCGCCTGTTCCAGCTCATCATCGAAGACTCCGTTCTGACGCAACAGGCCCTGCTCCAGCAGCATCTGAACAAAACCAACCCGCACTCTGCTCGTATCGCTTTCCTCGGCCCGAAAGGGTCCTATTCTCACCTGGCGGCTCGCCAGTACGCAGCCCGCCATTTCGAAGAGTTTATTGAGAGCGGCTGCGCGAAATTTGCAGACATTTTCAACCAGGTCGAAACCGGCCAGGCAGATTACGCCGTGGTGCCTATTGAGAACACCAGTTCCGGCGCCATCAACGATGTTTACGATTTGCTCCAGCACACCAGCCTGTCGTTAGTCGGCGAGTTGACCATCCCTATCGATCACTGTGTGCTGGTCTCTGGCTCAACCGATCTGAGTCAGATCGAAACGGTGTACAGTCACCCGCAGCCGTTCCAGCAGTGCAGCCAGTTCCTGAACCGTTATCCGCACTGGAAAATTGAGTACACCGAAAGCACCTCGGCGGCGATGGAAAAAGTGGCGCAGGCAAACTCTCCTGCCGTCGCGGCTCTCGGTAGCGAAGCGGGCGGCGCGCTGTATGGCTTACAGGTGCTGGAACGCAATCTGGCCAACCAGACGCAGAATATCACCCGTTTCGTGGTTCTGGCCCGCAAGGCCATCAACGTGTCGGACCAGGTCCCGGCGAAAACCACCCTGTTGATGGCGACCGGCCAGCAGGCGGGTGCGCTGGTTGAAGCGCTGCTGGTGCTGCGTAATCACAACCTGATCATGACGAAGCTGGAATCCCGCCCAATACATGGCAACCCGTGGGAAGAGATGTTCTATCTCGACGTTCAGGCCAACCTGGAGTCTGCATCCATGCAGAAAGCCCTGCGCGAACTGGGCGAGATCACACGCTCCATGAAAGTGTTGGGCTGCTATCCGAGCGAAACCGTGGTCCCGGTCGATCCGGCTTAATGTTCGATAAAGCGGCTTTTCTTCATCCCTGCCACATTTACAGGCAGGGTGAAGATGGCACCGGAAAGCGGGTATTTCTCCAGCTCCTCCGCCTCCATATTTTCCCGCGTGGTGGTGATAAACAGCGTTTTCATATCGTCGCCGCCAAAGCAGACCATTGTCGGGCAGCGTACCGGCAGCCGGTGCTCTTCCAGCTGTTCGCCTTGCGGTGAAAACCGTGCGATACGCCAGCCGTCAAACAGTGCGCTCCAGTAGCAGCCTTCCTCATCCATTGCCGCACCGTCGGGAATACCGTCTCCCTCGCTAAACCGGCGAAACTCTTCGCGCTTACCGGGTTCCCCCTGCTCATCAAGCGGCGTACGGTAGATCACACCGTTCGGCGTATCAGAAGTAAACATCCACCGTTTGTCAGGACTAAACGCTAAACCGTTATGCCCCTGGATATCGCACTGGATCACTTTCGGCGTCAGGTCGTTGTCGATACGCATCAACATGGCCCCGTTATAATCTCCCGGCCCCCAGAACGTGCCCGCATAAAACCGTCCCTGATGATCGGTACCGCCATCGTTAAAACGTGCAAGCTGCGGGTTGGATGGGTTATCGCAAACCTTACGCTGGAGCAGGCCGTGTTTATCGGTCAGCCAGATGGTGTTTCGCATCGCGACGATAAATCCGCCGCGTTCACGCAGGGCAAAACACCCAACTTCTTCATGGAATGAGAGCACCGAGTGTTCCGCGGTGGGCAGATGGTACCGATGGATCTCCCCTTCCAGGATATCCGCCCAGTAGAGCGCCTTCTCTTCTGCACTCCACGTCGGGCATTCAGGCAGATGCCCGGTATAGTTCAACAGCAGCTGCGGTTCAGCCATGACAGTTCCCCAAAATGAAAAAAGCCAGCAATGCTGGCTTTCAGTATATACATCATTAGATTACTGGCGACTGTCATTTGCCTGGCGCAACAGCGTGCGGCTTTCACTCTGGAATCGCGTGGCGTAATCACCGAACCAGTGCTCCACTTTACGGAAACTGTCGATAAACGCTTGTTTATCGCCGTGTTCCAGCAAGGTGATCGCTTCGCCAAAACGCTGATAGTAGCGCTTGATCAGCGCCAGGTTATTTTCAGACGACATGATGATGTCGGCGTAAAGCTGTGGATCCTGGGCAAACAGTCGCCCCACCATCGCCAGCTCCAGACGATAGATTGGCGAGGAAAGCGCCAGCAATTGTTCAAGCTGAACGTTCTCTTCCGCCAGGTGCAGACCATAGGCGAAGGTTGCAAAGTGGCGCAGCGCCTGAATAAACGCCATGTTCTGATCGTGCTCAACCGCACTGATACGGTGCAAACGTGCCCCCCAGACCTGAATCTGTTCCAGGAACCACTGATACGCTTCCGGCTGACGACCGTCGCAGTAAACCACTACCTGCTTCGCCAGGCTGCCGCTGTCCGGGCCAAACATCGGGTGTAACCCAAGCACGGGCCCGGTGTGCGCCGCCAGCATTGCCTGTAGAGGACCATTTTTAACGGACGCCAGATCCACCAGAATGCAATCTTCCGGCAGCGGAGGAAGTTTCGCGATAATCTGCTCCGTCACATGAATCGGTACGCTGACGATAACCATTCCGGCATCCTTCATGAGTTCCGGTGCATGCGGCCAGTCCTCTTTTTCCAGGATGCGCACCTGATAGCCAGAAAGCGTCAGCATTTTTTCAAACAGACGCCCCATCTGGCCGCCGCCACCGACAATCACCACCGGACGCAGCGACGGACAGAGGGTTTTGAAGCCCTTGTCGTTTTCGCTGGAATAGGATTCCCGCATCACACGACGCAGGACATCTTCAATTAAGTCCGGTGAAACGCCAAGCGCCTGTGCCTCTTTACGGCGGGAGGCGAGCATAGAGGCCTCACGCTCCGGAACGTAAATTGGCAGGCCGTATTTGCTTTTAACTTCGCCGACCTCAGCAACCAGTGCCATGCGGCGCGCCAGCAGGTCCAGCAACGCCTTATCCACTTCATCAATTTGATCGCGTAATGCGGTCAATTCAGCAACCATAACTATCCTCTTATGCCAGACGCGTCGCCAGCTGGCCGTTCAAATCTTTGTGGATCTCACGCAGTAGCGCATCAGTGGTTTCCCAGCTGATGCAAGCATCCGTGACGGAGACGCCGGGCTTCATCGCGCTACGCGGCTGTTCCGATGACTGATTGCCTTCATGAATATTACTTTCAATCATCAGGCCGATAATTGAACGGTTACCATCTTTAATCTGTGCAATCACAGATTCTGCAACCGCAGGCTGGCGACGGTAATCTTTATTCGAATTACCATGACTGCAATCTACCATCAGCGCCGGACGCAGTCCCGCCTGTTCCATCTCTTTTTCACACTGCGCGACATCCGCCGGGCTGTAGTTTGGCGCTTTACCGCCGCGCAGGATCACATGCCCGTCCGGGTTGCCCTGAGTTTGCAGCAGGCATACCTGGCCCGCCTGGTTGATCCCGACAAAACGATGGGGCATAGCGGCGGCGCGCATGGCGTTAATCGCCGTAGCCAGGCTGCCGTCGGTACCGTTTTTAAAACCAACCGGCATAGACAGGCCAGACGCCATCTCGCGGTGGGTTTGCGACTCGGTGGTGCGCGCCCCAATCGCAGACCAGCTAAACAGATCGCCGAGGTACTGCGGGCTGTTCGGATCCAGCGCTTCGGTTGCCAGCGGCAGCCCCATGCTGACCAGCTCCACCAGCAGGCGACGCGCAATCTTCAGGCCCGCTTCCACATCAAACGAGCCATCCATGTGCGGATCGTTAATCAACCCTTTCCAGCCAACCGTAGTACGTGGCTTTTCAAAATAGACGCGCATCACCAGATAGAGGCTATCGCTGACCTCCTCCGCTAATGCTTTAAATCGACGAGCGTACTCAATGGCGGTTTCAGGATCGTGAATGGAGCAAGGACCACATACCACCAGCAGGCGCGGATCGCGGCCTGCGATAATGTCAGAAATGGTCTGGCGCGAGTGCTCAATCTGAGTTTCCTGCGCGACGCTCAGCGGGAATTCCGCCTTCAGTTGATCCGGGGTGATTAACACTTGTTCGTCAGTGATATGTACGTTGTTCAGCGCGTCTTTTTGCATGATTGCGATCCTGTCAAACTCGTTTGCGATAGTGGTTTTCCTCGAAGAGGTGACACAACGATATCACATCAAGTAAAGATTTCAATCCAAAATACGTACACATTACTTTACAGAAGCCCTTTAATTGCAAAATTAATGGCCTAAAACCGTAAATTTAAAATTACACACGCACACTTGTAAGCCAGGCTATGCTCACAAAAAGGAGAATAGCCATGCGTTCAATTACTCTCATGTTGTTGTCGCTGATTTTGTCGGGTTGCCAGATCAATCCTTATACTTTTCAGCCTGGCTGGACCAGCCCGGACTGGTTCACTGCCGGTAAAGAAGACGCTATGAATGGTGTTCCGGTTAAAGATAATCAGGCTCTGGCCGATAGTTTTAATGACCCTCAGGTTGATCGAGGGGAATATCTTCGTGGCTACGCTGACGGACAGAAAAAAATATGCGAAGAGGGCTTTATTCACGCCTGGGGATTAGCGGGAAAATCATTTCCTGCCAGCTGCGATACAACTGAAAATGCAGTAAAACTGCATGAATCCTGGCAACAAGGATTGGA
The DNA here is from genome assembly GCF_001729785.1 of Enterobacter hormaechei subsp. xiangfangensis. Lineage (NCBI taxonomy): Bacteria > Pseudomonadati > Pseudomonadota > Gammaproteobacteria > Enterobacterales > Enterobacteriaceae > Enterobacter > Enterobacter hormaechei. The sequence goes on from NZ_CP017183.1 coordinate 3,470,705, forward strand.
TGAAAGTATGCGTTCCAGCAGGCTTAATTGAGCCTGCCTGAATTCCTCTGAATATAGCTCACTGTAAGATTTAGCTTAGGTCAAAACAGGGATATTTCTGACATAATGACGGCTTTGATAAACAATGGTATTCTGCCGACAATTCTTAAGGACATCTATTTCCGGGGCGGTTTGGCGGATTCTGATGAGAAATGCAATCTTGATCGCTTTGCTCCGACTCCCCCTGGCGCTAATGCTGTTCATTTTAGTGGCCCCTGCAAAGGCAGGCTCGTTCACTGAAACGGATAAATCAGTACGTTCGATTGTTTCTGGTATTGTGAGCTACACCCGATGGCCAGCACTGTCTGGCCAGCCTAAGCTCTGTATTTATGCCTCTTCCCATTACAGACAGGCGCTCAGCAGTGAAGATGAACACAACCCGTTGCCCTATAGTCCTGTCATTGTGCATAGCGATCGGGAAGCACTCACAGCAAGGTGCGATGCCCTCTATTTCGGGAGCGAGTCGCCAGCAAAACAACAGGAAATAATAAATCAATATCAGGACCAGGCGTTGCTATTAATGTCAGAACAAAATCCTGAATGCGTTATTGGCAGCGCATTTTGTCTGATAATAGAGCACAACCAGGTCAGGTTTTCCGTAAATCTGGATGCGCTGGCGCGCAGTGGCGTAAGAGTCAATCCGGATGTATTAATGCTCGCACGGAATAAGAAGCATGAATAAGGAAGTCGTACCAACACCGCGTCCGACGTTTAAAAGAACGTTGCGGCGAATCAGCATGATAAGCGTCATTATAACGATGACGTTTATATGGTTGCTGCTGTGTTTCGCTTCCGTGGTGACATTAAAGCAATACGCGCAAAAAAACCTCGAACTTACCGGCGCCACCATGAGCCACAGCCTTGAAGCCTCTCTGGTGTTCAACGATGCCATGGCAGCAAATGAAACGCTGGCGACCCTCGGCAAGCAGGGGCAGTTTGCCGTGGCGGAAGTGCTTAATGCACATCATAAACGGTTTGCCTGGTGGTCGTGGAACCCGGCGGATAATACCGACACGCTGGGCGCGCTGGTCAACCGGTGGCTGTTCCCTGTTCCTGTCGCACAGCCCATCATACATAACGGCAATGTGATTGGCGAAATTCGTCTGACCGCACGCGACAGCCTGATTAGCCACTTTATCTGGCTCTCGTTTGCAGTCCTCACCGGGTGCATTCTTTTTGCTTCTGCCGTCGCATTGACCATCACCCGCTCGCTACATCATGGCATGGTTGTTGAAATGCAAAACATCACTGACGTTGTGCATGACGTTCGCACCAACCGCAACTTTTCTCGCCGGGTAACGGAAGGCCGCATTGAAGAGTTCCACCAGTTTGGAGAAGACTTCAACAGCCTGCTGGATGAAATGGAAGAGTGGCAGCTCAAACTACAGGCGAAAAACGCTCAACTGTTGCGTACCGCCATGCACGATCCGCTCACGGGGCTTGCAAACCGCGCCGCGTTTCGCAACAACATTGCAGCATTAATGAATGACGCTTCGGCAAAAACCAATTCCGCCCTGCTATTTCTGGACGGTGATAACTTCAAGTTTATCAATGACACCTGGGGTCATGCCGCGGGTGACTGCGTTCTGATCGAAGCCGCAAAAAGGATGGTCGAATTTGGCGAAAAACGTCATCAGTCTTACCGTCTTGGCGGCGACGAATTTGCCATGATCCTTTACGGCGTCCACACCGCGCGTGAGGTCGAATATATTTGCGCTGCGCTGTCGCAGCAATTTATCCGTCCGTTTGATCTGCATAACGGGCACACAGCATCAATGTCACTCAGCATTGGCTTTGCTCTGGCATGGGAAAATGCCTCCGTTGAGGCCTTACTGGAGCAAGCCGATCGCAATATGTATCTGGTCAAAAACCAGCGTTCGAAAACAATATCCTGAAAGGAAGACGATATGTTAAAGCGATATTTTGCGCCGTTGTTACTGGCATCACTGGCAATGTCCGGATGCCAGTCATCCCCTGAAGGGAAATTCACGCCAGAGCAAATCGCGGCCATGAAATCCTATGGCTTTAACGAACTGAATGGCGACTGGTCTCTGGGCCTGTCAGATAAGATCCTGTTTGATAAAAATGACGCCAGGCTGCGCCCGGAAAGTGAAACGCAGATCCAGACTATGGCCTCACGCCTGGCGGCAACCGGCCTGAACCACGCCCGGATGGATGGCCATACGGATAACTATGGCGAAGAGAGCTACAACGAAGCGCTTTCGTTAAAACGTGCCAATGTTGTGGCGGATGCCTGGGCGAAGGGCGCGAACATCCCGCGCAGCAACCTCACCACGCGGGGCTTAGGCAAAAAATACCCTGTCAGCAGCAACCGCACTGCACAGGGGCGCGCTGAAAACCGCCGGGTTGCGGTAGTCATCAGCACGCCTTAAGGCTATTTAACGGATGTTCCGGCGAGCGACACGCCTGAAACCGCTCGCCAGCGCAGCCAGTCAATCACAATAAAGACCACCAGACTGACGCCCATTACTGGCAACGCCAGCCCCAGCAGGAGGCTTATCAGGAACGTCACTCCCCTTCCCCACAGCGGCAATGCCAGCCAGCTTTGACAGAGCGTCTGTACCGGGTTCGCGGCTGACGTTGCAGGGCGACGCATCCACCACATCCGGTATCCCCAGATAATCAACACGCACAGCGCAACGCCAAACGCGATGAGCAGCAGCTGATTTGCCAGACCAAACAGGATCCCCATATGGAAATCCACGCCCCAGCGGGTGAGTTTAGCCATCAGCGGGAAATCCCCGAAGCGAGTGCTGTCCAGCACCTTCAGTGAGTGGGGATCCACGGCAACGGCATCAACCTGCGTCGGCCAGCGGCGATCGATTTCCGTCACCGTCCAGGCCTGGTCGTCCCTGCTTGCCGGGCGGATCTCAACCTTTTTCGCATCAATTCCTGACTGGCGGGCGGCCTGCAATACGCTGTCAAAAAGCGACAGTTCAACAGGCATTTCAGGCATCGTCATTCCCCCGTGATGACCACGATGTTCGGCGTGTTCATCCCTCATTTCCGGCGCACCGGAAAGGGTGGTATTTACCTGCGGCGTCAGCCAGTTCATCTCTGCACGCAGCTTATCGACGTTGCCACCGGCCCATTGTGACCAGGTTAACCCGGTGACTGAGAACAGCAGCATTCCCGTCAGTAACGTCCAGCCTAAGATCACATGCAGGCGACGACGATTCTGGAAACGATTGTTAATACGGCGCTTCGGTCGGGTGTAGAACCACAGCGCGATCCCGCCCAGGGCAGCAACCCACATCCACGAGGCGGCTAACTCGCTATAGAGGCGCCCGATGTTGCCCAGCATCAGCGAGGTATGCAGATAATCGATAGTCTGACGCAGCGGTAAAATCCCGCTGGTGCCGTACACAGTCATATCCCCTCGAACCTCAAGGCTGGCGGGATCAATAAAAATAGCCCGATGCTCGGAGGGACCCAGCGCCGGGTCGGCAAACATCACGCGGGTCGTTTCACCCTCTTCCAGCCCCGGACGAACAGCGTGTAAACGCAGCGCTGAACCCACGGCCTTTTCTGCCACGGCAATTTGTTTAGCAAGAGGCTGCGCCTCACCAACGGCATCCGTGTGGAGTGCATAATGGTACAGCGCATTTTCAAGCTGCGGCGTGGCGACATACAGCGTACCGGTCAGCGCTGCGAAGAAGATAAACGGACCGACAAACAGCCCGATATAGAAATGGAGGCGACGCAGCAGGTTTCCCCATGCCGCGCGCGGAGTGCAGGTAGTCATACTTTTCCTTTTTAAGGCAAAAAGTGAGTGATTTTGTTTTAAAGGGAGAAAGCAGACCGACGCGGCGGCGCGCGGGTATCGGGGTAAAGCCAGGGGAAAAAGTGCCAGTGGCTGACCGCCTGACGAGGCGGCTTCACGCGCAGCCGCTGCAACACCACGCTGAGCAGAACGATAAGCGCCAGCATCACGCCCGGTACATGCGCTAACAGCACGCAGTAGCCGCATGCTTCAGCATGGTCAACTGGCATAGAATGCGGCATATCACCATGATGCTCGTCCACCGACATCATGCTCATGTCGTGGTGCATGCCCGGCATGGCGCTCATGGGATCTTTTTGCAGCGAGACGGAGATCAGCGGCGCCACGACGATCAGCAGGATCGCAAACAGCGCGGTCAATGCCGCTGTGCGTTTCCAGCTATGCTGATGCAGTACGTTATCCACTTACCCTCCACCCAAGAGGCGAACATTGTAAATGATTTATGACGGAAGGGTTAACGCGAGAGGTGCGATGAGATAAAAAAAGGGCCAGCCTTTCGGCCAGCCCTTTCTAACAGGATGTCGCTTAAGCGAATCTTAGTTCAGACGCTCTTTAATACGAGCAGACTTACCAGTACGCTCACGCAGGTAGTACAGTTTAGCTTTACGTACAGCACCACGACGTTTAACAGCAATGCTGTCAACTACCGGAGAGTGAGTCTGGAAGACACGCTCAACGCCTTCGCCGTTGGAAATTTTACGAACAGTGAATGCAGAGTGCAGACCGCGGTTACGAATAGCGATAACCACGCCCTCGAATGCCTGCAGACGTTTTTTGGAACCTTCAACAACCCATACTTTCACTTCCACGGTGTCACCTGGACGGAAGGAAGGTACGTCCTGCTTCATCTGCTCTTGTTCAAGTTGCTTAATAATGTTGCTCATAATTTAATCTCTTATCCTGGGTAAACTGATATTCGGGAGCGTATTACGCTTTCCCATCATGTTCATGCTGCTGGTGCGCGTGTTCAGTTTTGAACTCGGCCAGCAACTTTGCTTGCTCTTCAGTCAGAGCCAGGTTTTCCAGAAGTTCAGGTCTTCTAAGCCAGGTTCGGCCCAGCGACTGCTTCAAACGCCAGCGACGTATCTCGGCATGGTTTCCAGACAGTAACACTGCCGGGACTTCCATCCCTTCTAACACTTCAGGACGAGTATAGTGTGGACAGTCCAGCAACCCATCGGCAAAGGAATCTTCCGTTGCCGAAGCTTCATGGCCCAGAACCCCCGGAATAAACCGGGCGACGGAGTCAATCAGCGTCATTGCCGGTAACTCACCACCGCTGAGAACGTAATCGCCGATAGACCATTCTTCGTCAATCTCGGTTTGAATTACGCGCTCATCTATTCCTTCGTAGCGACCACAGACCAGAATCAGTTTTTGATTCGTCGCCAGTTCGCTCACGCCCGCTTGATCAAGCTTGCGTCCCTGAGGTGACAGATAAATCACCTTCGCGCCTTCACCTGCCGCGGCTTTTGCTGTGTGAATGGCGTCCCGTAAGGGTTGCACCATCATCAACATCCCCGGTCCGCCGCCGTAAGGACGATCGTCCACGGTACGGTGCCGGTCGTGCGTGAAGTCACGAGGACTCCAGCTCTGGATGCTCAGCAGGCCATTCTTTACTGCCCGGCCAGTTACCCCGTAATCGGTAATCGCGCGGAACATTTCAGGAAACAGGCTAATTATGCCAATCCACATAGCGCCGTCTTTTACCGTTTATCCGGAGAATTTAAAAACCAGGATCCCAATCTACTTCAATGGTTTGAGTAGTGAGATCGACTTTCTTGATAACCTGTCCATCGAGGAACGGAACCAACCGCTCCTTGATGCCAAATGCATCTTTCAGGTTTGCCTTAATGACGAGAACGTCATTTGACCCGGTTTCCATCATGTCGATGACTTTCCCCAGGCTGTAGCCTTCAGTGGTCACTACCTGGCAACCCATAAGGTCTTTCCAGTAGTAGTCACCCTCTTCCAGCTGCGGCAACTGCGACGAATCCACGACAATCTCACAATTAGTCAGCGCATTCGCGGCATCACGATCGTCAATGCCTTTCAGCTTGATGATGATGTCCTGATTGTGGTGACGCCAGCTTTCCAGCTCGACCTCTTCCCACTTACCGGCTTTCTGGATAAACCAGGGCTGGTAATCAAAAATGCTATCAGCGTCTTCAGTGGAGGAAAACACTCTGAGCCAACCACGGATACCGTAGCAAGAACCCATTTTTCCCAATACGATCGGTTCAACAGGTGCTTTATTGCTCATCATGACCACCGTGACAGATTAAGCTGCTTTGTTTGCTGCTTTGATCAGCGTAGCAACGCGATCGGAAACAGTAGCGCCCTGGCCAACCCAGTGAGCGATACGATCCAGATCCAGACGGGTTTCTTCTTCTGCGCCAGCGGCCAGTGGGTTGAAGAAACCAACGCGCTCGATGAAGCGACCGTTGCGTGCATTACGGCTGTCAGTCACAACAACCTGGTAGAACGGACGCTTTTTAGCGCCGTGACGTGCTAAACGAATAGTTACCATAACATCCTCTTGTGTGAATAAAACAACCGGGCCCCATCGAGGAACGGAGCCCGGGTGTCATATTAAAAGCCCGAAAATTTTACTCATTTTCGGGCAAAAAGCAATCTCAAAAGCGATTATCGCCCAGGAAAACCGGGCGGCATCATGCCTTTCATGCCGCGCATCATCTTCGCCATGCCGCCTTTCTTCATTTTCTTCATCATGCGCTGCATGTCGTCGAACTGTTTCAGAAGGCGGTTTACGTCCTGCACCTGCATGCCGCAACCGGCAGCGATACGGCGTTTACGGGAACCTTTGATGATTTCTGGCTTCGCGCGCTCTTTCAGCGTCATCGAGTTGATGATGGCCTCCATACGCACCAGCACTTTGTCATCCATCTGGGATTTGACGTTGTCCGGGATCTGGCCCATGCCTGGCAGTTTGCCCATCAGGCTTGCCATGCCGCCCATGTTTTTCATCTGACGCAGCTGCTCAAGGAAGTCGGTCAGATCGAAACCGTCACCTTTTTTCAGCTTGCTGGCGAGTTTTTCCGCCTGGGCGCGGTCAACCTTGCTTTCAATATCTTCGATCAGCGACAGCACGTCGCCCATGCCGAGGATACGGGAGGCAATACGATCCGGATGGAACGGCTCCAGCGCTTCGGTTTTCTCGCCCACGCCGAGGAACTTAATTGGCTTACCGGTAATATGACGAATAGACAGCGCCGCACCGCCGCGGGCATCGCCGTCGACTTTGGTCAGCACCACGCCGGTTAACGGCAGGGCTTCGTTAAACGCTTTTGCGGTGTTTGCCGCATCCTGACCGGTCATGGCGTCAACAACAAACAGGGTCTCTACTGGATTGATAGAGGCATGAACCTGCTTGATTTCGTCCATCATCGCTTCGTCAACGTGCAGTCGACCGGCGGTATCCACCAGCAGCACGTCGTAGAATTTCAGCTTCGCCTCTTTCAGCGCCGCGTTAACGATGTCGACAGGCTTCTGGGCCACGTCGGACGGGAAGAAGTCCACGCCAACCTGCTCGGCCAGCGTTTCCAGCTGTTTGATCGCCGCCGGGCGATACACGTCCGCCGACACCACCAGCACCTTTTTCTTGTGCTTTTCGCGCAGGAATTTCCCCAGCTTACCGACGCTGGTGGTTTTACCCGCACCTTGCAGACCCGCCATCAGCACGACGGCCGGCGGCTGAGCCGCCAGGTTAAGCACCTGGTTCTCTTCGCCCATCGCCGAAACCAGCTCGTTACGGACGATTTTGACGAACTCCTGACCCGGAGTCAGGCTCTTGTTCACTTCATGGCCAACCGCTTTCTCTTTCACGCGGTTGATAAAGTCACGCACGACCGGCAACGCGACGTCTGCTTCCAGCAGCGCCATGCGCACTTCGCGCAGCGTTTCCTTGATGTTCTCTTCGGTGAGGCGTCCACGGCCGCTGATGTTGCGCAGCGTGCGCGACAAACGATCGGTTAAATTATCAAACATTGTCTCTCGCCTGGGGTAGAAACGTTAGGTCGCCTGGGCGACACATACACAGAATTTTGCCGGAGTATAACATGAAGGCGCCTTTGTTGTTATGCAACGGTTGGAGCAGGCGTCACGTAACGTTATACTGCTTCTCTTTCTTATTAAGACAACTGTCGACGCCTATATGCCTGTTTTCGCACTGATCGCCCTTGTTGCCTACTCTGTCAGCCTCGCGCTGATCATTCCTGGCCTGCTGCAAAAAAACAGCGGCTGGCGGCGCATGGCTATTCTTTCGGCAGTGATCGCACTGATTAGCCACGCCTTTGCGCTGGAATCACGCATTATCCCCGGCGACGGCAGCGTGCAAAATCTGAGCGTACTGAACGTCGGCTCGCTGGTCAGCCTGATGATCTGTACGGTCATGACCATTGTCGCGTCTAAAAACCGTGGCTGGCTGCTGCTGCCGATAGTCTACGCCTTTGCGCTGATCAATCTGGCGTTAGCCACGTTCATGCCCAATGAGTTTATTACTCACCTGGAAGCCACGCCGGGGATGCTGGTGCATATCGGCCTGTCGCTCTTTGCCTACGCGACGCTGATCATCGCCGCCCTTTACGCCATGCAGCTCGCCTGGATTGACTACCAGCTGAAAAATAAAAAGCTGGCGTTTAACCACGAAATGCCGCCGCTGATGGTGATTGAGCGTAAGATGTTCCACATCACCCAGGTCGGAGTGGTGCTGCTGACGCTCACGCTGTGCACAGGCTTGTTTTATATGAAGAACCTGTTCAGCGTGGAGAATATCGATAAAGCGGTGCTCTCCATCATCGCGTGGTTTGTCTATATTGTCCTGTTATGGGGCCATTATCATGAAGGCTGGCGCGGTCGCCGCGTGGTCTGGTTCAACGTCGCGGGTGCGGGCATTCTCACCCTTGCCTATTTTGGTAGCCGCTTCATACAGCAATTTGCTGGCTAAGTAACAAAAGGAGTTCCCCCTGGAACACATCTCTACCACCACGCTGATCGTCATTCTGGTCATCATGGTGGTCATCTCCGCTTATTTCTCTGGCTCTGAAACCGGCATGATGACGCTGAACCGCTACCGGTTACGTCATCGCGCCAAGCAGGGTAACCGTGCCGCGCGTCGTGTCGAAAAGCTTCTGCGTAAGCCGGACCGTCTGATTAGCCTGGTGCTTATCGGTAACAACCTGGTCAATATTCTCGCCTCTGCACTGGGCACCATCGTCGGGATGCGTCTGTACGGCAACGCAGGCGTGGCGATTGCCACAGGTGTGCTCACGTTTGTGGTACTGGTGTTTGCGGAAGTGCTGCCCAAAACCATCGCGGCGCTTTACCCGGAAAAAGTCGCCTACCCGAGCAGCTTCCTGTTAGCACCGCTGCTTATTCTGATGATGCCGCTGGTCTGGCTGCTGAATATGGTGACACGGGTGCTGATGCGCATGGTCGGTATAAAGGCAGACGTCACCATCAGTAGCGCGCTCAGCAAAGACGAACTGCGTACCATCGTGAACGAATCCCGCTCGCAGATCTCCCGCCGCAATCAGGACATGCTCCTGTCGGTGCTGGATCTGGAAAAGGTCAGCGTTGACGACATCATGGTGCCGCGCAATGAAATCGTCGGGATTGATATCAACGACGACTGGAAGGCCATTGTCCGCCAGCTGACGCACTCCCCGCACGGGCGTATCGTCCTCTATCGCGATTCTCTCGACGATGCCATCAGCATGCTGCGCGTGCGCGAGGCCTATCGCCTGATGACTGAGAAAAACGAGTTCACCAAAGAGGTAATGCTGCGCGCCGCCGACGAAATTTACTACGTGCCGGAAGGCACCCCACTCAGCACGCAGCTGGTGAAGTTCCAGCGCAACAAGAAGAAAGTCGGCCTGGTGGTGGATGAATACGGCGATATACAGGGGCTGGTGACGGTCGAAGATATTCTGGAAGAGATTGTCGGGGACTTTACCACCTCAATGTCGCCTTCCCTTGCGGAAGAAGTCACCCCGCAAAACGACGGGTCAGTGCTTATCGACGGCAGCGCCAACATTCGTGAAATCAATAAAGCGTTCAACTGGCATTTGCCGGAAGACGAAGCGCGGACGATGAACGGAATGATCCTGGAAGCGCTGGAAGAGATCCCGGCGGCAGGCACGCGCGTGCGCATTGAACAGTATGATATTGATATTCTGGACGTTCAGGACAACATGATTAAGCAGGTGAAGGTCCTGCCCGTTAAACCTTTACGCGAAAGTATCGCCGAGTAATGTTGTAGGCCGGGTGAGGCGAAGCCGCCACCCGGCACTACGGGTCGGCAAATTACGCTTTCGCTTTCGCCACGGTCACCATCGCAGCGCGAATAGTACGACCGTTCAGGGTATACCCTTTCTGCATCACGCCCAGCACGTTACCCGCGGCAACGTCTTCGGATTCCACCATCGCAATGGCCTGGTGAACGTTTGGATCCAGCGGTACATCCGTATCGGCAATCACTTCAACACCGAACTTACGCACCACATCCAGCATGGATTTCAGCGTCAGCTCAATGCCTTCAATCATCGCCGCGTTATCCGGGTTAGCTTTATCCGCCACTTCCAGCGCGCGATCCAGGCTGTCGATCACCGGAAGCAGTTCGTTGACGAATTTCTCCAGCGCAAATTTGTGCGCCTTTTCAACGTCCAGCTCGGTACGACGGCGCAGGTTTTCCATTTCCGCTTTGATACGCAGTACGCCATCGCGTTCGCGATTCTGCGCTTCTACCAACTGAGCTTCCAGGTTGGCAATTTTTTCATCGCGCGGGTCCACCTGCTCAGCAGACGTGTCTGGCTCTACTGCCTCAACTTCATCGTGCTGTTCCGTGATAATTTCTTCAGGGGCTTGCCCCTCAGGCGTTTTCTGTTCTTTACTACTCATGAATTTCTCCGCGTTTTTCTGCATTCATCTCGCTAACTTCGCTTATTATGGGGATCAGTTTCCTGGATTCAAGGGAACAAGGCAGATTGTCATCATTCATCAGGCACAAGGACCTCCAGAAAATGAATAATCATTTCAGGTGTATTGGGATCGTCGGCCATCCGCGTCACCCTACCGCATTGACGACACATGAAATGTTGTATCGCTGGCTGTGTGGTAAAGGCTATGAAGTGATGGTCGAGCAGCAGATTGCCCAGGAGTTGCAGCTTAAAAGCGTCAGAACCGGCACGCTGGCGGAAATTGGCCAGCAGGCGGATCTCGCCGTGGTGGTCGGTGGCGACGGCAATATGCTGGGCGCGGCGCGAACGCTGGCTCGCTATGATATTAAGGTTATTGGTGTTAACCGTGGCAATCTCGGTTTCCTTACCGACCTCGACCCGGACAATGCGCAGCAGCAGCTGGCGGACGTGCTGGAAGGCCACTATATCAGTGAAAAACGGTTTTTGCTGGAAGCCCAGGTGTGTCAGCAGGACTGCCAGAAGCGCATCAGCACCGCCATTAACGAGGTGGTTCTCCACCCCGGTAAAGTGGCGCACATGATCGAATTCGAAGTCTATATCGACGAAATCTTCGCTTTCTCGCAGCGGTCTGACGGGCTGATTATTTCAACCCCGACGGGGTCCACCGCCTACTCGCTTTCAGCCGGAGGTCCAATCCTTACGCCATCGCTGGATGCCATTACCCTGGTGCCGATGTTCCCGCATACGCTCTCGGCGCGTCCGCTGGTGATCAACGGCGACAGCACCATCCGCCTGCGTTTTTCTCATCGCCGCAGCGATCTGGAGATCAGCTGCGACAGTCAGATTGCGCTCCCCATTCAGGAAGGTGAAGATGTCCTCATTCGCCGCTGCGATTACCACCTGAACCTCATTCACCCAAAAGATTACAGCTATTTCAACACATTAAGCTCCAAGCTCGGCTGGTCAAAAAAATTGTTCTGATTTTGCATCCAGCACTTTACTGTATATAAAACCAGTTTATACTGTATACAAACACAGTTATGGTTTTTCATACAGGAAAACAATTATGCTGGCACAACTGACCATCAGCAACTTTGCCATTGTTCGTGAGCTTGAGATCGACTTCCATAGCGGAATGACGGCGATTACCGGTGAAACCGGTGCAGGTAAATCCATTGCCATTGATGCCCTCGGCTTGTGCCTCGGTGGTCGTGCAGAGGGGGATATGGTGCGCACAGGCGCCGCCCGTGCCGATCTCTGCGCCCGCTTCTCGTTAAAAGACACACCTGCCGCCCTGCGCTGGCTGGAAGCAAACCAGCTCGAAGACGGACGTGAGTGTTTACTTCGCCGCGTCATCAGCAGCGATGGCCGCTCCCGTGGTTTTATCAATGGTACAGCGGTTCCCCTCTCCCAGCTTCGCGAGCTGGGCCAGCTGCTCATCCAGATCCATGGTCAGCATGCGCACCAGCAGTTAATCAAACCCGAACAACAAAAAGCCCTGCTTGATGGCTACGCAGGTGAGTACGCGCTTACTCAACTCATGGCGGAGCACTATCGTCAGTGGCATCAAAGCTGCCGCGAACTTGCGCAGCATCAGCAGCAAAGCCAGGAGCGTACCGCGCGCGCCGAGCTGCTGGAATATCAACTGAAAGAGCTGAACGAATTTAACCCGCAGGCGGGTGAATTTGAGCAAATCGACGAAGAGTACAAGCGTCTGGCCAACAGCGGTCAGCTGCTCTCCACCAGCCAGAATGCCCTTAACATGCTGGCGGATGGCGAAGACGTGAATTTGCAGAGCCAGCTGTACAACGTGCGTCAGCTTGTGACCGAGCTGACCGGCATGGACAATAAGCTTTCTGGCGTACTGGAAATGCTGGAAGAGGCCGCGATTCAGATTTCAGAAGCCGGGGATGAGCTGCGCCACTACTGTGAACGTCTGGATCTCGATCCGAACCGCCTGTTCGAGCTTGAGCAACGCATCTCCCGTCAGATTTCACTGGCGCGTAAGCATCACGTTACCCCGGAAGAGCTGCCGAATTACTATCAGTCTCTGCTGGAGGAACAGCAGCAGTTGGACGATCAGGCCGATTCCCTTGAAACCTTGTCTCTGGCGGTTAATCTGCATCATCAGCAGGCGCTGGAAACGGCGAAACGGCTGCACGACGTGCGGCAACACTATGCGCAGGAGCTTAGCCAGCACATTACCGACAGCATGCATACGCTGGCGATGCCGCATGGGGTGTTCACCATAGATGTTCGCTTTGAAGAGAACCACCTGACGGCGGAAGGCGCAGACCGCGTAGAATTCCGCGTCACCACCAACCCGGGCCAGCCTTTGCAGGCAATTTCGAAAGTGGCTTCCGGTGGTGAACTGTCGCGTATCGCCCTGGCCATTCAGGTGATTACCGCCCGTAAAATGGAAACCCCGGCGTTGATTTTCGATGAAGTGGATGTGGGTATCAGCGGCCCGACTGCGGCCGTTGTCGGCAAACTGCTGCGTCAGTTGGGTGAATCGACGCAAGTCATGTGTGTGACTCACCTGCCGCAGGTCGCCGGATGTGGTCATCACCACTTTATCGTCAGCAAGGAAACCGATGGTGAAATGACGGAAACGCACATGAAGCCGCTGGATAAACGCTCACGCTTGCAGGAGCTGGCACGCTTGCTCGGCGGCAGTGAAGTCACTCGCAATACCCTCGCGAATGCGAAAGAACTGCTGGCGGCATAAACTTTTTCGGGATCTCAGGGTCATACAGAACAACAAAAACGCCGCCAGACCGGTTTCAAAGTGGGGCAAGGTCTATTATCATCGGCATATTACATATGAGCCGCGTACTGCTCGGGCCCGAAAAGGAATCAAATCACTATGCGCTGTAAAACGCTGACCGCTGCCGCAGCGGTTCTTCTGATGTTGACCGCAGGCTGTTCCACTCTGGAGAAAGTGGTTTACCGTCCTGACATCAACCAGGGGAACTACCTTACCCCTAACGATGTGTCCAAAATCCGCGTGGGTATGACACAACAGCAGGTCGCTTATGCCCTGGGAACCCCGATGATGTCCGATCCCTTCGGCACAAACACCTGGTTCTATGTATTCCGCCAGCAGCCTGGTCATGAAGATGTAACCCAGCAAACCCTGACGCTGACCTTCAGCAGTGCCGGCGTGCTGACCAACATCGACAACAAGCCTGCCCTGACCAAATAATCAGGCGTCAGCAACGCAAAAAGGTGCTCAATGAGCACCTTTTTTGTGTACATTTATTTGGCTACTTACCGGATTTCTCTGCTCGCTGACGGCGCAACTCTTTCGGGTCGGCAATCAACGGACGATAGATTTCAACCCTGTCGCCCTCTTTCAGCACATCACCGAGCTTAACCGGACGGCTATAAATGCCGACTTTATTCTTCGCCAGGTCAATATCACGGCGAAGTTCAAGGATGCCGGAGGCCCGGATAGCCGCCTCAACGGTGGCGCCCTCTTCAAGCGTCACGCGCTGCAAATACTGCTTCTCCGGCAGCGCATACACCACCTCAACAGCAATCTTATGCGACACTGTAAACCTCTTTGGCGCGCGTGGTGAACGCCTGAACCATATTCGAGGCCAGCTCTTTAAAGATTCGGCCAAACGCCAGTTCGATCAGCTTATTGGTAAATTCAAAATCCAGATGAAACTCAATGCGGCAGGCGTCAGCGCTCAGTGGCGTAAACTTCCACCCTCCCATCAGTTTTTTAAACGGACCATCCACCAGATGCATCAATATACTCTGATTGCTCGTCAGGGTATTGCGCGTGGTGAACGTTTTGCTGATCCCCGCTTTGGAGACATCCACGGCCGCAGTCATCTGCGTCGGGCCAGATTCCAGCACCCGGCTACCGGTGCATCCTGGAATAAATTCCGGATAGGACTGAACGTCGTTCACTAACTGATACATTTGTTCCGCGCTGTAGGGAACAAGCGCAGTACGGCTAATCTGAGGCATAGCATTTTCCATGGTCACACAACAGACAAATAATAACATTTATCACCTGTTAAAAAAACGCTAAGCCTTATCTCGTGCTAATATAGCGCGTTAGACCTCACAGGACGCAATGAGGTGACTTTTTAAAATCAGATTACCGACGGCTTTACGACACTTATGACGAAGAAAAAAGCACATAAACCTGGTTCGGCGACCATTGCGCTTAACAAGCGTGCTCGCCACGAGTATTTCATCGAAGAAGAATTCGAGGCCGGCCTTGCGTTGCAGGGCTGGGAAGTAAAATCGCTGCGTGCCGGGAAAGCCAATATCGGCGACAGCTACGTGATCCTGAAAGACGGTGAGGCCTTCCTGTTCGGCGCGAACTTTACGCCGCTGACCGTCGCCTCTTCACATTACGTTTGCGATCCTACCCGCACCCGTAAGCTGCTGCTGAACAAGCGCGAACTGGAATCCCTCTACGGACGCATCAACCGTGAAGGCTTCACAGTGGTGGCACTCTCTTTGTACTGGAAAAACGCCTGGTGCAAAGTGAAAATCGGCGTGGCGAAAGGTAAGAAACAACACGACAAGCGTACTGACCTGAAAGCACGCGAGTGGCAGCTCGACAAAGCACGTATCATGAAAAACGCAGGACGTTGATTCTGCGCGCTTATTGTACTATTCAATAAGTTAGCGTTTCGGGCTGGTGTCGAGGAAGTAAAATCTGGTATACTGAGTTCAACACTATTGGGGCTGATTCTGGATTCGACGGGATTTGCGAAACCCAAGGTGCATGCCGAGGGGCGGTTTGCCTCGTTAAAAGCCGCAAAAAAATAGTCGCAAACGACGAAAACTACGCTTTAGCAGCTTAATAACCTGCTAAGAGCCCTCTCTCCCTAGCTTCCGCTCTTAAGACGGGGATCAAAGAGAGGTCAAACCCAAAAGAGATCGCGTGGAAACCCTGCCTGGGGTTGAAGCGTTAAAACTAATCAGGCTAGTTCGTTAGTGGCGTGTCTGTCCGCAGCTGGCGTGCGAATGTAAAGACAAACTAAGCATGTAGTACCGAGGATGTAGAAATTTCGGACGCGGGTTCAACTCCCGCCAGCTCCACCAAATATTGATGTACTGAAGTTCAGTAAAGTCCACTAAGCCCGCACAGCACAAGCTCTGCGGGCTTTTTTACGTCTATTGTCGTCCAGTGAGAATTGCTGAGAACTATCACATATGGCACCCTGAATGGGACCCACTGAGAAGGGTCCAAAAACCGAGGGTCCCAAAATGGCAAAAATCGCTAAGAAGCTCACTGACACTGAAATCAAAAGCACCAAGCCAGCCGACAAAGAAATCAACTTGTTTGACGGAGATGGTTTGATACTACGAATCGCTCCCCTTTCGAAAGGAGGAAAGAAGAATTGGTATTTCAGGTATGCAGTGCCAGTGAGTAAAAAAAGAACCAAAATGAGCCTTGGGACCTATCCTCACCTTACACTGGCAAGAGCCAGAGCCTTACGAGATGAATACCTTTCCTTGCTTGCTAATGGCATTGATCCCCAAGTTCATAACAACGATAAAGCTAATGCCTTAAAGAATGCTACTGAACACACTCTCCAAGCCGTGGCAAGGAAATGGTTGGATGAGAAGGTTAAGACCTCTGGTATCTCACAAGACCATGCAGAAGACATCTGGCGAAGCCTGGAGAGAAATATATTTCCCGGCTTGGGTAAGGTTCCTATCAATGAGATTCGACCCAAACTCTTAAAGCAACATCTCGACCCTATTGAGCAACGAGGAGTCCTCGAAACCTTACGGCGAATCATTTCCCGATTAAATGAGATTTTTCGCTGGGCCGCGACTGAAGAACTTATCGAGTTTAATCCGGCTGACAACCTTGGGCAACGGTTCAGTAAGCCTAAAAAACAGAATATGCCAGCATTACCCCCTTCCGAGTTACCCCGCTTCCTAATGGTGTTAAACAATGCCTCAGTTCGTATGGAGACAAGATTGCTGATTGAATGGCAATTGCTGACCTGGGTTCGTCCAGGGGAAGCCGTTCGTGCGAGATGGGCCGATATAGATACTGACAACTCGATATGGAACATCCCGGCTGAGTTTATGAAAATGAAGAAGCCTCACAAAGTTCCACTAAGCAAAGAAGCTTTGCGAGTCTTGGATTCAATGAAAGCCATCAGTGGGCACAGAGAGTGGGTTTTCCCAAGTATCAAAGCTCCACTCAATCATATGCATGAACAAACAGCGAATGCTGCAATCATCCGAATGGGATTCGGTGGTGAACTGGTAGCCCACGGAATGCGTTCTATAGCAAGAACGGCCGCAGAGGAGTCTGGAAAGTTCAGAACAGATGTCTTAGAAGCCGCCCTTGCCCACTCGAAGAAAGATGAAATAATTGCAGCCTACAATCGTGCAGAGTATCTCACAGAACGGGTGGTTCTCATGCAGTGGTGGAGTGACTTTGTTTCGTCTCAAAAATACAAAATTATTGCCGCATAACTCTTCCATGATGGGTTAACTATCTTGATTTGGTTAAAGAATTAATAATCAAACTATTAACCTATGTGGACTAAGCATAGCCATTTACGAATGGGTACCTTGAGGCCACATAACGAAAGCTGTCGGTCATATCAGCTAAATAATTCACATCTCTTCTCGATTATCATACACCTCGAAGATTTACTAAATTCGCTCTAATCAATGATAAAACAGTTGAATTTGGTTAAAAATTGATCAATTTTATCCTCTACATTGTATTGAATCATCCATGAGGTTTCGTGCATGGCTAGCGAAAATGATAAAAATCATAAAGTTAGGGTCGCACAGTACTTGAGGATGTCTACCGACCATCAGCAATATTCTTTACATAATCAGCCCGAATATATCAAAGATTATGCTGAAAAGAACAATATGGAAATCGCTTATACCTACGATGATGCAGGTAAGAGCGGAGTCAGTATCATAGGCCGGCATTCTTTGCAGCAGTTACTTAGTGATGTAGAACAAAAGAAAATAGATATACAGGCTGTATTATTTTATGATGTGAGCCGTTTTGGTCGTTTTCAAAATAGTGATGAAGCTGCATATTATTCCTTTCTATTTGAGAGAAACGGTGTAGATCTTATATACTGTTCTGAACCTATTCCCACTAAAGATTTCCCTTTAGAGTCTTCTGTTATACTGAATATAAAAAGATCTAGTGCTGCATATCACAGCAGGAATTTATCAGAAAAGGTATTTATAGGGCAAGTAAATTTAATAAAGCTTGGTTATCATCAAGGCGGAATGGCTGGTTATGGGCTAAGACGTCTTTTAGTAGATGAAAATGGCATAGCTAAAGAAATATTGGGCTTCCGCAAAAGAAAGAGTATTCAAACAGATAGGGTGATATTAATTCCGGGACCAAAAAATGAGATCAAAATTGTAAATAGCATTTATGATCTCTTTATAGATGATAACATGCCAGAATTCATTATTGCTGAGAGACTAAATGAACAGAATATACCTGCAGAAAATGGAACATTATGGACTCGTGCAAAAATACATCAAATCTTGACAAATGAAAAATATATTGGAAATAACATATATAACAAAACCTCATCTAAACTAAAAAGTAGGCTTGTAAAAAACCCCAAAAATGAATGGGTTAGATGCGACAAGGCATATAAACCCATTATTTCAAAGAAAAAATATAATAAAGCTCAAGAAATAATTCAGCTCCGATCCGTACATTTGACTAATGAAGAGCTTTTAGAAAAGCTAAAACAAAAATTAGAATCTAATGGAAAACTATCTGGCTTTATCATTGATGAAGATGATACAGGCCCTTCATCTTCTGTTTACAGAACCCGATTTGGTGGTCTTTTAAGAGCATATACTTTGATTGGTTATAAGCCAGAACATGATTACAGCTATATCCAAATAAATGAAGCACTAAGATCATTTTACTCAGGAATAATTGAGGATTTTAAGGGGGAAATTTTAAAAAGCAACTGCTATATAGACGAATATAAATATGCACCAATGCTTTACATCAATGATGAGCTTTTAATTTCCGTCCTTATTACTAAATGCACACCTATGAAATCGGGTAAACTTAGATGGAAAGTCCGGTTTGATAACTCACAGAAAGCAGACATAACAATTGTTATACGAATGGATTCACAAAATATTTCACCACTTGATTTTTATATCATACCAAAGATTGAAAACGAATATAGTAAAATGTGTATGACGGAAACAAACAACATTCGATTAGATCTGTATAGATTTGATAATCTGGATAAACTTCTACAAATTATTACTCGCATGAAAGTGAGGGAACTATATGCTGCCTGAATCAAATGAATTCCCAATAATCCAAATTGAAATTGCCAAAATAAAATTTCTTAACCCGCGAACTAGAAATAAGGTAGTGCATGAAGAAATTAAGGAAAGTATAAAAAAAAGAGGATTAAGCAAGCCTATAAGCGTAAGAGCGATTGATGAAGACGACTTCAAATATGCTTTAATTTGTGGCCAAGGGAGAATAGAGGCTCTCGTTGCATTAGGTGAAACCATTATTCCAGCAATTATAAGAGATGTATCAGAAGAAGATGCTTATGTTATGAGTTTGGTTGAAAACATTGCAAGGAGGAGACCACGTTCCAATGAGTTATTACAGATAATAAAAGATATGAAAAACAGAGGACTTTCAGACTCCGAAATAAGTGAAATTACTGGGTATTCATCGAACTGGGTGAGCAGTATAAATATGCTTCTTGATAAGGGAGAGCATAAACTTCTCTCTGCAGTCGAACGGGGGAATTTACCTCTGTATCTCGCAGTGCAATTTGCAAGATGTGAAACTGAAGAAGCACAAGATATTCTTACCGAAGCATATGATAAAAAATTAATAAAAAGCCGGGACATTATAAAGATAAAACACATTCTAAATCAGCGAACAATAGGGAATAAAGGTGCAAAAGCAGCCGGGTTTTATTATCACAAACCATCAAAAAGAATGTCTGCTGAAGAGTTAATTGAGCTTTATGAAAATAGTATCGCTGAACATAAATCTGTTTATAACAACTCTAAATTTATTAAAACTAATTTGCTGATAGTAAATGAGATCTTTAACATCATAATGATGAATAAAAGCTTTCAAAATATACTTGAACAAGAGAATCTATCAGAACTGCCATCTCAAATCCTCAATCCAATAAACAAAGAGGCATCAAAATGATTCAGATACGTTTTGGCGATAATTTTATTTACCTGGAAACAAATAAGTTAATTCCATCTAAGGAATTATTAGAAAACGTAAAGCGAAGCCATAAATATCATCAAATAGTTACCTCTATCGAAAGCTTAGGTATTATTGAACCAATAATAGTATTCTATGACAAAGATAAAGATGTCACTAAGATACTTGATGGCCATTTAAGGGTTGAGGCTTTAAAAGACTTAGGTATAGAAAAAGCTCCATGTATACTTTCGAGCATAGATGATGCTTTCACTCCTAACAAACAAGTGAATCATATAAATGTAGTTGAAGAACATAGAATGATAATTAAGTCTCTGGCAAAAGTATCAATTGAAAAACTTAGTGCTGCTTTGGGCATATCTGTTGATGCCATAAAAGATAAAGCGAATGTGATGAACGGCATAGATCCAAGTGTAATTGCGAAACTTTCTGATAAACCGATACCTAAGGCTACATTTGATGTATTGAGAAAAATGAAGCCAATTCGTCAAATTGAAGCAGTCGGTACAATGATTAATTTTGATAATTATAGTAAAAAATTTGCAATGAGCATCTTGGATGCTACACCGGCATCAATGATAGTAAATAAAGGGAAAAACACTCCCTATAAAAAGGACATAAAAAAAAACCATACTTCGTCTGGAACAGGAAATGGCAACAACTTCGGAAGAAACAAAAAAACTTCAAACCGAGTATGGTTCAGATATGTTGAAATTCGTGATAATCCAGTCATATATTAATAAATTACTGGGTAACTCTAAAGTTCTTCATTGGTTCTTGGAAAACGAGGTTGATTATCTTAATGAGTTAAAAAGAATTTCGAAAATTAATTCTTTAGATGATAAGACTCTTGCTGAAAACAGCCAGTCATAGGTATGGTTTTATATATCCGAAATAAACCATGAAGTATACTTACACAACCATAATGGCTTCTCTTAGATATTAGCATAAGTAGGCAGTATAAGCCGTAATCATTCGAACGGTTTAAGGAGGTGAACTTATGGTTAACAGAATGAGATCTATTGTGAGAACGGCGACAGACGAATCTGGTAAGTTCAGGACTGGTGTCTTAGAAGCGGCCCTTGCCCACTCGAAGAAAGATGAAATAATTGCAGCTTACAACCGCCCAGAATATCTGGCAGAACGAGTGATTCTCATGCAGTGGTGGAGTGATTATGTCATTGCTCAAAAATTTAAAGCTATTGCGGCATAACAACTCTATAAGGGGTTAAATCTCCCAGCCCCTTATCCACCAAGACATAAACCTTTTTTGACACCACTTTGTTCTAAACCAAGATACATGGGCTGTAACTTACAAAAGCGATTTTCTGCATGAACTGGCAAACGTCTCTGGCATTGAAAAATTTATTTAAAGCTTGTTCTTTTGTGGTTTACATAGCTTCTTTTTATAAATATCTGGGTCCACAGCAATTTTGCAGATCCTGACCTCATACCCAAAATTGGTAATACTCTTGTGGAAATTTTTCAAGTTTACTTTAGAAAACAAAGGTAAATCTTCGGGAAGATTTTTATTAGAAGCTATGGCGAAAACTAGTTTATATTTTTTAGCATCTGGTCTATTTATATGATCGGCTAATTTTATATGAGCAGGTAGTTTCTCATTAAGTTTGCCTCGAAATTCAGAGTCACTTATAAAAAGTTCAGAACCTATAAATCCTTGTGAAAAAAGATGGCTCATACTTTGCGAACCAGTATAATATTTTACATGGATAAAATCTGATTGACCTCTGATAAGATCACAAAATTCAATCTTACTTTTACCCCCACCATGATGAATGAATTTCTGATCCATGTGTGTAAAGGAATTATCATCTTGGCAAAGTTTTTTATTATAATCCTCCTCTCGTTTATATGAATATACAGGGAATTTATCCGACTCCTCATAATGAATTATTTTTTTCATTTCATCATCAATAGTCGATACAAAATTCCTATCTGCAACATACCATATAGAGTCTCGAAGAATATAGTTCTGATCACCTTCTTTTATCTCGGCATAGAGGCACCTATATAAAGACCATTTTTTTATCGATTCAAAATCGGCATTCAAAACATGCAGGTAATTTTTTTTGAGTTCATCAACAGTTACTTCAGTTTTCTTACCATCAAAATAATCACAAACATGGTATATTGATAAGGTTTCATGAATGAATCTTTGTCTCTTATCAAAGCAATAGCCTATTTGATTTTCCCAGTCTACTATTTCTGGCTCTCCAAGCCATAAATCATTGAAGTCTTTTTCCTTTATCCGATCAATCAAAAGCGAATCCAATATCTCAACTTCTTGTTCATCAGCCTCCTTGATATTGTTAACCCATTCGAATTCTTCAGGAAGAGGTAATAAGTAAATAGAGTCTATTTTGGTCAACAGTGCTGGAATAGCCTTCAATTCAATATCCGGCATGATCACAAAAGCATCTTTGCCAGTAATTTTACTTCCTAAAATATCTTCTGTCGAAGTGCCTGTGAGAGTTGTGAGAATATCCATCTCAGAATCTATTTTTAGGTTATATATATCGACTTCTTTACTGCTCTGACTGCGAGTTAACAGGTTCGTTTCGTTGTGACTGCCTTTATCTAAACTGCGAATTTTTTTATGTTCTATACTATTAAGAGTTGTTTTAAGCCCAAATCCTTTGACAATGCTGCCATCATTGATTAAGTGATGACCGGTTCCAAAGGGAATAAGATATCTGGAATTGTTAGCCTCAATAACTAATACTGCTCCTGTGCTACTATTCATACCGAAGAAATCAGGTTCTATGCCAGGATTTTGGCCCATAAAAAAGGTGGTCCATTCAGGAGGTTTTGGGTCCATGTACTCCTTTACATATAGATATGCTCGTGCATCCTCCATCTCGAATTCAACAGGTCTTTTGACCCTTTCCAAATTCAAAACCTGATCAATATCATCGCTAAACCTTTTTGTTTTATAAATAGAGAGTTTTATCTTCATTCTATTTTACCAAATATTTTAACGAGCCAGTATATTCAAAGAGTTCAATAACTGAGCATCTAATGTTTCTCTTACTGGAGTAGGAAGCCCATATGCAACTCTGTAATTTTTGATAGCAGTTCGTGTCGCAGGCCCCATACTTCCGTCTATATTGCCGTTATAAAACCCTTTATCCAGTAATGCGAACTGCACTCGCATGATCAAACGCTTACGCTTTTCAGTATCAGAAGCCAGCCCACTACTTGCACGAGTAGTTCCATTCATTCCAGCAGAGTTTGTGGTCGTAGAGGCATCGGTGTCATTAGAGCGAAGCGAACGAACAGATGAAGAAGACGATGGCGAATTTGTACCTGAAGTGGATGAGCCTGATGAGCTTGGTGAACTGTATGTTTTAGGATAATAAGGAGTGCTTCCACCATAGTACCCACCACCAGACGAAGATCTATGAGAACTATGGCTTCGATGGGAGCTATGACTACGATGCCCTGCAATGTAGAAAGGTACTTCCGTGTTAAGTGGAGCTATAACTAAATCATGCTCATTAAGAGTCATACCGGGCAAATCACTTGCACCAGTGGAGGAATCACTTGCCCATACAGAATTATTAAGTGCTAAAAATCCCGGAAGCAGAGCAGCGAAATTAAATTTTTTCATAAAATTGGTCTCGGTGGTTGATGAAAACGGCCTTTTGATGAACTGAAATAACCAGCACAGGAAGACTTCTGAGTACATTCATCACATTCTTTGGGGTAGTAATTTTTCCAGTCAGAAATTGACTGAGTAGCAAATCCCCAAGCTCTTTCAGGAAGATGACACAATGGGTAATTGAAGATTGTTAGGGTGATGCCTGACCTTTGTGCTGTTCCTATGGCAGAGAGAATTTTCTCACTATAGCTATCATGCTCAATGAAGATTGATGACCAGTTTTTACGTGCCCAGCCGATAGATTCTAACCCCATAAGAGAAATCTGGTTGATATTGGAAAACACGCGACCAGCGAACTCTATGATTTTGTCCAGTTCCATATAGTTAGCCAGTGTCGGAATGATTCTTAACTCAATGTTGATCCCTGAGTTACCGGCATTGATAAGCCCCATAACTGTCTCATCAAATGCCCCTTCGCTTCCAACCAGATAGTCATGAACTGACGACCTTGAAGAATAAAGCGGAATACCGAAAGTTATTTTGAGCTTTTCGCTTCGCTCTTTCATCTGTTGAGTAAAACTGACATCTGCAAACTTTCGTCCATTGGTCAAAACATGTAAAGCTGTCTCAGGTGAGTTTTCGATTATGAAGTCCAGAAATTGCAAGAAATCTTCGCCATACAGTAGAGGTTCTCCCCCACTCACTCCTACTACACCATTCAGGGAGAAAGAGGCGATGGCAAGTGCTGACTGGTTAAGAAGCCAGTCATCGTTTCCTGTCTTAGGAGGCTGAGAACAAAAAAGGCAACGGTTGTTGCACCTTTCAGTTACCAGAACAGTGTTATGGTTTGCTCTCCGTGACAAAATCACCCTAATCATGTTGCCATTGTTAACAATCCCTATATCACCATCTTCTATGGAATTGAAAAGATCAGTGCTCACAACGAAGTCTGCAAAATATGCAGGAAGTCTGGAATCAAGTTGAGTTTCACTGACCAGTAAATTTGGCAGATAGAATTGAGGATTTTCGGGCTTAGATTTGCACAAGCGATAGAAACCTTGCTGAACTGGCAGATCTGCCGTAAATCTGAAAATGTCGTTTCTCAGCACCTCAGACATAAGCCCACCCTTTAAGCATCTTTGCCATCGGTCCATCCTGAGAGATTTCATTCAGAAGGAAGCGGAACATGCCTTTGTGATACTGGCAGAAAGTAGAACGACTCTTGTCACCAACAGGTTCGCCATGAACACTAATGTTCTGGCAAGGATCTGCTCCACAGAAAGGCTGGTATGCACAGGTGTCACAACCTGGCATGGCGAAGTTAAATGAAGATGAGAGAGCGGAACGGTAGTATTCGTTGCTACTGAATGAGAGTGAGGCAAACTCTCCTGCACTGAAATCTGCTTCCGGGTTTACTTTCTGAAGCATACGACTTTCATCACTACCGTAGACTTTACCGTCATAATTGAACAGGATGCAGTTCAGCACAACTCCGCTTGGCGATTTTAGATCTGCATAACCACTGAAGCCTGGATTGAAAATTCGCTTGAGATGAATAGCAGCCGAGTGCTCAATGACAGGTATTCCCTTTTCATTCTGAATCAACACTTCCTGCATCAACTCTTTATAAAAAGCAAAATACTCTGGCATTGAAAAAGTGAAGCTCTGCTTCTGAGCAAACCCATAAGGACTAACAGGCCTGATAAACATGTCTGTAAGACCCAGAGACAAATGAGCATCTACTATGGAAGCTGGCTCTTTAGTCAGCTCCTTAGTAACTGTGGTAACCGTAGCTACCCGGTTTGCGCCAAGTTCTTCTGTGATTTTCCGAATACCAGTTACTGCTTTGTTATGAGCTTGAAAGTCAGTAAGGATGCGATTCTTGTTATGGACAGCTTCATTCCCATCGAGCGAGACCGAGAAGGTGATATTCCGCTCTTTAACCCATGAGAGAATGCTTTCATCGAGTAATGACAGACTTGTAGCAATCACCATTTCAAAAGCATCACTACCCAATGAAATCTCACACTCGTGATAGATTGACTGAACAAGATCGAACCTGAGAAGTGGTTCACCGCCCTGTACTTCTATCTTGTAGGGAGGTGTACCTAGTTTCTTTATGGTGCTGACAATTTGCGGTATCAGTTCAGGATTGAGGTCATAACCATCAGCGGTGACCGATGCCCTACTGACCTGGCAATATTTGCAAGTATGATCACAACGAAGAGTAGGTACAATCATGAAGATTGGCCTGATCGCCAGTTCATTCATGAGTCGTTTGGCAAAAGCCGAACTTAGTGCATAAGGGGTAACGGAGGAAGATTCATCTCCGCAAATGAAAAGTTTGCTTTCAAGCGATGAGGACTGTTCTTGACTGATGTGACCGTTTACCAGATCGAGAAATTCCTGCTCTCCTAAAAAATGATGAAAGCCAGCGAGGTTACTGATGAATACCCGGCCGTCAGGCATCCTGTCGAAGTTGAAAGGCATCAGTATCATTATGCAAGCCTGTCATCTATGCTTCGGAGAACCTTGCTGACAATGGCATCACGCAATTGACCGGTTTGATGATGAAGTTTCTCGCGGAGGCTAAAATCGTTTAACAGCCTTCCGAATTCAAACTCACATTCAGGGCCACTTATCTCAAAGAAGATAATCCAAGAGGATGTGTTTTCTTCAAGTTTCCATGGACTTACAGGAGTCATCCAGTATAGGGTGTTTCGGATAACCCATTCAGAATAAAGATTTTTTTGTAATATCTTTTCCCACATCGCCATTACCTTCCAAAAGAAATAATAACGGAAAGAAACTTATTCCATTTAGGGATTTTTCTTATAGCATTAAGGATACAATATTTTTTAGAGAAATGTTACTAATTATGTCAAAATTCTGAGATCCAGTTCACCCTGAGATTAAATCGAATTACATACTCAAATGATGCAGCAGTATTATATAAATACAACAATACAATGATTTTTAATGATTTTATTCATAGAAAAGAACTATAGGATACAACTGGCATACTTGACAGGGGACCTTCTCCTACAAAAAATGGTATATCGGATTTTCATGCACCAGTCTTTAGATTAGGCACTCAAAGTGATAACATATGGCTATATGAGTTTTATTAAAAATCAATAAAAGATGGTTTATATAATGGAAACACCATACACCTTTTTGAAATTCGTTACACAAGATAGAATTGATATTTTAAAAGATGGATATATTAGATTTACTCCCCCTAAAGACTTGAATGACCCCTTCGAAGTTAACCCTGTAGTAATTCCTCATGATCCTTACAATCTTCAACTGATAGAATCCGGGTATGATTATCAAAATCATGAATTCACAGCAAGTGATCATGATTTTTCATGGAAAAGATTCAATAAAATCGGACACTATAAAAATGAATATTCAAAGTTCTCTAATAAATATGGAATTCTTTCTCTTTCTAGTTCTAAAGATATGTGTTCAATGCCATCAGTAGCAATTTTTAGTGAAGAAGATCCAAGACGTAACTTATTAATGTGGTCCCATTACACAGACGAACACAGAGGTTTTATTATTGAATTCCATCGTAACTTTATTGATGACACTGAAATATCAAAAATAACGTACTCTCATGAAAGGCCAATGGTCACACAAGAAGAGATAGAATCAGGAGTCATTTTTCCTTTTTTTGTTAAAGGTGAGAAATGGTGTTATGAAAAAGAGTGGAGAATCATAAAACCCTTGGAACAAGCTGATAAAATAGTACATTTGGACAATGGTAATACCATACATCTATTTAAAATAAAAAAGTCTCAAATTCGCTCTATAACTACAGGCTGTAACATGGACACGAATAAAATAGAAGAACTAAAAAAAATTGTATTCACTGATCCAGAATTAAAAAACTGTATATTTTATGTTTCAAAAATAGACAATGAGGGGTTCGCTTTGGATTTTAGATCATATTCAGCCAATGGTTGGACTAATGATGATGTATTTGGATTCCCAATGATATCCAGACATCCCTTATTGATAAACCCTGAGAATGTAAAAAAGCAAGTGCAAGAATAATTAAAAAATACCTAAAATCAAACTTAAGGGTATTTATGATTCTGTTATATAACTTAATGAATATGAGATTTTTTTATTTTTGGGTTATTTGATAAGCATATTAACATCATCATTAATTTTGATCTGGGTCTACTCCCCCCTTGATTACATTATTTGGTTGTTTGCCCCACTAATTGTCCATTTATTATTTTCAGTTTGCATAACAATAACACGCAATAAGGAACAACGTGATTTTATTTAAAAAAACAGATCAAATGACTTCGCTCGTGCTTGTCCTGCATTTAAATCACAATAAATAAAATATGGTATTATTTTAATTTTTTCTATCTAATATAGATTGCTAATCCCCGCCAAAGTTAATAGTAACCGAACTGTTATATTTATAAAAATGTTAATTATAGAACCGTTAATTGCTTTACACTTTACGTTCGAAACTTTAGACTTATCGTTCATTCAATGAATGTTATTTGATTTAAGCAAACAACAGTTTTTTTAAAAATATAGAGCTTCAATTTTTATAATAAATCTCCTTATGTATGAGTTGCGAACAAATACTTGACAGATGATGATTTATGGTGTATAAAACATTTAAGGTCATTTAATAACCACTCGATATGCTTGGAGGATCTATGACAAGTATTTTACGTTTTTTAGGGCTTGCTCCTGGTAAAGATGAGGAAGAAATGGTTAGGAAACTAAAGAATACCTATTCATCGTTAAAAGTGGTCGGTCGCGGGACTATAACAGTTTCTGCTGATGAAGTTATCAATAATCCTGAGTTCAAAGAGTTGTACATACGAGCTAGTAACATTGTAGAACGCAGTAAAAATCAATGATCGCACAAGGATTGCGGCATGTTTGTTTTTTTAGTGATACCTATTTTAGTCAGCGGTTTTCTATTAGTCCACATCCACCCCATATATAAATATAAACTTCATCGCTATGAAGGGCAGTTCTTATACCTGAAAAGTGCCCAATATGGTCTTTATTCAATGATCCTTGGGGTAGTGTTTTTTATTTATGCCTCTGGCTCTCTGAGCATACCATATACAACAATAAGCTTTGATGTCATAAAATTTATCCATACCCACCTAAATTTTATAAACTCTATCAATCAAGATAAAAAATTACTTGATGAGTTATCCATTATTTTTTCAATAACTATTTTCACTTTATTTTTCCCTATAGTATGGACTCTACTTTCCTTTATTCGTTTATTTATAAAATACCGAACCTTCGATATAAAGCCATACATAATGTCAAGAATTTTAAATGACAGTCCTTTAGATAAATTCTTACTAAATGCATCAATAAGCAAAAATAAAGATGAAGCTGTCGTGATGTTAACCATGCAAGATAGAAAAGTTTATGTCGGAAATGTTATTACAACCGGCGAGCCAAGTGAGACTGAAGGGCCGGATCAGGAAATCGAGTTCATTCCATGGATAAGTGGTTTTCGTCATAAAGATACGCTAACCGTCACTTTCACAACAGATTATAAAATACTCAAAGAACGAATTACATTAATTTTAAAACAGGAAGAGATATTATCAGCGACCTCCTTCTCTTTCAAGCATTATGAAGAATTTGAAAAGCGAAAAGCTGAATTTAAAAAGAACAAATTAAAAGATATTATAAAAATTCTGTTAGATTTATAATGAGTAAGCAAGAGCTAATTTATAGAAGCGGTTGCACCGTTCTATAAAGCTCTTGCTTTTCTTGCTTCCTTTCAGTCAGACAATAAAAGAACACCTACACAATCAAGGTTGCTGATTGACAAACAACTAATTAATTGTATAAATGATATATTAAGCATACGGATTATGCTTATCAATCAGTAACATATAAAATGGAGTTTATATGAAAGAGAATATTTATACAGATAATATAGATCTATCCAAAACTTCCCGCCGTGGTAGTTTTAATAAAAGGAAATTCCCTTCAGAAGCAGTAAGAAGCTATTGTGTCAGTGTCCGTTTGAATGTTGAAGAACTGCACCTCCTGAATATTAAGCGAGGCTCTTATAAAAAGGGAGAGTGGCTTCGTATGGCTTCCCTTCAAAAGTTACCTCCTGTTATTCCAGCGATTAATACCAAAGCATGGATAGCTTTAACCGACATATCGCAAAAACTAAATCGCATTGCGGCCCACATAGATGGTAAGAGCAAAGATAGTCACCTTACTCATACAGAGCTTTTCGCTGTGAAGCGACAACTTGAAGAGCTTCGCACTAATCTTTTAAGTGACAGTATCTGGAGCCTCCCGAATGAAGGGTATGCGGAAGATTCGCAGGGGTAAGAACTTTGCTGGTGTGGTCCAATACGCATTGAAACCGGGAGAACATCATAAAAGCGATCCAATCGTAATCGGGGGCAATATGCTGAGTGATTCAGCCTTTGAACTGATTGCGGAATTTGATGGTACCAAACAGCTTCGGCCAGATGTTCAGAAGGCCGTTTGGCACAACTCGCTTCGATTACCCGATGGTGAATCACTAACGGCTGAACAATGGTCCAGCATCGCAGATGACTATATGAGGAGAATGGGATTCAGTGATACCCATCTCCGTTGCTATGTCTTACATGACGACGATGGCCAGCACATACACATTATCGCAAGTCGCATAGATCTCAATGGTGGGAAGCTCTACTTGGGTAGGAACGAAAACCTCATTAGCACACAGATCATCAGTAAACTCGAAGTCGCTCATGGCCTGACAGTGACCAAAACGGCATCTCCCACCTCGCAAGCACAACCGAAGCGGAAGAGAGTGTCCCGTAATGAGAAAATGCTATCGGAACGAACCGGGGTGCTTTCACCAAGAGAAGCTCTGCAGCAGATACTTGATAAAAGTTTATCTGATAAGCCGGACCTTCTAACTTTCACAAAACGAATGGAAGAAGCAGAAGTCGGCTGGACGGCGAATGTCGCTTCAACCGGGAAAATGAACGGGTTCTCATTCTCCTACCGCGATATAGCTTTCAAAGCTTCGCAGTTAGGCAAGGGTTACTCCTGGGCAAATCTTCAAAAGCAACTTAACTACAACCCTGATCACTTAGAAGCTATACGAGCGACCAAGGAGGCTATCCCTGCTCCTGCTCCTGCTCCTGCTCCTGCTCCTGCTCCTGCTCCTGCTCCTGCTCCTGCTCCTGCTCCTGCTCCTGCTCCTGCTCCTGCTCCTGCTCCTGCAACGATTTTAAGGACAGCAGAGAGAAGGGAAAGTATCGGTGGAAAAATTGCAGAACTGGACTTACGGCTCAGAGAAGACAAACGGAACGAAATCGTAGAAAAGATTCTTCAAAAGAATGCCGTCAAACAGCAAAAACATCTCAGGCTCAGTAGCTGGTTTCCCTTTTTACAACGGCTCATAGAGCTTCTCCGAAGCTACGGTAAGAGCATTCTTCACAAACCCCACCCTGGATTTTCAAAACTCTATGCAACCCGACTTCTACATAAAGAAAGGAAAATTCATTTATAGACAACAGCTTACAGCTTACCCCTGACAGCAATATTATTTTTTTAGTAGTAAATTTAGGATATGTCAAAAATAAATTGATCGTTATTACAGATCGATAATCAATTTATGATAGCCATTACCTATCGTGAGTCTTTTATCGATCGGTACAAGCAATTTTACTAAAGCGAGTCAGTCATCGAGAATCCCTACAAACAGCAGTAAATCTTCCACTCTGGGGTTGCTATGAAAAACGAAACAATTAAGTGCCCGTTCTGCTTTCAGGAGAGTCCGTTTGGTGTCCGTGTCTGCACTGGCTGTCATTCAACTATTAGATATGGAGCCGTTTCAGCCTGGTTAGCTTTACTAATAGGAATTGTGCTGTTAGCGATTGCTTTTCTTATATTCGCTATCAGTCAAAATTTTATATTAACTGTCGTTATCTATTTTGCGTCAGCAATTTCTTTAAGATTTTATTTACGTAAGAAGTTTGCACACAGAGCCGTTTTTACACATAAAAGCTAACCCTGTACAAATATAATAAGGAAGATAAAATGAATAAATTTATTGTTACATCCTTTTTTATTGCAATATTTTCAATTTCTGGCTGTTCTACATCCGGCAACCAAAAAATCAAAAATGAAACGGCACAAAGTCTACAATCAAAAATAATTAAAAACAAAACAACTAAGGCAGAGCTACTTGCTCAACTTGGTGAGCCTGACACCAGAACGACTCTTGACGATGGCAACGAGCAATGGAGATATTTCATGTATAACAATCAGTTCAATGCCTCGACTTTTATCCCTGTTGTCGGCTTGCTAACTGGAGGTTCCCAGACTCAGTCTAAAACTCTCGAAATCGACTTCAATGGAGAAACCGTAAGCAAATGGACATTCTCTACTGATAATAACAATACAAAATCTGGTATTCTTAATTAATCGTTTCCTGGACAAGAAAATGAAAACATACTCAATTCTCGCAGTTATCCTTTCTACTTTTTTATTAACAGCCTGTAATTCAGAACCTTCTGAAAAAGATATATTTAATGTTTTTAAAAGTGTTGTAGACAAGTCAAATGCAAGTATGAAAGCTCTGAACTCAAGTATTCCCGAAAAAGATCTTTTAAGAATCGATTATGTGAAGAAAGTAAGTTGCACAGAAGAAGCAAACAATGTTTATAACTGCATTGTCGATGCCTCGATTAGCAATATGAAACAGACAAAGCCTGTTAAGCTTGTGAAAGCTGATGGTGTCTGGAAAGAAGTTCAGTAGTAGTTCATATTGAGAAGTCTCTTTTAGCCCCTGCATAGGGGCTTTTTATTATCTATAATCTGACGGTTCTCACGCGAACTTCATGGATTAACTCTTTTTCAATTACTTTCATTTCATATTGTGCTCTGACCGTAGCATAGATTTGTTCTGCTTTTTCCTGATTGTTATCTATGAAATTAACAAGCGAGTTTAGCTCTCTTAGAACCCCTTCTTTGTTATTTAATCGTTGTAGTAGATTGCTTGTTAGACTTTTGTATACCGAGCTAAACATAGCCATTACGTTATCAATATTACGATTAGATCTAGAATAAATATTTTTAGGGTAAGAATATTTTAGATGGTATCCCACAAAAATTAAGTAAAGCTGGTATGAGAAACTTTTATCACCTGGCTGGTATCGTTTTGAGATATATTTATCGACGATAATGATAAGTTGCTCTTCCAGAGTAAACTCTGGATAGATAATGTTTTTGTCCATAAAATGCATCCTTGCATTAGTTAAATAGTCTTCCTGACCATATCTTTATATTTATCGCATTTATTAAACTTGTCAATAGGTGTAACCTATCAAATATTATTTTTTATTAAATGGCCTATTCAACTGTTCCATAGTAAGACCGTGTCTATAAGCATTATACTGCCAATAGCTAAATTGCTCTTTGTATCTATTGTTCTGTTTTTTCAACATTTCGTTTTCGGCTTTAAGGTTTATTATTTGTTGTGCCGCAATAGTTAAGTTAGCTGGTTTCTTTAGACCAGATTTTTTCAAATTGGACAAACTTTTCTTTGTTCTATACGCTTCAACAACTTCATCATGAGCACTTAAAGATTGCCTTGTGATAGTTCTGTTTAGATTCTTATAAACTGATTCACATAAATCACTCCATGTGATTTTACCGTCCCAAGTCAGTATAATGTGTTTAATTGCCTTTATCTCACTCCTGTTCAAATGTTTTGCCATAAGTATCTCCTGTTTTAATTATTCAAAAGCTTATTAATTCTTTCCAAATTTTTTTCATGGTGTTGCAACCATTTGTCTGCACCATAATCACCATTTTCATAAGCGATCTGAGTTATTCTCTTTAATTGCATTACTTTCTCTCGGACAGATTGCAGTCTAATTCTATCTACTGAATTAATGCCCAGTGTTTCATTATCACACTCAATAACCTGATTAATTTTTGCACAAGGCTTGATTAAATAGTTATGTACACAGTAACCAAATTCAGTTAAGTGTATTGCACCTTGATTAAGGTTATCAAAATCAATTGTCAATTCATTTGTGGGTATTGACTCCCTTTGACAGTAATTACTCCTATTCAATTTAATAGCTTTGATTTTATCTAACATATCTTCTTCTGACACATGGTTATAAACTCTGTTCTGATTCGCATTGATACGACCAGACCATTTAGCTATATCTAGTTCAGACATTTCACCATAATGGGCTATTGTGTTTAAAAGGTGCCGTGGCTGGTGTGAGCGAATAAGTAGTGGTTTACCTTCATCATCATAATACCCATATCGGGAAAATATATTTTTATAATTCATCTCATAGCTTTTTTTACTTTGTATATCACTGAAAAAGAAACTTTTAGTAGGCTTATAAAATGTTAAAATTGAAGTCATTCTTGATAAAGAAAATTGATCAGTATTGAGCAAGCATAAAGCATTACTAAATTTTATGGATTTTTCTTTATCATACCATGGAAAGTCTCTGCTAAAATTAGAACTAATAATTTCCCACAAATCACTCAATGAATAGTTGTAATCATTGTGGTTTAAGAAGCTTTTCCCACCATCCAAACTCGTTCTTTTAATTTTTAAAACACATGATTTATGATCAAATAAATGATATCCCAGTGCATGGCAAACTTGTACAACGGTCAATTTAGCTTTTTCATCAACTGTTGGGCAAAGCTCATGTCGGTAAAATTTATCCGGGTACTTTTCGCACCAGTGAGCAAGTGCTCTTGCATGTTGTGATAAGGAAAGTAATCTTCTAATCGCTTTCTTTGCAACTGGTATCATAACCCGTGGAATCCATTTGATATTAGGACCATACCCTTTTACCGAATAAAATCTCAACCCATATCTTTCGATACCCTTGCCATCTATTTGTGTAATCTCACAATCAGCAGGTAAGGCTAAAATTTCAGAGATTCTGCTCGGACAACAAAGTAGAAGTGCAAATACTGAACTGGTGAACTTATCCCTTGGACTCAGTAACTCATCATTTTGTGAAAAAATATCAGCAATAGCGAGTAATGCCTCTTCATCTGGTAACTTATCGCTTCGGTGATAATCCTCAATCTCAGGAAGATAATTGTTTTTGACTTTCTGTTTTACATGATTTTTCCATGAGATATATCCTGACTTCACAAGATTATGTTCACATAGAAACTTTGATATTTTTTCAAGCTGTATTCCACATTTAGCTAAAACGTTACCTTCAAAATATTTACTCCCGATCTGCATTGCCTCATCGAAAACAACGCCTGTAACATTATAAATGAGACCAGTGTTCTGAACCTGCAAAAGGGCCTGTTCGAGACATCGCAAGGCCATCATAATAACCCCATAATTTTTCAATGGTTTCAATGAGTGTTGATATCTGATATATGCTTTCACAAAATTGATATAATCTTCGTGCATTGCATCAATGGAATCAAAGACTTTATTTCCAACCCCTATTTTTCTAAATGTTACATATCCTTTCCAGGCATACTGCTCCCAATCCTGAGTTTGGGTTAGTCCGGGCAGTTGATAGCGACAAAATTTTATAAAACATTATAGTTTTCTTCTACAAGAATATGTTTTTTTGATTTGAACAAAATAATATTATTCATAGTTGATTCACCTCACTGCGATCAATCGGAATAAAAAACATACATTGATTGCAAGGGAATCCTGAATTCTGACTCTGGCATCTACTTGAAGAAAAAAATTTGAAATGACAACTCTTTTTCGATTTGATTCCGTTCATAAAAATATCAGCGACAAATGACAATTGTTCTGAAACAGCGGAATCAATCCTTTCAACACTGTCAGCATGATTTTTAATATAAATCCCCGCACTTGAAGTAGAGGAATGATCCAATAATTCAGCTATAGTATTAACATTATGCCCATCTTTAGCCAGCATAGTTGCTATTGTATAACGAAGCCTACGAGGAGTAACATTTAGTATCGAATCGGTATGGTTGGATATTACACCCTCATTATTAACAATACTTTTCAATGCTACATTAGCAATTGTAGGCTTCGCATATAATTTATTATATTCCAGAAGAATTGAACCTGTTATGGATAAATCTGAGAGTTTTTCCTCATTTAAGAAAATAGGAACTTCTCGTTTAGAATAATCATCAAGAGTTTTTCCAAGAGCTTGCTCAACAAGTTTCACTGATTGATTAGCTTGCAATTGAACAATTGATGCAACCTCTGATATTATTGCAAGTTCTCGATATCGTAGTTCTTTACCCCGTTGTTTAACTCGTGGCACTGAAATTACATATTCTACTTTGCCATTATCTAAGTTCTTTTGAATAAGGTCTTTATATTTCAACATAACTAACTGCTGAGGTCTTCTACCTGTAAGGCTGATCAATAGTGATATTGCATAATGTGGCAGTGACAGTTCACCTTTTCTATATGCATGATTCATAGCCTTAATCAAAGAAGTATGTTCTTCTTTAGTTAGTGGTCCCTCTGTTGGATCATCTTGAAGCACAGACTGACCAGATTTTTTTATCTTTAGGTCCAAATGCTTTAACAGCTCTACCGCACTTTCATCTATTCCTGGATATCCTAACTCAAACCATTTAATCAAAAATGGTCGTAAAACGCGAAATGATGCCGGGGCTTTTGATAATTTCTTATTTTGATATTCAATTAGAACCTTATCATCAATATGAGTAGGAGATAGTTTACGGATAAGACTCTCCATATTTCTAACAATATTTTTCACATACAAATAGCTGTTGCTATTAAAATAATATTGTACTGTATATACAAATCCACAAACCAAATTTTCGTTCATAGCATATATTAAGTTTGTAAGATTGATTCCGTTATTTTCAATCGAACTGACGATTTTATGTTCATGCAAAGACGTTTTATCAGAGTTATATTTAATTAAATTATTCATCAAATCCTCCTTTGAATAGTTGCTCTTGTTGTTCAAGTGCAGTTTTTTTCGATAGCTCAAAAATATGCCTGCGATTATAAATTATTGAAGTATCTGAACCAGGTCGCCATCCCATGAGATAAGAACGGATTTGCTGTTCTTTTTCATCGGATATATCTTGGGCATTGTCTATTGTTTTTGAGAACTCATAATTCCATGTGTGTCGTAATTTATGACCTGTTAATCCACTTAGAAGTGAGGATGATTGACGAACAACACTCACTATCTTATGGTATGAGGAAAATGACAGAGGTTGCCCTTGGGTCTTCCCTTCCTTATAGGTAATAAACAGAAAATCATGCTTATTAGCATTTTTAACTTTCCTACGATCATTCAAAATATAATCTGAAATTTCATATATAAGTTTTGTGTCAGCAATTAATTTTCTCTCACACGTCTTCACTAATGGCTGATAAACTCGTGGATCTGTTTTATCATTTGCTCTCCTTCTTATTGCGATTGTTGATTCTGCAAAATCCATATCGCCAATACGCAGATTCAAAAGTTCACCTGCTCTCAAACCAAAGCAATGTAATAGAAGGAATATTAGATTGTTTCTTTGTTGCACTTTTTCCGTAAACGGGTTCAAGTCACTCCCTGGCGAAAGTATGCTGAATAAAGAATCTAATTGTGCTTTGTCTAAGCTTTTTTCGATTTCCATATTATATTTATCATTATTCCTTGGTTTCTTTCTTTTTATGTTATTAATGAAAGCCATTACTTCCTTGAGAGTATTTTTCTGACCTGCATGTGAAAGAAGTATTTTGCACAACCATTCAAGATAGTTAGCGACTGTTGTAATGCGAAAATACTTAGTTGGTTTTTTGACATTTGAAACCATAAAATTACCATCCCCTCCATCTCGGAAATTTAATGAAGTGAATTCAATCAAATCCTCAATTTCATGAGGAGCGAGAAACAGCTTATTCTGGATTCTTTCATCAATATTGATATTTTTTCTCATAAAGAATCGATATAACAATGAAATGCTCCCAGCGATAACCTTCATTGTTGATATAGACTCTGAACGATTCCTGACTTGTGTTGTTATATACAAGTTTGGATAATACAATGGCTCACCAGTATCTTTATTTACAACATGACAATATCTCTCACCATTTTCGAACATAAAAGAATCCACACAAATACTGCACATATTTTCCTCCTAAACTTTACAAAAAGTATAATTCCAATATATTAATAATAAGCATTTCGTAGATTTACAAATTTATTTGGACCGATTAAGATATTTATTTAAATTAAAACAGTGAGATAGACGATTATTCTTGTCAAATTATCATCTGGTAGATCTAGTTAATATTATGTACACCTAATACTTCGAAAACTATCTCACTGCCTTGCTAATAAACGGCAACCAAAATAATGTAAGTTATTCTGTAAAGTTTTAAGATAAATTATGCAGCCAAACTTTACATTTTCATAAAAAGCTCTTAATCCATTAGATATAAAATTATCCGCTTCGCTAGGAGTTTCAATTCATCAGGACATTTAATTAGAGATAACCAGGTCTCGTAAACATATATCTGTTTGCAAGCATCAAGCTCAGAGATCGAGTCTAAAGGTTCTCTCAGGTTTCCTACAAGGTACTGACTGAGCCAGTAAATGATTTCTTTATTAAACTCGTTATTAGGTAAGTCATAAATCACTTCTTGGTCAAAGATCTTGTAAAAAAGATCTCCGCATAAATTGCACATATGGTTTTCTTCGCTTACAAATTCTTCGATATTCATAAAATCACTCCTAAGTTCAATTAAGCAACATTATTTCGACTTGTTTCGATAACAGACTGAATCCAGGTATCAATCTCACTTTCAACGAAAGCTACTGCACGACTTCCAATTTTGACAGGAGCAGGAAACTTACCATCGTTGATCAGACGATATATCCAGGCTTTTCCGTAGCCAGTTCGTTCGAGAACTTCTGGTAATCGTATTAGGCGGGTTGCTTGATTTTTCATTTCGTTATCCCTTGTCGTTGCGGTGAAGTCACTATACGAACAGTTGGGAAAAGAAAAGAGCGAAGCTCCTGAAGCGGAGGTTCTTCGTAGCTATGCAGGATGGTTTTCTCGAAGTTGGTGCCGTACAGAAAAGGGGAACTTGAGAGTAGCTGAAATTCCCCCGTTTTATAGCAAGTGTCAAAATGCCCGGTTTAAAGTAAAAATCGCAAAAAAAAAGCACCATTCACAATGATTCCTTTAGTTAATTTTAACAATTAAAACAAATAGTTATAAATGTAATTCTAATCAGATAGTTTCATTACATCAGAGACTTTCATTTGCTTCAAATGGCTATTTTTGTTCATGAAGTAATGGAATTGTCGGATAAAGTCAGTTGTGCAGGATTTAAGAGCCAAAGGCCTGTCGGTATCTTTGATTTGGCTAGACTGCCTCATTTCGCTTTCTTCGTCATCGTCTGTATATAGCAGTCTGGATAACCTGTCGTCAGAGACACGGATTTTTTTAACGGCTGCCCACACCAGGATATCCAGCATAGGTATCACACGATAACTGATGAGTTTCTTGATAGTTCCATACCCAAAGCGAACTGATTCTAAAGGATCTGGTTCGATACCTTTGATTTTACGCCACTGCGGTAATGCAGCTTTAAGCGACTCTGCAATCTCTTCGTCTGTGCCACTTGCCAAATCAATCTCGAACATGACTGTTCGTGAAAACTGATCTGGCATAATATCTGAAAGTGATTCTTCCCGAAGATCTCTGTTTATTGAATAATTGTCATCACCATCCCAAACAAAACCTCCGCGTTGCATAGCAATGATGCTCGTTTCAGCAAGGCGATCAAGAGTTGTTAGAAAAAAATGGGGAGGCTGAAAAAGTTTATTGGCAGGAGTCATGTATCCCAGTTGCCCTTCTTCAATTAAAAAAGGATTGCCACTGAAAATTTTTGAGAAGTAACCCATAAGAGTTCTGCTCTCAAACTCTTCCCGATACTCCTTAAAGAACAAGTTACGAGCCCATATCTCATGGTAAAACTGGAGCAATGAGAGGTCTTCAAATTTGCGATATGTATCAATCTTAAACCAACTCTTGATGTCTTTTGTGTGCTCTGGTGACCAGTTGTTCAAAATCCATTCTCCACCTATGCTGGTACTGCCCTACGGATAGAATTCAGTTTCGCTGAAAAACTACCGCATTCACTAATCGGTGAAAAGCAGATCCTGCTTGCGCAGTTCAGCTACTAGCAGGGAGTTGAACTGAAGAATTTGTTTCCTTTTGATACAATTCTCCAATCCGCTAATCGTGATAACCCATACCATTACGATTTATGGTTCCTTTTTAGAA
The DNA here is from genome assembly GCF_001729785.1 of Enterobacter hormaechei subsp. xiangfangensis. NCBI lineage: Bacteria > Pseudomonadati > Pseudomonadota > Gammaproteobacteria > Enterobacterales > Enterobacteriaceae > Enterobacter > Enterobacter hormaechei. Next base: position 3,510,625 of record NZ_CP017183.1, read on the forward strand.
CCACACATAAAATTTAAAGTATAAATAACATTAAAAATCAATGGAATGAATGGCTAATTACAGGGACGCCAGCCCCAAATAATGATACGGATATGTCCGGTGAAGTACAGAAAGCCCGCACAGCACAAGCTCTGCGGGCTTTTTTGTATCTATCCCTTCTCGCCCAGCGCCCCCTCACACGCCAGCGCCAGCACCATCAGTGCCGCCTCATCCTCCTGCACCGATAACATCTCCATCCCCACCGGCAGACCGATACGGCTTACGCCACAGGGCAACGTAATGGCAGGCAGGCCGCTGATGGCGGCCAGTTCTGGCGCGCAGCCTGGCGGCATCTTCGCCATACTTTCTGGTAATCGTTGTACGGTGGGATACACAAATCCGTCGATGCGCTGCGCCTCCGCCACCTGGCAAAGGTTCTGCCGCAACAGGCGCTGAAAGCGACGCCCCGCCAGCCAGAGCGGGGTTTTCAGCGTGTTACTCGCCAGCATCTGACGTAGAAACGGCGCAAACTCCGGCAGGAAAGCTCCGGAGTCCACAATGCCTGTCAGTCCGGAGGGAGCGCCAGGCTGTTTGCTAAGCCAGTCGTCAATCGCCACGCGAAATTCATACAGACTGAGGCAGGTGGCCTGCCTCACCTCTTCAAGGAAAGGGAGTGAAACCTCCACCAGCGTCGCTCCGGCACGGCGCAACGTGTGCAGCGCTGACTGCCAGACCTCCAGCTGTACCTCATCCTCACCCTGTAACGCGGTCACCACGCCAAAGCGAACGCCTTTCAGCGAACGCACAGGAAGCGCAACCGGCGGCAAGCCATGGATCACCGCATGCAGCAAGGCGGCATCTTCAACGCTATGTACCATTGGCCCAACGGTATCTTTGCTGGGCGAAAGCGGCGCCACACCGTTAAGCTGTGAACGGCGAAAGGCAGGCCGTAGCCCCACCAGCCCGGTATAGCTACAGGGAATGCGGATAGAGCCGCCGGTATCGGTACCCAATGCGCCATCCGCCATTCCCGCCGCCACGGCCGCAGCGCATCCTCCGCTGGAACCTCCGGCGGTGAGTGTCGGGCAAAGTGGATTCGCCACATCGCCCCCCAGCGAGCTTCGCGAGCGCACATCGAACGCGAACTCGGACATATTGGCCCTGGCGAGAATAATCGCCCCCGCGCTGCGCAATCGCTGCACGACCCGTGCATCCGCTGTCGCGTTAAGTGAGGCCAGCGCCCGGCAGCCAAGAGTAATGGGCATCGGCGCGCAGGCAATATTATCTTTGACGATCAGCGGCACGCCGTGCAGGGGGCCGATCGGTTCTCCACGTCGACGCTGCTGCTGATGCTGTTCCGCCTGAGACGTAGCGTCAGGGTTAACCCCGAGGATCGCGTTGAGCGCCCGGTGCTGCTGTATGACGTCGAGACGGTGGGCAATTTCCTCCGGGCAGTCGTCTGGCGGTATCAGGCGCTTCATAGTCTCAGGCTCCCTAGTGATGAAAACCGGGCAGAAGGCTGCCCGGGATACGTTTTAGTCCCGCATGCCGGTAGTAATGGCATCAATGTCCTGCGGACGCAGACGAATTTCCGCCGCCCGTCGGTGCCCCTGCATCCCCTCGGTACGGCTCTGGCGGATCGCCGGTTCTGCGATTGCCGGGATACCCTGCTCGTCAATCCACTGATGGGTACAGATTTTGACGTACGCGCCAACCCACAGACCGCCGGTATAGCGTGCCGCCGCCATCGTCGGTAACGTGTGGTTGGTGCCGCAGCATTTATCAGAGAACACCACACTGGCGTTCTGACCAATAAACAGCGAGCCATAGTTGCGGATCTTCGCCGCCGTCGCGTGCGGATCGCGGGTATGCACCTGCAAATGCTCCGTCGCCATATGGTCAGCAAAAGCAATCAGCTGCGCTTCATCTTCGCAGAGCACAATCTCACCCTGCCGGCGCCACGCCTCCCCCGCCGTTGCCGCCGTTGGCAGGCTGGCGAGCTGACGCTCAACCTCCGCCAGGGTACGCTCAGCGATATCCCGGCTGGTTGTCGCCAGCCCGACGCGGGTATGAATATCGTGCTCTGCCTGCGCCAGCATATCGGCGGCCAGAATGCGCGGGTCGGCGCTGTCGTCCGCGATAGTGAAAATCTCGCTCGGCCCGGCGAGGGCATCAATGCCGACCCGACCAAAAACCTGGCGTTTCGCTTCATTAACGAAGGCGTTGCCTGGCCCAACGATTTTGTCCACCGACGGAATGCTCTCCGTTCCCCAGGCCATAGCCGCAATGGCCTGCGCGCCGCCAACTTTGAAAATGCGGTGCGCGCCTGCCAGATGGCAAACTGCAATCATCGCCGGATGGGCGCCCGGGGGCAGACAGGCGATAATCTGTTCACAACCCGCCACCGTCGCAGGAACAATCGACATCACGGGAGCGGAGAGAATCGGATACCGACCGCCCGGCACGTAGCAGCCCACCGTCTGCACCGGGATGATCCGGTGACCGAGATGCACGCCAGGCAGCGTCTCTACCTCCAGCGGCTGCATGGTCGCCAGCTGCGCCTGCGCAAAACGACGCACCTGATTAATCGCAAACTCACTGTCGCGGCGCGTCTGGGCATCCATCCCCTCCAGTGCTTCGGCGATCTCCTGCTCGCTCACCTCAAACTGCGCGGGCACGACCTTATCAAACTGCTGCGAAAAGGCTCTTAGCGCCGTATCGCCTTCGGTTTTCACGCGCTCGATAATGGCGCTGACCTTCTCCGTCAGGGAACGATCGGCCTGCGCATCCTGCCCCTGCGGGCGCTTAATCCAGCTCACCTTATTTAACATTTACTCGTCCTCCATCTGGCCGAGTTTGATTTGCGCCAACAGCGCCAGATGGTCGTAAACCACCCACTCATCAACAATTTTTCCGTTGACGATGTGGTAGTGCGACATGCCCATCACAAACAGTCGTTCTCCGGTCGGCTTGCCCAGTTCGCCGTAACCCAGGTGATGCCCTTCGATGATCCAGCGAACGGCCACTTTGACGCCGCCTTCATCGCACGGGTTGGAACAAATATGCTGCGGCAGCCACGCGCCGTCAGGGATCATCCCCACCAGCGCCAGCGTCTGATGGGTTACCGCCGCGGTGCCGTACAGCTCTTTCATCAGCGGACCGTGCCACTGTACGTTAGGCGCATACACTTCTTTGATCTTGCCAAACATCCGGCGGTTGTAGATCTCATGCAGCCAACGCAGGCACTGCTCCTCAGTATCAGTGTGCGCAATGGATACATCGCACTCCATCTCCGGCGGATATTGCCCCAGCATGCGGCCGTTTTCGCCGATGTCCATCACGCGGAAGCCTTTATCGAACTGCTCTTTTGCCATATTAAATGCGATTTGATCGGTGTTCAGGCCAAGCTGTTTCATTAACGACATGTTGTCGCTGACCACCCACTCCCGATAAATTTTATTCTCGTGGATCATGCAATCCGCCACGGTCCGGGTAACGAAGGTGCGGTTGGTCGGCTTGCCTAAATGGCTGTGCTGGGTATGCCGCCCGCTTCCCGTCACCAGGTGAGAGGTATAAAAACCGTCAACATCATTTCCGTTCCAGATAACCTGGGTTGCCATTCCGCGCCGTTCCGGGAAGGCAATTAAGCGTTGCAGCGTATCCTGTACCACCTGTTCACGGTTATAGAGTGTCCCCAGCGCGTTATACAGCACGCAGTTATGGGTATAGTGAGAATAAATTAAGCCGACATCGCGCTCATCCCATATTTTATGGGTGCAGCGAACGATATAATCGACAATATCGGTATAGCAGTCATCAAAGCCGCGTAATGATTGCACACGCGGTCTTTTTTCCGGTACCAGATCGACAAAATCACGACGCTCCACCTGTAATACAGGTTCCTCTTTCAGAGATTTCACGCTGCTTTTTTCGGGTACGGCTGGTGCTTTATTTGTTGCTTCGGTGGAAGACATATAAACTCCTGCTCTGTTTTCAGACAATAAGAACCCGCACCCGTAAGTGAGGGTGAATTAAACACGGTTAATATTTGCAGCCGGAATAAGGGGGCTGCCGCCCCATTAATTAAATATTTGCGACCAAATCGCTAATTCATCGATCCCCAGGTATTCACGGAAAATTAAACCATCACGTAATTCAAGCTGACTGATACCGGTAATTGATATGGGTTTACGGGTCGGCGCACCAAATTTGCCGTAACCGTCATGCCAGGTTAACAACGACCAGCGCAATGAAAGTCGAATCGGCTCATTAGGATCTTTACGCACAATCAGGTGATGAAGTTGCGTTTCGCTGTCGGCAAATGAAGCGCGATAACCGGAAAGCTGTGCGCCAATTTCCTGTTCGCCGGTGCAGAGGCAGTGCCCCGGCGCGTACAGCGTCGCCGCCGGGTGATAGAGACCGGGCACCACGCCGCTGTTACCGCCCGCCCACATCGTTAAGTAGCGCTCAACGACCCCGGCCAGCGCCCCTTCCACGTCGTCGCCCTCGGGCCCGCCCGCCCAGCGGGCGTCCAGCGTCTCAGCAGACACAGATTCCAGCCCAAGCTGCTGGCGCATGGTCGCCAGGTTAAAAGCAAAGTCGCGGACATCCAGCCCCAGTTGCGCCACAATCGCGGCACGATCCTGAAGCAGCCACTCCTGGCGTACGGCACCATCAACACAGATGCGATCGGCCCAGGTGCGGACCCAGACATTTTTCCCCGTCGGCGGGCCAAAAAATCCCTCCCCCTGGTGCTGAATGCGGGCTACGGTACGCTGCGCCACATAGTACTCATCCCCCGGGTTCTGGCTGCACAGAATATCCTCCGTCAGCACCGCTCGCTGCGGGAAGCTGTGCATCGCCTCAAGCGTCAGGCGCATAAACTGGGAAAGCTCATGCAGCTGTTTTTCGGGGGTAGTGAAAACCACCGGCGTGGCGTAAAAATCCGCCAGCTGGCCGATATCTTTCTGCTCCCACACCACGTGCGTCAGCGTCAATATGAACTGCTGGATAGAGTCGAATTGAGGGCTGAAGCCCCGCAATCTGGTCATGTGCGCTCCTTAGACTGGAATAGCGTTAAACCATTGGTTTCGATAACGCCGCTGCGTGGGCGACGCGCCGAGTGGCGTATCACCAGCGTACCGGGCACCGTAATCTGTTCAGGCTCTATGGTTCCGCTGTCAATTTGTTTCATTAACAGTTCCACCGTGGCATCCACCATCGCGCCGACCGGCTGCGACGCCGAGGTCAACGCATAAGAGGGCCAGCCGGAAGGGCCAATGTCGTCATACCCGACAACGGAGACCTCCTCCGGAATGCGCAAACCAAACTCATAGCGCGCCACATCCATTACCGTGACGGCCATATGATCGTTGGCGACAAAGACCGCATCCGGCGCTGGCGACGTCGAAAACAGGGTATAGGCTGCCCGGGTGGTTTGCTGAGCGTCGTAATTCCCGTGCACCACCCGCACATCGGTGATGCCATGTTCTTCCAGCGTGGAGATGAACCCGCGCTGGCGGGCAATATTGACCGGGGAATCGGCCACGCCGCCCACGTAGGCAAAACGCTTGTGCTCCCCCGCCAGCAGAAACTCGGCAATCTGCCGCGCGGCCGCTTCGTTATTACTGTTGACGCTGGAGGCCATGCCACTCTCTTCGCTGCGGTTAAACAGCACTACCGGGATCCCGGCGGCAAGGCACTCTTCAGATAACTCCAGCGACAGCGTCACCGAGGCCAGCACAATACCATCCACCCGGTACTGCATAATCTGGTCAAAAATACGGTCAACGTTGCCCTCCCGGTCGCCAACGAACAGCAGCAGGTGATAGTTCAGCGTATCCAGCTTTTGCGCCAGCGCCTCCAGCACCTGCGAGTAAAAGGGGTTATCAAAGTAAGAAATGACGACACCGATAATGCGCGAACGAGCCGTGTTGAGCGAACGGGCGATCGCATTCGGGCGATAACCCAGCTCGCGCGCTGCCTTCAGCACTTTTTCACGCGTTGCCGGCGAAATGCTGGCCCCCGGCGTGAACGTTCGCGACACCGCAGATTGCGATACCCCCGCCAGCTGAGCGACCTGTTGGGATGTGACTGCTGCAAAAGTCTTACGTTTCATTACCCCTGATTCCTTATCAACGTCCTGCCCATTTGCGCGTGCTTCAAACGCCTCAGCAAGTGGGTGTTTTTTATACTTACACCACCTTTGCATGCGTATGCAACACAAAAAATTAAAATTCTCACAACAAGATCGAGATCACTTTACAAACATGAAACCTTTTCGTAACTTCAAATCTTGAATACGTATGCAAAGAGTTTTCATACCGTCAATGGTACCGGAGAGAACAGGAGTCGCCCAAAGGATTGAACCGGTAAACGTCGTCCCTGACTGGTTATAACCCATTAATTCTCAAGAGGTTCAAAACCATGTTTCAAGCACTGTTACGCCGTCGGGAAGCCCGGCTCTTTTTTATCATCAGCATCCTGTTCTTTATCTGCATCCATAGCATTGATGCATTCCTGGCCCCCATGATGATCAACCAGGGCATTGAGCCACAGATCATGGGCATCATTATGGGCGCGTCTGGTCTGGCAACCCTTCTGATACGCTTCCCGTTAGGCATTATTTCCGACGTGGTTAAAAGCCGCAGGATCTTCATCCAGATTGGCCTGCTGCTGCCAATTATCGCCTGGCCGATTGCCTGGCTTGAACCCAATGCCATTACGCTGTATCTGGCGAAAGCGGCAGACGGCGTCACGGCGGCGACCTGGGTGCTGTACAACATCCTGTTCATGCGTTACTTCGGTCGCAACGAAGCCCCTGCCGCCGTCGCGCTGCTGGCGCTTGCAGGGCCCATCGGCGTGTTTCTCGGCAACTGTATTGGCGCGGTGCTGATTCACTATTTCGCCAATAACATCGCCTTTTTTGTCTCCTGCATCTCCGCCCTGGTGGCGTTGATCCTGACGACCCGCATTCAGGACGTGCACGACCCGGTTCAGGCCCCCACGCTTAAAGCCTGCATTACCGGCGCGCGCCAGCAGCTGGCCGACCGTTCCGTCTGGCTGATTGGCATTCTGGCGACCGTCGTCATTCTGGTGCCCTTCGCCACCCGCGACACGCTGACGCCGGTCTATGCCGAGCAGCTTGGCGCCCGGGCGGGGATCCTCGCGCTGCTGGGTAACATTCACCTTCTTTTTTACGGGCTGGCCATCGCCCTGTGCAGCTCGGTGTTTTATCAGCGACTTGGGCTGGTAAAAACCGCCGTGCTCGGCATCGTTTTACAGGTGATATCCACTTTCGGCATTCCCTTCACCAGCAATATCTATGTTATTTACCTGTGGCAGGCGCTGGCGGGGTTCTCGTTCGGTATGGCCTTTGCGGCATTCATGTCGCTCAGCGTAGTGAATACCTCGTCTGATGAACAATCCACGCGAATGGGGCTATTCCAGACCATTTATTCCTGCGGCATGTTTGTCGGGCCGGTAATGATGGGCGTAATGATGCAACATATTAACCTGTCGTCCGGTTATATATTGATTGCCGCCCTTTCCGTTGTGGCCGCTATTGCCACGCCGCTGTCCGCTCGATGGGTATATGCCCGTAAAACGCAAACCTCAGCCCAATTATTAAAAAACGGTGCGTACGCTGCCGCGCCGGATCAATAACCCTTTCTGAAGTAAATACCCTTTCCCGGCTCGCCGGGAGGACAACTGACATCTGAAAAAGGTAAGGAGAAGCGAGTGTCCTGGAAATTAAAAACCGGTAAATCTACCGAAGAGCGCCAGCAAGCCAACCAGCAAATAAGAGAAACGGTTGAACAAATACTTGCGGATATTGAAAAACGCGGAAATAAAGCCATTCGCGAATTATCCATTAAATTCGATCGTTATGACCGTCAGGATTATCGTCTGACGTCCGCGGAGATTGACCGCTGCATAAAACAGTTAAGCCGTCAGGATATTCAGGATATTGAATTCGCCCAACAGCAGGTCGCGAATTTTGCCCGCGCGCAGAAAGAATGTCTGCGGGACCTGGAAATTGAAACGCGTCCCGGCGTTATTCTCGGGCATAAAAATATTCCGATTAACGCCGTGGGATGTTACGTGCCTGGCGGAAAATATCCCCTGCTCGCCTCCGCGCACATGTCGATCATCACCGCCAGCGTGGCGGGATGCTCAAGAATTATCAGCTGTGCCCCGCCGTTTAACGGTCAGCCCGCCCCGGCGATCGTCGCGGCGCAAAAAATGGCTGGCGCAACGGAAATCTATGCCCTTGGTGGCATTCAGGCGATAGGCGCCATGGCGCTGGGCACGGACTCGCTGGCACCGGTCGACATGCTGGTCGGCCCCGGTAACGCCTTCGTCGCGGAGGCCAAACGACAGCTGTTCGGCCGGGTAGGTATCGATCTGTTTGCCGGTCCGACGGAAACGCTGGTGATTGCCGATGACACCGTTGACGCGGAAATGTGCGCCACGGATCTGCTGGGCCAGGCCGAACACGGCGTCACCACCCCTGCCATCCTGCTGACGAACTCGCTCCAGCTTGCCAAAGAGACGCTCAGCGAAGTGGAACGGCTGCTGGAAAAGCTCCCTACCGCCGACATTGCCCGCCAGTCGTGGCAGGACTACGGGGAAATCATCGTCTGCGACAGCTACGATGAGATGCTGCTGGAGGCAGATCGTATCGCTTCCGAACATGTTCAGGTGATGACCAACCGGGACGACTGGTTCCTGGCTAACCTGACCAATTACGGCGCGCTGTTCCTTGGACCACGTACTAACGTGGCCTACGGCGATAAGGTGATCGGCACCAACCACACCCTGCCCACGCAGAAAGCCGCACGTTATACCGGCGGCCTGTGGGTGGGCAAGTTCATGAAAACCTGCACCTTCCAGAAAGTCCTCAGCGACGAAGCCACCGCCGAAATCGGCAGCTATTGTTCGCGTCTGTCGCTCCTGGAGGGGTTCGCCGGACATGCCGAGCAGGCCAATATTCGCGTGCGCCGTTATGGCCAGACGGAAGTTCCCTACGCCACACCGGCCCCGGTCAGGGAAAAGGTGTAAGCCATGACGCTTTTGCAAACGCCCTCTTTCACCCTGCACGGCAAACGCGCGCTGGTGACCGGCGGGTCAAGAGGGATTGGCTTCGCTGCCGCCGTCGCCCTCGCACAGGCAGGGGCAGAGGTCTGGATTGCCGCCCGGGGCCGCGAGGCGCTTGCGCATGCCGCAGGTCTGGCAGCGGAACACAGCCTCGCATTCCACCCGCTGGAACTGGATATTACCGACGCTCAGGAGGTGGAGCGTGTGCTGGCGACGTTGCCCACGCCCGACATTCTGGTGAACAGTGCCGGGCTGGCCCGCCACCAGCCGTTTCTTGAGGTAAACGAGGAAAATTTCGATGCGGTGATGGCGCTTAACCTGCGCGCCACCTTTTTTGTCAGCCAGCGCGTGGCGCGCAGAATGCGGGCGGGCGGTAAGGGGGGATCGATTATTCACATCTCATCGCAAATGGGACACGTTGGCGGCCCCGAGCGTAGCGTGTACTGTGCCTCCAAATTCGCGCTTGAAGGGTTAACCCGAACGATGGCGCTGGAGCTGGGCGATGCGGGGATCCGCGTCAATACGCTGTGCCCGACCTTCATTGAAACCGACCTGACGCGTTCGTCGCTTGCCGATCCGGCGTTCCGCCACTACGTGCTGGACAATATCAAGCTGCGCCGGCCAGGCAGGCTGGAGGACATTATGGGGCCGGTAGTGTTCCTCGCCTCTGAGGCCGCCGGGCTGATCACCGGCAGCGCCCTGATGGTTGACGGCGGCTGGACGGCTACGTGAGGGATGCAATGGAATATCCGCTTCTGGACAATACCGATCTACCGCTGGTGCTGCTTGGTGGCACCCTGTGTAACGCCCGGCTCTGGCAGCCCCTTATTGAAAGGCTGAACATCTCAGCGGTGCTGTGCATCACGCTGACGGGCGCAGAGTCCGCGCCGCAGGCGTCACGGCGGTTATTAAAGGTTCTGCCGCCGCGCTTTCTGCTGGCGGGCTTTTCGCTCGGCGCGATTGTCGCGCTGCAAATGGCCGCCGACGCGCCAGAAAGAGTGAACGGGCTGACGCTGATTTCCGTTAATCCGTTGCCCGTTGCGCCAGACACCCTCGCTTCACGCCGGGAAGCGGTACACACCGCACAGGCGCGGGGTCTGGCCGACTGGCTGGTCTCCTCGCTGTGGCAGAGCTATGTCGCCCCGTCACGTCTGTCCGATCGGATCCTGCAAGAGACTATTTGCCGAATGGCGCAAGAGTGCGGCATTGAGACCTTTGCCGGGCAAACGGAAATGGCCATTCACCGGCAGGACAACCGGACTGCGTTTAACGCCCTCGCCTGCCCCACATTACTTCTAAACGGCGCGCAGGACGTTATCTGCACGCCTCATCATCATCAACTACTGGCAGCAGGCAATGCGAACGTGACCAGGCATACGGTGGAGGCTGGCGGGCATTTTATTCCGCTGGAAACCCCGGATGAGATCGCGCCGCTGCTGCGTCAGTGGATAACGGAGTGCATACAGTGCGCAAAAACAGTTTAAAGACCGTATTTCTGGAAAATACCCCGATCGTTAACGGCTGGCTGGCAATCCCCTCCGGGTATAGCGCGGAAATTATGGGCCATCAGGGTTACGACGCCGTCACCGTCGATTTGCAGCACGGCATGATTGATTTTGCCAGCGCGTTGTCGATGCTACAGGCGCTATCGGCCACGCCTGCCGTGCCGCTGGTGCGGGTGGCAGATAACGATCCGGCGCAAATCATGCGCGTATTAGACGCAGGAGCCTACGGCGTAATCTGCCCGATGATCTCCAGCGCGGAACAGGCTCGCCGTTTTGTCGCGGCCTGTCGCTATCCACCACTGGGGGTTCGCTCCTTTGGTCCGGCCAGAGGTCTACTCTATGGCGGCAGCGATTATCCACAGCACGCCAACGACGAGATCCTGACGCTGGCAATGATCGAAACCCGCCAAGGGCTGGCGGATCTTGACGCCATCCTTGATACCGAAGGGCTGGACGGTGTGTTTATTGGCCCCAACGATCTCTCGCTGACGCTGACCGGCAGTGCCAGCGCCGAATCCCAACATCCCGAAATGCTTGCTGCTATTGAGCGGGTGATTCACTGCTGCCGCCAGCAGCAAAAGATTGCCGGTATTTTCTGCACTTCCGGCGCGGCCGCGGCAGCGCGTATTGCTCAGGGTTTCCAGTTTGTTACCCCTGCAAACGACGTTATGCAGCTGGGTCGCGCCTCACGTGAAGCCATTGCCCTCGCCCGCGGCAACGCCATCCCTACCACCGGTGCATCCGGTTATTAAAAGGAGAAATGATGAAAACTATCCATCTTACCCAGAGCCAGGCACGAACACGGTTAATCGCCCCCGACGATATGGTCTCCTGCAATCTTGCTTTTATTGATTGCAAGCTGCCCGGCTCGCATCTCAAACAAAACTATTCCTTCATCGGCCCGGGTGTAACCCAGTCCAGCGAGCAGGTCGTCAATATTCCCGAGCCGCACGGCTTTAACATTGGCGCGGCGGCTATGCCAAAAGGGGTGACAAATAACCTGCATCTGCATTTCACCGCAGAAGTGTTCCTGATCCATGAAGGGACGTGGCGTTTTCGCTGGGGCGCCAACGGCGAGCATGAAGCTGAATTTAGCGCGCCCACCATCCTCTCAATACCGACCTGGATCTTCCGCGGTTTCACCAACGTCAGTAAAGAAGATACCTGCGGCATGGTATTTACCGTGCTCGGCGGGGACAACACGGGCGGCATCATCTGGCACCCATCAGTGCTGGCGGCTGCCAGCGAATACGGTATGTATCTCAGCAAGGATAATATGCTGATTGCGCAGGAGCCAGGTGAACCAACGCCCGATCCCGCCGCGCTGCTGACGCCGCTGTCAGAGCAATATATTGCCAGTCTGCGTGACTACAGCGTTGAGGAGATGCGCCAGCGTGCGGTAACCGGCGATGACCGCCGCTGGTCAGCACAGGGACTGCTGGATTCGGTGCTGCCGGGACACGGCGGCGAAATTGCGCCGGTTATCGGTTTCGGCATTTCACAGGATCGGGATTCCGCTCCCGCTATCCTGAGCCCGCACGGTTTTTCCGTCGAATGGTTGCGTCTTGCTGACGACCACATTGTCGGTCGCCATCTCTGCCCGGATATTCAGGTGATCATGGTCTTTAAAGGCCAGCTGGAGGTGACCTGGAACGAGGCGGGTAAGGAAGTCAGCATTATCGCCCCGGAACGTTCGGTGATCTCCATTCCGGCAAACAGCTGGCGCCGCTACCGCGCGGTTGATGGCAATGTGGAGTTTATTCTGACGACCCGGGGCGATCAGCGTAAGCGCCTCTACTGGGACGAGGCGATTCTGCACGAGGCGAGAGAACACAATCGCTGTATCGATCCTGATGGCTACGTGGCGGATGCCGACATCCTGCCAGCCACGGCCCGTCGGGCCGGTGCGATACTGGCAAAATGGCAGGCGGAGGCCTGACTGGGCTTGTGCTCGTCATCACGATACTGGCGCAGATTGATCACTGCGCCATTGTGAATACCCACATACAGCCCTGATCGGACCTTCTTAAACGTCACAATTATCCGACCATCCTCTTCTCCAGAACGGTGATATTTTTCCCTGCAATATTTTCTACCGTGAAATTATCCACATACAACAAAATGAGTTTCAGTCCTCTGCCGCTTTCAGCCAAAAGAGAGGCATCGAACGTCGCGTCGTCACGCACCGCCGCGAGACGTTCAGCGGGAAATTTATCGCCATCGTCCGTAAAACGCAGCGCCGCGTCCGAGACGGTAACGATGAACTCCACGGTGAAGCAACGTTCCGGATCCTCATGTAGCGCATGACGAATAATGTTGGTAGCCGTTTCACAGGCGGCGAGATCGAGCGCAAAGCGCCAGTCATCGCTAACGGACAGCGAAGCCATCTGACGCTCAAGCCATGCCGCAAGCGGCGAGACGGAGGTTAACGTGGCGGGAAAAGTAATGTCGTTAGCCACAGTCAACTCACTGATTTAGATGCGAAAGTGCCGTAGCGCGATCCGGGCAAATGCGAAATATGCGATCCATACGGGTCAGGGTGAACATGTTGCGTATACCGGGGTTCAGCGCACACAGCATCATTTCACCTTTACCATTCATCATCTTCAGCAGGGAAACCAGTGCGCCAAGGCCGCTGCTGTCGATAAAATCGATTTTGCTGAAATCGACTATCAGGGCTTTACGATCCACCCCAATCTCCCGGGCAATAGCTTCCTTAAATACCGCCGCCACCGAGGCGTCCAGTCGGCGCACCGAAGGCGTCATAATGTTTACGTCGTCCAGTCGGTCTGTATCAATGTTCATCGTTTACTCCTGTACGCTCAATCACTAATAAGGAAACATCGTCCGCCATGGCCTGCTGTTCACGGTATTTTCCGCTGCGCCAGCGTATAAGATGCTGCGCAAACTGCGGTAAGAGCCGTTCCAGTGCGAGCGTGGCGTCATCCTGAAGCCGACGCTGCAAACGAGCCTGACCAAACTGTTCGTTGTCAGGATTTTCACACTCGGTGATGCCATCGCTAAACAGGCAGAGGCGCTCACCCGGCGCCAGCGAGAAGCTTACGTCTGACCAGCTGAGATCCGGCATCAATCCTACCGGCGCGCCGCCTTCACCGACCGTCCTGACCTCGCCGCCAGGGTTCACAATGAACGGCGTAGGATGCCCGGCCTGGCAAAGCTTGCCTTCACCTGTTGTCAGGTCGATAACACCGTAAATCATGGTGAAATAACTCATTATCTCAACCTCTTCGCTGCAAAAGCGACCATTCAGGATCCGAACGACTTCCGCAGGGGAGGCAACGTCGCTATCGTCTGCAAACAGAAAACGCTCTACCGCCCTGCCATGCAGAAACTGACGGGCCACGGCAAGTGACATCATCGCCGCACCAACGCCGTGCCCCGACACATCTACACAGTAGAATCCCAGGTGATTGTCCAGCGGGAAGACATTGAAAATATCGCCGGACACCCAGGCTGACGGCAAAAAAATCCAGTCTGCAAAGTAATCCCGGTAACGCAACTGATGCGCAGGCAGAACCGACTGCTGGATCCGCGCCGCCACTTCAAGGTCTTGCTCTATCTGCCTTAACGCCTCACTGAGGCGTGCATTACGCGTAGCAAGCGTGGCCTCAAGGGACAGAACCCGTGCCCCCGCGTGCAATCGCGCCCGCAGCTCACTCTGCTCGACCGGCTTGTTGAGAAAATCATCCGCACCGGCGTCAAACCCCACCGTCAGATCGCCCGGCTCTTCGCGTGCGGTAAGCAAAATTAAATAAACATAATGTCCGAACTGACGGCTGCGAACCTCCCGGCACAACGTCAGGCCATCCATTTCCGGCATATCCCAGTCGCTGATCACCAGGCTGACTGGCTGGTTTTCGAGGATCTCAAGCGCGGCAACGCCGTTCTCCGCCTCGTAGACGGTATACCCCCACTGCGTCAGCATTCGGCTAAGCAGGCGACGATAAACCAGTGAGTCTTCAACTATCAGGACGTGCTGTGACAACATACGCCCTCCTAAAGCGGTAAGAACCAGATGACGCTGACGGTGCCTTCCCGGAATTTACCGCTGCCGCTCTGGTGACCGGGGTAACGGGTGCCGGAGTAGTTAGCATACTGAACAGAGAATGAACCTGGCGTATAACCCGCATAGCCAAAACTATAGCTGTAGTCGCCGTTCCAGGGCTGTTGCTGGCTGCTGTCCGGAAACCAGAACGCCGTGGCGCGCACGAAGAAGTGCTGCTTAAAGGTATAACCACACCCGCCCAATACCACGTTCTTGTTTTTGCGGATATCGTTGCTGTCCAGATCGTAATAACGCGGAACCCAGCTGTAGCCCATCTGGCAAATGATAGAGTCGCCTTTGTTAATCAGGAGCGTATTCTCTATCGGTTTCGGCAGTGAAAATTTATACGCCAGCGTCACGGCCCCCTGCTCAAAATAGGTGTGGCGACGGTTTCCTGACGTCCAGAAGCGGTTATCCCCGTAATTGCTGTACACCAGGCTGAAAGTGTTGGCATGCCAGTCATCATAGCCAAAACTGTAACGAAAATCGGCCGTGTAGCGGCTGGTGTCCGTCACCGGCAAACGCGATGTCACGTTCGCAAACCAGTAACTGTAGGGTGAGTATTGCAGGCTGAGATTAAGCGTCTGGTTGTATTTACGTTTCTGCTCTGCGGTGTCCGAGCTGTTAGGGATAGTCATCCACTGCTCTTTTAGTCCCGAACTAAAGCTCAGCGCGCCAGAGAAGACGTCTTCATTACCGGAGAACAGGCGACCCCAGCGGCTGGTGAACACGCCAGCCTGCACCGGCTCGCCGTTCTTGTCACGTAGTGAATCCGCATCGTCCTTCGGCGCCGACTCTGCGCCAGTGGCAACGCACAGCAGTGCGCAGGTCAGCAAAAATTTATCCCGCATCAGCCCTTCCTTAGTTAGGTATCCAGCGCGCGGCGACGTTATATTTCGCCATCAGCCACAGCACGCCCAGCGCCGCAGCGTGAATGAAGGTGTTCACTATCCAGTCCTGGCGCCACAGATCGAACGTGACGAACTGGCTTACCAGAAATACGACGTAGACATGCAAAATAAAGGTATAAAGCGAATGTTGACCCAGCGGAATAAGAAACCAGCCTGCGAGGCGATACAGGGGCAGCCAGCACCAGGTCAGCACCAAATAGACGGTCACCATCAGACAGATATCGTTAAGTACCCTGACGGGCCCAAGGCCATTTTTTGCCGCCCAGGTATGATAAAAAGCGTTGAAGTCCTCCGGCGAGAGGCTGTGCATTAGCAGTGCGGGCGGCATAAACGGGTTGGTATGGTTCTGGGCGATAAAGCCAAGAAGCAGCGCAATTATCACCAGCGCCACGAGCACGACCTTACCGGCGGGCGTACGGGCAAAAGAGATCAAATCCTCTTTGTACCAACCGCTGCACATACCCAGCACGAAAATAAACTGCCAGGCCAGCAGCGGAAACGCGAATTCAAACTGAGACGGCGTAGCGCGTACCGGCCACATCTGCCAGCCGCCGTAGACGAGCAACGATAAACCCAGCAGCCAGTAGACGTATCCTTTCTGGAGCATCCCCAAAAACAGGGGGCTTAACAGCAGAAGAAAAATATAGAGCCCAAGGATTTGCGTTTGATGAGGGCCAATTTGCAGGTAGAGGACAATGTTAAACCAGGTTTCTTTAATTTGCGGCGTCACCGGATACAGTGACCAGGTTGTACCTGAGTAACGATCGGTAAAATGGGTCACCTCAAAGACGTTAATAAACGGCAGATATCCTAACAGTAAAAATGAAAGAATAATGATGATATTTATCCGATATATTTTCCATGCACGCAGATAAAGCCCCCAGGATATAGTCAACAATACTGCTTTTTGCAATCTTACACGGTTTAACATTCCCAGCATAAATCCTGAAAGGATCACAAAACCCTCAGCGCCGGTGACCAGACCAAACCTTTCCCAGGTAAATATATTAAATATCGACATCACTTCCGTGTGCGCCACCACCATCATCACTAAGGCGATACCGCGCATAAAATCAATACGTAAATCACGTTTATCCGACGCGATGTAACGCCATGTCGTTGGTTTTTCAACGTCTTTATTTATAAGCACAGGCGCAATCTGGCTCATGGGGCGTCGCGTTCTCCATGCTAAAAAGTTTCTTGTATTTTATTTAGATAGCGTAAACAAAAGCATCTGGCAATTTTTGATAACGCTTCAAATATTATTAAGCGTAGTTAACAGTTATTTTAGCGCGTGTAAACAATCGAGTTTTAACCTCTCTGGAATTATTTCCTCCGCCATCTACACTTACTTTACTTTTTGTTTACGGACGTTATTTTCCGTTTTGCGCTCCCTGTCAGTAACGGGTCTGTAATTAATAACTATCGTGGAAACAGGATATCCTTCTCTATGGATTTTTATTTTACCCGTTTTGAACATCGCCAGCCGCCTGAACCGCTTAAGACACCGCGATGGGTCATGTTAACATGGCAGGTATTGGCGGTTGCCTCGCTGATTTTAGGCGCTAATTATATTTACTGGCGCTGGACAGCTTCCTTAAATACCGACGCGCTGTGGTATGCCATTCCATTGGTGCTGGCTGAAACCCTGGCCTGGATCGGCACAGTGCTATTCACCATAAACCTGTGGAAAGAAGACGATCCGCCGCAAAATCCGCCCCCGATTGAGATCAATGATTGCCTGCGCTCCGAAGACGCGGAAGCCTCAAGACCCATCAAGGTCGATCTTTTTATCGCAACCTATTCAGAAGATGTTGAGCTGGTCAGGCTTTCAATTCGGGACGCCATGAAGATGGATTACCCCGGCCCGCTGGACTACAAGGTGCACGTGCTCGATGATGGCCGGCGTCCGGAGATGAAAGCCGTCTGCGATCAGGAAGGCGCAAACTACATCTCCCGCCAGACCAATATTGGCTTTAAGGCCGGTAACTTGCGAAACGGACTTGAGCAAACCGACGGTGATTTCCTGATCATTTGCGATGCCGATACCCGGGTCTTCCCCACTCTGCTCAGCCACACGCTGGGCTACTTTCGTGACCCTGACGTGGCCTGGGTTCAGACACCGCAGTGGTTCTTCGACCTGCCGGAGGGGGAAAACCTCGCGCGCTGGCTTGGGCGAAAAGCGGGCAAAACGGGATACGGGCTGGGATGGCTCGCCCAGAAGTTCATCGGGCCAGTAACCATCGGCCGCGATCCCTTTTTTAACGATCCGCGCATGTTTTATGACGTCATTCTGCGACGGCGAAACTGGGCCAACGCCGCCTTCTGCTGCGGTGCGGCCTCTGTACACAGGCGCGAAGCGGTAATGCAGGCAGCGCTGCGCAGCTACGTCTGGACGATAGAAGAAGAGATCGATCGCCACACGCGGGACATTCGCGATCCCGTCATGCGTGAAACCCTTCAGGACGCCATGCGTCCCCACGTGGCCTTCGACACGGAACTCACGCCCTATAAATTTCACGTTTCAGAAGATATTTATACCTCCATCCTGCTCCACGGCGATGCCGCCCGCCGCTGGCGCTCGGTAATGCACCCGCGGATCGAATCGAAAATGCTCTCACCGCAGGATATGCTGACGTGGATGATCCAGCGCTTCAAATATGCCGCGGGTTCACTGGATATTCTGTTCCATGACAATATTTTCAGCCGCCGCCGTTTTAAGCTCTCTTTGCCGCAAACGCTGATGTACGCCACCACCTTCTGGTCCTATCTGGCCTGCGTGTGGAACACTGTTTTCCTGATATCGCCCATTGTTTACCTGTTTACCGGCATTCCGCCTGTATCAGCCTGGTCTGAACCCTTTTATCTTCATTTTTTGCCCTTTTTTATTGTTTCGGAGCTGGCGTTTATGTTCGGCACCTGGGGAATATCAGCCTGGGATGGCAGAGCATCGTATCTCTCATTCTTCTCCATGAATTTGCGCGCGCTCAACACAGTCCTGCGCGGAGAGCAGATCAAATTCCACGTTACCCCCAAAGAGAGGCAGACGGGACGGTTTCTATACCTGGTGAAACCGCAAATCGCCATCGTCGTGCTCACGCTGGCGGGGCTGATTTGGGGCGGTATTCAGGTTGCACGTGGGCAGGTTGACGATCCGTCCGGCTACGTTATCAATATCTTCTGGGGTGCAGTCAACATTGCCGCCATGCTGCCGCTGATCTTCGCCGCCATGTGGACTCCGGCTGAAGAAGAGGTGAGCGAATGAGAAAACGCGACGCACTTTTGTCAGCCCGCAGCTACCTCACCATTCTGCTCGGCTTTCTGCTGGGATTCGCTATTGTCGTCTGGGTTGAAAAACAGATGCCGACACGCGTTGAGAGCAGCGCAGGGATATCGCTGAGTAACGATTTCCCACCCTTGCCCGCTCCGCGTGAACTGACATTCGAAGAAGCCATCTGGGCGCGGGTGGCCTGGCAATATTATGTGAACAACACGCAGCCGAATGGCCTGGCCAACGCGCACGACGGCGAACCCTGGCTCAGCCTGTGGAGCACCGGCAGCTATCTTTTTGCGGTTGCAGCCGCCAGGCAGCTCAACGTTCTTACTTCCGAGGAGTTTGATGAACGCATCGCGGCCGCACTGGCGGCCCTCGCAAGCCTTCCACTCAATCCTCAGGGGCTGCCCGCCGCCTATTACCATGCCGACACACTTGAGACCCTGGGCAAACCGGACGCCTCGGCTATCGGCATGGGCCGCCTGCTTAACGCCCTGCAAACGCTGCTGTGGCGTTATCCTCAGCACGCTGGCGCCGTACGCAATCTGCTCGATCGCTGGAAGATGGGCGCCCTGATTGCCAATAACACCACCAGCCAGGCCGCGGTCCCGCTCCACCATTGGGCGCTGGCGACGGACGAGCCGAGAAACAGCTTCGGCTATCGTCTTTATGCAAGCCATACGCTTCGGCTGATCGACAGCGCGGCGGGACTGGCAGTGACGAATCCACCAGAAGGGCAGCAGATGATCGACATCGACGGAATAATGGTGCCCGACGAGGGGCTGCGCACGCCGTGGGGTCGCCAACCTTCGCTTATCAGCCTTCCCTATTTATTAACGGGGCTTGAGCTGGGTTTTGATGCGCAGAGCGCAGAAATCACATGGCGCATAATGCAGATCCAACAGCGTCGACATAGCCTTCGGGTCCGCAAGCCGCCGATCAGCACCGATTACGCCGAGCCCGCGCCGGATTACGTCAACGATCTGCCCAATCGCCAGCCGCTGCAAAATAGCGCTCTGCTTGACGCCACGCCGGAGCAAACGGCGATGACTTCGACCCGCACCGCCTTTGCCTGGTACGCCCTGTTCCGCAACGGCTGGAGCGAAGCACTGCGCCAGCAGGTGCAAAAGCTACAGGTACCAGGCAAGGGCTGGCAGCGCGGGCTTAACCTCAACAGCAGCGTGAACGAGATCGTTGATGCCGATACCAATGCGGTCGTCCTCGAAAGCCTGGCGTACATTGCGCACGGTCAGATGCTTTGTCTGGCCTGCCCTGGCCCCGCCACTCCCCAAACCTCTTCAGCAGGAGCGAAGCCATGAAGCTGAAATCAATACTCTTTTTTCCTCTTCTGGCCGGGCTTGTGGCGTGCTGGCTCTCACTCTCTGCGGCACAGGCAGCGGCTGGACTTCCCGCTTCTGATTACCCACCGCGTAGCGGCGAACTCACGCCTCGCGAGATGGCTATTGCCAAAAACGCCTGGCAATATTTCGTTGCTAACTATCAGCCCACAACCGGCCTGGTAAATGCCGTTAATAAATACCCCTCAACCACTATGTGGGACAGCGCCTCTTATATGGCCGCGATGACGGCCGCAAGGGAGCTGGGGATTATTGATAAAGCTGAGTTCGATCGCAGAATGCTGAAATTACTCGCTACCCTGAACAAACTGGATTTATTCCGCAACGAACTGCCCAATAAAGCCTATAACACCATCACAGGTCAGAAGGTTAACTACCAGAACAAACCTGGCGAGATTGGCTTCTCGGCGCTGGACATCGGCAGGATGTTGATCTGGCTGAAGGTCATTAAGGAGCGCTATCCGGAATACGGCAACAGCATTGATAACGTGCTGCTGGGATGGAACTTCACCAACGTCATCAACCCCTGTGGAATGATGTACGGAGCCTACCTGGAAAATGGCCAGCCAAAGTACGTGCAGGAGGGGCGGCTGGGCTACGAAGAGTATGGTGCAGCGGGCTTTGCGCTGTGGGGCTTTGGCACCTGTCAGGCCAGCCAGCCTCAGCCCTACGAGCTGGCTGAGATCTACTGCGTAATGGTGCCTTATGACTCGCGCGATCCGCGCCTTACCAGCCAGCATAATTACGTCGTAACCGAATCCTATGTGCTTTACGGCCTCGAATTTGGTTTCGACAAACCGACGGACAGGGAAAACAGCCCGCGTGACTACACCCATCCGTGGATGAAAAACTTCGCCGACAGGGTTTACCAGGCGCAGGAGAATCGCTACGCCATCACCGGTATTTTATCTGCTCGCTCTGAGCATCAACTCGATCAGTCACCCTACTTCGTCTACGACACCGTCTTTAGCGACGGCTTCAACTGGAACACCATCACCGATAAAGGCGTGTACGTTCCCAATACGGCCGCCGTCTCTCTGAAAGCGGCGCTCGGGATGTGGGTTCTCTGGAATTCGCCTTATACCGACCGCCTGCTGGACGCCATTGAAAACGCCAACGAGGCGGGCAAAGGCTACTATGAAGGGCTGTACGAAAACGGCGACGGCCCCATCAAAGAATTCACGGCCAATAACAACGGCATCATGCTTGAAGCATTGCTGTTCAAAAAAGAGGGCAAGCTGTTGCAGTTCAACAGCGATAATCCCAAAGATCCCCACTTTGCCCCTTCCCTGTGGGAAAAAAAGCTGGTGGATCTCTTTGAGCCTAATAATGCCTCGCGCAACCGTCCATTCCTGAACAGTACGCCCGCAGTGAAGACATGGTGTGAACAAACCGGGACCACTCTGCGCACCAAACCCGCTTGCCAGGCCTGTCAATGTGCTACCTGTAATACGGACGAGCCTGTGAAACTGCCGCCGGTGACCGCACAATGCTTAAGACCTTAGCCCGCTGGCTGGCTGCCGCCGTCCTCATTCTTATTATCGCCTTCGCCCTGTTCAGCTGCGAAAGCGCAGGGTGGCGCTGGCTGACCAAAGGCGGCTGGCACACCACCGCTCGCATCAGTAGCCTGACCCCACAGGAGCGGGAGTGGGCGGGTATCGCCTGGCGCTATTTTGAGAATAACACACAGCCTCAGACAGGGCTGGTCAACGGTAGCGATAAACAGCCACGCGTTACGCTGTGGCAAATGGGCGATACGCTTATCGCCCTGCTGGCAGCTCGCGAGCTGGGTCTGATCCAGGCGGCCGAGTTTGATGCACGGCTGACGCGCCTGCTCGGAACACTCAATCGCCTGACGCTGACCGAAACCCGCACGCCAGGCAGACTCTATTCCAGCCGTACGGCCACGCCCATCGATTTCACAGGAAAACCGGCGCAGCGCGGATGGTCGGCGAAAGATATGGCGCGGCTGATGCTGGCCCTGCGTCTCACTGCCGAGCGAGCACCTGAGTACCGCGAATATCTGGAAAAAATCATCCTGCGCTGGAATTTTTGTCCGGTGATGGATAAAGACGGGGAGCTGTGGTCTGCGTCCGAGCAGAACGAACAGCTGTTGGTACGCGACGAACTGCGGCTGGGTGAAAGCGAATATGCCGCCAGCGCGTTTCGGCTGTGGGGATTCCCGGCGGGCAAGGCATTTTCCCCGCCTTCCCAGAACGTCATCATGTACCAGCGCAGCCTCGCCGTTGACGCGCGCGATCCAAGAACAACCTGGCAGCCATCGCTGCTCTCCACCCTCCCCGCGATGCTCCCGGGTCTGGAGTTTGGCTGGCAGGCCCCCGGAGTGGCCGTCGATATTCAAAAAAGGCTGCGCGCCCGGGCCGAAGGAGTATGGCTCAGCCAAAAAACGCGCTGGGAGCACGACGGCATACTCACCGCACGCGCCGATTTTTACCTCTCTCAGGCGCCATGGCACGTCGAGGACACCGTCTGGGGGAATGGTTACGCCTGGAATACGTTGGGCGATGACGGTAAAAGCTATCCCCGGCTGGCACAGGTGACCACCAAAGCGGTCTTCATGCTCTGGACGCTGTGGGAAAACGAATATACCGATGCCCTGATGGCTATAACCCGACACCTGAATAACCCGCAACAGGGCTGGTTTGAGGGCCGCGTTGAGGCCACCGGCGATATCAACCCGACGCTAACCCTCTCGACGAACGCCATGGTGCTGGAAGCGCTGCTGTACAAACACAACGCCGGACCGCTGTTTGAAAACGGCCTTGTGAAGAATGATGGCTATTTTGCCCGCCGCACGTCGGATCCTTTCAATCCGCCCGGCCTCTGTCTGCCCGGCGAACGTGCCTTGAGGGCCGCACCATGAAATTTTATCGCGATCTCTTTGACGCCAGCCTGAACCGCGTCCTGCCGGAGAATGATAAACGGCACTTTTTTGAAACGTTCTGGGAAACGTTTATCCATATGTCACCGGAGACAGAACAGCACTTTGCCCGGGACCAGGGCGGAGATGGCCAGCAGACGATCTTCAAGAGCTTTTTCGCCATGCTTGCCGTTGACGGTGCGCTGTTTGTACCCGATTTTCTGGAACGCCTGGCGCGGGAGCAGAGTGATGAAGGACTAGGCCTGCCACCGCGATTTTTCGGCCTCTGGCGGGAGGCAATGCTCAGGACCGTGCGCGCCTGCGATCCACTTTGCGATGAAGAGATCCTCACAGCCTGGGCGATGGCAATTGCCCCCGGGCTGGAGTATCTGCGCCGCCAGGCGGAGCTGCACTATAAGGCCAGAGGTGAGTAACCATGCGAGCCACATCCCGTTTCGATCTCAACGCGCTGCCTGTGGGGGTGATGATTTACGATCCCGCCGAGCATCTGCTGGCCTGGAATGACCAGATATCGCGCTTTTACCCGGTGATCGCCCCCTGGCTGATCGCCGGCGCTTCCCTCGAGAGCCTGGCGGAGAAATTTATTGATGCGGGTTATAACATCGACTCCACCCGCCGCCGGACCCTGCGTGAAGCGATCGTTCGCAACTGCCGTCAGTCAAGCCATCGAGAGGTGCGGCAGTCGGGAAACCGGCGGCTCTACGTGCAGCATCAGCGTCTCGCCGATGGCGGCATTCTCAGCCTGCATACCGATATTACCGAGCTTGACGACGCCCAGCGCTCGCGCCAGCAGCTGCACGATGATTTTTTACTGACCGCAGAGTCCATTCAGATCGGCATCTGGAACTGGCAGGTCTCTCACGACAGCCTGGAGGTGAACGATACGTTGCTGGCGATGGTGGGTCAGTCACGTACGCAGCTGCACTACCCGCTGCGCTTTTTACTGAATCTGGTCCATGAAGAGGATCGTGCCGTCCTGCGCAACGCGATGATCGCCTCCAGGCAGGAGCACATGCCGGTGTTTGAAAGTGAGATTCGCGTGCAACACGCGACGCAGGGCTGGCGCTGGATGCTGGTTTCGGGACAGGTGGTCACCCTCAGTATGCAGCAGCAGGCCGAACGGGTGATCGGCACCCTACAGGACATCACCCGCCGCAAGGAGGCCGAGTTGTTAGCCATTGAAGCGGCGAAAGTGGCCCGGGAGGCCAACGAGGCGAAGAGTGCATTTCTCGCCAACATGAGCCACGAAATTCGCACCCCGATGAACGGCATTCTGGGCATGACTCAGCTCTGCCTCGATACACAGCTCACCCTCGAACAGCGTGAATATCTTTCTCTGGTGATGAGTTCAGCGCAGTCACTGCTGCATATCATCAATGACATTCTCGATTTCTCACGCATTGAGTCAGGTAAGATGACCGTCGATACAGAGCCGCTGGAAATCCGCCCCTTTGTGCAGTCGCTCATCCGCCCGCATATGCCCTCCGCCAGCGAAAAAGGCATTGAACTGCTGGTGGATATCGCTCCGGGGGTGCC
The DNA here is from genome assembly GCF_001729785.1 of Enterobacter hormaechei subsp. xiangfangensis. Taxonomy (NCBI): domain Bacteria; kingdom Pseudomonadati; phylum Pseudomonadota; class Gammaproteobacteria; order Enterobacterales; family Enterobacteriaceae; genus Enterobacter; species Enterobacter hormaechei. Next base: position 3,535,255 of record NZ_CP017183.1, read on the forward strand.
GGAAGTGCTCATCGTTGATGGTCCCCGACTACGTCAAATTCTGACTAATCTCCTGGGCAACGCGCTGAAGTTCACCCATCACGGTGAGGTTATGCTGGCAATAGAGCCTACAGAAAGTGAAGGGCACTGGCGTTTTCGCATACGCGACAGCGGCATTGGCATCCCGATGGAGAAACAAAAAGCCATTTTCGAGGCGTTCAGCCAGGCCGATAGCTCTACCACCCGCCGCTACGGCGGTACTGGCCTCGGACTGACCATTTCTGCCCGCCTGGTAAGTCTTATGGGCGGAGAGCTAACGGTTCAGAGCGAGCCGGGTGAAGGCAGCGAATTTGCTTTTACGTTGCCACTGGAAGGTCAGTTGGCTGTCTCAGCAACCGATGCTCCTGTAGCACGCTTTAACGGCGAATCGGTACTGGTGGTAGACGACAACAGTACCAACCTGCGGCTGCTGGACACCATGCTTCGCCAGATGGGTCTGACACCGACCTGTGTTAACAACGCCGGGGAAGCGTTAAGCCTGACCGCAAAAAGGGGATACTGGCCGCTGATCCTGCTGGATGCCCAGATGCCGGATATGGACGGTGTATCGCTGGCCATTGAGCTCTCTGTTATGCCGCAGGCCGAGCAAAGCCACATCATTATGCTCAGTTCCATGAGCCGCCATTTCGATGCCAATATGCTCAAGCGCATCGGGGTTGCCCACTATTTGCATAAGCCGGTTGCCCAACGTGAACTCTATCAAACCATAGCCAGCGTCCTGGCACCCGCTCCACATCTGGCATCGCCCCCTTCTCTTTCTCCCTCTCCCGTCACCTCGCCTGTACCGGCGCAGGGCGGACTTCACATTCTTCTGGCCGAGGACAACCTGGTGAATCAGAAAGTCGCCAGACGCCTGCTGGAGCAGCTCGGCCACCGTTGCGAAGTGGTATCCAATGGCCGTGAGGCCCTCGAACGCTGGCGTGAACAGTCCTGGGATTTGATGTTGGTTGACTTGCAAATGCCAGAAATGGACGGTGAAACGGCCATTCGCCTGCTTCGTGAGGAGACACTGACGCGGGGGCGTAGCCACCAGCCCGCCATCGCGATGACCGCCCATGCCATGCAGGGTGACAAGGCGCGCTGTCTGGCAATGGGCTTCGACGGCTATATTGCCAAGCCGGTAAGTCAGGAGGCGCTCAGGGAGGAGATAGCCCATGTTCTCGCCGGAGAAGATAAGGGTCTGCCGGATGAGGCACAGCTGTTAAAACAGTGCGCGGACGATCCTGAACTGGTTAATGAATTGCTGGCGCTGTTCGGCAACGGTCTTGACGAGGCGGTGGCAGCCATGGCGCTGAACATTGCGCATAATGACCGCGATGCCCTGCGGCGGGCCGCTCATAAGCTTCGCGGCGAAGCCGTCACCCTCGGTTTCATTCGTCTTTCAGAAGTGCTCCAGCAATTGGAGAGTCAGGCGGTCTCGCTGAACCAGACGGGGCTGAGCGTTTTACATGGCGAGCTTATCGAGGAGGCCAGACGCTCTGCGGCCTGGCTGCGCCGCAGAGCACAGGAGGTTAAAGATGATCAGGCTTCTTCTGCTGCTGGCAATTAGCCCTCTGCTGGCCCAGGCCAGCCAGCCCGTCACCTGGTCACTGGCCGGAATGTGGCGCGTGCATGACGCCAACCTCAGCACCTTTGATGGCGCCAGCGCGCCTGACCGCGACTGGCGATCGATTGCGGTTCCGGCCAACTGGTACAGCGCCGGATACGATCATCAGGGTGCCCTCTGGTATCGGCACGAATTTACCCTGCCCAGGCGCGCGCCCGATACCATGGCCACCCTGGTCTTTGATGGCGTGGACTATTTTGCCGACGTCACGCTCAACGGCAGGCATCTTGCCCATCACGAGGGGTATTTTCAGCGCTTCTCGGTAGACATAAGCGATGCTTTGCAGCGACACAATAAGCTCGCCGTGCGGGTGGACAGTCCCTGGGAAGATCCGAAAACAATCTGGCCGCTGCATAAAACGATGGTTAAAGGCGTACTTAACCAGCACGATACCCGCCCTGGCGGGGCCTGGTCAGAGGACGGCCAGGATGCCAACTCCGGGGGGATCTGGTCGCCGGTAAAGCTACATTTGAGCCGCGGAGTGACCATCGACGAGGTAATACTGCGTCCGGACTGGCGTGAAGGGCTGAGCAAACCAGCGCTGCACGCCGAGATCCGCTACCGGGCGTTGTCTGCCGGTGACGTAACTTTGCGCCTGTCGGCCACGCCAGACAATTTTACGGGCCCGCCTGTAAAGCAGAAATTCCCTGTAAACCTTGCGAGAACGGACGGAAAGCCGCAATCGCTTCGCGTCACGCTGCCAATGCAAGGCGCCAGGCTCTGGTGGCCAGTGGGCTATGGCAGGCCAAACCTGTACCGAGTGCGCGCAACCCTGACGGATAAGCAAGGAGTGATGGATACCGCAGTTGCCCGTACCGGGTTACGCAAGATAGTGAAGCAGCCTGACAACAAGGGCTGGCTCTTTAATGACAAACGCCTGTTTATCAAAGGGAGTAATTACATCGGCTCCCCGTGGCTTAGCACCATGACACGCAAAAAATATCGCCGCGATTTCAGGCTGGTGCAGGCAATGAACGCCAACGCGATACGCGTTCACTCGCATGTGGCAGGCCGGGCACTTTACGATGTGGCTGACGAAATGGGGCTGATGATCTGGCAGGATGTCCCCCTGCAATGGGGTTACAATAACAGCGACGCCTTCGCGGATAATGCCGCGCGACAGACCCGCGAGATGGTTGAACAGTTTGGTAATTCCCCGGCCATTATCGTCTGGGGCGGTCATAACGAGCCGCCATGGAATTCACCGTGGATGGAAAAACGCTTTCCCGACTGGAATAAAAACCTGAACCAGACGCTGACGAAACGCGTCGGAGACGCGCTTTCGCAAGATACCTCGCGCATAGTGCATCGTTTTTCTGCGGTGGAAGAACACTACTGGGCCGGATGGTACTTTGGCACCATGCGCGATCTTCTTGGCCCCGCCAAAACCGCGATCATCACGGAGTTTGGCGCTCAGGCGCTACCGCGACTCTCAACCCTGAAAACCATCATTCCCGCCCGCCTGATGTGGCCGAAAAGCACCGCCGCCGACGATCCCGGCTGGACGCACTGGAAATACCATAACTTCCAGCCCTTCCAGACCTTTAAATTTGCCAATATTCCGCGGGGCAATACCATTCAGGAGATGATTGCCAACACCCAGCGTTACCAGGCAGAGCTGGTGGCAATGGCGGCAGAGAGCTATCGTCGGCAGCGCTACCAGCCGGTAACTGCCCTCTTCCACTTTATGTTTGTAGAAACCTGGCCCTCCATCAACTGGGGCGTCGTGGATTATCTGCGTAAGCCGAAAGCGGGCTACTACGCCCTGCAAAAAGCCTATCAGCCCATTCTGCCGTCGATTGAACCCGTGACGGCGGTGTGGCGTCAGGGAAGCGAAGCAACGGTTCGCCTGTGGGCGATCAATGACACCTGGTCCGCCTGTGAGGCGTGTCGTCTGAAGTGGCAGGTGAAGCAAAATGGTCGGGTGCTGGCTAAAGGCAATACAAGCCTCACGCTTCCCCCCGATTCGGGCAGCAGGATCAAGGACATCACCGTCACACCGACCACCAGGCATAACGTTACCATTGAGTATGAGATTTCGGATCGCGCCGGTAACACCGTGGGTTCCAACCAGCGCAATGAGAGAGTGGAAAGCCCTCCTGAGCAATGAATGCTGGCTACCCAACGATGCTATTGATACCCGGCATGTCAGCCTTTCAGCGTGTTAACGAACCAGCATCTGGCCTGGCCGGGCGGATGTTCTTCCAGGTGCACTGCCCGCATGGAAAAACCGGTCCCGACGTCGGGCTGCATCTGCACGTTCAGCGTAACCCGTTTTCCCGCTGCGAAAGCTTCCTCGACCATTGGCAGCGGCATATAACCCCCCCGTCCGTGGAGCTGGCGCCTCAGTTCAACATTCGCGTCACCTCGCTTCAGCCGGGTGCCGTTGAAAGTGAATTATTCGAGCATATCAGTGACAAAAATTATCGTGCACCGATGGAACAGCTGAAGGAGAAGATGACGTTCCTGAAAGCCGATGATGTCGCCGACTCGATTCCTTACGTGTTGCAGGCACCGGAACATGTGAACGTGGCAGAGCTGTTTATTATGCCGCCCGAACAGCCGTGGTAAGAGAGTGAAGCGGGTCAGGCTGATGCCTGACCCGCTACGTTAGTTTGCGGAGGCCGTAGGTCTGATGGTGATTTCGGTGGTATCGACACTCTCAGGCGCCTCGATGATGTGGCGCACGGCGCGAGCGATATCAGCTGGTTTGAGAGCAATAGCCCGGTACGCATCCATCACCGCCATGGTTTCTTCGTGCGTAATGGTCGAGGCCAGTTCGCTTTCCACCACTCCGGGGTTGACGCAGGTCACGCGGATGTTTGAACTTTCCTGACGCAAACCATCGGAAATGGCCCGGACCGCAAATTTGGTCGCACAATAAACTGCGGCCGTGGGCACGACGGACAAGGCACCGATCGAGCCAATATTAATGATCTGCCCCGAGTTCTGGGCTTCCATAATCGGCAGAACCGCGCCAATTCCCCACAGTACCCCCTTAATATTCACGTCAATGGTGCGTTCCCACTCATCCTGCTTGCCAGCCGAAAGCGGAGACAGAGGCATAATGCCCGCATTGTTAATAAGAACGTCAATGCGGCCCCACTTTTCCCGTGCTGCCTCAACGAAGGCGGCCATAGACTGGCGGCTGGTAACGTCTAATACCTGAGCCTCTGCCTCTCCTCCTGCGCTGCGGATTTCATCAGCCAGGGCGTGGATGCGCTCCAGCCTGCGTGCCCCCAGGAAAACTTTTGCGCCTGCCTTTCCCAGCTCTCTGGCAATACCTTCTCCAATACCGCTGGAGGCACCGGTAATTAAGATCACTTTGTTCATGTTTTGCTCCTTCAGTTGAGTTCAAAGCAATCATAGAGTCTCAACATTGTTTCTTGTATCCTGCCTTTACTGGACTCACTGGTTAGCGATGTTAAACAATGAAAATTGATCTTAATTTGTTACCGCTTTTTCTGGCGGTCGCCGAGGAGCGCAGCTTCAGCGCGGCCGCCGGGCGGCTGGGCATCACCCGTTCCGCTGTCAGCCAGGGGATAAGACGTCTCGAAGATGGGTTTCAGACCCTGCTGGTGATGCGCACCACGCGCTCGGTAAGGCTCACCGAAGCGGGTGAACGGTTGCATAAATCGTTGCTGGGGCCCATCGCCAACATTGAGGCGGCCTTTGACGATGTCACCTCGGACAGCATGCCGCGCGGACAGCTCAGGATCGCTGTCACCTCAATAGCGGAAGCGTTTCTTTCTGGCCCACTGCTCGCCTCGTTTGCGGCAGCGCATCCTGCGGTATCGCTTGATGTCTTCGTGTCAGATGAGGAATTCGATATCGTGGCAGCGGGCTATGACGCTGGGGTGAGACTGGGCGAAGTTATCGAAAAAGACATGATCGCGATTCCCCTTACGGGCCAGCAGCGTGAACGGGTGGTGGCTTCACCTTCCTATCTGGCGACACACAGCGCACCGGCGCATCCCCGTGAGCTGGTCGCTCATCGGTGTATCGGCTGGCGCCCTTCCCCGGACGTTGCCCCCTATCGCTGGGAGTTTGAGGAAGCAGGCGTCCCTTTCGATGTGGCAATTGAACCACAAATAACCACTAACGATCTGCGTCTTATGCTCAGCCTCGCGCTGGCCGGCGGTGGCATAACCTTTGCCACCGAGGACACCTTCACACCGTACATTGAATCAGGACAGCTGGTTTCCTTACTGGATGCGTTTCTTCCATCTTTTCCTGGTTTTTATCTCTATTTTCCCCAGCGCCACAATATGGCCCCCAAGCTCAGAGCCCTGATCGAGCACATCCGCCAGTGGCGACAGCTCCCCGCCACGCAACCCACACAGCGTTGAATGGTTCCAACCCTGAATGCAGATTTTCCTCAATCTGCTGCGTCCCTTTGATGAGCATCAACGACAGCACGTCATTACCATGGAAAATGACAACGGACACGATGGGCAGGACTTCACACAAGGATGGAACCTTAAAAATGTACAGACCAATAGTTGTTATCCTCTTTATTCTTTTGACATTAGCCGCCCTCGTGGAAATCGGCTTAATTTCTTTAGGCTAATACCGATTGCCTCTGAAAGGCCACGCTTGCGGCCTTTTATTTATTAAACATGAGAAGAAATCACGTTATTTTTGGAGTAGCAGAAATTAACCCGCACGTAAAAATATATTTTATAAATGAGAGAATTTAAAATATATCATACACCAGATATTTCACCCTAACTTAAATTACTATTAAGCAGAAATTAAACCTAACCAAAATTAAATATTTACCGCACATTTTAATTATTATTATCGCCCCACCAGCACCGTTTTAAGGGTTTCACCTTTAACGCCAAAACCCTTTGCCCACGCGCCCTCATAGCTAACGAAATATATTAACGCTATCAATTAATCGCCCCTGCAATAGCCGTGCTGGGTTTACGAACACTTAATTTGCATATTCAGACATTTATAGCTATATCATTTTCATAACGCAATAAATCAATACCTGCACAAATAATAAGGCTTATAAATCGCAAACATATAAATAAACAACTATTTCCTGTGTAAATAATTAGCTTTGCCCTGAGGTTGCCACTTTTAATCCTGGCGGGCATCGGTCGCGCTAAAGAAAGTAACGGTAAATCCTGTTTATTAAACAGTATTTTCGCCGGGAGCGCGTTCGTCTCTTCAGAAACGATGGCTTTGTTTTACACGCCGTAACCAATCACTCAGCTGGAGTAATAATTGTATGAGCCAAATATCTGTTATATCTAAATTAACTGGCGTGGAAACGACCACGGAAGGGACACAGATAACACTCGATCACTCCTCAATCGTTAAACTTAACGTGGATCGCGCCGACATCTCAGGTTACTCCCGCAGCGGAAACGATCTGGTGATTACCCTCAACTCGGGCGAAGTGATTACCCTCAAGAATTTCTACGTCACCGACGCGCAGGGCGTGAGCCAGCTGGTGCTTGAGGAGAGCGACGGTGCGCTGTGGTGGATTGAAGATCCAACCGGTGCCGCAACCTATGAATCCATCGCCTCCACCGATGCATTACTGGCGGCGTCAGGGAGTGATGCCGGCGGCGCCGCTGCGTGGCCCTGGGTGCTGGGTGGCCTGGCCGCCGCAGGTGGGATTGCTATTGCGGCGGGAACTGGCGGTGGAGGTGGCGGAGATGACGATAACAACAGCCCGAATCCCGGCAATCCGGGAAATCCTTCCGAGCCAGATACCACGCCTCCGGATGCCCCCACCAATCTACAGGTCTCACCTGACGGCAAAACCGTCACCGGTACCGCTGAGCCGGGCAGCACGATTACCCTGAAAGATGCCGATGGCAACACCATCGGAACGGGCAAGGCGGGCAGCGACGGAAAATTTACGATTGATCTCGGTACGCCACTCACCAACGGGGAACAGATCACCGCCACCGCCACCGATCCATCCGGCAATACCAGCCAGGGCGGTCAGGTCACGGCACCGGATCTCACCGCACCGGATGCCCCGGCCAATCTGGAGGTCTCCCCTGACGGCAAAACCGTCACCGGTACCGCTGAGCCGGGCAGCACCGTTACCCTGAAAGATACCGATGGCAACACCATCGGAACGGGCAAAGCGGGTAGCGACGGGAAATTTACGATTGATCTGGGTACGCCGCTCACCAACGGGGAACAGATCACCGCAACCGCCACCGATCCGTCCGGCAATACCAGCCCGGGCGTTCAGGTCACGGCACCGGATTTAACCGCGCCGGATGCACCGGAGATTGTCACCGTCAATGATAACGTAGGCGCCGAAACAGGCCCGCTGAGCAACGGACAACGCACGGACGATGCCCGCCCGACCTTCAGCGGCATCAGTGAAGCCGGCACCGTCATTACCTTCTATGACAACGGGAAACCGATTGGCACCGCAACAGCCGATGCCACAGGGAAATGGAGCTTTACCCCGTCGACCAACCTGTCTGAAGGCAACCACGCCATTACCACCACCGCGACCGATGCCGCAGGCAATACTAGCCCGGCGTCCACGGCGGTAAGCTTCGTGGTCGATACCGTCGCGCCTGGCGCGCCAGCTATCGTCAGCATCACCGATGATGTTGCGCCTGGCACCGGCACACTCGGGAGTGGAAGCAGCACCAACGACCCACGGCCACAGCTCACCGGCACGGCGGAAGCGGGCTCGACGGTCACCATCTATGATAACGGCATTGCCATTGGCACAGCCGTTGTGGGCAGTAACGGAAGCTGGAGCTTTACGCCGTCGGTGAACCTGAGCGAAGGCAGCCACCAGCTTACCGTGCGCGCCACCGACGTCGCCGGTAACACTGGCCCGGCCTCGCCGGTCTTTACCGTCACGGTAGATGTCACCGCGCCGCAAACGCCTTCCGGGTTTATCATTAACGACGACACGGGCGTACTGAAAGGAGCGATCGGTGCCGGGCAGTTTACCGATGCCTCAGAGCCACGTCTGACGGGCAGAGGCGAACCGGGCAGCACGATCACGGTTTACGATAACGGCGTTGTTATCGGCACCACCACCGTTCTGCCGAACGGCACCTGGAGCATCACGCCGACGAGTCCACTGGCAGAAGGCGCACACTCGATTACCCTGCGGGAAACCGATGCGGCAGGCAACCAGAGCGGTCTGTCTCAGCCGATCAACTTTACCGTCGATCTTACGCCGCCAGACATGCCGGTTGCGACGCTCAACTCCGCAGGCACCCAGATCACCGGTACCGCCGAGCCGGGCAGTAAAATCGTCATCACCAACAATGCCGGGCTGCAAATCGGGACCGCCACTGCCGACAGCAACGGCAACTATGTCGTCAACCTGAACCCTGCGCAGACCAACGGCGAGATTATCTCCGTGGTCGCCTCCGATGCCGCAGGCAACCAGAGCTCACCGGCGCTGGTCAACGCAGCGGATATCACCCCACCTGCCGCACCGGGCAACCTGGTGGTGGCGGAAGACGGGGCCAGCGTCAGCGGAACCGCCGAGCCAAACAGCACGATTATCATTAAAGCGCCGGACGGTACGATCATCGGCCAGGCCACCGCCGGCCCGGACGGCACCTTCACCATCCCGATTTCGCCAGCCCAGACCAACGGCGAAGCCCTTGAAGTGACGGCCACCGACGGCAGCGGTAACACCAGCCCGTCTGGCTTTGCCGACGCGCCAGACAGCACCCCACCGCTGGCGCCGGAAAACGTGGTGATCTCTGCCGACGGCACCACCGTAACCGGTACAGCCGAGCCGGGCAGCACCGCCACCATCCGTGAAAATGGCGTGAAGGTCGGGGAAACGGTCGCCGACGATCAGGGGAATTTCAGCGTTGAACTGATCCCGCCGAAAGCCAACGGCGAAGCCCTGACCGCCGATGCCACCGATACCGCCGGAAACACCGGCCCGACCGCGCCGTTTGACGCGCCGGACATCACCGCGGCACAAACCCCGGTCATCACGGGCGTGGTGGATGATGCCCCAGGCGTCACCGGTCCTGTCAGCCAGAACGGTCTCACCAACGACAACACGCCAACCATCAACGGAACGGGCGAGCCTGGCACCACCATCACCCTCTACAGCGGTACTACCGTGCTTGGCACCGCGCTGGTTTCGGCGAACGGTCAGTGGTCCATCACGCTGGAAACCGCGCTACCGGACGGCGGGCACGTGCTGACGGCGACGGCGGTTGACGCCAATAATAACCTCAGCGGGACATCGAACACCTGGAGCATCACGGTGGATACCGCCGCGCCGGGCGCGCCGGCCATTACGCAGGTCATTGATGACGTACCGGGCCGCACGGGTGCGCTCGACACCAATGAAACTACCAACGACACGCTCCCGACGCTGAACGGTACCGGTGAGCCGGGCTCCACCGTGACGATCCGCCTGGACGGACAGGATATTGGTACTGCCGTTGTTAACAGCGGTGGCGCATGGACATTCACACCTGCTACCCCATTAGTGAACGGGCAGCATACGTTCACCGTCGTCGCGAGCGATGCGGCCGGTAACGCCAGCGCACCATCAGCCGGCTTTACCCTTACCGTCGATACCACCCCGCCACCAGCGGCCACCATTGACACCGTCTCCGATAACGTGGGGCCCGTGCAGCTTCCGCTTAACAGCGGGGACACCACCGACGACACGCTGCCGCAGTTGCAGGGAACCGCACCGGACGGCACCACCATCACGATCTATGACGGAACCACCCTGCTCGGCACGGCGGTGCTCGACGGCAGCGGCGGCTGGAGCTTTACGCCAACCACGCCGCTGACGGACGGCCCGCACTCGCTGACGGTCCACGCAACGGATGAGGCGGGTAACACCACCATTTCGCCGCCGTTTGAACTGGCGATCGACACGACCGCGCCTGCAACGCCGGATATTCCTGAGATCACCGTCAACCCGGACGGCGGCACGCCGGGGACGGCCCTGAATCCAGGGGAGACCACCCGGGATACCACGCCAACCCTGAGCGGCTCGGGCACGCCGGGGGATATCGTGAACATTTACGATGGCGCTACTAAAATTGGTGAAGCCGAGATCGATGGCGACGGTAACTGGAGCTGGACGCCGGATGATCCGCTCCCTGACGGCACCTACGATCTCTCCCTGACGGTCACTAACCAGGACAGCGCCGGGAACGAAAGCGCGCCGTCCACGCCGGTGACCATTACCATTGATACTGACGCGCCTGCCCAACCGGGAACCCCAACGGTGACAGACAGCGTAAGCCAGATCACCGGACCCGTGCTGGATGGCGAATCCACCAACGATCCGCGTCCGGTCCTGAGTGGCACCGGTACGCCGAATGACGTCATTACCATCTATGACCAGGTGGGTACAGGCGAGCCGCAGGCCGTGGGCAGCGTTACGGTGGACGGTAACGGTAACTGGAGCTGGCGTCCTGAGAGCAACATTGGCGAAGGGACGCACGAATACACGGCGACCGCCACCGATGAAGCCGGGAATGAATCTGTGCCATCAGCCGGTATCACGATAACGGTCGATACCCTCGCCCCGGATACTCCGGTTATCAGTGCCATTGGTGGCGTGCAGAATGGCGAGTCTACCAACGACACTACGCCAGGCATCGGCGGAACCGGCACCACCGGCGAGACGGTGATCATCTACAACAACGGCGTGGAAGTCGCGCGCGTAGAGGTCGTCAATAATGAATGGTCCTATACCCTGCCGACACAAACCGACGGCCCGCTGAATATCACCGTCGCCGCGGTGGACGATGCCGGTAACGTTAGCCCGGTAAGTCCGGTCTTTACGGTGGAGGTTGATACGCAGGCGCCAACCGTGCCGCAAATTGACGCCGTCTCTGACAGCCAGCTGACCAACAGCGTGCTTTACACCCGCGACGGTACGCCAACCCTCACCGGGATTGGCGAGCCGGGTTCGAGCGTCACCGTCTCCGTTGATGGTGTCGCCTCGCCGGTGGTCGTGGAGGTTCAGCCGAACGGGACATGGTCCTGGACCGCCGACCCTGCGCTCACCGAGGGGCCGCATACCTTCTCAGTGGTCGCGAGTGACGCGGCGGGGAATACCTCCGCCAGCTCCGGCGATCTCAGCGTGACGGTGGATACCCTGCCGCCTGCAACGCCAACGAATATGACCATTGCCGCGGAGGGCACCCCGCTGACCGGGACGGCGGATGACGGAACCACGGTGACGGTTCGTGACGCCAACGGCAATATCATCGGGACCGGGGTCGCGACGGGAGGCTCCTTCTCCATTGCCCTCTCCCCGGCCCAGTTGGATGCCGCGACGCTGACGCTGATCGCCACGGACCCCGCAGGCAATGCCAGCCCGTCAACCACCTTTGACGTGCCGGACTCTCCGCTCGAGCTGCCTGCGGTGCCGGTGATTACGGCGATCAACGATGACGTCGATCCCGTCACGGGCGACGTGAAAGATAAAACCACCAATGACACCACGCCTACCCTTACCGGCACCGCCGATCCGGGCAGCGTGATCGCCATTTATCAGGATGGATCGCTGCTTCCGGTGACCACTGTCGTTGCGGATACCAACGGCAACTGGAGCTACACGCCGCTGTTGCCGCTGACGGAAGGGCCACACACCTTCGCCGTGACCGCTACAAACACCACCACCGGCGCGACCAGCGGGCAGTCGCCTGTCGCGACCGTCACCGTCGACCTTACCGCCCCGACAGCGCCAGCCATCGGTGCGGTGACCGATGACGTAGGTCCGATCACCGGGCCAATCGCCGACGGGCAGAGCACCAACGATAACCGTCCTACCCTGACCGGGACAGGCACGGCCGGGGACACCATTACGGTGTACGATGACGGCGACCCGCTGGGCACCGTTATTGTCGGTCCGACTGGCACCTGGAGCTACACGCCGCCTGCGCTGGACGACGGCAGCCACACCCTGACCGTGACCGCCACCGATCCGGCAGGCAATGAGAGCACCCCGTCGGCCGGGATCACCATTGTGGTCGACACCGTCTCTACCACGCCGGTGATTACCAGCGTGACGGATAACGCAGGCAATGCGGCAACGCCTGTTCCAAGCGGCGATCCAACCAACGACACCACGCCAACCCTGACCGGTACCGCTGAGCCGAACAGCGTCGTCGCCATTTTTGATGGCACCACGCAGATTGGTACCGTGGCAGCAGACGGTACCGGCGCCTGGACATTTACTCCTGAAACCGCCCTCGGCGAAGGGACGCATGACTTTACCGTCAGAGCCACGGATCCGCAGGGCAACGTCAGCCAGCCGTCCAACGCCTGGAGCGTCGAAATCGATCTTACTGCGCCACAGGTGCCGACGATCGTTACGGTCAGCGACAACGCCCCGGGTGGCGTAACCGGCCCGCTTACCGCCGGGCAGGTGACAAATGACACCACGCCAACCCTGAGCGGCACCGGCCAGGCGGGCACCACTATTCACGTTCTGAATAACGGCGTGGAGATTGGTACCACTACGGTCGACGGCAACGGTAACTGGACCTTTATGCCGGATCCGGTCCTGACGGACGGGACGTATAACCTGCGCGTAAACGCCAGCGATGATGTTGGAAACGTCTCCGCCAACTCGCCAGTGTTCGCCTTTACGGTGGATACCACTGGCCCTGCGGCCCCGGTGGTCACCACGGTGATAGACGATGTCAGCCCGGGAACGGGAATCATCGCCAGCAACGGTTCCACCAACGACACCCGTCCAACCTTCAACGGTACGGGGGAAGTGGGCGCAACGGTGCACGTTATTGTCGATGATGTGGAAATCGGCACGGCGGTCGTCAACGCCCAGGGTAACTGGACCTTCACGCCGACCACCGCGCTGGGTGAAGGGCCGCATACCATTACCTTTAACGCCACCGATGCCGCAGGCAATACCGGGGTCACCTCGCCACCGTTCAACCTGACGGTGGATACGACGGTGCCCGAAGCACCGGTCTTTACCCCCGCCACCGACAATGCCGGTCCCGTGCTGGGCCCGGTCGCCTCGGGACAAAGCACAGACGACACCACGCCAACGCTGAACGGCACCGCGGCAGCCAACGCGACCATCACCATCTATGAGAATGGTCAGCAGGTGGGCACCGCCGTGGCGGATGCCAACGGCGTATGGAGCTTCACCACCGGCACGCTGGCAAACGGCAGCCACACCTGGACCGCCACGGCAACCGATGCCGCGGGCAACATCAGTCCTGCCTCACCGGGCTTTACGCTGGTTGTGGATACAACTGTGCCTGCCGCGCCGGTTATCACCCAGGCGATAGACGATGTTGGCACCATCACCGGGGCGATTGGCTCCGGCCAGACCACGAACGATCCTCTCCCGCGGCTGGTGGGGACCAGCGAGCCGCTGGCCACCGTGAATATCTACGAGGGCACTACGCTGGTGGGCACCGGTACTGCCGATGCTAACGGCAACTGGACCGTCGATATCACCGTGCCGCTGGGCACCGGGTCACACACCTTTACCGCAGAAGCAACGGATCAGGCGGGTAACACCGGCGCGCCGTCCGCCGACTTCAGCCTGATCATTGACACCACGCCGCCAGCGCTACCGGTGCTGACCAGTGTCACCGACGACGTCGGTAATGCTGCGACGCCTGTCGCCAACGGCGGGTTAACCAACGATGCACGACCAACGCTCACCGGTACGGCAGAAGCCGGCGCGACGGTAACCATCTACGACAATGGGGTACAGATTGGCACCGCGGTCGCCACCGGCGGCGCGTGGAGCTTTACGCCGTCCACCCCGCTGGCTGACGGGCCGCATAATCTGACCTTCTCCGCCACCGACGCCGTGGGCAACGCCAGCGCGCAGACCGGGGGTTACACCATCAATGTGGATGCCACCGCCCCTGTCGCACCGGCAATCACCTCGATTGTGGATGATGTGGGAACCGTCACCGGCCCTGTCACCGGCACCAACCCAACCAACGACACCCGTCCGACCTTAAACGGCACGGCGGAAGCCAATGCCACCGTACGTATTTACGACGGCACGACGCTGGTGGGAACCGTTACCGCCGATGCCAACGGCAACTGGACGCTGCCGCAAACCAGCACCACGCTGATCGAAGGCGCGCATAGCTTCACCGCCACCGCCACCGATGCCGCGGGCAATACCAGCGCGCCATCGCCGATTATCACGATCAACGTTGACCTGACGCCGCCAGCAGCCCCAACCGGGCTGGCGGTGATCACCAACGGGACGCAGGTTACCGGTACGGCGGAAGCGGGAAGTACCGTCACCATCACCAGCAGCACCGGAACCGTGCTTGGCACAGCCGTTGCGGACGGCAGCGGAAACTTCAGCGCCACCCTCACCCCTCCACAGACCGGCGGGGAGTCACTGATTGTCTTTGCTACCGATAAGGCCGGTAACGCGGGTATCACCACCTCCGTGATTGCCCCGATCACCACGATCCCGAACGCGCCGGTTATCGCTAACATCGATGATAACGTCGGCACGGTGACGGGCAACCTGACCAACGGGAAAACCACCGATGACACCACGCCAACCCTGAGCGGCACGGCGCAGCCGAACGCGACCATCACCCTCTATAACAACGGGGTGCTGATGGGCACGGTCACCGCGAATGCCAGCGGCAACTGGAGCTTCACCACGCCGGTGCTGAGCGAAGGGCCACATGCCTTCACCGCCACGGCGAGCAACGGCTCGGGCACCAGCCCGATTTCCACGTCGACCACCGTCATTGTCGATCTCACTGCGCCAACGGCTCCAACCGGGACCTTCAACGCAGACGGCAGCGTACTGACCGGTAGCGCCGAAGCGGGCAGCACCGTCACCATCCGTCTGGCGGACAATTCAACGGTCACCGCCACGGCAGACAGCAACGGATCCTGGAGCTACACCTTCCTCAATAAACAGACGGAAGGCCAGACGCTGCAAATCACCGCCACCGATGCGGCAGGGAACGTCTCGCTGCCCGGCTCAGCCCTTGCGCCGGTGGTGCCGCTCTCTGCCAGCACCAACGTTGAAGAGCTGGCGCTGACGACCACCGCAACGGTGACCAACTCGCAGTACAGCGACTATGGTTTCCTGCTGGTGGGCGCCGTAGGTAACGTGCTGACGCTGCTCGGCAACGACACCGCGCAGGTAGGTTTCACCGTCGGCAACGGCGGCAGTGCGGATATTGCCGTGAACGCCAACGCCACGGGTGCCGTTCTTTCCCTGCTCAATACCCTTGAGCTGGTGGTACAGCGCTTTGACGCCGCCAACAACACCTGGACCACCGTGGTCGATACCGGACAGCCGCAGTTCGCTGACCTGCTGACCCTCGGCGCGACGGGGGTGTCGCTGAACCTGAACGGTCTGGCGGATGGTCAGTATCGCGTCCTGAGCTACAACACTAACCTGCTGGCAACCGGCTCTTACACCAGCCTCGATGTGGCGGTGAAAGAGACCAGCGCAGGCACCGTGTCCGGCGAAACCAACATTGTCGGTAACGTCATCACCGACGTGGATCCAACCGCAGGCAGCGACAACGCCCCGGCGGGCACCACCGTCACTGCGGTCACCAACGCCCAGGGCACCACCACCAGCGTTACGGCTGACGGCACAGTGATTCAGGGGCAGTACGGCACGCTGACCATCAACCTGGACGGCAGCTATACCTATAACCTGACCAACACCAGCGCCGCCGTCATTGGCCGCACGGAGAACTTTACCTACACCATCACCCACAACGGCACCAGCGCCTCGGCAAATCTGGTGCTGTCGCTGGGCGAAGGCACCAGCAGCAGCGGTATCGTGGCCGTGGACGATACCGCCTCGCTGACCTTCGATACCACCGTGGAGGCGATCAACAACGGCACCTCGTCGCAGGGCGGCTTTACCCTGGTGGGGATCAACCTTGGCAATACGCTGGGGCTGAACCTGCTGGACGATCTGGCCAACCCGATCATCTATAACGTGGAAGAAGGCACCACCCGCACCATGACCGTTCAGGCGTCCGTGGGCGGCGTCGCGCTGGCCTCGGTGTTCGACCTTTACATCTATAAGTTCAACAATGCGACGCAGACCTTCGAGCAGATGCGCGTTGAACCCGGCTGGCTGCGCGCGCCGCTGCTGGGCGGCACCTCCCCGCAGCTGACGCTGAATCTGCCCGCCGGTGAGTACCTGTTCCTGCTCAATACGGCGGCGGGGATCACCGCGCTGACGGCCTACACGCTGAACGTCTTGCAGGATCATGTCTACAGCGTGGCAAGCGTGAGCGAGAGCACCACCGGCGATGTGCTGGCGGATGATATTGCGCCAGCGGGTACCGTAGTCTCCGACGTTAACGGCGTGGCGGTGAACAGCAGCGGTCTGACGGAGATCACCGGCGAGTACGGTACGCTGCGGATCAACGCGGCCGGAGAGTACACCTACACCCTGAACAGCGGGGTCGGCGCGGACCATATCAGCACGCCGGATACCTTCGTTTACACCATCACCGCGCCTGACGGCTCGAAAGACACGGCATCGTTGAACATCACCCCAACCGCGCGCCCAATGGATGCGGTAAACGATGTCAGCACCGCGATGGACGTCACGTCGGTTCACCATACGGCCGCCTATTCCGATACGACGGTCGGGTCGGCGAGCTGGAACGCTGCGCTGCTTGCCTCAACCCAGGGCAGCGGGAGCGGGACCTTCGTGGTGGATCCTAATACCGCGCTGCATAACGTGGTTCTGTCGTTTAACGTCGCCTCGCTGCTGACGCTTACCGGGTTAACGGTGGACTGGACGCTGTCCAACGGCGCAACCACCGTCAGAACCGGCTCGTTTAACGGTGGGTTACTGCTGGGCGGCACGGCGACCATCAACCTGACGGGTCTCGATCTGGAGGCGGGAACCTATACGCTGAGCTATACGGGCAAAATGGGGCCATTGGGGGTAGGAAATATCACCATCACCCCAAGCGTGACCGGCACCAGCTACTCGCTGTCGCAGTTCGACGCGACGGGTACCCACACCGTTGACGGCAATATCTTCGACGGCACCGACTCCGCAGGGGCGATGGACCAGCTCCACTCGGTTGATACCCGCGTGAGCATTACCGGCTACGACGGCGTTACCACTACGCTGGATCCGTACACCGGCAGCACGATGTCAAACATCACGGGCCACTACGGGACGCTGGCGATTGCCGCTGACGGCAGTTACACCTACACCCTCAACCCGGGTATCTCGCTCTCTACCATTACCAGCAAGGAGGTCTTTAACTACACCCTGACCGATGCCAACGGTGTTAAAGATACCGCGTCGCTGACCATTGACATGGCGCCGAAATTTGTCAGTTCGGAGCATAACGATGTGATTAGCGGTACGGCCTACGGCGACACGTTGATTTATCAGGTGTTGAACAACACGGCGGGTAACGCCACCGCAGGTAACAGCACGGGCGACCACTGGACGAACTTCTCCCTCACGCAGGGAGACAAGATCGACATTGGCGATCTGCTGGTGGGGTGGAACGGTAGCGCGTCGACGCTGGGGAACTATGTCTCTGTTTCACAAAGCGGTAACAATACTGTGATCTCCATCGACCGTGACGGCACGGGAGCCGCCTACACTAAATCTACACTCGTTACGCTGGACAATGTTCAGACCACCTACGACGAGCTTGTAAACCAGCAACACATCATTACCTGATAGCACCTGCAAGAAATGACCCGGGCGCGCGCAGCGCCCGGGCATAAACAAAAAAGCAGTACTTTTTTATTAGGGACAAGAAATGGGAAAGAAGATGCCTTACTGGTGGCTCTCGTGCTGCCTGATATCTGTGCCCGCTATCGCGGCAAACCCTGCGGCGATGATTAATACCGGACAATTAAGCGAAACGCAGGAACTCCCCTCTTTAAATGGCCGCGTGGCGCCCGTAGCCAGCAAAGCCGCCCCCGGCACGCTACAGCTGAATGAAGCGGTTAACCGCGCCGTGACCTGGCATCCGGCTATCAGTGAAGCCGTCGGCAAACTTTATCAGCAGAGCGAAAATGTGGACGTCGCTAAATCGAAATATTATCCGCAAATTAACGCTGGCATGGATAACGGCTATAGCCACGACGGTGACGATAATGGCTTTACCCCCTCGCTGGTGCTTTCTCTTTCGCAAATGCTGTACGACTTCGGCAAAGTCGCAAGCCAGGTGCGCGCCGAAAATGCGGGCGTCGCCCAGCAGCAGGCCAACTTGCTGGTGAGCATCGACACCATCGCCCACGATACCGCCATCGCCATGGTGCAGGTGCAGACCTGGCAGCAGATGGTCGAGACCGCCAAAGAACAGCTGGATGCACTGTCCTCCATCGGCACCCTGACGAAACAACGTAATGATGAAGGCGCAACGTCACTCTCTGACGTGGTCCAGACCGATGCCCGTATCGAAGGGGCGCGTGCGCAGCTGATGCAGTATCAGGCGAGCCTCGACAGCTCGCGCGCCACGCTGATGAGCTTGCTGGGCTGGGACAGCCTGAACGCGGTCAGCAATGACTTTCCGCAAAGCCTGGCCCGCAGCTGCGACATCGCCGAGCCGGACGATCGTCTGGTGCCCTCGGTATTAGCGGCCTGGGCGCAGGCCAACGTCGCGCAGGCAAATCTCGATTATGCCAACGCGCAAATGACCCCTACCGTTTCTCTGGAGCCGGAAGTTCGTCACTACCTGAACGACCGCTACGCGGGCAACGAAACGCGGGACCGCACCCAGTACTCCGCGTGGGTTAAAGTGCAAATGCCGCTCTATCAGGGTGGCGGCCTCACCGCCCGGCGTAACGCCGCCGGACACGCGGTGGAATCCGCCCAGTCCACCATCCAGCGCACCCGTCTTGAGGTGCGGCAAAAACTGCTGGAAGCGCGCAGCCAGGTGATGAGCCTGATGAGCACGCTTCAGATCCAGGGCCGTCAGGAAGCGCTCAGCGCCCGCACCCGCGAGCTGTATCAGCAGCAGTATCTCGATCTTGGATCCCGCCCGCTGCTCGACGTGCTCAACGCCGAGCAGGAAGTGTATCAGGCGCGCTTTACCCAACAGCAAACCGCCGGACAGCTGCATCAGCTTCAGCTCAACTGTCTGTACAACACCGGGCGCCTGCGTCACGCGTTCGATCTTGAAAACCGCACCATCCAGACCGTGGAGATCCAGCCATGAAGCAACGCGATATCCCGCAGGGTGAAAACATGACGGATGAGGCGCTGGAGCAGTGGGCGCAGGCGTTTGGCTACGTGGCGACGCGCTATCGCGTTGCCTGCTCGCCAGGCTCGCTCGTCGCAGGCGCGCCGTGGCTGAAAGGCAAACCGATGGTGCCCGCGCTGACGCAGCTCGCCCGTGAAGCCGGGCTGACATTCCAGTTGCTGACGGCCGATCAGCACGCTATCAACAGCTGGCGTCTGCCGGTGGTGGTGGAGCTGAACGACGGTAAAATCGGCGTCATCGACAATTTCGACGGCGAGGATACGCTTGAGGTCAGCTTTTTCGACGACAGCACGCACACCAACCGCCTGTCGATGAGCGCGATGCTGCCTGCCATCCGCCACGTCATCGCCCTGCGTCCGCTGGCGGCGCTGAAGGACAGCCGCGTGGATGCCTATATATCAAAATACCGCCCGGACTGGCTCTACCGGCTGGTGATGCGCGACCTTCGCCCTTACAGCTGGGTGATGCTGGCTGCACTGTTCATTAACGTGCTCTCACTCTCGGGCATCGTCTTTTCCATGCAGGTGTATGACCGGGTGATCCCCGCCCAGTCCTATCCGACGCTCTATGTGCTGACTATCGGGGTGCTGATCGCCACGCTGTTTGGCTTTGTGCTGCGCGTGGCGCGCGGACACATTATGGATCTGCTGGGCAAACGCTCGGATCTGCGCGTCTCGGATCGGGTGTTCGGCCACGCGCTGCGGCTGCGCCACAGCGCCATTCCGCGATCCACCGGAAGCTTTATCTCCCAGCTGCGCGAGCTGGAGCAGATCCGCGAGATGGTCACCTCCTCCACCATCTCCACCATCGTCGATCTGCCGTTTTTTATCCTGTTTGTGATTGTGCTGGCGATCATCGCCCCGCAGCTGGCGTGGATCGCTCCGGTGGCGGCGGTGATCATGGTCCTGCCTGGCCTGCTGCTGCAAAAGAAGCTGGCGGAGCTGGCGAAGCAGTCGGCGCATGAATCAACCCTGCGCAACGCGGTGCTGGTGGAAAGCGTGCAGGGGCTGGAGGACATCAAGCTGATGCAGGCAGAGAACCGCTTTTTGCAGCAGTGGAACAGCTATATCCAGATCACCGCCGAATCCGGCCTGCGCACCCGCGAACTGACGCAGAACCTGATCAGCTGGGGGATGACCATTCAGAGCCTGGTCTATGCCGGGGTGATCGTGGTGGGCGCGCCGATGGTGATCGACGGCACCTTAACCACCGGTTCGGTGGTGGCCGCCTCGATGCTCGCCTCACGGATGATCGCCCCGATGGCGACGCTATGCGGCGTGCTGGCCCGCTGGCAGCAGGTGAAGGCGGCCAAAGAGGGGCTGGACAGCATTATGCAGCTGCCGACCGAGAACCAGCGCGAAGAGACACCGATCCGCCAGGACGTGCTGCGCGGCCACTATCTTTTCGAGCAGGCGCAGTTCCGCTATCACCCGGAAGATCCCCGCATGGCGCTGCGCATTAACCGCCTGGAGATCAAAGCGGGCGAAAAAGTGGCGATCCTCGGGCGCAACGGCGCGGGCAAATCAACCCTGTTGCAGGCGATGGCGGGCGGGATGGATCTGGCGGGTGGTGAACTGCGGCTCGACAACCTCAGCCTGCCGCATCTGGACGTGGCTGACGTGCGGAGAAACGTCGGCTTTATGACCCAAAACGCCCGGCTGTTTTATGGCACCCTGCGCGAGAACATCACGCTCGGCATGCCGCGCGCCACCGATAAAGAGATCTTCGAGGTGCTGGAGATGTGCGGCGCGGCCAGCTTTGTGCAGAAGCTGCCAAAGGGGCTGGATTACCCGATTATGGAGAACGGCGTCGGGCTGTCCGGCGGGCAGCGGCAGTCTATTCTGCTGGCGCGGATGCTGCTGCGCGACCCGAATATCGTGCTGATGGATGAACCGACCGCCTCCCTTGATGAACATACCGAGCGGGAATTTATTCAACGTCTCGGGGCGTGGCTCGGCAACCGCACGCTGGTTGTCGCGACCCACCGCGTGCCGGTGCTGGAGCTGGTGGAGCGCGTGGTGGTACTCAAAGATGGCATGCTGGTGATGGACGCGCCAAAAGCCCAGGCGCTGAACAACAGCCGTATGCAGCAACAGCAGCAGGCAACCGGACGGGAGTGGAAAAATGAAAATCAGTCAGCGTGACGTTGCCGCAGTAGAAGATCTGGATAACGCGCTCGACTCCGAAAGCGGTTATACCGGCGCCCGGCGCATTGTTTTCTTCTCCCTGGTGATGTTTGTGGTGCTCGGCGTCTGGGCGTGGTTCGGCGTGCTGGACGAAGTCTCAACCGGCACCGGAAAAGTGATCCCCAGCTCACGCGAGCAGGTGTTGCAGTCGCTGGATGGGGGGATCCTCACCGAGCTGAACGTGCACGAAGGGGATCAGGTGCAGGCCGGACAGGTGCTGGCGCGGCTGGATCCTACCCGCTCGGAATCTAACGTCGGCGAAAGCGCGGCGCGTTACCGCGCGTCGCTGGCCTCCAGCGCGCGTCTGTATGCCGAGGTGAACGATCTGCCGCTCAAATTCCCGCCGTCCCTGGCGAAATGGACCGACCTGACCGCCGCTGAAACGCGGCTCTACAACTCGCGCCGCGCCCAGCTGGAGGATACCCAGCGGGAGTTGCGCGCCGCGTTAGATCTCGCGAACAAAGAACTGGCGATCACCCAGCGGCTGGTGAAAACCGGGGCCGCCAGCCACGTGGAAGTGCTGCGCCTGCAACGGCAGAAAAGCGACCTGGAGCTGAAGCTCACCGACGTACGTTCCCAGTATTACGTGCAGGCCCGTGAAGCGCTGTCGAAGGCCAACGCCGAGGTGGATATGGTGTCAGCGATCCTGAAAGGCCGCGAGGATTCCGTTACCCGCCTGACGGTGAAGTCTCCGGTGCGCGGGATCGTGAAAAACATCAAAGTCACCACCATCGGCGGCGTGATCCCGCCCAACGGCGAGCTAATGGAAATTGTGCCGGTGGACGATCATCTGCTGATTGAAACTCGCCTCTCGCCGCGGGATATCGCCTTTATCCACCCTAATCAGGAGGCGCTGGTGAAAATCACTGCCTACGATTACGCGATTTACGGTGGGCTGCACGGGGTGGTGGAGACCATTTCGCCGGACACCATTCAGGACGAAGCGAAGCCGGAGGTGTTCTATTACCGGGTATTTATCCGTACCAGCCAGGATTATCTGGTGAATAAGGCGGGCAGGCACTTCTCGATCGTGCCGGGGATGATAGCGACGGTGGATATTAAGACCGGAGAGAAAACGGTGCTGGATTATATGATCAAACCGTTTAACCGGGCGAAGGAGGCGCTGAGGGAGCGGTAGTCAAACGCCGGGTGGCGGCTGCGCCTTACCCGGCCTACATTCTCGCAGGCCCGCGCAAGCGCAGCGCCGCCGGGCATTAATCCGCACGCAAGACGTGGAATCCGCCTCGAAGAATTAACCTTTAGTCATGCATCACACTTCCCTTCAGCCATGACCAGGGTAATATTACTCGCAGACAAAACGCACTTGCGCACAGTGCAGGAGTGCATTACTATCCACTCAGCTTCAAGGACTGGAGCTTACCAGCATTATGATTAATCATTTTCGGGATCAATGGCTTGAGGATTTTTTTCTCTACGGGAGATCGAGCAATGTTATTCCTTTGAATCTGGAAACAGCGCTTGCAAGAAAGCTCGACATCATCAATGCGGCCATGTCGCACCTGGATTTACGATCGCCACCGGGCAATATGTATGAAGCATTGAGTCCTCCGTTGAAGGGATACTCCTCTATCCGGGTAAACAGACAATACAGGCTTGTATTTCGCTGGTCAGAGGGAAAAGCAGACGATCTCTATCTCTCTCCACACAAGTACACGCAACACAAGTGAGGCATCACCTATGACACTTCAACAGGCACTCCGCAAACCCACCATGCCGGGCGAGGTGTTGCAGTATGAGTATCTTGAACCGCTCAATCTGAAAATCAACGATCTGGCAGAGATGCTAAATGTACACCGCAATACCGTAAGCGCGTTGGTCAATAACAATCGCAAACTTACTGCCGATATGGCGATCAAACTGGCAAAAGCCTTTAATACCACTATTGAATTTTGGCTGAACTTACAGCTAAACGTTGATATCTGGGAAGCGCAATCTAACTCCCGCACGCAGGAGGAGTTAAGCCGGATAAAAACCGTTGCGGAAGTCATGGCGAAGCGAAAATCCGGCAAGCCGGACGTCGCCTGATCCGCCCGCGCCACGCAATACGCTTACCCGACACGGGAACGGCGCATAACGGCATCTGCCATTATGCGCATCCGGTTACAGGGAAATTCTCAGGCGTCGAACCGCTTCTTTAAGCTGCTCATCCGTTGGGGTAACGAAAGACATGCGCAGCGTGGTGTGGTCCGGCTCGTTGCAGTAGAAGAACTCACCCGGCACAAACACGACGCCGTTGCTCAACGTTTTTTCCAGCCATTTCGTCGTATTGATGCCGTTATTCATTTTCGCCCACAGGAACATGCCGCCCTTTGGCTTGTGGAACGACATCACATCGCCCAGCTCCGCTTCCAGTTCACTGGCAAAGGTCTGGTATTTCTGGCGGTAGGCTTCGCGGATCATTTTAATCTGATTCGCCAGACGACCGGTTTTCAGATATTCGTACGTCATCAGCTGCGACAGCGTGCTGGTGTGCAGATCGGTGGTTTGCTTGAGGTTCACTACCGCGCGCTTTAGCCACTCCGGCACCAGCACCCAGCCCACGCGGGTGCCCGGCGCGAGGATTTTAGAGAAGGTGGAGGTGTACACCACGTTATCCTCATTGCCGATATCTTTGGCATGAGCAATCAGCGGGCGGAACGCTTCGTCGGTGTAGTTGATCTCGCTGTACGGGTCGTCTTCGATAATCACGAAGTCATAGCGCTTCGATAATTCCACCAGCTGTTTACGACGCGCTTCGGAGAGCGTCACGCCGCCCGGGTTACCAAAGGTTGGCACGATATAAACCGCTTTGATGGTTTTAGTTGCCACCAGCGCTTCTAGTTCATCCACTTTCATGCCGTCGCCGTCGGTACCGACGGATTCAAATTTCGCCTGCGCCAGGCCAAAGACCTGCAACGCGGCGAGGTAGGTAGGCCGCTCCACGACGACCGTATCGCCCGGGTTGATTAACGCCCGCGCCAGCACGTCAAGCGACTGTTGCGAGCCGGAAGTAATGACCACATCATCGGCTTTACAGGCGATGCCGCGACCTTCAGAGATGCGTTGGATCTCTTCGCGCAGCCCCGGGACGCCTTCCGTCAGACCGTACTGGAATGCTTCGCCAAAATGCTGAGACAGCACGGCATCAGCGGCGATTTTTAAACCTTCATGATCGAACAGGTCCGGATTTGGAATACCGCCACCCAGCGAAATCACGCCTGCCATTTTGCTATGTTTTAATAATTCACGGATGGCAGAGGATTGCAGGCCCTGCGCGCTGCTGGCGAGTTTGTTTGCAGACATTCTTTACTTACCTTCTTTTTTTATATTGTGCCCAATCTTAGCAGAATATGGGCAATAAATTCCGTTAGCTTAGGCAGCGGCCGCAAATCCTGGCGCCACAGTAAATGCACCGGCCTCGGCGCGGGCGTAAACGCTTCCAGAACCCGAACCAGCCTGCCGCTCGCCAGCTCTTCCGCCACCAGCACTTCCGGTTGCAGCAGAAGTCCCGCCCCGGCTCGCGCCGCCATGCGTAAGCCGTAGCCGTCATTGCATCGTAAGACGGCATCACGCTTCCAGCGCACTTCGCCTTCCACACCCGGCAGCCGCCACTCGTTACGCGCCGTCCATACCGTGTGCGACAGGCACAGGTGATCCACCAGATCGGCTGGCGTTTGCGGCGTACCGTGACGCGCCAGATAATCCGGCGCGGCGCAGATCGTCATGTTGTAGGGACACAGATATTTCGCCACCAGGTCCTCATTACGGATCTCACCGATACGAATGGCCAGATCGACCCCTTCCTCGACCAGATCAACCATTCGGTTGGTGAGATCCAGTTCGATGCGCACTTCCGGGTAACGCTGCAAAAACGTGGCCGTCAGAGGCGCGATAACGCAGCCGCCAAACGAGGTGGGCGCTGTCACGCGCAGGGTGCCGGCGGGTGTGGCTCGCAGGCGCTCAACCGCGTTTTCAGCAATCGAGACCTGCTCCAGCACGCGCCTGGCCTCTTCGAAATAAACGCGTCCGGCGTCGGTCAGGCTCTGGCGACGGGTGTTGCGCTCCAGCAGCCGCGTACCGAGCTGCGATTCCAGCTGCGTAATATACTTCCCGACCATCACCGCCGACATCTCCAGCCGGGCCGCCGCGCCGGTAAAGCTGCCGCTTTCCACCACCGTGATGAACGTCTCCATGCCGCGAAGCTTATCCATATTCCGAACCTCTGGTTAGCAATCTTCTAACATCAACCCAGTTTATCTGAATTTTTATTTATTAAAGAATGAAGGCTCACAACATAAGGAGTCTGCTATGAAAATCGTCATTATTGGTGCCAGCGGTACGGTCGGTCGTGCTGTGACAGATGAGCTAAGCCGTCGTCACGAGGTGATCAGCGTGGGTCGCACGCAGGGCGACCATCAGGTGGATATCACCTCGCAGGCGAGCGTACAGGCGCTGTTCGAAAAGATCGGCCCGGTGGATGCGATTGTCTCCGCCAGCGGTGGGGTACACTTCGGCCCGCTCGCAACCATGACCGACGGCGAGTTCAACCGGGGCTTACAGGATAAGCTGCTGGGGCAGATTCGTCTGGCGCTGACCGGCCAGCACTACCTGAACGAAGGTGGTTCGATTACGCTGATAAGCGGCATTGTGGCTCACGAGCCGATTGCTCAGGGCGTCAATGCCACCACGGTGAATGCGGCGCTGGAAGGGTTTGTGCGCGCCGCGGCCTGTGAACTGCCGCGCGGGATCCGCATTAACCTGATCAGCCCGACGGTGCTGACGGAATCCGTCGAAGCATATGATGGCTTCTTCCCGGGCTTTGAAAGCGTTCCCGCTGCGACCGTTGCGCAGGCCTACCGCCGCAGCGTGGAAGGGGTACAGAGCGGGCGGGTATATAAAGTCGGCTATTAAGCCTTACGGGCGGCGATCAGCACCAGCATCGGGCGTTCCGCCTCTTCGGCCAGCGCGGGCCAGGCGTCAACCTGCGTCTGCGTTGGTCCCCACTCATTGACTTCGCTTATCGTTAACCCCGCTTTAATCAGTGCGTTAAGCGTGGTGCCCAGCGTGCGGTGGTATTTAATCACCCCGTCCGCCAGCCAGTTGCTGACGCGCTGGCTTTCGTCCTGATAATGGTTCACGCCCCAGAACCGCTCACCGTTGTCGTCGGTGAGCCAGCCCTGACGGGTGGCGCAGGTATAAATCGGGTGCTCCATCGAGAAGACCAGGCTGCCACCGGGTTTTAGCGCGCGCTGAACCCTGGCGAATAGCGTGTCCAGCTCCGGCAGGTAGTGTAGCGCCAGCGAGCTGTAGACCAGATCGAGGCTATTCGCTTTCAGCGCCAGAGATTCCAGATCGCTACGCTGATAGTGAATCCGATTGTCATCAGTCAGTTCAGCCGCGCGGGCGAGCATTTTTTCTGAAATATCAACACCCGTGACGTCAGACGCGCCCAGCTCGCGCGCTGCGCGACAGAACCATCCGTAGCCGCAGCCGAGATCGACAACCGCTTTACCGGTTAAATCTGGCAGCATTGCCTTGAGCGCGGGCCACTCCGGCGCGCCGTTCAGGCCCTGAACCGAGCGCGGAAGCTGGGCATAGCCTTCAAAAAATGCCGGGTTGTCGTAGATGTTTTGCGCCATAACGGACTCCTTTATCGCAACAGTGGCGAGGGTAAAGCACCCCTCGCCCGTTGACAACGTATCCGTCTTATAAATCACAGCCTGCGCCGGATTTTCTCCACCATGGCTGTGGTTGAGATCCCGTAGCGGTCATGGAGGGTGGGCAACGCGCCCGCATCAAGGAACGCGTCCGGCAGCGCGACGGTATCGAAATCCACGTTCACGCGGTTGCGCATCAACAGCGACGCGACGGCTTCGCACAACCCGCCTACGCTGCTGTGGTTTTCCGCCACGATGACCAGCCGTCCCGGCTTCGCAGCCTGCGCCAGGATCGTCTCTTCGTCCAGCGGCTTAATGGTGGGCGAGTGCAGCACCGCCACGCTGACGTTATCCTTACGCAGCTGCTTCGCCGCCTCCAGCGCACGCATGGTCATCAGGCCTGAGGCGACGATCAGGACATCGTTCCCCTCTTCCAGCAGCGCAGCTTTGCCAATCTTAAACTGGTAGTTGTACTGGTCCAGCACCACCGGCACCTTGCCGCGCAGCAGGCGCATATAGACAGGGCCATCGTGCGCTGCCATCGCCGGCACCGCCTGTTCGGTGTCGATTGCGTCACAGGGATCGATAATCGTCATGCCCGGAATACCGCGCATAATCGCAATATCTTCCGTCGCCTGGTGGCTCGGCCCGTAACCGGTGGTTAGCCCCGGCAGCGCCGCGCAGATCTTCACGTTCAGGTGCTCTTCAGCAATCACCTGATGGATAAAATCGTAGGCGCGGCGGGTGGCGAAGACGGCATAGGTGGTGGCGAAAGGAATAAAACCCTCTTTCGCCATGCCGCCCGCGGCCCCCATTAACAACTGCTCGGCCATGCCCATCTGAAAGAAGCGTTCCGGGTAGGCCTGAGCGAAAATATGCAGATCGGTGTACTTCGACAGATCCGCAGTCATGCCTACGACCTCCGGTCGCTGTTCCGCCAGCTTCACCAGCGCGTGGCCGAACGGTGCGGCTCGCGTCTCCTGGCCCTCTTCCGCGATAGAGGCAATCATCGCCGACGTGGTTAAACGCGGTTTTTTCTCCGTGGTCTGGCTCATTACAGCACTCCTTCAGGTTTGTTGGCATCCAGCACAGCGAGTGCCTTTTGCCACTCGTCAGCATCCACGCGAATAAAATGGTTCTTGTCACGCTTTTCGAGGAACGGCACGCCCTTGCCCATCAGCGTGTCGCACAAAATGACGCGCGGCTGGTTTTCCGGGTAGCGTTTGGCGTTATCAAACGCCGTTACCAGTGAAGGGACATCGTTGCCGTTGACGCGCTGCACGTACCAGCCGAAGGAGGTCCATTTATCTTCCAGCGGCTCAAAGCCGAGGATCGCGTGCGAGTTGCCATCCGCCTGCTGGCGGTTAATGTCCACCAGCACGATCAGGTTCGACAGGCCGTGATGTGCCGCCGACATCGCAGCTTCCCAGGTTGACCCTTCGTCCAGCTCGCCGTCCGACATGGAGTTAACGACCCATGCCGCGCTCTGCTTGCGCTTCAGCCCCAGCGCCATGCCAACGCCAATGCTTAAGCCCTGCCCCAGCGAACCGCCGGAGATCTCCATGCCCGGCGTGTAGGTTGCCATGCCGGACATCGGCAGGCGGCTGTCGTCCGCGCCGTAGGTCTCCAGCTCCTCTTCAGGAACGATCCCCGCTTCAATCAGGGCGGCGTAACAGGCAATGGCGTAGTGGCCGTGAGAGAGCAAAAAACGGTCACGCCCCTCCCACTCCGGCTCGCCCGGCTTAAGGTTCATCCCGTGGGCAAACGCGGTGGCCAGCACATCGGCATAGCCCAGCGCCTGCCCGATGTAGCCCTGCCCCTGCACTTCGCCCATGCGCAGCGCGTAGCGGCGAATGCGCCAGGCCGCGGCGGCAACCTGTTGAACTGTGGTATCCGTCATCGTCGTATCTCCTTAATGGATCAGCATCCCGCCGTTCACGTCGAGCGTGATACCGGTGGAGTA
The DNA here is from genome assembly GCF_001729785.1 of Enterobacter hormaechei subsp. xiangfangensis. Classification (NCBI taxonomy): domain Bacteria; kingdom Pseudomonadati; phylum Pseudomonadota; class Gammaproteobacteria; order Enterobacterales; family Enterobacteriaceae; genus Enterobacter; species Enterobacter hormaechei. The sequence goes on from NZ_CP017183.1 coordinate 3,564,903, forward strand.
AGAAGAGAGGTCGCTGCCGAGGAACAGCGCGGCGCGGGCAATATCCTGCGCGTCTCCGAGGCGGTTAAGCGGAATGCCCGCCAGAATGGACGTTTTCATCTCATCGCTCAGCTTGCCTGCGGTAATGTCCGTCTGGATAAGACCCGGCGTGATGCAGTTTACGCGCACATTGTCGGGCCCCAGCTCACGCGCCATGGCTTTTGCCAGCCCCAGCACACCCGCTTTTGCAGCGCTGTAGTGTGGACCGCCAAAGATGCCGCCGCCGCGCTGGGCCGATACCGATGAAATGCAGACGATGCTGCCCGACTTTTGCGCGCGCATAGTGGGAATAACCGCCTGGGACATTAGCAGCGTGCCGCGCAGGCTGACGTCAAGCACCGCATCGTAATTTTCGCGTTTGATATCCATCAGCTTGATCGGCTGAGTTATGCCGGCGTTATTCACCAGAATATCGATGCGCCCGTATTTCCCCAGCACCTGCTCAATGGCGGCATTAACCTGTAATTCATTGCTGACGTTCGCCGCAAGGCCCAGATGTTCGTCGCCAAGGCTCGCGGCGGCAGCCCGGCTGGCTTCAGCGTTTAAATCGATAATCACCACTTTCGCACCCTGTTCAGCATATAATTTCGCCGTAGCGAAACCCAAACCGCGTACGGAAGCCGCGCCGGTAATAACGGCGACTTTATTTTTCAGTAGCATACATTTACTCCATTAGGACAAGAGAGATTTAATGTTTTATTTCGGCTCTTCCAGCAGCATAATCATTATTAAGCCAATGGCTGCGCAAATACCGAAATAAATAAACACGGAATTAAAACTACCTGTTTTATCCAGCAGATAACCTGCCAGCATCGGGGAAACAAATCCGCCGAGATTACCGCCGCTATTGATAATGGACGCGGCAATCGGATAGGTTTTACTGTCCGCAACAGCCATTCCATAAGCCGTAAAAGCGGGCCAGCCGATATTCAGACAGAGGCCGACAAAAAATAACCCGACGCAAACCGCGACGGTGCTTTGCGGAATATTCAGCATAATAACCATCATTAAAACGGTGCTGATGGCGGTAAACATCATGGTCGGTTTACGTCGGCGGCCGAGCAGTTTGTCGGAGACGTAGCCGCCAAAAATCGCACCGATAAATCCACCGATGCACGGCATGCTGGCGACCAGCCCCATGCTCATAAACGTAAAGCCTTTCTCTTTCACCAGATAGAGCGGGATCCACGTCAACAGTCCGTACAGCACGCTGACCATCATAAAATAGGCCAGGCAGTCGCCGAGAATATTCTTCGAGGTAAACAGCCCTTTTACCGTGCTTACCGGGGCTAATTCCCGCACGCGGATCAGCCGATCGAGGCGTGCAAAGCCTGGTGAAATCACGATATTTTCCCGTCTGGCGTCCGGGGTCTCCTGACCGGCGGTAATGGTCTCCAGCTCCGCTTTCGAGACGAATGCGCTCTCGGACGGCCTGGTGCGTACCAGCAGATACCACAGGACGGCAATGACCAGGCCTGGGATCGCAAAGGAGAAGAAGACCCAGCGCCAGCCCCAGGTCATGGCGATCCACACTGCCAGCGGCGGCACGAGGATGGGCGCGAACATGGTGGCGGCGATGTAGACGCCCGTGGCCGTGGCCTTCTCCTTTGGCGGAAACCAGTTATTGATGGTGGAGGCCAGCCCGACCGGGCACGGCCCCTCTGTTAACCCCAGCCCCAGGCGGATACACTTCAGGCCCAGAACCGAGGTTGCGGTGCCCATCAGCCAGGTAAAGGCAGAGAAGCCGAATATCGACAGTGCCACCATGCCGCGAATTCCCTTTTTGGCAATAAAAAAGCCCGCAGGAATTTGGCTCAGGGCGTATCCCAAAAAAAACATGCTGGCGATGGCACCGGCTTCGAAATTATTGATATGAAATTCGTCAATGATAAACGGCAGTACTGCACCAATATTTGTTCGGTCAGCATAGTTAATGGCATAAACAATAAAAATTAATGCCAGCACAACGAAACGGTAATTGGTTTTTTTAGTCTTTATGTAGGGGACAGCTTGTTCTATACGAGACATAACTTACCTCATTATTCGAACACCGTGAGTCGTTTTATTATTGCGTTCAACGTCAATATATCGGCTCACCCATGAAACGCCATTCAATAAAGCTCATTTATTGCTGAGATAAATTTGATTCGCGATACAGCTCAAAAAAATAACATCGGGATAAGATTGCCCGCTCGCAGTCTCAATGTTATGTTTTTTATCAATTATCGTGTAAGGAGTAGGCCATGTCCGCGCAGGATCGCCAGACGTTATCGCTGCCCTCGCTCAGAAATTTGCAGGCGTTTATCGCCGTTGCTAACGCCCTGAGCATCCATCAGGCGGCGGAACAGCTCAACGTCACGCCTTCGGCGGTAAGCCACCAGATCGCGTCGCTGGAATCGTGGCTGGGCAAGAAATTATTTATCCGCAGCGGCAAAGGGGTTCAACTCACCCCGACGGGAGAACAATATCTGCGGGAGGTCTCGGCGGCGATGAGCGCCATCGGGCGCGCCACCGATCAAATCGTGAAAGAAAAAGACAATGCTGTGCTTCGCGTGCACTCTTCCCCCACCTTCGGGCTGTCCTGGCTGTTGCGCCGTCTGGGCAGATTCCGCGCCGAATATCCTGATATCACCATCAATCTCACCTGCTCCTATGAGAACCTACAGTTCGCCAGAGATAATATCGACATTGATATCCGTCACGGTATTCCGGACTGGGACGCCTACCGGGTGATGACCATTAAAAACGACACGCTGGTGGTATTGGCCTCGCCGGACTATGCAGAAGAGCATCCCATCAGCACGCCCGCCGATCTGCTGCAACAGTCGCTTATCTCGTCCACCAGCACTCTGGTGAACTGGGAGAAATGGTTCGCCTGGCACAATATCGACAGGCCCTGGCTTAATTTCAGCCTCAGCTTCGACCGCTCCTACATGAGCTTTGAAGCGGCGCGCATGGGGCTTGGGTTTATTCTGGAGAGCAAAATGATGGCTACCGATCACCTGAAGGATGGCTCGCTGGTGCAGGTGCTGCCTGATGAAATGGGTATCGCCATCAACGCGCACCATCTGGTGATGCCGCACATGAACGAACGCGCGTGGAAGATCCAGCAGTTCGTCGAGTGGATTGACCGTGAGTTGCGATTGTCGGGGTATCACCTGTAGCGATACCCCAACGTGGCGTCAGGCGACCGTGCCCCAGACCAGATTCCCCTTGTGGAACGTCGCGGTGCGCGGAGAAATGCGCGCCACCGCCTCGGCGGAACAGGAGGCGTCAACCAGCACAAAGCTGGCGTCGTCCTGCGCTTTAGGCCACACGCGCTCACCTTTGTCGTTCAGCGGCAGCACGTCGCCGGTGGCGATGCCCAGCGCCCGCGAAAGCGTCTGCTCGTTCGGGCGAATATAGAGCTGGGCGTAGAGGTTGGCTTTCTCCAGCATGTCCCCCAGACCGTACGGCGACCAGTGGTCGATCACGCTGTCGGTTCCGGTCATGACAAACACGCCTTTATCACGTAACTGCTTCAGCGGCATGTGCAGGGTGCCAATCGGCACGGTCGAGGCGATGGTTACCTGTTGTGCCGCCATGCGGGTGGCGATCTCATCCACCTGCTGTTCGTTAAGCGTGGCCAGCGCGAAGGCGTGGCTGATGGTCAGCTTCCCCTTCAGCGCCGGCGTTTTCTCCACGGTTTCCACCATGTAATTCACCGCCGCCACGCCCGCCGGGCTGGTTTCATGCAGGTGAATATCCACCCCTTTGTCGTAATCCAGCGCAATCTGGAACATAGTGTCGAGGGATTTCTCCATCGCGCCGTCGACGCTGGTTGGGTCCAGCCCGCCCACATAATGCGCCCCCGCCTGCATCGCCTCGCGCATCAGCTTTTCAGAATTCGACAGCAGCAGGCCGTGCTGCGGGAAGGCAACGATTTCGCAGTCAAAGCCTGCGCCCCGGCGCGCCAGTACCGCCTGCAAATTTTCCAGGTTTTTCAGGCCGGAAACCGGCTCTATGTTGCAGTGGCTGCGGGCGATGGTGGACCCTTTGGACTGGATCAGGTCGATCAGCTTTTCGGCGCGTTCTTGCGTGTAGGGCTGTAACTCCGGCAGCAGCTTCTGCTCCAGGCGGATCATGTCCTGAATGGTGGTGCCCGCCGGACGGTTCAGGGAGCGCCACGGGCCGCCGTAGAAGGTTTTATCCAGGTGAATGTGCATGTCGCGCATCGCCGGAAGCATCAGCTTTTTACCCGCGTCGTAGTGCGGCAGGGTCGCGTCGGCGTGGCTGCCGTTATCGCGCAGGGCGACGATTTTCCCGTCTTTGATCTCCAGCGTTTTCAGCTCGGTGCGGGTGCTTGTCGCCACGCTGCCGTCGTAGTTAAACCCGGCTTCCAGCAGCACGTTGTCGAGATAGTAATGTTTTGCGGTGATGTTCATCGGTTTACCCGTCTCGCAGGTTGCCTTTACAGAATCGGCAGCATACGCGACAGAACCCGTGGCGCCAAACAGCGCGCAGGCAGTAACCATTTTGCCGCTCTGGCTGATAAACTCGCGGCGGCTTTTATTCTCACTCATCTTATCTTCCTTCATTAATAATATGGGTACCCGTTTCACCGCGCAGCGCTGCGGGCAGGCAGTCCGGCGAGGTGATGATTACGCGCCTGCCGCCATGGCGTAAAAATTCCAGCGAAGCGACGATTTTTGGCAACATGCTGCCCGCCGGGAAGTGGCCCTCATCCATGTAGCGCGTCATCTGCGCCACGTTGACGATATCCAGCGCCTGCTGGTTCGGCTTGCCGAAGTTCACGCACACTTTCTCCACGCCGGTGGTGATCACCAGCACGTCGGCGCGGATCTCGCGCGCCAGCAGCGCGGTGGAGAGATCTTTATCGATAACCGCATCCACGCTCTGGTAATCGCCCTGTTCACTGCGCACCACGGGAATGCCTCCACCGCCCGCGCCGATGACCACAAAACCTTTCTGCGTTAGCGCCTTAATCGCATCCGCCTCGACGATGCGCAGCGGCTGGGGCGAGGCCACCACGCGGCGATAGCCCCGGCCTGAATCCTCGACAAAATGCCAGTCCGGGTGCGCGAGCTGTAGCTCGTCGCGCTGCGCCTCGCTGAAGAACGCGCCGATCGGTTTTGTCGGGTGCGTAAAGCCGGGATCGTTTTTATCCACCTCCACTTGGGTGACGACCGTGACCGCCTTTTGCTCGCCACGCGCCGCCAGGCGGTTGTTGAGCGCCTGCTGGATCAGGTAGCCGATGCCGCCCTGGGTATCCGCCACGCAGTTTGCCAGCGGGGTCAGCGGCAGCCCTTCCCGCTCGTGGGCGATTTCGGCGCGGCGCAGATCCAGCCCCACCTGCGGGCCATTGCCATGGGTGAGCACGATGTCATAGTCCGAGGCCAGCATTTCGAGCACCGACTCAGCCACCGCTTTGACCGCCTGCGCCTGATGCTCAATCGACTGGCTGGCGTTGTCTTTGATAATGCTGTTGCCGCCGATGGCGACGACCATAAGCTCTTTCATTTTGTTTCCTTTAGAAGGTGCGTTCTGGTGCCCTCACCCCGGCCCTCTCCCACAGGGAGAGGGGGATTAACAGAGGTATCCAGCACATGCTTCACCACAAACATCCCGCCCATCATCAGGTAGGCCGTGACAAACATCAGGGAACTGCCCTCGGCAAAGCCCACCACCGGGGCGTGGATCACGCCAAACAGCGCCAGCAGCGCGCCTCCTGCGGCGGCGACGGCCCCGCGCAGCGGTTTGTTGAGGATGGCGAAGATGGCGATACAGCCCCAGAGCATGCTGGCGAGCGGCGCGCCGTTGCCGAGATGCATCAGGCCTTCGTAGTAGATACCCTTGCTGTGCAACACGTCGGTGCCGATTTTCGCCGCGCTGGTCCCCGCGGCGCTCATCACGCTGTTCATCATGGTCAGCGCCCAGTTGGCGATCCACGGGAACAGGCAGATGAAGATAACGGGCACCTCCACTTTCGGGGTTTCCCTCACCACCTGGTTGGCGGTGACGACGCCGATAAACACCAGAATCGGCACGATGGCGGTCATCGGTATGATGGCGAGCATAAAGGCCCCCAGCCCGAACAGCGGCACGATGAACATGGTCACGCCGGACGCCAGGGTGTAGCCGATGCTGGCGCCCATCGCTTTCCAGCCAGGATGGCCGACGTAGACCGTGACCGGGAACGGATTGCCCATCAGGCAGCCGAGCATCGAGGCCAGACCGTTCGCCAGCATTACCTTGCGGGTCGGGTATTCATCCCCTGCCGCGTGGGCGCTTTCGATGTTCTCCAGGTCAAAGATGTAGTTCGCCAGCCCCAGCGGTACGGCGGACGCCAGATACGGCAGCGCGTGCGGCAGCCCCTGCATAAAGCTGTCCACGTGCACTTCCGGCGGGTTAAAGCCGAAGGATGACATGGACGCTTTAATGGCATCCGGGCTTTGCAGGCCGGAGATCCACGCAAGTAGAGTACCGGCAATTAACAACAGCAGGCCGGTCGGGATACGGGCGAAAATCGGCTTTTTACCGAACCAGTTAATGAAGATCAGCAGCAGGACGATAAACGATACGGTCGGCGCTTCGAACGCCTGCAACATCGGGTTCATCGCCAGCAGCAGCAGGCCAAGACCGGACAGGCACGACAGCAGCACGGTACGCGGGATCATCTTGCGAATGGTTTCCCCAAGGAAGGAACCGCCCGCGAGGATCATCGCTTCCACAAAGCACCACACCAGGCCAATCTGAATCGCGAAATCCGCATCGCCGGTTTGCTGGTAAACCGGCATTAAGACCAGGAAGGTCACGGTAAAAATCGACGGCGCGCTCGGGCCGGACGGCAACGCGGTGACGTCCGTTCGTCCGGTAGCGCGCGCCATTTGCAGGCCAAACCACGTATAGCAAAGACTCGCCACCAGCACCGCCAGCCCGAAGGCTGGCGCGATGCGTCCATAAACAATCTCCTTCGGGATGCCGACGACAAAAATGAGCAACCCCATCATGGTCAGCAAATTGGTCAGGTTGTTGGTCATCAACCCGAAATAAGCTGCCCAGTCACCTCTTTTCCACTCCAGTTTCATGTTTTTCATGGATGCATGCCTTATAAAAAGTAGCGATCGCGGAAGGTCAACAGCGCCTTTTCAAAACAGCTAAACGGCGGGTGAACGATGCCCGCCCCTATCATGCCGATGCCCGCGTCCTTATGGGCAATGGCGGTATTGATGACCGGCAGAATGCCGCTGCCCGCGACCTTCGTGATGTCGATGGCGGTCGGGATCCCCATAAAGGAGAGCAGCGGAATGGTGACGTTCGGGTTTTCGCCGAGGGTGATTTCGCGCATCTGGCGAGAAAAATCGATGGCTTCCTCCACCGTGCCGCCCACCAGTGCCACGATTGCCGGGGCCGTCGCCATCGCAAAGCCGCCGATGCCGTAGGTTTCGGTGATGGCGCTGTCGCCGATATCCAGCCCGGAGTCTTCCGGCTTATAGCCCGCGAACATCGGGCCGATCACCTGCTGCGCCGGGCCGGTGAACCACTGCCCCGGCAGGCCGGAAACGCGCAGGCCGAACTCGTAGCCGTTGCGCGCCATGGTGGTGACGACGGTGCTGTACTCAATGCCGTGGGCGGCATCCAGCGCGGCCTTACACATTGCCATCCACGTCGGACCGGAGAAATAGTCGCTGCTGGCGACAAACTCGAACACTTCACGCTGCTGCGTCACCGAATAGCCCGCCTGGATCAGCCCCGGCGTCAGCGCCTGAATAAGCAGCGTGGTGCCGGCGTTGTTGCGGTTGTGGCACTCGTCGCCCATATGCAGCGCCTGGGCCAGCATCAGGCGCAGGTCGATTTCGCCGATAATGTTCATGGCGTCGCGCAGCATCGGGCCGAGCACGTCGCGCATCCAGTTCAGACGATCGATCACGCTCTGGTCGTTGGCCCCCATGCGCAGGATCTTCGCCATCTGCTCGCTGAGGTTGGTGAAGGCGCGGTTGCCGTAAGTTTTGTTCTCAACGATGTGCATAAACATCGACGCGGAGGTGACGCCCGCCATAGAGCCCACACAGTCGTGCTCGTGGCACGGCGAGAAGGTGATGTCACCTGACGCCGCCAGCCTTGCGGCGTCCTCCAGATCCGTCGCCAGCCCTTCAAACACCAGCGCGCCGGTAACCGCGCCTTTCATCGCCCCGCACATGTTTTCCCAGGTAACTGGCGGACCGGCGTGCAGAATGGTCGTGCGGGTCATGCCCGGCACCACGTTGATGGCCTGGTCATAGCCCACCAGCACCGGATGGGACTGAATAATCCGCTCCAGGGCAATTTTGTTCGCGGCGGCAATTTTCTCCGCCAGCGGTTTTTCCGCCAGCTGGTCGAGCGCTTTAACAACCTGCATATTGCCCTGCCCCGGCGGCGTCCAGTCGAGCTGGGTCACGGGAACGTGCTGCTTTTTGAGGTCGTCGCTGAACATCGCAATGCCGACGTTAATGACGTTTAGCGGCTGGTTGAATAAAGTGGTCATTATGCTTTCTCCCCTTTGCAGACAAATTCGCGTGCCAGTAATCCGGTGTTGGTGCTGCTGCTGGCCCAGATGACGCCTGCGTCGGTCAGCAGCTGGCACTGCTGCGCCAGCGACTGCGGATCCTGATCGGTGCCGAGCACGTAGCCGAGAATTTCCAGCGGACGGTTGTCGGCGTTCGCGATCGCCTGTGCCTCTTTGATCGCCTCGATCATCACCCCCACCGGATCGTCGTGCGCGCCAAAGCCCAGCACGAAGTCCATCACGATGACGCCCACCTGCGGATCGCGCGCCTCCTGTAGCAGGCGGCTGATGCGGTTGGTCGGGTCGATCATTGGGTGTGGCTTGCCGTTGGTGAAATCATCGTCACCGAAATCAAGGAAGGTGTGGGCCTGGCTAACGCTGATATCTTTCAGACGCCTGGCCGGGTCCGGCTGGATGTTGCTGTAAACATCGTCAAACTTCTCCAGCGCGGCAAACATCGCTTCGTCGCACAGGGTGCCGCCGCAGAACAGGCCGCGAATGTATTTCTGCTGCGACGTCAGGCGGGTGCGTACCTCTTCGATCAGCGGCCAGTTGAGCGGATGTAAATCCAGGTCGTCTTTTTTAATGCCGGTAAGCAGCACCGCTTTCAGGGCCGCCTCTTTGGTGCCACGAGCAAACTGCAAACCGTCTTCATCGGCAGGCGGTTCGTTGCGGCCCAGGAAGCACACAACTACAGGCTTGCGGCAGGCGCGTGCCCGGGCCAGCACCTTCTCAGCCACCGCGGGTGCTGGCGGTTTGGAGATGAGCGCTATCACCCGAGTCGCGTCGTCCGCCTCCAGCATGTCGATGGCGTCGAGCATCATCAGGCCGCCGATCTTCTCGCTAAGATCGCGTCCGCCGGTGCCGATTAACTGCGACACGCCGCCGCCGAACTCATGAATGCGCACGCTCAGCTCCTGGCTGCCGGTACCGGAGGCGCCAACGATGCCAATCGGCCCGCGACGCACCGCGTTGGCGAAGCACAGCCCCGCGCCGTTGATAATGGCGGTGCCGCAGTCTGGCCCCATCATCAGCAGACCCTTTTCATGCGCCAGCTGCTTCAGCGCCAGCTCGTCGTCGAGCGATACGTTATCGGAGAACAGCATCACGTTAAGATCGTTTTCCAGCGCCTGACGCGCTTCCCGGGCGGCGAAGGTGCCGTTGACGGAAATCACCGCCAGGTTGCTGTCCGGACGATGGGTTTTGGCGCTGGCAATCGACGCGTAGCGTGCTTCATGGGAGCCCGTGCGCTCTTTACGCGTGAACAGCGCTTCAATGGCGGCCAGGGTTTCATCATTTGCCGCGTCGCCTTTAATCACGATCATCAGGTCGCCATTTTTCGCGTCCGCTAATTCCGGCGTTAATAGCCCGAGGTTTTTTAATACGCCTTTGTTCATTTCCGTCGCCATCGCCACAAACGCCTGCTCGACGCCCGGCAATTTATTGGCTTTGGTGGAAACCGACATTAAGGAAACCGAATCGAAATACGTATTCTTTTTTATGACGATTTTGGTTGGCATTATTTTCACCTGTTTAAGATAAAAGGGGGCCGCCGTCGTGCTAAATGCACGTCGGTAACAATGCGTTTTTTCAGTAACGGCCAGCCAGGGGAAGGCTGACCGAATGCGCTACGCGCCTGCCGCCAGCAGCAGGTCTGCGATCGCGTTGAAGCCTTTTTCCCGCGCCAGTTCGAGCGGGGTTTTGCCGTATTTATCGGTCATGTGCGGGTTCGCGCCGTGATCCAGCAGCAGCTTCACAATTTCCTGCTGCTTTGCGCCGCCGTCGTTTAATACGATGGCCTCCAGCAACGGCGTCCAGCCGACAAAATTGGTGTGGTTGACGTTGATGTCGGTTTTTTCCAGCAGCTCACGCACGATTTCAACGTGCCCTTTTTCACTGGCAGGGGTAATGCCCACGCCGCCAAAGCGCGTCAGACGGTCGAGATCCGGATCCGCCGGAAGGACAATGCGCAGCAGGGTTAAATCATTGGTCAGGCAGCTGATCAGGAAGGGGTTAAAACAGGTCTGGTCCTGTTTATCAATATCCGCCCCGGCGGCAATTAAAAATTCCACACAGGCGTAATGCTTTTTCAGGCTGGCAATAATAATGGCGGTTCTTTTCTGGCGGTTGGTTACGTTAATATCCACGCCTTTTTCCAGGCAGGCTTTTAGCGCGTCGATATTGCCCTCTTCTGCCGCCAGCAGAAATTCTGTAACCAGTGCAGTTGCAGACATATTCAGACTCCCTATGTTTCACTTCTGATGGCCTGAGAATAGCAACAGCCTGGTCATAAAAGAATCCGCTTAAAAATCATTCATCGACACGCAATTCATTGTTGAGTTAAATTCAACGGTCCGGCAGAAACGTGCGTCTGTGCAACCTTTTTCTTATGTTTTACCGCTTTTACACACTTCAGGCTGCATTATCCTTATGGCTGAAAAAGCCTTACACAGCGCGGCCCTACGTAAAAATACAGAACTGTGACCAACATCAACTATGATGTAACGCCAGTGTTAAAATATGTTCAAAACTGATGGTCACCAGGAGCCATAATATGAATTCCATCTTTACCGAAGAGAATTTGCTGGCCTTCACCACCGCGGCACGTTTTGGCAGTTTTAGCAAAGCGGCTGCCGAGCTGGGCGTAACCACCTCGGCCATCAGTTACACCATCAAACGCATGGAGACCGGCCTGGACGTGGTGCTGTTTGTACGCAACACGCGCAGCATTGAGCTGACCGAATCCGGTTTTTATTTTTATCGTAAAGCGACCGACCTGCTGAATGACTTTCATGCCATCAAGCGCGGGATTGATACCATTTCTCAGGGCATTGAGACGCGGGTGCGCATCTGCATAAATCAGCTTTTGTATACGCCACGCCATACCGCGCGTTTGCTCCAGGTGCTGAAAAAACAGTTTCCCACCTGCCAGATCACGGTGACAACCGAGGTGTATAACGGCGTCTGGGATTCCATCATTAATAATCAGGCCAATATCGCCATTGGCGCGCCGGATACGCTGCTGGACGGCGGCGGCATTGATTATACCGAGATAGGAGCGATCCGTTGGGTATTTGCCATCGCGCCCACGCATCCGCTGGCGTTCGCCCCGGAGCCCATCTCCGAAAGTCAGCTGCGTCTGTATCCCAATATCATGGTCGAGGATACCGCGCATACCATCAATAAGAAGGTGGGCTGGCTGCTTCACGGTCAGGAGGCGATTCTGGTGCCGGACTTCAACACGAAATGCCAGTGTCAGATCCTGGGGGAAGGTATTGGATTTTTACCGGAATACATGACGCGTGAGGCGGTGGAGGATGGGCTGCTGGTAACGCGGCGAATCAATAATCCGCGCCAGGATTCGCGCATGCTGCTCGCCACGCAGCATGCGGCGACCGGTCAGGTCACGCGCTGGATAAAACAGCAATTTGGCCCCGAAGGCGTGCTGACCCGGATCTACAGTGACTTACTGTGGCGTACCTAGCTCTTCGTCTGAACCCAAAATGCGTGGATAAGACCGGGGAAGTAGCCCAGGATGGTCAGAAGGATATTCAGAATAAACGCCCAGCCCAGCCCCTTGCCAAGCAGCACGCCCAGCGGCGGGAGAATAATCGTAAAAACAACGCGCCAAAAACCCATAAATAACTCCGTGCAAGCTAACCAATTGAAAATTATAAAAGACACTTCTCTAAGCGTAGCCAGTTTACGGGTAACTGCCATTCGTCTCTCGCGCTTTTACCTGCCTTTACCCTCTTTACACTGGCTTAAACCCGGCCTTAAATGCTCTACTGTTCTGAAATTGACCGTAAGGAAACATAATGTCTCTTCCTCTTATTTCGCCGCAGCAGGCAAACGCGCTTATTGCTGAAGGCGCCAAACTTATCGATATTCGCGACCCCGACGAGTATGCCCGCGAGCATATTCCGGCGGCGCACTCCATTCCGCTGGATTCGTTACCCGGCGGGCTTAACGCGGCGCCGGGAGAAACGGTGATTTTCCACTGTCAGTCCGGCGCACGAACCTCAAACAATGCTGCTCGTCTGGCGCAGGCAGCATCCCCTGCGAACGCCTGTGTGGTTGAGGGAGGCATTCAGGGCTGGAAACAGGCCGGGCTGCTGACCGTTGAAGATCGATCGCAGCCGCTTCCGCTGATGCGTCAGGTGCAGATCGCTGCCGGGCTGCTGATCCTCTGCGGCGTGGTGTTGGGTTACAGCGTCTCCAGCGGTTTTTTCCTGCTGAGCGGTTTTGTGGGCGTCGGGCTGCTGTTCGCCGGAGTGACAGGTTTTTGCGGTATGGCGCGACTTCTGAAAGTGATGCCGTGGAACCGACGTACCTGATAAGGAGTATCTGAAAGATTAGGCTGTACCCCGTCCCGGACGTGGGCTATGGTGAAGATCATGACAATGATGAGGAGGTGCTATGTTTTCTGTCGGTGATTATGTCCAACCGCGTCAGGGCGGTCCGAAACTGAAAGTGCTCGAAGTGAATGGTGAAAACATTGTGGCCGTGCAGGCCAGCGATGAGCAGGGCGAGAAATATCACCTGAAAGCGGCGGACGTAGTTCTGTACTCCGAAGAAGGTGACTTTGGCGTCTGCTAAGTCAATAATCGGGCGGAATACACCGCCCGAATAATCATCAGATCAGGAAATCGTCCAGCGATTTACCGTTTGCCAGTGCGGTCGCAATTGGCTTTGGCGTACGTCCCTGACCGGTCCAGGTTTTTTCTTCACCGTTCGCGTCAATAAAACGATATTTCGCCGCACGCGCTTTACGTTTTTTCGTCGGCTGACCCGCCTGCGCCAGGTCACTGCCTAACAGATCGCTCGGAGAAATACCGTCAGCTTTCATCAGTTCCAGCAGAGCATTAATTTTATCCTGCTGTTCAGCGCGTTGACGCTCTAATTCAGCCTGCTCGCTGCGTTTTTCTTCAGTGACAATCCGGAATTTTTCCAGCACTTCTTCCAGAACATCCATGGATAATTCACGTGCCAGCGCCCGGAGGGTACGAATATTATTAAGATTCTGTAACGTTAAAGCCATAATAATGAAAAACCTTTCTTCTTGTGTATAACATAAATCAGGCAACAGAATAATTGATTTTGGTTCTGATATCTACCCACCGTGACGTTTTGACATTATTGTAAATGTTTTAGAATATCCCGTTAATATAACCCTGAAATATATGTCTGTTTTAAAGCGTAATATACCGCCCTTCCCCAGGCCAAAAAACCCTGTTTTAAACCGTTCAAAAAACCGCCTCCAAAATCCCACACAACAAAGGTTTCACACGCGCATAGATAATCTAATTCATTGATATATTTCACTAAAATAGGCGCGAGGAGAGAAAATAACGAAGCGCGCAAAAAACGCACAATTTTAGAGAATTTTATGGCTAAAGCGCCAGTAAATAAAAATTAATCACTACTTGTTAGTTAAAAGCCAGAGAGATACGCTATACACTCAAAACAAACCAACCTAAAGCACTAAAGGCCGCAGGTAAAACGCCACTTTTTTGTCCTGTTCGAGGAGTTCAGACATGTTCTCACCGCAGTCTCGCCTGCGCCATGCGGTAGCGGATACGTTCGCGATGGTCGTTTACTGTTCCGTCGTGAATATGCTGATTGAAATTTTCCTGTCGGGAATGTCCTTTGAGCAATCTCTCTCGTCGCGCCTGGTGGCCATTCCGGTGAATATCATGATCGCCTGGCCGTACGGCCTGTACCGCGATGCAGTGATGCGTTTAGCCCGGCGTATTAGCCCGGCGGGTTGGGTAAAAAACCTGGCGGACGTGCTGGCTTACGTGACGTTCCAGTCCCCGGTGTATGTGTTTATTTTGCTGACGGTGGGCGCAGACTGGCATCAAATCGCCGCTGCGGTAAGTTCAAATATCGTGGTATCCATGCTGATGGGTGCGGTGTACGGTTACTTTCTTGACTACTGCCGCCGCCTGTTCAAAGTCAGCCCTTATAGCCAGGCAAAAGCGTAAGGTAAGGCGACTGGCTCATGCCAGTCGCAGAGTTATTGTACGTCGCCAAACAGCCCTTTCAGGAATCGCTCCAGCGCCATACGCGAGCTGAAACCGTGCGGAATACCATAATGTTCATGCGTCTCGCCGCCTAAATAGAGCGGAAATTGCTGATAATGATCGCAGGTTTTAATATCCGAGGCGGGCTCAGCAAATGACAGGCTTCTGTCTTTGAGTGTCGGGTGAATAATGAGAGCAGTACGCCCCATTCTTGCTTCACGGTTGACGTAAACATAATTCTCACCACGGCGATATCCGTACGCTTTTGATGTTACCTCATCCATGGTGAACCCTTCTTTTTCAAGAACGCGCGCCACCTCATCGGGTCGTAAATACATATCTTTTCCTCATTATCATTCCTGCCCGGCAACCTTACAGTATTCAGCATTAGCAGGGCTTTCAGAATATTCCATAAACTGCCCGATAAGCCGTGACTCGCTTCAGATATTACATTTCTGGACTAAACTAAACGGGAACACAAATTATGGAGGATCGTATGTTTAACAGACCGAACCGAAACGATATTAATGACGACACACAGGATATTCGTAACGATGTCAGCCAATTAGCGGACACGCTGGAAGCCGTATTGAAATCCTGGGGCTCTGACGCGAAGGACGAAGCAGATGCCGCGAAACGTAAGGCTCAGTCTCTGCTGCGTGAAACGCGGGCAAGGATGAACGGCCGCTCACGTACCACTCAGGCGGCCTGCGACATGGCCAGCTGCGCCACCACCTTCGTACGTGAAAAACCGCTTTGTACGCTGGGAACGGTCGCGGCGGTCGGGATTTTTGTCGGCGCCCTGCTTAGTCTGCGTAAGTAAGCGCGCGTTCTTAGCCCCGGTAGCCTCAGGCGCCGGGGCTTTTCTTTGCCTGACAACCTGAAAAAACCGTACAGCCCGCCCTGCCCCGCCAGGCTCATCATCGGGGCCTTATTAATCTGAATTTCCCATATCTTGTGTGGTTGAAACTTATATAAACTACATCTAGTATTTCCTTTAGTAAGACACACACAATATGACGCGTTTACTCGCGCCGTCCTCTCATTCTAAATGGAAATGCGAATCATGAGCATTATTATTTACACTCGTAACGATTGTGTTCAGTGCCACGCCACGAAACGGGCGATGGAGAGCCGCGGCGTGGCATTTGAGATGGTCAATATTGATCAGGTGCCCGACGCGGCAGACACCCTGCGGGCGCAGGGTTTCCGTCAGCTTCCGGTTGTGGTTGCCGGCGACACCAGCTGGTCTGGCTTCCGTCCGGACATGATCAACCGCCTTGCCGCTCAGGGCGTCAGTGCATGAGCACGCTGGTCTACTTTTCCAGCAGCTCGGAAAACACGCTTCGGTTTATGGAGCGTCTCGGGCTGCCCGCGATACGCATTCCGCTGAACGAGCGGGAGCGTATTCAGGTAGACGAACCCTACATTCTGGTGGTGCCCAGCTATGGCGGTGGCGGCACCGCAGGGGCTGTGCCTCGTCAGGTGATCCGCTTTCTGAACGATCCCCATAACCGGCAGCTGATTCGCGGCGTGATCGCCGCAGGCAATCGCAACTTCGGCGAGGCCTTTGCCCGCGCCGGGGATGTCATCTCTCAAAAATGCGGCGTGCCGTATCTCTATCGTTTTGAACTGATGGGGACACAGCAGGACGTAGAGAACGTGCGTAAAGGAGTGAACGAATTTTGGCAACGACAACCGCAGAGCGCGTGATTCAGGCAACGCAGGATTACCACGCATTAAACGCCATGCTAAACCTCTATGACCGGGAGGGGCGCATTCAGTTTGATAAAGATCGTGAGGCGGTGGACGCCTTTTTTGCCGCTCATGTGCGCCCGAACAGCATCGTTTTTGGCAGCCAGCAGGAACGTCTCGACTGGCTGGTAAAAGAGGGTTATTACGAAGAGCGTGTCCTGACCCGCTACGACCGCGCCTTCGTGGTGGCATTGTTTGAACGGGCGCACGCCTGCGGTTTTCGCTTCCAGACGTTTCTCGGCGCGTGGAAGTATTACACCAGCTACACCCTGAAAACCTTTGACGGCAAACGCTATTTAGAAAGCTTTGAAGATCGGGTGGTGATGGTGGCGCTGACGCTGGCGCAGGGCGATGAAGTGCTGGCCGAAAGTCTCACGGAGGAGATCCTCTCCGGCCGCTTCCAGCCCGCCACGCCAACGTTCCTTAACTGCGGGAAAGCCCAGCGCGGCGAGCTGGTCTCCTGCTTCCTGCTGCGTATTGAAGACAATATGGAGTCGATTGGCCGTGCGGTAAATTCGGCGCTACAGCTTTCGAAACGCGGCGGCGGTGTGGCATTTCTGCTTTCGAACCTGCGGGAAGCGGGCGCGCCGATTAAGCGCATCGAAAATCAGTCCTCCGGCGTCATCCCGGTGATGAAGATGCTGGAAGATGCCTTTTCGTACGCCAACCAGCTTGGCGCGCGTCAGGGCGCGGGTGCGGTTTATCTGCACGCGCACCACCCGGACATTCTGCGTTTTCTGGATACCAAACGTGAAAACGCCGATGAAAAGATCCGCATTAAAACCCTGTCGCTCGGCGTGGTGATCCCGGATATCACGTTTAAGCTGGCTAAAGAGAATGCCGACATGGCGCTCTTCTCACCGTATGATGTTGAGCGGATTTACGGCAAAGCCTTTGGCGACGTGGCGATAAGCGAGCTGTACGACGAGCTGGTGGCCGACGATCGCATTCGTAAAAAAACCATCAACGCCCGGGATTTCTTCCAGACGCTGGCTGAAATTCAGTTTGAATCCGGTTATCCGTACATCATGTACGAGGATACGGTGAACCGCGCCAACCCGATTGGCGGGCGCATCAACATGAGCAATCTGTGCTCGGAGATTTTGCAGGTCAACAGCGCGTCCAGCTACGACGAGAACCTCGACTACGCGGACGTGGGCAAGGATATCTCCTGTAACCTCGGGTCGCTGAATATTGCCCACACCATGGACTCTCCCGATTTTGGCCGCACGGTAGAGACCGCCATTCGCGGACTGACGGCGGTATCAGACATGAGCCACATCCGCAGCGTACCGTCTATTGAAGCGGGCAACGCCGCGTCGCATGCCATCGGCCTTGGGCAGATGAACCTGCACGGCTATCTGGCGCGGGAGGGCATCGCCTACGGCAGCCCCGAAGGGCTGGATTTCACCAACCTTTATTTCTACACCGTCACCTGGCATGCGGTGCATACCTCGATGATGCTGGCGCGCGAACGCCACCAGCGGTTCGCAGGCTTTGAGCAGTCCCGCTACGCCAGCGGAGAGTATTTCAGCCAGTATCTGGAAGGCGACTGGCAGCCGAAAACCGAAAAAGTACGCGCGCTGTTTGCCCGCGCTGGCATCACCCTGCCGACGCGTGAGATGTGGCAACAGCTGCGTGAAGAGGTGATGCGCTACGGCATTTATAACCAGAACCTTCAGGCGGTGCCGCCAACCGGCTCCATTTCCTATATCAATCACGCCACGTCGAGCATCCACCCCATCGTGTCGAAGATTGAAATCCGTAAGGAAGGCAAAACCGGGCGCGTCTACTACCCTGCCCCGTTTATGACCAATGAGAATCTGGCTCTGTACCAGGACGCCTATGAAATTGGCCCGGAAAAGATCATTGATACCTACGCCGAGGCGACTAAACATGTGGATCAGGGGCTGTCGCTGACGCTCTTCTTCCCGGACACCGCCACCACGCGGGATATCAACAAAGCGCAGATCTACGCCTGGAAGAAAGGCATCAAAACGCTGTACTACATTCGCCTGCGCCAGCTCGCGCTGGAAGGCACCGAAATTGAAGGCTGCGTATCCTGCGCGCTGTAAGGAGAAAGGATGAAACTGTCACGCGTAAGCGCCGTTAACTGGAACAAAATTCAGGATGATAAAGACCTGGAGGTATGGAACCGCCTGACCAGCAACTTCTGGCTGCCGGAAAAGGTGCCGCTCTCCAACGATATTCCGGCCTGGCAAACTCTGAGCCATGCCGAGCAGCAGCTGACAATCCGCGTCTTCACCGGCCTGACGCTGCTGGACACCATTCAGAATACCGTGGGTGCGCCCGCGCTGATGAGTGATGCGCTGACCCCGCACGAGGAGGCGGTAATGTCGAATATCAGCTTTATGGAGGCGGTGCATGCCCGCTCTTACAGCTCGATTTTCTCCACTCTGTGCCAGACCAGGGACGTGGACGCCGCCTACGCCTGGAGTGAAGAGAGCGCGTCATTGCAGCGCAAGGCAGATCTGGTGCTGGAATATTACCGGGCCGACGAGCCGCTGAAGAAGAAGATCGCCAGCGTATTCCTGGAATCTTTCCTCTTCTATTCCGGCTTCTGGCTGCCTATGTACTGGTCGAGCCGGGGCAAGCTCACCAACACCGCCGATTTGATTCGCCTCATCATCCGCGATGAAGCGGTACACGGGTATTACATCGGCTATAAGTACCAGAAAGGACTGGAGAAAGTCATCCCGGAAAAACGCGAGGAACTCAAAGGTTTTGCCCTCGATTTACTGATGGATCTGTATGACAACGAGCTGAGTTATACCGAGGAGCTGTACGCCGGAACGGGCTGGGAAGAGGACGTAAAAGCCTTCCTCTGCTACAACGCCAACAAGGCGCTGATGAACCTGGGCTACGAAGCGTTATTCCCACCGGAAATGGCGGAAGTGAACCCGGCGATCCTCGCGGCGCTGTCGCCCAACGCCGATGAAAACCACGACTTCTTTTCCGGGTCCGGCTCGTCGTACGTGATGGGTAAAGCGGTGGAGACGCAAGACGAGGACTGGGATTTTTAATGAATGAATTAACGTTCATTAATTAACTCTGCATTTCATTATTTCCAGCCAAATATTCCACCAGGTACTACACTGTAATTTCCCCGTCATATTCGCCTGAAACACACCGATTCAGGCGAAATTTCCCCATGCAGCAGCAAAAAATTGAGAAAAATTCAAACCGCCCTCAGCCCTTTATTCATGGGAAATTCAGCCGTTTCGCTTGCGGCAAAATTCTGGCCTTCGGCTGGCCCAGGGTTGTCTCAGATTCTGAGTATGTTAGGGTAATGCCAGTTAACTATTTACCATGGTAATCATATCGACATAAACAAATAACAGGACACTCTCTATTGCATGGCAATTAAATTAGAAGTGAAAAATCTTTATAAAGTATTTGGCGAGCACCCGCAGCGTGCTTTCAAATATATTGAGAAAGGCCTTTCGAAAGAGCAAATTCTGGAAAAAACCGGGCTATCGCTTGGCGTTAAAGACGCCAGTCTGGCCATTGAAGAAGGCGAGATTTTTGTCATCATGGGATTATCCGGTTCGGGTAAATCCACTATGGTTCGCCTTCTCAATCGCCTGATTGAACCCACCCGCGGACAGGTGCTGATTGACGGCGTTGATATCGCCAGAATATCAGACGCGGAACTCCGCGAGGTGCGCAGAAAGAAAATTGCGATGGTGTTTCAGTCATTTGCACTGATGCCGCACATGACGGTACTCGATAATACCGCCTTTGGCATGGAGTTAGCCGGTATCCCCGCTCAGGAACGTCAGGAAAAAGCCCTTGATGCACTGCGTCAGGTCGGGCTGGAAAATTATGCTCATGCGTATCCGGATGAACTCTCCGGCGGTATGCGTCAGCGTGTGGGATTAGCGCGCGCATTAGCGATTAATCCGGATATTTTATTAATGGACGAAGCCTTCTCGGCGCTCGATCCCTTAATTCGCACCGAGATGCAGGATGAGCTGGTAAAATTACAGGCCAAACATCAGCGCACCATTGTTTTTATTTCTCACGATTTGGATGAAGCCATGCGTATTGGTGACCGTATCGCCATTATGCAAAATGGTGAAGTGGTGCAGGTCGGCACACCGGATGAAATTCTCAATAATCCGGCGAATGATTATGTGCGCACCTTCTTCCGCGGCGTGGATATTAGCCACGTATTCAGTGCGAAAGATATTGCCCGTCGAACACCAAACGGCATTATTCGAAAAACGCCAGGTTTTGGTCCGCGCTCCGCGCTGAAGCTGTTGCAGGACGAAGACCGTGAATACGGTTATCTGGTTGAACGCGGCAATAAATTTGTCGGCGTGGTCTCCATCGACTCCCTGAAAACCGCCCTGAGCGAAAACCAGGGAATCGATGCAGCGTTGATTGACGCTCCGCTTGCCGTGGACGCCGAAACGCCGCTCAGCGAGTTGCTCTCTCACGTGGGTCAGGCGCCGTGCGCCGTGCCGGTCGTCGGTGAAGAACAACAGTACGTTGGCATCATCTCAAAACGGATGCTGCTACAGGCTTTAGATCGCGAGGGGACAAACAATGGCTGATCAATCAAACCCATGGGGCACCACTGAAGCAGCGGACAGCGCGGCGCAATCTGCCGATGCGTGGGGTTCGACGCCTGCGCCTGCCGATGGCGGCGGCGCGGCAGACTGGCTCAACAGCGCACCGGCGCCTGCCCCAGAGCATTTCAATATTATGGATCCGTTCCACAAGACGCTGATCCCGCTGGATAGCTGGGTAACGGAGGGGATCGACTGGGTCGTTACCCACTTCCGTCCGGTGTTCCAGGGGATCCGCATCCCGGTGGATTACATCCTGAACGGCTTCCAGCAGCTGATGCTGGGCATGCCCGCGCCGGTGGCGATTATCCTGTTCTCGCTGATCGCATGGCAGTTCGGCAGCGCGGGTATGGGGATCGCCACGCTGATCTCCCTGATTGCCATCGGCGCGATTGGCGCGTGGTCTCAGGCGATGATCACCCTGGCGCTGGTGCTGACCGCCCTGCTGTTCTGCGTGGTGATCGGCCTGCCGATGGGGATCTGGCTGGCGCGCAGCCCCCGGGCCGCGAAAATTATCCGCCCGCTGCTGGATGCGATGCAGACCACGCCAGCGTTCGTTTACCTGGTGCCTATCGTGATGCTGTTCGGCATCGGTAACGTACCGGGGGTGGTCGTGACCATTATCTTCGCCCTTCCGCCAATTATTCGTCTGACCATTCTGGGCATTAACCAGGTGCCTGCGGATCTGATAGAGGCATCGCGCTCGTTCGGCGCCAGCCCGCGTCAGATGCTGTTTAAGGTTCAGCTTCCGCTGGCGATGCCGACCATTATGGCAGGTGTTAACCAGACGCTGATGCTGGCGCTGTCGATGGTGGTGATCGCCTCAATGATTGCCGTTGGCGGGTTAGGTCAGATGGTACTGCGCGGCATTGGCCGTCTCGATATGGGGCTGGCGACCGTCGGCGGCGTCGGGATTGTGATCCTCGCCATCATTCTTGACCGCCTGACCCAGGCTGTCGGTCGTGATTCACGCAGTCGCGGCAACCGTCGCTGGTACACCACCGGCCCTGTCGGGTTACTCACCCGCCCATTCACAAAATAAGGAACAACGATGCGACATAACGTACTTTTTGCCACAGCGTTTGCGACCCTTGTCTCCACCAGCGCAGTTGCCGCTGACCTGCCGGGCAAAGGCATTACCGTGCAGCCGGTGCAGAGCACCATTTCGGAAGAGTCCTTCCAGACCCAGATTGTCAGCCGTGCGCTGGAGAAACTGGGCTATACGGTGAATACCGCCAGCGAAGTGGATTACAACGTGGGCTATACCTCCATTGCCTCCGGCGATGCCACCTTTACCGCCGTGAACTGGCAGCCGCTGCACGACGATATGTATGCCGCCGCAGGCGGTGACAAGAAATTCTACCGTGAAGGCACCTTTGTGACCGGCGCTGCGCAGGGATATTTGATCGACAAGAAAACCGCCGATAAGTATCACATCACCAATATTGAACAGCTGAAAGATCCGAAGATCGCCAAACTCTTTGATACCAACGGTGACGGTAAAGCCGACATGATGGGCTGCTCGCCGGGCTGGGGCTGTGAAGCGGTGATTAACCACCAGAACAAAGCCTTCGATTTGGCGAAGACCGTCGACGTGAGCCACGGCAATTACTCTGCGATGATGGCCGACACCATCGCCCGCTTTAAAGAAGGCAAGCCAGTGATCTACTACACCTGGACGCCGTACTGGGTGAGCGACGTGCTGAAGCCGGGCAAAGACGTGGTGTGGTTGCAGGTGCCCTTCTCTTCCCTGCCGGGCGAGCAGAAAGATATCGACACCAAACTGCCAAATGGCATGAACTATGGCTTCCCGGTGAATACCATGCATATCGTGGCGAACAAAGCCTGGGCCGAGAAAAACCCTGCGGCGGCGAAGCTGTTCTCGGTGATGAAACTGCCGCTGGCTGACATTAACGCCCAGAACGCGATGATGCACGCGGGTAAATCATCCGAAGCAGATATCAAAGGCCACGTGGATGGCTGGATCAAAGCCCACCAGCAGCAGTTCGATGGCTGGGTGAAAGAGGCGCTTGAGGCGCAGAAGTAAAGTACTTTCCCCTCACCCCAGCCCTCTCCCGAAGGGAGAGGGTGTTAGCGTTCCCTCTCCCTTCTGGGGAGAGGGTTAGGGTGAGGGGCTTAACCGCACAAACACACACATAACAATTCCCCAACATTCACCATCATTGGTTATTATGTTTCCGGAAAAATAATCACTTAACTCACGATTCCTGAAACTAATGACAAAAACAACTCAAGGGCTTAGCCCCGCACTCATCCTTTTAATGTCCGTGGCAACGGGTCTGGCCGTCGCCAGCAACTATTACGCACAACCACTGCTCGACACCATCGCACGCGCCTTCGATCTTTCAGCCAGCTCCGCCGGCTTTATTGTCACCGCAGCACAGCTCGGCTATGCGGCCGGGCTGCTGTTCCTGGTGCCATTAGGCGATATGTTTGAGCGCCGGATGCTTATCGTCTCCATGACGCTGCTGGCGGCGGGCGGAATGTTGATCACCGCCAGCAGCCAGTCGTTAACGATGATGATTATCGGCACCGCGCTGACGGGGCTGTTCTCGGTGGTGGCGCAAATTCTGGTTCCCCTCGCCGCGACGCTGGCTTCCCCGGAAAAACGCGGCAAAGTGGTCGGTACTATCATGAGCGGCCTGCTGCTGGGCATCCTGCTGGCGCGAACCGTTGCCGGGCTGCTGGCGAGCCTCGGCGGCTGGCGCACCGTTTACTGGGTGGCGAGCGTGCTGATGCTTATCATGGCGCTGGCCCTGTGGCGCGGCCTGCCAAAGGTGAAGCAGGAAAATCACCTGAACTATCCGCAGCTCCTCGCCTCCGTTTTCAGCCTTTTCACCCGGGATAAACTCCTGCGCACGCGCGCCATTCTGGGGTGTCTCACCTTCGCCAACTTCAGCATCTTATGGACGTCGATGGCGTTTCTGCTCGCCGCGCCACCGTTTAACTACTCAGAAGGCGTGATTGGCCTGTTCGGGCTGGCAGGCGCGGCTGGCGCACTGGGCGCGCGCCCGGCGGGTGGGCTGGCCGATAAAGGTAAATCTCATATGACCACCTCCGCAGGGCTGGTTTTACTCCTGCTCTCCTGGGCGGCCATCTGGTACGGACACGTCTCCGTGCTGGCGCTGATTGTCGGTATTCTGGTGCTAGACCTCACCGTGCAGGGCGTACACATCACCAACCAGACCGTGATTTACCGCGTGAAGCCGGACGCCCGTAACCGTCTGACGGCCGGGTACATGACCAGCTACTTTATCGGCGGCGCGGCGGGCTCGCTCATCTCAGCCTCCGCCTGGCAGCATGCGGGCTGGACGGGAGTGTGCGCCATCGGCGCCATCGTCGCGGCGATAAATTTGCTGGTATGGTGGCGCGGCTATCACCGTCAGGAAGCAATTCACTAAGTTTTACATTGCTTTGGGTCCCCTGGGGTGTAAAGGGGGCCTGCATCTGTTAAGGTAACAGCAATCATTTATCCCAGAAATTTTACTGTGGGTGACATATTTACTACCGGCATGAATAGTTCAGACCCCTGTCCTCACATCCCCTCTTTCGCGGGTACACACCCCACACTCTCTGTGCTCACCGGGTCACGGATTTACCCGGCGCTTTCTGATGGTGACATACGTTTGGCGGATATAACCGCACAAATAATTCATTTACATTATTTGTCACTGTCGTTACTATATCGGCTGTAATTAATGAGGTTATGCCCAAAATGGATAGTTCGTTTACGCCCATTGAACAAATGCTTAAGTTCCGCGCCAGTCGTCATGAGGACTTCCCGTATCAGGAAATTCTGCTGACCCGCCTGTGCATGCACATGCAGGGTAAGCTGCTGGAAAATCGTAACAAGATGCTGAAAGCGCAAGGGATTAACGAGACGTTGTTTATGGCGTTGATTACGCTGGAGTCTCAGGAAAATCACAGCATTCAGCCATCGGAACTGAGCTGTGCGCTGGGGTCATCCCGTACCAATGCAACCCGTATCGCGGATGAACTGGAAAAGCGCGGCTGGATTGAACGCCGTGAAAGCGATAACGATCGCCGCTGCCTGCATCTGCAACTGACCGAGAAAGGTCACGAATTCTTGCGCGAAGTGCTGCCACCGCAGCACAACTGCCTGCACCAGCTCTGGTCTGCCCTCAGCACCGCCGAGCGCGACCAGCTTGAGCATATTACTCGCAAGCTGCTCACCCGTCTGGACCAGATGGATGAAGATGGCGTCATCCTTGAGGCGCTGCGCTAACGCGACGATCCGCTCAACATTCCAGATTGCTAAAAAGAAAAACTGACAGGCCAGCACGTGAAACTGCTGGCCTTTCTGACAACAGGTCGGCTCAGCCGATGTGAAAATAAAAAGATCGTGGAGAACAACAATGAGCGCAAATGCGGAGAACACCCCCCCGCAGCAACCGGTCAACAAAAAGGGCAAACGTAAGAGCGCCCTTATTCTGCTGACCTTGCTCTTTATTATTATTGCCGTGGCATATGGGATCTATTGGTTTTTAGTCTTGCGTCATGTTGAAGAGACAGACGATGCATACGTGGCAGGGAATCAGGTTCAAATCATGGCCCAGGTGTCAGGCAGCGTGACGAAAGTCTGGGCTGATAACACCGACTTTGTGAAAAAAGGCGATGTGCTGGTCACGCTCGATCCTACCGACGCCCAACAGGCTTTTGAAAAAGCACAGACGGCGCTGGCCTCCAGCGTTCGCCAGACCCGCCAGCTGATGATCAACAGCAAGCAGCTTCAGGCCAATATCGACGTGCAGAAAACGGCGCTGGCTCAGGCGCAGAGCGACCTCAATCGTCGTGTTCCTCTCGGCACCGCCAACCTGATTGGCCGTGAAGAGTTGCAGCACGCCCGCGATGCGGTGGCCAGCGCACAGGCGCAGCTGGACGTGGCGATCCAACAGTACAACGCTAATCAGGCGATGGTGCTGGGTACTTCTCTGGAAAACCAGCCGGCGGTGAAACAGGCGGCGACCGAAGTGCGTAACGCGTGGCTTGCCCTGCAACGTACCAAAATCGTCAGCCCGATGACCGGCTACGTTTCCCGTCGTTCCGTACAGCCAGGGGCGCAGATTAGCACCACCACGCCGCTGATGGCGGTCGTTCCGGCGAACAATCTGTGGGTCGATGCGAACTTCAAAGAGACCCAGCTGGCGCATATGCGTATCGGCCAAACCGCAACTGTGGTCAGCGATATTTACGGCGATGACATCAAGTACACCGGGAAAGTGGTCGGTCTGGACATGGGGACCGGCAGCGCGTTTAGCCTGCTGCCTGCACAGAACGCCACCGGCAACTGGATCAAAGTGGTACAGCGCTTGCCTGTGCGTATCGAACTGGATCCTAAGCAGCTGGCAGACCATCCGCTGCGAATTGGCCTTTCCACGCTGGTGACGGTCGATACCGCCAACCGCGACGGTCAGATCCTCGCAAGCCAGGTGCGCAGTACGCCAGCTTATGAAAGTAACGCCCGTGAAATTAGCCTCGATCCGGTCAATAAGCTGATCGATGACATCGTGAAGGCAAACGCCGGTTAAGCCGAAGGTGAGCGTTATGCAACAGCAAAAGCCGCAAAAACCGCTGGAGGGGGCGCAACTGGTCATTATGACCATTGCGCTGTCGCTGGCGACATTCATGCAGGTGCTGGACTCCACCATCGCAAACGTGGCGATCCCTACGATCGCCGGGAACCTTGGCTCATCGCTGAGCCAGGGGACCTGGGTCATTACCTCGTTCGGGGTGGCGAACGCCATTTCCATTCCCATCACCGGCTGGCTGGCGAAGCGCGTCGGTGAAGTGAAGCTGTTCCTTTGGTCGACGATCCTGTTCGTGCTGGCCTCCTGGGCCTGCGGCATGTCCAGTAGCCTGACGATGCTGATTTTCTTCCGCGTCATCCAGGGGATTGTCGCCGGGCCGTTGATTCCGCTGTCGCAGAGTTTGCTGCTGAACAACTATCCGCCCGCCAAACGCTCCATCGCGCTCGCGCTGTGGTCGATGACGGTGATTGTCGCCCCAATTTGCGGGCCAATCCTCGGCGGCTATATCAGCGATAACTATCACTGGGGCTGGATCTTCTTCATCAACGTACCCATCGGTGCGCTGGTGGTACTGATGACGCTACAGTCTTTGCGTGGTCGCGAAACGCGGACTGAACAGCGGCGGATCGACGGCATCGGGCTGGCACTGCTGGTTGTCGGCATCGGCAGCCTGCAAATCATGCTCGACCGCGGCAAAGAGCTGGACTGGTTCGCCTCTACGGAAATCATCGTGCTGACGGTGGTCGCTGTGGTGGCCATCAGCTTCCTGATTGTCTGGGAGCTGACGGACGATAACCCGATAGTCGACCTCTCGTTGTTTAAATCGCGAAACTTCACCATCGGCTGCCTGTGTATCAGCCTCGCCTATATGCTCTACTTCGGCGCGATTGTTCTGCTGCCGCAGCTGTTGCAGGAGGTGTACGGCTATACCGCAACCTGGGCGGGGCTGGCCTCCGCGCCGGTGGGGTTAATTCCGGTTCTGCTGTCGCCGATTATTGGCCGTTTCGCCCATAAGCTCGACATGCGCAGGCTGGTGACGTTCAGCTTCATCATGTACGCCGTGTGCTTCTACTGGCGCGCGTATACGTTTGAACCGGGAATGGACTTTGGCGCCTCCGCGTGGCCACAGTTTATTCAGGGCTTCGCCGTAGCGTGCTTCTTCATGCCGCTGACCACCATTACGCTTTCCGGCTTGCCGCCTGAGCGGATGGCGGCGGCATCGAGCCTGTCGAACTTCACCCGTACGCTGGCGGGCTCCATCGGGACATCGATCACCACCACGCTGTGGACCAACCGGGAATCGATGCACCATGCTCAACTCACCGAAGCGGTGAACCCGTTCAACCCTAACGCTCAGCAGATGTATAGCCAGCTTGAGGGGATGGGGATGACGGAGCAGCAGGCGTCCGGCTGGCTTGCCCAGCAGATCACCAACCAGGGGCTGATTATCTCGGCAAACGAGATTTTCTGGATATCGGCGGGGATCTTTATCGTCCTGCTGGGGCTGGTGTGGTTTGCCAAACCACCGTTTGGGGCCGGTAGCGGGGGCGGTGGGGCGCATTAGCCCTCATTACAGGACGCCTTACCCGGCCTACGATCGTAGGCCCGGTAAGCGCAGCGCCACCGGGCAACTTCTACGGTTGTCCAAAACGCGACAGCGATTGTCAGTTCCGATAAAGCAGCGCGCCTGAAATCGATTCACGATAGTGAAAAGACAACAGGAGCGCACCATGCTGAACACACCCGCCGACAAATACCAGCCTTACCCCACCCTTTCGTTGCCCGACCGCCGCTGGCCGGAGCAGATTATCACCTGCGCCCCGCGTTGGCTCTCGACCGACTTACGCGACGGTAACCAGGCGCTGGCCGAGCCGATGGACAGCGCGCGCAAGCTGCAATTCTGGGATCTGCTGCTGACCTGCGGGTTTAAAGAAATAGAAGTCGCCTTCCCGTCCGCCTCGCAGACGGACTTTAATTTTGTACGTCAGCTGATTGAGGAGAACCGCATCCCGGATGACGTCACCATTCAGGTGTTAACGCAGGCGCGGGACGATCTTATCCATCGCACTTTCGACTCCCTGCGCGGCGCGAAGCAGGCCACCGTTCACCTGTATAACGCTACCGCCCCGCTGTTCCGCCGTCTGGTATTCGGCATGGAGAAAGCGCAAATCGTCGAGCTGGCGACGCGCGCGACGCGCCTGATTCGTCAGCTGTGTGAAGAGAACCCTGACACCCGCTGGCAGTACGAATACTCCCCGGAAACCTTCTGCTTTACCGAACCGGAGTTTGCGCTGGAGATTTGTGAAGCCGTGGCGGAGATCTGGCAGCCGTGCGCGGCGCGTCCGATGATCGTCAACCTGCCCGCTACCGTCGAAGTGAGCACGCCGAACGTCTATGCTGACCAGATCGAGTATTTCTGCCGCCACTTCAGCCGCCGCAGTGACGTCTGTATCAGCGTACATCCGCATAACGATCGCGGAACGGGCGTCGCCAGCGCGGAGCTGGCCGTCATGGCCGGGGCTGACCGCGTGGAGGGCTGCCTGTTTGGCAACGGTGAGCGCACGGGCAACGTCTGCCTGGTGACGCTGGCGATGAACCTCTACAGCCAGGGCATTAGCCCGAATCTGGATTTCAGCGATATGAATCGGGTGGTTGAAACGGTAGAAACCTGCAACCAGCTGCCCGTCCATCCGCGCCATCCGTGGGCGGGTCGTCTGGCTTACACCGCCTTCTCCGGCTCGCACCAGGATGCCATCAAGAAAGGTTTCGATGCCCGTAAGCCTGGCGAACGTTGGGAGATGCCCTATCTGCCCGTCGACCCGCAGGATATTGGCTGTACCTATGAAGCGGTGATCCGCGTGAACAGCCAGTCAGGAAAAAGCGGAAGCGCCTGGCTTATTGAGCAAAACCACGGCCTGAAATTGCCTCGCGCCCTGCAACAGGATTTTAGCCAGCACGTGCAGCAGGAAACGGATAACCATGGAAAAGAGATGACGCAGAATGCGCTCTGGCAGCTGTTCCGCGCCCGTTACGGCCTGGTGGCGAGCCCGCCATTAGCGCTGCAATCGTACCGCAGCGACAGCCAGCAGGACGGCCAGCTGCGGCTGACGGCAAGCGTCGCCACGCATGGGGGCACCCGCCAGCTGGAAGGCCAGGGAAACGGTTTGCTCTCCGCCGCCGCTCACGGCTTAAGCCGCTGGATCAACGCGTCGTTTGTGATCAAGGATTATCACGAACATACGTTAGGCGAACGCAGCGACAGCCGCTCGGTGGCCTATATCCGCTGCCTGTTCCAGGATGGGACCAGCCGCTGGGGCGTGGGCATCGACAGCGACGTGGCACGCGCGTCGATTCAGGCGCTTTTTAACGCGGTCAGTCGTTCCTGAAGTAATCGCTGGGTGAGAGACCCATTACCCGGCGAAACATTGCCGTAAAGGCGCTGTGGCTGCCATACCCCAGATCCAGCGCCACGCGTAATACCGGCTGGCCCTGCGCCAGCCGCACTAAGGCTTCCAGCAGTCGCGCCCTTCTCACCCATTCGCCGTAGCTCAGGCCTGTCTGCTGCTGAAAATGACGGTTCAGCGTGCGTTCGCTCATCCCCACAATACCTGCGGCCTGGGCGCTGCTCCAGCTTTCTCCCGGGGCCATTCGAATCTGCTGGCAGAGATGGCGCAGCGCTTCGCTTTCCGGCTCGGGCAGGTGAAACGGCAGCACCGGCATGAGACGAATTTCATCGAGGATCAGCTCATAAACACGTTCATCGCGGCTTCCGGGTGCGTAAGATTCAGGAAGCGTGAGGGAGGTCAGGATCAGCTCGCGCAGCAGGGGCGAGATCTGCACGATCTGGCAGGTCGCCGGGAGATCGGCGCGCGCCAGCGGGTCGATAAACAGCGTGCGGGCGGCAACGTTGCCGGTGATGCGCAGGGCGTGCTGCGTACCCGCAGGTAGCCAGACGCCGCGACCGGGCGGCACCACCCAGCAGCCGGATGCGGTATCCACCCGCACGACGCCGGTGAGGCTGTGCAGGAGCTGCGCGCAGTCGTGCTGATGCCACGGCTCGCTGTCGCCATGAGCATAATCATGCGAAAACGGCACAAGCGGGCGATGGGTAAAGGAGAAGGTGGTGGTTGTCGTCATCAGGATTGTAGGCCCGGTCAGCGAAGCGCCACCGGGCATCCACAGGTACGATACTAAATGTGCAGTTCCTGAAGTTTTTCTTTTGGCAGGGCCAGCTCGTCGTTGCTGTTTACACGAACATCACGTTCGATGATATGACGGGCAATCTCCTGAGCTTCTTCCAGAGAGTGCATCTGGTAAGTGCCGCACTGGTAAACGTTCAGCTCAGGGATCTGGTTCTGCTCTTTCACCTTCAGCACGTCTTCCATCGCCGCTTTCCACGCATCCGCGACGCGTTTCTCTTCAGGCTGACCAATCAGGCTCATGTAGAAACCGGTTCGGCAGCCCATCGGAGAGATATCGATGATCTCCACGCCGTTGCCGTTCAGGTGGTCGCGCATGAATCCGGCGAACAGGTGTTCCAGCGTGTGAATGCCTTTCTCTGGCATCACTTCTTTATTCGGCACGCAGAAGCGCAGGTCGAAAACGGTGATCGTGTCGCCGTGCGGCGTGTTCATGGTCTTCGCCACGCGGACTGCTGGTGCTTCCATACGGGTATGGTCGACAGTAAAGCTATCTAATAACGGCATACGTCACCTCCGATAGTGATTTTTTTTAAAATAAACTGAACTCTTCTACAGAATGCGCGTCTGAGTATATGAAAGACGCGCATTTGTTATCATCATCCCTGAATTCAGAGATGTATATTTTGGCCACAGCGATGTGGCCTTTTTCTTTTGGTTCAGGCCTGCTTCGCCAGAAACGCCTCAAACGACTCCGTATCCGCCGCTTCGACCTCTTTCTGACGCACAACGGACGCATCGCGCTCTGCCACAAAATCCGCTTCGCTCAGGATCTCTAACGGCTCCTGCATCAGCATCTCACGGTACTCCGCTGAGAGTGAACGCCCTGTGCCACCAATTCCCTGCTCAATCATAGAACGCAGAATACGTGCTGAGAATGTCAGTTCCGGGTTATCAAAGCTTTCAACCAGTTCGTCGCAGACCTTCTGGTAAGCTTCGCCGCCGTACACGCTATCCAGCGTCTGGGCTACGCGCTTCAGGTCATGGAACAGATCCTTCCCTACCTTAGACAGTGGGAACTGAGCCGTTTCACAGCCAATACCTAACGTCAGGCCCGGCTTGCGCCCTTCCAGAATCACGCGATTCCAGTTGGCACGGGTACACAGCAGTTCGTCGGAACTCATTTCCGGCGCATCCGCCAGTACGCACCAGACCATAAACAGGTCAAGGAAACGAACCTGCTGCTCGTCAACGCCAATCGGTGAGAACGGGTTGATATCCAGCGAGCGCACTTCAATGTATTCGATCCCGCCGCGCTGTAGCGCATCCGACGGCGTTTCACCGCTGCGCGTCACGCGCTTCGGACGAATCGGCGCATACAGTTCATTTTCAATCTGCAACACGTTGGTGTTAATTTGCAGGCGTTTGCCGTCTTTTTCGAGGCCGATTTTTTCGTACTCTTCCGACGGGGTTTTTATCGCCCGCTTCAAGCCTGCCACATATTCGTGCAGATCGTTAAACGTAATTCCGAGATTGCTTTGCGATTTATTGGTATAGCCAAGGTCGCTCAGGCGCAGGGAGGTCGCGTATGGCAGGTAATACATGCCACATTCGGTCTTCTCGAACGGTAGCGTGGTCGGTTTCCCTTGCAGGAACGATGAACAGATAGCCGGGGACGCGCCGAACAGATACGGAATAACCCAGCCAAAACGGTAGTAGTTGCGGATCAGGCGGAAGTAGCCCGCGGAGATCGCTTCTTTATCCGTTTCACCGCACTTCGCCTGCCAGAACGCCATCGGCAGAGAAAAGTTGTAGTGCACGCCAGAGATCGTCTGCATCAATGCGCCGTAGCGGTTTTTCAGTCCTTCGCGATACAGCGTTTTCAGCCGACCAATATTCGAGGTGCCGTACTGCGCCAGCTCGATATCCTGCCCCTGCTCGATATAGCACGGCATGCTGAGCGGCCACATACGCTCGTCGCCGAGGTTGCGGGCGGTGAAGCGATGCACGTCGCGCATGATCGTCAGCATATGATCAATATCACCGTCTACTGGCGTGATGAACTCCAGCAGCGCTTCGGCGAAATCGGTTGTGATCCATTTATGTGTCAGCGCCGAGCCTAACGCCTTCGGGTGTCCCGTAGTCGCTAAGCTACCATCCGCATTTACGCGCAGCGTTTCGCGCTCAAGCCCACGCTGAATCCCCTTCAGTGCCTGAGGGTGATTTTCCAGCCAGGCCAGCGCCTGTGATACGTCCGGGATCAATTTGACCTCCCGCCTGTCAAAAAATTGTCACTCAGCATAATTGTAATGGTTGACGATTGAAGGTCGCGAATTCATTCCACCAATTAGTGCCACCACGTCATACCCTGTAGTGTTACCCATGCCAGTAAAACATAGCGTAACGCCTTGCCAAGGCACAAAAAAAAGAGCACCGGTCCCCAGGAGATGCGCATCCATCCCGCCAGCAGACACAGTAAATCGCCTATTACAGGCATCCAGCTTAATAACAGCGTGGCAGCGCCATAGCGTTTTAGCCAGCCCACTGCCTTTTCCTGCCAGCGAGATTTTTCGCGTAGCGGAAAGAAACGTCCAAGAATAACGTTAGTCAGCCCTCCAAGGCTA
Organism: Enterobacter hormaechei subsp. xiangfangensis; assembly: GCF_001729785.1. Lineage (NCBI taxonomy): Bacteria > Pseudomonadati > Pseudomonadota > Gammaproteobacteria > Enterobacterales > Enterobacteriaceae > Enterobacter > Enterobacter hormaechei. The sequence goes on from NZ_CP017183.1 coordinate 3,598,196, forward strand.
TTACCCATTGTTGCTATTAAGACCAGCAACCAGGGCTGACTTACGCCGGACAACAGCATCGCCACCAGCACCACTTCCGAATTCTCCGGTAAGAGGGTGGAGCTTAAAAAACTGCTGGCGAATAATGAAGCGAGTGACAGCGCGTCACTCACAGTAAGCGAACGTCCACCGCCGCCATTCCGGCATCACGCGCGGCCTGAATACCAAAATCAGCATCTTCAAACACCACGCATTTTGCAGGTGGAACACCCATTAATTCTGCACAGAGCAGGAAGGTATCCGGTGCGGGTTTATGATGTTTAACATGATCGGCGGCAACGACGGCAGAAAAATAGTGGCGCAGGCCAAGGTGATTGAGTAGCGCTTCAGCAATCGCGCTCTCGCTGCCCGTACCGACAGACATAGGACGACGGCCGTGCCACTCCTTGACGACGTCAATGAGTGGTAAAGGCTGCACGGTGTCTAACAGCATGGCTTTTACCGCGTCGGTTTTTTCACGCGCGAGCTGGTGAGGGTCGAGATCGGCCTGATTCAGCTCAATCACGGCCTGTGCGATACGCCAGGTGGGCGATCCGTTGAGGGCAATCATCGCCTGTAAATCGAAACGCATACCGTAACGGCCCAGGACTTCGGTCCAGGCCTGACGATGCGTGGGTTCGGTATCCAGGAGGGTGCCGTCCATGTCGAAGATCAAACCGTCATACTGTGCGTACATCGTGCTCTCGCTAAACGATTAACAAAGCATTACTTTATCGTAAAAGGGGATTTTTGTCGCTGACAGAGAGCGTGATTGCTGACGGAACGTCGAAGGAATAAACAAAGGGGGGAGAAGATGGTGCATCCGGGAGGATTACTCGGCTTACGCCTCGCCCTGCGGGCCGTTGCTAAAGCAACGTTATCCTCCCTGGTGCTTGCGATTAACTCGCAGACCTTAAAACAACAGCATCGCTGTTATCCAGGAGAATATGGTGCATCCGGGAGGATTCGAACCTCCGACCGCTCGGTTCGTAGCCGAGTACTCTATCCAGCTGAGCTACGGATGCATCGGGATTTACTACTGTTACTGCTGATACTCGGTATCGCTTCAAAAGCAACACAAAGTAAAATATGGTGCATCCGGGAGGATTCGAACCTCCGACCGCTCGGTTCGTAGCCGAGTACTCTATCCAGCTGAGCTACGGATGCATCGGGATTTACTGCTGTACTTCTCGATACTCATATCACTTCAAAAGCAATATGAAGTAAAAAATGGTGCATCCGGGAGGATTCGAACCTCCGACCGCTCGGTTCGTAGCCGAGTACTCTATCCAGCTGAGCTACGGATGCATCGGGATTTACTACTGTACTGCTCGATATTCATATCACTTCGAAAGCAATATGAAGTAATAGATGGTGCATCCGGGAGGATTCGAACCTCCGACCGCTCGGTTCGTAGCCGAGTACTCTATCCAGCTGAGCTACGGATGCAAAATGGCGGTGAGGCGGGGATTCGAACCCCGGATGCAGCTTTTGACCGCATACTCCCTTAGCAGGGGAGCGCCTTCAGCCTCTCGGCCACCTCACCACACAACGCCTCTTTCGAGTGCTTCGAGCAACTCGTTAAGAGCTTCTCGTCGCTGCGTGGCGCATATATTACTTTCTGGGACTTATAAGTCAAACAATTTTCCACATGCTTTTTTCGTTTGCACAATTCGCACGCAATTCGCATGTAAAAGCCGCAAAGAGAGTGTTTTATAAGCGGATTTTGCAGGCATCTTCACAGAATTCTGTTGAGAGAAGCGCGTCATTTGGATGAGATAAGGTTA